>CAWEQG010000018.1:0-268646 GCA_963811135.1 uncultured Solirubrobacterales bacterium | reverse complement strand
AAGGTGCCGGTGCCGCGCGGCCGGCGGGTTCGGATCGGCCGGCGGGTTCAGATCGTGAGGCGAGCAGCGCGGCCCCCGTCGAGCACACGGCCAGGCTGATGATCGCGGCGGCGATGATCGCCGCGCCCTGGGCGGGGGTGATCACCTTCGCGGACAGGCCGAGCGCGACGATCGCCGAGGGCACGCCGAGTTGGGCGCTCGCGAGCAGGCCCGCGGCGCGCGGCTGGCGCGTGAGCCGCGCTGCGATCATGTGGACGGCCACTGTGAGCACGACGATCGCGCAGGCCACAGCGATCAGCCCCGGATCTCGGAACAGGCCGCGCAGGTCGATTCGAGCGCCGAGCAGGACGAAGAACAGTGGGACGAACAGGCCACCCGCGACGCCCAGCACCTGGGTGAAGAGACGCTTCGGGCCGCCGACGGCGGCCACCATCAAACCGGCGCCGAAGCCGGCGATCAGGATGCTCGCTCCTGTCCGCTGGGCGATCCAGGAGAGCCCGAACAGCGCGATCAACGCCACCCGGAGGTCGATCGCCCAGCGGCGATGCTTCCCCTGACGCCGGAGCGCGGGAACCTGGGGCCAGCGGGCCGCCCACCGGGCGAGCCCGTAGATCCCGATCACGCAGGCGGCGATCAGGACCGTGCCGCCGGCGACGCGGCCGGCCTGCGACGGCCGGAGCACGAACGGAATCGCGATGGTGGCCGCAATGTCGGCCACGGTCACCTGCGCAATCACGGTCAGCACCGCGTCACCCTCGAGCCGGCGCTCCTGGATCACCGGAAGCACGATGGCCGCCGAGCCCGATGCGATCAACACCGTGTAGACGAACGGATGCCCCGCCCCGCCGATCGCGGCGACGAGGAACCCGGCGCCGAGGCCGAGAACGGCGACGACGGCTGCGGCCCGGCCCCCGCGGACGAGGGAAGGGGCGATCCGCGCATCATGCAGCGGGACGCTCATGCCCGCGCTCAGCATGAGCATCGCGAAGCCGATGTCGCTGAAGAACGACAGCGTGGGATTGGTCGGGTCGATCGCGCGCAGTCCGGTGCGCCCGACGATCACCCCGGCGAAGATCTCGCCCACCACCACGGGGACCGCCCCGCGCGATGCGTACGACAGGAGGGGCCCGCAGAGGCCGCAAAGGCCGATCAGGGCCAACGTGCCGAAGCTCACGGCTCACCCTACACGACTGTGCTGAGCAGCCAAGCAGCCCGGCGAGATCCTTAGCTTCCACGGACTGCGCCGCGGGATTACGCGGATGCGGGGCCGCGCGTCGCGCCATAGCGTTGTTGGTGACGTCAGTCAGGAGGCGATCATGGAATCGCGCCACGTCACGATCAGAGTTCGGTATGAGCCACGGCTCGACTATGGAAGGTCCCTGGCCTGGCTCGCGCCCGAACTGGACGGCGCCGGACTGAGCCTGACCGAGGACCATCTCGGCGATCGAGCGCCTTCCCGGACGTGGGCGGGATACGTCGACGGCCCGACGTACGAGCGGTTTACCCGAGCCTGGCGGCTTCCGTCCGAGCAGCGAGATTGCGGCGCAAGCTGGTCCCGTCGCTCGAATGGCGCGGTCATCCACGTCCACACCCTGGACGGGATGAACTGGGAAGTGAACGGTGAATCGCCCATCATTGCGGTGACGGTGCAGGTGAGAGATCGCCGCTCCGACGATCGGTTCCGCCGACCGGGCTTCCGCTGGCAGGCCGTCGGAGCGGCGTACGATCACCTTTCTCGCGATCCGCCGTTAGATGAGTTCGAAGTGACCACGCAGGTTATACGGCCCGAGAAAGCGCTCACGGATGCGGGCCTGGGCGGCGATCCGATTCGGCGGGCGCGTTATTCCACGGATGAGATCACCGAGGCGAAGCGGTGAGGATCGATCTTCGGAACAGGAACCTGTTCGAGTCGGTGCATGGTCTGAGCCAACGATGCGGGTCTTCGTACGGTTGGCGCATCCGCAAAGAACCACATGTTCGAAGGCGGCCGGCACGCAGAGAGATGGTGGGCATGCCGGATGTCGCGCGGTGAGCGCGCGCCTACGATCGGCTCAAACTGCACGCGAACCGAGGGAACGCGATGTCGAATCGACACGAAGCGCACGTCCTGATCGTGGGAGGTGGCGCGACGGGTGCAGGCCTGGCGCACGATCTGGCGCTGCGCGGGCTTCGTGTGACGCTCGTCGAGCGTGGCGAGGTGACCTCGGGCACGTCCGGCCGGCACCACGGCCTGCTCCACAGCGGAGCGCGCTATGCGGTCGGCGATCGCGAGGCCGGACTCGAGTGCATCCAGGAGAACACGATCCTGAAACGGATCGCCCCGGGCACCTTCGAATGCAACGACGGATTGTTCGTCGCCGTTTGCGACGAGGACCTGGAATACCTCGAGCCGCTGGTTGAGGGCTGCATCGGCGCCGAGATTCCCGTGCAGCGGCTCACGGCCGCCGAGGCGCTTCGCCTCGAGCCGTGTCTCACCCCGGAGGTGAGGGCGGCGGTGCGCGTGCCCGACGCGACGGTGGACCCGATGCGGCTGATCCTGCGCTTCTTCGCGACCGCTCGCCACAACGGGGCCGATATCCGGCCCTATACGGAGGTCACCGGGCTGATCATGCACGACGGGCTGGTCTCCGGCGCTGAGGTGCGCGACCACGTCACGGGCAAGACGGGCGAGATCCACGCCGACCTCGTGGTCAATGCGGCCGGCCCGTGGTCAGGGAAGGTCGCCGACATGGCCGGCGCGAGCGTGCCAATCGCGCCCTCGCCGGGTGTGCTGCTGGCGCTGCACGGCCGGTTCTGCAACATGGTGATCAACCGGATGCACAAATCCGGCGACGGCGACATCGTCGTACCGCAGCGCGGTCTGTCGATCGTCGGGACCACGTCGTGGGTCGTGGAGGACCCCGACGACCTGTCCGTGCCCGAGGACCACGTCGAGCGGATGTACATAGAGGGCTCGAAGCTGATTCCCGCACTCCGCGATGCGACTCGACGCGCCGCGTGGTCGGCCGCGCGCCCGCTGGTCGGGTCGACCGGCGCGGCCACCGGACGCGAGCTGTCGCGCACCTTCCAGACCTTCGACCACCGCGAGCGTGACGGCGTCGAGGGCTTCGTGACGATCACCGGCGGCAAGTCCACCACGCTGCGCGGCATGGCCGAGGTGTGCGCCGACCTGGTCTGCCGCAAGCTGGGGATAGACGAGCCCTGCCGCACGCGCGACCACGTCCTGCTCCCCCATACCGCCTACTACGCGGCGCTCGCAGCGTGAAGGAGAGACCGATGAGCGCAGAGCAGACCGATACCCGCCGCCTCCGCGTCTACCGCTATAAGCGCGACGGGGGCCCCGAGCGCTTCGACGAGTTCGACGTGCCGGTCGATCCGCACACCACGGTGCTCGATGCGTTGCGGTGGGTCCAGCTGCACCGCGACCCGTCGCTGACCCTCCGGCACTCCTGCCTGCACGCGTCATGCGGCACCTGCGGCGTGCAGGTGGACGGCCGCGAGCAGCTCGCCTGCGTGTGCTCGGTCGAGGACTGCGGCACCACGATCACCGTCGAGCCCCTGGCCAACCTGCCGATCCTCACCGACCTGGTCGTCGAGATGTCGGGCTTCTTCGAGCGCTTTCCCCACACGCACCCGATCATCCGCGCCAGCGCGCCGCCGGTCGAGGGCGACGGCGAGGCCGATGGCGACGGCGACGGCGTGGCCTCGAACGGGCCTGCAGCGGAGGTCTCGCTCGAGACCGACATCACGCTGCACCACCACCCACTTCACCACCATCACCGGGCGGCGCCGCCCACGGTCGACTTCGTCCGCCTCGAGGATTGCATCGAGTGCGGGCTCTGCCTCTCCGCCTGTCCGGTCGCCTCGACCTCGCACGAGTACGTGGGACCGGCCGCCCTGGCCGCCGCCGAGCGGCTGCTCGAGGAGCCACGCGGCGTCAAGCGCGAGGACGTGCTGGCGTGGGCCACCCGTCCGGAGGGCGTATGGCGTTGCCATCTCGGATTCGAGTGCACGAAGGCCTGTCCGGCCGACGCCATCCCAGCCGAGCGCATCATGGCGCTGCGGCGCGAGCTGATCTTCGGCGACGGGGAATTCGGCTCCGAAACGCCCCAGGGTGAAGCCACGTCCCGGCGCCGAATTCCCTTAAAGGAGGCCGAGCCATGAGTCATGTTGACGCCGACGATGAGCCCGGCGTCGCGGAGCGTGCGCGTCCGGGACCCGTCCATCACAAGGGACCCGGCCCCGCCGAAAGCGGGTGGCTCGATCCGCGGGGACGCGGGCACGGCGGCCGCGCTCTGGCCCTGCACCGCCTCACCGGGCTGGTCATCGTCTTCTACCTCTATCTGCACCTCGGCGTGCTGTCGATGCTCCTGATCGGGCGCTCTGCGTGGAGCAGCTTCCTGAGCCTCGTGACCGCGAAGGGCTTCCTCGCGCTCGAGGCCGTGCTGATCGGAGCCGTCCTCTTCCACGGCCTCAACGGCATCCGGGTGGCGCTGGTCGGCAGCGGCATCGCGGTCTCGCGCGAGCGGGCCATGCTCTGGGCCGCGTCCGTGATCGCGACGGCCGGACTCGTCTTCGCCGCGCTGCACATCCTGGGAGCCGTGTGATGAGCGTCATCGAGGTTCCCAAACGCGAGCCGCCCGCCGAGACTCCGGCGAGCACCTATCGCCGCGGACGCTCGTCCCGGCTCTGGCACTGGACCGCGGGTAGCGGCATGGCGCTCGTAGCGCTGGCGACGATGCACATCATCGCCCAGCACTTCATCGTCCACCAGAAGGGCGGGCTGCGCACCTACGGCGAGGTGCTCAGCTACATCTCCAATCCGGTCATCTTCGTCCTCGAGGCCGGGTTTCTCGTCGCGGTCACGATCCACGCGATGCTCGGAATCCGCGGCGTCCTGCACGACCTGGACCTCAGCTCGCGGAGCGCTCGCCGGCTCGATGTGGCGCTCTGGGTGCTCGGGACGCTCACCGTCGTGTACGGCATGGGCTTGCTGGTCACGCTGGCGGCGCGCAGCTGACGGGTTCAGACCTGTCGCGGCGCGCCCACGCTCGCCAGGATCTCGGCGATCTCCTGGTGGAGGCGAGAACGGGTATCGGTGTGGAGGTACGGATCGACGAGAACCGACGCCAGCGCGTCCGGCAGCGGTCCGCCGGGCTGTTCGGGTGCGGCCTCGTGAGCGCCGTCTCCATCGGCCCGATTGAGCCCCTCCCCAGCACGGCCAAGGATCTCGGCGATCTCTTCGTGCAGGCGCATGCGCGTGTCGGTATGCAGATTCGGATCCGTGAGCACGCTCGTGAGAAGGTCGACGAGCTGACGGTCGCCGGCTTGCATGCGCGCGGTCTGACGTTCCTCGATGGTCATGGCGTCATCGTCGCTCTCGAAGGGTGCGTTCGGCATCCGTCCGTTCTCCGAGGCCCGGTCCGTGATTACCGGCGTGTCGGCTCAGTAGTCGTGCCGTGGCGTCTGGGGCACCTGCGCCGATCAGGGTTTTTCCACGACATGGAGAGCGGCCATTCCGGATGGCTCCTCGGCGCTCGTTTGGGACAGTGGTGTCATGTTCGCCCGCCAGAGGAGGGAGACCGCGATGATCGCCTCAGCACCCGCGAACGCGACAGAGCTTCACAGCCGTTGCGGCGACGGCATCGTCGTCCGGCTGCTGTGGCGGGACGCTGATGACCGCCTGTTCGTAACCGTCACCGACAGCAAGGACAACGCCGAGTTCTGCGTCGAGGTGCGCGATCCGGCGCGAGCACTCGACGTGTTCCATCACCCGTTCGCCTACGCGGCCCATTACGGAGTGAAGGCCACCCCGACACGGCCGCGTGTGCGTGTGAGTGTGGAGGTGTCGCCATGACCGGCAGAGTCTCGACGCCGAGCGCCGGTGCCCCCAAGAGCGGGCGCCGGCAACGGCGCGCTTCGCGCGCTGCGGCGATCACGCGCATCGCGGCCGGCATCGACGGCTTTCCGGAAGGGCGTGACGCGGCCGCGCTCGGGAAGCTTCTCGCGGATGCCGTCGGTGCGGAGTTGATGTTGGTGGCGATCTACTCCTCGCCGCTGGTGCCGACGCCGCCGGGCCTCGACCACGCGAGCCTGCGCACGGAGTCGCAGCGGATCCTGCGCGAGGTTCGCGACTCGTGCGCTCCGGGCGCGAGGACGCTGACCGCGACGAACCAGTCGGTGGCTCGGTCGCTGCAGCGGGTCGTGCAGCGCCACCATCGAGATCTCCTCATAGTCGGCTCGAGTCGTCAGGGAGCCGAGGGACACGTGCGGATCGGCAAGCGAACCCGGCAGCTCCTGTGCAATCTCGAGTGCGCGCTCGCCGTCGCGCCTCGCCGGCTGCACGCGGATCCTCCGCCTCTGCGCCGGATCGCGGTCGGCTATGACGGCGGGCCCGAAGCGGATGCCGCGCTCGCCGTGGCGGCCTCGATTGCCGATGGTGCGGGCGCCGAGCTCCTCGTGCGAGCGGTCGTCGACGACAGGCTGCCCGGGCGCGCCTGGTCGGCCTTGAGCGGTCTCCTCGGCGTCACGTGGCATGAAGTCATCCAGGATGAGATGGAGCGGATCCGTGACCAGGCAGCCGCCAGCGCACGATCGGCGGGGGCGCGGCCCGTCGTCACGGTGGAGCGAGGGCGGCCGGCAGACGCACTGCTGGCGCTGTCCGAGACGGTCGATCTGCTGGTGATCGGCTCCCGGCGGTGGGGCCCCACCGCACGACTGCTGCTCGGCAGCACCGGCGAGGCGGTCATGCACGATGCAGCGTGTGCCGTGCTGGCGGTTCCCCGCTCGAAGCACTGATGGGGCGGCGCAAGTGAACGGATCCGGCCCCGGTGCGAGTTGCCCGCGCTGACTCCCCTGCTCGAGCGACTACGTCGCGTGCGGCTGCCACCCGGCGCGGCCGCGGGGATGCTCGCGGTTCCCTCGGCCGGAGATGAGCTCTCGGGCGAGGTCGCGTTCCTGTGGGGCGACCTGGACGAGATCGAAACGCGCCGGAACGCGCTCCTCGCCGCGGCGCGATCGAGTGCGGCGCAAGCCGAGCGCGCTGCGCATCAGGAGAGCAGCCGTGTCCTCGCGCGGGCGCACGAGGAAGGCGAGCGGCGAGCGGCGTCGCTGATCGCGGAGCGTCGCGCCGAGATTGGGGAGAGCGTGCGCGCACTGCTGGCCGACGCGGCAGGCGAGGCGGAGCGGATCCGCGCCCGCGGACGGCAGGGCACGCCCGCGCTGGTGCGGGAGATCGTGACGAGGTTCTTGGAGGAGGCACCATGAAGCCGGGCTGGACCGCCGGGGTCACCCGGGCTCGGCTGCTTCTGGGTCGCGCGGTCGGACCCGAGCACGCCCGCGAGGTGGCCCGGGCGCCGTCCCTGGCCGAAGCCCTGGCGGCGCTGGCCGGAAGCGCCTACGGCGAGCGCGTGCGCGCCGGACAGGATCTTGCGACGGCGCAACGAGGGATCGCCGACACGCTCCTCTGGCACCTGCGGATCCTCGCCGGCTGGCTCCCCGCCGCAGGCGGCGCGCTGGTTCGAGCGCTCGCCGGCTGGTTCGAAGTGGTGAACATCGACGGCCGTCTGGCCGCGCTGGCCAGCGACGGCCGCGAGCCTCTGCCGTTCGTGCTCGGGACGCTCGCCACGGCGTGGGGCGCGGCTGAAGGTGCTCGCACGGTCGAGGAACTGGCAGCCGCGGTAGCCGGCTCGGCTTGGGCCACCCCACGAGTCCGCTCGGGCGCCGAGCTGGCGCTCGGCCTACGCGTAGCTTGGGGCCGCCGCGTGCAGGAGTCGGCACCCGAAGCCGCGGACTGGGTGGCGGGCGCGGGAGCTCTGCTGGCGGCGCGCGAAGTGCTGGTGGCGCGAAGCGGCGAGCATGCGGCGCAGCTCCTGCATTATCCCGGGATCGATCGGCGCGCGCTCGCGGCCAACACGTTGCCGGAGCTGCGTGACGCGTTGGGTCCGCGGGCAGCCTGGGCGCTATCGGGTATCGCTGAACCGGTCGAGCTCTGGCAAGCCGAGCTCGGATGGTGGGACCGGGTCGAAGATGACGCGCACGCACTGCTGCGGCGCGTCGACGATGAAGCGGTCGTGCTGGCGGCGGTCGCGCTGCTGGCGGTCGACGCGCAGCGCGCGGCTCGTGCGCTCCAGTCGGCGGCCCAGCGCTCGGAAGGGCTCCATGCGACTGGCTGAACGGGCCTTGCCGGTGCGGATGCGGCGGATCGCCGTGGTGGTCGGCGCCGAGCGCGCCCGCGACATGCTGGTCGAGATGGCGCAGCTCGGGGTCGTCGACCTCAGCGGCCCGCTCGGCACCGGGGAAGGGCCCGCGCTGGAGGCGCTGAGGCGACTGGAGACCGAGCACCGCGGGGTGCCGAGCGGCGGCCCGGCGTTGACTCGCGAGGCGCCGGACCTGGGGGAGCTCGAGCGCCGCGGTGCCCATGATCTGCTGGCGGGCGAGGTCGAGCTTGACCGCCGCCGGGCCGGCGCCGTCCGCCACGGTGACTTCCTGGTGTTCGTCGGCTGGGCGCCGCGGCCGGCGCTGCCGCTGCTGGTGTCGAGCCTCGAGGGCCTCGGCGCCGCTCTGGTCGAGCTTCGCGCTCCGCGGGGCCGGCAGCCGCCGACACTGCTCGCGCCGACGCCGGCGGCCGAGCCGTTCCGGCCGCTCTTGACGACCTACGGCGCGCTTCCGTACCAAGACGTCGACCCGACGCCGTTCGTCGCGGTCACGTACTGCCTGATGTTCGGGATGATGTTCGGAGACGTCGGCGACGGGCTGCTGATCATGCTGGCTGCGCTCGCGCTGCGCCACGTCCGTGATCCCCGGCTCGAGCCGCTGCGAAGGGTCTGGCCGATGATCGCGGCGCTGGGGGCTTCCGCGGCCCTATTCGGGGCGCTCTACGGCGAACTGTTCGGCCCCACCAAGGTACTCCCGACGTTGTGGCTGGATCCGCTGGACTCGCCCATGCGGCTGCTGGCGGTCGCGATCTCGGCGGGCGTGGGGCTGCTCGCGGCCGCAGCCCTGATCGGCGTCGTCAACCGCTACCGTGAGGGCGGGGTGCTGCTCGCCCTGACCGCTGACTCGGGCCTGCCGGGGTTGGTCCTGCTCGCCGGCGGCGCCTTCGTCGCGCTCGGAATCCTGACGGACGTGACCTGGCTCGGGCCGGTCGGCCTTGTCGTGATCGCCTTGGCGATCGTGCCGCTGGCGATCGGGCTGCGGGCCGACGCGGGCCGCGGCCCCACGGCCATCCTCGAGGTGCTGATCGGGCTTCTCGACGCCTTGCTGCGACTGTTCTCGAACGTGGTCTCGTTCGCGCGGCTGGCCGCGTTTGGGCTGATGCATGCGGCGATTGGACAGGTCGTGCTCCACGCCGCCGGAAGCCTCATCGGAACGCCCGCCGGCGACCTCGCCGCGGCGCTGACGTTCGCCGTCGGTTGGTCGGCGGCCTTCGCCCTGGAAGGACTTGTGGTCGCCGTACAGGCGTTGCGCCTCGAGTATTACGAGTTGTTTTCACGGCTGTTCGCGGGCGAGGGGCGGCCGTTCAGGCCGTTTCGCCTGCCATTGATCTCGACCAAGGAGGCAAGATGATCGAGTCCCTGTTGCTGGGACTGCCGGCAGCGGCCGTCGGGGGAGGGCTGGCACGAGCTCTGCTGCGCCGCTCGCCCCGACGAGGACTACGCTGGCTGTTCAGGATCAACGTCACGGTTCTGTGCACGACGCTGATCGGTCTCGCGCTGATGATGATCGGAGTGGTCGACCCGGCTCAGGCCGCCACCACGGCCGCAAGCAGCAGCTCCGGGGACGCGTTCATCGGGGCGGGGATCGCCGTTGCCGGCTCGACCATCGGCGCCGGCATCGCCGTGTCCTACACCGGGTCCGCCACGCTTGCGGCGATCGCCGAGAAGCCGGAGATGTTCGGTCGCGCGCTCGTGATCGTCGGGCTCGCCGAGGGGATTGCGATCTATGGGCTGATCATTGCGATCATCCTGATCGGCAAGACATGAGCCAGATCGTCGCGATCGGGGAGCGTGAGCGGCTGGGTGGGTTTGCCTTGGCCGGCGTCGAGGTGGTGGTCCCCGATGATCCCCCCGGCGCCCGCGCGGCTTGGCACGAGTTGCCGGCCGATGTCGCGCTCGTGATACTGACTCCAGCGGCGCATCGCGCGCTGACGGCAGACGAGCTCGATCCGCGCGGCCTCCGACTGTGGGTGGTGCTGCCCCAATGACCGCGGCGTCCGGAGCGCTCGACCCCATGAGGGAAGTCGAGCTTCGGGGAGCTAACGAGCAGGCCGACGTGATTCGCGCCGACGCGGCCCGGCGCGTCGAGGAGATCCTCGCCCAGGCACGGGCGGATGCGGCCGCGCTGATCGCGCAAAGACGTTCCGCCGCCGAGCAGCTTGCCGAGCTCGGGAAGCGCGAGCGACTGGCGGAGGCTCGCGCGCAGGCCCGCGGAACCGTGCTCCGGGCACAGCGGACGGTCCTGCACGACGTGCGCGCGGCCGCGCACGCGGCGGCTCGCGAGCTGGGCGGAGACCCGCGTCTGTCGCGACTGTTCGAACGGCTGGCCGCCGACGCACGCGATCGCTTGGCGGGGGCCGGACCGGTTCGCATCGTGGCCGACCCGGACGGCGGTTTCGTGGCACACGCCGGCAGCTGCGAGATCGATTACTCGCTGCGCGCGCAGGTCGACCGCGTCGTGGACGCGATGGCGAGCGAGCTGGAGACGCTATGGCGATGAGGAGCTCGATCATCACTCGCGTCAACGGCCCCGTCGTCGACCTCCACACGGACGGCGGCCTCGCGATGCTCGATCTCGTCGAGATCGGCCCTCGGCGCCTGCCGGGGGAGGTGATCGCCCTCAACGGCGCGGTCGCCACCGTTCAGGTGTACGAATACACGGGCGGACTCCGGCCGGGTGACGAGGTGGTGAGCACCGGCGGACCGCTTGCGGTCGATCTGGGGCCCGGGTTGCTGGGAGGGGTGTTCGACGGGGTGCTCCGCCCGCTGCGATCCGCGAGCACATGGATCGAGCCGGGGAGCACCACGCGCAGCGCACAGGCCGAGAATCGGAGGTGGAACTTCACCCCCTCGGCGACGGGCGGCGAGCAGCTATCCGAAGGCGCGTCCCTGGGGGTCGTCGTCGAGAGCCCGGCGATCGACCACCACGTGCTCGTGCCGCCGGGCGCGGGCGGCAGGGTGGACTGGATCGCCCCGGCGGGCGAGCTTCGCCCCGGCCAACCGGTCGCCAGCGTGAACGGTCGCGAACTCGGGCTCATGCAACGCTGGCCGGTCCGTCGTCCGCGTCCGGCCCGCGCCCGGCTCCCCGCGGTCGCCCCCCTGATCACGGGACAGCGAGTGCTCGATCTGCTGTTTCCCATCGCCCGCGGCAGCACCGCCGCCATTCCAGGCGGATTCGGCACCGGCAAGACGGTGGCCCTGCAGCAGATCGCCAAGTGGTGCGATGCGTCGGTGATCGTCTACGTCGGGTGCGGCGAGCGCGGAAACGAGCTCGCCGACGTGCTCGAGGAGTTCGAGGCACTGCAGGACCCCAGGACGGGAAGGCCGCTGCTGGACCGGACCGTGCTGATCGCCAACACGTCGAACATGCCGGTGATGGCTCGCGAGGCGAGCATCTACACGGGCGTGACGGTCGCGGAGTACTACCGCGACATGGGCTACGACGCGGTCGTGATCGCCGACTCGACCTCGCGCTGGGCGGAGGCACTGCGCGAGCTCGCCTCCCGTACCAACGAGCTTCCGGCCGAGGAGGGATATCCGGCGGGGCTCTCGTCGGCGCTGGCCGATTTCTATGAGCGGGCCGGCCGCGTGGAGACCCTGGGGGAGGGGCTCGCCTCCGTGAGCATCCTCGGCGCGGTTTCCCCTCCGGGTGGCGACCTGACCGAGCCGGTGACCTCGCACACCAGGCGGTTCGTGCGCGCCGTGTGGTCGCTCGATCGCGACCTGGCGTACGCGCGCCACTATCCGGCCGTGAGCTGGCGTGACTCCTCGGCCCGCGACGTCGACGAGCTGAGCGCGTGGCAGGCGGAGAACGGCGATCCGGGCTGGCGGGAACGCCGGACGCGGGCGCTTCGGCTGCTCACCGACGCCGACCGGATCGAGTCGATCGCGCAGCTCGTCGGGGCCGAGTCGCTGCCCGGCGAGGAGCGGATCACGCTGCGTACGGCGCGCTTGCTGCGCGAGGCCGTTCTGCAACAGAGCGCGGTGCTCGACAACGATCAGTTCAGCTCGCCGGGCAAGCAGCGCGCGCTGCTCGTGCTGGTGCTCGAGGTCCACGAGCGCCTGACCAGCCTGCTCGCGGGGGGCGTGGCGGTCGAGGATCTCGAGGCAGCCGATCTCTCGGGCGTGTTGCGCGCCCGCTACGACACGGCACCGGACGGCGCCGCGGACGTCGAGCGGATCGGGCGAGAGCTCGTGCAACGGTTGGACGCGATCGGCGGGCAGCGAGAATGACCGCGAGAATGAACGTCGAGACTCGGCCGACGGCTGTCAGGGCGCCGATCGAATACCGGGCGATCGGCTCGATCCGCGGTCCCCTGGTCGTGGTCGAAGGCGTGGCCGGCGTGGGCTGGGACGAGGTCGCGGAGATACGGCTCGAGTCGGGCGAGGTGAGGCATGGGACCGTGCTCGACGTGAGCGGCGAGTTGGCGGTGGTCGAGGTGCTCGAGGGGACCTCCGGGATGCGGCTCGACTCGGCTCGCGTTGCCTTCTCGGGATCGCCCATGAGGATCGCGGTCGGAGAGGGCTGGCTGGGGCGCACCTGCAACGGCCGCGGCGAGCCGATCGATGGCGGCCCCGACGTGCTCGGGAGCGAGCGGCGGCCGGTCGCCGGCGCTCCGATCAACCCGGCCCTGCGGGCCGCGCCAAGCGAAGCGATCCTCACGGGCGTCAGCGCCATCGACGGAATGGCGACGCTCGTGCGCGGACAGAAGCTGCCGGTCTTCTCCGTCGGCGGCCTGCCGCACCTGGAGCTTGCCGCGCAGATCGCGGCGCAGGCGCACGTCGAGGGACAGCCTTTCGCGATCGTGTTCGCCGCGCTCGGGCTGCCGCATGCCGACGTGCACGTGGTACGCCGCGCTCTCGAGCGGCGCGCCGATCTGGCCGACCTGGCGCTGTTCATCAACACGGCCGACGATCCGGTCGTCGAGCGGATCGTCACCCCACGAGTCGCCCTGACGGTGGCCGAGCATCTCGCGTTCGAGCTGCATCGCCACGTGCTGGTCATCCTCGCCGACCTGACCAACTACTGCGAAGCCGTCCGCCAGGTCTCGGCGGCGCGGGGCGAAGTGCCGAGCCGTCGCGGGTATCCCGGGTACCTCTACAGCGACCTCGCGTCGCTGCTCGAACGCGCTGGGCGGATCAAGGGCGTCGAGGGGTCGCTGACGCAGTTGCCGGTGCTGACGATGCCCAGCGGGGACATCACCCATCCGGTGCCCGACGTGACCGGATACATCACCGAGGGACAGCTGGTGCTGAGCACGGAGCTGTACGCGCGCGGCATCTCGCCGCCGTTCGATCCGCTGGCTTCCCTGTCACGGCTGATGCAGCGTGGCGCCGGTCCGGGGCTTACGCGCGACGACCATCTGGAGATTTCGGCCCAGCTGTACGGGATCGCCGCCCGCGCCCGCCAGGCCGCGGATCTCGCCGAGGTGGTGGGGGAGGACGCGCTGTCGCCCAGCGACCTGGACTATCTGCGCGCGCGTCGCGCGTTCGAGACCGAGTTCCTGTCCCAGCCGCTCGAGGAGAGTCGTTCCCTGGCCGACACACTCGACCGTGCCTGGCGCGTGGCCTCGGTGCTGCCCCGTGCGGAGCTTTCGATGATCAGCCCGGAGACCTTGCAGGCCCACTACCGACCGGCCGGGCGCCATGGCACTTCGGATTCCGCCGGGTAGGGCCGGCCGGACGTGGCTGCTGGCGCGGCTCGACGTCGCCCACCGCGGCGCCGAGCTGCTCGACCGCAAGCGCCAGGTGTTGCTGGCCGAGCAGGCGCGCGTGCGCGCGCAGGTCGAGCGGGCGCGGTGCGACTGGGATGAGGCGTCGGCTCAGGTGGCGACGTGGACCGCGCGCGCCGGCATCGTGGACGGTGCGATCCGCCTCGAGCTGCTGGCGCGCCACGCTCGTCAGCGCGCATCGCTGGAGCTCTCCTGGAGGAACCTGATGGGCGCGCGCGTTCCCACGGCGCAAGACATCGACATCCCCGAGCTGCCGCCGGTGTCGGCGCTCGGGGGCAGCTCCGCGGCGGTCCTGCTCGCGCGTGCCTGCTCGGAGGCGGCCAGCGCGGGCGCGCGCTACGCGGCAGCGCAGCGGGCCGAGGCGGAGCTGTCGGCCGAGCTCGGGCGTGCCGCCCGGCGGCTGCGGGCGCTGCGCGATCGATGGATACCGCAGCACGAGCGGGCGCTCGCCGCGCTCGACCTGGCCCTCGACGAGGCTCAGCGCGAGCAGGCGATCCGCGTGCGCTGGCTCATCGGACGCGGGGATCTCGGCGACTAGCGCAATCAGCGCGGACGGGTGGCCGACTCCACGAGCGGCACCTCGTGGTCCGAGCGGTTGATCCATGATCCGACGGCGACGCACGTCCCGGCCAGGCATGACACTCCGTACAGGTTGGCGTGCTCGGGATCCGGTGCGTGCTCGATCCGCCACCGGCCTCCGCGCAGCTGCTCCACGGTCGCATCCGACCCCACCGCGGTACAGGCGGTCCTCGACGCGCAGGACACGCCGTAGGCCATTGCCGGTGGCTGCGCGGGCATCGGGTCCTCGGCCCAATGGACGCCGCTCCAGCTCTCCAGCACGGGCCACGTGACGAGGCTGGGGATCACAAGTCCGCCGACCGCGGTGCAGACGGTCACCGCGGGGCAGGAGACCGCGGTCAGCTCGCTCTCGCCCTGCACCACCTCGGCGCTCCGATCACGCCACCATCTCCGCCCGTTCCAGTGCTCGACCAGCTCGCCGGTGTTGGCATACGCCCCGACCGCGGTGCACATCCGCGCCGACGCGCAGGACACGCCCGCCAGCTCGCTGTACTGAAGGTGAGGGGTGCGCTCGATTGACCAGCGGGAGCCCGCCCAGCGCTCGGTCAGCGCGAACCACATCCCCGAGCGCGCCTGGTAATCACCCACCGCCGTGCAGTCCGCTTCAGATGGGCAGGAGACCGCGTTAAGGACGGTCTGAAGGGAGCCGGGAGGTCTCGCGGCGGCGAGCGGCCGCCAGCGCGAGCCGTCCCACCGTGTGGCAACGGCCGACGCCGCGCCGGCCTGGCCGATCGCGAAGCCAACCGCCATGCAGCTCTGCGCGGAAAGGCAAGAGACTCCGGTGAGAAGGCTCTGGGTCGAGCGCGGAGGCGGCGCGGTTCGCTGGAGCGTCCAGCGCGAGCCGTCCCATGCCTCGGCGAACATCGCCCCAGGTTGGTCGTCGGGCCCCCCGACCGCGACGCAGCTGTCGCCCGAGGTGCACGAGACGCCGACGAGCACGCTGTCGGTCGCGCCCGCCGGCGCGGGGGCGGGCCGAATCGACCAAGCCGCGGCGGCGGTAGCCACGCCGGCCACAGACATCAGCACCCACGACGTCGCGGCCATGCAGACGACGCCTCTGACTCTGGTCGAGCTCATACGCCGAGTGTGCTCTGGCGTGGAGCGGCACGCATCGGGGTTTGCCCCGAGGGTCGCGCGTAGGAAGCCGCTGCGAGCGGGCGTTACGGACAAATGCGGATCCGTCTGCGGTCGCGTGCGGATGCCCCACGGCGCCACCGGCCTTACCGTCGGATCAACGCTAGGCAGCGAGGTGATGATGGCGACGGACGTTTCAACCACGCGTCGCACAGGTGCCATTGGCAAGCACGTCGCGGACCGAGTCGAATCGAATATGCCGGACTACGACCGGGCGCGCGCCGAGTTCTCGTGGGCGGTGGCCCGGGAACGGCTGGCCGGACTCCCCGGCGGGGGGCTCAACATCGCCTACGAGGCGGTCGATCGCCAGGCCGCCGGCCCGGCGGCCGACACCGTGGCGCTGCGCTTCCTGAGCAAGCGCCACCCGGCATCCGAGATCACCTACGCGGAGCTGAAGCTCCAGACCGACCGGTTCGCGAGCGTCCTGGCCGGGCTCGGCGTGCGCGCCGGCGAGCGCGTATTCGTGCTCGCGGGCCGCATCCCGGAGCTATATGTCGCCGCGCTCGGCACGCTCAAGCACGGGGCCGTGTTCTGCCCGCTGTTCTCCGCGTTCGGTCCGAAGCCGATCGAGCAGCGCCTGCGCCTCGGCGACGGGCGCGTGCTGGTCACCACGGCCGCCCTCTACCGGCGCAAGGTCGCGGAGGTGCGCGAGCGGCTGCCGGGTCTCGAGCACGTGTTGGTGGTCGGGGAAGCAAGCGAAGTTGCCCAGATCCCAGATGTCGAGGACTTCCACGCGCTGATGGCCGCCGCGTCCGATGCCTACCGGATCGCCTCGACGGCGCCGGAGGACATGGCCCTCCTTCATTTCACGAGCGGCACGACCGGGACGCCGAAGGGCGCGGTCCACGTGCACGAGGCGGTGGTTGCTCACCGCGAGACCGGCCGGACGGTGCTCGACCTGCGTCCCGGAGACGTGTTCTGGTGCACGGCCGATCCCGGCTGGGTGACGGGTACCTCGTACGGAATCATCGCGCCGCTGACCCTCGGCGCCACGGTCATCGTGGACGAGGCGGAGCTCGAGGTCGATCGCTGGTACGGGATCCTCCAGGGCGAGCGGGTGGCGGTGTGGTACACGGCGCCCACCGCGCTGCGCATGCTGATGCGCGCGGGCGCCGAAGTCGCGCACGAATACGACCTCAGCTCGCTGCGGTTCATCGCGAGCGTCGGCGAGCCGCTCAATCCGGAGGTCGTCCTGTGGAGCCGCGAGGCGTTCGGGTTGCCCGCCCACGACAACTGGTGGCAGACCGAGACGGGTGGGATCATGATCGCCAACTACCGCTCCATGGAGATCCGTCCGGGCTCGATGGGCCGGCCGTTGCCCGGCATCGAAGCCGGGATCGCCAGACGCGACGCGGACGATGAGCCGGTGCTGGGGCCCGACGGCGCGCTCGAGCTGGTCGAGGGCGCCGGTGAGCAGGGGGAGCTCGTGCTGCGACCCGGCTGGCCGTCGATGTTCCGCGGCTACCTCGGGGAGGACGCGCGGTATCGCAAGTGCTTCGTGGGCGGCTGGTATCTGACCGGCGACCTGGTGCGCCGCGACCGTGACGGCTACTTCTGGTTCATCGGACGCGGCGACGACGTGATCAAGTCGGCGGGACACCTGATCGGACCGTTCGAGGTCGAGAGCGTCCTGCTCGAGCACCCGGCGGTGGCGGAGGCGGGGGTGATCGGGATACCAGACCCGGTGGCCGGTCAGGTGGTCAAGGCGTGCGTGTCGTTGAAGTTCGACCGCGAGCCGAGCGACGAGCTGCGTCGCGAGCTGCTCGCGCTCGCGCGGCGGCGTCTCGGGGCCGCGGTCGCGCCGCGCGAGATCGAGTTCGTCGTCTCGGTGCCGCGCAACCGCAGCGGCAAGATCATGCGGCGACTCCTCAAGGCGCGCGAGCTAGGGCTACCGGAGGGCGACGTCTCGACGCTGGAGCCGGGCGGATGAGCCGCGCAACCGCAGTCGACCGCGAGCACGGGTTGGAGCTGTTGCGCCAGATGCTCCGCGTTCGGCGCTTCGAGGAGAAATGCGTGGAGCTCTACAGCGCCACGAAGATCCGCGGCTTCATGCACCTGTACATCGGCGAAGAGGCCGTCGCGGCCGGCACGATGCAGGCACTCGACCCCGACGACGCCGTCGTCGCCACCTACCGCGAGCACGGGCACGCGCTCGTCCGCGGCGTCTCCGCCGCGTCGATCATGGCCGAGATGTACGGGAAGGTGGAGGGCTGCTCGCGAGGCCGGGGCGGCTCGATGCATCTGTTCGACGCCGCCACCCGCTTCTACGGCGGTAACGCGATCGTCGGTGGCGGGCTTCCGCTGGCGGTCGGGCTGGCCCTGGCCGACAAGCTCCAGGGTCGCCGCCGCGTCACCGCGTGCTTCTTCGGCGACGGCGCCGTGGCCGAGGGCGAGTTCCACGAGTGCATGAACCTGGCCGCCGTCTGGGCTCTCCCGGTGCTGTTCCTCTGCGAGAACAACCTCTACGCGATGGGCACCGCGATCGAGCGCTACGAGTCCGAGACCGATCTCGCGCTCAAGGCGGCCGGCTACGAGATGGCCGCTTGGTCGGTGGACGGGATGGACGTGCTCGCGGTCGAGGACGCGGCGCGGCGCGCGGCGGCCGAGGTCAGAGACGGCGACCGGCCGTGCTTCCTCGAGCTTCGCACCTACCGCTTCCGTGCGCACTCGATGTACGACCCCGACCTGTACCGCACCAAGGACGAGATCGAGCGCTGGAAGCAGCACGATCCGATTCCGGCCCTGATCGAGCGCCTGCGCGCCGAGCAGCTGATCGCCGATGCGGATGTCGAGGAGCTCGAGCGATCGATCGCGCAGGAGATCGAGGCCGCGATCGAGTTCGCCGAGGCCGGCACGTTCGAGCCGGTCGAGGATCTGGAGCGGTTCGTCTACGCGGAAGGCGCGCCGGCATGACCATCGCCGCGACTAGGACGATCACGTACCGCGAGGCCATGCGCGAGGCGATCCGCGAGGCGCTGCTCGGCGATGAGCGCGTGTTCCTGATGGGCGAGGACGTCGGCGCCTACGGCGGATGCTTCGGCGTCAGCAAGGGCCTGCTCGACGAGTTCGGCCCCGACCGGATTCGCGATACGCCGCTGTCGGAGTCCGCCTTCGTCGGCGCCGGGATCGGCGCCGCGATGGGCGGCATGCGCCCGATCGTCGAGGTGATGACGGTCAACTTCTGCCTGCTCGCGCTCGACCAGATCATGAACAACGCCGCGACGATCTCGCACATGTCGGGCGGGCAGTTGGGCATCCCGCTCGTGATCCGGATGACGACCGGCGCTGGGCGGCAGGTCGCCGCCCAGCACTCGCACAGCCTGGAGGGCTGGCTCGCGCACATCCCGGGCCTGAAGCTGCTCACGCCCGCCAGGGTCGCCGACGCCCGCGGGATGCTCGCGCCCGCGCTGGCCGATCCCAACCCGGTGCTGATCTTCGAGCACGGCTCGCTCTACAACCTGGAGGGCGAGCTGCCCGTCGATGCCGGCGCCGTCGACATCGAGCGCGCCGCGATCCGGCGGCCCGGCAGCGATGTGACGCTGATCACCTACGGTGGCACCCTCCCCACCGCGCTGGCGGCCGCCGACCAGCTGGCGGGCGACGGGATCGAGGCCGAGGTGATCGACCTTCGCGTACTTCGCCCCCTCGATGATTGGACGATCGCCGACTCGGTCGCCCGCACCCACCGCGCGGTGGTGATCGACGAGGGCTGGCGCTCGGGCAGCCTGGCCGCCGAGGTCAGCGCCCGGATCATGGAGCAGGCGTTCTACGAGCTCGACGCGCCGGTCGCCCGGGTGTGCTCCGCTGAGGTGCCGATGCCCTACCCGCACCACCTCGAGCAGGCCGCGCTGCCACAGCCCGGCGCAGTGGTCGACGAGGTCCGCCGCATGACTCAAGGCGGCAGCCGTGAGTGACTTCGTGATGCCGTCGCTGGGCGCCGACATGGAGGCCGGCACGGTGCTCGAGTGGTACGTCAAGCCCGGCGACAGCGTCAAGCGCGGCGACATCGTCGCGCTGGTGGACACCAGCAAGGCGGAGATCGAGGTCGAGATCTTCCAGGACGGGATGATCGATGCGCTGCTGGTGCCGGTGGGCGAACGAGTTCCCGTGGGCACGGTGCTCGCGACGCTCCATCCGGTGGGCGCCGAGGCGCCCGTCCCAGCCGCAGTGCGCGCCCCAGTCGAGGCGCCCGTCCCAGTCGAGGCGCCCGCCCCAGCCGCGGTGCCGGCGGCGGTGGCAGCGCCGGCGATCGTCGCTCCAGATGGCGCAGACCACAGGATTCGTGTCTCCCCGCTCGCCCGGCGGGTGGCCGGGCAGCTTGGCGTGGATCTTTCGACGGTGACGGGTAGCGGTCCGAACGGGGCGATCACCAAAGCCGACGTGGAGCGAGTCTCGCCGAACGGCGCGCCCCCGGCGGCGCCCGTCCCGCCGGCGGCACCGGCCCAGTCGGCAGCGCCCGTCCCGCCCGCAGCGCCCGGTCCGAGCGACCGGCAGGCAGCGATGCGCGAGGCGATCGGCGCGCTGATGGCTCGCTCGAAGCGCGAGATACCGCACTACTACCTGCAGCTCGAGATCGACATGTGCCGGGCGACCGGCTGGCTGCGCGACGCCAACCTCGAGCGGCCGGTGAACGAGCGGCTGCTGCCATCCGTACTGCTCCTCAGCGCGGTTGCTCGCGCCGTCGCTGAGATGCCGGAGATGAACGGCTTCTGGATCGACGGCGCGTTTCGCCCGGGCAGCGGGGTTCACCTGGGCGTGGCCATCTCCCTGCGCGGTGGGGGTCTGATCGCGCCGGCGCTGCACGACGCAGATCAGAAGAGCCTGGCCGAGATCATGGCCGCCGTGCGCGATCTCGTCCAGCGCGCAAGGAGCGGCAGGTTGCGGAGCTCTGAGATGTCCGACCCAACGCTGACCGTCACCAATCTCGGCGAGCATGGTGTCGATCTCGTGCACGGCGTGATCTACGCGCCTCAGGTCGCGCTCGTCGGCTTTGGCGGTGTCCGCACGCGGCCCTGGGCGGCGGACGGGATGCTCGGTGTGCGGCCGACCGTGATTGCCACCCTCGCCGCCGACCACCGAGCCAGCGACGGCCACACCGGAAGCCGCCTGCTTGACCTCATCGATCGACAACTACAGAAACCGGAGACCCTATGAGCACCGAGCAGGAACTGCACGCGCTCGTGATCAGCGTCCTGACCGAGGTGGCACCTGACATCGATCCCGTCGCGATCGACCCCGACGTCGATCTCGTCGAGCAGCTGGACATCGACTCGATGGACTTCCTCAACGTCGTCGTGGCGATCAACGAGCGGACCGGGATCGAGATCCCGGAGCGCGACTACCCCAAGCTCTCGACGCTGCGCGACGCGGTCAGCTACCTGGCCGAAGCGCAAAAGCACCTGGCCGGCGCGTAGCCGAGCCGGCCGCGATCAACGGTGATGAACGAGCGCTCGACAGCACACGAGCTAGAGGCGGCGTCGCTCCGGCGAACCCAGCCCCCGGAGACGCTTGGCTTCACCTCGACCGACGAGGTGGAGCCACGCGACGGGTCTTTCGGTCAGGATCGCGCGGACGGGGCGATTGCCTTCGGGCTGGAGGCTCGGATGCCCGGATACAACATCTTCGTCACCGGCCCGGTCGGCGTGGGCAAGCGGACGGCGCTCGAGGCGCAGTTGCACAAGCAGGCGCGCGGCCGCCCGGCGTCGGGGGATTGGGTGTACGTTCACAACTTCCGGGATCCGCGGAGGCCGATCGTCGTTTCGCTGCAGAGCGGCTGCGGGCAACGGCTGGTCGGCGACATGCGCCGCTTCCTCGAGGACGCGCGTCGTGAGCTGGCCGCGGCATTGGAGAGCGACGACTATTCGCGCCGGCAGCGGGAGCTGACCGAGCCAATCGAGCGCGATCAGGCGACGGCACTGACGGAGCTCCGGGAGCACGCGCAGGCCGGCGGGATCGCGTTCGAGCTGACGCCAACCGGCGTGGTGACCGTGCCGCTGCGAGGCGGCCAGCCGATGACCCCGGCCGAGTTCGGCCAGCTGCCGGAATCGGTCCGCAACCGCTATCAGTCCGCGATCGACGAGCTGGGGCCGCGCATCCAGGAGTTCCTCGCGGGCATGCGCGCCCGCCAGCAGGAGGCGCGCGTGCGCCTGCGGGCGCTCGAGCACGAGGTCGCGCTATTTGCCGTGGGTCACCTGATCGACGAGCTCAAGGAGCGCTACGCCGCCTACGGGACGCTGGTCGAGTGGCTCTCCTCCGTGCAGGAGGATGTGATCGAGAATCTCGCGCTATTCCAGCGGCCGGCGGCGCGGGACGGAGCCGAGGCCCCTTCATCGTTTGCGGAGTTGATCGGGGGCGGCTCCGAGCACGCGCTGGCTCGTTACGACGTGAACGTGTTCGTCGCGCATGAGGCGAACGGCGGGGCTCCGGTCGTGGCCGAAAGCAACCCGACGTACTCGAACCTGTTCGGGCGGATCGAGCACCAGGGCGTCCTGGGCGGTGGCTTCGTGACCGATCACCGGATGCTTCGCCCGGGCGCCGTGCACCGGGCAAACGGCGGCTACCTCCTGCTGCCGGCGGCCGAGGTCCTGGCCCAGCCGGTCGTGTGGCTGAAGCTCAAGGAGGTGCTCCGCACCGGGCAGATACGCCTCGAGAACCTGGCCGAGCAATATGCGCTGTTCCCGACCGCCACCCTCACGCCCGAGCCGATCGAGCTCGATCTCAAGGTCGTTCTGGTGGGCTCGCCGCCGCTGTACCAGCTCGCCTACGCGCTCGACGAGGACATTCGGAAGCTGTTCCGGGTCAAGGCGGAGTTTGACTCGCGCGTCGCCTGGGATGAAACCGGTGTCGCCGGGTACGCCTCGTTCGTCAGCTCGCAGATTCGCGCGTGCAAGCTCCTGCCGTTCGACGCGCCCGCCGTGGCGCGCATCATCGAGCACGGCGGCCGGCTGGCCGAGAGTCAGGCTTGGCTCACCACGCGATTCGTCGAGATCGGCGGCCTGACCGCAGAGGCCAGCCACTGGGCAGCGCGCGACGGAAGCGAGCTGGTGCGAGCCGAGCACGTCGAGCGAGCGATCGAGCAGAAGGTGAAGCGGTCGGACCTGATCGAGCAGCGGCTGCTGGACATGGTCGCCGAGGGGACCCTGATGCTCGACTTCGACGGCGAGCGAGTGGGTCAGGTGAACGGGCTGTCGGTCATCGACCTGGGCGACTACGCATTCGGACGGCCGGTGCGCATCACGGCGAGTGCCGGTCCGGGGCGAGGTGCACTCGTGTCGATCGAGCGCGAGACCGAGCTGAGCGGCCACATCCACGACAAGGGGTTCCTGATCCTCAGCGGCTATCTGCGCGGCCGCTACGGCGCCGAGCGGCGAATAGCGCTGGCCGCGAACCTGACCTTCGAGCAGTCCTACGAGCAGATCGACGGCGACTCCGCGGCGAGCGCCGAGTTGTACGCGCTCCTGTCGGAGCTCGCCGGCGCGCCGCTGAGGCAGGACATCGCGGTCACCGGCTCGGTCAACCAGCACGGCGAGCTGCAGGCGATCGGCGGCGTCAACGAGAAGATCGAGGGGTTCTACCGTGCCTGCGCGCTCCGGCCGCTCACCGGGCGTCAAGGTGTGATCATCCCGGAGGCGAACGTCCCGCATCTGATGCTCGCCAGCGACGTCGTCGAGAGCGTGCGCAGCGGGAGCTTCCACGTGTGGAGCGCTCGCACAATCGAGGAGGGGATCGAGCTCCTGACCGGGATCTCGGCCGGGCAGCGCGGACCGGACGGCGAGTTTCCCGAGGGGACGCTGCACGCGCGCATCGACGAGCGCCTCGAGGACTGGGCGCGGGTGTCGGAGCAGCCGAGCGGCGTTGGCGGGTGACGCATGGGCGCCACGCGTCTCACCGAGCGGTTCGCCGACCGGCGCGCGGCCGGGCAAGAGTTGGGCGAACGCCTGAGCTCGCTGGCGCTCGAGGGCCCGGTCGTGCTCGGGCTGGCGCGGGGCGGCATCCCGGTGGCCTACGAGGTCGCGCAGAGGCTCGGGGCGGAGCTGGACGTGCTGGTGGTCCGCAAGATCGGCGCGCCCGGCAATCCCGAGCTGGGCATCGGAGCGATCGCCGAGGGCGGTGTGCGTGTGCTCGACCACGATGCCGTGCGGGAGTTCCTCGTGAGCGCCGATGAGCTCGACGCGGCGATCGCGCGCGCATCATCCGAGCTGGAGGCACGGGTGCACCGGTACCGCGGCGGCCGGCCGCCGCGCGAAGTTGCGGAGCGCACCGCGATCGTCGTCGATGACGGGTTGGCCACCGGCGGCACCGCGCGCGCCGCATTGCGAGCGGTGCGTGCCCGGCACCCCCGCCGGCTCATCCTGGGCGTCCCGGTCGGGGCGCGCGAGACCGTGGAGATGCTGCGGAAGGAGGCCGACGAGGTTGTGTGTCTGCTCGAGCCGCCGCTGCTGCTGGCGGTCGGCCTGTGGTACGTGCACTTCGAGCCGACCTCCGACGCCGAGATCGAGGCGCTGCTCGACGGGGATCCGGCCGATCCGCCGGGACCGCCGATCCTCGCGAGCCGCGAGGTGCGGATTCCGGTGGAGGAGATCGTCGGCGATCTCGCCGTTCCCGATGGCGCGCGCGGGCTCATCGTGTTTGCCCACGGGAGCGGCTCGAGTCGCTTCAGTCCGCGCAACCGGCAGGTCGCCCGGTCGCTCAACGAGCGTGGCCTGGCGACGCTGCTGCTCGACCTGTTGCACCGGGAGGAGGAACGCGACCGGTCGCACGTGTTCGACATAACGCTCCTGTCGCAGCGGCTGGTGGCGGCGACGCGGTGGGCGCGAACCGAGCCCGGCCTGGCGGCGCTTCCGGTCGGCTACTTCGGCGCGAGCACGGGTGCCGCGGCGGCGCTGTCGGCCGCGGCCGCGCTGGGGGAGGAGGTCGGCGCGGTCGTCTCGCGTGGCGGACGGCCGGACCTGGCCGCCGGCCGGCTGGCGGACGTACGGGCGCCGGTGCTGCTGATCGTCGGCGAGCGGGACCAGCTCGTACTGGAGCTGAACCATGAGGCCCGGCGCCTGTTGACGGTGCCCTCGGAGTTGGCGGTCGTGCCCGGCGCGACGCATCTGTTCGAGGAGCCCGGTGCGCTCGAGGAGGTCTCGCGGCTGGCCGGCGCGTGGTTCGAGCAGAACCTGAAGCCGGTCGGGTCGAGATTGGCGACGGCCACCCCTCATGTGGACGGACCTGAGAGAGGTCCTTAGAGTCGGCCGATGGACGCCGGCCTGTGGGTTGCCATCGCGCTCGCTCTCGCGTTCGTGACCACAAACGGATTTCACGACGCGGCGAACTCGATCGCCGCGCTGGTGGCAACCCGCGCAGCGACCCCGTTCCAGGCGATCGTGCTGGCGGCGGGCTTCAATTTGCTGGGGCCGCTGCTGCTTGGCGCTGCGGTTGCCAACACGATCGGCGGGATCGTGAGGGTGACGCCGACGGCCGCCAATCAGGTGATCGGGGCCGGGCTGGCCGCGGCGGTGACGTGGAATCTCGCGACTTGGTGGCGTGGACTTCCCTCGAGCTCGGCGCAGGCGCTGGTCGGCGGCCTTGTCGGCGCCGCCCTGGCACAGGGTGGCGCCCATGCAGTGAACTGGGGTGGCATCGAGGGCGGTCGTCCGGTGGGCGTGCTCGGCACGTTGATCTCGCTGGTCATCTCGCCGCCGCTGGGCGCACTCGCCGCTCTGTTCACGATTCGCCTGCTGAGGCGCGCCGCGCGCCGGGCAACGCGACGGTGGGCTGTCCCGGTTCGCGGCGGGCAGTGGGCCGCGGCGGCGGCGTTGGCATTCAGCCATGGCGCCAATGACGCCCAGAAGGCGGTTGGAGTGATCGCCGCGCTGCTGCTCGCGAGCGGGGGGAGGGGATGGGGTTCAGACGAGGGCCTGGCGTCGACCGGCGCGTCGGCCGGAGTGATCCTCGGGGCTTCGCTGGTGGGGGCGCCGACATCCACGTCCCAGATCGTGGCGTCGTCCGTGGTCGGCGTGGGAGGCGGACGCCGGCGCTGGCGTCACGTGCACTGGGAGGTCGTCCGCCACATAGGCGCCGGGTGGCTGATCACCCTCCCGATCACCGGGCTGCTCGCGGCGGCGATATTCGAGCTGTGGCACGGGTTGACGTGAACCGGTCGCGCTGGTTCCTGCCCGAGACGCCGGATGTGCTGGGACTCCTCCGTGCGCAAGTCGCCGTGACGATCGAGGGAGTAGACGCGTTCGCGAGGTGGGCCAGGGGTGATCCATCCGCCGCCCAGACGGTGCGCGATGCCGAGCAGCGCGGCGACGCCGCCAAGCGCGCGCTGCTGGGCGCGCTGCGCGCGGCGTTCGTGACTCCGCTGGAGCCCGAGGACGTGTTCGCGCTCTCGCGTGGCGTGGACTGGATCCTCAACTATTCCCGTGATCTGATCTCCGAATCGGACGCGATGGCGTGCCCACCCGATGCCGTCATCGCTCAGATGGCGAGGCTGCTCGGAGAGGCGGTTCGGAGCATCGATCGAGCTCTGGCCCATCTGAGTGCGGACCAGGACGCAGCCACTGACGCCGCCGATGCGGCGATCCGGGCCGAGCGAGAGCTCGAACGTGTCTACTACCGCGGCATGGCCGCGCTGCTCGAGGTCGAAGGCCGCAGCGAACGGATTGCCCGCCGCGAGCTCTACCGCCGCTGTGTCCGGATCGGAGAGATGGTGATCGACGTCGCCGAGCGTGTCGTCTACGCCGTGGTCAAGCAGGCATGAGGCCGATCGGCTCCTGTCTACGTACGTCCTTGCGTAGCTACCCCGGATGGCGGCGCCGGCGGACCGGCTGAAAATGCAATTACAAGCGATTGGTCCGCTCCGGTGGCGGTGTCGCGGATGTGATCCCTCGCTCACACATCCGGCCGCGCTCAGCAATGAGCAGCGAGAGTTCGACTCTCTCAATCGCTTCTTCCATGTCACACCTCTCAGACCGAAGCGGCGGTGCCGACGCGGTGCTGAACTTCATGGTCGACAAGCCGCTGGCGATTCTCGGCATCGTGGTCGGCGCGTTCATCGTCAGCAAGCTCGCGCGCCGGCTGGTGAAGCTGTTCGTGCGGCGGCTGGGACGGCGCCGAGCGCGCCGGGGCCCGGGTCTCCTCCGCCGTCACACGCCCGCCTCGCTGCTCGAGACCGGCGAGATGGCCGGCACGCGCGGACAGCAGCGGATCGAGGCGCTCGCCGCGGCGCTTGCCGGGGCAATCGGCTTCGTGATCTGGCTGGTCGCCGTGCTGGCCGTGCTGCAAGTGCTCGGCGTCCGGCTCGGGGTGCTGCTCACCGGCGCCGGTCTGATCGGTGTGGCACTCGGCTTCGGCGCACAGTCGCTCATCAGGGACGTCCTGTCCGGTGTGTTCATTCTGGTCGAGGACCAGTTCGGCGTCAGTGACTGGGTCGACCTGGGTGAGGTGACCGGCGCGGTCGAGGCGGTGACGCTGCGGGCGACGCGGATCCGCTCGGTCGACGGCACCGTCTGGCACGTGTCCAACGGGCAGATCCAGCGAGCCGGCAACATGTCGCAGCACTGGTCGCGCGCCCTGCTCGACGTCCAGATCGCGCTCGATTCCGACATCGACCGTGCGCGCACCGCGATGAAGCGGGTGTCGGACGAGTTGTGGCGCGAGGATCCGGCGATCATCGAGGAACCCGAGGTGTGGGGCGTGCAGCGGCTCGAGCCGGCCGGTATCACGATCCGGCTGGTGGCCAAGACCAAGCCGCTCGAGCAGTGGCGGATCACCCGGCGGCTCCGGGAGCGAATCAAGGCCGAGTTCGACCGCGAGGGGATCGACGTCCCGCCGCCCACCCCTTGGAACCGGCCCGAGCCCGGCGCACTGCACTCCGTTCAGCGTTGAGCCTGTTTGCGGCGCCGCCAGCGCCACAGCTCGTCCGAACCCCAGACGATGAACGGGAAGCAGGCGAGCACGAGCACCTCACGCGAGGACAATCCTCCCGCGCGCGTGCCCAGGTGCGTCAGCAGTGAGTCGATCCGCGCCTGCGGATCGACCGCCACCGGAACCGGGTCACCGGGAGCCGGCGAGCCGTCGGCGCCGGCTCTAGAAGCGAGGACCGGAGACATCGCTCAGCGCTCGAGAGCCGCCTGTCGCGCCGCGGCGAACGCCTCGTCGCCGTGGATGTGCAGGTACTCCAGGCGCATGCGCACATAGTGGGCAAGCGTCCGCAATTCCGGGTTCAACGCGTCGAGCGTGCGCTCGGAGAACTCACGGGCGGCCTCGTCGCCCAGCGCCAGGAGTGCATCGGCGGCCGCCGCCATCACGCGGTCGTATTCGGCCGGGACTCGAGGCTCTGCTGCGGCAAGATGTGCGGGCGTCCGGTTCGAGCCCGGTCCGGTCGCGGTGGCCAGATGGTGGGTCAGCGCCTTTGGGATCTCGGTGTAGGAATCGACCTGGAACCAATCGGTCCCGAACTGCTCTGTCATGAAGGCGCTGTGGTCTGCGTCCGGATGCTCGTGGCGGCTCTCCGGTTTCAGCACGCCGATCACGCGCATCCCTCGGCTCCTCGCCGCGTCGACGGCGCGAGCGCATCGCGCCGTGTCGTTCGCTGGAGCGTTGGTAACGACGATCACGAGCTTGACCTCCGCGGCGGACGAGCTCAGCATCCTGGCGGCGTACGTGACCGCCTCAGCGGTCGGGGTACCCCCGCCGCCGCAGTCGGCCACCAGCTGCAACGCCTGGTCTCCTCTACCCAGTGGGGTCTTGAACTCGAACAGGTTGATGTAGGCGCCAAAGCCACTGAAGCCGAGAATCCCGATCCGGTCACGATCCGAGTCGAAACTGGCGAAATGCCAAGCCAGCGTCACCTGCTGGCCCTCATCGCGGTCAAACAGCACAGAGCCTGAGCGGTCGACGAGCAGCCAGCACTCAAGGCGCTGCTGGTCGCCGACCCCGAGCGCGGCGCGCAGCTCGTCGACCCCCGGCGTGAATCGCTCGTCGTGCACGTGGCTGTCGACACCTGCTGCCAGGACGCCCAGTTCGGAATGCGAATGCAAGGTCACGCGCGCACGCGGGTTCTCTGAAGGTGCCATGTGCCCCATAGGCTCAGTCATGGCGCTGTGCGAAGGCGCTTATCTGCGTGTACACGCTTCCCGATGCTTCCAGCTCATGGATGCGGTGACATCCGCATCAGGCCGCCGTCGCACTCCGCAAGAAGGTGCAGTTCGCGACGGCGCCCTGGTGGCCGGGCGGCCGAATCTGAAACTCGGTGTATCCCCGCAACCAGGCTTCGCGCTGCTACCGATGCCGGCTTGGCGAAAGGGCGGTTTGATGGCGCTAAGGAGATGATGAGATGACCACCAAGCCCGTTCTCACCAGCATCCAGCCTGGCGACTGGATCGAATGCCGTGGTGTCCACGGCCAGTCGCCCCGTCGAGGAGAGATCATCGAGGTGCTCGGCGGCGATGCCCACCAGCATTACCGCGTGCGCTGGGACGAGAAGCACGAGTCGATCGTGTATCCCGCCGACGGCGTGATCGTCGGTCCCGGTCCCGGCCGCCGGGGTCGTGGCGCTGCCCGCAAGCGGCGGGCCGCGTAGCCCTACTCGTAGCGCAGCGCCTTCAGAGGGTCCAGGCGCGCGGCGCGCCGGACCGACCTTCTTGCCGTAGCCGGCGTTCTTGGGTCGGCCGTGCCCGAGTTCGACCCGTGGCAACCACGTCAAGGCGCGCGGCAGGTACCAGACGCGCTCGCCCAGCAGTCGCAGCAGGCTCGGCAAGAGGACAACGCGGATCACGGTGGCGTCCAGCAGGAGCGCGATTGCCACGCCGAAGCCCATCTGCTGGAACATCACGAGCTGTCCGAGGGCGAAGCCGATGAACACGACGATGATGATCAGGGCCGCGCCGGTGATGATCCGCGCGGTGGAGGCGACGCCCGAGGCGACCGCCTCGCTGGTGTCGCCGGAAACGTCGTGGTGCTCCTTGATCCGGCTCAGCAGGAACACCTGGTAATCCATGGACAGACCGAACAGCACCGAGAACAGGAACAGCGGCACCCATGCGTCGATCGCGCGGACGTGCTCGAACCCGAACAGCGACGCCCCCACACCGTGCAGGAACACCAGCGTCAACAGCCCGTACGCCGCGCCGACCGAGAGCAGGTTGAGCGCGATCGAGATCAGCGCGACGGGCACCGAGCGGAACGCGACCAGCAACGCGACGAAGGTGAGCCCGAGAACGAAGGCCAGCACCGCCGGCGCCGGTCGGGTCACCGCGTCGTAGTAGTCGGCGTTCTCGGCGGCGTCGCCTCCGACGTAGGCGCGGGCGCCGGTTCCCGCCAGGGCGGCCGGGAGCACGGACCGGCGTAGATCACGCACCGCGGCAACCGCCGCGCGCGACGACGGGTCGCCGCGCACCGGGACCGAGAGCAGCGTCACGTTGTAGGTGCGCGAGCCGACCAGCATGCCCGGTCCGAACCGGGGGTCGCCTCTGAGGCGTGCCCGGAGACGACATGTGTGGGCCTCTACCGATCGGCTAGGTTTCGCGAGGCACCAGCGGCGCGCGGCCTCGAGCAGCCGCCGCCGCTCGGCCGCTGTTGTTCGCAATCGTGGTCATCGCCCGAACCCATGCCCCCGCCGCGCACGGGGAATCCGGGCCGAGCACGCTGCGCGCTCCGTAGTTCGCCACCCAATGCGGACCCAAGATCCCGATGTCGGGCCCCGCCCGCTCCGTCACTCTCAAACCAGCCATGGCGAAAGAGCGGATGATCGAAGCGCTCGAGCCCGCGGCCAACCCGTTGGCAAGCGCGGCGCCCGGAGCGCGATTGGTGTGACCGTGCCCGAGCGCGAGGACATGGCCCGCCTGCGTAGTGATGAGATCCACGGTCGTTTCGCGATTCAACGGACTCTGATCGAGATGACCGAGGACGAACGTGAGATGGAGCGCGCCATGCGGGCGTTCGAAGAGGACGCTGACCAGGCCAAGCGATCCATCAAGGCCGAGTGGCGCAGGGAGCACTGGGGTCACGACCCCGAGCGTCCTCCGGCGTGGGAAGCGCCCGACGAGGACGGCGGACACCGTCCGTAATTCTCCTGTCAGGTCCGCGCTTGATCCCCGATGGCGGGTGCCGCCCGAGGCGCGAGGATGAAGTCGGCGGCAGGATGGCTGGCGGCGTGGGAGGCGCGCCGGTGCAGAGAAAGGAGTGACCATGAGTACCTCATCGACTCCGGTCCATCCTCATCCTGCGGAGCGGCGGTTGCCGGTGGTGCTGAGCTCGCTTCTCGCTCTCGTCCTGGCGGCGGTTCTCGCCGTCCTTGTGATTGACCATCACTCCGGCACGGCGACGATTGTCGGTTCAGGGGTGCCTTCTACCCAAGCGCGGTCGGTGCCGCCGTTCACCAGCGTCGACGTGACCGGCATCAGCAACCTAAGCCTCCGCATCGGCGCACGGCAATCGGTGATCGTGCGCGCCGATGACAACATCGTGGGACGCGTGACCACGCGCGTGGTATCCGGCACGCTCGTCATCGGGAACAAGCCGGGCAGCTACTCGACCAAGACGCCGATCCTGGCGCGCGTGGTCGTACCCTCAGTCGCGGCTCTCACCCTCGACGGCTTGGGAAGCATGGCCGCCGACGGCATCGACGGCGGTGTGCTGACCGTTTCGCTGAACGGCCTGGGATCGATCCGCGCGAGCGGCACGGCGAAGCGGTTGCACGTCACGATCAACGGCGAGGGCGGGGCGCAGCTCGCGGCGCTACGGGCTCGCGACGCGACGGCCGTCGTCGACGGCAACGGCGAGATCACCCTCACCGCGACGGGCAGTCTGTCGGCGACCGTTCACGGCAATGGAGCGATCAGTTACCTCGGCCATCCCCGACAGGTGACGAGCTCCGTCACCGGAAATGGACAGATCAATCCCGGTTGAGCCGGCACTATGGTTACGCCTCCGACAGTCACGGTGTTCGGGCCCGATCCGCTTCTGAGCGTGACGATCGAGCGCAGCGGCGCGGTCGACGAGGTTCACGTCCATCCGGCCGGTCAGGGCGTGTGGGTGGCGCGGATGGCGGGGGAGCTCGGCGCGTGGCCGATTCTCTGCGGCTTTCTCGGCGGCGAGACGGGGGCGGTGCTGGCACCACTCCTCGAGGCACTTCCCGGCGAGCGGCGGATGGTGAGCACGGCCGGCTTCAACGGCAGCTACGTGACCGATCGACGCAGCGGGTCGCGGGAGGTCGTGGCCGCCGCGCCCAGACCGGCGCCTCACCGCCACGAGGTGGACGATCTGGTCGCCTCCACGTGCGCCGCCGCGATGGATAGCGCCGTGCTGGTCGTGTGCAACCCGTTCCCGGCGGAGGGCTTCCCCGGCGACGCCTACGAGACCGTGGTGGCGGACGTGCGGGCGGCGGGCGTCCCGGTGATCGTGGATCTCTCGGGACCCCGGCTGGAGCACGTGCTTCCCTACGCCCCCGATCTGGTGAAGTTGAACGACTGGGAGCTCGCCGAGTACGTGTGCGGACCGGTCGACGGGCCGCGCGCGCTGGAGGCGGCCCGCCGCCTGCAGGCGGCGGGCGCCCGGGCCGTCGCGGTGACGCGAGCGCAGGAGCCGATCCTCGTGCTCCCGAGCGAGGGCGACCCGTTCGAGGTCGTGCCTCAGCCGCTGCCGCACGGCCATCGCGAAGGCTGCGGTGACTCGATGATGGGCGCGATCGCCGCCGCCTGGGCGCGCGAGGTGCCGCTGTCCGAGGCGATCGTCCTGGGGGCGGCGGCCGGCTCGGCCAACTTCCTGCGGGCCGGGCTCGGGACCGGCCGCCGTGACGTGGTCGAGCGACTCGCGCGGCACGTGACGGTGCGCGCGATCGCGGCGGACGAGCAGCTCGCGCGCGGCTGACGCCGGCGGGTACAGGGCGGCTAACTGGCGGTCAGGACCAGCGTCAGGAGCTCGTCGATGCCCCGCTCGATGCCGGCGCTCAGAACGTCGATGTCGGGTGTCGACTCGCTGTCGGTGATCACCCCGAAGGTGACCAGTCCGTTGTAGGAGAAGATCGCGATCCCGGCCGCGTGCGCCGCGGCGAGCGGCACGACGGGATGAACCTCGCGCAACTGGGCGCCGAATGCGAAGAGCGGCATCTGCGGTCCGGGCACGTTGGTGATCGTCACGTTGAACAGGCGCGTGGCGTACAGCGAGCGAGCGAGCGCCGCGTGCAGGACCGGGGGCGCAAGCGCAGCCAGGTCGAGCATCGCGTTGGCACCGCTCGCGGCGCGTGAGGACTTCAAGCGCGCCGTCGCGGCGGCGATCCGCTTGTGGCGCTCGTGCGCACCCTCGACGGCGACCGGCAGATCGACGAACAGCGAGCTGACGCGATTGCCCAGCGCCAGCCGCTCGGAGCTCTGGCGGACGTTCATCGGGACCATCGCGCGCAGGCCGCGCTCGGGTAGCTCATCGCCCCGGGCGAGGAGCAGGCTGCGCAGGCCGGTCGTGCAGGCCGCGAGCACGACGTCGTTTATCGATCCGCCAAGGCGTTGCCGGATAGCCTTGAGATCGTCCAGCGGCCGGTTGACGACCGCGAACCGGCGGGTCGAGCCGATCGGCACGTTGAGCGACGTATGGGGCGCGGCGATCAACTCGTCCCGGATGATCAGCTCGGCCAGCGAGCGCGACCGGTCCATTGCCTCGCGCGGATGGAGCGCCGCGTGCGCGCCGGCCCGCGCAGCGCGAGCACCGGCGCCGGCGACGGCTGCGATCGGTTGCGGCGGCGCGGGCATGAACGGCCAGCGGCGCGAGCTCTCAGCCAGCGGCTCCGGCGGCTGTGGCGGTGCCGGCGCACGCTCCGGCGGGTCGGGCTCGGTATCGAGCAGCAGATAGGCGACGTCGACCGAGCCGACGCCGTCCACCAGGCAGTGGTGCGTCTTGTGGGCGATCGCCCAGCGGCCCTCAGGGAGCCCCTCGATCAGCGCCATCTCCCATAGCGGGCGAGTTCGATCCAGCCGGTGGGAATAGAAGTCGGCCGCCCAGTCGCACAGCTCGGGATATCCGCTGGGCGCGGGCAGGGCCACGTGGGCCATGTGGTCGCGAACGCGGAACCGCTCGTCGTCGATCCAGTGCGGCCACGCGAGACCGCCCGTCCGGGTCGAGGACAGCCGCTGCGAGTAGCGCGGCAGGTAACCCAGGCGCGCCTCGAGGTTCGCGCACACCTCGTCGATCGACGGCGCTCCGCCGCCGGGAACCGGGTCGAACACGCTTACCCCGCCGATGCCCATCAGGGCGCCTTCGTCCTGCTGCTCGATTTCGAGGAAGGTTGCGTCGAGGGCGGTCAGGCTGTCGTTCATCTCAAATCCCGAGCAGGTGGACGATCGCGATGAGCAGCACCTGCGCCCCCAGGACGCCGAGCGCTCCCACGTACAGCGCCATGGCGCAGATGCCGCGCGAGCGAGACTTCAGGTTGGCCGCTCGGGCCGCCGCGAGGCGCTCGAGCGCGACTCTGGAGAGCATTTCCTTGTCCGCCGCGCGCAAGCGCAACTCGGCGAAGTCGCGGAACTCCTCGAGCGCCATGCGACTCTTGCCCGAGGGCGCGAACACCTGGCCGACGACGGCGGCGGCCGCCAGCAGGAGCACGGCGGTCAACGCGGCCGCGCACACGGTGACCGCGGCGCCCAGGTGGGAGAGATGCTGCGCCGCCTGTGCGGCGGCCGATCCCAGACCTGCGGTGAGCGCGAGGAGCACGCCGCAGGCGGTGAGGAGACCCGCGGCCCGAGACCGCGAAGCCTCGGCGTGGGCGTGCTCGAAGCGCAGGCCCTCGATCGCGACGTCGAGCACCGCATCCGGGTCCGGCGCCGGACGTTGGTCCGGCGCCGGATCCGGCGAAACCGCCCGCGGCCCGGCCCCGAGACGACGGATCGCCTCCTGCGCCGCGGGCGTGGCCGCCGCGGCGGCATGGTTCGCATGCGCGCCGCGCGCCATCTTTAGAAGAACCCGAGCGGGTTCGGGTCGTAGCTGACCAGCAGGCACTTGGTCTGCGTGTAGTGCTCGAGCATCATCCGGTGGTTCTCGCGTCCCACGCCGGAGGCCTTGTAGCCGCCGAAGGCGGCGTGGGCCGGATACTGGTGGTAGCAGTTGGTCCACACGCGTCCGGCCTGGATCGCCCGTCCCATCCGGAACGCCCGGCTGCCGTCACGCGTCCAGACGCCGGCGCCCAGTCCGTACAGGGTGTCGTTGGCGATCTCGAGCGCCTCCTCCTCGGTGCGGAAGGTCGTCACCGCGACCACCGGCCCGAAGATCTCCTCCTGGAACACGCGCATCTTGTTGTGTCCCTTCAGGACGGTGGGCTCGAAGTAGTAGCCGCCGCCCAGCCGGCCGTTGATCGGGGGACGATGCCCGCCGATCAGCAACTCAGCTCCCTCGTTCAGGCCGATCGCCACGTAGCTCTCGATCTTCTCGAGCTGCGCGGTGGAGACCTGAGGGCCGATCATCGTCTCGGGATCGAGCGGGTCGCCCTGCTTGATCTTGGCGATGCGGTCCAGCACGCGCTCCATGAACTTCTCGTAGATGGATTCCTGGATGAGCGCCCGCGACGGGCACGTGCACACCTCGCCCTTGTTGAATGCGTACAGCACGAGGCCCTCGACCGCCTTGTCGAGGAACGCGTCGTCGGCCGCCATCACGTCCTCGAAGAAGATGTTCGGGGACTTGCCGCCGAGCTCGGTCGTGGACGGGATGATGTTCTGGGCCGCGTAGGACATGATCAGGCGGCCCGTCACGGTCTCGCCGGTGAAGCCGATCTTGGCGATCCGCTTGTTCGACGCGAGCGCCTTGCCGATCTCCGCGCCCGGACCGTTGACCACGTTGAGCACGCCGGGAGGAACGATGTCCTCGATGACCTCCATCAGCTTCAGGATCGACCACGGGGTCGGGCTGGCCGGCTTGATCACCGTGCAGTTGCCCGCCGCCAGCGCCGGCGCCATCTTCCACGCCGCCATCAGCAGCGGGAAGTTGAACGGGATGATCTGGCCGACGACCCCGAGCGGCTCGTGGAAGTGGTAGGCGTAGGTGTTCTCGTCGATCTCGGAGATCCGCCCCTCCTCGGAGCGAATCGCTCCCGCGAAGTAGCGGAAGTGATCGGCTGAGAGAGGTATGTCGGCGGCGAGCGTCTCGCGCACCGGCTTGCCGTTCTCGTAGCTCTCCGCCACCGCGAGCATCTCGAGGTTCTCGTCGATCGCGTCCGCGACCGCGTTCAGCACCGCCGCGCGCTCGGTCGGGGAGCGCCGCCCCCAGTCGCCCTTGGCGGCGTGCGCGGCGTCGAGCGCCAGCTCGATGTCCTGCGCGCCCGAATGCGCCACCTCACAGAACGTCTCGCCGGTGGACGGCGTCGGATTGTCGCGGTACTCGCCCGTGGTCGGGGCGACCCAGTCTCCGCCGATGAAGTTGTCGTAGCGATCCTTCAGCTCGACCGGGCTGCCCGGCTCGCCGGGCGCCGCGTAGGTTGTTGACTCGATCGTGGCCATTGACCATGTCTCCTTGGGAGTGGAAGTCGTCTCCGGATGCTCTCGGGCGGGGCGCGTGTTCACATCGGGGCTACGCCGTGGGTGACTGCGGAAAAGTCCGGACTTGGGCGCGGGATGACGCTCGTCGATTCGTCGGGCCAGCCCCGAGGCGGCAGCGGTCACGGGCACCTAGGCTGCTCAGCGTCCCGTTTCTTCTCGTTGGAGGAGCTCTCGATGGCCAGCCACGACCAACCGACGTACATCAGCGCCACGCCCCGCGCCACCGCGGCGCTCGAGCAGCTTGCCCTGACGCACGGACCGCTCGCGCTGTTCCAGTCGGGGGGATGCTGCGATGGCTCGCTACCGCTCTGCCTGCTCGCGGACGACATGGCGCCGGGTGCCGGTGACAGGCTGCTGGGCGAGGTGGCCGGCGTTCCGTTCTACATCGACGCCGACCAGTTCGAGCGCTGGGGTGAGCCCGAGTTCGTACTCGACGTGGCCAGCGGCGCTCCCGAGGGGTTCTCGCTCGGGCTGCCCGACGCGCACTTCGTGACGCAATCCGGGCCCGCCTGAGGAGCGGCCGCCCACTGCCCCGGGATTGGCCGCGCACTGCCCCGGGATTGGCCGCGCACTGCCCCGGGATTGGCCGCGCACTGCCCCGGGATTGGCCGCCCACTGCCCCGGGATTGCTGGGGGTGTGGCGAAAAAGGTCCCACCTTGGGACAAAATCCGCCACGGCCCCCGGAGAGTCAGGCGACCGGCGCCCCCGGAGAGTCAGGCGACCGGCTCGGCCGGCTCCGGGGCGTCGGCGACCACGCGGGGGGTGACGTGGTCGCGCTTGGCGGCGACCCGCTGGATCACCTCGAAGTAGCGTCCCAGGTGGTGCGGGCCGAGGAACTGCTGCTGCACGCGGAGCTTGGCCGCGAGCCCGATGTCCCGCGCGCGCTCGCCGTCGCCGAGCAGCTCGCTGATCGCGGCCCCGGCCTGCTCGAGGTTGCGCGGATCCGGCAGCAGCACGCCCGACCGACCGTCCTCGATCTGATCTCGAATCCCACCGATCCGGCTCGCCACCACCGGTCGCTCCTTCCACATCGCTTCGGCGACCGTCAAGCCGAACCCCTCCGCGAGGCTCTTCTGCACGACGACGCGCGCGTGACGTTGCAGGGAGTTGACGATCGCCGCGTTCTCCTCGATGTCCTCCATCGGCAGCGAGCACAGGTGCACGCGCCGGCGGACTGCCCCGGGCAGCTCGTGCCAGGCGGCCTGGACGGCGTCGAGCACCTGGGCGCCTTCGGGGTCGTCCGCCACCGCCGCCGTCGAGGGACCGACCAGCATCAAGTGTGCGCCACTACGCCCGTTCACGTGTCCGGCGAACGCGCCCAGCACCCCGAGCGGGTCCTTGAGCTGATCCCACCGCGACACCTGCATGACGACCGGCACATCGGCCCCCAGAGGTTCCTCCTCGATCATCTCGGCCCGCCGCTCGATGCGTCCGGGCGTGCCGTCGGACCGCGTGAACGTCGGATAGGCGTCCGGACCCTCGGCCAGGATCCCCGCCTTCGCCATGATCGCCAGCGATTGCTCGCGGTCCTGCTCGGCGTTCTTGGGGGCGAAGGCATCGATCGACGGCCGGATCACCGAAACCCGATCCCGCGGCAAACCCTCCCAGGCGAAGCCGGCGCGCGAGAAGATGAACACGTGCGCGTCGAGGACGTAGCCGCGCAGGAAGTCCCAGGCCTCACGGGCAAGATCGTTGGCGGCGTCGAGACCGACGTGACAGCGCCACATGATGGTCGCCCCTGTCTCTCGCACCGCGGCCGCCAACCCGGCCGTCTGAGGATCGTGCAGGATCACGATGTCCTGCGGATGCACCAACTCCACGAGCTCGCTGGCACTCGCGGCCAGCGTCCGCTCGTACACCTCGCGCTCGGCGGCGCCGAGCGGACCGCCGTCGCCGTCGAATCCGTGCAGGCGGTTGTGAATGCGCTTGGTGATGGCAAAGAAATCCGGCTGGCCCGAGATCACCGCCCAGCGCGCGTCGACGCCGGCGCCGCGGCAGTAACCGAGCAGCGGCCGCAGCATCTCGACCACCCCACCGCCCTTGGCGGTCGAGTTCACGTTCCAGACGACGCGGCCGTAGAGTCCCCGCGCGGCTTGGCTCACCAGATCGAGCAGCGCCTCGTATTCACCAGGCGAGAGCACCGACGCAAAGCGCTCCGGCGCCGTCGCCGGGACCGCCTCGTGTTGAAGTGCGGGCATGTCTCTCACCCCGGCAGCGTGATCTCCGCCAGCGGCAGGTCGACGTCGGTGAACCCGATGGGCGGCGCGCCGAAGCCCTCCTCGTCAGCCCGCTCGAACAGGAACGGGGCGAGGTAGCGGCCGGCCACCTTGGTCGGCGGCCACCAGAGCGGATACCAGGCGCCCGGAATGTCCGGGTCCGCCTCCGGAACGCGCGAGCGCATGTAGAGGGGTTCGTCCCCGGTGAACAGCATTCCGCGCAACATGGGGCGGAAGGGCGCCGGCTCGATGTCCGCGCCGTAGTGCGCGGCGACGTGCTCGGCCACGGCGTCCGCCTGCTGTGCGGAGATCCCTCCCTGCTTGACCGGGAAGTCGACCGCGTCGCCCGCGGCGTACACGTCGTCCAGTCCCGTCACGCGGCCATACTCGTCGACGGGAATCAGCCCGTGCGGCCCGCTGGCCGGGATGCCGGCGAGGTCCGGGCCGCTCAGGAGCGGCAGCGTCACGACGTAGTCGGACCGCGGGTGGCCGATGGCCGCGTAGGTCAGACCACCGTTGTCGACCTTGGCGAACGACGCGTGGACGAACTCGATCCCCGCCGCGTCGATCAAGCGGCCCACGTGCTGGCTGAGCTCGCCGCCGAACAGCGCGAGCGGGCGGTCTTCAGGTGTGAGAAGGTGCAGATCGACGTCGTCGATTCCGGCCAGTGCGAGCTCGCGTGCCGTCATCAGCGCGAGCTCGTAGAGTGGCAGCACCCATCCGGTCATGGTCGGGGCGACGAACGAGGCGCTGCGTGCCTCGCCGCTGCGCAGCCGGTCCACCATCTCCCGGATGGCGCGTCCGGACCCTTCGAGCCCGAACGTGATCGCGTCGGAGAACGGCGGACGCGTCCGCGCCCCCGAGGCGAGGATCAGCGTGTCGAAGGCGAGGTCGGGCCCGTTCGCGACGCTGATCCGGTGCTCGGCGGCGTCCACCGCCTCCACGGTGCCCTGGACGAACTCCACGCCGAACTCGGCGGTGATCTCGGGCAGCGACAGGCTCAGCGCGGGTCCAAAGCCGAATGGCTCGGCCACCGTCATGGGCCGATCGACGAACCAGTCGTCCTGCGAGACGAGTGTCAGCGCGATGCGATCGCGGGCCATGGCCCGCAGGGCGAGCAGCGCCTCCAGGCCGGCGACGCCGCCCCCCACGATGAGAACGTGATTTGAGCTTGAGCTGTTCTGTGTCATGGTCTCCCTCACCAGGGTGTGTAGGCGCCTGCATTGGCAGCACGCATTGCAGTGACATAACTCTCACGCTCGTGGGCCGCGGCGTCCGCCTCGGTGGGCACGGCGAGCAGGCCGCGGACCTCATCGAGGGTCTGGAAGCCCTTGCGCCGCATCCACCTGGACAGGCCGTCGAGCAGCTCCGCCGCGTAGCTCGGTCCGTGGCGCAGCAGCGCGGAGGTGCTCATCACCACGTCGGCCCCCGCGAGCAGGTAGCGCGCCAGGTCGGCGGACACCTCCACGCCCGAGGTGGCGGCAAGCGAGGCCCTCACCCTTCCGCGCAACAGCGCGATCCAGGTACGGGCCAGGCGGGCGTCTGCCGGGCTCGAGAGATTGACTCGCGGCAGCACGATCAGCTGCTCGGGGTCGATGTCGGGTTGCAGGAAGCGGTTGAACAGGACGAGCGCGTCGGCCCCGGCCTCGTCCAGGCGCAGCGCCATCTCGCCGGGGGAGCTGAAGAACGGGCCGAGCTTGACCGCGACCGGCACGGTGACGGCGGACTTGACGCGCTCGACGACGTCGATGTGGCGTTGCTCGACCTCGCGGCCCGAGATGGCCGGATCGCCGGGGAGGTAGTAGACGTTGAGCTCGATCGCGGCCGCGCCGGCGTCCTGCATCGCGCGGGCGTACTCGGTCCAGCCTTCCGGAGTGACCCCGTTGAGGCTGGCGATCACCGGCACGTCGACGGTGGCGCAGGCCCGCTCGATCAGCTCCAGGTAGGCTCGCGGGCCGCCGTCCTCCTCGGCGACCGACGGGAAGTAGCTGAGCGCTTCGGGGAAGCTCTCCGCCGTGTCCTCGACCAGCCGGATGGCGCGCGCCGTCTGCTCGCGCAGCTGCTCCTCGAACAGGGAGAACAGCACGATCGCGCCGACGCCGCCGTCGGCCAGGCGCCGGATGCCGTCGAGGTCGTGGGAGGCTGGCGACGGCGAGGCCACCAGCGGATTGCGCAAGGCCAGGCCCATGTATGTGGTGCGCAGATCGGTCACGTTCCGTTGCTCCGGCGAGGGTCGGACAGGAATTCGGCGGCGCTGCGAGTCGCCATCTCCTCGTACAGGCGCCAGCGCTGGTCGGCGACCTGCTGGGCCAGGCCGCCCAGGCGCTCGGCCTCGGCGGGCTGGGCCGCGGCGAGGGCCCGGAAGCGCAGTTCGCCTCGCCGGTAGTCGGCCAGCGACATCCGCGGCCTGGGCGAGTCGAGCAGGAACGGGTTGCCGCCCTCCGCTCGCGCCGCCGGGTCGTAGCGGATCAGCGGCCAGTGACCGCTGGCCACCGCGCCGTACTGCTGGCTCAGCCCGTCGCGCATGTCGTAGCCGTGCGCCACGCAGTGGCTGTAGGCGATGATCAGCGATGGTCCGTCGTAGGCCTCGGCTTCCTGCATGGCGCGCAGCGTCTGCTGAGGATCGGCGCCGAAGGCAACGCGGGCCACGTACACGTCGGCGTAGGAGATCGCCTGGAGGGCCAGGTCCTTGGTGGGGACGGTCTTGCCGGCCGCGGCGAACTTCGCCACCGCGCCGAGCGGCGTCGCCTTGGACATCTGGCCGCCGGTGTTCGAGTACACCTCCGTGTCCATCACGAGCACGTTGACGTTCTTGCCGCTGGCCAGCACGTGGTCGAGGCCGCCGGAGCCGATGTCGTAGGCCCAGCCGTCGCCGCCGACGATCCACACGCTGCGGCGGATCAGATGGTCCAGCACGCTGCGCAGGTCGGCCACCTCCGGTCCCTCCAGCTCGTCGAGCCGGCGCTCGAGCGCCGCGAGCCGCTCGCGCTGAGCGTGCAGCTCGGACTCCCTGACCTGCGGGGCGGACAGGATCTCGTCCACCAGCTCGGCGCCCACCGCATCGCGAAGCTCGGTCAGGCGGCGGCGCGCGAGCTCGGTGTGGCGATCGGCCGCGAGCCGGAGGCCGAGGCCGAACTCGGCGTTGTCCTCGAACAGCGAGTTCGACCAGGCCGGGCCGCGCCCGAGCGCGTTGACCGTCCATGGGGTCGTCGGCTGGTTTCCGCCGTAGATCGACGAGCAGCCGGTCGCGTTGGCGATGGTCAGCCGGTCGCCGAACAGCTGCGAGAGGAGCTTCAGGTAGGGCGTCTCGCCGCACCCCGCGCACGCGCCGGAGAACTCGAACAGAGGGTCGAGGAACTGCGTGCCCCGCACGGTGCCGAAGTCCACGTGGGTGCGGTCGTTGTCGGGCAGCTGCTCGAAGAAGGCGATGTTCTCGCGCTCGGTCTCCAGTCGCGGCAACCGCTCGTCGAGGTTGATCGCCTTGTGTCCCGGCTGGTTGGCCGACGAGACCGGACACGCTTCGACGCACAGCCCGCAGCCCGTGCAGTCCTCGACGTATACCTGCAGCGTGTACCGCGCGTCGGGGAGCCCGGCCCCGTTCAGCTCCGCGGACGGGAAGCTCCCGGGAGCGTTGAGGAGACGGTCCGGCTCGTAGTAGCGGGATCGGATCACGCTGTGCGGGCAGACGAAGCTGCAGTTGCCGCACTGGATGCAGAGCTCCGAGTCCCACACCGCGACGACGTCCGAGATGTTGCGCTTCTCGTACCTGGCGGTCCCGCTCGGGTAGGTGCCGTCGACCGGCAGCGCGCTGACCGGCAGCTCGTCGCCGTGGCCGGCCATCATCGCGGCGGTGACCGTCCGGACGAACTCGGGCGCGTCCGCTCCGACCAGCACGGGAGCCACTCGCGTGGCCGAGACGCGTTCGGGGACGGCTATCCGGTGCAGCGCCGCGAGCGAGCGGTCGACCGCCTCGACGTTGCGGCTGACCACTTCCTCGCCGCGCTTGCCGTAGGTCTTGCGGATCGACGCCTTGATCGCCTCGATTGCCGCGTCGCGCTCCATCACCCCGGAGATCGCGAAGAAGCACGTCTGCAGCACGGTGTTGGTCCGCTGACCCAGACCCGCCTCGCGCGCGATCTTCCCGGCGTCGATCGCGTACAGGTCGATCTTCTTGTCGATGATCTTCTCCTGCGCCGGACGCGAGAGCGCGTCCCAGACCTGATCGGGCTCGTGAGGGCAGTTGAGCAGCAGGGTCGCGCCGGGCGCGGCGCGATCCAGCACCTCGTCGCGCTCGATCAGCCCGAACTGGTGGCAGCCGACGAAGCTCGCCGCCGACACCAGATAGGGCGCGCGGATCGACCGCGGTCCGAACCGCAGATGCGAAACGGTCTGCGAGCCCGACTTCTTGGAGTCGTAGACGAAGTACCCCTGGGCGTGCAGGTTCGCCGCGTCGCCGAGGATCTTGATCGTGTTCTTGTTCGCGCCCACCGTGCCGTCGGAGCCGAGTCCGAAGAAGACGGCGCGGACCGTCTCGGGCGGCTCGATGTCGAATGAGGCGTCGTAGGGCAGGCTGGTTCCGGACACGTCGTCGTTGATCCCGATCGTGAAGCGCCGCCTGGGCTGCTCGCGGGCGAGCTCGTCGAAGATGCCGGCGACCATCCCGGGCGTGAACTCCTTCGAGGACAGGCCGTAGCGCCCGCCGATGACCACCGGCATCGCTTCACGCTCGCCGGCGCCGTGGGCCTCGCTGAGCGCCGCGAGCACGTCGAGGAACAGCGGCTCGCCCAGCGAGCCGGGCTCCTTGGTCCGGTCGAGCACGGCGACTCGGCGCACGCTCTGCGGCAGTGCCGCCGCCAGCTCGGTGGCCGGGAAGGGCCGGTACAGGCGGACCTGCGCGACGCCCACGCGCTCGTCGCGGCCGTTCAGAAACGCCACGGTCTCGCGCGCCGTCTCGCCGCCGGAGCCCATCACGACCACGACTCGCTCGGCCTCGGGGTGGCCGCTGTATTCGACAAGTCGATAGGCCCGTCCGGTCCGCTCGGCGAGCCGGTCCATCGCGCTCTGGACGATCCCCGGGACCCGTGCGTAGAACGGATTGACGGTCTCCCGCGCCTGGAAGTAGATGTCGGGGTTCTGCGCGGTCCCGCGGATGAACGGATGCTCCGGTGAGAGCGCACGGGCTCGGTGGGCCCGGACCAGCTCGTCGGAGATCAGCGCGCGCACGTCCTCGTCGTCGAGCATCTCGATCGTCTGCAGCTCGTGCGAGGTGCGGAAGCCGTCGAAGAAGTGCACGAACGGGACGCGCGTCTGGAGTGTCGCCGCGTGCGCCACGAGCGCGAAGTCGTGCGCCTCCTGCACCGACGCCGCCGACAGCAGCGCGAACCCGGTCTGGCGTACCGCCATCACGTCGGAGTGGTCGCCGAAGATCGACAGGGCCTGGGCGGCCAGCGAGCGCGCGGCCACGTGCATCACCGCCGAGGTCAGCTCCCCGGCGATCTTGTACATGTTGGGGATCATCAGGAGCAGGCCCTGCGATGCGGTGAACGTCGTCCCGAGCGCGCCGCCCTGAAGGGATCCGTGCAGGGCACCGGCGGCGCCGGCCTCGCTCTGCATCTCCACCACGGCGGGCACCGTGCCCCACAGGTTGGTACGGCCCTTGCTCGACCACTCATCGGCGAGCTCGGCCATGGGGGAGGAGGGGGTGATCGGGAAGATGCAGCACACCTCGCTGCACCGGTGCGCCACCGACACCGCCGCTTCGTTGCCGTCGACTGTGTGGCGCATCAGCGCGTCTCCTCCGCCCCGGGCTCGAGCGGCGCGACGAACGCGTAGGCGGGATCCGCCGCTTCCTCGGAGATCATCTCGATCGAGTGCACCGGGCACTGCTCGAAGCAGGCCCGGCACCCCGTGCAGCGATCGTAGTCGAATCGGTAGCGGAGCCCCGGGCCGAGCTTGATCACCGCATCCTCCGGGCACGCTCCCAGGCACCCGTCGCACTCGATGCAGTTCCCGCACGACAGGCACCGGCGCGCCTCGAACACGGCATCCTCTGGCGCGAGACCGGCGACGACCTCGTCGAAGCCGCCGAGTCGCTCCTGCGGCGGGAGCTCGGGCTGCTGGCGCCGGGGATGATCGCCGAAGTACCACAGGTTCAGGAGGTCGAAGTCCGCCTGCGGATGCTTGGGCGGGCGATCCAGGCGGTTGCCGCGCAACCAGGCGTCGATCTCGCGGGCCGCGCGCTTGCCGTGACCGACGCCGACCGTCACCGTCCGCTCGGAGGGCACCATGTCGCCCCCGGCGAACACGCCCGGGCAGCCGGTCATCAGCGAGCTCGACACGCGCACGGTCCCGTCGCGGTCGAACTCGACGCCGGGAACGGCGCGGAGGAAGTCGGTGTCGCTCTCCTGGCCCAGGGCGAGGATCACCGTATCGGCGGCCAGGGTCTCGAATCGGCCGGTGGGCTGCGGGTAGCCGGTCTCGTCGAGCTCCATCTGCTCGACCTGCAACTGCGAGCCCTCCATCGCCTTGATCGTGCGAAGCCAGTTGATCCGCACGCCCTCCCGCTCGGCGTCCGCCGCCTCCTCCTCGTGAGCGGGCATCTGTGCCCGGGTGCGCCGGTAGACGATCAACGCCTCCTCGGCCCCCATTCGCTTGGCCACCCGTGCGGTGTCCATCGCCGTGTTGCCGCCCCCGTAGACGGCGACCCGGCGTCCGATCGTCGGCCGCTGCCCGGCGGCGACGCCCCGCAGGAACGACACCGCGTCGAGGATGTGCCCGGCGTCGGCGGCGGGGATGTCGACGCGCTTGGACAGATGCGCGCCGACGGCCACGAACACCGCGTCGAAGCGACCCTCGCGGCGCTCCTCCTCGAGGTCGTCGACCCAGTAGTTGCTGGTGATCCGCACGCCGAGCGCGGCGATCCGGTCGACCTCGGCCCCCATCACGTCCCGCGGCAGCCGGTAGGCGGGAATCCCGTAGCGCATCATGCCTCCGGGCTCGGGCCCGGCATCGCGGATCTCGACGTCGTGGCCCAGGCGGGCCAGGTGGTAGGCGGCCGACAGCCCACTCGGGCCGCTGCCGATCACCAGCACGCGCTTGCCGCTGCGCAGGCTGGGCGGTTCGAACCGCCACGCTCGCTCCAGCGCCAGGTCGCCGAGGAACCGCTCGACGCCGTGGATCGACAGCGCGCTGTCGAGCTCCGCGCGATTGCACACGCCCTCACACGGGTGGTAACAGACGCGGCCGTGGATCGCCGGGAACGGGTTCTCGGCGGTCAACAGGCGCCACGCCTGCTCGTGCTCGCCGACCTTGACGTGCGCCATCCAGCCCTGGATGTTCTCCCCGGCCGGGCAGCCCGCGTTGCAGGGTGGCAGCAGATCGACGTAAACCGGCCGCTCGCGGCGCACCGGGCCGGTACGCGAGCGCCCGTGGGCCAGGTCGGCCAGCGGCGTGAGGTCACTGGCCGAGCGGGCGTGCGCCGGGGCTGGGGCCGGGGCGGGCCGGCGCTCGGAGCGCTGCAGGTGGCGTGGTGGGGAGGCCATGGGCTCGAGCCCCCTACCGCGGAGCGGCGATGGCGGCCTGGGCGGCGGCCACGCGAGCGATCGGCAGGCGGAACGGCGAGCAGCTCACGTAGTCGAGTCCTGAGTCGTGGAAGAAGCGGATCGACTCGGGATCTCCACCGTGCTCACCGCAGACGCCGAGCTCGAGGTCGGGGCGCTCCCGGCGCCCGCGCTCCACCGCGATGCGGACCAGCTCGCCGACGCCCGCCTGGTCGATCGTCGCAAACGGCGAGCCGTCGACGATCTTCTCCTCGATGTAGCGCGGGATGATCCGTCCCTCGATGTCGTCGCGGGAGAAGCCGAGCCCGCACTGCGTGAGATCGTTCGTCCCGAACGAGAAGAAGTCGGCGTGACGGGCGATCTGACCGGCGACGAAGCAGGCGCGGGGCAGCTCGATCATCGTCCCGACGCCGAAGTCGGTCCCCAAGGCGAGCCCCTCCTCCTCGGCCACCGAGACGACGCGTTGCTTGACCAGCTCGAGCTCGCGCTCGTAGGCGACCAGCGGGATCATGATCTCGACGTGCGGCCCGCGGCCGCTCCGCTCACGCACCGCGACCGCGGCGCGCGCGATCGCGCGCACCTGCATCTCGTAGACCTCGGGCTGCATCACGCCAAGGCGCACGCCGCGGGTGCCGAGCATCGGGTTGGTCTCTTCGAGCGAACGCACGCGGTCGAACTCGCTCTCGAGGAAGGCGAGCCGCGGGCTCCGGTCGATCCGGGCGCGCACGATCTCCTCGTTGAGCTCGAAGCGATCCGGGAGGAACTCGTGCAGGGGCGGGTCGAGCAGGCGAATCGTCACCGGCCACCCCACCATCGCCTCGAACAACCCCTCGAAGTCGGCCTGCTGGAGGGGGAGCAGCTCGTCCAGCGCCGCCAGCCGGCCCGCCTCGTCCTCGGCCATGATCATCGCGCGCATCTTGGGCTGGCGATCGGCGGCCATGAACATATGCTCGGTCCGGCACAGCCCGATCCCCTCGGCTCCGAAGCGGTGCGCGCGGGTGGCGTCCTCCGGGGTGTCGGCGTTCGCCCGGACGCCGACCTGACGCAGCTCGTCGGCCCAGCGCAGGACGGTCTCGAACCGGGCGTCGATGTGGGCCTCGACGAGCGGCACGTCGTCGGTGGTGATCACGCCGTTGGTGCCGTCGATCGCGATGAAATCGCCCGCGTGCAGGACGAGCTCGCCGATGCGGACCTCGCCCAGCTTGAGATCGATGTCGAGCGCCGCCGCGCCGGTCACGGCCGGGCGGCCCATGCCGCGCGCGACCAGCGCCGCGTGGGAGGCCTTACCGCCCTCGGAGGTGAGGATGCCGACCGCGGCATGGAACCCGGCCACGTCGTCGGCCTCGGTAAACGGCCGGACCAGGACCACCGCCTTGCCTTCGGCCGACTGCGCGACGGCCTCCGGCGCGGTGAAGACGATCGTGCCCTTCGCGGCGCCCGGGGAGGCGGCGACCCCGTGGGCCAGCGCGGTGAAACGGGCCGTGGTGTCGAACGAGGGGTGCAGGAGCGCTTCGAGGGCTCCGGCGTCGATCGTGGCGACCGCCTCCGCCTTGGTCAGCAGCCGCTCCTCGAAGGCGTCGACCGCGAAACGGACCGCGGCCTGCGCCGGCCGCTTGGCGCTGCGGGTCTGGAGCATGAACAGGCGCCCCTCCTCGACCGTGAACTCGGTGTCCTGCATGTCCTTGTAGTGCGCCTCGAGCTTGCGCAGGATCTCGGTCAGCTGATCGGCCACCTCGGGCATCCAGGCGCGCAGCTCGGAAAGGTCGCGGGGGGTGCGCACGCCCGAGACGACGTCCTCGCCCTGGGCGTTGGGCAGGAAGTCGCCCGACGGCGTCTGAGCGCCGGTCACCTCGTCGCGGCTGAAGGCCACGCCGGAGCACGACGACTCGCCCTTGTTCCCGTACACCATCTGCTGGACGTTGACCGCCGTTCCCCAGTCGTCGGGGAGCCGGTTGATCCGCCGATACTGGACGGCGCGCTCGCCCATCCACGAATCGAACACCGCCTGGATGGCCTGCCTCAGCTGCTCCTGCGGATCGGTCGGAAACTCGTAGTAGGACTTGAAGCTCGTGGTCAGCTCGCGCAGCGCATCTGCGTCGAGTTCGACGTCGAGCTTCACGCCGCGCTCGCGCTTGACGCGGGCGATCTCGTCCTCGAAGCGCTCGCCCGGGACGCCGCGCACGACGTTGCCGAACATCTGGACCAGGCGCCGGTAGCAGTCCCAGGCGAAGCGCTCGTCGCCCGTGCGAGCGGCCAGGCCGGCGGTCGACTCGTCGTTCAAGCCCAGGTTCAAGACCGTGTCCATCATGCCCGGCATCGACACGCGGGCGCCGGAGCGGACCGAGACGAGCAACGGGTCGGAGGCGTCGCCCAGCCGCTTGCCGGCGTGCGTCTCGAGCGCCGACAGCGCCGCGCTGACCTGCTCCTGGAGGCCGTTCGGCCAGGTTCGTTCAGCGCGCATGTACGCCACGCACGCTTCGGTCGTGATGGTGAACCCGGCCGGGACCATGTCGGCCCCGAGGATGCGCGTCATCTCGGCCACGCCCGCGCCCTTTCCGCCCAGCAGGTCGCGCATCTCACGTGAGCCCTCGGCGAATTCGTACACCCACTTGTGCCTGGATGCCTTCTTCTTGGGGGCGGGGGTCACTACTTGCGTGGTCATCTCATGTCTCCCGGACGCTCGGACGTATCGCCAACGGTCGCAGAGTCTGGCCGCCGACAGGGAATAGTCTTCGCGCTGGGGCGACCGGCCATAACCGTGCCAGGTGCCTAGGCTCCTACGTAGTTTTCCCCCTGTCTGGCCCGCCCGCGCTCGTGTCATAACTTCTGCCATGGCAACGCGCCAACGGTTGACTCTCGTCGCGGCCGCGGCGGTCGGCGGGGTGGGGGAGCTGCTCCGCCGCCGGCGGTCCGCGCGGCCCGCGCCACCGCCTCCGCCGCCGATGACGACCCAGTCGAGCCCGGGGCAGATCGCCGACCTCCAGCAGGCCTACGGCGCCGACATGGGCCCGGCCGCCGACCGGGGCCCGGCCGCCGCCCCTGCCTCGGCGGACGGGGACCCGAGCGCCAGCTGATCGAGGACGTGTGCGCGACGACAGCTTTCCGGCGATGGGCACGATCGCGCGCGTCGTCTGCGACGATGACGGCGGCGTCGACGTCCGCGGACTGTTCGCCGAGATCGAGCGCCGGCTGACCCGCTTCGATCCGGACAGCGACCTGTCGCGGCTGAACGCGGACCCGCGCGCTTGCGTCCCGGCCGCGCCGCTGCTGCGCGCCGCGATCACCGCGGCGCTGCGTGCGGCCGCCGTGAGCGCCGGCCTGGTGGACCCGACCCTGATGGACGCGGTGCGCCGGGCCGGGTACGCGCGGTCGCGCGCGAACGCCGCGCCCGTCCCGCTGGCGCGCGGGCTGGCCTCCGCGCCGCCCCGGCACCCCGCCCGGCCCGATCCGGCCGCCCGCTGGCGCGCGGTCGAGGTCGACGATCGCGCCGGCGTGATCCGCCGTCCTGTAGGCCTCGAGCTCGACCTGGGCGGTTCGGCCAAGGGGTGGGCGGCCGATCTGGTCGGGGCGCGCCTCGGGCGCCACGGCCGCTACGCCGTCGACTGCGGGGGCGATCTGCGTCTGGCGGCGCGACGTGGGGCGCCGTGGGAGGTGCGCGTGCGCCACCCGCTGACCGGGGCGCTCGCCCACACGCTGTATGTTCGCGCGGGCGGCGTCGCGACCTCGGGCATCGACGCGCGCCTGTGGGAGCGCGACGGCGACCTGGCCCACCACCTGATCGATCCGTTCGTGGGTACGCCCGCCTGGACCGGCCTGGTCACGGTCACCGCGCTGGCCCCGACCGCGCTGGAGGCCGAGGCGCTGGCCAAGGCCGCGTTGCTGTCAGGTCCCGCCGCCGGCCGGCGACTGCTGCGCGCCCACCACGGCGGCGTGCTCGTCCACGACGACGGCGCGGTCGACCGCGTCATCGGTTGACGGATCCGCTCGGCGGATCCCTCGCTCGACCGCCTCGATCAGGACGCTCCGCAGCGACGACGGTGCCACCACCGCCTTGACCGACCCCATGCGAACCGCTCGCTCGATGCTGTGGACCTGGTCGAAGCGCTGCGCGAACTCGCGTCGCTTCTCGGCCAACACGGCTTCCCACTCCACGCCCCGGCGAGCACGGAGGCCCTGCCGCTCCGCCCCGGCGGCTCCAGCGATCGCGTCGTCCAGCGACCGGATCCGCTCGTCGCCGGCGGCGGCCCGCTCGACCTCGCCGGCGAACACGACCGCGGCAGCGGGGGCGCCTCCGATGATCGAGGCGTGAGCGCCCTGGAGGGCCACCGTCTCGAGCTGAGGGTTCAGCCTCTGCGAGAACACCACGAAGGCGCCGCCGTGGTACCGGGACAGGACGCAGAAGACGATCGGACCGTTGAAGTTGACCACCGCGCGAGCGATCTCGGCGCCGAACTCGAGCTGCCACTCGCGCAGCGACTCGGGTGACCCGTCGAAGCCGGCCAGGTTGGCCAGCACGACCATCGGCCGACGCCCGGCCGCCGCGTTGAGCGCGCGGGCGATCTTCTTGGCCGCGCGCGGGAACAGCGTGCCCGCCGTCCACTGCTCCGGCCCGTCTGCGGGAATCGTCCCGGTCCGGCGCAGCGGCCGGGACTCGATTCCGATCACCGACACGGGCCACCCGCCGAGGTGGGCGTCCCACACGACCGCGACCTCGGCGCCCTGCATGGCCGCCCAGCGCTCGAGCGGCGAGTGATCGGAGTCGGTTACCGCGCGCATCACCGAGCGGATGTCGAACGGGTGCTTGCGCTCGGGATTCAGCCGATCCGAGAACACGTCCGCGACCTTCTCGAGCCCGGACCCGGGAGCCCGGTGCGGAGCCTCGCCAACGTCGCGATCGGGCGGATCCGACGTGCGCGCGCGGCGCGGAAAGCGCTCGCCGGGCGCCACGTAGGTGTGCTCGTAGTAGCGAAGCAGCAGGCGGCACGCGTCCGCGAGATCGCCGGCCCAGTACTGCGCCTGGCCGTTGGGCCCCATGATTCGCTCGTAGCCGCCGATTCCCGAGTTGTCCTCGGCCGACACCCCACCGGAGAAGTCGAGCGACTGCTTGCCGGCGAGGACCATCGCGCTGGCCGGAGTCATGATCAGCGCGCCCCGGGTGTGCATCAGCATCGTCGCCTCCGCGTTGCAGTAGGGCTGCGCGCCCACGTTGATGCCGGCGACGACCACGTTGAGCTCTCCACCGGACTGCGTGAACAGCACGATTCGCCGCAGGCCGGCCGCGATCCAGTCCATCGTCTCGGTCCCCGAGTCCATCGCGATCTTCGCGCCGGCCGAGAGGGCAAACCACTCGAGGGGGACGCCGAGCTCCTCCGCGAGATCGATCGCGGCGATGATCCGCCGGCACTCGGGCTCGGCCAGTGAACCGAGCGCGCGGGTCGGATCGCCCAGCAGGATCACCCGCAGCATCCCCTCGGGGTAGCGCTCGGTGAAATTCCGGACCGTGCCGACGACGATGCCGCTCGGATTCGTGGCGGGTGGACGATCGACCGGCTCGAGCCGGCCGTCGCCGCTCAGCTCGTGCTCGATGAACTCTCCGGCCGGCTGACCGGCGGCGGGATGCGCCGGCGCCAGCAGCTTCACGATCTCGGCCGGGTGGAGGGTGCCGCGGCGACGCGCGGCGCTGATGCGCCGAGCTGCCTCGTCGAGCGGGCGCAGCGGCTCGGTTGGTAAGTCCTCCACCTCGACCGCGACACCGTGCCCCGTCGGGGAAAAGAAGCGCAGGGAGGCGTCGCGGACGACGCCGTGATCACGAAGCCGCCCCTGGAGCTCGACCAGCTCGATGCCGAGGCCGATCGTCCTCGGCGCGACGCGCTCGATGAGCGCGCGGATCTCATCGGGGGCCAGCTCGATGACCGGCCACGCATGCAGCACGACCCGGTTCCACATCAGGCGCCGGTGCAGCGGCCTCCGCGCCTGGAAGCCACGGATGCTCTCGAGGACCGACACGAGCACCCGTTCGAGCTCGGGGAGGCCGACGATCCGCCCGCCGGAGTCGCGGATCGCGGTGAGATCGCGGACCTCGGCCAGGGCGAACAGCCGCTCGTCCTTCGCATTGGCCCGCGCCACGCCGTGGAACATGTAGACGTCCTCGGGTGAGGCGAGCCGCTCGAGGTCGAACTCGCGCAGGCGCCATAGACGCAGGCGATGACCCATCATGGGATGCAGACCGCGCAGCACCTCGTCCTCGACCAGCCCGCTCGGTCCGGGGCGGAACGTGAACAGGCCGATGGCCGACATTCCGCGGCCCCGGCGGGGCTCCGCGACCGCGACCACGATCCGGTGAAGCGCCGGCGGGGTCGGGACGTCGGCGAGCGCGGCGCGCAGGCGAGCCGCGGTCTGCTCGCGGCCGAGCGCGTGCCCGCGGTGTAGCGCGTACAGGTCGAGTACCGCGAGGCGCTCGCCGGGAAGCGTCGCCGCGTGGCGGGCAAAGGCATTGGCGATAGCGGTGACGTCGTCGAGCTCGACGTACGCGGTGGCCAGCTCCCGGCTGACGCCGTCGAACACGTAGGAGGCGAGCGCCGCGTCGTGGCCATCCAGGTTCAGGTGCTCGAATCCGGACAGCGAACGAGTTCGGTAATAACGCCGGGTCATCGCCTCGACGAGCAGCCGACGGGCGGCCGGGCCGGCCGCGCCCATGGCGACCGTCAGTCGCGGCGCCAGCGGACGAGGGCACTCGACGATCTCCGTGAGCAGCGCTTCTGCGTCGGGGCGGTCCGGGCGGCTCGTGAGCGCCGCGACGTTCTGCTCCATCGCGGCGTACACGCGCTCTGTGGAGGCGGCGATGAGCGGCTCGTCGAAGTAGCGGAAACGGACCTCGCGAGCCAGGTCGGCGACCACCGGGTCGCGTCCTTCGAGCGCGATCGCGAGCCGATCGAGCACCTCGCGAAACTCCTCCCCGACGTGACCGACGAGCTCCTCGGCATCCTCGAGCCGCCGGTCGAGGATAGCCACGATCGCGGTGCGGGCGATCTCGGCGCGCTGCTGGGAGAGGAACAGCCGGTAGCCCGCCTCCTCGAGTCGCGGCGTCCGCTCGAGGCTGGCGATCCCGTAGTGAGCGAGCGCGCGTCGCAGCGCGGTGATGAACCACGGCGGCAGCCCCTCGGCCTCGGCGTCGAGCGAGCGCAGCCAGGCATGCAGATGCTCCTGCGGGCTGTGCAGGAACTCCGATTCCGGCTCTGGATCCGCTCGGTGGGGACGCGCCACGGCGCGCAGGTCGGCGAACATCCCGAGCAGGCGATGCTCGCCGGGGATCAGGGCCGGATCGCACGCGAGCAGATCTGCGCACTGGCCGTGCAGGTCGGCGATCGTTCGCTGCACCTCCGCCACACCGATGTCGTATCCGAGCACCAGCCACTCCATACGGCGCAGGTTCTCCTGGCAGCGGTCGGGCTCCGCGTCCGCCGCCGCGGCGGCCAGCGGAGCGAACGAGACGCGCTCGCCGTCCGGCGGGCGGCCGCTGGGCTCGATCGCCTCGAGGGCCAGGAGGGGGGAGTGCGCGTCGACGTGCATGTTCTCCCCGACCAGCACGCGCTTGACCCGGCCCCGGAAGGGCGCCGTCAGCGACGACTCCATCTTCATCGCCTCGACCACGGCGACCACGTCTCCCGCCTCGACGAAGTCACCGGGGGAGACCAGAATCGACACCACCAACGCGGGGCCAGGGGCGTAGAGGAACCCGGCGTCGTCGCGCGTCACGCGATGGGGCACGCCGTCGACCTCCACGAGCAGGCTCTCGCCCTGCCTGGAGATCAACGTCCGGTGGGCCCGGCCAAGCAGATCGAGCCGTCGCTCGTGCGGTCCGAGCCGACGAGCACCCACCTCGACCGACTGGCCGTCGAGCGTGATGCGATAGCGATCTGGAGCCAGGAGCGCGGCGGTGAGGCGGTAGGAATGACCGCGGTGGCGCAGCTCGTAGGAGCGCGACAGCGCGCCCGCCGCCTCGGGGCGTCCGCGGCGGGCAAACGCGTAGAAGCGCGCCCGATCTTCCGCCGCGTCCCGGTCGGCCAGGTCGATCGCCGCCTGGAGCAACGCGAGGTCGCCGTGTCGCGGCGCCAGCGTGCCCACCGGGTCCCGGAGCCGGTCGAGCCAGTCGCTGTCGACCTCGGCCCGGCGCGTCTCCGGGCGGTCGAGCAACTCGAGCAGGAAGCCCTGATTGGTCGTCCCGCCATCGAGCACCGCGACCGTGTCGGCGAGCGCGCGACGCAGGCGCGACAGCGCCTCGTCGCGGTTGGCGCCCCAGGCGATCAGCTTGCAGATCAGCGGATCGAGCTCGGCCGGAATGTCGTCTCCCTCGAGGGCCCCCGCGTCGACCCGGAGTCCCGCCCCCGTCGGAAGCTGCAGGTGGACGAGACGTCCCGGCGCCGGAGCGAAGGCGAGCGTCGGGTCCTCCGCGCGCAGGTGGGTCTCGACCGCGTGTCCGGTCGGCGCCGGGGGGTCACCCTCGAGCTCGCCGCCGGCGGCGAGCAGCAGCTGAAGCTTCACCGGGTCAAGGCCCGTCACCGCTTCCGTCACCGCATGCGCGGGCCAGCCGCACACCTTCGCGAGATCGAAGCGAAACGGCTCGGGGTCGTAGACGAACTCGAGCGTGCCCGCGCCGCAGTAGCCGGCATCCAGCGCCAGCCGCCGCGCCGCGTCCATGACGGCCTGCTCCTGATCGGCGCTCAGAACCGGGCTCGATGATTCGGCGAGCAGCGTCTGGCCGCATTGCCGGAGCGAGTCCTCGCAGGCTCCGAGAACCCAGACCGCGCCACGGCCGTCGGCGACGACCGACACGCCCAGGCGGCGCATTCGGTCCGGCTTGTCGGTCGCGACCTCCTCACCCAGCCGCCGCAGGGCGGCCGGATCGGGTCCGACGAGCACGATCCCGAGCCGCTCGCAGAGCTCCGCGACCTCGCCGTACGCGGACGCGCGCTCCGGCCCGACCCACAGGGCGTCGGCACGGCAGGCCCGAAGCAGCTGCTCGAGCGTGCGGTCGTCCAGGCACGCGGTCTCGTCGGCGTAGCGAACGAACATCGCGTCCCGGTCGGCCTCGGCGTGTAGCGCGATCAACCAGAGTGGGTCGGTGCTACCCGCGCCCAGCTCGCGGCCGGCGTGCATCACCCGCATCGCCGGCTCGCCGCGCCCGAGGATGGCCAGCCGGGAGAACTGGCGCTGGAGCATCGAGCTCACCGATCAACAACGGCCGCGCCGATCTGCGTCAGGCCGCGCCGGTGTAGCCCACCTCGAGCAGTTCGATCACCTCGCGAATCATCGGAATGCGTGGGTTCGTGCGGATGCTCGGGTCCATGAACGCCTCCCGGGCGAGATCGGGCAGAGCCTTGTCGAACTCCTTGCGGGACACGCCGCAATCGGCCAGCGTCCGTGGCTCCTCGACCTCGTGGAGCAGCTCGTCGACCCGGGCGAACAGACGCTCGCGCCGCTCCTGCTCGGTGTGTCCCCCGAAGCCGAGGATCCGCCCGATCTCCGCGTACTTCTCGGGCGCCACATACGCGGAATACCCGGGGGCGGGCATGAACTTGCTCGGCAGCGACGCGTTGTAGCGCAGGACGTGGGGCAGGAAGATCGCGTTGGCGCGACCGTGCGCGATTCCGAATCGCGCCCCCACCGGGTGGGCCAGCGCGTGGTTCAGCCCAACGAACGCATTCGAGAACGCCAGCCCGGCAATCGTCGCCGCATTGTGCATCGATGTGCGGGCTTCGAGGTCCGAGCCGTTGCGATACGCACGTGGCAGTGCCGTGAAGATCAGGTTGGCGGCCTGTATGCAGAACGCGTCGGTGAACGGTGAGGCGAAGATCGAGACCGCCGCCTCGAGCGCGTGGGTCAGTGCGTCGATACCGGTGTCGGCCGTGATCGCCTTCGGCATCGTCAGCGTGAGGTTCGGATCGACGATTGCCATGTCGGGGACGAGCGAGTAGTCGACCAGTGTGACCTTCCGCTTTCCGACGCTGATCACCGCAGCCGGCGACACCTCCGAGCCCGTGCCCGACGTCGTCGGGATCGCCACCAGGCGCACCTTGTGGTCAATCTGCGGGAAATCAGCGATGCGCTTACGCGCGTCGAGGAACGGCAGCGACAGCTCGCGAATGCTCAGCTGCGGGCTCTCGTGGAACAGGCGCATCGCCTTGGCGGCGTCCATGACCGATCCGCCGCCGATCGCGATGATCGCGTCGGCGCCCGTCTGCTCGAGCTGTTCGATTCCGGCCCGGATCTGTGCTTCGGTCGGCTCGGGCTCGACCCCGGAGTACACGTGCACGGCGCCCGCGGTGAGGTAGTGGCGAACTTCCTCGGCCACCCCTCGGGCCACTGTCCAGCGGTCCGTGACGATCATCGGCCGGGAGGCGTCGAGTAGGCGCAGGCTGTCCAGCGACCCGGGGTTGAAGTACGTGTCCGAGGGCACCCGGAACCACTGGGGCGGCGTCTGGCGCCGTGACACGGTCTTGATGTTCAAGAGGTTTCGGTAGTTGACGTTGTCGGTTGTGTTCGAGCCTCCCCATGTACCGCAGCCGAGCGAGAACGTCGGCGTCATCGAGTTGTAGACGCCACCCAGTGCTCCGACAGCGGTCGGCGCGTTGACCAGGATCCGCCCCGTGCGGATCGCCAGCGAGAAGCGCTTGATTACTTCATCGTCGTTCGCGTACACGGCCGAGGTGTGGCCAAGGCCGAAGTGCTCGGTGACCAGCTCGCAGGCCCGGATCCCGTGGTCGACCGACGGCGAGCGCACGAGCCCGAGGACCGGCATCAGCTTCTCGGCGATGAACGGGTGCGCGGCGAGGGCGTCGAGGTCGGTCGGCAGCGGGGCGAGCAGCACCTTGTCGGTGTCCGCCGCCTCGAAGCCGGCCAGGCCGGCCAGGTTGACGCACGACTGCCCGAGGACGTCGAGCTGCACCTTGCCTTCGTCGGTGAACGACCGTGCCGCGAGCGCGTCCGTCTGCTCGTCGGTGAGCAGCCGGGCGCCCATCCGCTGGAACTCGTCGACCATCTGGTCGTAGATCGTCTCGTCGATCACGCACGTCTGCTCGGCGGGGCAGATCACCGAGGCGTCGAACGTCTTGGAGATCAACATGTCCATGACCGCCATCCGGATGTCGGCGCTGCGGTGCACGTACACCGGCGCGTTGCCGGGTCCGACGCTGAGGCACGGCTTGCCGGCCTGGTTCGCGGCCGCCACGGCCTTCGGTCCCCCGGTCGTCCAGATGAAGTCGACGCCGGGATGGTGGAACAGGTACTGCGACACCTCGAGCGAGGGGTCGGGGATCACCTGGAGCGAATTCGGCGGCAGACCGACCTCCTCGCCCGCCTTCTGGAGCACTTCCGCGCCGCGCATTGCGCAGCGCACCGCGCGCGGAGATGGGCGCATGATCAGCGCGTTCCGGGTCTTGGCGCACACGATCGACTTGAACAGCGTCGTCGAGGTCGGGTTGGTGATCGGCAACAGCGCCAGCACGACCCCGATCGGCTCCGCGACGTACTGCAGGGCACGCTCTCGATCCTCGTCGATGATCCCGACCGACTTCTTGTCCTTCAGGTAGTCGTAGAGGAACTCGGTGGCGATGTAGTTCTTGAGCACCTTGTCCTCGAGCACGCCGAAATGGGTCTCCTCCATCGCGAGCTCGGCAAGCTCGACCGCGGCCTCGAGGCCGGCGACCGTCATCGCCCAGACGATCCGGTCGACGGCCTCCTGATCGAGCTTGCGCAGGGCGGTGGAGGCCTCCTGCGCGCGCTCGACGAATCCGTCCAGCCGGGCGGCCCACTCGATGTCCGTCGACTCGGCCGGCTTCCTCTGCTCTTTGACTGTCGTGGCCATGGCAGACCCCCTAGTCCAACGCCGGCATCATCGGGCCGTCGCCCGCCGGATCGAGGATCCCTTCCTCGAGCCAGGCGTAGCGTCCGTCCATGATCTGCTGAGCGGCCCTGTAACGGCTGTCGTCGTCGTTGGCCCACAGCTCGTTGAAGAGCGTGTCGGCCCTGCGCTTCGCCATATCACAGAACAGCTGGGCCAGCTCGATCGCCTCCTCCTTGCGCTCGGGATGCTCGCGCCCGACGGTGTCGGCATAGACCACCGCCGAGGAGATCGCGAACAGCTCGGCGCCGATGTCGACGATACGCCCGAGGAACGTCTGCTTGTTCTCGAGCTTGGCCTGCCAGCGCGCCATGCCGTAGAACGTGTCGCGCGCGAGCTTGCGCGAGGCGCGCTCGACGTAGCGCAGGTAACCCGCCAGCGGTCCGAACTCGGCGTACGAGCGAGGATATTGGCCCTTGCCGACGGCCAGTTGGGGCAGCCACTTGCCGTAGAACAGGCCCGCCTTCATCGCCGCATCCGCCTTGGCCTTGGCGCCGCCGTCACCCAACAGCAACTCGCCCGCGGCGTGGAGGTGGGTGTCGACCGCCTCGCGGGCGATCAGCAGGTGCATGATCTCGCTCGAGCCCTCGAAGATGCGGTTCACGCGCATGTCGCGCATGACCTGCTCGACCGGCACGGGCTTCTCGCCGCGCGCTTTGAGCGACTCGGCGGTCTCATACCCACGGCCGCCGCGAACCTGCAACAGCTCGTCGATCACCTTCCACGAGAGCTCCGACCCGTACACCTTGCACAGGGCGGCTTCGATCCGGATGTCGTTGCGCTTGTTGTCGGCCAGGCGGGCGCAGACGTCGAGCATCGCCTCGAGGCCGAACGCGCTGCCGGCGATGAACGCCAGCTTCTGCGCCACCGCGTCGTGCTTGCCGATCGGGCGGCCCCACTGGACCCGCTCCACGGACCACTCGCGCGCGACCTTGGTCGCCCACTTCGAAGCGCCCGCGGCGATCGCCATCAGCGCCAGGCGCCCGGTGTTCAGCGTGCTGAGCGCGATCTTGAGACCGTCGCCCTCGCGCGCGATCCGGTTCTCCTCGGGGACGAACACGTCCTTGAGCAGCGTCACCGAGTTCTCGATCCCGTGGATCCCCATGAAGGCGTTCCGATGCGCGATCGTGATGCCCTCCGTGTTGCACGGCAGGACGAACGCGCTGATGCCACCGCGATGTCCCTCGGCCTTGGGTACCTTCGCCATCACCACGACGATGTCGGCGATCGTGCCGTTCGTGATCCACAGCTTGCGGCCGTTGATCAGGTAGCCGCCGTCGACCGGCGTCGCGACCATGTCGTCGTCGACCGGTGCCGCGGCGTGCTCGGGGGTGATCGGCGTCGCGGTGGACGCCATCCGCGCCGGATCGGAGCCGACGCCCGGCTCGGTCAGCAGGAACGCGCTGATGTGGTCCTTGGCCACCAGCGGCAGCCACTTGCGCTTCTGCTCTTCAGAGCCGAACATCCGCAGCGGCTCGGCCACGCCAATCGACTGATGCGCGCTGAGCAGCGTGCAGATCGCGGAGTGGCAGTTAGCGGCGATCGCCAGCGCCTTCGCGTAGTAGACCTGTGAGAGGCCCAGGCCGCCGTACTCCGGCGGTACCTTCATTCCCAATGCGCCGATCCTCTTCAGCCCGTCTATCACGGTGTCGGGGATCTTCGACTCGCGCTCGATCTCGAGCGGGTCCGCCAGCTCCGTGAGCATCGCCCGAAGCTCGCCCAGGAACCGCTCGCCCTTCTCGATCTGCTCGGGGTCGAGCTTGGGCTGCGGGTGGATCAGATCGAGGCGGAAATCGCCCAGGAACAGCTGCTTGCCGAAGCTCGGCAGCTTCCACTCGGCTTCTCGCGCGGCCTCAGCGACGGCGCGTGATTCTTTTTCTGAGACGTTCGTAGCCATTTGCCAGTCCAATCACATGTTGAGTCCGCCGTCGACATCCCAGATCTGCCCCGTGATGTAGCCCGAGGCATCCTGGGCGAGGAAGCACACGACGCGCGCGATCTCCTCCGGCTGTCCCATCCGGTGCATCGGGATTCGCTCCACGAAGTCCGCCACCATGAAGGGCGGGATCGTCACGACCATGTCGGTTTCGATCAGACCCGGGGTGATGCAGTTGATCGTGACCCCGATTCCCTTCTCGAGCTTGTTGGCCATGCGCAGCATGAACGCCGACTCTCGCGCGAGGGTCTTGGTGAGCCCGAACAGGCCGGCCTTCGAGGCCGTGTAGTTCGCCTGGCCGATGTTGCCCATCTCGGCCGCCACCGACGAGATGTTGATGATCCGCCCCGAGCCGCGCCCGAGCATGTGCTGGAGCGCGGGCTTGGACATGTAGAAGGCGCCCGAGAGGTCGACCTTGATCACCTTGTCCCAGTCGGCCGCGGACATCTTCGCCACCGGCTTGTCGACCGTGATGCCCGCGTTGTTGACCAGGATGTCGAGCCGGCCGTGCTGCTCGATGACCTCCTTGACGACGCGCGCGCAGTCCTCGGCGTCGGCGATGTCGCCCCGATGCAGCGACAGCGTGCCTCCCTCGGCCTCGATGGCCTGGCGCAGTTCGTCGGCGCGCGCCTGATTCGAGGAGTAGCCCGCCGCCACGACCGCGCCGTCGGAGGCGAGGGCGTGACAGATCGCCGCGCCGATCCCGCGGGTACCTCCGGTGACCAGCGCGACCCGCCCGGTCAGGTCGCGGTCTTTGGTTGCAGTCTCAGTCTTGGAACCTGTGGTTGCCATTGTGCTGTGCCTTTCCGCTCTAGGAGAGCCGCTCGACGATCATCGCCATGCCGTTCCCACCCGCGACACACATCGACTCGAGGCCGTACCGGCCGCCCACGGAGTCGAGGTTGTTGAGCAGGGTGGTCATGATCCGTGCGCCGGTCATGCCGAACGGGTGACCCAGCGCGATCGCGCCGCCGTTGATGTTGAGCTTCTCGGGATCGATGCCGAGCTCGTCGCGGCACGGGACCACCTGGGCCGCGAACGCCTCGTTGAGCTCGAACAGGTCGATGTCGTCGACCTTCAGGCCGGCCTGCTTGAGCGCCGCCTTGATGGCGGGGATTGGCGCGAGGCCCATGATCTCGGGCCGGACCGCTGCCACCGCCGACGCCACGATCCGGGCCCGCGGCTTCAGGCCGCGCTCGCGGGCCTTGTCCTCGGACATCACGAGCACGGCGGCGGCGCCGTCGTTCAGCGGGCACGAGTTGCCCGCGGTCACGCTGCCACCCGGCTTGAAGGCGGGCTTGAGCTTCGCCAGCGCCTCCATCGTGGTGCCCGGCCGCGGCCCGTCGTCTCTCAGGACGGTGTGCTCGGGGATGACGTCTCCGCCGGCGTCGTGGGTCTCCGGAATGTCCACCCCGACGACCTCGCGGTCGAAGTGACCGCTCTCGCGCGCGGCGACGGCTCGTGCCTGGGACAGCACCGCCCATTCGTCCTGGGCTTCGCGGCTGACCTTGCAGCGCTCGGCCACGTTCTCGGCCGTGAGGCCCATCGGGATGTAGACGTTAAAGCCCGTGCCGTTGGACCCCTCGAGCCGCGGGTTCATCACCGGCAGCGTCATGCCGGCGCCCCGCGAGGTGGCCTCCACCCCCGCTGCGATGTACTGGTCGCCCTCGCCGGCCCTGATCGCGTGGAACGCCATCCGGATCGTCTGCAGCGAGGAGGCGCAGAAGCGGTTGACGGTGACCCCCGGGATGTGGTGGTCCAGACCGGCCAGCAACGTGGCATTGCGGGCGATGTTGTAGCCCTGCTCGTGGTCGGGGAACCCACAACCCATCATCACGTCGACGGTCTCGCTGAAGTCGACCTCGGGGTTGCGCTCGATAAGCGCGCGGAGCGGGATCGCGGCGAGGTCATCGGCGCGGATATCCCGCAGCGTCCCCTTCATCGCCCGGCCGACGGGCGTCCGGATTGCATCGACAATGACTGCTTCAGACATGGATCCTCCTTAACGCGATCCCAGAGGACCGGACGGATGCGTGACTCGTGCTGACCAGTCTCGGCGAGTCAGGGCCGCGACTCATCCGCCTGCCGCCACACAGGGGGTGCGGAGAAATACCTAACCGCCCGGGGGAACGCATGACGGGGCGCCGTTCTAGGCGCCGGCGGGGTGCTCGCGCAGGGTGACCTCGGGCAGCTCGAAGCGCCGACGGCGGACCTTCTCCGTCGGCGCGAGCACCGTGGCGGTTCCATCGATCACGGTCTCGCCGCGTTGATTGACGCAGCGGCAGTCGAGCACCACGCGCCCGCGCTCCGGGTCCTTCGACGCCACGGTGACCGACACGGTGATCGTGTCCCCGATCGTCACCGGGTGACGAAAGCGGAGCGTCTGCCCGAGGTAGATCGTCCCGGGCCCGGGCAGACGGGTGCCGAGCAGTGTCGAGATCAGGGAGGCCCCCCACATGCCGTGGGCGACGATCGCGTGGAAGATGTCGCTGCGGGCGTATTCCTGGTCGACATGGGCGGGATTCACGTCGCCCGACATCACCGCGAACAGCTCGATGTCCTCCCATGTCAAGGTGCGCTCGAGGGCGGCGCACTCACCGAGCTCGATCTCGTCGAACGTCCGGTTCTCGATCAGCGGCTCGGTCACTGCATGCCGATGAGGTTGTGCTCGAGCGCGTAGCGGACGAGATCCGAGCGCGTGGCCAGGCGCAGCTTCTGCTGGATGTGCGCGCGATGAGTCTCGACGGTGCGTACCGAGAGGAACAGCTGCTCGGCGATCTCCACGTTGGTGTGTCCCAGCGCGATCATCCGCAGCACCTCGGCCTCGCGGCCGGACAGACCCCCAGGGGGGCCGGGCGGAGGCTCGGCGGCCAGCAGGGCGCCCAGCCGCGGGTTGAGGTAGGTGTCTCCGGCCGCGGCGCGCCGAATCGCTTCGATCAGCTCCTCCTCGGCGGCCTCCTTGAGCACGTACCCGAGCGCTCCGGCGCCGAGCGCCCGTCGCGCGTAGGCGGGCTCGTTCTGCATGGTCAGCACGACGATCTGGGTCTCGGGGCACTCGGCGCGCATCTCGGGGATCCGGGCCAGGGTCGACCCGCCGGGCATGTTCAGGTCGAGCACCAGCACGTCGGGCCGATGACCGGCGATCCTGCGCTGGGTGCTTTCGAGATCGTCGGCCTCGGCGAGCACCTCGAAGCCGGGCTCGGCGTCGAGCAGCTGACGCAGCCCGCGGCGAACCACCGCGTGGTCGTCGGCGATCACGATCCGGATCGTGTCCGGAACGGTTCGGACCGTGTCCGGGTCCGGGTCCGCGCTCATCGTACGGCCGCCCGGTCGCGGGACTCGAGGTACGGCGCCAGGTAGGCGGCCGTGATCTTGCTCGCGGGGGACCACGTCGGCGTGTCGCTGATCTGGGAGGTCGACCCGTGCCCACCGGTCAGGTGAGCGCTCAGGTAGAGCGGCTTGCCCGCCCCGAGCAGCACGCCCTGGATCACCGGGCGAAACGGCTCGGGCTCGACCGGTGCACCGGCGATCGCGGCGATCGAGCGAGCGGCCGTGTCGGCCTGCTGCGCGGCGATGCCCCCGTGCTTGACGGCGAAGTCCGTGGCGTCGCCGGCCGCATAGACCCGCTCCAGCGGGGGCACCCGGCAGTACGAGTCGATCGGGATGAACCCGTCGGGGCCCCGGGTGGGGACGCCTCCCAGCCCCGGTCCGGCCAGCTGGGGAAGGGCGACGATGCGGTCGACGTCAAGCCGCCGGGAACCGGGATGCACGATCACGTGTCCCGGCCGGGGGACCTCGCAATGGGCCGAGGTGACCAGCTGGATGCCGTGGTCGGCGAGCAGCTTTGCCGTCGCTTCGCTGGCTTGCAGGCCGAATACGGCCAATGGCGTCTCCTCGGGGGTGGCGATCGTGATCGACACCGCGACGTTCATGTCGTAGGCGCGGCGCGCGGTCATCAGCGCGAGCTCGTAGAGGGGCAGCGGCCACGGCATCGGGCTCGGGGCCACGAATGCGAGCCGGTCGACGTACCCGCCCTCCACGTCCCGGATCAGCCCGTGCAGCTGCTCGTCGAGCCGGCTGTCGTCGAGGGTCAGGGCGTGCTCGAAGGGGTTGCGGATGGTCGCCCCCGGGGCGAGCAGCAGCGCGTCGTACTCGAGCATCTGTCCGCCGGCGGTGTGCACGAGCCGATGGTCGGAGTCGAGCCGGTCGAAGGCGTCCTGGACCAGCTCGGCGCCGAGGTCGGAGGCGATCTCCGCGAGTGGATAGCGGCGCGCGTCGCTGAGCGCGAACGGCTCACGGACCCGCATGGGGCGGTAGACGAACTCGGGCTGGGGAGCCAGGAGCGTGGACGCAACACGTTCGCCGGCGAGTTCGCGCAGCGCGATCGCAGCCTCCAGCCCGGCCACGCCCCCGCCTACGATCAGGGCCCGAAAGGGCCTCGGCGCCGTCGAATTCATGCGGCAAGGCTAGGGCGCCGTCCCCGAGCGGCCAGCCGCGAACCGCCGAAGGTTTCGTGCGGGTAACTACGTAGCGCGGAGGTGTGTCACGCCGCGGCCTGGAGGCCGGGCTCGAGCTCGAGCCCGACGTGTGAGCTGCGCCGGATGTGCTCGTACACCTTGAGGTAGTGCTGCCCGGGGCGATTCCACGAGTGGTCGGCCCGCATCGCGTTGCCGATCAAGCGGCGAAACTCGAACGGATGGTCGAACCACAGGCGGATCGCACGGCCCAGCGCGGATTCGATCGCCGCGTGGTCGACGTGTTTGAACGCGTAGCCGTTGCGATGCGTTCGGGGACGGCGGGAATGGTCGCGGTCGAAGACCGTGTCGAACATGCCGCCCACCGACCGGACCACCGGGACGGTCCCGTATCGCAGGGCGACCATTGGCGCCAGCCCGCATGGCTCGAACATGCTGGGCACCACCAGCACGTCGGCGCCGGCGTAGACGAGGTGGGCGAGCTCCTCACTGTAGCCGACCTCGAGGTGACAGTCGGGGTTGTCGTTCAGGTAACGCTTGAGGTGGCGGAAGTGGCCGCTGATGCCGTTCTCGTGGACGGCGTCGCCCAGCAGCACGAACTGGGCACCGCGCTCCAGCGCGTAGAAGATCGCGTGGTGGACCAGGTGCATCCCCTTCTGGTTGTCGAGCCGGCCCACGTAGGCGACGATCGGGCTCCAGTTCTTGCGCAGCCAGAACCGCTCGCGCAGGCGTTCCTTGTTCTCATACTTGCCCGGGAGGGTGCGGATCGAGTACTGGGTCGGGATCACCGAGTCAACCTCGGGATTCCACACGTCGTAGTCGACGCCGTTGAGGATCCCGCCGAACTTCTCCTGGTGGACGTGGAGGGTGTGGCCGAGGCCGAAGGCGCCGTCGCCCCAGCGCGCCTCGGCGGCGTGATTGGGCGACACCGTGGTGACGAAGTCGGAGTACACGATTCCGCCCTTCATCAGGTTCACGCCGCGGAAGCGGTGGTCGTCGCCGAGCCGCTCCGGGGTCAGGTAGTGCTCGGGGCGGCCCAGGTGGGTGCTCCACAGGATGTTGTCGCCCCCGACTCCCTGGTGGGCGAAGTTGTGAATCGTGTAACACACCGCCGTGTGGGGCAGGGCCTCCGCGTACTGCTCACGCAACAGCACCGGCACCAGCCCGGTCTGCCAGTCGTGGCAGTGGATCACGTCCGGTCGCTTGTTCGTCCTGACCATGAACTCGAGGGCGGCCTTGGAGAAGGCGGTGAACCGCTCGATGTCGTCCCAGTGACCGTAGAGACGGTCGCGCCCGAAGAAGCCCTCCGGCGGGTGGACCTCGAGGAAGTAGCACTTGCGACCGTGCACGAAGCCGAACCACACCGTGCAGCGCAGTTCCTCGCCGTACCACGGCACCCGGAGGTCCTCGAAGCACACGTGCAGTCCCCACACGTCGCCGTGGCGCATGCACGCGTACTTGGGCAGCACGATCTCCACGGCATGGCCACGGATCTCGAGCTCGCGGCTCAGGCCGAACACCACATCGCCGAGGCCGCCGGCCTTGGCGACCGGCGCGCACTCGGGCGCGACCATTAGGACGTACATTACGGAGCGGGAAAAATGGGTGGGTCTTTAAGGACCTACAGACAGGCGGGCGCGAGCCGTCCAGGCCCCCTCCACCCGGGACCGGCTCATGGTTAGTCCGAGCGTCGGCGCCACCGCCGAGCAGCGCCAGCGCTCGGGTTCCAATCTAACATCGGCCGTTCCGCGCCGGAATCCGTATTTACTCCGCATTTGAACATGACACGGTGAAAATCGACGCCAGCGGATACTGCTCATCGGTCGACGCGGCGGGTGCCGCGGCGGTCGCGGCTGAGCGGATCGGCCACGACGGTTGGTGGGCCACCGAGACCCAGATCGATCCGTTCCTGGCCTGTGCCGTGGCCGCCGAGCGCACCGAGCGGATCGAGATCGGCACCGGGATCGCGGTCGCGCTGGCCCGCAACCCGATGACCGTCGCTCTCCAGGCCAACGACCTTCAGGTGGTGTCCGCGGGCCGCTTCGTGCTGGGACTCGGTTCGCAGGTCAAGCCGCACATCACCAACCGCTACTCGATGCCGTGGTCGAAGCCGGCGGCCAGGATGCGCGAGTTCGTACTGGCGATCCGGGCGGTCTGGAGCGCGTGGGCAACCGGTGACCGGCTCGCCTTCCGCGGCGAGTTCTACCGGCACACGCTGATGACGCCGTTCTTCGACCCGGGGCCGAACCCGTATGGCAACCCACCGATCATGCTGGCCGGCGTCGGCCCGCTGATGACCGAGGCGGCCGGCGAGGTGGCCGACGGCCTGCTCTGTCACCCGTTCTCGACCGAGCGCTACCTGCGCGAGGTGACCATCCCGGCCGTGCAGCGCGGCCGGGCCAAGGCGGGAAAGACGCTGGCGGGCTTCCAAATCACCGGCCCGTCGATGATCGTGGTGGGGGACACGGAGGCGGAGCTCGCCGCCGGTGCGCAGTCGGTCTCCGAGCAGATCGCGTTCTACGGGTCGACCCCCGCCTACCGCGGGGTGCTCGAGCTCCACGGGTGGGGCGAGTTGCACGAGGAGTTGAACCGGATGGCGGCGAGGGGGGAGTGGGACGCCATGGCGGCCGCGGTCGACGACGAGGTGCTCCGGACGTTCGCGATCATCGGCACCCCCGAGCAGGCGGTGGCCGAGATCGAGCGCCGCTACGGAGACCTCGTCACGCGCATCACACTGGCGATAGGAGAGGACCGGGACGCTGCGCGGTGGGACCCGCTGCTCGCGTCGCTGCGGGCAGTGGGGCCGCCCGGCCAGGCCGGACCATGAGGTTGGCTACGAGACGTCGACCACGCGCCCCGGGTCGAAGCCGTCCACCGGCTGGCGCGGATAGCCCCGCGGGTTGCTGACCACGTGCGTGCCGCGCATGTCGAGGTCGGCGAGCCGGTGGGTATGGCCGAAGATCCACAGCGTCACCCGCTCTGCCCCCATCAGGTCCGTCACGTCGCTGGCGAAGGCGCCGGCCACGGCGCGCAGCGTCGGTGACGGGGGACTGCCGCGGATCAGCGGCGCGTGGTGGGTCACGATCACGGTCGGCCCGTCGTGCGGCTCCGCCACTCGCGCGGCCAGCCACCGCCGGCTCGCCAGGTGCAGCATCCGGGCGTCGTCCGGTGCGAGCGTCCGTTCGGACGCCCCGAACGCGATGTGCTCGAAGTCGTTGACGACGCGCCGGCAGAGCCTCATCGACGCCGCGCGCCGCTCGACGCCGTCGAAATCGAAGTCGCTCCACAGCGTGCAGCCGAGGAAGCGAACGCCGTCCAGGGTCAGTTCGTCGTTCTCGAGCACGCGGACCGTCGAGCCGGCCGCGGCCGCGCGGAGCTCCTCGATCAGACCCGGCAGCGCGTGCCCGTAGAACTCGTGGTTGCCCGCGACGTAGAGCACCGGGCGCCCGCCGGCCCATTGCGCCGCCCACTCCACGCCGCGCGTCCCGCGGTCGATGTCCCCGGCCAGCACGATGACGTCGGCCTCGACCTCGGCCGCCTCGAACGGACGGCGCTCGAGGTGCAGGTCGCTCAGTATGTGAAGGCGCACGCTGACATCATGACCGCGCCTCGGATCCGTAGTTTGTGCGCTAGCCAGTGCAACCCGGCAACGGCCATCATCGACGTGCGGGCCCTTGTCATCCCGTGCGCAGAGTAGGAGCACCAACCATGAATCCTTCATCCACGACACGCCGGCGCGGCGGTGGATCGCGGCCGCGTGCGGCAGCCCTCGCCGACACGCCGCCGAGCACCCTGGGCCACATGGTCCTCGAGGCGTCCTCGCGCTTCAGCGGCGTCGCCCTTCAGTTCCCGCGCGGTGAGCGAACCGCCCAGATCACGTATCCCGAGCTCGGCGAGAGCAGCACCGAGATCGCCCAGGGCCTGATCAGCCTCGGCATCGAACCCGGAGACCGCGTGGCGATCCTCGGACTGACCTCGGCGCAGTGGACCCTGGCCGACTGCGGGTCCCTCTGCGCCGGCGCGGTCGTGACCCCGATCTACCACACCAACTCGCCGGAGGAGTGCGCTTACGTGCTCGACCATTCGGAGGCGCGTCTGGTGTTCTGCGACGACGCTTCTCAGGCAGCGAAGATCGCGGAGGTACGCGACCGCTGTCCCGCGCTCGAGCACGTCGTCGTGTTCGAGCCCGGCGCCGGCCACATGACGCTCGAGGAGCTCCGGCACCGGGGACGCGACGTCCCGCGTGAGCAGGTGCACGAGCGGCTCGCGGCCATCGAGCCGGGCGACATCGCCACGCTGGTCTACACGTCCGGGACCACGGGGCCGCCGAAGGGCTGCATGCTCAGCCACGCGAACTTCCTGGCCACGATGCGCATGTACGCCCAGCAGCTCGGGCTGGGGCAGTCGCATTCGATGTATCAGTTCCTGCCGCTCGCGCACGTGCTGGCGCGGGTCGCCCAGATGGTGGTGCTGAACGTTGGAGCACGGTTGATCTACTGGGGCGGGGACACGGCCAAGATCGTCGACGAGCTGCCGGCCGGGGCGCCCACCCACCTACCCGCGGTGCCGCGGATCTACGAGAAGATTCACGGCGCGGTGACCGGCAAGGTTGCCGAGAGCAGGCCTTACGAGCGCGCCATGTTCGACTGGGCGCTGCGCTGCGGCGCGCGGGCGCGACCGGCTCTCCGCGAGCGCCGCCAGCCAGATCTCCTGACCGATCTCCAGTACCGCGTGGCCAAGCGCGTCGTGCTGTCGAAGGTCCGGGACCTGTTCGGTCCCGGGCTTGAGGTCGCCCTGGTCGGCGCGGCGCCGATCGCGCCGGACCTGCTCCGGTTCTTCGACTCCTGTGGGGTGCTCGTGCTCGAGGGCTACGGGTTGACCGAGAGCTGCGCGGCCTCGACTCTCAACACGGTTGACGCGGTGCGGTTCGGCACGGTCGGCCGGCCGCTTCCCGGGGTTGAGGTGAGCATCGCCGACGACGGCGAGATTCTGCTCCGCGGCCCCCACGTGTTCATGGGCTACTTCAAGGATCCGGCGGCCACGGAGGACGCGCTCACGCCCGAGGGGTGGCTGTGCACGGGCGACCTGGGCGAGGTGAGCAAGGACGGATACGTGTCGATCACCGGCCGCAAGAAGGACCTGATCATCACCTCGAGCGGCAAGAACATCACGCCGGTCAACATCGAGAGCGAGCTGCGCGAGAGCCGGTACATCACCGAGGCGGTCGTGTATGGCGACAACCGGTCCTACCTGGTGGCGATGCTGACACTCGACCGCGACGAGTCGGTCAAGCTCGCCAAGCGGCTGGGGATCGCCACCGACCCGGTGACGATCGCCGGCGACCCCCGGGTGCACGAGGAGCTCCAGAAAGAGGTCGACCGGGTCAATCGCAAGTTCGCACGGATCGAGCAGGTCAAGCGCTTTGCGATCCTCGACCACGACCTCACCCAGGCCGACGGCGAGCTGACGCCGACGCTCAAGGTCAAGCGGGCGATCGTCTACGCCAAGTACGGCGACGTGTTCGCCGAGCTGTACGAGCCGCCGCGCTGAGCGTTGCGGGGCGGGTGAGCGTCCGGGGCGCGTGAGTGTCCGGGCGGCCCGTGAGGGTCCGGGGCGCGTGGTGCCACGCGCCCCGGATGCCCGTCACTGCCGGTGGTGGCGCATGTAGTTGAGCAGCACCGTGTAGGCAGGCCGGATGCTCCCGTTGGGAGCGATGAGGCCCGAGTCCCATCCGGCCAGCGGGTTGCCCTGCCACTCGTAGTGATAGATGCGCGCGATGCGGTGGTAGCGGTTGGCCAGCGACAGGAGGTACTGCTCGTCCTTGGCCGCCGCGGCGGCGCTCTGGTTGCGGTACTGCCAGTGCCCGCGGCGCAGCACGCCGCCGGTCTCGTCGAGCCAGATCGGGCCCGAGGTCATCGACATGAGGATTCGCAGCTGCGAGGTGTTGCGCGCACGGATCTCGGTGTAGTCGTGCAAGGCCCAGCCGGCCGGCCGGTGGTGCAGGCCCTTGACGTAGGCGCGCAGCCAGGGCGCCAGCGTGGCAACCGCGTGGTCGATCGTGGCGGTACCCGTGGCCGGCAGGTACACGTCTCCGGCCAGCACCGTGCAGTGGCGGCACATCTCATACAGCGCATTGAAGTAATTCGCCGCCAGGCCAGGATTGCGAGCCAGGCTGCGGTATGAGAAATCGGGCTCGTTCCAAGCCGTGTAATCCTTGATTTGCGGGAAGTCCTTGAGGAACGCCCTGACCGCGCTCTTGTACTGCGACACCGAGGGCACGAAGTTGGCAGCCGGGTTCGTGTAATCGGCCCCGAATGAGACCAGCGGGGAGACCTTGGCCTTCTCGGCGGCGTTCACCCAGCCGCGGAAATCGGCCAGGTTCTGCCGGTCGGCGCGGCGGGTCACGACGTCCCACGGAACCACGTAGCGCGCGGTGGTGATTCCCAGCGCGGCAAAGTGTGGATCGGAGAACATCGCGGTGTTCGAATCGCCGATCCCGATGACGGCCGCTCCCGCCACCGCGGGCAGGGCAGCACCGCAGCCGATCAAGGCCGCGGTGGACAAGATCACGCGCAACGTCCGTCTGAGCATTCGGAGCCCATCCTTTCCCGCCGGTCAAGGCGCTCGATTCCTGCGCAGTGCTGCCGCGGCGCATGACATCGGGAGATCCCCTGTCGGCGATGGCGCCGCTGATTCTTTAACCGCCGCACCCCGCGCGGAGTTGCGGCGACAGCAAAGCTGGCATCGACGCTAGCAGGCTGCCCGGTCGAGGAGCGCAGCGACGCTTGCATCGATCGCGACACCCGGTCGCAGGCCGGGCGAGGGCTCCGGCGCGCCGTGGGCGCAGGTGATCGGGACCACACCGGCCCACGTGTCGCGCTCGGCGTCGGGCGAGTCGTCGTCGTCGGGCGGGCCGCCCCGCGTCTTGACCGTGGCCTGGGCTTCTGCGATCTCCAGCGCGAGGATCGCGGTGCCCTTCAGCTCCTTGCGGGAGGGCGCCCTGACCTCCGACCAGCGGCCGGGCAGGACCGCCTCCATGAACGCCTCGAGTGCGGCGAGCTTCTGGTCCCGTTCGGTGATGGCGCGGAACCGGCCGAACAGGACAGTCGAGTCGTAGTTCGCGCTGTGTTCGAAGGCCGAGCGGGCCAGCACCCACCCGTCGAAGATCGTGACGGTCAGGCAGACGGGAGCTCCCGAGGTGAGCAGCCTCAGCATGCGGCTGGCCGATGAGCCGTGGATGAGCACCCGGTCGTCTACGCGTGCGTACAGGGTCGGGATGCAATACGGCTGGCCGTCGATCGTGAAGCTGACGTGCGCGACCCGGCCGCGGTCGAGCACCCGGTACACCGATTCTCGGTCGTAGCGGGCGTTCTTCGGGACCCGGCGGATTCTCGTTGTTGGTGATTCGCTCATGAGGGGGTAGTCTGGAGTCGGCTTGGCCCTATGAATAGAGCCACGCACGTGTTATTTGATGAGTCCAGCGCCTGGGTGCTCGAGCCGCGCGCCGGCGAGACACTGCGCGCCTGCCTGGAGCGAACGCTGCGCGACGCGATCCGGGAGGGATCGCTCCGAGCCGGCGTCGAGTTGCCGGCCTCCCGCCGGCTGGCCGGGCAGCTGAGCGTTTCCCGCGGGGTGGTGAGCGACGCGTACGCGGAGCTCGAGGCGCAGGGCTACCTGCGCGTGATACCCCGTCGCTCGCCGGTCGTGGCCGACGTGGCCGGTCCCCGGTGCTCGGTTCCCGCCCGGCCCGCCCGGGTCTTCGCCTCGGCACCAGTTCGGTTCGACATGACGCCGACGACGCCTGACGTGACGTTGTTCCCGCGCCGGCAGTGGGCCGCCGCGCTCGCCGCTGCGGTCCGCGAGGCGCCGACGCCGGCGCTCGACTACGGAGACCCGCGCGGAGCCGACGCGCTCCGGGACAGGCTGGCCGACGAACTGGGGCGGACGCGCGGCGTGATCTGCGAGCCGGATCAGATCATCGTGGTGCAGGGCGCGACGCAGGGCATCGATCTCGCCCTGCGCGCGCTGCGCGACGCCGGCGCCGCCCGGATCGCGGTTGAGGACCCGTCACTCGAGCGCCAGCACGCGCAGATCGCCCGGCTCGGACTCGATCTGGTCGGACAGCCGGTCGATGGCTCGGGACTGATCGTCGCCTCGCTCCACGCGGACGCGGTCATCGTCTCGCCGGCCCACCAGTTCCCGACCGGCGCCGTGCTCGCCGGTCCCCGCCGCCGCGAGCTCCTGGACTGGAGCCGGCGCACCGGCGGCGTGGTGATCGAAGACGACTACGACGCCGAGTTCCGCTACGACCGCGATCCGGTGCGCGCGCTCCAGGGCCTGCATCCCGACGGCGTGATCTACCTGGGAACCACCTCGAAGACCCTCGCGCCGGCGCTCCGACTCGGCTGGATGGTCGTGCCGGAGGCGATGGTCGAGCGGCTGGCCGCGCTCAAGGCGCTGCTCGACGACGGGTCTCCGGCGCTCGAGCAGCTTGCGTTCGCCCGCTGGCTGGAACGCGGCCACTACCAGCGCCAGATTCGCCGCATGCGCGGCGTCTACCGCGAGCGGCGCGACCGGCTGGTGGCGGCGCTGGCCGACCAGCTGCCGGAGCTCAGCGTCTCGGGGGTGGCGGCCGGGCTCAGCGTGACGCTCGAGTTGCCGGCCGGAATCGATGACGAGGCGCTCGAGCGCTCGGCGCTCGAGGCCGGCATCCGGGTCGAGGCACTGAGCCGATACGCGATCCAAGACCGCGGCTGGCGTGGCCTCGTGATCGGCTACGGACGTCTGCACGAAAGCGCGATCGGCTCAGCGGTCGGCGCGCTCAGCCAGGTCACTGGGGAATTCGGCCTCGGGAGGTAGCGTCTGGATGTCTCGTTTCTGGGCCGAATTCCCTTAAGGAAATCCGGCTCAGGCCGTTGCGAATTGCGCGGCGTTTGGAGGCCGGATTTCCCCGGGGGCGCGCGGGGCGGGGGAATTCGGCCTCGGGAGGTAACGGCTCAAAGTCCCGTTTCTGGGCCGAATTCCCTTAAGGAAATCCGGCTCAGGCCGTTGCGAATTGCGCGGCCTGTGGGGGCCGGATTTCCCGGGGGCGGCGCGGGGCCGGGGGAATTCGGCCTCGGGAGGTAACGTCTCGATGTCACGGTTCTGGGCCGAATTCCCTTAAGGAAATCCGGCTCAGCCCGTTGCGAATTGCGCGGCCTGTGGGGGCCGGATTTCCCGGCTACCTGGCGCCGATCTGGGGCCAGCGGTAGTAGCTGACCATCTTCAGGTCGGGCGAGCGGGCCTCGGTGGCGGCCACGAGCGCGTTCCACCGGGACTGGCTGTCCTGGATCAGCCAGGGGTGGATGTTCCGTCGCAGTGCGGCGCTCATCTCCGAGCACCAGAGGGGGAGCCGGTGGGCCGCGGCCCAGGCCGCCACCTGCGGGACGACCGACAGGCCGCCGTTCTTGACGTCGTAGCAGTGGAAGGCGACGGCCTGCGCCCCCCGGGCCGGTCCGCCCAGATAGCTGTCCTCGAGAAACGGGAAGCCGAACGGGGAAGTTTCGCCGTACACGCGGATCGCGCGTGGGGCGATCCGCCTGAGGATCGGCTCGACGGCGTTCCACACCGCGCGGTAGTCCTCGCCGGCCGTGCTGGGACGGCAGCTGACGCGCCCACCTCGACGGCTGCAGACGGTTGATCGCCCGTGCGGCGCGGGAGCGCCCTGGGCGAGATCCTGCTCGTTGCCGACCGACACCGCCCAGGCATATGGCGCGTACCGGGGGAGGGTCCGGGCGACGTAGGCGGCGACCCGCGCCGGGCGCCAGCCGTTGTCGTACTGAAGGGAGATGTAGACGCGGTAGCCGTCGGCCGCTGCCTGGCGCACGCAGCCGAGGGCGTTGTTGACGCCACGGTAGGGCACGACGATCCGCAGCACGCTGGCGTGATGGGACCGCAGGAAGGCATTGACGTCGCCGCCGTTCACGCAGGTCGTCTGGTCGTCGGCCTGCATGATCCGCGTGTGCGCGTTGGCGGGCGCGGCTGCGGCAGACAAGAGGAGGGCGACTGCGGCAGCCAGGGGCAAGCCGCGCCGAATCGACGTCCGAAAGAGGGCCACACGTGGCTGATCGGCGGCTGAGCCGGCCCCCTTTAGACCGGGATGGTCAGTTTCAGCCGGGGGCTGGGCGGCCGCCACCGCCGGGGGCTGGGCGGCCGCCACCGCCGGGGGCGGGCGGGCGCCACCACGGCGAGCGGCTCGTCATCCGGTTCAGGTGATCTCCGAGACAGGCGCCGCGGTTAGGTTCGCTGTGTGACCCGGACCAAGGACCGCGCGGCGAGCGCCTCCGGGCTCGTTCTCTTGACGCTGGCCTCCGGCCAGTTTCTGATGACGCTCGACAGTTCGGTGATGAACGTGTCGATCGCCACGGTGGCCAAGGACGTGGGTACGACGGTGACCGGCATTCAGACGGCGATCACGTTCTACACGCTGGTGATGGCGTCGCTGATGATCACCGGCGGTAAGTTGGGGCAGATTCTCGGTCGCAAGCGCGCGTTCGCGATCGGGTGTGTGATCTACGGTTGCGGGTCGTTCATCACCGCGATCTCAAAGAGCCTCGCCGTCCTGATGTTCGGCTGGTCGGTGCTCGAGGGCGTGGGCGCGGCGCTGATCCTGCCCGCGATCGTCGCGCTGGTGGCGTCCAATTTCGAGGCGGCGGACCGGCCCCGGGCGTACGGGCTGGTCGCCTCGGCCGGTGCGATCGCCGTCGCCGCCGGACCGCTGATCGGCGGGCTGTTCACGACCTACGCCTCGTGGCGCTGGGTGTTCGTGGGCGAGGTGTTCATCGTCCTGGCCATCCTCGCGGTCGGCCGGCGAATCGCCGATACGCCGCCGGCGGCTCGCCCCCGCCTGGATCTGGTCGGGACCGTGATGTCGGCGATGGGACTCGGACTGATCGTGTTCGCCATCCTCAAAGCGGGCTCCTGGGGGTTCGTCCACCCCAAGCCGGACGCGCCTGAGTGGCTGGGCCTCTCACCATCGATCTGGCTGCTCTTCGGCGGCGGCGCTGTGGTGTGTCTGTTCTTTGCCTGGGAGAACCGGCGGCACACCCGCGGCGAGGAGGTCCTTGTCGACCCGTCGATCCTGCTCAACCGGACCCTGCGCGGCGGGCTCACCGCGTTCTTCTTCCAGTATCTCGTGCAGGCCGGGCTGTTCTTCGCCGTCCCGCTGTTTCTTTCCGTCTCGCTCGGACTCTCGGCGATCGCCACTGGTGTGCGCCTGCTACCGCTCTCGCTCACGCTGCTCCTGGCCGCCGCCGGCATCCCGAAGGTGTTCCCGCACGCCTCACCGCAGCGCGTGGTGAGGATCGGGTTCCTCGCACTGTTCGCCGGAATCGTCGTCATGGTCGGGGCGCTCGACGCCGGGGCCGGACCGGAGATCGTCACCTGGCCGATGCTCCTGGCCGGTCTGGGCATCGGCGCGCTCGCGTCGCAGCTGGGAAGCGTGACGGTGTCAGCGGTGCCCGACGAGCAGAGTGGGGAAGTGGGCGGCCTGCAGAACACGGTGACCAACCTCGGCGCCTCGATCGGCACGGCGCTGAGCGGCGCTGTCCTGGTCGCGGCGCTCACGACTTCGCTGATCGCCGGCATTCAGAACAACCCAGCGGTCCCGGCTGACCTCAAGTCCAAGGCCAAGACCGAACTGGCCAGCGGTGTCCCGTTCCTATCCGACAAGGACCTCCGGGCGGCGCTCGACGAGGCCGGCGTACCGAAGGACGCGACCGACGCGATCGTCCAGGAAAACGCGAACGCCCGTGTGGACGCGCTGCGCACGTCGCTCTCGGTAATCGCCCTCGTCGCCCTGATCGCGCTCCTCGCCAGCATCAGCATCCCCACCGAGCAGCCGGCCGGAGGCGCTGACGCGCGGGAGGACGCGTCTGTTCAGGTGGGCGCAGCCGTGGCGTCGGACGCTTGATCCCCGGGCGCAAAGCCTCATACTGCGACCGTGGGTGACAACGCGGCAGACCACCAGCATGCTGCCGAGCGCCAGGAGATTGCGGCCGACGAACGCGAGGAGCGCTTCTTCGGGCGGGGAGCACCAGCTCCGGCTCCAGTTCCGGGGCCATCGTGCGCCGGAGCCAAGAAGCCCTCCAGCGTTCGCGCGACGCGCTCGAGCGGTCGCGCACCGGACTAGAGCGGCTCGGGGCTCTGCTCGAGCGCGAAGGAGCCGAGTGGCACCGAGACGAGGCCGCGTCGAAGTGAGATAGCCAGGAACCAGCGCGAATCCGAGCCGCCACGGTAGGCCGACCCTCGAACGGCGACGCGTCTAGTCAGAGCCCGGGCGCGGAGCGGTGTGCGCCAGGATCGCATCGGTGATCGCATCCCAGTCGACGGGATCGATCGCGTGGCCGGCCCCCTCGAGCGCGAGCAATCGCGCAGCCGGGATTTCGCCAGTCAGGGCTTCCCCGTGGGCGAGCGGGAACAGGGGATCGGCGGTGCCATGGATCACGAGCGTTGGCGCGGTGATCGAGCTCAGCGAGGCGCGCTCACGCGACTCGTCGGCCAGCAGGGCGTGGTTCTGCGCCGAGGCCGGATCGCGGGCACGTTCGACGTCACGCTCGACCAGCCCCCGGATGTGTGCCGCGTCGAAGGAACGGTCCTTGCCCCACAGGACGCGCCAGTAATCCACGAGATACTCGACGAGCGAGGTCGTGTCCGCCCAGTCGACCTGAACCGTGGCCAGGAAGCGTGCCAGCGACGGCTCGCAGGCTGGCAGATCACGCTCGCGGGGCACCGCCGGCGAGGTGCTGATCAGCGTGAGCGAGAGCACCCGGTCAGGGAAGTCGAGGGCGAGAAGCTGCGCGAGTCCACCGCCCATCGACATCCCCACGATGTGGGCGGCCGGAAGCCCGCGGGTCTCGAGCACGCCGACCGCGTCCGCGACGAGATCGCCGACTGTGTATCCGGGGTGGCCTGGCTCATAAGTTCGGGACCGTCCTGTGTCGCGATGGTCGTAACGCAGCACGAACCGCCGTCCGTCGGCCAGCCTCCGGCAGAACCCGTCCTCCCACCAGATCATCGAAGCGCCCATGCCCATCACGAGCAGGATCGCTGGATCGCCCGGTTCACCCAGTGCCTCCGTGCACACCGTGGTGTCTTCCGTTTCGATGGTTCGATCGCGGATGCGCATCATGGCTACGCTCAGGGCGCGTGAAATCGTCCCGCGCGGTTAGGACCGCGCGAGCGCCGCGAACTCATCGGTGGACAGCGACCTACGGGTTGGCGCCCGGATTCACGCGCCGGCGATCTCCGCCACGCCGAGGGCGAGGATCCCGACGCTCATCACCAGCCACATCACTAGGCAATGAACGTCGCGGAGCCGGCGTCGAGGGGTAGCTCAAACGTCATGCCTGGTCGCCTGCCTCGAGGTCGAAGTAATAGAGGGTCAGCGCGATGGCCGCGTAGGGCACGACCAGCGCGTAGACGATCGAGCCGGTGATGTCGATGAAGGTGAGCGACTGGGAGGTGAGCAGCAGGACCAGCACGCCGAGCAACGGACCGGCCAGGATCGCGATGACATTGATAAGGGCGGTGAAGCCGAAGGTTCGCCACCAGTGTCGGCGGGTCAGCCGCGCGCTGGCCCGTAATGAGCCGACGGCGGTCTGGTCCCCGAGCACACATGCCTGAGCGAACAGAGAGGTACGGATGAAGTAGTACACCGCGAGCGGGATCCCGATCACGGTGAGGACGAGGAGCAGGATCAGCACGAACTGCACCGCGGTCGCGCCGCCCAGCGCGCGGGCATTTCGGCCTGCCAATGAATACGCGCGAGGCGCCGTGACCGACCGGCCGGCGTCGATCTCGTTCAGCGTCGCTGACACCGCTCCGGTGACCGCGACGGCCGCAAATACCCCCCCGATGTCACCGATGAGCAAGGCCAGGAGGGCCGTGACTGCTCCCTGCCTGCCGTCCAAGCCGACAAAGCCGGACAGGCCGGTGCGGTGAAACAGAAGCCATTGCACCGCGGCGGCGACCACCGCCACCGGGACGAAGATCGCGCCGATGCCGATGAACGTCCGCGGGTTCTCCCGATACAGACGCCACGCCGCTCGCAGGATCTGCCCGCCGCTGCGCGCGTGCCGGATCGGCCGCGACTCCGAAGGCCTCCACCGGGTCCGCCGCGCTGTGCCGGCTCCGGCCACCACGACCAGGCCCAACAGCGCGAAGAACGGAGCCGGATGGACCAGGCTCCAGATCATGGCGACGGAGACGTGGTCCACTGCGCCGCAGAAGAAGCTCGTCACGCTGAGGCCGAGCATGTGGCCGCCGGGCACGGTCAGACTCTTGGTCCGGAGCCCCTCCGACCAGGTGATTGGATGCGCCCACGCCTCGCGGTCCGCGTTCGCCGGGCCCAAGGGGCCGTCGTTGATGCCGCGCTGCCTCTGGCCCCAACGGCCGGGAAAATTCAGCCAGGCAAACGGCGAGTCCGGGGGAGTCGGGGTGTCTGGCAGCACCACGATCTGCGGCGCGAACCGCTCGGTCGCGCTCCTGGTGTCCTCGCAGCCGAAGACCGCGGTGCCTCCCTTGCCGAGATAGAGCTTGCTCTGGAAGAAACCGGCGTGAGCGCCCGTCGCGATGTATTCCACCGGATGCGTGCCCTCCTTGGTCAGCTTCGGATCGTCCTCCCAGGCCCCGCGCTCGCCGCCTGCATGCTGGGCGTAGTTGACCTGGTCGGGCCCGATCTTCAGCGCCTGCTCCGGGGTGGCGGCATCGAAGTTGACCTGCGCCATCTCCCAGTCGCCCTCGTGCTTGTTGGTGAAGTCGTTGAACGTGTAGAAGAACCAGTACTGCACGGCCAGCTTCCCGGGGTGCCCGGAGTCGGTCGCGACGTGCGCGTAGACGGTCGGCTTGCGATCGCCGAACCAGCGCTTGAACTGTCTCTCGTAGAAGCAGCCGGGTCGGAGCGCATTTCCGCCCAGATCGATGTAGTCGCTGGCCGGCGCGCCCGATAGATCCTGCGCGGTTGGTCCTCGCCCGACGACCCTGCCCTGCGAGTTGTGGAGGGCCACCTCGGGATTACCGAGGAGGATGTCGACCGTGGTGGGGCGGTACGCCTCACCGGGTCCGCATGGATTGAACTGGGGCTCGAGCATGATCACCGGCGAGTATCTGTCCGCCAGCGTCGTGGCCGCGCTCGTGTCCGCCGTCGCTCGTGCCGAGAGGGTGAGGAGCGCGCACACGGCAAGGATGCCGGCCAGTGAGCACTGAGCACGCATGCCGATGAGCCTCGGGCTGGTGGACATGAGAAAACGCCAGTCTCCGTCGGCGCCGCGCCGGTTCGTCAAGGTTCGCCCGGTCGCTGACGCCGGTCGTTGGCGGCACTGCGACCCTTCTCGGTCGCCCACCACCAGATATTGGGGTGGTCTGTCGGGAGGCCGGTCGCGCCGCGCCACCACGTGTCCGAGAGAGTCGTGTTCACCTCCTCTGAGCCGAGGCGTAACGCCGGATCGTCGGCGGCCCGATCGAGGTCGCTGTGGGGAGGAACACGGAAGAAGTAGATGAGGCCCTCCGCATACAGCTCGCGGAGCGCGAGCTCGGCCAGCGCCTGGCGCTCGTCCTCCCGTTGATGGGGCTGCCTGAGATATCCACGAAGTGCCCACAGCGGCTCCCACAACCCTTGAACGTCCTCGAACACGGCGTCGTCCAGGATCTCGAATTTGAACCGCTCGAAGAGGTCCTCGTCGCCGGCCATGCGCTGAACGTACCGCGGCGGATATCGGGACCACCGCACTGCCGGATCCGAGTGCGTGCCGGTCGTTGGTTCGAGCGTCGGCGTGATCCGGGGATGTCGCGGGGACGCGTCCGGCTATACCGGAGACGCTGGATGTCTCACGTCGCTGCGTTCGGTGCGAGCCGGTCGACCAGCTGCTTGGCCGCATACAGTCCCGCGGTGATGAGGTTGGGTCCTGGCTGCCCGAGCACGACGCCGATCAGCGCTACGTTGCCGCTCTCGGTGTGCCGCTCGGAGCGGAACATGAGGCAGCCGCCGGCCGCGTCGTCTGAGCCGGTCTTCATGCCGACGAATCCGTCATCGCCCAGCAGGGCGTTGGTGTTGGTCACTTCACCGGCGACCGGCAGCGAGTAGCTGCGGGTGGCCATCATGGCTGCCAGCGTCTCGTCCTCGGCCACGAGCCGGGCCAGACGCAGCTGATCGAGGGCCGTCGAGACCGTGCCCAGGTCATATCCGCTTGGATCGGTGTAGGTGGTGTGCGACATTCCCAGCGCGTGCGCGGTGTGATTCATCTCCGCGACGAAGGAGGGGACGCTGCCGGCGACCTGACGCGCGACGAGCACCCCGATGTTGTTCGCGGACGGCAACAGGATCGCCATTAGGGCATCCCGCTCGGTGAGCTGCTCGCCGGCGCGAACATCGACGATCGACTGATCCTCGCGGCGCATTGTCTCGGTGTCGTCGACATCACGCTGATCGACCACAAATCGCCGGCCGCTGTCCGCCGCGTGCAGCGGGTAGTGCCGAAGCACGAGGTAGGCGGTCATCACCTTGGCCAGACTGGCGATCGGGACCGGCTGCTCGTGCGGGCTCACCGCCGGCAGGCCGTTGCCGAGGACGTACGCCCCCTGTCCGCTCCGCGGCCACCCGTCCGTCGACAGGTAGGTGCGGTGCTTGTCGTTGAGCAGGTGGCGGGGCGCCGCGAACGCCGTGGCGGCGAGGAGCAGACCGAGTACCGCGCCGAGCAGCACGCGGCGGCGGCGGACGTACAGGGTTCTCGTCCTGTAGTGAGGCTGCAGCGTCTTGCTCATGCCGCACAGGCGAAGCCGACGACGAGCACGGTCGATCGGGCACGGCGGGCTGCTGTTCGTACTGGTTCGCTGTGGGTCATGCCTCCAGTCAAGGCAGCGTGCTGTTGCCAGCCCGTATCTGGTTTTCGATATGCCGCCGATATGCGCCGGCTCGTAGCATCGGAGCGTGCGCGTGTTGATCGTTGAGGACGAGCCCTATATGGCCGAAGCCATCCGCGATGGCCTACGCCTGGAAGCGATCGCCGCGGATATCGCCGGGGACGGCGAGGGCGCCCTGGAGCTGCTGGGCGTCAACGCGTACGACATCGCCGTCCTGGACCGCGACATCCCCGGGCCCTCCGGTGACGAGATCGCCAGACGGATCGTGGCGTCCGGCAGCGGCATGCCGATCCTGATGCTTACCGCTGCCGACCGGCTCGACGACAAGGCCTCCGGGTTCGGGCTCGGCGCCGACGACTATCTGACCAAGCCGTTCGAGCTCCGGGAACTTGTGCTCCGTCTCAGAGCCCTCGATCGCAGGCGCGCCCACAACCGGCCGCCCGTGCGCGAGATCGCAGGCCTGCGTGTGGATCCGTTCCGCCGCGAGGTCTACCGCGACGGCCGCTACGTCGCGCTCACCCGCAAGCAGTTTGCCGTGCTCGAAGTTCTCGTCGCTGCCGAAGGTGGTGTCGTCAGCGCCGAGGAGCTGCTGAACCGGGCGTGGGATGAGAACGCGGACCCGTTCACCAACGCCGTGCGCATCACGGTCTCGGCGCTGCGCAAACGCCTCGGCGAACCCTGGATCATCGCCACCGTGGCCGGCGCCGGATACCGCATCGACGCTCAACCAGACACCGGGCGTGAAGGAGGGGAGCGTGGCTAGAGCCCCTGGCTTGAGCGTCCGCCTCAAACTCACCCTCAGCTACGCCGGCTTCCTCCTGCTCGCAGGTGCCTTGCTGCTCGCCGCCGTGTGGGCGTTCCTCCTGCGCTACGTCCCGGATCGTGCGTTCCTCCTCAACGCGGACACCCCCATGCCCGGTCCGTTTCCCGTCCGGTCCAACCTCTTGCACGTTTTCGCTCCGAGGGCAGCCGTCGTGTTGGCGTTCCTGCTGGTGTTCGGTCTCGTGGGAGGTTGGCTTCTCGCCGGCCGGATGCTCGCCCCGCTGACCCGCATCACGGACGCCACGCGCCTGGCCGCGACCGGGTCGCTGGCCCACCGAATCCGGCTACCGGGCCGCAGCGATGAGTTCCGCGAGCTCGCCGATGCCTTCGATGCCATGCTCGCGCGGCTCCAAGCGCACGTCACCGAACAGCAGAGATTCGCCGCCAACGCCTCCCACGAACTCCGGACCCCGCTGGCGATCACGCGGACACTTCTCGACGTGGCCCGTAACGATCTGAACGGCGACACCGCTCAGCTTGTCGACCGCCTCCACGCCGTCAACACCCGAGCGATCGACCTCACCGAAGCACTGCTCCTGCTCAGCCGTGCCGACCGGCGGTCCTTTACCCGAGAACACGTCGACCTGTCCCTCACGGCAGAGGAGGCCATTGAGACGCTCCTCCCCGTCGCAGAAGAACACGGCGTCACCATCGAGACATCCGGCGACATGACGCCCACCATCGGTTCACACGCGCTCCTGCTGCAGATGGCTACGAACCTTGTGCACAACGCGATCGTCCACAATCTGCCTGAACGCGGCACCGTGTGGGTCACGACCACCGTTCACCCTGAGAGTGTGATGGTCACTGTCGAGAACACCGGCGAGAAGCTCACCCCACAGCTGGTTTCCACGCTTGGCGAGCCGTTTCTTCGCGGCACCGAACGCATACGCAGCGACCACGCAGGTGTCGGCCTCGGTTTGGCAATCGTCAAGAGCATCACCCAGGCCCACGACGGGGCCCTCACCCTCACCCCGCGGGCCGCTGGCGGGCTCTGCGCCACGGTGGAGCTACCCGCCGGGCCACGTCACCCTGGCGTATGACGATCAAGGCCGTCGAGTTACCCAAGCGCGAGTAGCTCGTGGCGGCGCACGCCCATGAACGCCGCGGTCAGGAAGAGGGCGGCCTCGCGGGCGACGACGTCAGAGCCCGTGAACGACGCAAACGACCCTGATCATTCCGCGTTCTGGACATGCACTGAGGCGACGATGCGCAGATCATCCGTGCCGACCCGCACCACGTCGCCGGGATGGAGCTGTCGGCCGCGCCTCAGCTCGGGCTCACCGTTGACGGTCACCTGACCGCTGGCGATCAGGGCCTTGGCGTCCGCTCCGCCCGAGGCAGCCCCGGCCAGCTTGAGCAGCTGGCCTAGGCGGATCGTGTCGCCGGCGATTTCGATCGACTGCTCCACACGGAAAGCGTTGCAGGTCCGATCCGGCACGAGCAGCCAGACGCAGCCGTTCGAAGGCGATCGCCTGATCAGCCCGACGGCCGACCCCGCAATCGGGGGGGGATCAGTCGTCCCGCGGCGGGGGCTGAAAGACGATTCGCTTGAGTTCGACGAGTGCGCGGCCACCGAGACGCAGTGCGGTCTGGAAGCCCTCGAGCCCGAGTTCGCCGGCGTCGAGCGACCGCCGGAGTTCGTCGAGTGCCGGTCGCTCGTTGTCGAGGACCTTCTCGCGCGGAGCCTCGAGCAGGATCAGGTGTCGCGGGCGCCGAAGGTCATGCGCGAGCCGCACGTACCGTTCGCGCTCTGAAGCGTCGAAACCCTCGAGTGGCAGAACAACGCTCTGCTCAGACTGCAGCCGCTTCAGTACGGCGCCGGCGAGCAAGTCGCCGGTACGTTCCTCGATCTCGTTCTCCGCGACCCGACCGGCGAGCAGCGCTCGAACTCGACTGGGTGCGAGCGTCGCTCCGCGCTCCTCCACGACTCTCTCGGCGAACTGCGCAGGCTCAGACGCCTGGGCGCCGACGATGATGAGAAGGCTCCCGGGGGAGTAGCGCAGCCGATGTGACGGAGCCAGGACGCGGCACCGGACCGACACGTCGACCGGGCGCGCCGGGGCGCCGCTTCGGTGCGGGCGCTCCGATGACCAGCCGGTGCGCTCGTCGGCAGAGATCTTGACGCTTCGCGCTGTCGGCTTCTCGGGCACGCACACAATCATCGCCGACTCGGCCGCTCTGTGCTCCGCCGGCCGGCCGTGGTCGGTGAGATGCCGCTCGAGCTGGCGCTGGTTCCACGGTCGCGGGCTTCCGGGTCCAAACCTGCTGCCTGGTCGAGGCAGCCGGTCGTGTGATGATCTCCGCATGACGGCGAAGGGCATGATCGTGGTCTCCGGCGCACCTGCCACCGGCAAGTCGACGGTCGCCGCTACGGTGGCGGACAATCTTGGCTTTCCCCTGCTCAGCTTGGACATGGTCAAGGAGACGCTCGCCGACGCGCTCGGGATCAAGGAGGAGCGGGAGGCATGGTCGTACACGCTCGGCGATGCCGCAGCTGAGGTCGTGTTCCGGCTCGGCGACATGTTTCCCTGTGCGGTGGTCGAGGGGTGGTGGCGGGGCGAGCGACGGAAGCGGGCCGAGGAGTGGTTCGTCGGCTGCGTGGAGATCTTCTGCCGCTGCGAACCGAGCCTGGCGGAGCGCCGGATGCGTGCCCGCCAGCGCGCAGACAGGCATCTGATCCACCGTGACATGGTCAATCCCGAGGTCGTCCAGCAGGCTGCGCAACTGGCCGGCACGGTTTCTCCCCTCGGCGTCGGGGCGGCGCTAATCGAGGTGGACACCAGCTCAGCGGTCGCGTGGGATTGGCTGCTCGGCGCCGTTCGCGACGCGCTCCCATCAGCGACGCGGACGGCAGCAGCCCGACACCCTCACAGTCAGAGAAGTCCGCTCCGGTAGTTCGCGCACCGCGGCCGGGAGATCTTTAGTCAGCGCGAGCGGCTGGAACTCACGCATCCAAGTCTCCGACCGAACGGCGAGCGGCAATTCGGACGACGACGTAATCGGGATCGCCCGAGCTGGCGGCAGATCCCGCGTGCGGTCGGCATCTTGATCTCGCGGTGACGGGGCACCGTCGTCCGCTGTCCGGTCGCCGGGTTCTCCCATAGCTCGTGCTTCGCGGCCTCGCGGGCGAGGCGGCAGCCGTGATCGGTGAGGTGCCGCTCGAGCTGCCGTTTCTTCACGCAGCGATCTCGACCGACTCGACCAGCGCCCAGCCGGTCGGCGGAATCGCCTCACCGCGCGCCCTTCGCTCGTCCAGGACAAGCGCGATCGCGTCCTTGACCATGTCGCGGGCCCGATCGAGCGTCTCGCCCTGAGTGTGGACCTCGGGCAGCTCAGGGACGTGGGCATAGACCCAGCCATCGCCGGCGTCCTCGTACACGACGTGGAAGGTGTGCGCGGACATGGACTAGACGGTAGCGCGAGGGCTCGAGGTCACCAGACGCGGCGGTCGGCTGGCGCGGGAATCGGGCTCTGGCACAGGTTCTTCCCGGCCGGCGCTGGCTGTCGCTTCGTCGCCCATATGGCATCGTCGGCGACGGGCCGGTTGTGACGATCGCGTTCGGGGGGGATGCGATCGTGACGCCGCGGAGGGGCGAACGCCGGCAGGCGTGTAGCGGACGCTCGTTCGGCCCCGACACGCCGCGCACAACCGTTTGATCAGCGGCGCCCTCGCAGCGCACCGATGACAGGCTGCCGTGGTGCCGCCACGGGCGCGGTCACAGCGTTTGCGCGGCGCGACGATGGTCGACCGGGAAGGCGCGAGGATCGGGAAGATCGCCGCTCGTCCGCGATCTGGTCGCCGACATCGCGCCCGATGACCTCCACGGTCCCTTCAACGGTGCCCAGCACGTCGGTGAGCTCCCCGAAGTACGGGCGCCACGTGTCGCGGGGGATTTCATGCGATGTGATTGCCCTATCACTGGGACCGTTACGCGCCCAGCCGGAGGACGACAAGGTCGTTATTGCGTGTTCGCACCGGCTTGCGCGGGCACGATCGTGGCCTAGCACTGATGAGAGTAACGGTCTGCGACGGAGGTAACCCCAATGATCCAGCTGATTATCGGAATCCTGGTCGTCGCCCTGGTGTGGGTGCTGACCGCGGCGCTCGGCCTTCCGTACATCGTCTCGGTGATCATCACGATCCTGGCCGTCCTGTACGTGCTCGGACCGGGCCTGGGCGTCTTCGGCGGAGGCCGGAGCCGGCTCTCCTAGCCATGCCTGAACCTCATCGTGACCTCTCGCGGCGGCCGCGAGTGGACCCACTGGTCGCGGCGGCGGAGGCCGCCGCGGCCCCTGAGGCCGCCCGCATCGGTGCCTCGCGGGTTGTGGCCTCGCCGCAGATGCACGGGTTACCGACGAAGCGGAGGAACGATGTCGATTTTCCGGCGGACGATTCAGACCGTCCGCAAGCGATGGGCGCGGCGGCGGAGCAAGAGGCCCGCTCCGAGCACGGAGGACAAGCTGTACCGCGCACCTGCGCCGCCGCGAGTCGTGGACTCGCGGGTCAAGTCACGGCGCCGTCTAGCTCAGTGAACCGGGGCCGAGCAGGCAACACCACGACCGAGGAGCACACATTCCCATGGCCACTCCCGAAGTAATCGCCCCACCCAATCAAGTACCTGCCGGCGCCGCGGCAAACGGCGGCGGGATCGTGCTCGGCAGCGGCCCGGCTGTGGTCGACGCGTACATCGACTTCCTGTGCCCATTCTGCCGGATGTTCGAGGAACGAAGCGGGCCGATGATCGACGCGCTGGTCGATCGCGGCGTGATCACGCTCGTCTACCACCCGCTGGGTTTCCTCGATCGCCTTTCCACGACGCGCTACTCCACGCGCGCGGCAGCCGCCTCTGGTTGCGCGTCCGACGGCGAGCAGTTCCGCGAGTATCTGTACGCCCTCTACGAGAACCAGCCCCCGGAGGGGAGCGACGGTCTCAACGACGAGGAGCTGGTCCAGTTGGGGCTCCAATGTGGCCTCGACGAGGACTTTGGATCGTGCGTCATGGCCGGGCGGTACATCCCGTGGGCCGAGTACGTGACGGCGATCGCGATCACGCGCGGCGTCAACGGGACGCCGAGCGTGTACGTCGACGGGCTGGGCGTGCCGGCGAGCGCCCAGGCGATCACGGCGGCCGTGATGGCCGAGCTGAGGTGAGGGCAATGCAGCAAGGTGATGAACAGCGCTCGGACAACCTGGACAAGGGCGACGAGGAGCGGCCGAGGCTGCTGGTGGTCTTGACGGGCGCCGATACGTGGACACTCGCCGATGGGACGAGTCATCCGACGGGGTTCTGGGCCGAGGAGCTCGTCGAGCCGATGCGAGTGTTCCGCGACGCCGGCGTCGACGTGACGGTCGCGACGCCCCGCGGCGTCGCGCCGACGGTGGACGAAGCCAGTCTCTCTCCGGACGGTGCCGGCGGAGAAGACCGTGCGGCGGAGCTACGCGCCGCGCTGGACGCTCTCAGCGACGTGCTCGCCGCTCCTGCGGCGCTGGAGGACATCTCCCCGGCTGATTACGAAGGCGTGTTCGTGCCGGGCGGTCACGGGCCGATGGAGGACCTGGCCGAGTCGCCCGAGCTCGGGCGACTGCTCATCGCGATGCTCGACGACGACAAGGTCATCGCGGCGGTATGCCATGGTCCCGCGGCGCTGCTGAGCGCCGAGCGCGACGACGGGTCGTGGGCCTTCAGTGGGCGCGAGCTGTCGGCATTCACCAACGAAGAGGAAACCCAGGCCGGACTCGCCGGGAGCGCGCCGTGGCTCCTCGAAGACAGGCTGCGTGAGGCCGGCGGCAACGTCGCCACGGCGCAGGCCTGGCAGCCGTTCTCGATCGTCGACGGAAACCTCGTCACCGGGCAGAACCCGCGCTCGAGCACCGAAGTCGCGCAACGGACCGTCGAGCGCCTACGCGCCAGGGCGCACTTCGTCCACGTCGTGCCTCACCACGGGACATGGACCTACAAGCACGAGCACGGTGAGCCGCAGGGAGAGTTCCCGACCAAGAAGGCGGCCGCCGGCGCGGCCATGGAGCACGCCCGCGTCCACGGTGATTGGGAGATCATCCTTCACGATCGGCACGGCCGCATCCAGGACTCGCAGGCCGTCCGTCCGGGCGGCTGATCCGGCGGACCGGCTTGTACTCATGTCCGGGAACGCCAGCATTCGCACCACGAAGGCATCCCGCGGCGCGTTCAGAGCCCGCGCGAATTCAAACGCAACGGGACCCCGCCGCGAGGAAGCCCGAGCATCACCACGTCGTCGCGGCCCGCGAGCTCTCGCAATCGCTCCGCGAGCAGCCGACCGGCGTGCGACCGGTCGGGAAACGTGTGGGTGGTCGTCGCCGTCACGGTCGGGAGACAGTGACTAGTGACGGCGGCTCGAGGCGCCGGCGGGCGCGTCCCTCAGCGCGTCGAGCATGCCGTGCAGGTCGGCGGCCGCGCGCTCGATGTCGAGGTGCTTGTACTGCCCCGCGCGCGACTCCGCCGCCAGCACCCCGCACCGGTGCACGGCTGCGAAGTCGCCGTACGGGAACCGGTAGCGGCCCTTGTTCTCCGCGGGCTGGTCCTCATTGATCCCCAGGTACCAGAGGGCGTACTCGTCCATCCCGTGCTCCTCGATGAAGCGGTTCTCGTCCTGCGTCGACGGCTGGTGCTCACTCCAGTCGTCGCGATCGTCGAGAACGAACTTCCCTTCGGCGATCAGCTTCTTGGCGTAGTCGTATGCGCGCTCGTTCAGCTTCATTTATTGACCTCCGAGATTTGGTGATAGAGCGCATGCCTCGTCTATCAAGCCGCTTGCGCGCGAGCGGTCCGCACGGCCCACGAGGAGCTCGCGAACGCGGTGTTCGACGTCGAGGCGGATGGCGTCCTCGTCGACGTCCGTGGGCAGCTCAACGACCACTTCGTCCCCATCGATCCGCATCGGCACGGCCGGCTGCGATGAGGCATCGGGAAGTCGATGACCACGTCGTCCTCAACAGGGTGATCACGCGGGGGATCGATGTAGCTGCTGCGGGCAACCGCCGGCGTGTTGCCGAGGGCCATGCTCACCTCCCGCACTGCCCGGCTCACTGCCCTCGGGCCCCGCTTGCAGTCGCTTGCTCACGGGCGAGGGCAACCTTCAGGCAGGGTGAGTCGCCGCCGGCGCCCCGCTCGTCACAGCCCGGTCCGAACGGTGATCCGGCCGGCGTCGGCCGCATGCCTGAGAGCCGCATAATCGCGTTCGTTCTGATCGGCATATCCGTCGGCAAAGGCGCACATCGCCAGGTCGAACGTGTTCCCGGTGCCGAGATAGCTGCCGATCGCGACCGCGTCGCCTGAGCGTGCGTGAGCACGCGCGAGGGCCCAGCCGCACAACTCGCCGTAGCGGCCGAGGGCGTCCGGGTCGAGCACGTCGACGGGAGCAGAGCCCTTGCCGTCCCACAGCTGGCGAACGTAGAAGTCGCGGTTGACGCCGTCGATCCACTCGGTTGTCCGGATCCACCCCAGCATGATGTCGCTCGCCGCCTGCATTAGCCGCTGGCCCTCCACCACGCGTTGGCCGTGGTTTTCGAACTCGCTGCGGCCGAGATACGGCTCCAGCACCGACGCCACGGCCTCCTTCATCTGCAGAAACAGCGGGTCGCGGTCATCGCGGCCGAGCATCAGCATGATCCAGGCCCGCGTGCCCACGCTGCCCACCCCCACGACCTTGCGGGCGGCATGGATGTACCGGTATCGCTCAAGGAGCCCCCGCCGATCCCGTGGCAGCGTGCGGCGGTAGTAGTGCAGGACGGCGTCGACCGCCGCCGCGAGCGTCTCCGGGTCATCCGCGCGGGCAAGTGCTTCGATGGGGACGACCAGCGGCGGATCGTGGACGATCCGCAGATGCCCGTCCACCACCCGTGTGAGCTTGGCGAACGCACGCAGTGAGTCCTTCGCCCGCGCCTTGGCGATATTGCGTTCAAAGTACCTGAGCTGCTTCCGGCTGACCCGCGATGCCCACTCCCGGACGATCTCCTCGAGGTCGCGATCGAGGTGCACGTACCAGAGTTCCAGTGTCCGCAGCTCCGCGAAGCTGCGCATGGCCTCCCGGTAGGAGCGCGCGACGGCAAGATCGACGGACCGCCGCGCAACCCCATCGAAGCCGCGATCGCGTCCGGCGACCTCAAAGCTGGCAACCAGGCGCTTGACGTCCCACTCAAACGGGCCGGGGAGCGTCTCGTCGAAGTCGTTGATCCCGAACACGAGCCGACGGTCCGGACCGGCGAATGTGCCGAAGTTGGAGAGGTGGGCATCACCGCACAGCTGGGCCTTAAGGGCCGTACGGGGCTCCTGGGCGAGGTCCCAGGCCATCACGCACGCGGCCCCCCGGAAGAACGTGAACGGCGAGACGAGCATGCGGCCGTACCGGATGGGGATCAGCTCCGGCACACGGGTGCTCGCCTGCTCCTGGAGCAGCTCAATCGGATCCGGCCTGGACGGGTGCGGTTCCCAACCGCCGTGCCTCGAGCGCGGAACCGCCGCCCGGGCCGCCTTGCCGAGCTCCCGCCGGTCGGCCGTACTGGGGTGGCGGAGCCGTGCCCGGACGGGCTCCGGCCGCCATCGCGCACCGACGTCAACACGCGCGCCTGTCAGCGCCCGCCCGTCCACAGCTCGATCACCGCCCAGGCATGCCAGGACGTCACCTCGATCCAGGCGCTGAACCGGCTTCGGTCCCGCTGAGGGTAGGCCCGTCCGGTGTAGTGCTCAGACAGGCGGTCGATGTCGGTGAACTGCGGATCCGCCATCACCTCGGCCACGTGTCCGCGCAGCGTGACGTGGTGATACCAGTCTTCACGGCCGAGCACGGTGAGCGAGACCCGGAGCTCCTGACGCAGGTGCTCGAGCCGCCCCCGACCCTCGTCCATGTTGACGAGCACGCGGCCGTCCACCCACAGGTACCACGTCGCCGCGGTATGCGGGCTGCCATCCGGCCGGATGCTGGCGATGCCCGACCGGTTGGCCTCAGCGAGAAAGGCTCCGGCGGGAGGGGTGGCTTGGGCATGGCCCTTCGACGATCGCCGCTGACCGTCGGCCTAGGGCACGGGCGAGGGCCGGGGGCCAATCGAGGTGATGTGCGCCCAGTTCACGAACTTGACGATTCCGTCGACGCCCTCCAGCTTCACGGGGTTGGGGTGATCAGGCCGGACCCCTTCAACAACCTGATCCTCGGTCTGGGTGACCGTCGTCTCTTGACCGTTGAGGAACACAATCCGCGTCGCAATGCTCACCAGCCTTTCTGGCGCGAGAACGTTGAGCTAGAGACATCAGTAGGCCGTCAGGGCGCCCGGGCAAGCGGCGCTGGTCGCACTGAGCACGGGCGACCCGATCGGCGATCGAGCACCTTCCGCGGGCGACGGCCGCGCCTACTCAAGAACCGACCGCAGCCAGTCCTCGGCCAGGCGCTTCGTCATGTAGCCCGCGGCCGGTCGGCCCCGGCCCGTCCACGCTGGCCCGATCTTGCGCTGGACCTGTCGTCCGTCTGGCAGTCGGTACTTCGCGTACCAGACCGGACCGCGCGCACGCTCGACTCGGAACACGTGACAAGACACCGCACCAGGCATGCGGAATTCGTACGCCAACTCCGGGACATATTGGAGACATGAAAGGCCGTATCCCCAAGCCCGCCGGGGTGTCTGGGGTTCACGACATATGTCCCAGGTGATACGTCCCTCATGTCTCGGGACATAGGTCACACCTAGACCGGCGTACGTCGCGGAGGCGCGAGCGGAGCGAGTGCCGCAGCGGCGATCGCCGGTGCGGGCCTGTCCGGGGGCGGGCTGACAGTCGCGGGCATGTCCCGAGCTCGCGTCGCCGTTCTTCAAATCGTGTCCAAGCAGCTGACGGTCACCGCGGCTGCTGCCGAATACGGTTCTCCCGCCGGCATCTGCACCGCCTCCTAGCCCGCTACCGAGAAGGAGGCCTTCAAGCGCTCGAGCCGCGCTCCAGGCGCCCGAGGACGACACCGATCGCGACGCCCGAGGACGTCCGTCGGCGGGTGCTCCAGCTGCGGGCGAGGCATACCGCGCGACTCCGAAGGCCGCGCCTGCCAGCAACGGGCACGCGCCCGGCCACTACCGCCTGCGCTACGACCGGCTCGACACCAAAGTGAGCCTGCGCCGCGCCGGCCGCATGCACCACCTCGGAGTCGGCGCCGCCCACGCCCGCAAACGCGTCCTCGCGTTCGCCGACGAGCACCACGTCACCATCGCCGACCTCAGCACCGGCGAGATCCTCTCAGTCCACCAGATCGAGCCCAACAAAACCTACTGGCGCAACCAAAACAACAAGCCCGGCCGATGGCCGAACTCCCCGAAATGAGACCCATGTCCCGAGACACCTGAGACCTATGTCCCGAGACATCACACCAAGCCCGCCGGGGGACTCGAACCCCCAACCCCTTCATTACAAGTGAAGTGCTCTACCAGTTGAGCTAGGCGGGCGGGTGCCGCTCAGTCTCGCACGGCCGAGACGGCGCGTTCGAGCGAGCCGTGGCCGTTGGAGGCGTAGTCGGGAGCCGGCTCGGGTGGGCTCGTGTCGCCGGTATTGAGCCGGCGCTCGAGCTCGCCGAGGAGGTAGCCGAACAGGAGGTGGCGCCAGGTGGCCTGGGCGAGGGCGCGGCGGCTGCCGCTGAGCGTGGGCAGCTGGTCGCGGGCCGGGTGGAAGCGGTCGGTGAGGCCGACGAGGGGCCAGAGGGCGAAGTGCTCGGCGAGGCCGGCGGCGGGTCCGCGAAGCTGGGGCGGGAGGGGTAGACCGGGCGCGAGGTTCGCGTACACCGCACCGAACAGGGCGCCGTTCTGGACGTGCAGCATGAGGCCGGCGCGGTACCAGCCGGCACCGGGACGGAGGGCGCGGCCGAGGAGCTCGACGTCGTCGTAGCGGCTGCGGAAGACCAGCTTGTCCAGCGGCTGCTGGAAGGCCCAGGCCAGGGCGGCGACGGCTCCGGCGAGGGCTCCGTTGAGCGTTCGGTTGCTGACGGTGCCGTTGCTCAAGGGGGGCAAACTGTAACGGGCGGGGCCGGGGTGGGTACGCCAAAGTGCGATGGATCACGAAGCGCTGCACCGGCGGGCCAGGGAGAAGGGCGTCAACCGGCTCGTGCTGCTGGTCGTGCGGATGATCCTGACGCCGTTCTTCTTGACCTACCTGAGGATGAAGCGGCTGGGGCGGGAGCACATCCCGGCCGAGGGCCCGGTGATCCTGGCCGCCAACCACCGGAGCTTCTTCGATCCGTTCGTGATCGGGACGATGACCCGGCGCCCGGTGTACTACGTGGCCAAGAGGGAGCTGTTCGCCTACAACCGCCTGCTGAGCTGGGTGTTGAACGCGCTGGGTGCCTTCCCCGTCGACCGCGGCGCCGGCGACCAGGACACGATCGAGACCGCGAGGGCGATCCTCGACCGGGGCGAGATCGTGCTGATGTTCCCCGAGGGCACCCGCACCCGCCCGGGCTCGCTCGGCAAGCCGAGGCGGGGCGTGGGACGGCTGGCGCTCGAGAGCGGCGCGCCGGTCGTTCCGATCGCGATCATCGGCACCGAGGACATCCGCCGGGGATGGCGGATCCGCCCGCGCAAGGTGCGGCTCCGGGCCGGGCGGGCGCTGCACTTTCCCAAGGTGGAGAACGCCTCGCCGGCGCTGGCCGGCGCGGTCACCGATCGGATCTGGCCGATGGTGATGCTCCAGTGGGAGTGGCTGGGCGGCATGGCGCCGATTCGCCGTGTGGCGATCGTCGGCGCCGGCTCGGCCGGCACCAGCCTGGCCGTGCTGCTGGCCCGGTCCGGGTTCGAGGTCGAGCTCGGCTGCCGGACCCGCGAGCAGGCCGAAGCCATCCAGAGGACCCGCCGCAACGATGCCTACCTCCCCGACGCCGAGCTTCCGAACAACATCAACGTCGTCCGGGCCGGCGACCTCGAACTCGACAGCCACGACCTGATCTGCCTGACCGTGCCGGCCCGGGCGCTGCCCGCGGTGATGGGCGCCCACGGCGACGCCATTCCCCACCGCGCCGGGGTCACGGTCCTCTCCAAGGGCCTCGTGCCACCGCTCGGCACGCTGCCCTCGGCGTTCGTGGCCGAGCGCTGCGCGGCGCGGGCGGTCGCTGCGCTGGGTGGCCCGTCCGACGCGACCGACAGCCTGGAGCACGGCGCGTCCGTGGTGCTGGCCTCCGTCGACCGCGCGTTCCGCCGCCAGCTGGCTGACGCGCTGGGTACGGCGGGATTCGACGTGACGGCCACCGGCGACGTCACGGGGGTCGAGCTCGCCGGCGCGGCCAAGAACGTCGCCGTGCTGGCCGCCGCGGTCGCCTTGAGCGCGGGCCCCAACGTGGCGGGCGCCGCCGCGGGCAAGGTGTTCGCCGAGGTGGACGCGCTGGCGCGGGCCCGCGGCGCGCGGCCCGAGACGTTCGCCGGCCTGGCCGGCGCGGGCGACCTCGTGGCCGGTGCGGTCTCGCCAAACGAGCGCAACCGGCGGGCCGGCGAACTGCTCGCCCAGGGCGTGCCGGCGCAGGACATCGACCACGCGCTCGGCCGCGCGGTCGAGGGCGTTGATGCGGCTCCGCTGCTGGCCACGGCGGCCCGGGACGCCATGCTCGAGACGCCAGCCCTGGACAGCCTGGCGGCGCTCATCGAGGGGCGGATCGAACCCGAGCAGTGGACGGCCACGGTGACCGAGCCGCCGCGCCCCGCCCGCAAGTCTTCCATCCGGGCGGCCTGACGGGGGCTAGGCTCCGCATGACGTGCCAGACGAGCCACTCAGCAGCAAGTCCGACATCGACGCCCGGTTCACCGAGCTGTACAGAACGCACCTGCGGGACGTTTATTCCTACAGCTACTACCGCGTGGGCAACCACCACGATGCCGAGGACCTCACCGAGCAGACCTTCCTGCAGGCGTATCGCCACTTCGAGCGGGCGCTCCGCGAGGCCAACGGCCGGCCGCTGCGCCCCTGGCTCATCCGCATCGCCCACAACCTGGCGGCCAACTTCTACCGGGATCGCTCCCGCAAGCCCGAGTCGGGAATCGAGGATGCCGACTTGATCTCGGCGCCGCACACGACCGAGTCGCTGGTGGAGGGCCGCGAGCAGCTCAAGGCGATCCTCGACGGCGTCCAGCAGCTGCCAGACGACCGGCGCGAGGCGCTCATCATGCGCTTCGCCCTGGGCATGGACAATCGGGAGATCGCGCGCGCACTCGGGCGCACCGACGGCGCCACCAAGGTGCTGCTGCACCGCGCGATCCGCCAGCTCGAGGGGATCGTGTCCGAGCCGGTGGCCGACTCCGGAGGAGGGGGCCGGTGACGGCGCGTCGAATAGGAGCGCTCCGATGAGCTCGGGCGCCGCCGATTTCGAGGCCCTCCTGCGCCAGGCGCTGACGCCGGTCGAACCGCCGGCCGATCTCGTCGACCGGCTCGAGCTCACACTCGTCAGCCTGACCGAGCTCGCGCAGGGGGAGCTCGACGCCTGGGAGCTCTCGGCCATGCGCGACCCGCGCAACTGGGTACGCCCGGCGGCGGCCGCGGTGGTCGGCGTGAGCGCCGGCACGGCACTGGTCGTGCTGCGCGTGCGCGCGCGCCACCGGGTCCGCACCCAGCGCTCGAGCAACTTCGTCGAGCTCATGGAGCGGACCTTCCAGGACGCGGCCGAAGAGGCAAGGCGGATCGTCCGGCGCCGTTAGCGCGCCCTTGGCCGCCGCGCCGGAGCGCCCGCGAGGCGGGCAAGCCTCCGGAAAGCGGATCGGCCGCTGATAGCGTGGATAGAAATGGCCGTCTGCTACCGCCATCCGAACCGTGAGACCGGCGTCGCGTGCTCGTCATGCGGGCGCCCGATCTGCCCCGACTGCATGACGCCGACACCGGTCGGGATGCGCTGCCCGGAATGCTCGCGCGAGCGGACCCGGGTGACCCGCGGCGTGCGCTCGACCCCGGCCGTTCCCCGGGTCACGCAGGTGCTGATCGCGCTCAACGTGATCGTGTTCCTGGTCGAGACGGCGGCCGGCGCCCCGCTGGGCGGCGGGGGCGGCGGGACGGTCTACTACCACGGCGCGCTGTTCGGCCCGGCGCTCACCGCCCACAACCCGTTCCCGGCGCCCCTCGACGGGACGCACGAGTACTGGCGGCTCGTCACCGGCCCGTTCCTGCACGACGGCTTCCTGCACATCGCGATCAACATGCTGTCGCTGTACTTCGTCGGGGCGTCACTCGAGCCGGCGATCGGGAGCCGCAACTTCCTCGTCGTGTACATGACCTCGCTGCTGGCGGGCTCGTTCGGCGCGCTGCTGTTCCAGCCCGGATATCCGTCGATCGGTGCCTCGGGGGCGATCTTCGGGATCTTCGGGGCGCTGATCGTGGTCGCGCGCTACCGCGGCATCCCGTTCTGGCAGAGCGGCCTCGGATTCGTGCTCGTGATCAACATCGTGTTCTCGCTGAGCGTGCGCGGCATCTCGATCGGGGCTCACCTCGGTGGTCTGGTGGGCGGCCTGATCGCCGGTTGGCTGGTGGTCGAGTTCGGCGAGCGGCGTCGGATGCCGGGCCTGGCCATGGCCGGCTGCGCGGCGATCGCGGTGGCGAGCGTGATCGGGGCGCTGGCCGTGGCCGGCAGCACCGGCCTCACCCCGAACGGGCTGACGTTCTAGAGCTCCACCGTGAACGCCCGGGCGACGGCGGGCGGCTCGGGCACGAGCTCGGGGTGCAGGATGTGGGCGAGCAGCTCGAGCCCGTCGATGATCCGCGGCCCCGGCCGTGAGAAGTAGGCCGCGGCGTCGACCGCCACGACCTCGCCGGCGCCCACCCCGGCCAGCTCGTCGCGGTGCATCTCGGCCTCGCGGTGGGCGATCTCGGCGTCGTAGCCGCAGGGCATGACGATCACCACGTCGGGCTGGGCGGCCTCGACGGTCAGCCACGAGGTCTCCTCGGACTTCTCGCCGGCGAACCCGAGCACATCCTCGCCGCCGGCGTACTCGATCAGCTGCGGGGTCCAGTGGCCGGCCGCGAACGGCGGATCGAGCCATTCGAGGGCGGCCACCCGGGGGCGGCGCGCGCCGCGCACGGCCAGCCGGACCCGGTCGATCCGGGCGGAGGCGTCCCGCACCAATGAGACCGCGGCGTCCTTGCGGTCGGTGAGCTGGGCCAGAGTGCGGACGTCGCCCAGCACCTCGCCGACCGTGCGCGGGTCGAGCGACACCACCCGCGGTCGCGTCACGATCTCCTCGGCGAGCGCGCGAACCTGGTCGTAGGACACCGCACACACCGCGCAGAGCTGCTGGGTGATGATCAGGTCGGGGCGGAGGTCGTGCAGAAGCTCGTCGTCGAGCTCGTAGATCGACTCGCCGGCCAGCGTGCGCTCCCTCACCGCGGCGTCGATCTCACGCGCGCTGAGGCCTGGCTCGAGGACGTCGCGGGTGATCTTGGGTAGCTCGCGCGCGGCCGGTGGGTAGTCGCACTCGTGGGTGACCGCGATCACGTCCGGGCCCACCCCGAGCGCGAACAGCATCTCGGTGGCCGACGGGATTAGGCTGACGATGCGCACGACAAGGAGAATAGATATGGCGGGCCCCCGGACATCATCATCCACGGGTGGAATAAGGTCGGGCTGTCGGGTGATCAACCACTCGGCCGGCGGGTTGACCGAGGCCGGTTTTGAGCCGGCCGAGCGGGTGGACGGGCTCGGCTGAAGGCCTCAGAGCCGTGTGGTGCTGCTGCTACCGTTTGCTCGTCGCTGCATGAACGACGACGACCCATCCCGAAGTAGCAGCTCAGAGAGCTGTCCAGCGAGGGCGGACGGGGCTTCGCGGGCCGTTGACGGGGTAGCCCAGACGCGCCAGTGAAGGCGCTGTTCATCATCCTGACCGGACTGCTGGTCCTGGTCAACGCGTTCTTCGTCATCGCGGAATACGCGATCGTCCGCTCGCGGAGGGCCCGGCTCGAGGCGCTGGTCGACGAGGGCGCCCGCGGGGCCCGGCTGGCGCTCAGGCAGACCGAGGACATCGGCGACTACATCGCGGCCTGCCAGGTCGGGATCACGATGGCCTCGATCGGCATCGGCGCGCTGGGCGAGCCGGCGATCGCGCACTTGTTCGAGCCGCTGCTGGGCAGCCCGCTCGGGCACACGGCGGCGGTGGCGGTGTCGGTGGTGATCGCCTACCTGTTGATCACGATCACCCAGAGCATCATCGGGGAGATCGTCCCGAAGCTGTACACGATCCAGCACGCCGAGGGGCTGGCCCGCGGGATCGCCGGGCCGATGCAGTTCTTCCTGTGGCTGTTCCGCCCGTTCATCTTCGTGCTGAACACGGCGTCGAAGTCGATCCTGCGCATGCTCGGGACCGACCCGGACGCCGAGCCCGAGGGCGGCACCCCGGACGAGCTCAAGCGGCTGATCGCCCAGTCCACCACGGGCGGGCAGCTCGACGTCGGCGAGGCGAACATGCTGACCGGGGTGTTTCACCTGCACGAGCAGGAGGCTCGCCAGGTGATGACCCCGATCCCCGCGGTGGTAACCGTCGACCTCTCGGAAACTGTCGAGGCCGCGCTCAAACGCTGCGTGTCGACCGGTCACTCGCGCCTGGTGGTGACCGAGGACGAGAACCAGGACCGGGTCAAGGGCATCGTGCACGTCAACCAGCTGGTCAAGAAGATGCTGAACGACGGGATGGAGGCGCACTTCGATTCGCTCGTGCGCGAGGCGCCGATCGTTCCCGAGACCAAGCCGCTCGACGACCTGCTGGCCGACCTTCAGCGCGAGCGGACCGAGCTGGCCATCGTGATCGATGAGTACGGGCGAACGGCGGGGATCGTCACGATCGAGGACATCATCGAGGAGGTGGTGGGGGAGATCGCCGACGAGACCGATCCGGCCGGGGGCGCGGTGCGCCGGCTGGCCAACGGCGACTGGTTCGTGCGCGGGCACGTGGCGGTGGCCGATCTCGAGGATTACGGCCTCGAGCTGCCGGTGGACACCGATGCCTACAACTCGGTGGGCGGGTTTGTGTTCGCCGAGCTCGGGCGGCTGCCCAAGCGCGGGGACACGATCTCAGCGAACGGCTTCTCGATCCGCGTCGAATCGGTCCGGCAGAACCGGATCGAGGCGGTCCGAATCCGCCAGCGACGAGCTGCCGTGTAGGGCGCGCCGGCGGGCCAGCGGCATCGCGTACCAGAGGATCGAGCAGGCGATCACCGCGACCGCGGTGATCAACGCGGTGAGCCAGGACGGAAAGGCGAGGTCGCTCAGCAGCATGACCACGCCGACCATGGTCAACCCCATCGAGGCCAGGCCGAGGACTGTGAAGCGGTTGGCGATGTCGACCAGGTGCTCCTTGTCGCCCTGGCGAAACAGGATCCGATGCCACGAGCTCGGCGCGGTGAGCATGATCAGCGTCGTGGCCGCCGCGACCAGCGTCCCCAGGTAGACGCCCTTCTGGAAGCTCGAGAGCTTCTCGAACTTCGGCTGGAAGGCGATCGTGAGCAGGAAACCGAACAGGATCTGCACGCCGGTCTGGACGACGCGGACCTCCTGCAGGAGCTCGACCAGATTGCGGTCGGAGCGCTCGAGCTGCGTCTCGTCGCGTCCATCGGGCCGGTTGGAGGGTGTTTCGCCCACAGCCCGGTTCTACCCCGGGGTCAGGTGCGCGACAACCGCCCGGCACCACATCGCGTCATTCGTTACATTTCGCGCCAGGCAACGGCCGGAGAGTGCGGACTATCTCCCGGTGGTTGAGAGGAGAGACAGGAAGCCGGCCCCCCGAAGCGGGCCGGCTTCGCCCTGTCGTAGCGAAGCGGCGCAAGAAGAAGCCGGCGCCCCGCGCAAAAAAGAAGCCGGCCCGCTGGGGACGGGCCGGCCTCGTGCTTCTGGGGAGGAGGTGCTGCTATGAGGTACGTCGCGCATGCAGTGTGCGCCCCGCAGATGAACGCGGCCTAAATGGTTCGTCTGGGCTTCGTCAGGGGTGCGGCGCTTCGGTTAAACACGAGCTGGCTTAGCGGCGGTCCCCGGCGAATCCGGCTTCGACGCGGGATCGGGGCGCGATTCGTTTCTTGGCCGTTCGCTGGCGAATCCGGCTTCGACGCGGAATCGGGGCGCGATTCGTTCTTGGCCGGATTCGCTTAAGGGAATTCGGCTCTGAAGCGTGAGGCGAGGCGCTGCCTCCCGGGGCCGAATTCCCCGGTCAGCGGTAGTTGAAGAAGCCCCGGTCCGTCTTGCGGCCGAGGTGCCCCTCTTCGACCAGCGCGAGCAGGCGGTCCGGGACGCGAGCCCCGATCGACTCGCCGATCGCCTTGGAGACGTCGAGCCCCACGTAGTCGAGGAGCGCGATCGGGCCCATCGGCATGCCGGCGCCCAGCGTCATGCAGTCGTCGATCGCGTCGGGCGCCATCCCGGTCTGGTCCATCATCTCGACGGCGTTGAACAGGTAGGGGAACAGCAGGCGGTTGACCACGAAGCCCGGAATATCGGGGACCTCGACCGGCGTCTTGCCGAACGACTCGCAGAGCTCGCGAGCTCGTCGCCGCGTTTCATCGCTCGCCTCGGGCGGGAAGGCGAGCTCGATGAGCCGCATCTTGGGCACCGGGTTGAACGGATGCAAGCCGACGAAGTTCTCGGGGTGCCCGCTCGCTTGGGCCAGCTCGGCGATCGACAGCGACGATGTGGTGGTGGCGAGCACGGCGCCGACGTCGGCGTGCCGGGCGAGCTCCCCCAGGTCGGCCAGCATCGCGCTCTTGGACTCGTGGTGCTCGACCACCGCCTCAACGAGGAACGTGGCCTTGGCCAGCGCGTCGAGGTCGGTCACGATACGGACGCGCTCGGCGTCGAAGCCATTCAGCTTCTCGCACGTCTTGGCCACCCGCGCGCGGGCGCGCTCGGCCGAACCCTCCGAGCGGGCCCAGAGCAGGACCTCGTCGTGCTCGGACGCGGCCACGGCCAGCCCGCAGGCGATTGCGCCCGAGCCGGCAATTCCCACGCGTTCGCGCAAATCAGCTCCTGTCTCGTCGATTGGCTCGCGGAAAGCCTCAGTACAGTAGTAACGAATCGGCGCCAACGCGCCATCGGGGCCTACACGGGATCCGATTCCGTAAAAAGGAGCAACTCGTGCCGCAATCTGGTCGCGAAGTAGTCATCGTCGAAGCCGTCCGCACCCCGATCGGTCGCGGGCACAAGGAGAAGGGCTACTACAAGGACGTCCACGCCAACGAGCTGCTCGGGCGTTGCTACCGCGAGGTGATCGATCGATCTGGCATCGACGCCGGCGAGGTCGAGGACGTCGTGGCCGGGTGCGTGCAGCAGTACGGCGAGCAATCGTGGAACGTCGGCCGCAACGCATGGCTCCAGGCCGGGCTGCCGATGGAGACGCCGGCCACCACGGTCGACCGCCAGTGCGGTTCGGCTCAGCAGGCGGTGAACTTCGCGGCCGCGCTGATCGCCGCCGGCGTGCACGATGTGGCGATCGGCTCGGGCGTCGAGCACATGGGTCATGTGCCGATGGGGATCGGCCTCAAGTGGACCGACGACGTCGGCACGCCGTATCCGCCGGCGATGATGGAGCGCTACAACCTGATCCCGCAGGGCCTGTCGGCCGAGATGATCGCCGAGCAGTGGGAGATCCCGCGCTCGGAGCTCGACGAGCTCGCGCTGCGCTCCCATCAGCTCGCCCATCGCGCCACCGAGGAGGGCCGGTTCGAGCGGGAGATCCTCCCGTTCAAGGTCAATGGTTCGACGTACGTGTCCGACCAGGGGATCCGGCCTGACACCACGATCGAAGCGCTGGCTCAGCTCAAGCCCGCGTTCAAGCCAGACGGCAGGATCACGGCGGGCACCAGCTCGCAGATCTCCGTCGGCGCCGCCGCGATGCTGCTGATGGCGCGCGAGAAGGCCGACGCGCTGGGATTGAAGCCGCGCGCGCGGATCGTGGACCAGACCACGGTCGGCGTCGACCCGGTGATCATGCTGACCGGCCCGATTCCGGCGACGCACAAGCTGCTCGAGCGCAACGGGATGACCATGGACGACATCGACCTGGTCGAGATCAACGAGGCGTTCGCTCCGGTGGTGGCCGCGTGGCGGCGTGAGCTCGAGCCCGACATGGACCGGGTGAACGTGAACGGTGGTGCGATCGCGCTCGGGCATCCGCTCGGGTCGACCGGCGCGCGGCTGCTCACGACGCTGCTGCACGAGCTCGAGCGCTCCGACAAGGAGATCGGGCTCGTGACGATGTGCTGCGGCGGCGGGCTCGGGACGGGGACGCTGATCCAGCGGGTCTAGTACCGGCGCCGTCAGCCCGCCTGCTCGGTCGGGCGGATCAGGATCTCGTTGACCGCCACGTGCCAGGGGCGGGTGACGATGTAGAGGATCGCGTCGGCGATGTCGCCGGCATCCATCGTGCGCATGCCGGCGTATCGCTCCGCCTGCGCGTCCTGGATCTCCCGGGTGTTGTGGGAGCGCAGCTCGGTGGCGGTGGCCCCGGGCTCGACGAGCGACACCCGCACGTGCTCCTTGGCCATCTCCTGGCGGAGCGAATCGCTGAAGGCACCGAGCCCGTGCTTGGTCAGACCGTAGACGGCGGCTCCCGGGCCCACTCGCCGGCCGGCCACCGAGCTGACGTTGACCATGTCGGCGACGTTGCGAGAACCTTCCCGGGCGGCGGCGAGGAGGTGGGGGAGGGCCGCATGGGCGCAGTAGAGGAGCGCGTTCACGTTGATGTCGAGCATCTGGCGCCAGCGGGCCGTGTCCGCTTCGAGAACGGACCCCAGCAGCATCACGCCCGCGTTGTTGACGAGGATGTCGAGCCGGCCGAGCTCGTCCGCGGTTCGGTTGACGGCGGCCTCGGCCTGGGCCTGGTCGGTCAGGTCGGCCTCGAGGACCAGGGCCTCGGCGGCGCCGGTGGTCGCGATGCGGGCCGCCAGGTCCTCGAGCCGGTCGCGCCGGCGGGCGGCGATGGCCACGGTGGCGCCGTGGGCGGCCAGGGCGAGGGCGGTCGCCTCGCCGATGCCACTCGAGGCGCCGGTGACGAGCGCGACGGTCCCGGACAGTGGGCCGGCCATCAGCAGCCGCCCTTGGGAAGAAACTCCCACATAGTCGTAGTTTCTTCCCAGGCCACGCTCTAGGTGCTCCCCCAACGGAACCCGGTCGGCGAGGGGGCCGGCGGCAGCGGGCTGTCCGGCAGCCCGGGTGGCGGGTCGTTCTCGTTGTAGCCGACGGGCGCGAGGTCGTTGGGCGTGTCCGGGTGGAACAGCGACGCCAGATACTGGGCCTGGCCTCGGCCCGGCCCGAGCTCGAACTGGCCGCCGCCGTAGGCGCCGATGCCGCGCTCGGCGCAGTAGTCGTAGGCGGCGCAAAGGCTCGGCAGGCCGCCCAGCCGCGAGGGCTTGAGGTTGACCATCCGCGGGGGAAACGGGAGCGCCTCGATGTCGCCGATCGAATGGATGGGGGCGTCCCAGGTGATTCGGTCGTGCTCGCCGGCCAGGAGCTCCGCCGTCTCGGGAGTAATCACGTCGGGGTCCTCGATCCAGGCGTCCGGGAAGGCCTCGATGACGCGCTCGTAGAGCACCGGGTCGGGCGGCTGGTCGACGACCGTACCCCGGTAGAGGCTCTTGAAGTCGACCGAATCGACGGCGCCCGTGGCCACGAGGGCGTCGATCAGCTCGGGGGTCCAGGAGCTGGTCGGGTCGAGCTTGAAGTGGAGCTTCGGGTAGGGGGTCAGTCGACGCTGCAACGGTTCGAGCGACGGCGGCTCGCCGAGTCGCAGCGAAACGACGAACGTGAGCGGCTTCGGCTCGCGGCCGAGAACGGCGTGGAGCGGCCGGCCGGCCTGGGACAGGGCGAGGTCGAGCGCGGCGCTGTGAAACGTCCACCGGCGGTAGAGGCGCGAGACCTCCCATTGCGGCGCGACCGGAAACAGGTCGAGCGAATCGACGAGCTGGCAGAACTCGCCGAGCGTGAAGCGGCCGGACAGCGCCTCCGCGTGGACGGGACCCGCCTCCTGCAGGGCGACGTGGTCCTCGGCCTGGTAGACGACGTCTTCGCCAACGCCCTCTACGCCGCCGCCGGTCAGGTGAACGGTCGTGGTCAGGCGCTCGAAGCCGCTCGAGACCTCGGCCCGCCGGCCCTCGAGCGTGTAGCCGTCGACTTCGAGCGGTAGGCCGGCCAGCAGATCGAAGGTGCTCATGGTTGCCCCCCGGCGCCCTCGAGCCGGGTGACGAGCTCGTCGAGGCGTAGCTCCTCGAGCCCACGGCTGACCGCCTCGAGCTCGCCGGCGCAGAACTCGACCAGGTCGCGGCCCTCCTCGACGAGCGCCAGCGTCTCGCGCAGCCCCGCTTCGCCCGAATCGAGCCGGCGGATGATCGTCTCGATGCGGGCCACCGCGGTTTCGTAGGTGCGTTCTTCGGTGGTCACGTCACTTCCGCGTCGAGGACTCCGTCGTGGAAGCGCAGGCGAACGTCGTGGGCGGCGCGAGCGGCCTGCGCGCTGCCGAGCGCCTCGCCGGCCCGGTCCTCGACCAGCGCATAGCCACGGGTCAGGGTGCGCTCGGGATCGTGCGCGGCCAGGGCGAGCGCGAGGCGATGAAGCTCGCGGTCGTGCGCGGCGCGGTCGGTCGTGCGCGCCCGGTCGGTGGCGCGGGTGATCGCGCCCCCGTGGGCGGTGGCGCGCTCGTGGCCCTTTGCGATGCTGCGGCGGGCGCTGGCCCGGAGCTCGCGCGCGAGCTGGTGCAGGCGCCGGCGCTCGCGGGCGACGTGATGGCCGGGGGCGGCGGCCAGGCGCTCGAGCGTGCGGGCGCGGTCGGTCACCGCCCGGCGGCCGTGCGTGCTGAGGCGCCGGGCGGCGGCCTGAACGTTGGCCCGGGCGGCTCGGCAGTCGACCGGCACGGCGGCCTCGGCGGCGTGGGTCGGAGTCGAGCAGCAGACGGCGGCGACGTCGTCGATCAGCGTGCGGTCCGTGTGGTGGCCGACGCTCGAGATGACGGGCACGCGCAGGAGCGCCACCGTCCGGCACAGCGCCTCGTCGCAGAAGGCGAACAGGTCGGCCAGCGAGCCACCGCCGCGGGCCACGATCACCACGTCGACTTCGGCGATGGCGGCCAGGTCACGCAGCGCCGTCGCGATCACCGGCGCGGCCAAGCGGTCCTGCACCGGAGCAAACCCCCAGATCAGTCGCCCGGCCCAGCCTCGCCGCTGCAGTCCGGCCAGGACGTCGTCGCGCGCCTTGCCGCGCTCGCCCGTCACCACCCCGATCGTGCGGGGCAGAAGCGGGCGCGGCAGGCGTTTCTGCGGCTCGAACAGTCCATCCGCCTGGAGTCGGCGGCGCAGGCGCTCGAGCTGGACGAGCAGGTCTCCCTCACCGGCCACCCGCAGGTCGGTCACCGCGAAGGTGAACGATGGGGAGGAGGAGGCGCTGCCCGGGTAGTAGTCGCAGCCGCCGCCGACGACTACCTTGATGCCGTCCGAGAGGCGGACCCCCAGGCGCTCGAAGTCCGAGAGCCACATCGAGCAGGGCAACGCGCCGCGCGCGTCGCGAAGCTCGAAGTACACCCGCGCGCGGCTCGGGCGAAATCCCCACACCTCGCCGACCAGTTGGACGCGGGCGAACTTCTGGAGCTCCTGCTTGAGCCGTGCCGCGTACCCGCCGACCTCGTAGGGGCCAGGCAGGTCACTTTCGGGGGGAGCGGCGACGATCGCGGGGTAGCTCATCTCGGTCATCGAGGCTACCGGCCGGTCCCCACGGATAGGATGGGCCGCCATGGACCTGACGCTCTCACCGGCCGAGGAAGCCTTCCGCGACGAGCTGCGCGGCTGGCTGGCCGAGCACAACCCGGGGCGCGAGCCGGCCGGCGACGAGGCGGCCTTCGAGTTCCGCCGGGCCTGGCAGCGCAAGCTGAACGACGGCGGCTGGGCCGGCGTGTCGTGGCCCAAGGAGTACGGCGGGCGGGGCGCGACGCTGGTCGAGCAGGCGATCTTCAACGAGGAGGTGGTGCGGGCGCGCACGCCCTCGGTGGCCAACGTGCTGGCGCTGGCCATGGGCGGCCCGACCGTGATCGCGCACGGCACCGAGGAGCAGCGCAAGCGCTTCCTACCGCCGATCCTGTCGGCCGACGAGATCTGGTGCCAGGGCTTCTCGGAGCCCGGGGCCGGGTCCGACCTGGCCGCGCTGAAGACCCGGGCGGTGCGCGACGGCGATGAGTGGGTGGTCACCGGCCAGAAGGTGTGGACGACGTTCGCCCACCACGCCAAGTGGTGCATGCTGGTCGCACGCACCGACTCCGAGGCGCCGAAGCACAAGGGGCTCACGTACTTCCTGATGGACATGGACCAGGACGCCGTCCAGGTCAGGCCGCTGCGCCAGATCACCGGCGAATCCGAGTTCAACGAGCTGTTCATCGAGGAGGCGCGGATCCCGCAGGAGAACATCGTGGGCGGCGAGGGGAACGGCTGGGCGGTGGCGATCACCACGCTGATGCACGAGCGCGCGACGCTCGCCTTCGGCCTCCAGGTCAGCGTGCAGATCGCGCTGCGCGAGCTGATCGAGACCGCGCACCAGGCGCGCGGCCTGAACGGCGCGGCGGCGACCGAGGACCCGGTGATCCGCCAGCACCTGGCTCAGCTGCTGATCGAGTCCGAGGTCCTGCGCCTGAACGCCTACCGGGGCCTGTCGGCGATCATGCGAAGCGGCGTACCGGGCCCCGAGGGATCGCTCGGCAAGTGGCACTGGTCGGAGGTCAACCAGTCGCTGACCGAGCTGGCCATGGAGATCGCCGGGCCGCGGGCGATGCTGTCCGAGTCGGAAGGCAACTGGACCTACCGGTTCCTGCGCGCGCGGGCCAACTCGATCGAGGGCGGCACGACCGAGATCCTCAAGAACATCGTGGCCGAGCGGGTGCTCGGGCTCCCCAGGATGCGCTGAGAGCCGCGAGATGAACTTCGGCTTCACCGACGACCAGCAGGCGATCAAGCGCACCGCCCGCGAGTTCCTTGACGCGCGCTATCCGGCCGCCACCATGCGCCGGCTGGCCGAGGACGAGCGCGGGTTCAGCGACGAGCAGTGGCAGGAGCTGGTCGAGCTCGGGTGGCCCGGGGTAATCGTGCCCGAGGAGCGCGACGGGCTGGGGCTGGGGACGATCGAGCTCGTGGTGATTGCCGAGGAGATGGGCTACGCGCTGGCCCCGTCGCCGTGGTTCTCGACTACCTGCGCCGCGCTCATGCTGGTGGCGGCTGGCACGCCGGAGCAGCAGGAGCGGTGGCTCGGGCCGCTGGCGCGCGGCGAGGCGCGCGGGACGCTGGCCGTGTGGGACGAGCACGCGGGGTGGGCGCCCGATCACTCGGAGGCCGAGCCGGACGGCGACGGGAAGCTGTCCGCGACCAAGATCGCGGTCCCCGACGCGGGATCCGCCGATTTCCTGATCGTGTCGGGGGCGGACGGGCGCCACTATCTGGTCGAGACCGCGGCGGCCGGGGTCACGATCACGCCCGAGGAGGTCGTCGATCCGACCCGCAAGCTGTTCCGCGTCGAGCTGTCGGGGGCGGCGGCCGAGCCGCTCGAGGTGGCGCCCGAGGCGGTGGCGCGGGCCTACGCCACGATCGTCACCCTGCTGGCGGCCGAGAATGTCGGGGTCGCCCAGCGCGCGATGGAGATGGCGGTCGCCTACGCCAAGGACCGCGCTCAGTTCGACCGGCCGATCGGCTCCTACCAGGCCGTCTCGCACCGCTGCGCGCAGATGCTGCTCGAGGTCGAGGGGTCGCGCTCGCTCTGCTACTGGGCGGGCTGGGCGCTCGACAACGAGCCCGAGACCGGCCCGCGGGCGGCCTCGATGGCCAAGGCGTACGCCGGCGACGCCGGGTTCCGGGTCGCCGCTTCGGCGCTGCAGGTCCACGGCGGCATCGGCTTCACCTACGAGCACGACCTGCACTTCTTCCTGAAGCGCGCGCACGCCAACGCGCACGCGTTCGGCGACTCGCGCTGGCACCGGGACCGCGTGGCGGACCTGGCCGGCGTGTAGAGCGCCGCCACAGGGCGCAGACCGAAGCCTCTCGATCCGCGCCCTGCGGAGCTACTCAACTACGGCACGACGTAGTTGACCGAGGTTCCCCAGTTGGCGAAACCGTCCCTGGTTCCGCCGCAGGTTCCGATCGTCAGCGTGAACGCCTTGCCGGTGCAGTTGGGGGACTGGATGTACTCGTTGGCGAAGTACAACCGGTTGCTGCCGTCAGGCAGGAAGATCCCCCAGCTGTAATCGCCCCAGCGGGGCCGGGTCAGGCCGGGGAAGCCCTGGTACTCGCTGAACCCGTCCTGGGGTGACTGGCCGGCGTCCGCGACGTTGATCGTGCGACCCGGTCAGGCCGAGCGAGGTGGCGGTCAGCCGGCCGTAGGCGGTGCTCGGGATAGAAGCCGCCTTCTTGCCGGCGGCCGGGCCGCCGTTGCCGCTCAGCGTGAACAGCATGATCGCCTTGCCGTTGCCGCCGGTGCCTTCGGCGGCGATGGCCGGCATCTTCAGGTCTTCGTGGGCCGCCGAGGCGTACCCCTGGTTGGTGATGGTGAACTGGCCGGTCCGATCGAACGAGCCGGTGTCGACCACCCAGTAGACCGCGCCCATGTGCAGCTCCGAGCTGGCCCCGAACGTCTGGTTGACCTGGGTCGACATCGCGCCCCACAGCTGGCCCTGGGCCTGCGAGGCCTGGGTCATGAAGTCGCCGTTGGTGTTGAGTCCGCCTTCGGGACAGGACGCCGGCGGCGTGGTACCCGTGCTCAGGCCGGCGGCACCGCATTCGTCACCGAGCGGTATCGGCCCGGCTTTCTGGGCAGCGAGTATCCCGACCCCGACCGGTTTTCTGGGTCGTAGTACGGGTTCGTGCCGGTGAACAGCTGGCCGCCGAAATTGATGCCGCTGCAGGTAGCGCAGCCGCTGCTGTTCAGGTTGGTGAGCCCGGTCCAGTCCCACACCGCCATCCGGTTGTCGCCCGCTGAGGGCAACGTGGCGAAGCTGTTGAAGTCCAAGCCGCCGATCATGAACCCGGACCCGCCGTTGTGGTTGTCGTACTGGCCGGCGTCGGCCGGCTGCGCGGGGATCACCGCCACCCAGCAGGTGACGCCCGCGGTACCGCCGTTTGTACCGTCACAGTTCCCGTCCGGGGTGGGGAGCAGGCCCATGTTCTCGATGGCCACGTTGAAGTTGAGGTTCGGCCCCCCGTTTGCCAGCGTGACGCGACGGCCGTGTTCGAGCGCGTTCTTGTCGAAGGCAAACTCCTGCGCGCCGTTGAAGCCGCCGCCGCCGAATCCGGGCGCCGAGCGGTGATCGGGAACTCGTCGTAGAACAGCAGGAACGCGTCCCGCGTCACGCCGATCTTCGCGAAGTCGTTGAGCAGGAAGGGATACCCGGGCTCGTTCGGGTTGTAGTTCGGCGTTGAGGTAGTACACCCAGTAGGGACCGAGCGGATCGGAGCCCTGGCTCACCGCGATGCCCTCGTAGCACGTGTTGGCGACAGCGGCAAAAGCAGCCGGCGAACGGGCCGCCGCTGGCCTCGGGGCTCGCCGAGACGAACTCGGTGATGATCCAGTGCCCGCCGTTGCTCGAGTCGAACTCGCAGGATGGATCCCCGCCGCTGCTCCACCCGCGGCTGGTAAGTCCCATCACGGTGTCGAGCGGGATCGGAGCGGATTGGCGCTGGAGCGCCGTGTTGAAGACCAGGATCTCGCCGATGTTGTTGGTCTCGACGACGGATCCGTTGCCCGCGCACAGCCCCTGGTCTGGTGGCTCGATGTCCCCGAGAGGATTGGTCGCCAGTGAGGCGCTGTCGACGGCGTTCAGTCCCTTTGACGCCGGTAGCGCCGCCCGCCGAGTGTGCTGATGTTGTTGCAGCCTGCGCCGATCGGCTCGCACCGGACCGTCGGAATGATCGGCGTGGGGGCCGCCGCGGCCGCACGCCGCGTGCAGGGCCGCCGCTCTGAGGCTCGCGGGCGTCGGCGCCGGCATCGCGAACGGGCCGGACAATCGGGCGCAGCGCGTTGGGGTGGCGGTCGGGTTGGTCGACGACGGCGACGCGGTTGAGCGTCGTGACGAACGGACCGGTCAGCAGCGAGCAGCCGCTTGCGCAGCCGGTCGCCGCGGGGCCGACGAACGTCGGCGCAGACGGGCCAATGTTGGTCGCGCTGGCTATGTGCGCCCGGACCTTCCTGGCGCTCCCACTGGCCGCCGACGCGCCCGCCGAGGAGTCCGACGAGCAACACGGCCACAACCGCAGGCATCACCCACCGCAGCGTCGTTCGACGGTTGCCGACCGGGACGTACGTACTCATCTCCGCCCTCCATGATCTGGCCCGCCCCACACGGGCCGGGTTGTCATGATGCGGGGTCGAACCTATTACGTGGGCCCGCTGTTAGGCAAGCACTGAACAGGACCGTGCCGGCCAACGATGCCGGCGCGTACAGGCCGGTTCGGCCACCGGGCCGGCTAGGGGTACCCGTGCCGATCGGGGTTGCTCTCGACAGGCTCGCCCGGAACGAGCGGCTCGGGTCGGTGCGCCGCGTCCGCGATCAGCACCTCGGGATCGGCGGTCTGCCACCAGCGCCGGCTGAAATAGCCGGTGAAGAACGGCCACGACGCCAGCATCAGGACGATGCCGAGGATCAGCCCCCCAACCCCGACGAAGATCGGCACCTGGATGCCCAGGATCGGCTTGGAGTAGTTGTTGCCGTCCGTGTTGTAGTAGCCGTAGGCCTTGATCGCCACGTAGCCCATCATCAGCCCGCCGACCACCGGGATCAGCCCGGCGAAGAAGAAGTTCCGGGCGCTCTTGAGCAGGTCGCGGCGGAAGTAGACGGCGCAGGCGATGCCGGTGAAGCCGTAGTAGAAGCAGACGCTGAAGCCGAGCGCCGAGATCGTGTCGCCGAGCACGTTCTGGCTGGGGTTGAAGGCCAGCAGGCACACCGTCCAGACGATCGACAGCGCGCCCATCAGCAGCGTCGAAACGGTCGGCGTGAAGTAGCGCGGGTGGACGCGGCCGAAGGAGGACGGGATCGCTCCCCAACGTGCCATCGACAGCGTGGTGCGGGCGGTGGGCAGGATCGTCGTCTGGGTGGAGGCCGAGGCCGAGGTCAGCACGCAGACGATCAGGAGGATGTGCAGGGGACCGAGCACGCCGTGCGAGAGCGGGTTGAGCACGTCGTTGGAGTTGTCGGAGAGGAACTTGGTGCCGTGGAAGGCCTGGGCCGCCGCGGTCACGATCACGTAGATCGCCAGCAGAATCAGGGTCGAGAGCACCGCGGCCTTGCCCGGCCCGCGGTGACGGTCGCGCGACTCCTCGTTGACCGCCACGCCCGAGTCCCACCCCCAGTAGATGAAGATCCCCAGCAGCACGCCGTCGATCAGCGCCCCCCAGCTCAGGTCGAACGGGTTGAACCATTCGGCGGTGGGCTTGATCGAGCCCGCCGGGTGTCCGCTGTACACCTTGATCAGCGCGACCACCGCGAACAGCGCGAGCGTGAAGATCTCGAGGCCGAGCAGGATCGTCTGGATCCGCGCCGACAACTCGATGCCGCGGTAGCAGATCCAGGTCATCAACACGATCCAGATGACCGCGCCGGCGATCAGGCCGAAGTTGGACGGGGTGGCGTTCCAGAGCGAGTACGTGTAGGAGCTCGCGATCGCCGCCAGCGAGGCCATCACGATGATGTCGGCCAGGAAGATCGCCCAGCCGTTGACCCATCCGATCTGCGGACCGAAGGCGCGGGTGACCCAGGCGAACGTCGTGCCGGCGTCCGGGTCGGCCAGGTTCAAGAAGCGGTATCCGATCGACACGAACAGGATCGGGATGAACGACACGATCAGGACGGCCGGCGAGTGCACGCCGACCCCGGCCACGGCGACGATGAAGCCGAGCGTGGCGGCCAGGCTGTAGGCCGGCGCGGTCGAGGCGACCGCGATGACCAGGTTCGAGATGTAGCCGATCGCGTCGACCTTGAGCCCCTTGGCGCCCGGAGCGGTCGGGTCCAGGGGCGTCTCGACGGGTTGGGAGGTAGTGGTCGAGGCCAAGGCGATGCGAAAGTTATGCCGACCGGCGTATCGCGCGGTGGATCACAAATTATCCATTCTTTGGACTTCCTGTCCAAAGGGGGGCCGCTACGGTGCTGTCCGGATGGCTGGCGGAGCTCAGGTGAACGTGGCCGTGCTCGGCGCGGCGGGGACGATCGCGCCGGCGATCGTCCGCGACCTGGCCCGGTCCGAGGAGGTCGCGCGCATGACCCTGCTCGACCTCGACCCGGACAAGGCGGCCGCGGTGGCGGACGAGCACGGTGCCGGCGAGGCGACGACGTCCGGCATCGACGCGCGCGACGTCGACGCCCTGGCGGACGCGCTCCGCGCGGCGGACGCCGACGTGCTGCTCAACACGGCCTCCTACCGGATCAACCTCGAGGCGATGCGGGCCTGCCTGAAGGCCGGCTGCCATTACCTGGACCTGGGCGGGCTCTACCGGATGACGCTGCGTCAGCTCGAGCTCTCGAGTGAGTTCGAGCGTGCCGGGCGTCTGGCCGTGCTGGGGATCGGGTCGAGCCCGGGCAAGACCAACCTGATGGCGGCCGAGGCAGTGCGCCGGCTGCGCGACGCGGGCGCGGTGAGCGCCGGCATCGAGGGCATCCACGTGTTCGCCGCGGGCCGCGATCCCGCGGCGCCCGCCGACGGGCGGCTGCGCCCGCCCTACGCGATCCAGACCCTGCTCGACGAGCTCACCCTCCAGCCGGTCGTGCTCCGCGAGGGAGAGCCGGTGGAGATCGACCCGCTGGAGCACGGCGGGATCGTCGAATACGGCGAGCCGATCGGCCCCGCCGAGACGATCTACACGCTGCACTCCGAGCTGGCCACGTTCGGCGAGAGCTTCGGCTGCCGGAGCGCGAGCTTCCGGCTGTCGCTCGCGCCGGCTCTGCTCGAGCGCCTGAAGGAGCTGATCGGGGCGCCGCCCGAGGAGGTGGCGCAGGCGGCGCGCGAGGCGGCCTCGCCCTCGAACGAGACCGTGTCGGTGCACCTGGTGAGGGTGGTCGCCGTGGGCGGCGACGCGGTCACGGCGCGTGCGGTCACCCGGCCCCACTTCGGCCTGGGCGGGTCGGTCGTCTCGACCGCCACGCCGGCCGCCGCCTGCGTGCGGCTGTTCGCCCGGGGCGCGCTCACCGTCACCGGCGTGCACCCGCCGGAGCGCTGCATCGAGCCCGGCCTGATGTTCGCCGAGCTCGAGGCGCGCGGCTGCACGTTCGGCTTTACGAGCGCGGGCTGACGGCGCCTTCGCGCCCGAGACCGATCACCGACGCGGACCTTGGCTCGGCCCACGGGACCGTGGTCAGAGATTGGCGTCGGCGGTCACGCTGCGCAGCGGCTCGAGCCCCGGCTCGGCCGGGTGTCCGCGCACCTCGCCGGCGAACGCGATCCGGTTCAGCCGGGCGATCTCGCGCTCGCCCTCGACCCGGGCGGGATGATCCGCGGGCAGGCCGCGGATCAGGGAGCGGATCCGCTCGCGCAGCTGGAGCGCGAAATGCGGCGTGGAGGCGCCCATCAGCTGACGGACGTCCTCGATGGTCACCTCATGCCCGGGCTTGAGGCGATCTGGATGCTCGGCCTGGCTCATTTCTGCGGGACCACCTCCAGAAGGCTATCCATCTCGGCCTGGACCGAGACCGCGATCGTGCTCGGGTCCCCTATCACCCATCCGTGGTTGTAGACCGCGGCGGTGGGTCCTTCCTGGGTGTAGCCCGGCGTGGCGTAGTCCAGGAAGAAGTTCAGCAACGGCGTCGAGAGCTGGTTGGGCGAGTCCAGCACGAGCTGCGGACCGAACGTGCCGCTGGCCGACAGGGGAGCCGAGGCGGCGGCGTCCAGCGGGCGGGTGCCGTTGAGCAGCGTGTAGCCGTGGCCGGGGCTGCGCATGGCCCATCCGAAGCTGTTCGGCACGTGGGCGCACGGCTGGCCGAAGGTGCACGGGGGATCGCGGTAGACGGCGAAGGCCACCGAGTTCGCCGCCGGGTCCTGCGCCCCGACCCGGGCGACCGTGCCGTACTGGCGCAACTGGGCGAGCACGGTGTCCGGGATCACGCTGGGCGGCCCGAGGACGTAGATGTGGGGTCGCTGGTGGGTGGCGAGCGCCTGCTGGGTTTGCGCCGGTACGCCCGAGGAGGAGACGAACAGCACCGAGTCGCCGCTCTCGGCCGCCCAGCCGGCCGCCGGCATGGCGTAGGCGGGGTCCTCAGCGGAGGCGATCACAACATCGGCACTGGGCTTGCCGGCGGCGGCGCTCTGGAAGCGGTCGATCGCGGCGGCCAGCGCGTAGGGGCCGCTGCCCGGGATCGTCGCCGCCCGCAGGCCCCGGACCGAGGCAACCTGGCCGATCCGGATGATCTGCGCGCCGGCGATCTGCCCCGCGCCGGTCGGGGCGAGCAGGTTGAGCGCGTTGGCGCTCGCGGCGGGCAGCGCGCCGTTGCCGGAGAGGAGGATTGGCGCCCGGATCGGCGCGGCCATGAGGACCGAGGCGGCGATCGCGGCCTGCCAGTCGCCCGACGGGGCGATCGTCACCGCGGTCGGGTGCGTCCCGGGGATCGTGGACGGATAGACGGCGAGCGCCACGCCGGCGGCGTTGGCCGTGGAGTTCGCGCCCGAGACCCGCGTCGTGTTCTTGGTGGCGAGCACGGGGAAGCCGACCCCCGCGGTCACCGAGACCGGGCTCTGGGCGGCCGACTCGGTCTTCACCTTGATGAGCGTGGTGGCGCCGCCGCACCCGGCGAGCGCGAGGCAGGCGGCGAGCAGCGCGGTCGGGGCAAGCCGCTTGAGATGGCGCATTGAGCCCGGACAGTAGCGCCGGCCGCCCCGGATCGACGCACATTGCGCGGCGTGGTCGTCCCGGCTCGAATGCGACGGCACCTGCGCGGACGAGGACAGGGAGGAGGCGGGGTGCGCGCACCGAAGCTACCTGACGCTCCCACAGTATGTATATTGCCGCCACGCCGAATCCGCGGGCCTCGACATCCGCGGAGCGGGGGACCCAGTTCCTTGGGGCGAGTTCCGCGGTGAATCCGCGGAAGGCGCAGGCTCTTTTAGCGCCAGCCCGTCAGCTAACCCCGCAGGCCGACGAAAGAGAACCTTGCGGGTATCCCACCTGATCCTTCCCAGCTTGGCCGCGTTAGCGCTAACAACAGGCGCGGCGAGCGCGAGCGCGAGCACCGGAGGCGGGGCCGGCATGTCCCCCGGCGGAGCCGCACCCGCCCCGTCGACGAGCGGCACCTCGGGCGCCGGGACCACCCCGGCCGTTCCTCCGACGTTCCCGGGCGGGATAACCGGGAGCAGCCCCAGCCAGTGCGCACCCACCACGTCCGCCCCGACGGCCACCGCGACCTCCGGCGGCGCCGGCATGGGCGGCGTCGGCGGCGTGACCGGGACGACGGCCGCGCTGCCTTGCTCTGACCCGACCGTGCCCGGGATGACGGGCGCGATCATCCACGGCCTGGCCTACGCGCCCGCCGAGGCGCCGCTGCCGGTGCAGGAGGCCATCTGGGCCGGCGACCGGATCCGGCTGAAGCCCTACCGGGTGGGCGGCGGTCACGGCAAGTGGAACGACACCGCGTACGACTGCTCGGGAACCGTCTCGTTTGTCCTCCACACGGCCGGACTGCTGAAGACCTCGGAGGACTCGGGCCAGATGATGAGCTGGGGTCAGCACGGGTTCGGTCAGTGGATCACGGTCTACACCAACCCGGGCCACGCGTTCATCGAGATCGCCGGGATCCGGCTGGACACCTCCGCCGAGGGCGATCCTCACCCGCCCCCGGGCACGGGCCCCCGGTGGCGGCCGCTCTTGACCGACACCTCCGGGTTCACCGCGCGCCACCCCAACGGCCTGTAGTCGCGGTCCGCGGCTCGGCTGGAGTCAGGCAATCGCGCCTGCGCCGGGCCGCTCTGCCTCGCTACGCTTGAGGAGCTAATCCAGCAACCCGCCAAGGAGGATGCGATGCCGGGTCTTTCCGGGCGCATGTCGACCGTCATCAAAGCGAAGATCTCGAAGCTCCTCGACCGCGCCGAGGACCCTGCGGAGACGCTCGAGTACAGCTACCAGAAGCAGATCGAGCTGCTCCAGAACGTCAAGAAGGGCATCGCCGACGTCGTCACGTCGAAGAAGCGCCTCCAGCTCCAGGAGCAGAAGCTGCGCGACCAGGTGGTCAAGCTCGACACACAGGCCCGTCAGGCGCTGGCGGCGGGCAACGAGGAGCTGGCCCGCACGGCGCTCGAGCGCAAGAACGTGGCCCAGACCGAGCTCCAGTCGCTGGACTCGCAGATCGCCCAGCTCGAGCAGCAGCAGGAGCAGATGACCGCCTCCGAGCAGAAGCTGCGGGCCAAGATCGAGCAGTTCCGTTCGCGCAAGGAGGTCATCAAGGCGCAGTACTCGGCGGCCGAGGCCCAGGTCCGGATCTCCGAGGCGGCCACCGGCGTGGGCGAGGAGATGGCCGACGTCGGGCTGGCCATGCAGCGCGCGCTCGACAAGACCGAGAACATGAAGGCTCGAGCCGATGCCGTCCAGGAGCTCGAGGCGGCAGGGACGTTCGAGGACCTCACGCAGCTCGGCGCCGGCGAGGACGACATCGACCGCCAGCTCAGGCAGCTGTCGAGCTCGAGCGAGGTCGATTCCGAGCTGGCCAAGATGAAGGCCGAGCTCGGAACGGGTTCTCCGTCGAGCGCCGGCGAGCTGAGCTCCGGGTCTGCTCCCGCGGGCGAGCCGGCCGGAGCCGAGCAGCCCACCAGTACGGGGGGAAGTTCGACCGAGAGCCAGGCGTCGTGATCGTCCGGATCTCCACCGAGGGGCAGTACGAGCTCGCCGAAAGCGACGCCGAGGTCCTGAACGAGCTCGACAACCAGGCGGTGACGGCCTGTGACTCGGGGGACGAGGAGCAGTTCAAGCAGGCGTTCAACGAGCTGATCGAGTTCGTGCGTCGCAACGGGCAGCGGGTCGCCGACGACGTGCTCGAGCCATCCGACGTGATCATCCCGCCCCCCGACGTCTCCTTCGACGAGGCCCGGGCGGAGTTCAGCGGCGAGGGCCTGATCCCGGGCTAGCCGGCCTTACTTCCGCGCCGCCTCCACCTCGGCGCAGGTGGGTCGCGCAGGCGGTCGCGCAGACGACGAGCAGCAGCGGGCGAGCGGGCTCACGCACAGCCCCGGCATAGCAGGCCGGGACGGGTGGCCGTTCAGTTTCAGCCAACCAATGCGGGGAAGCCTCGGGACAACCGCACTAGGAGGTAGAGGGATGTCCACTGTCGTGATCGTCGTAATCATCGTCGTCGCCGTAATCCTGCTGGCCGGCCTGTTGTTCGGGGCCACCCGGGGCCGCCGGGTCGCTGCCGAGCGCCGGCGCGAGCGCGAGCTGACGCAGCGTCGCGAGCAGGCCGTGAGCGAGCATCGCGAGGCGGCGCAGGAGCGAGTCGGCGCGGCCGAGGAGGCCGAGAATCGGGCCCGTCTGGCGGGCGCGGTGGCCGAGCGCGAGCGGGCCGAGGCACGGCTCCACGAGGAGCGGGCGCGGTCGCACGAGCTCGGGCTGAACGACGACGAGCTGATGCCCGAGGAGCGGGCCACCCGCACCCACGAGAGCACTGTCACCGACGAGGCGCGCGCCGACGGCGTGCCGGCCGATAACGGCACCGAACGGGAAGCCGCGGTCGAGGAGGCACCGGCCGGCGGACGCATCCAGAACGGCGACCGCTGAGACTGGATCGAGGGAGGAGGAGTCATGTCGAGCACGACCGAACGCGGGGCCGGCGCCGTCTCTGAGGCGTCGGTCGCCGAGCTGGTCAAGCAGCTGTCCGAGCAGTCGAGCCGGCTGGCTCGGCAGGAGTTGGAGCTGGCCAAGGCCGAGCTCGCCTACAAGAGCAAGCGGGCCGGCATCGGCGCCGGGATGTTCGGTGGCGCCGGTGCCTTCGGGTTCTACGGCTTCGGTGCGCTTACCGCCGCCGCGATCCTGGCCCTGTCGCTCGCGGTGTCCGGGTGGTTGGCCGCCTTGATCATCGCCGTGCTGTACGGCGCGGTCGCCGGGATTCTCGCCCTGCAGGGCAAGAACAAGGTGCAGGAGGCGACCCCGCCGGTACCCGAGGAGGCGACCGAGAGCGTGAAGGAGGACGTGCAATGGGCGAAGACCCGGGCACAGCAGGCACGCCAGTGACCGAAGCCAAGGATCCCGACCAGATTCGGGACGAGATCGAGGCGACCCGCCGGGAGATGGGCGATACCGTCGAGGCGCTGGCCTACAAGGCCGACGTCAAGGCGCGGGTGCGCGACAAGATCGAGACGACCAAGGAATCGGCCGCTCAGAAGAAGGATGACCTGCTCGGCAAGGCCCGCGAGGCATCGCCGGACAGCGTGTCCTCGGGCGCGACCCAGGCGACCGACCTGGCGCGGAAGAACCCGCTCCCGGTGGCGGCGATCGGCGCCTTCGTGGGTGGCTTCCTGCTCGGGCGCCTGACGAAACGAAGCTAGGGTCGGTGCGGCCCGCCGGGCATGGACGCCCGGCGGAACGGCCCCGGGGAATTCGGCGCCGACGGATAACGCCTCAAGTTACGCTTCAGAGCCGAATTCCCTTAAGGAAATCCGGCGCGGGGCCCTGCGAACTGCGCGCGGTGTCTAGCCGGATTTCCCAGGGATGCCGAGCGGAGCGAGGCCCCTCTAAATCGGGCTTCCCCAGAGCGGGAACCAGCGCTCGAGCTCCTGCTCGACCGGGAGTTCCTTGCCGAGCTGGGCCTTGAGGACGAGCTCGCGCTCGTTGTCGCGGTTCTGCGCTCCGGACGGGGCGAACGGATAGAACGATCCGCGCTTGTAGTTGTAGATCCAGTAGAGGGGGCGGTGGCGGGAGTCCTCGAAGGCGAACACGGCGCAGAGGACGCGCTCGCCGTAGCCGCCCCCCTCGAGCGCGCTCGAGACCGCGTTGATCCCCACCACCAGGTCGTCGAAGTCGCTGCCGCGCAGGACCAGCCAGCGAAACCCGTAGCTGTCGTCGGAGCTGGTGACCGTCGTGCCGCTGTCGGAGGCGGTGGCCTTGACCACCTCCTCCATCTCGCGGACGATCGAGTCGAAGTCCGCCGTGGCCAGCGGTTGGAAGACGATCGCCGCCGCGCCCCGGGAGCTCATCCCGAGCCCCGTCTCCATCTGCACGTAGGCGGTGCTGATCGCGAACAGCCGGTCCGGCGCGGGCTTGGCCAGCTTGCGCTTGCCGGTCAGGACGTCGAGGAAGCCCACTCGACCGTACTTAGGTGAGCACCACTACGCGGTGCCCTGGAGCTGCGCCTCGAGCCTCTGGAGCCGGGCGATCCGGGCCTCGAGGGGCGGGTGGGTGGAGAAGAGCGTGGTCACCGCCTGCTTGGCCTTGGGCGGGAAGATGTAGAAGGCGGCCAGCTCGCCGGGGGCAGCGCGAAGGTCGCGCTGCGGGATGCGGCCCATGCCGCTGTCGATCTTCATCAGAGCGCTGATCAGGGCGCTCGGCCGGCCGGTGAGGATGGCCGAGCCACGGTCGGCGGCGAACTCGCGGTAGCGCGAGAGCGCTTGCAGGAGCAGGAACGAGATCACGTAGACGGCGGCCGAGACCAGGATCACGACGAAGAAGCTGTTGTCGTTGCTGTTGTTGTTATTGCGGTTGCCGCCGCCGAAGCCGCCGCCGAAGAGGAAGCCCCACTGGGTGATGAAGGCGGCGATCGAGGCGAAGAAGCTGGCGATCGTCATGACCACGACGTCGCGGTTGAGGACGTGGGTGATCTCGTGACCGAGCACCGCCTCGAGCTCGGCCGGCGTCAGCAGGTCGAGGATCCCGGTGGTGGCGCACACCGTGGCCGACTTGGGCGAGCGGCCGATCGCGAACGCGTTCGGCATCGGGGTCTGGGCGACCGCCACGCGCGGCTTGGGCAGGTTGGCCTGGATGCACAGGCGCTCGACGATCGCGTGCAGCTCGGGCGCCTCCTGGGGGGAGACCTCGTGGGCGCCCATCGAGCGCAGGGCGATCTTGTCCGAGGTGAACAGCTGGAGCGCGAACAGGCCGCCGGCGACCACCGCGATGGTCACCGCTCCGGCGCCGGCGGCGATCAGCACCGCGACCAGTACGGCGTAGACCAGGCCGAGCAGGAACAGCGTGAGCAGCATCCGGGTCTGAAGACCGGTGTCGCGTCCGAATGAGTTAGGGCGAGCCATAGTGTCTTAATCTTAGGACGCGCCGGGTAAGGGTTTCCTGAACGGGGAATATGAGCGGGAGAAGTGGACGTTGCGCGGGACATGACTAGTCGCGGGCTTGCCCGGCTGATGAGGCTGGCGCGTTCGGCGCGGGAGTATCTGGCCGGCTTCGGCACTTCCGGGTCTCTGCTGGCCGGCGCCGCGCTCATGTTCATCCTGGCCAGCACGATGGTCGCCTTCCGTGGCTGGCCCCACGTGGGCGCCCAGCCCTCGCCGGGCGAGGTGGTCGTCTCCCCGCGCCCGACCGCGGCGACCGGCTCGCCGGTCGCGCGGCGCCTGGCGGTGATCGCGGCCGCGCCGGGTGCGGCGGCGGGCATCGGGGCGCTGGCGCGCACCGGGGTGGCCCGCGTGCGTCCGGGCGGTGCCCTGGGCGCTCCGCGCGGGACGCAGCAGGCGATCGGGCAGCCGGCCTCGACCTCGCGGCCCGGCCCGGTCGCGGCGCCGACGCTGACCGCCGGGAGCGCGGCGCCCGCCTGTTGCAGCTCGGCGGGCTCGGGTTCCGGCTCGGGGTCGGCGGGCTCTGGATCGGGACCGCTTCAGCCCGTGCAACAGGCGATCAAGCAGACGACCGGAGCGCTCGGCCGAGTGGTGTCCGGGACCGGCAACCAGGTCGGATCGACCGTGCAGCAGACGACCGGCGCGGTGGGCTCGGCCGTCCAGCCGGTCAGCCCGCCGGCCGCCGGCGCGGTCAAGAGCGTCGGGTCGGGGGCGGCTCAGACGGTGACCGGCGTGACGAAGACGATCGCCGGCGCCCTGTCCGGCGTCGGCGGAAACTAGCGCGCCAGTTCGCGGGTGAGGAAGCGCAGGCTCACGGCCTGGAGGTCCGGGTCGTGCTGGACCGAGCGGTGATGGCCGCCGGGCACCGCGATCAGGCGGCTATGGGGGGAGGGCATGAGCTGCGCAAGCTCGCGCGAATGCTCGACCGGGACCTGCTCGTCGCCCTCGGCGTGCAGGAGGAGCACCGGGACGTCGAGGGCGGCGACAGCGTCACGCTCGTCGTGCGCGGCCAGAAAGGCGTGCAGCGCGGGCTCGTCGGCCTGGAAGTCGAACCGGCCCTCGGTCAGCCCGCGGCGCAGGCTCTCGGCGCCGGCCGGACAGATCGCGATGACGGCGGACGCCTGGGCGGCGGCGGCCGAGACCAGGGCGAGGTAGCCGCCCATGCTCGATCCGCGCAACGCGATCGGGGCGTTCGGGTTGTTCAGGCGCTCGCGGAGCAAGCAGGCCATCGCGACGACGTCTTCGCCAGCACGGCCGTCCATCGGGCCCTCGCTGGCGCCGTGCCCACGCTGGTCGAAGACGATCGCGCCGAGGCCGGCGGCCAGGGCGGCGCGGGCGAAGTCGTGGTGGTTCTCCTTGCACGAGCCGGCGCCGTGCAGGACGACGACGCCGGACGCCGCTCTGTCGGGGAGCCAGAGCGAGTAGGCGAGCCCGTCGTGGCGACCGATCTCGCTCGGGAGGTCTACCGTGACCGGGCGGGCTCGAGGCACGGGTCGATGATGTCAGGGTCCATGGCATGATCGCCCCCGTATGAGCGCCACCGTAACCAACCTGTCGCACGTCCTGCCCTTCGGCTCTCGGGTGGGCGAGCGCGGGCATCTGGAGATCGGCGGCTGCGACATGGTCGAGCTGGCCCGCGAGTTCGGCACGCCGGCCTACGTGGTGGCCGAGGACGACCTGCGCCGGCGCGCCCGGTCGTTCCTGGACGAGCTCGGCGCGCGCCACCGGGACTACGACGTGCTGTTCGCCTCCAAGGCGTTCCCCTGCACCGCCGTTTACCGGCTGCTGGCCGAGGAGGGACTGGCCTGCGACGTGGCCTCGGGCGGCGAGCTGTTCCTGGCCCTCCGGGGCGGGTTCGACCCGGCCCGGATCTACTTCCACGGCAACGCCAAGTCCCTGGTCGAGCTGCGCGAGGCGGTGGAGGTGGGCGTGGGGCACATCGTGGTCGACTCACTGCACGAGCTCGATCGTCTGGAGGGCGTGGTGGCCGAGCTCGGGCGCCGGCAGGAGGTGCTGATCCGGATCACCCCGGGGGTGGCGGGCGACACCCACCACGCGATCTCGACCGGTCAGACCGACTCGAAGTTCGGTTTCGGGCCCGAGGCGGCGCGCGAGGCGATCGCGCGGCTGGCGGCGGCGCCACACCTGGAGCTGGTCGGGCTGCACTTCCACATCGGCTCGCAGCTGCTGTCGCTGGAGCCCTTCCGGGCGGCCGTGCGCACGGTCGCGGCGCTGGGCGACTTCCCGGTCTACAACGTGGGCGGGGGGCTGGGGGTGGCCTACACGGCGGCCGACCGCCCGCCGGCTGTGGTCGACTACGTGGACACGATCGTGTCGGCCGTGCACTCGGAGCTGGGCGCGGACAAGCGGCTGCTGCTCGAGCCGGGTCGCGCGCTGGTGGCCAACTCGGCGGTCACGCTCTACACGGTCGAGACCGTCAAGCGCAACGTCTCGACCTGGGTGGCGGTCGACGGCGGCATGTCGGACAACCTGCGCCCGATGCTCTACGGATCGAGGTACGAGGCGCTGATCGCCGACCGGCCGCTCGCGCCGGCCGAGGAGCGCTGCAACGTGGCCGGCAAGCACTGCGAGTCCGGGGACGTGATCCTGCGCGATACGTGGCTGGCCGATCCGGCGCCCGGCGATGTGATCGTCACGCCGGTGACCGGCGCCTACGGCTATTCGCTGGCCAACAACTACAACGGCGTCCCGCGCCCGCCGGTGATCTTCTGCCGTGACGGCGACGCGCGGGTCGTGGTGCGCCGCGAGAGCTACGAGGACCTGGCGGCCCGTGACGTCGGCTGACGGGGTCTTCCGGATCGGGCTGCTCGGTCGAGGCACGGTCGGGTCGGCGTTCGCTTCGCTGCTTCCGGAGCACGCTGCTCGCATCGAGCGTCTGACCGGGTTGCGTCCCGAGCTGTCCGGCGTCCTGACGCGGCGCTCGGGCTCGTTCGAGGAGATCCTCGAGCGCTCCGACCTGATCGTCGAGCTGATGGGCGGGATCGATCCGGCGCGCGCGTGGTTGCTCGAGGCGATGCGGGAGGGTCGGCACGTGGTGACCGCCAATAAGCAGCTCCTGTCCCAGCACGGCGAGGAGCTCTGGGAGTGCGCCCGGGCGTGCGGCGTGCAGCTGCGCTTCGAGGGCGCGGTGGCCGGCGTGGTGCCGGTCATCCGTGTCCTGCAGGAGTCGCTGGCCGGGGCGACGATCGATCGCGTGCACGGGATCGTCAACGGCACGACCAACTTCATCCTGACCGAGATGGCGCGGGTTGGCATGACGTTTCCGGAGGCGCTGGCCGAGGCCCAGCGGCTGGGCTATGCCGAGGCTGATCCGTCGGAGGACGTGGACGGGCGCGATGCGGCGGCGAAGATGGCGATCCTGGCCCGGCTGGCCTTCGACACGCCCGTGCACCTCGATCAGGTGCGCTACGAGGGAATCGAGCACATCCAGCCCGAGGATCTTGAGTACGCGCATGAGCTGGGGCTCGAGCTCAAGCTGGTCGGCACCGCCGAGCGGGTTGGGGTTGGGTTGAGCGTGCGAGTGCACCCGATCTTCCTGTATCCCAGGCACCCGCTGGCCTCGGTGAGCGGGCCGTTCAACGCGGTGACGGTCGAGTCCGAGGCGATCACCGAGATCACGATGTCGGGGCCGGGCGCCGGCGGTCCCCAGACGGCCAGCGCGGTGCTGGGCGACGTGATCAGCGCGATGATCCCGCCCGCCTCGACCCCGCCCACCTCCCAGGTGCTGGAAATCGTCCAGGACGTGGTGTCGGCCTTTTACCTGCATCTGGAGGTGGCGGACGAGCCGGGCGTGCTGGCGACCGTGGCGCGGGTGCTGGCCGAGCAGGAGGTGTCGGTCAAGTCGGTCGTGCAGCGGGGGCTGGGCGAGCAGGCGCGGCTGGTGATGGTCCTGCATCCGGTTCTGGAGTCGCGCTTCTCGGCGGCGATGGAGGCGCTGGGCCGGCTGGACGTCCTGCGCGCGCCGCCGCGGGCGATCCGCGTGCTCGAGGAGGAGTTCGGCTAGGGTGCCGCGTCGATGAAGGCGGTCCAGATCGTCGAGTTGACCGGCCCGCGCGACGCGCTGCGCGTGGTCGACGTGCCCGAGCCCGAGGCTTCGCATCGGGCCACCCCGGGGCGGGGCGTGCTGATCGAGGTGCATGCGGCCGGCGTGTCGTTCCCCGAGGTGCTCCAGACCAGAGGCCAGTACCAGGTCAAGCCCGACGTGCCGTTCACGCCCGGCAGCGAGGTCGGGGGCGTGGTTCGATCGGCCCCGGACGGCGCCGGGGTCAAGGCCGGGGACCGGGTGGCCGCGTTCTGCATGCTGGGCGGGTGGGCCGAGGTGGCGGTGGCGCCCGAGTTCTTCGCGTTCAAGCTCCCCGATCAGCTCGACTTCGCCCAGGGCGCCGGCCTGGTCCTGAACTACCACACGGCGTACTTCGCGCTGAAGACGCGGGGGCGGCTGGCCTCGGGCGAGACCGTGCTCGTGCACGGGGCGGCCGGCGGGGTCGGGACCGCCTCGCTCCAGGTCGCCCGGGGTCTCGGCGCGAAGACGATCGCGGTCGTCTCGACCGACGAGAAGGAGCGCGTGGCGCGCGAGGCCGGCGCCGACGAGGTCGTGCGCAGCGACGGGCCCTGGAAGGACCAGGCGCGCGAGATCTCGGGCGGAGGAGTGGACGTCGTGGTCGACCCGGTCGGCGGCGACCGCTTCACCGACAGCCTGCGCTCGCTGCGGGAGGGCGGGCGGGTGATCGTGGTCGGGTTCACCGGCGGCTCGATCCCCGAGGTCCGGGTAAACCGGCTGTTGCTCGGCAACACCGAGGTGATCGGGGCCGGTTGGGGGGCCTACGTCCTGTCCAAGCCGGAGCTCAACGTCGAGATCGGCCGGGCGATCGACGAGCTGATCGCGGCCGGTGCGGTGCGCCCGATCGTCGGTGCCCGCTTCCCGCTCGAGCAGGCGGCCGACGCGCTCGAGCTGATCGACGGCCGCGGCGCGACCGGCAAGGTCGTGCTCGACGTGCGCCGGCTCTGACATTCTCCCGGGGCATGCCGGGGATAATCGAGCGCTACCGGGAACGCCTGCCGTTCGCGGCGGGCGATCCCGTGGTGTCGCTCGAGGAGGGCTCGACCCCGCTGGTCCTGGCCGAGCGGCTGTCGGAGAAGGCTGGCGTCGAGGTGTGGCTCAAGCTCGAGGGCGCCAATCCGACCGGCTCGTTCAAGGACCGCGGGATGACCTGCGCGGTGTCGGCCGCCGTGCGCGAGGGGGCGGAGGCGGTGATCTGCGCATCGACCGGCAACACGGCCGCGTCGGCCGCCGCGTATTCGGCCCGGGCCGGGCTGAAGGGGGCGGTGATCGTCCCCGAGGGCAAGATCGCCACCGGCAAGCTGGCCCAGGCCGTGATGCACGGCGCCCGGGTGGTCGCGCTGCGGGGGAACTTCGACGAGGCGCTCAAGCTCGTCCGGGAGCTGGTCAGCCGCCACCCGATCTCGCTGGTCAACTCGGTCAACGACTACCGGATCGAGGGGCAGAAGACGGCGGCCTTCGAGATCGTCGAGCAGCTGGCCGGCGAGCTCGACGCGCTGTGCATCCCGGTGGGAAACGCCGGCAACATCACCGCCTACTGGAAGGGGTTCCGGGAGGCCGGCCGTCAGCCACGCATGCTCGGCTTTCAGGCCGCCGGGGCAGCGCCGCTCGTGCTCGGCAAGCCGGTCGAGCACCCCGAGACGGTGGCCAGCGCGATCCGGATCGGCAACCCGGCGCGATGGGAGGAGGCGATGGACGCGATGACCTCGAGCGGCGGGGCGGTCAAGGCGGTGACCGATGCCGAGATCCTGTCCGCCTACCGGTTCCTGGCGGCCGGCGAAGGGGTCTTCTGCGAGCCCGCCTCGGCGGCCAGCGTGGCCGGGCTGCTCACCCATGGCGTGAGCGAGGACGTACGGCGGGTCGTGTGCGTGCTGACCGGGCACGGCCTCAAGGACCCCCAGACCGCGCTCGAACAGGCCGGCGCGGTCGTGGCGTGTGATCCCGAGCTGAGCGCGATCGAGCGCGCGGTGCTCGGGTGACGCCCGGACTCGCGCGCCGGCGCGTCGTGCGCGCGCCGGCCTCCTCGGCCAACCTCGGGCCGGGCTTCGACACGCTGGCCGCCGCGCTCGCCCTGCACATGGAGCTCGAGGTGCGCGAGACCGGGACGTTCGCGCTCCACACCGAGCTCGAGGTCCCGCGCGAGCGCGATCGCAACCTGGTGGTGCGAGCCTTCGAGCGCCTGCACCCGGCCGACGGCTTCGAGTTCACGATCCGCTCGAACATCCCGCTGTCGGGCGGGCTCGGGTCGAGCGCTGCCGCGGTCGTGGCCGGCCTGCTCGCCGCCGACCACCTGTTCGAGCTCGACGCCGACGTGCTCGGCCTGGCCACCGAGCTCGAGGGCCATCCGGACAACGTCGCCGCCGCGCTCCACGGCGGGTTCGTCGTGTGCGAGGGCGGGCGGGCGCACCGGCTGGAGCCGCCGATGGGGCTCGAGGCCGTGCTGGTCGTCCCGCACGAGGCGGTGAGGACGGCCGAGGCGCGGGCCGCCCTGCCGGCGTCAGTGCCGCTCGAGGATGCCGTGTTCAACGTCGCGCACGCCTCGTTGCTGATGCTCGGCCTGGCCGGGTCGGACTGGGACCTGATCGCGGCCGGGCTGGCCGACCGGCTGCACCAGCCCCACCGTGCCCACCTGTACCCGCGCTCGGCCGAGCTGCTCGAACGAGCGCGAGAGCTCGGGGCGCTGGGCGCCACCATCTCGGGCGCCGGTCCCACCGTTCTCGTGTGGTGCCGGGTCGACCAGACCGGCATGGTCGTGGATCTGCTGAAGCGCGAGACGGCCGGATGGGCGAGCGTGCTGCGCGCGCCGTTCGAGCCTCAGGGCGCCGACGTCCGCTCCCTATAGCTGACTGGGGCTGGGCGCGGCGCTCGTCCAGGCGGGCGCGCAGCCATTCGGCGTGGCGCTCCTGGATCTCGCGCCCCTCGCGGGTGAAGTCGATGAACTGGCGCAACTGCTCGTCGGTGTACCGGGCGGCCAGCGGTTTGGTCAGCTCGCCCAGGGGCACGACCATCAGCTCCATCGACGCCTGGTAGGCCTTCTCGGTCGGCTCGACCAGCACCCGGCGGCGATCTGAGGGGTCGGGCACCCGCCGGGCGTAGCCGGCGCGCTCCAGCCGGTCGATCACCGCGGTGATCGCGCCGGTCGTGAGCCGGCTGGCCTCGGCCAGATCGCCGGCGCTCATGCGGCCGTGCTCGTCGAGGATGTCCAGGCACCTGGCGTCGCTGCGGTTGACCCCGAGCAGCTGGCAGACGAGGTCGTCGACCACATCGGTGGCGCGCTGTCCGGCCCGCACCTCTGCACCGAGCTCGAGGTAGAGACGCTGGCGCTCCGCGGGGGCGTCCGGCTCGCCGAAGTGCTTGAGCCCGCGTTCCATGCCCGAATTATCTCTTGACATCTAAATCTCTTAGCTCCTAAGATATACGCCGCGTAAGGGAATGCTACTCGGAGGAGGTTCGGAAGAAACATGGAGCATGCGATCGAGGCCGAGGACCTCGTCAAGACCTACCCGAAGGGGGTGACGGCCCTCGACGGCTTGTCGTTTGCCGTCCAGCCCGGGCGCGTGTTCGCGCTGCTCGGGCCGAACGGCGCCGGCAAGACGACGGCGGTGAAGATCCTCACCACGCTGACCACCGCGGACGGGGGTCGCGCCGCGGTGGCCGGGCTCGACGTCCGCGGGCAGGCAGACGCCGTGCGGCGGACGATCGGCGTGGTGGCCCAGGGCTCGGCCGTCGACGTCCAGGCCACCGGCCGCGAGAACCTGCGCCTGCAGGGCCAGATCCACGGGATCCGCGGCCGCGCGATCGAGCGGCGCGCCCAGGAGCTGCTCGAACGCTTCGGGCTCGTCGACGCGGCCGACCGGATCACCCGCGGCTACAGCGGCGGGATGCAGCGGCGCCTCGACATCGCGATGGCGCTCGTGCACGACCCGGCCGTCCTGTTCCTCGACGAGCCGACCACGGGCCTCGACCCCGAGGTGCGCGCGGACATGTGGGCGGAGATCGCCGAGCTGGCCGGCGAACGGCGCAAGACCGTGCTGCTCACCACCCACTACCTGGAGGAGGCCGACCAGCTGGCCGAGCGGGTGGCGATCGTCGACCGGGGCAGGGTGGTCGCCGAGGGCACACCCGAGGCGCTCAAGCGCGAGCTGCGCGGCGACGCGATCCTGGTCGAGCTCGAGGCCGAGCACAACGGTTCCGCGAGCCGGGCGCTGGGCGACGTGGCGGCGGTCCGCGACGTGACCGTCGACGGGCGCGCGCTGCGGGCCCGCGCCGACGACGGCGGGCGCGCGGTGCCGCTCGTGCTCCAGGCGCTCGAGGCGCACGGCGTGGCCGTGGCCGCGGTCCGCGTGGCCCGCCCCTCGCTCGACGACGTCTATCTCAAGTACACCGGCCGCACGTTCGACGCGGCCGAGGCGGAGGCCACGCGATGACCCTGATCCGGCACACCCTGTACATGACCCTGCGACACCTGCGCGAGCTATGGCGCCAGCCCTGGTTCGTGGCGGTCACCCTTGTGCAGCCGGTGATCTGGCTGCTCCTGTTCGGCGCGCTGTTCAAGCGGGTGATCGAGATCCCGGGCTTCCACAGCCACTCCTACATCGCGTTCCTGGCGCCCGGCGTGGTCGTGATGACCGCGATGTTCAACTCGGCCTGGAGCGGGATGGCGCTGATCGACGACCTGAACCGGGGCGTCACCGCCCGCTTCCTGGTCTCGCCGGTCCGCCGCGAGGCGCTGATCGCCGGCCGCATCCTCAAGGAGGCGGTGGTGGTGATGATCCAGTCGCTGATCATCGTCGCGCTGGCCCTGATCGTCGGGGCGTCGTTCCCGGGCGGCGTCGAGGGCGTGGCGGTGCTGTTCGCGGTCTCCGCGCTGCTCGGCGCCACCTTCGGCGCGCTGTCAAACGGGTTCGGGCTGATCATGCGCCAGGAGGAGGCGCTGATCGGGGCGACGCAGTTCATCCTGCTGCCGCTCACGTTCGTCTCGACGACGTTCCTGGCGGCGAACATCATGCCCAGGTGGATGGCGCACGTGGCCGACTTCAACCCGGTCAACTGGGCCGTGGTGGCCGGGCGCACGGCGACCTCGGCCCACCCGGACTGGGGGCTGGCCGCATCCCGGGCCGCGTTCCTGGCGGCGCTGCTGGTGCTCTGCCTGGCCTTCGCGACCAACGCGTTCCGCTCGTATCAGCGGTCGGTTTGATGGGGCTGCGCTTCGCGCAGCGTCCGTGGGACCGGGCAGCCCCGTCCGGACGGGGTGCGAGGCCCCTAGGAAACGCCGACGACTTCGTTGGCGAGCGCGCGGGCGCGCCGGCGCGGCGCGTCGAGGCCGAGGCGCTTGAGCAGCTCCTCGGCCACGGCCAGGTAGTCGGCGGCCAGGTCGGGGCGGTAGTCGAGGATCGAGACTGCCCGCTCGGCCGATTCGGCGTAGGCGATCGACTGGCGGATCGTGGTGTCGAGCAGCTTCTCGCCGAAGTGCTGGCGCAGCGAGTCGAACGCCTCGCGCGAGTGGCGGGTGCGCATGTCGGCGATGTTCAGCACCACGCCCAGCCAGTCGAGGTCGGGGTTGAGGTTCTCGCGGGCGAGCTCGATCACCTCGAGCGCCTGCTCGACGCCCTGGAGGGAGAAGTACTGGGCCTCGGCCGAGATCAGAGCGTGGTCGGCGGCCACCAGCGCGTTGACCGTGAGCAGCCCGAGCGCCGGCGGGCAGTCGATCAGAACCAGGTCGTAGTCGTTCTTGACGTCTCGCAGCGCCTTCTTGAGGGCGAGCTCGCGACCCATCTTGCCGCCCAGGGCGAGCTCGGCCTCGGCCAGCCCGAGGTTGGCCGGGATGATCCCGTCGTGGACGGCGTTGCGCGCCTTGGCCCGGCCCGAGAGCACGTCCCCGATCGTGGGGGAGGCCTCGGGGTCGACGTCGAGGTAGTCCGACAGGTTGCCCTGGGGGTCGAGGTCGACGGCCAGCACGCGTAGATCGACGCGCCGGAACACGTCGGTCAGGGACCGCACGGCCGTGGTCTTGCCCGTGCCGCCCTTCTGGGAGAGAACCGAGATTGTGGCCGCCATACCCGCAGCAGGACTATAGGCCAGCCGGGCGGCCGGCCGTGCTCTCCATAACTCGCTGGCGGATCAGCCGGTCTGCGCGGTGGCGCCGTGCTCGGTGGCGTGGCTGTAGCGCATGCCGGTGACCACCGGCACGTCCACGAAGTGCAGGTGGTGGCGGCCGATCACGACCTCATCGCCGTCGGCCAACGTTGACCACTCGACCCGCTCGCCGTTGACGAACACGCCGTTCAGGCTGCGATCGTCGAGCACGCGCAGGCCGTCCGGCTGGCGCACGATCAGCGCGTGCCGGCGCGACACCGTCGGGTCGTCGAAGCGGATGTCGGCGGCCAGGCTGCGGCCGATCCGGGTCCATTCCCGCTGCAGCGCGTACGCGATCGGACTCTCGCCCTCGGCCCGGTAGGCCAGGTACTGGCCCGGCTCGTGCAGACCCTCCCGGATCTCGTCGAGCCAGCCGTGGTCATCGTCGTCGCCCGCCACCTCGAGCACGCTCGTCTGGGCGGTGGTGAACAGGGAGGCGCGCACGAACTCGGTCCCGCCGCAGTTCGGGCAGGTCGGCAGTTCGTCAACCGCGTCGAGCGACACGGGGTAGTCGCAATCCGTGCACCTGAAGGTTCCGGTCCCCGCAACGTTGCCCGACATCCAAGCTTTCATAGAAGGCGCGATCTCCTTGTTACGGGCTGAAGGCTCGCCGACTTGGACAAGCCAGTCCAGCCATCATATCCCCCGAGTCAAAACCCCGACGAGGGGGGTGGACGGATGGCCGGGGGTTGCAACGCTGTCTAGCAACGACACATAAGGCACCCCTCAACGCCAGGGAGGAACCCTTCCCACAATGCCGAAAACCGTTCGGCAATGTCGGATGCCGAATACCCAGATCAGAGGGCTCCCGAACTTCAGCTGGCCCTTCTGAGGCGGGCGGTGGACCACCACCGCGACGCGGTGCGCGAGCGGTGTCTGGGCTGCGGACGGACTCCGCTGATCGGCGAGCGGTTGTACTTCGACCAGGCCGGCGCGGTCTTCTGCGAGCTGTGCCGCGCGCTCGATCCCGAGCTCGCGCTGGGCTCGCGGGTGGTGCACGGTCCGGAGTTCGGGCACACGATGCGGCTGACCGACCGGCGGGGCCGTAATCGCGCCGCCTGAGCCGACCGGACCGAGATCGCCTCGGCGAACCTAGAATCACCGGCGTGGAGCCCTTCACGGTCGAGTCGACGATCTCGAGACCTCGCGAGGAGGTGTTCGAGTACCTGGCGGACATCGCCAACCACGCGGAGTTCACCGACCACTACCTGGTCGACTGGCGACTGACCCGCGAGGATTCCTACGGCCCCGGCGCTGGCGCCCGGTTCCGGATGAAGGCGCCGCTCAGCCGCTTCTCGTGGGCGGACGTCACGTTCGCCGAGGTACAGCCGCCGTTCCGGATCGTCGAGCGCGGCCGGGGAGGCAAGTACAACCGGATACGGATGCTCGGCACCTACACGCTGTCGCCCGGCCCGGGAGACACCACGCGGATCGAGTACACGCTTGAGACCGTGCCGGTGATGCCCTCCGATCATCTGATGGAGGCCCTGGGTGGAAGCGCCTGGAGGCGGCGCATGACGAGGAAGGCGATGCGCCGGCTGCGCACGATCCTCGAGGAGGGGCGCGACCGGGGCAAGCGGGTGACGATCGCGGGCGGCTGACGCGTGCCGGGCGCGCCGGCGGGCCTGGCGGGTCGTCATCCGGGCGCGCTCTCTAAACTTCCGCCCCCGTGAGCGCCCGCCGTCTGTGGATCCCCCGCCGTCTCTGGATCCTCGTCTGCACCCTGGGGCTGGCCGTCGGGCTCGCCGCATGCGGCCAGACCGCCCAGCCGACCAGCCTGCTCAACAACGGCGTCTACGTCGACGTTGGCCCGATCACCTATCAGCTCCAGGTCTCCCGCGAGCTCAATCCGTATCTGACCGAGGACGGCCAGTACGTGTCCGGGCTGGCGGCCGGCACCGGTGCGATCGGACCGAACGAGCTCTGGTACGGCGTGTTCCTGTGGGCCAAGAACCAGGGGGATCACCCGCAGCTCACCGCCCGCGACTTCCGCATCACCGACTCCAACGGCGACGCGTTCTACCCGCTTCACGTGGATGCCGAGCTGAACGGGTACGCGTGGAGCCAGCAGCTCCTCGAGCCGGGCGAGGTCGCGCCAAAGCTGAACACGACGGCCAGCTTCGGCCCCACCCAGGGCGGCCTGCTGCTGTTCAAGCTGCCCACGGCGGTGTACTCGAACCGGCCGCTGACGCTTCACATCTTCGCCCCGGGCGGCGGCTCGGGCCAGATCTCGCTGGATCTCTGACAGGCGGGCGTCGGCGCCGGATTCGCCGGCCCCGCGAAGCGTGTCTTGTGGCGTTGCCTTCGGGGCCGAATTCCCCGGTTAGTGGACGGTCTGGAGGCCGGTGACGAGCACCTCGCGCACGGCCGGTGCCGCCGTGGCGCCGCCGGCACCCTGGTTGGGGAACAGCGCGCCGGCCACGATCCTGGGCGCACCGACCGGCGCGTAGCCGACGAACCAGGCGTCGGTCAGCTGATTGGCGTTGGGGACGCTCTGGCCGTTCGACGTGGTCGTGCTCTGGAGCTCGGCGGTCCCGGTCTTGCCCGCCACCGTCACGCCCGAGATGGCGGCCGAGGTCCCGGTCCCGAACTGGACCACCGCGACCATCATCCGCTGCATCTCGCCGGCGACGTGGTGGCTGGTCACGTGCACGAAGCGGGGCGGCAGATGGGCCTGGAGCGTCGGGAGCGGGCGCCGGCCGCCCATCGCGATGGTGGCCGCCGCGTCGGTCATCTCGAGCGGGGTGGCCAGGACCTGGCCCTGGCCGATCGCCGAGGAGCCGACTTCGAGGTCGCTGCCCAGGCTCGCCGGCGGGATCGAGCTCTCAGCGGCGCCGGGGATCGTCGGCGTCTGGTTGAAGCCGAACCGGTCGGCCATGGCCAGGAGCCGCTTTCCGCCGACCCGCGCTCCGAGGGGGGCGAACACCGAGTTGCACGACACCGCGAACGCGTTCAGCAGCGTGCCGCCGCAGTCCTCGCCGCCGGCGTTGTGGAGCGTGTAGCCGTCGAGCACCGCCTGCGTGCTGTACGGAAACACGGTGCCGAGCTTCACGATCCCGGCGTCGAGCGCGGCCGTGGAGGTGATGATCTTCATGGTCGAGCCGGGCGGCTGAGCGTCCGAGAACGCGATGCCGGCCAGCGCGAGCAGCCCGCCGGTGCGCGGGTCCATGGCAACCATCCCGCCCAAGCGACCGCCCAGGGCGTCGATCGCCGCGCGCTCGAGCGCCGGAACGATCGTGGTGGTCACGTCGTTGCCGGGCTTAGGCGCCACGTGGGCCAGGATGCGATGGCCGGCCAGCAGGGAGCCACCGGGCGTCCCGGCCAGCTGCGTCTGGAAGGCGCGCTCAAGTCCGTCCTGGCCGACCTTCGCATCGGGCGGGTAGCCCTGGGCGGCGTAGCCGGCGGCGTATTCGGCCGGGATCGGCCCGAGCACGCCGGCGATCTGCCCCGCCACGTCAGCGATCGGCGAGCTGCGGTCGGGCCCCTGGGCGAGCGGCGTGCCGTCGGCGGCAAACAGCGTGGCGCGGGCGGAAAGGGACATGTGGCGGCTGAGCCGCTCGGAACCCTGAAGGCCGGGGAACAGCAGCGAGGGGACGAAATGCACGTTGGCGCCGGAGCCGGTGCCGGTCAGCGGGACCTCGAGCGTCTCGCGCAGGTTTCCGAACAGCCTCGTCACCACCCTGATGCGCACCGCGATGTCCTCGCCGCGTCGGCTTGCCACGCGCACCGGCGTGAGCTTCACGAGCGTGGCGGTCGCCGCATCGTGCCGATAGACGGCGGCGAATCGGGCCTCGCTCATGGTCGCCTGCGAGGCCGGGTCGAGCAGCGTGTACATCTGGCGGTAGTCGCCGGCGGCCCAGGCGCTCACGTAGTGCGTGACCATCCGGCGCTCGGCCGCGCCGGGGTCGGGGCGCAGCAGGAGCACGACCGCGACGACAACGCCGGCGATGACCGCGAGCGGGATCAGCAACCGGAAGCGGCGGCGACGGGCGGACCGTCTACCTCGGCCTCTTGCACCCCCCTCCATCAGAACCCCATGTGTCACTTCACCTGGAACGGTAGAAGAACGCTCACCGTAACCTCCAGTCGATGACGATGGTGGACTGGTTGATCGTCGCCTTCACGGTGCTGCTCGCCTTGTACGGCTACGCCCAGGGGTTCATCGTCGGCGCCCTGTCGCTGGTCGGCTTCGGGATCGGCGCGTTCCTCGGCACGCGGCTCGCGCCGCTCGTCCTGCCGGGCGGATCGCACTCGCAGTACGCGGCACTGTTCGGCCTGCTCGGCGCATTGCTGGCCGGCGCGGTGCTGGCCAGCGGGTTCGAGGGAATCGGGGCGCGGGCGCGGATGTTTCTGCGCATCCCGGGGCTGCGCACGATCGACGGCCTGCTCGGGGCGGCGCTGACCGCGTCGGTGGCGCTGGGGATCGCGTGGATCGTCGGGGCGATCGCCGCCCAGTCGTCGAACTCGGCGGTGCTCCAGCGCGACATCCAGCGCTCGGCCATCCTCAAGGAGCTCAACGAGCTGCTGCCGCCGTCGGGACCGATCCTCCACGCGCTGGCCCGGATCGACCCGGTGCCCTCGGTGCGCGGCCCGGCGGCCAACGTGTCGCGGCCGCCGCCCGCAATCGCCACCGCCGCCGGCGTCAAGGCGGCCTCCCACAGCGTGGTCAAGGTGCTGGGCACCGCATGCGGCCTCGGCATCGAAGGGAGCGGCTGGGTGGCCGGTCCGGACCTCGTGGTCACGAACGCCCACGTTGTAGCCGGGGAGTCGGACACCACCGTCCAGACTGGCGGCAACCCCCCGGGCCTCGACGCCGATGTGATCGACTTCGACACCAGGGACGACGTGGCCGTGCTCCGCGTCCCCGGCCTGCACGCGCCGGCGCTGCACATGGCGGCCAGCGCGAAGGCGGGCACGGCGGCCGCGATCCTCGGCTACCCGCTGGACGGCCCGTTCGACACCGAGCCCGGGCGGATCGGCGAGACGGAGACCGTGAGCACCGAGGACGCCTATGGCAACGGCCCCATCCTGCGCAGCATCACCCCGCTGCGCGGTCGCGTCCGGCCCGGCAACTCGGGCGGGCCGATGGTCGACGGCCGTGGCCAGGTGGTCGCCACCGTGTTCGCAGCGATCACCGGCTCACCGACCGGCCAGGGCGGCTTCGCGGTTCCGGACGCACTCGTTCGCGACCAGCTCGCGATCGCGCGGACCCGCACCCACTCGGTACCAACCGGCCCCTGCGCCGGGTAGCCGAGGGGCCGTTGGGAAGAAACTACGAATAATTCGGAGTTTCTTCCCAAGCGCCGGTCGTGGGCGCGTGGGAGGGGCCGGGCGGCGTCGGGTGGCGGGACCGAGGCGGCGTCGGGATCGGGTCGGCGGTGGGATCGGGTCGGCGGTGGGATCGGGTCGGTGGCGGGTATTCGGGATGCACCGCGGACCCGGACGGGGCTTCCTTGGAACGCGCGAGGCGGCATGCGCGTTGAACAAGGGGCGCTTGGGAAGAAACTCGCGCCATGCGCGAGTTTCTTCCCAAGGGCCCGGTGGGTGAGCGCGGCGTCCGGCGGGCGGATCGAGCGGTGGCGGGGGGTCGGGGTGCACGGCCGGCTCGGACGGGGCTTCCTTGTGGGGTGCGCCCCGAGTGGCAGGCGCACAAACCAAGGGGCGGGCGGTGGTCTGCACACCGCCCGCCCCTAGATGCATGCCCCCGGGGGACCCGAAGGTGTTATTGCCCCCCGACGTCCTCGGCCATTTGACTCACCATCTTGGGCCCCAGTGCCCCCAGCAGCTGGGGATGATGGTGAGCGAGGTGCCGTTGCGCCGCTGAGAAGAGCTCACGCTCATCGTCTCCTGCGAGTTGCGCCCCGCACTCACAGTAGGCGATTCGCCGGTGCCCTCCACTGACTGCGGTCGTGTGGCCGTCATCGCTGCGGCTAACGGGTTCCTCTGACTGCGCCCCGTCGAGAACGTCGCTGCATTTCACCTCGGTCTCCACTGCACCGCACCTTGCAGCGTTGACGTTGTCGATACGTTTCCAAAACGTTGCCGCAGGACGAGCGCGGGCGAAGAGATGGACGAGCGCGGGCAAGAGACGACGAGGATTCAGCTTTGCGGACGGCTGTCCGTGGAGATCGGCGGCGTCCAGCTTTCCGGCCGTTTGCGGGGAAAGCAGGTTCCGCTGCTGCTCGCCTACCTGGTTCTCAACCGCGGACGGCCGGTGTCTCGGGACGAACTGATCGACGCGCTGTGGCCCCACCAGGCACCGGTCTCCCAGGACGCCGCGCTGCGCACGCTGCTCTCGCGGCTGCGCTCCTCGCTCGGCGCCGACATCCTGACGGGGCGCGACGAGGTGGTCCTGACCCTCCCCGAGCCGGTGTGGATCGACGTGGAGGCGGCCGCCGCCGAGGTGTCCCGCGCCCTCGAGGCGCTCGAGCAGGGCGACGCCCGCCGAGCCTGGGCGCTCGCCCAGGTGCCGTTCAACATCGCCAGCCGCGGACTGCTCCCGGGCTCGCAGGCAGCCTGGCTCGAGGCGCCCCGGCGCGAGCTCGAGGAGGTCCACCTGCTGGCGCTCGAGGTGATCGGGCGCGCCAGCCTGGCAATGGGCGGCGTGGCGGGGACGCAGGTCCAATCGGCCGAGCGGGCCGGGCGCACGCTGATCGAGACCGAGCCCTACCGGGAGTCGGGCTACATCCTGCTCATGCAGGCCCTGGCCGCGCGCGGCAACGTGGCCGAGGCGATGCGCGTGTTCGACGCGTTGCGAACACTGCTGCGCGACGAGATCGGCACGAGCCCGTCGCCCGAGGCGATCGCCGCTCACGACCGGCTGCTCCGGCCGCACACGCACGGCCAGCCGGAACCCGAGCCGGCCGAGCCGGGCGCGTCGTCCATACCGCTGCCGGCCGACCTGCGCCACCGGGCGCAGGGGACACTGATCGGGCGCGAGCAGGAGCTCGCCCAGCTCGAGGAGGAGTGGGAGCTGGCCTGCCGGGAGGCCCGCTCGGGACGGCTCGTCCTGCTGGCCGGGGACGCCGGGATCGGCAAGACCACGCTGACCGCCGATGTAGCGCGCCGGGTTCACCAGGATGGGGCGATCGTGCTCGCGGGACGCTCGCCGCGCGAGACCGTGGTCCCCTACCAGCCGATCCTCGAGGCGCTCCGCCACTGGGCACTGAACGCCTCGCTGAGCGACCTGCGCACGACGGCGCGGGAGTACGGCTCCGAGCTCGCCCGCCTGATCCCGGAGCTCCGCCGCCGGGCGCCCGACCTTCCGCCGCCACCCCTGGACGAGCCGGAGACCGAGCGCTACCGGCTGTTCGAGGCGGTCGTGGGGCTCCTCACCGAGCTCTCGCGCTCGGCGCCCGTGCTGCTCGTGCTCGACGACCTCCAATGGGCGGACCGGCCGACGCTCCTGCTCCTGCGCCACCTGGCCCGTGCCACGAGCCCGGCCCGGTTGTTGATCCTGGGCGCGTACCGCGCCAGCGAGCGGCGCGGCGACACGTTCACCAGCGCCCTGACCGAGTTGCGCCGCGACCAGCTCGCCTCGCAGCTGGACATCCGCGGCCTCGGCGAGGCCGAGACCGCCGAGCTGGTCCGGCTGCGCGCCGGCGAGACGCCCTCGCGTGCGTTCGCCCGGGCCATGTACGAGAAAACCGAGGGAAACCCGTTCTTCGTCGAGGAGATCGTCCGCCACCTCATCGAGGCCGGGGTGCACGCGGGCAGCGCGAGCGCCTCCGAGCTCCAGCGCTTCGGCCTCCCCGAAGGGGTCAAGCAGGTCATCGCCTGGCGCCTGGGCCGGCTCGAGCCGCCGGCGATCGAGATGCTGCGGGTCGCCGCGGTGATCGGCCGTGACGTGGACGCCGCGCTGCTCGAACGCGTGGTGCTGCTGGCCGAGGACGAGTTCCTGAGCGCGCTCGATGAGGCGCTCGCGGCCGGGCTGCTGGTCGAATCGGACGAGCATCCCGGCTCGTACGTGTTCTCGCACGCGCTGATCCGGGAGACGCTGTACGAGGGCATGTCGGTGCCGCGCCGTGCCCGCGTCCACAAGCGCGTGGGGGAGGCGATCGAGGCGGCGCAGGGGCGGCGGCAGGGCCGGTACCTGCCCGAGCTCGCCTATCACTTCACGCGGGGCGTTGTCGACGCCGAGGACGCGGAGGAGGCGATCAACTATGCGCTGCGGGCCGCCGAGCAGGCGGGCGCGATGCTCGCCAACGAGGAGGCGGCCGAGCACTATGCCCGCGCGCTCGACGTGCAGCGCCGGTTCCAGCCCGAGGCGATCAGGCGCCGCCTGGCGCTGCTGCTGGCGCTCGGGGAGGCCCGCGTGCGCTGCGGCGAGCGGGCCTACGCCTCGTCGGCCTTTCGCGAAGCGGCCGCGCTGGCCGAGCAGCTCGGCGACGGGGCCGCGCTGGCCCGCGCCGCGGTCGGGGCATCGCGCCGCTACGTGCAGCCGCCCGGGGTGGTCGACACCGAGCTGATCGCGATGATCGAGCGCGCGCTCGAGCTCGAGCCCGGGCGCACGCTCATGCGCGTACGCCTGCTCTCATGCCTGTGCGGCGCGATCTACTACTCGCCCGACCGAGACCGGATGGAGTCCCTCAGCCAGGAGGCGATCGAGATCGCCACCGAGCTCGGCGACCCCGAGGCCCGCGCCCATGCCTGCGGCGCCCGCCGGCGGGTGCTGTGGGACGCCCCCCATCTGCAGGAGCGGATCGAGGTGTCGACCGAGATGCTCACGCTGGCGCGCCAGATCGGCAATCTCGAGCTCGAGCTGCAGGCGCACGCCTGGCTCGTCGTCGACCTGCTCGAGCGGGGCGACCGGGACGCCGTCGACGCCCAGATGGAGGCGTTCGCGGCCGGCGCGGACCGGCTGCGCCAGCCGCTGTACGAGTGGACGTCGATCATGTGGCGGGCGATGCGCGCCACGCTGGCCGGCGCGCTCGACCGCGCCGACGCGCTGGCCTCGGAGGCGCTGGCCGCCGGGGGCCCGTCCGAAGCGGTCACCTCTTCGCAGTACCACGCGATCCAGCTCCTGGCCATCCGCCGCGAGCAGGGACGGATGAGCGAGTTCGAACCGGCCGCGCGCCGGCTGGTGGCCGACAACCCGGAGCGGCCGGCCTGGCGGGCGGCGCTGGCCAACCTGCTGTGCGAGGAGGGCCGGCTCGAGGAGGCGCGCGAGGAGTTCGAGCGGCTCGCCGCCCACGATTTCGAGGACGTGCCCAAGGACCTCGACTGGATGATCGCGATGACGCTGCTGAGCGACGTCTGCACCGATCTGGGCGACGCCGAGCGGGCCGCGCTGCTGTACGCCAAGCTCGAGCCGTACGCGGGCGTCAACGTGGTGATCGGGCTGGCCGCGGTGTGCCTCGGCTCGGCGGCCAGCTTCCTCGGAAAGCTGGCCGCCACCATGGGGCTCGTCGATCGCGCCGGCGAGCACTTCGAGCGGGCCCTGGCCGCCAACACCGAGCTGCTCGCGCCGGGCTGCCTGGCCCGTACGCAGGTGGACTATGCCCGCGCACTGGGCGACGATCCGCGGGCCGCTGCGCTGCTCGACGCGGCCGGCCAGGCGGCTGAGCAACTCGGATTGGGCTCGGTGGCGCGCAAGGTCGCGGCGCTGCGCACCCCGCCCGGCTCGCTGGTCTAGGGTACGCGCCGCTAGCGGACGGTCAGCATGGCCGCGCTGGCGGCCGGGACCCGGAACACGTAGCCGTCCTTGGTCGGCGCCACGGCGGTCGTGTGCCGCGGACCGACCGGAAGGCCGGTGGCGGCGCCGAAGGTCTGGCCGGCCAGGGTGACCCGTCCCAGCGCGCTGATGCTCGGCGCTTCGAGGCGCTCGAGCGTCCCGGCCGCGGTTGCCGATGACCCGGGCGACCCGGGCGAACCGGGCGAACCGGGCGCTCCCGGCGCCCGCACGGCGACGACGCGTGCGCGGGTGCCCTCGTTTATCAGCACGACCCGGAGGGTCCCGTCGGCCGCTCTGGTGGCCCACGCCTTCAGCTGCCGAGACCCGGTGGCAGAGACCTTCAGCAGCCGGGAGCCGGCGGGCGCCGCCTGGGCGAACATGTCCAGGCCGTAGTAGTCGGGCTCGACCACCGCGCGCCACCGTCCGTGCACCCGGCGGAAGGTGAACAGCTGGTAGGCGGCCCCGGGGAAGGTGTGAATGTTGACGCCGTCCACGCCGACCCTGGCCATCTCGAACAGGGCGTCGAGCGACCACAGCGCCGAGGCGAACGATTGGGCCACCGCGGGCACGTCGCCGCACGAGAGCGTGTTCATCTCGTCGATCCGCAGCGCGACGTGATGGGCATGGGCGGTCCGGACGGCCTTGGCCACGCTGTTCGCCAGCCCCCGCGAGGCGGCCGGGGCCAGCAGGTGGGCGAGCGACGGGTACTTGATCTGGCGCGGGCCCAGGAAGCACTGCTGGAGGGGATAGCGGTGCAGGGTCGCGACCGCGACCCGGGGCTGATCGGACAGGAAGCGGTTCATGTAGCCAAACCAGTTGGGCTGGCCGACCGTCGGCCCGGCCAGCGAGAAGTCGCGCAGTGCGCCGGCGATGCGGGCGAAGTCGGGGTCGAAGGCCGCGAAGTCCCAGTTCGCCGGGCGGCCCGGCCTGCCCGAGAAGCCCCAGGTGAACACCCCGTAGAGCTCGGGCTCGTTGCCGAGCTCGAGCGCCTGGACCCGCCGGCGCCCGACCCCGGCGACCAGTGCCTTGGCCTCCGCCGCGGCGATCCTGGGGCTGTCGGCCTCCAGGTTGATCCCCAGGATCAGTCGCGCGTCGAGCTTCGCGGCCACCGCGCCGATCGTCGCGATCCAGTGGCGCGTCAGGGCAAAGGCCACCCCGGGCGGGGTGCGCGAGCCGGGGATCGGCCACCACGTGTTGTCGGTCGTGACCCCGCCGATCCGGAGATCGGGGGGCGAGCCGCCGGCCAGGTTGCGGATCAGCTGGAGGAAGACGGGATTGACGTGCCGCAGGGCGGTGCCCGCGTACTGAGGGACTGCCCAGTACTCGAACGACAGCCCGAGGAACCCGGGGGGAATGGCCTGGCCCGTGGTCGGGCCGCCGATCGTGAGCGCCAGCGGTGGATCGGGACGCGTGGAGGCTCCCGCCGGCAGGGCGAGCGCCAGCGCGGCGGTGGCAAGGACGGCCAGCCCGAGTGCGCCGATCGCTCGCAACATCGCCGTCAGAAAAGCACTCAGGCCGGTCGGGAGCGCTGCACCGGTTGACGTGGGCGCTACCCTCGCGAACTCATGGGCAAGACGCTGGTCATCGCCGAGAAGCCGTCAGTCGGACGCGACCTGGTCGCAGTCCTCGCGGGCGCTTTCACCAAGAACGAGGGCTACCTGGAGGGTCCCGAACACGTCGTGACCTGGGCCGTGGGTCACCTGGTCCAGCTCGCCGACCCCGACGAGTACGACGACCGCTTCAAGAAGTGGCGGATGGCCGACCTGCCGATCGTGCCCGACCGGTTCAAGCTGGTCGTTCGCGACGAGCGCTCCAAGAAGCAGATGAACGTGGTCAAGCGGCTGCTCGACCGCGAAGACGTCGACCGCGTGGTCAACGCCTGCGATGCCGGACGCGAGGGCGAGCTGATCTTCGCCTACCTGTACGAAAAGGCAGGTTCGAAGAAGCCGGTCAATCGGCTGTGGCTGAACTCGATGACCAAGGACGCGATCAGGTCGGCGTTCGGCGACCTGCGGCCCGGCGCCGACCTCGCCTCGCTCGAGGCGGCCGCCCGCTCGCGGTCGGAGGCCGACTGGATCGTGGGCATGAACGCCACCCGGGCCGCGACGATCCGGCTGCGTTCGAGCTTTGACGGCGCGGTGTCCCTCGGACGCGTGCAGACGCCGACGCTCGCGATCCTGGCCCGGCGCGAGCAGGAGATCCGCGACTTCACGCCCGAGCCGTACTGGCTCGTCGACGCGGTGTTCGATCCGGTGGAGGACAGGCCGAGGACGTACGAGGGGCGGTATCACGCCGGCGCCAACCCGCGCCTTGCGAGCGCCGAAGCTGCGCAGGCGGTCGTCGAGGCCTGCCGTGGCCAGGCGGGCGAGATCACCAAGCTCGAGAAGTCAGAGCGCAAGGAGCGCCCCGAGCTGCTCTACGACCTGACCTCGCTCCAGCGGCACGCGAACCGCCGCTACGGGTTCACCGCGCGTCGCACCCTCGCCGCTGCCCAGCGGCTCTATGAGGAGCACAAGGCGCTGACGTATCCCCGGACGAACTCGCGCTACCTGACCGGCGACATGATCCCGGAGATCAAACCGATCGCCCAGCTGGTCGGGCAGCAGACCGAGTACGCGAAGGCGTCCGAGTACGTGCTGTCGCTGGAGAGGCTGCCGTTGCAGCGGGTGGTCAACGACCTCAAGGTCACCGACCACCACGCGATCATCCCGACCCGCGCCGAGCGTCACCCGGTCGACAAGATGAGCGACGACGACCGCCGGATCTACGACCTCGTCGTGCGGCGCTTCCTGGCGATCTTCCATCCCGACGCGGTGTTCGAGAACACGCGCGTCGAGACCACGGTGGCCGAGCACGCGTTCCGGACGCGCGGCAAGGTGCTGCTGGTGGCGGGCTGGCGCTCGGTCTACGGGGAGCTGCCGGACGCCGATCAGGCCGATGACGACGAGGGCAGCGAGCAGCAGCTGCCGAAGCTGGCGCAAGGCGAGCGCGTCGACGTGACCGACATCGGCTCCGAGGAGAAGCTGACCAAGCCGCCGGCCCGCTACAACGACAACTCGCTGCTCGGCGCGATGGAGACGGCCGGCAAGCTGGTCGACGAAGAGGAGCTCCGGGAGGCGATGAAGGAGTCCGGGATCGGCACCCCGGCCACCCGGGCGGCAATCATCGAGCGGCTGATCCAGGTCGGCTACGTCGAGCGCGACGGCCGCGCGTTCGTGGTCACCGAGAAGGGGCTGAACGTGATCCGCCTGCTCGGCGAGCACGCCCTGACCTCGCCCGGCTTGACCGGCGACTGGGAGCGTCGGCTGGCCCTGATCGAGAACGGCGCGGACTCCCGCGAGGCGTTCATGGGCGACATCGTCAAGTTCACCGAGAGCACGGTCGGGGAGCTCGACCGGAACTTGAAGGACGTGCGGATACCGCGCGCCAACCTCGGTCCGTGCCCCGTCTGCGGCCATGACATCGTCGAGAACCGCAAGGGCTACTCGTGCTGGTCGCGCGAGGACCCGGGCTGCGGGTTCGTGATCTGGAAGTCCAAGGCCGGCAAGCAGCTGCCGGTGTCGGTGGCGCGTGAGCTGATCAAGACCGGCCGGACCGAGAAGGCGGTCACCGGGTTCAAGGGACGCTCGGGCAAGAGCTTCCGGGCCCGGCTCGCCTTGCAGCAGACCGACGACGGTAAGTGGCGCGTCGAGTTCGACGAGCCGTGGGCGCGCGAGGGGGCCAAGCCGCCCGAGGCCGAGGAGGCCGAGGCGCCAGCCGAGACCGCGGCGGCGCAGCAGCCCGAAGCCGCGTAGGACCGGCCCGAAGCCGCTCAGGTCACCGGATCAGGGCGGGGAACACGACTTCGGCTTCCGGGCGGAGCACCACGCGTAAGCCGGAACTCCGCCGGCAACGCCGCTGGCCGGGACCCTGACCTGTGCGAGCACGTAGGTGGCGCCCCGGCCTGTGAGATAGCTGATCGAGAACCGGGTGTAGTGGCCCTGAACGACTCGCCAGGCCGCGAGGCCGACCACGCGGGGGGTGTAGCGGCAGCCGCTGCAGGGGGTGTGATGGCCAATCCAATAGGACGCACGCCCCACGGCACGGGAACCCCAGCGAGTCCAGACGATCGGCGGCTGGCGGCCATCCTCGAATCCTTGCTGGGTCAGGCCAGGGCCCGCGAGGTAGTCGGGCGTCCAGTTCGGCCGGTTCTGATCGAAGATCATGAACCCCGGCCGCAGCAGGAACCCGGTGCTCTCGTCGGGCGCGGTCGCCAGCAACGTGGGTGGGGCAGCGGCGGCGCGCTCCGCTAAGACCGGGGCGGCGCGGCTTGCCGCTCCGGTCGGACCGGCGCCGCCGACCGCCCAGGCGAGGGCAAGCATCGCGCCGAGCGCCACCGCGCCACGGCCGCGCCAGGTCTTCCTCGTGCCGTCAGCGCCACGCGCCATCACGTGCATCATCCCGCTTACGCTCGTCCGGGTGCCGCCAAGGTCGGGGGAGGCGGTGAGCGCGTTCGACGCACCCTGGTGACCGGGCTCGTAGCCGGGCGCGGAAGTCACCGCCCGGATGAAAGCGCGCAAAAGCTGGCCAAGCCCGCCAATCCGGCTCGAACATCCGTCCAGCGGGGCTGGAAAAGCTAAGTCGAACAGTCGATGACAGCTGGGAAAGCGACTGACGAGGGCAAACCGGCGCGAGCAAGGATGCGAGCTTGGGGTCTCGAGAACCTGAGAAGGCTCCGCCGTCAGTTGGGGACCGGCCCGCTGCGGGCCATGAGTACGAAAGCAGGACCATCATGCTCCGAAAGCTCTCCAAGAAGCGTCTCGCCGCTGTGGCGTCGGTCGCCGCGCTGGCCGTGTCCGGCGTGGCCGTGGCGTACTTCACCGGCGGCTCTGGCTCCGTCACCGGATCCGGCACCGTCGGCGCGTCGACCCCGTGGGGAGTCACCACGGGCACGCCCACCTGGTCGGGCAGCCTCACCGCGCTCTACCCGGGTGCCACCAACAACACCGAGCTGATCCCGTTCACGGTGACCAATAATGGCAACGGCAAGCAACAGTTGGCGACCATCACGCCGGCGATTCCCAACACGAACAATGACGTGCAGACCGTCGGCGGCGTCGAAATCGTGGGATGCACCGCCAACTCGTTCACGGCCACCCTCGACGCGGGCAACCCGGCGGTGCCAGCAACGCTCGCGCCCGGGGCCACCTACACCGGCAAGATCGACCTGACCATGCTGGACACCGGCGCCAACCAGGACGCGTGCCAGGGCAAGGCCCCTGCGGTCACGATCACGGCGGCATCCTAGACACACCGCTCCCGGCTCACCGGGCCGTCAAGGAGGACTGCGCGGGGAGCCTCGGCGGCTCGCTGAAGGCGGCGCGTGCACACAGGACGGTCAACCAGGAACTCGGCCGGCGGGCGGCACCGCAGGCGGCTCGTCGCCGTCTGCGGTGTCTGCTTTCTGCTCACCGGGTTCACGGCGGCGCCCGCGGTGGCGTACTTCACCGGCGCGTCCGCGTCCGCCACCGCCTCGGCCACGGTGGGCGCGCTCCCCGCGACGACCGTGACCGCGGCCGGCGGTGCGGGCACGGTGGCGCTCTCGTGGACTCCGGTCAGCGCGCCGGCCGGCGCGAACGTCACGTATTACGTGACCCGGGCGGGGGGCACGGTCGGCGGAGGCTGTCCGAGCTCGCCGGCCGGCGCCACCACCGGCACGAGCTGCACGGACTCGGGTCTGAGCCCGGGCAGCTACAGCTACACGGTCACTGCGATCTGGCAGTCGTGGACCTCGACGAGCGCCGCCGCGCCCGCGACCGTCAGCTCCGGTCCGCTCACCCACTTCGTCGTGAACGCGCCGGCGAGCGCGACCGCCGGCACGCCCTTCTCGGTGACCCTCACCGCGAAGGATGCGGCGGGGAACACCGTCACCGCGTACACCGGAGCGCAGGCGATCACCTTCTCGGGCCCGTCGAACTCGCCTAACGGGACCGCGCCGGTCTACCCGGGGTCGGTCAGCTTCTCGAACGGCGTGGGCACCGCATCGCTGACCTTGTATGACCAGCAAAGCACGACGCTGACCGCCACCCAGGGAACCGCCAGCGGAGCCTCGTCGTCGATCGCGGTCGGAGCCGGTGCCAACCATCAGATCGCCGCCAGCGCGGCCAGTCCGCAGGTGGCGGGCACGGCATTCACCGTGACGCTGACCGCGCAGGACGCCTGGGGCAACACGCCGGGGACCCTGTCGGGGTCCAAGAGCGTGAGCTTCTCGGGGCCGGCGAGCTCGCCCAACGGAAGCGCGCCCGTGTATCCCGCGACGGCGACCTTCAGCGCCGGCCACGCGACCGCGTCGGTGACGCTCAAGGACGCGCAGACGACGACCCTTACCGGAACTGACACGACGGACGGGTTCGGGGGCGTGGCCTCCGGCGCGATCGTGGTGGGGCCGGCTTCGGCGAGCTCGTTCGGCGTCGCCACGCCGGCCACGCCGACCGCGGGCGTCGCGTTCTCCGAGACCATCACCGCGCTCGACGCGTACGGCAACACGGCGACCGCTTACACGGGCTCCAAGACCGTGGCGTTCTCCGGGCCTGCCAACTCTCCGGGCGGGACCGCGCCGACGTATCCGGCCTCTGTGACCTTCGCGAGCGGGGTCGGGAGCCCTTCCATCACGTTGTACGACGCGCAGAGCACCACTTTGACCGCGACGCGGGGCACGATCACCGGCGTGTCCGGATCGTTCACGGTCGCCCCGAACAGCGCGACCCAGCTCCTGTTCACTACCCAGCCGGCCGGCGTGACGGCCGGCGCCTGGTTCACGACCCAGCCGGTCGTGACCGCCAAGGACGCCTACGGCAACGTCGCCACCGGCTATGCCAAGACGGTGACGCTGTCGATCAAGAGCGGCACCGGGCCGGCCGGCGGCGTCCTCAGCGGGTGCACGAGCTCCCTCGCCGCCGGCGTGACCACGTTCTCGGCGTGCGAGGTGAGCCTGAGCGGCGCCGGCTATCAGCTGAACGCGACCGACGGGACGCTGGCCGCGACCAGCGCGGCTTTTACGGCCGCGGGGACGACGACCGTGAACAAGACGGCGGCCGGCGCCTACACACTGACGGTGCCCCCCGGCGCGACCTCGTTCACGTTCACGATGAAGGGGGCCGGCGGCGGCGGGGGCCGCAGCGGCGCGGCCGGCGGCGCGGGCGGAACGGTCGCGGGGACCATCACGATCCCGAGCAGCGCCACGAGCACGACGTTCACGGTGATCGTCGGCGGCGCCGGGGCGGGGGCGACCGGCACGGCGGGCGGCAGCGGCGGCGCGAGCGGCACGGGCTGCGCCGCCGGCGGTGGCGGCGGCACCGGCACCAGCACCGGGGGCGGTGGCGGCGGCGGGGCCACCTGCATCTACCTGGCCGGCGCGCCCGCCGGCACGATAGTCACGGTCGGCGGCGGTGGTGGCGGAGGCGCGAGCAGCACCAGCGCGACCGGCGGCGCGGGCGGCGGCGGCCCCGCGAGCAACCCCGCAACGAACACGGCGGCCAGCGGTGGCACGGTGTCCCCCGCCACCGGCGGCGCCGGCGGCAGCACCCTGACCGCGGGAGCCTTCCCGTTCGCGATCACCAACACCGGGGGTGCGGGCGGCGCCGGGTCGGTGTCGGCGGGCGGCACCGGCGGAACGTGCAGCGCCGGCGCCTGTGGACCGGGCGGAACCGGTGGAAGCGGCGCCACCTTCGGCGCCGGCGGTGGCGGTGGCGGCGAGGCCTCGGGCGGCGCCGGCGGTGCCGCCAGGAGCGGCGTCAGCAACTTCGCCGGCGGCGGTGGCGGCGGCTCGGCCTACACGGGCGGAACCCAGAGCGGCTCGAGCAACTACACGGTCACCGTCACCTCGGCGAGCAACGGGGGCGGCAGCGCCGGGGGCGGCGCGGGTGCGAGCGGCACCGCCGGCTCGGTGAGCTTCACCGGCCCCGCGCTGACCCTGGCCTGAGAGGCCGGTCAGCGCGCGGCGATCAAGACGGCCGGCGCCGCATGCCGGCAGGCGTCCTGGTTCGTGCCGCTGTCTCGCAAGTCGAGGTCGACCCTCCCGGTATACGCCGCGCCCGGCCTGAGCTCGAGAGGAAGCGGACGGCCGAGATGGTCGACAGCGACCCTGAACCAGCCGGCCCGGCAACCACGGATATCCGCGCCGGCCACGGTCTGCGCGTCGCCCCCCGCGGCCGAGATCGATGCGGTAACCGAGTGCAGGCGCTGGGTCGCGGAGCCGGTGTTCGTGACCGTGAACGCGAACCGTTCGGTGTCGTTCCGGGCGCCCGGCTGGAGCGCGGTCAACCTCCCGGACCAGGTGGTCCGTCCGAGCCTCACCTTCCACGCCGGCGGAGCCGGGCTGGGGCCGGCGCCGAGCGCGAGCGCGAACGTAGACAGGGCGAGCACAACGCCCGCGCTAACGGCAAGGAAGGCGAGCGCCTTCCAGATCCCTCTCATCGGGTTCTCCTGATCGTGTCGTCCCGCGGTCCGGTCCATAGATCTCCGTGATCTCGGATATACCCGGCGCCGGTATCGAGCCGACATGCTTCCTTTGCTTAAGCGCTTCATCGAGCCGCGGCGGCATTTGCCTGAACCGGAGCGGGACGGATGGACGTTAGGTCGAAGCACCCTGTCCCGGTCCGGTCCAAACGGCACGTCCTGGGCGCACGGCACTATGGGTGCCAATGCCGCTCACACTCGTCCTGGGACCCGCCAACTCCGCCAAGGCCGGAGAGGTGCTGGGCGCGTTCGCGTCGGCCTCGTCGTCGGCCCGCGGCGCGATCCTGGTCGTGCCCAACGCGGCCGATGCCGCGCATTACTCCCGCGAGCTCGCCGCCGAGGGCGCCGTGCTCGGCTCGGTGCTGACCTTCAGCGGTCTCGCGTTCGAGATCGCCTCGCGCGCCGGCTACTCGGGGCGCCGGCTCACACGGCTTCAGCGCGAGCACGTGCTCGAGCAGGCGCTCGAGGGGGCAACCTTCGACGCGTTGCGCCAGGCGGCCGGCACGGCCGGGTTCCCCGCCGCGGCCGGCGAGCTGATCGCCGAACTGCAGCGCTCGCTGATCAGCGCGGAGCGGTTCGGCGCCGCCATGGGGACCTGGGCGCGGCAGGACCCGCGTCGCGTCGGCTACGCCCGCGACGTGGCCGCCATCTACCAGGCCTACGCGGATCAACTGGACCGACTCGGCCGGGTCGACGCCGAGCTGTACGCCTGGCGGGCGCTCGACGCGCTGCGCGCGGCGCCCGGCCGGTGGGGGTCAGAGCCCGTGTTCTTCTACGGCTTCGACGACCTGCACCCGCTCGAGCGCGACGCGATCGAGACGCTGGCCCGGGTGGTCGGCGCGGAGGTGACCGTGTCGCTCACCTACGAGGCGGGCCGGGCGGCGCTGGCGGCGCGGGCCGAGGTGGTCGAGGAGCTGCGTCCGCTCGCCCAGAACGTCATCCAGCTGCCGGCGTCGGCCGAGCACTACGAGCCCGCCTCGCGGGCGGCGCTGCATCGGCTCGAACGCGGGGTGTTCGAGCCGGCGCCCGCGCCCGAACGGGTCGACCCCGGCGCCGCGATCGAGCTGCTCGAAGCCGGGGGCGAGCTGGCCGAGGCCGAGCTGGTGGCCGCGCAGGTGCTCGAGCTGCTGAGCGGTGGAGTCAGCGGCGAGGAGATCGCGGTCGTGTACCGCTCGCCCGAGCGCAGCGCGGCGCTGATCGAGCGGGTCTTTCGCCGGTACGGGATCGGTGTCGCCCTCGACCGCGCAGCCAAGCTGAGCGCCACCTCGCTGGGGCGGGCGCTCCTGGCCCTGGCCCGCTGCGCGCTGCTCGCACCGGGACGGGCGGGGGCCGGCGACCTGCTCGAGTACCTGCGCGCACCCGGGCGCGAATCCGATCTCGAAAAGCCTGGCCTGATCGACCAGCTGGAGGCCGAGGTGCGCCGGCAGGGGCTGCGCACGGCGGCCCAGGTCCGATCCTGGGCGCGGTCCCGGCACGGCCTGGCGCTGGAGGAGATCGACGCTCTGCGTGCGGGAGAGGATCCCGGCGCCGAGCTGGCGCGCCAGGCCCGGCAGCTGCTGGCCGCGCCGCGCCGGGGCCGGGCGCCGGTGCTCGATCCGGGTGAGGAGCTCGACGCGCGCGCGGTCGGGACGCTCGAGCGCGCGCTGGCCGAGCTCGAGGAGGTCGGCGACCGGCCGGCCGGCGGAGCGCTGATCGAGCTGCTCGAGGCCCTCGAGGTGCCGGCCGGACACGGTGCGGCGCCCGGCGTGGTGCTCGTGTCCGACCCGCTCTCGATCCGGGCCCGCCGCTTCCGCGCCGTGCTCGTGTGCGGCCTTCAGGAGAACGAGTTCCCGCTCGCCGCCGCGCCGGAGCCGTTCCTCCCGGATGAGCTCCGCCGCGAGCTGGCCGCGGCCGCCGGCCTGCGCCTGCGCCCGCGCGAGGACACGCTGGCCCGCGAGCGCTACCTGTTCTATACGAGCGTCTCCCGCGCCACCGAGCGGGTCATCCTGAGCTACCGGAGCTCCGACGAGGAGGGCAACCTGGCCCTGCCCTCGCCGTTCCTGGCCGACGTGGCCGAGCTGCTCGACGAGGACTGGGCCGCGCGCCGGCGCCGGCGGATGCTGTCCGACGTGGTGTGGCCGGCGACGACCGCGCCGACCGAGCGAGAGCGCGCCCGGGCCGCCGCGGCCGCCGCGGCGCCGGCGACCGGCGAGGTGCCGTCGCCGATCGGGTCACTGGGCGCGGCGGCGCTGGGTCACGTGCGCCATTCGCAGATCCTGTCCGCGGGCGCGCTCGAGACCTACGCCGACTGCCCGGTCAAGTGGTTGGTCGAGCGCGAGCTCCAGCCCGAGGCGCTCGAACCCGACCCCGACGCCCTCGCCCGGGGCAGCTACATGCACACCGTGCTCGAGCAGGTCCTGCGACGGCTCGGCGGCCCCGTCACCTCCGACAACCTGCCCCGTGCGCTCGAGCTGCTTGACGAGGTGCTGGGGGAGAAGGCGCACGGGATCGCGGCGGGGCGCGGCGAGGCCGTGCGCGCCGGGTGGGCGCGGGCGGTGGGGGCCGACCTGCGGCGCTATCTGACCCACGAGGCGCGCGACGGGTCGACGTGGCCGATTCGCGGGCTCGAGCTGCGCTTCGGCTTCGAGGACGAGCCCGAGGCGCTGCCGGCGCTCGAGCTGGGTGGCGACGTGCGGCTGCGCGGGATCATCGATCGGGTCGACGCCGAACCGGACAACGGGCGGCGGGCGATCGTCCGCGACTACAAGAGCGGGTCGGCGCGCCCCGAGCATCAGGGCGCCCACTGGGAGACCGACCGCCAGCTTCAGGTGGCGCTGTACATGATCGCCGTGCGCGAGCTGCTCGGGCTCGAGCCGGTGGGCGGCTTCTACCAGCCGCTGGGCGGCGGCGACATGCGCGCGCGGGGAGTGTTCCTGCGCGACGGCGCCCCGGGCGATCGCCTCGTGGCCAACGACGGCCGGGACCCCGACGAGCTGCGCGACCTGCTCGACGGCGCGCGGGATCGGGCGCTGGCGCTGGCGGCCCGGCTGCGCGCCGGATCGCTCGAGCCGTGCCCGGCCACCTGCTCGCGCGACGGCTGCAAGTACCCGGGGATCTGCCGTGCTTGACCTGTCGGAGCCCGACACGGCGGAGCACGCGTTCACCGACGAGCAGCTCGCGGCGATCGAGCGCCGCGAGGGCGACCTCCTGCTCGACGCCGGCGCGGGCAGCGGCAAGACTTCGGTCCTGGTCGAGCGATTCGTGCGTTCGGTGCTCGAGGACGGCGTCGACGTCGGCGCGATCCTCACGATCACCTTCACCGAGAAGGCGGCCGCCGAGATGCGCGACCGCATCCGCCGTCGGCTGCGCGAGCTCGGCGCCGACGAGGCGGCGCGGGCCACCGAGGGCGCGTTCATCTCGACCATCCACGGCTTCTGCGCCAGGCTGCTGCGCACCCACGCGCTGGCCGCCGGCCTGGACCCGGCCTTCGCCGTGCTGGACGCGCCCGAGGCAGAGCGGCTGGCCGAAGCCGCGTTCGAGGAGGCGCTCGAGGAGCTGGGTCGAGCCCGCGCCACCTCGGCGGGGACGATCGACCTGATCGCGGCCTACACCGCCGTCGGGCTGCGCACCGCGATCCTCCAGGTGCACGACGAGCTGCGCTCGCGGGGGGAGCGCCGGCCGCGATTGCCCGCCCTGCCGCCGCCGCCGGACCTCGACGCGGCGCGCGCCGAGTTGGCCGAGGCCGCCTCGGCGGCGGCCCGGGAGCTGGCGGCGGTCGAGGAGCCGGGCGCCAAGGTGATCCAGGCCCTGGGCCGGCTCGAGCGCTGCCCCGAGTTGCTCGCGGCCTCCGCGGAGCCGTGGCCGGGCGAGCTGTGGGCGGTGGCGCTGCCGGGCGGAAACGGCGCCGCGCTCTCGACCGAGGCCTGCCTGCGCTACACCGAGGCGCTCACCACCTTCCGCGAGGCCTGCGAGCACCGCCGGGCCGTCCACGTCCACGATCTGCTCGACCGCCTGCTGCGCCGCTTCGCCGAGCGCTACGCCGAGGCCAAGCGCGAGGCCTCGGGCCTCGACTTCGAGGACCTCGAGCTCGAGTGCCGGGAGCTCCTGCGCTCTGACTCCGCGCTGCGTGAGCGCTACCGGGTGCGCTTCGAGCGGATCATGGTCGATGAGCTCCAGGACACCAACCAGGTGCAGCTGGAGCTGATCGAGTCGCTGGCGCGCGGCAACCTGTTCACGGTCGGCGACGCCCAGCAGTCGATCTACGGCTTCCGGCACGCGGACGTGGAGCTGTTCGAGCGCCGCGGCGAGCAGCTCGCGGCGACCGGCGCACGGATCACGCTCGACACGAACTTCCGCTCCCGGCCGCAGATCCTCGATGTGATCAACGGTGCGTTCGAGCGCGCCCTGGGCGACCAGTTCAGGCCGTTGCGGACAGGGCGGGAGCCCGCGCCGGCCTCGGAGGAGCCGCTCGTCGAACTGCTCGTGGCGGACAAGGGGGCGGACTGGGCGATGGAGGGCCTGGGCGCGCCGTGGCGGGTGGCCGAGGCGCGCGCGCTGGCTGCCCGGCTAGAGCGGCTGCTGTCCGGCGGCGAGATCGCCGCGCGCGACGTGGTGCTGCTGACGCGCGCCACCACCGACCTGCGGGTGTACGAGCGCGCGCTCGAGGAGCGCGGGATCCCGACCTACGTGATCGGGGGGCGCGGCTACTGGGCCCACCCGCAGGTGATCGACATGGTCGCCTACCTGGAGGCGCTGGCCAACCCGCGGGCCGAGGAGGCGCTCTACACCGTGCTCGTCTCGCCGCTGGTCGGCGTGTCGGCCGATGCCCTGGTCGTGCTCGCGTCGGTGGCGCGGGCGCGAGCGGTGGATCCGTGGTGGGTGCTGAGCGAGCCCGCGGGCGCGTTCGACGAGCTGGGGACGGGGGATAGGAATCTGCTGCTCGGGTTTGCCGACTGGTTCGCCGTCGAGCGGCGGGTGGCGGGAAGGACGGCGGTGGAGTCGCTGATCGACCGGGCGATCGAGCTGACCGGCTACGACCTGGCCGTGCTGGGGATGCCGGGAGGTCAACGGCGGCTGGCGAACGTCCGCAAGCTGATGCGCCTGGCCCGCGAGCACGAGGCCGCCCACGGGCCCGATCTGCACGATTTCCTCGAGCTGGTGGCGCGCCGGGCCCGGACCGCGGCCGGCGCCGGCGAGGCGCGCGAGTCGGAGGCGCCGGTCGAGGGTGAGGCGCTCGACGCGGTCCGGCTCATGACGATCCACCGCGCCAAGGGACTCGAGTTCGACGTCGTGTGCGTGGCCGACCTCGGGCGCGGTCCGCGCTGGCGCGCCGAGCTCATGCGGGTCGGGCGCGACGGGCGGTTTGGCCTGCGGCTGTCCGAGCCGGGCACCGGCCGGCGCGAGTCGGCGCTCGACTACAAGGGGTTGGGCGAGGAGCGGCTGGCCGCCGAGGCGCGGGAGGAGCGGCGCCTGTTCTACGTGGCGATGACCCGCGCCCGTGAGCGGCTGATCCTGAGCGGCGCGGCCAAGCTGGACGCGTGGCCGGCGCTCGAGGGACCGGGCGGCGGGGGCGGCCCGATCGCCTGGATCGGGCCGGCGGTCGAGGAGCTGGACGGCGTGGCGGTGAGCTTCGTGGCGCCGGAGGACCTCGCGGCGGTGCCCGAGCCGCCACCGCCGCCGCCGGTGCCCGAGGCGCCGCTGCCCGGGCCCCCGCTGCCGGAGCCGGTGCCGCCGGAGCCGCTGCCGGAGCCGCTGCCGCCGAGCCGCCACCACCTCCACCGCCGCCACCACCTCCACCGCCGGCGCTGTCGGCGCCACCGGTCGGGGCGCTCAGCTACTCCTCGCTGGCCGAGTACAAACGCTGCGGCTATCGCTTCTACGCCGAGCGCGTGCTGCGACTGCCCGCGGCGCGTGATCCATGGGCGGGTGCGGCGTCCGAGAAGCCGCCGGGCGCTCTCAGCGCCACCGAGCGCGGCACGCTCGTGCACGCCCTGCTCGAGCGCATGGACTTCCGCCGGCCGGCGGTGGTCACCGAGGCGGCGGTCGCGGCCGCGGCGGAGCGCTGCGGGCTGGCCGTCGTCCCGGGCGGCGCGGACGCGGCACAGATCATCGAGCTGGTCGACCGGTTCGCCGCCGGTGAGCTGTGCCGGCGGCTTGCGCGCGCGAGCGGCGTGCGGCGCGAGGAGCGCTTCCGGTTCCTGCTTGGAGCTCGCCCACACGAGGTGCTGATCGGCGGCGTGTTCGACGTGATCGCCCGCGAACCCGATGGCGTGACTCTGGTCGTGGACTACAAGACCGACCGCCTCGACGGCGCCGATCCCCAGGCGCTGGCCGACAGTGCCTACGGCACGCAACGGCTCGTCTACGCGCTCGCGGCGCTGCGGGGTGGCGCCGACCGCGTGGAGGTGGTCCACACCTTCCTGGAGCTGCCACAGCGCCCCGCGGTGGCGCGCTACTCCCGCGAGCAGGTGCTCGCGCTCGAGGCGGAGCTGGGCGCGCTGGCGGGCGGAGTGCTCCGGCGCGAGTTTGCGGTCACCGAGGCACCGCACCGCGGCGTCTGCGACGGCTGTCCGGCCGAGGGCGGGCTGTGCTCATGGCCGCTCGAGATGACGCGCCGCGAGGCCGCGGACCGGCTGTTCTGAGCAGGTGCCCCTCCCGTCAACGTTCACCGCGTTTCCGGTCGCGGCACTGGCCATCGTCACCTGCATGGGGTGATGAGGAGCGGATAGGGTCAGGCATTGTGGGGGGCGCAGCCGGCGATCCAATGATCGGAGCGTGATATGGACAAGCAGCGTCTCAAGCGGCTCGATGAGTTCATCGCGCCACTGCGGGTCAAGCCGGGGAAGCGGGTCAAGCTGGCCAGGGACTTCGATCCGGCCTACAAGGCCGGGATCAGCAAGAAGAAGGAGGGGGTCGCGCTCGTCGAAGCGGGCGTGCAGGACCTGTCCGAGTACCAGGCGCGACTGGCCGCCCAGGACACGTGGGGCGTCCTGGTCGTGCTGCAGGCGCTCGATGCGGCCGGCAAGGACGGGCTGATCCGTCACGTGATGACCGGCGTGAACCCGCAGGGGGTCCGGGTGCAGAGCTTCAAGGTGCCGTCGTCCGACGAACTCAACCACGACTTCCTGTGGCGCTACGCGCAGCGTCTTCCCGGCCGCGGGGAGATCGGGATCTTCAACCGCTCGCACTACGAGGAGGTCCTCGTCGTCCGCGTCCATCCCGAGAACCTCGACCGCCAGAAGCTGCCGAAGGCCGCCCGGAGGGGCGACATCTGGCGCCGGCGCTACGGCGAGATCAACAACTGGGAGCGCTACCTGAGCGACAACGGGTTCAAGATCGTGAAGCTGTTCCTGAACCTGTCCAAGGAGGAACAGCGGCGCCGCTTCCTGCGCCGCCTGGATCTCCCCGACCACAACTGGAAGTTCTCCTCCGCGGACGTCAGAGAGCGCCAGCGGTGGGACGACTATCAGAAGGTGTTCTCGGACATGCTCTCCAACACGAGCACGGAATGGGCGCCGTGGCACGTGATCCCGGCCGACCGAAAGTGGTTCGCGCGGCTGGCCGGGGGCGCGGTGATCCTGCAGGCTCTGATGCAGATCGATCCGCGCTTCCCGGTCGTGGACAGGCAGCGACGCGAGGCGCTGGCCGAGGCCAAGGCGGCGCTCGAGGCGCAGGCGCCCGAGGGCGCGATGCCCGATCCGTTCGAGCAGCACGGACAGAACGGCGCGGCCACCAAGGCCGCGAGCGACGGTGCCGACGGGGCGGATCCGGTGGTGGCCGCCGCGTCCGAGGAGCCGGGATCCGCGCCCGAGCCGGCGCTGACGTCCGAGGAGCCCGAGGCCCCGTAGCCGCGGGCGGCGCTAGTCGCCGTTGAAGTGGACGTCGACCTGCTCGACCTCGTGGCGCTCCTCGACCTTGGCGAGCGCCCGTAGGGTCTCCTGGTCAGCCCGGGCATCGGGGGGCCCCAGCAGGCTGCGCGGCCACAGCTTGCGGACGACGACCACGTTGATCTCGGCGGCATACAGCGTCATCTGCGCGAGGAGGTGCAGCCAGACGAGCAGCCCGATCACGGTGGCGAACGTGCCATAGACGTTCGTCTGGTGGCTGATGTGCTTCACGTAGATGGTGCCGACGAATTGCAGGACGGTCAGGAAGACCGCCGCCACCCCGGCGCCCAACCAGAGGCAGCGAGTGGGGACCGAGGCGGCGGTGAGGAAGCGAAAGGCGGCCACGTACAGGGCGAAGTTGAGCGTCAGCGTGACCGCGTAGCCGCCGATCTTGGCCAGCGGACCGCTGAACACGCTGGTGACGATTCCGGTCGCCACCGCCGAGGCGACGAACAGGACGCCGAGGGCCATCAGCAGCAGCAGCCCGCGCAGGCGCGAGTGGACGAAGTCGGGGCGGTCCTTGAACGGAACGGCCCAGACGCGATCAAACGCGTTCTGGGCGGCGTTGGTCACGCCGAGGCCGCCCCACAATGAGGCGAGCAACCCGATGACGAGCGCCGGGACGCTCCCCGTCAGCTGATGCGTCTGCAGGTCGATGCCAGGGAAGTTGCCAAGCACCGAGTTCTGGACGTCGTGGTAGAGGCTGCTGTTGCCCTGGAGCACGAAGCCGAGGACCGTGGTGAACACGAGCAGCAGCGGGAAGATCGAGAAGAACGCGTAGTAGGCGACCAGCGCCGCGAGGTTGCCGGCCTGGTCGTTGCCGAACTTCCTGATCACGGCCATCGGAATCGCCCAGCCCTTGCGCCGTTGCTGGAAGCGGTCGAACGTCCGGACAGGACGGAGGAGATCCACGCTGTGCTAGATACCCGACGAAATCGGTGAGAAAGCCTCACCGTATATTGACGCCGTGGCGGCAGTACGTGCGAGCGGGCTCGTCAAGCGGTTCGAATCGACGCGGGCGATCGACGGCGTCGACCTGGTCGTCCAGGAGGGCGAGCTGCGCGGCCTGCTGGGGCCGAACGGCGCCGGCAAGACGACGCTGCTGCGGCTGCTGTTCGGCCTGCTGACCCCCGACGCCGGCCAGGTCGAGCTGCTCGGCCGCCCGCTCGGCGCGCCCGAGACGGCGCGGCTGGACGGAGTGGCCGGGTTCGTCGAGGAGCCGGCGTTCTACCCGTACCTGTCGGGCCGCGTGAACCTCGACGCGGGCGGTCGAGCTCGCGGCGCGGCATCCCGGCCGCGGTCCGCGAGGTGGGTACGCTTCTGCGCCGGCTGGCGGCCGACGGGACCGCGGTGCTGCTCTCGAGCCACCTGATCGGCGAGATCGAGGCCGTGTGCGACTCGTTCACCGTGCTCCGGCGCGGGCGGGTGGTGTGGAACGGGAGCGCCGCCCAGCTACGCGACCAGGCGCCCGGATCGGCCTACCGGCTGCACACCAGCGACGAGCTGCGGGCGCGCGGGCGTGGCGGTGCGACGACTCGAGCTGCTCCTCAGCCCGCTCGAGTCGATGTTCTTCGCCCTGACCGGCGAGGCGGACGCCGGCTCGGTGGCGCTGGCCGAGCTGGCCGAAGCGGCCCTGGCGGGCGCATGAGTTCGATCGCTGCGGATGTGACGGTGATCGGCCGGCCGCCGGCGCCGGGCGGGGTGCGGGCCGCGTTCCGCGTCGAGCGGCGCAAGCTGGCCAGCCAGCTCGCTCCCCGGCTGCTGGCCCTCATCTGCGTGCTCGGGCCGTTCGCGTTCGCCGGCGTCCTCAAGGTGCAGAGCGGGAGCCCGGCCGACTCCCTGTACGGCGTATGGGTGCACTCGTCGGGCTTCGCCGTCTCCCTGGTCGTGCTCGGGTTCGCGGGCTCCTGGGGGCTGCCGCTGATGGCCGGCGTGCTGGCCGGCGACCTGTTCGCCTCCGAGGACCGTCACGGCACCTGGAAGACCGTTCTGACCCGGTCGTGCACCCGCCGGGAGCTGTTCGCCGGCAAGCTGCTCGCGGTTGCGCTGTTCGCGGTGGGGCTGCTCGCGCTGCTGGCGCTGGCCAGCCTCGCCGCCGGCCTGCTGCTGGTCGGCGCCCACCCGCTGGTCAGCCTGAGCGGCACGCTGCTCCCGACCGGGCACAGCCTCGTCCTCGTGGCGGTGGCCTGGCTGCTGTGCCTACTGCCCCTGCTGGCCTTCGTCAGCCTGGCCGTGCTGATGTCGGTCGCCAGCCGCAACGGGATCGTCGGCGTGCTCGGGCCGGCCGTGATCGACCTGGCCATGCAGCTGCTGGCGCTGGTCGGCACCGGCGTCTGGCTTCACTCACTGCTCGTCGCGTCGGCCTTCGACGCGTGGCATCCGCTGTTCCTCGAGCATCGGTTCTACGGGCCGCTGATCGTGGCCGAGGCGGTCAGCGCGATCTGGATCGTGGCCTGCCTCCTCGCCGCCTGGCGGCTGCAGCGCCGACGCGACTTCACCGGGGCGGTGGTGACCCGCCGGCCTGGCTGGGTGGCCCCGGTCCGGGTCGCGCTCGGCTCCGCGGCGGTGATCGCGTTCCTGGCCATCGCCGGCAACTGGGGGCCGGCCGGGGTCACCGCCAAGCGCCTGAACGCCAGCATCACCCCGGCCTTCAACAACCTGACGCTGCTCCAGCAGCGCGAGCTCGGCCGGACCGTCGCACCCGGGGCGCGGCTGAACGTGCTCCCCAGCTGCAGCCGGCGGGCGAGCACGCCGTCCGGGCCGGGCGACTGGATCTGCACGCTCACGGTGCTGATCCCCCAGCCGGGCGCCGTCCCGTTCCAGTCCACGCCGGTCACCTACGACGTGACCGTGCAGTCGAACGGATGCTTCAAGGCCGAGTCGCCGCCGTCGTTCGTCGGCCAGCAGACGATGCGGGCGGCGAGCGGGCACCAGGTGGTCAACCCGCTGTTCGTCTTCTACGGCTGCCTGAACCCGCTGTAGCCCTCGACGGTCAGCAGCCGGCGCTTGCGCTCGAGGCCGCCGGTGTAGCCGCCCAGGCCACCGCCCGAATGGAGGATCCGGTGGCACGGCACGATGATCGGGATCGGGTTGGCGCCGAGCGCGTTGCCCGCGGCGCGGGAGGCGAGCGCGTTGCCCGCCTCGGCGGCCACCTGCTTGTAGGTCGCGGTGGCGCCGTACGGGATCCGGGCCGTCGCCTCCAGCACCCGGCGACCGAAGCCGCGGCTGAGCCGCCAGTCGAGCGGGATCTCGAAGCTCCGGCGCCGGCCGGCGAAGTACTGGTCGAGCTCCCGGCGCGGCTCGTCCAGCCGGCGCGGTGCGGCGAGGACGCGTGGCGAGACCCTGTCCGCAAGTTGCTCGAGGACGTCGGCCTCGTCTCCGTTCACGTAGGCCAGGCGGACGACGCCCCGCGGCGTGGCGGCCACCAGCAGCGTGCCCACCGGCGAGTCCAGCGTCGCGTAGGCCACGTCGATCAGCCCGGCGGCCGCCGCCGCCTCGCTGATGTCCGGCACCTGGTCCGAGACCGGTGCGTGCCGGCTCAGCTCGTGCTCGATCTGGGTCATGGTTGGTACTCCGTTCGCAGTCGTTTCAAGGCTTCGTGGACGTTGCGCCTGGCCGCGTCCTCGCTCGTGGCCATCACGGCCGCGATCTCGTCGTAGCCCGCGTCGGTCACGTAGCGCAGCGCGATCGCGGTGCGCTGCTTGGGCGGAAGCTCGCGGACCCGGCTCCACAGTTCGTCGTCGCTGGGGTCGGGGGGCGGGTCGTGGGAGCGCCGCGGCTCGGGCACGTCGCCGACCGGGACCGCCTGCCGGCGCCGCGACCGGACGTGATCGATCGCCTTGCGCGAGGCGACGGTGAAGATCCAGCTCCTGAGATTCGAGGCGTCCCTGAGCTTCGGGTAGGCCCGCAGCGCGGCCAGCCACGTCTCCTGGTAGCAGTCGTCGGCGTCGAGGCGCCCGACACTCGCCACCAGGAAGCGGTGGACGTCGCGACCGTGGGCGTCGATGAGGGTCTGGAACGGCGGGAGGCGCACTGCCGATGGAACGCTGCGGCCGGGCATCGCGTGAGATGGTGGCGCGGCGGGGTGCTTAACGCGCGGAAGTCCCCACCGGCCAGGCGCAACCGCAACATAAGCGCCTGGGAGGCGCTTATGTCGCGGGGGAGCGATGAGTTGTGGGGCGATTTTGCGTCTTATGCACCGATGGCGCCGGCAAGACGCCGATCATCACTTGCCAGCAAACCCCGTTCGCTATACAAGGACATCTATGGCTCGAGCAATTTGGTCAGGCGCGATCAGCTTTGGACTGGTCAACGTGCCGGTGAAGATGTACACGGCGACCTCGCCCAAGACGGTCCGCTTCAACCAGCTGTCGATCAAGACCGGGGCGCGGATCCGGCAGAAGCGGGTCGACCCGACGACGGACGAAGAAGTCCCCTACGAGGACATCGTCAAGGGCTACGAGATCACGCCCGACCGGTACGTCGTGATCACCAACGAGGAGCTCGACGCGCTCGATCCGAAGGCGACCAAGACGGTCGACATCGAGGAGTTCGTGGACCTGTCGGAGATCGACCCGATCTACTACGACCACAACTACTACCTGGCGCCCACGGCCGGCGGGGCCAAGGCCTATCGGCTGCTGCTCGACGCGATGCGCGAGTCGGGCAAGGTGGGGATCGGCAAGGTGGTCATCCGCTCCAAGCAGCAGCTGTGCGCCCTGCGCCCGACCGGTGACGTGCTGACGCTGACCACGATGCTGTGGGGCGACGAGGTGCTTTCGCCCGACCGCCTCGACGAGATCGGCGACATAGACGAGGCCCAGGCGACCGACCGGGAGCTCAAGATGGCCGAGCAGCTGATCGCGTCGCTGTCGGCCCAGTTCGAGCCCGAGAAGTTCCACGACGAGTACCGCGAGCAGGTGCTCGGGCTGATCGAGCGCAAGGCCGCCGGCGAGGAGATCGCGGTGCAGCCGCAGGCCGAGGAGCCCGCCGCCGCGCCCGACCTGATGGCAGCGCTGGAGGCCAGTCTGGCCGCCGTGCGCAGCGGTCCCGAAGACGAGCCGGCGCCAAAGCCCCGCCGGCGGGCGCCCGCCCAGAGCGCCGACGAGGATGGCGCCCCGGCGCGCGGGTCGCGGAGCCGCGCGAAGGCCAAGAACTAGCCCCGCCGCTGGTACTCTTCGGCGTCCGCCTTTCCGTGCGCCTGTCTGCATCCTCACCCCATGTACCGACGTATCGCTCCCCCAGGGGCCACTGGCCTCTACGACCCCGCCAACGAGCACGATGGCTGTGGCATCGCGCTGGTGGCCAAGCTGTGGGGCGAGGCGAGCCATGCGGTGGTGGAGAAGGCGCTCGACGCGCTCGAGAACCTCGAGCACCGGGGCGCTGAGGGCGCCGATCCGAACACCGGCGACGGCGCCGGCATCCTGCTCCAGATTCCGGACGGCTTCCTGAGGGCGGCCGTCGCGGGCGTGGAGCTGCCGCCGCCCGGCCGCTACGGCGTGGGCGTCTGCTACCTGCCCACCGACCCGGACCGGCGGGCCGTGCTCGAGCAGCTGATCGAGGAGACGATCGAGGCCGAGGGCCAGCGCGCGCTGTGGTGGCGCGACGTCCCGGTCGACGACCGTCACGTGGGCGAGACAGCGCAGCTGTCGGCGCCGGTCATGCGCCAGGTGCTGATCGGCGCGTCCGACGAGATCGAGGACCAGGACGCGTTCGAGCGCAAGCTGTACGTGATCCGGCGGGTGATCGAGCGGGCGGCGGGCCGGGATCTCGTGCTGCCGAGCTTCTCGAGCCGGACGATGATCTACAAGGGGATGCTGACCGCGCCCCAGCTCCCGCGCTACTTCACCGATCTCCGGGACCCGCGGGTGGCGTCGAGACTGGCGCTCGTCCACTCGCGCTTCAGCACCAACACCTTCCCGAGCTGGGAGCTCGCCCACCCCTACCGGATGATCGCCCACAACGGCGAGGTCAACACGCTGCGCGGCAACGTCAACTGGATGCGCGCGCGCGAGTCCCAGCTCGCCTCCGAGCTGTTCGGCGACGATCTCCAGAAGGTCATTCCGGTCGTGCGCGAGGGCGGCTCCGACTCGGCCATCTTCGACAACGTGCTCGAGCTGCTCGTCCTCAGCGGACGAAGCATCCAGCACGCCGTGATGATGATGGTCCCCGAGGCCTACCGGACGCGGAAGGACCTCGACCCCGACGTCAAGGGCTTCTACGACTTCCACTCGTGCCTGATCGAGCCGTGGGACGGTCCGGCCGCGGTCGTGTTCACCGACGGACGGGTGGCCGGCGCGGTGCTCGACCGCAACGGCCTTCGCCCCGGCCGCTGGATCCAGGACACCGAGGGCTACGTCGTGCTGGCCTCGGAGACCGGCGTGATGACCGTGGCGCCCGAGCACATCCAGCGCAAGGGCCGGCTGGCGCCGGGCAAGCTGTTCATGGTCGACCTCGAGGAGGGCAAGATCGTCGAGGACGAGGAGGTCAAGCGCCGGGTGGCCCGCCGGCAGCCCTACGGCGAGTGGTACGAGCGCTCGGTCGTCCACATCGACGATCTGCCCGACCGCGACCCGCGCACGCCCCGGATCGAGCCCCTGCGCTCGAAGCAGCTCGCCTTCGGCTACTCGCAGGAGGACCTGCGGATGATCATCGCGCCGATGGCCACCAAGGGCGAGGAGCCGACAGCCAGCATGGGCAACGATGCCGCGCTGGCCGTGCTGTCGGACCGCCAGCCGCCGCTGTTCGCCTACTTCAAGCAGCTGTTCGCCCAGGTGACCAACCCGCCGATCGACCCGATCCGCGAGAACGTGGTGATGTCGCTGCAGGCGGGCGTGGGCGCCGAGGTCAACCTGCTCTCGGAGAGCCCCGAGCACGCCCACCAGCTGGTCATGGACGGTCCGATCCTGCGCAACCAGGAGCTCGAGAAGCTCCGCCAGGTGTCCCACGAGATCTTCGACGCGGCGACGCTCGACATCACGTGGCCGATCGAGCAGGCGCACGAGGGGATGGAGGCGCGTCTCGACGCGCTGTGCGAGGAGGCTGCCGGCTACGTCGACAACGGCGCCAACATCCTGATCCTGTCCGACCGCAACCTCGGGGCCGAGCGGGTGGCGATGCCCTCGCTGCTCGCGGTGGCGGCCGTCCACCACCACCTGGTGCGGCGGGGGACGCGGCTGCGGACCGGTCTGGTGATCGAGTCGGGCGAGCCGCGCGACATCCACCACATGGCGACGCTGATCGGCTATGGGGCGGCGGCGATCAACCCCTACGTGATGTTCGAGTCGCTCGACGAGCTCGCCGACCGCTCGCTGCTGCCCGAGGACCTGACCCGCGAGGAGGCCGAGAAGCGGATCGTCAAGGCGATCGGCAAGGGGCTCCTCAAGACGATCTCGAAGATGGGGATCTCGACGATCCAGTCCTACGGCGGCGCGCAGATCTTCGAGGCGGTGGGACTCGAACGCGACCTGATCGACAAGTACTTCACGGGCACCGCGTCGCGGATCGGCGGGGTGGGGCTCGAGCAGCTCGCCCAGGAGGCGATCGAGCGCCACTTCCGTGCCTATCCGCGCACCGACCGCGAGGTGCTGCCGGTGGGCGGCGTGCTCCAGTGGCGCCGGCACGGCGAGCTGCACGTGTGGAACCCGGACACGATCGCCACGCTCCAGCACGCGGTGCAGGGCACCAACGGCGATCCCCGCCAGACCTACGCGGAGTTCGCCCGGATGGCCAACGAGGAATCGGTGCGCCACGCACTGCTGCGCGGGCTGATGAAGCTCAAGCCCGCCGGCGAACCGGTTCCGCTGAGCGAGGTCGAACCGGCCACCTCGATCGTCAAGCGGTTCACCACCGGGGGGATGAGCCTGGGGGCCCTGGGACGAGAAGCGCACGAGACGCTGGCGATCGCGATGAACCGACTCGGGGGCCGCTCCAACACCGGCGAAGGGGGCGAGGATCCGAGTCGCTACACGCCGGATCCCAACGGCGACCAGCGGCGCTCGGCGATCAAGCAGGTCGCCTCGGGGCGCTTCGGCGTGACCGTCCACTACCTGGTCAACTGCGACCAGCTCCAGATCAAGATGGCCCAGGGGGCCAAGCCCGGCGAGGGCGGCCAGCTGCCCGGCCACAAGGTCGACGACTACATCGCCTGGCTGCGCAACTCGACGCCCGGCGTCGGCCTGATCTCACCGCCCCCGCACCACGACATCTACTCGATCGAGGACCTCAAGCAGCTGATCTACGACCTGCGGTGCGCCAACCCGACCGGCTCGGTGTCGGTCAAGCTGGTGTCCGAGGTCGGGGTGGGAACGGTCGCGGCCGGCGTGGCGAAGGCCAATGCCGACCACGTGACGATCGCCGGCCACGACGGGGGCACGGGCGCCTCGCCGCAATCCTCGATCCAGGGCGCCGGGGTGCCCTGGGAGATCGGGCTGGCCGAGACCCAGCAGACGCTGCTCCTGAACGACCTGCGCACGCGGATCCTGGTCGAGGTCGACGGCGGGATGCGCACCGGGCGTGACGTGGTGGTGGCGGCGCTGCTCGGCGCCGACGAGTGCGGGTTCTCGACCGCGCCGCTGATCGCGATGGGCTGCATCATGATGCGCGTCTGCCACCTGAACACCTGCCCGGTCGGGATCGCCACCCAGGATCCCGAGCTGCGGGCGCGCTTTCGTGGCACGCCCGACCACGTGGTCAACTACCTGATGCTGGTGGCCGAGGACGTGCGGGAGATCATGGCCTCGCTGGGTATCCGGCGCTTCCAGGACATGATCGGCCGGACCGAGCTGCTCGACATGGACGACGCGATCGACCACTGGAAGGCCAGCCGGGTCGATCTGTCGATGGTGCTCGCGTCGCCCGACCTGCCGCCGGGCACCCCGCGACGCCGCACCCGTCCCCAGCAACCGGTGCTCGACGACGCGCTCGACTGGGAGCTCGTGCGCCGGTGCGCGCCCGGGGTGGAGCGCAGGGAGTCGGTCAAGCTGGGCCCGATCCCGGTGCGCAACGTCAACCGTACGGTGGGCGGGATCCTGTCGGGCGAGATCGCGCGCCGGCACGGCGCCGACGGCCTGCCCGAGGGCACCATCGAGATCGCCTTCACCGGCTCGGCCGGGCAGAGCTTCGCCGCCTGGCTGGCGCCCGGGGTGACCTTCTCGTTGCGCGGGGAGACCAACGACTACGCCGGCAAGGGCCTGTCGGGCGGGATCGTGTCGGTGCGCCCGCCCGAGAAGCACCGCTTCCGGGCCGAGGAGAACATGATCGTCGGCAACACCGTGCTGTACGGCGCCACCGCCGGTCGGGCGTTCTTCCGCGGGCTGGCCGGCGAGCGCTTCGCGGTGCGCAATTCGGGCGCCTGCGCGGTGGTCGAGGGCGTGGGCGACCACGGCTGCGAGTACATGACCGGCGGCCGGGTCGTCGTACTGGGGCGCACGGGCCGGAACTTCGCCGCCGGGATGAGCGGCGGGATCGCCTACGTGTACGACGTCGACCGCCGCTTCGAGGGTCGGTGCAATCTCGAGCTGGTCGATCTGGAGGAGCTGACCGACGAGGACGAGCGCGCGGTGCGCGACCTGATCTCCGAGCACGCCGCCCGCACCGGGTCACTGGTGGCGCGCAACCTTCTGGCCTCGTGGGGCCGCGGCGCCCGCGAGCGGTTCGTCAAGGTCATGCCGCGCGACTACAAGCGGGCTCTCGCCGCGGCGGCCGACGCCCGCGGCGAGACGGTCGAGGCATAGATCGAGCATGGGCGAGCTGGGCGCGTTCCTGAAGATCCACCGGGTCGGCTTCGACAAGCGCGACCCGGAGCAGCGCGTGCGCGACTACAACCGGTACTTCGCGCTCCAGCCCGAGGCGGAGCTGCGCCGGCAGGGCGCTCGCTGCATGGACTGCGGCATTCCGTTCTGCCACGAGGGCTGCCCGCTCGGCAACCTGATCCCGGACTGGAACGACCTCGTGTACCGGGGCAAGTGGCGCGAGGCGATCGACCAGCTGCACGCGACCAACAACTTCCCCGAGTTCACCGGGCGGATCTGCCCGGCGCCGTGCGAGTCGGCGTGCGTGCTGGCCATCAACGACGATCCGGTGACGATCGAGCAGATCGAGATGGCGATCGCCGAGCGCGCCTTCGAGGAAGGCTGGGTGGTGCCAGAGCCGCCCGACCGCCGGACCGGTAAGCGCGTGGCGGTGGTCGGCACGGGGCCGGCCGGCCTGGCGGTGGCCGACGAGCTCAACCGATGCGGCCACTCGGTGACCGTGTACGAGCGCGACGAGGGCCCGGGCGGCATGCTCCGCTTCGGCGTACCGGACGCGAAGCTCGAGAAGCGGATCATCGACCGCCGGGTGGACATCCTCGCGGCGAGCGGGATCGAGTTCGTCTACGACACCGACGTGGGCCGGACCATCTCCGCCCAGGAGATCCGCGACCGGCACGACGCGGTCGTGGTGGCCACCGGCTCGCGCGTGCACCGCGACCTCGACGCCCCCGGGCGCTCGCTCGAGGGCATCCATCCCGCGATGGACTACCTGTATCAGCGCAACCGCTGGGTCGCCAAGCAGGAGGGCCGCCCGTACCGGGATCCCGAACCCGGTCGCGAGATCACCGCGGCCGGCAAGCGGGTGATCGTCGTCGGCGGTGGCGACACCGGCATGGACTGCGTCTCGAACTCACACCGCGAGGGCGCCCAGAGCGTGGTCATGCTCGACGTGTACATGGCGCTGCCCGAGGGCGGCCGCGACCCGCGTCATCCGTGGCCGCTGCCGCCCAAGCGGACGCTCACCACGTACGCACTCGACGAGGGCGGCAAGCGCCGCTGGGGCACCGAGGTGACGGGGTTCGGCGGGCGCGACGGCCACGTCAGCCACGTCTATGCCCGGAAGGTCACCGGCACCTCCTCGCGCGACCTGACCCCGGTGCCGGGCAGCGAGTTCGTGCTCGAGGCCGAGCTGGTGCTGATCGCGATCGGGTTCTCGGGACCGGAGCGGACCGGGGCCGTCGAACAGCTCGGCCTCGACCTCGACCGGCGCGGCAACATCCGCACCGAGCAGACCTACCGCAGCTCCACGCCCGGGGTCTATGCCTGCGGCGACGCCCGGATCGGACAGTCGCTGGTGGTCACGGCGATCGCCGAGGGCCGTAAATGCGCTCGCGTGGTGAACCGGGACCTCGGGGGCAGCCCGATGGACGCCGACCGGGAGATGCTGGCCATCGGGGCGTGGAGCGGCGAGGCGGATCGCACGCTGCGCCACGAGGCCGAGGCAGCCGGGACCGTGCGCGCCGGGGAGGAGTTCTTCACCGGGCCGGGCGCGCAGGGCCGGTAGGCCCGGGCGCGGCGGGCCGTTTGCCGCGACGCGGAGCGCGTCCCCGATCACCGTTGCACCGCGATCCGGCGCGACGCATTCGAGGCGGGCCGGCCCTGGTTGGAAATCTGGCAATTGCTGCCCAAGTTTGGCCCGAAAAGGCCGGGGGAATGGTAGGCTAGCCCGGAATTTGCGCGGGCGGAGCGGCCCGCTCGAGACCGGGCGAGAAGTTTTCGGTTTAGAGAAGGCTTGGGACGGGGAAACTCGCCCCTGTCGGTCAGGGAACTGCGCCCCCACTTCCCTGACTCTCCGGGGGGCCCAGATGGATCTGGGTCCCCCGGGCTTTTTAATGCGTCCCTCGGGGCTCTTTAATGGGTGGCATGGCAGCGCTCGCGCTTGCGACGGTCCCGGCGGCGAGCGCCCACGGTTCCTCGATCGCCTCGACGGTCGACGGCCTGATCGACTCAGTCGGCACGTTCTTCTCACAGCTGGCGAGCCTGAGTTGGCTGTCGCTGCTGCTCGGGCTGGCCCTGTACGGCGTGTACCTGCTGCTGCGCTCGCGCGCGCTGTTCAATGCGGTGCGGGCGGCCTATCCGCGCGAGCGGATCCGCTGGCGCGACGTGTGGGGCTCCTACATGGTCGGCTACGCGATCAACAACGTGTTCCCGCTCGGGGGCGGGAACATCGCCCAGCTGTTCCTGACCCGGCTGGCGATCCCGGAGAGCAGCTACCCGGCGGTGGCCAGCGCCCTGGCCACCGGCGTGATCTTCGACTGGTTCATGGGCGTGCTGGTGATGTGCTTTGCGTTCACCCAGGGGGTGTTCCCCAAGCCGCCCGACTTCTCGAAGCTGCCCGCCTTCGACATCAGCTTCTTCGCGGCGAACATGCGCTTCACGCTGTTCGTGCTGACCGTGGCCGGGATCGCGTTCCTGGTCGGCTTCGCGCTGCTGTCCGCCCGGGTGAAGGCGTTCTGGCAGCGGGTGCGGCAGGGACTCACGATCCTTCGCGACTTCCCGCGCTATCGCCGGGAGATGGCCAGCTGGCAGTTCGCCAGCTGGATCTTCCGCTTCGCCTCCTACTGGGCGCTGCTCGACGCGTTCCACATCGGTGGATCGGTCCGCAACGTGCTGCTCGTGCTCGGCGTCCAGGTGGTGGCGTCGGTGTTCCCGTTCACCCCCGGAGGGGCCGGGGTGCAGCAGGCGCTGCTGCTCACGATCTTCGCCGGGAACGCCTACGTCGCGTCGTTCTCGGTCGGGCAGCAGATCGCGATCGCCGCGCTGACCACGGCCTGCGGGTTCGCCGCGCTCGTGCTGATCTTCCGCTTCCGGAGCTTCCGCGAGGTGATCGCGCGCGGCAAGGCGCACCGGCGCGAGGAGAGCGTGGCGGCGCGGGCGTGATCCGTTCATCGCGGGACGGTCCGGCGGCTTGACGGGCTCGGCGGGGGCTTGTTACGGTCAGCCGGTGACTGCCCTGCCGAGCGCCTGCGTGATCGGCGCCGGCTCGTCGGGGATCGCGGCGCTCAAGGCGCTGAGCGAGCGGGGGATCCCGGTCGAGTGCTTCGAGAAGTCAGACCGGGTGGGCGGCAACTGGGTGTTCGCCAACCGCAACGGCATGTCCTCGGCGTACCGGTCGCTGCACACCAACACCTCGCGCGAGCGCATGCAGTACTCGGACTTCCCGATGCCGCGCTCGTACCCCGACTTCCCGCACCACACCCAGATCGCCGCCTACTTCGCCGACTACGTCAAGCATTTCGGGCTGGATTCGCTGATCCGCTTCGAGACCGGAGTCGAACGCGCGGCGCGGGACGCCGCGGACGGCACCTGGACGGTCACTCTCGACACGGGCGAGACGCGCCGCTACGACGCGCTGCTGGTGGCCAACGGCCACCACTGGGACCCTCGGTGGCCGCAACCGCCATACCCCGGGACGTTCGACGGGGTCGAGATGCACTCGCACTGGTTCGTGGACGCGAGCGACTTCCGCGACCAGAACGTGCTGGTGGTGGGGATGGGCAACAGCGCGGTGGACATCGCGGTGGAGTCGAGCTTCGTGGCCGGGCGGACGTTCGTCTCCGGCCGGCGCGGCGAGCACGTCGTGCCGAAGTACGTGTTCGGGCGGCCGGTCGACCAGATCGCGGTCAGTCCGCTGACGCCGCTGGTGCCGTTCCCGGTGCGTCAGGCGTTCTTCCGCGCGATCTACCGGGTGGCGGTGGGGCGAGTCGAGGACTACGGGCTGCCCGCGCCCGACCACCGGCTGCTCGAATCGCACCCCACGCTTTCAGCCGACTTCCTCGGCCGGGTCGCCCAGGGGGAGGTGACGTGGAAGCCGGAGATCGCCTCGCTCGGCGGGAATCGGGTGCGGTTCGTGGACGGCAGCGAGGAGGCGATCGACGTGATCGTCTGGGCCACCGGCTACCAGGTGACGTTCCCGTTCTTCGACCCGGGCTTCATCTCGGCGCCCGACAACGAGCTCGCGCTCTACCGGCGGGTGTTCAAGCCGGGGGTCGACAATCTGTTCTTCATCGCGCTGCTGCAGCCGCTCGGGCCGACGATGCCGCTCGCCGAGGCCCAGGGACGCTGGATCGCCGCCTACCTGCGGGGCGAATACCACCTGCCGCCGGTCGGCGAGATGGAGGCCGACATGCGCAGCGAGCGCGAACGGATGCGCCGACGCTACGTCGCGTCCAAGCGCCACACGATGGAGGTCGACTTCGACGACTACCTGTTCGCGCTGCGCCGGGAACGGCGGGCCGGGGCGCAGCGGGCCCGGGCCGCCGGCTCGCGCCTGCCGGTCGCGCCGCGGGCTCAGACGGTCCCGGCGGCGACACCGCCGGCGGGGTGAGCCGTCGCGCGGTCTCGTGCCTGACGCCGCCGGCGGGGTGAGCGCCCCGCATCCGTGCCCTACGCTACGGTCGGCGGCATGAAGTCAGGCAGTGTGGGGCAAAGCGCGACGGCGATGCTCGAGCAGACGCAGGCGAGCGCGATGCTCCGCCTGGTCATCACCGGCTCGGTGGACGACGGCAAGAGCACCCTGATCGGGCGCCTCCTGTACGACTCCAAGCAGATCCTGAACGACCAGCTCGAGGCGCTGCGCGCGGCCTCGGCTCGGCGCAACGGCGAGGACGCGCTCGATCTCTCGCTGCTCACCGACGGGCTGCGGGCCGAGCGCGAGCAGGGCATCACGATCGACGTCGCCTACCGATACTTCCAGACCCCGCACCGCAAGTTCATCATCGCCGACACCCCGGGCCACGAGCGCTACACGCGCAACATGGTCACCGGCGCCTCGACGGCCGATCTGGCCGTGATCCTGATCGACGCGCGCCAGGGGGTGGTCGAGCAGACCCGGCGCCACGCGTTCATCGCATCGCTGCTCGGGATCCGGCACCTCGCGGTGTGTGTGAACAAGATGGACCTGGTCGACTACTCCGAGAGGCGCTTCGAGCACGTCGAGCAGGACTTCCGCGAGTTCTGCGCCCGCCTGGAGACGACCGACGTGACGTTCATCCCGATCTCCGCCGTGCGCGGGGAGAACGTGGTCGAGCGCTCCGAGGAGATGGGGTGGTACCAGGGGCCGCCGCTCCTCTACCACCTAGAGCACGTCCACATCGCCTCGGACCGCAACCTGATCGACTGCCGTCTGCCCGTGCAGTGGGTGATCAGGCCGGGCCACAGCTCGGGTCGCTCGGCGGGGCCGGCCGTGTGGCCGGGCGCCGGTCTGGGCGCGAAGCCGGCTCCTGGGGCGCCGCCGGCTCCTGGGGCACAGGCCGGCCCGGAGGCGAAGCCGGGCGCAGCGGCGTCCGATCGCGAATACCGCGCGTACGCCGGGCAGATCGCCGCCGGCGTGTTCCGGGCGGGCGACCCCGTGATCGTGCTGCCCTCGGGGGAGGAGACGCGGATCGCGTCGGTCGACAGCTTCGACGGGCCGATCACGGAGGCGTGCGCGCCGATGTCGGTCGCGCTGCGGCTCGACGACGACCTCGACATCTCCCGCGGCGACATGATCTGCCGCCCCCACAACCGGCCCACCGTCGACCGGCACATCGAGGCGATCGTGTGCTGGATGACCGACGAGCCGGTGGCGGCCGGCGGGATGTATGCGATCAAGCACACGACCCGCTCGGCGCGGGCGGTCGTGGAGGCGATCCGCTACCGGATCGACGTCAACTCGCTGCACCGCGACGAGAACGCACGGCAGCTAGGGCTGAACGACATCGGGCGGGTGCGTCTGCGGACGACGATGCCGCTGATCTTCGACGAGTACCGGCGGAACCGGACGACCGGGAGCTTCATCCTGATCGACGAGTCGACCAACAGCACGGTGGGCGCGGGGATGATCATCGAGGCCCACATCGAGCGGCCAGAGGGCGACGGCGGCGAGGTGACCTGGGATGCGCGGCACATGGAGCGCCGCGCCCGGTGGGCTCTGCTCGGCCAGCGCGGCGCCACCGTGTGGCTGACCGGACTGCCCGCGTCCGGCAAGTCCACGGTCGCCGGGGCGCTCGAGGAGCGGCTGGCCCGCGACGGCTATCGGGCCTACCGGCTCGACGGCGACAACCTGCGCTACGGCCTGAACAGCGATCTGGGCTTCGACCCGGGCGACCGCGCGGAGAACATTCGCCGGGTGGCGCACGTGGCGAGCCTGTTCGCCGACGCGGGCACGATCGCGATCGTCAGCGTGATCAGCCCCTACGAGGTCGATCGCCAGCTGGCGCGCAGCGTCCACCAGCGGGGCGAGCTCGAATTCTTCGAAGTGTTCGTCGACACGCCGCTCGAGGAGTGCGAGCGGCGCGACCCCAAGGGCCTCTACGCCCGGGCCCGGGGAGGCAAGCTGCAGGGGTTCACCGGGGTGGACGCGCCCTACGAGCGGCCGCGCCGGGCGGACGTCGAGCTGCGGCCGACCGAGCAGCCGCTCGAGGCGATGGTCGACGCGCTGGTGACGCAGCTGCGCGCTCGGGGCGTGCTCGGATAGCCGCCGCCGCGGCTGATCGGGCGGGGCGGCGGGTGACCGGGCTCAGCCCGCGATCGGGCCGAGGTTCGGTGTGCGGCCGTAGGTGCTGAACGCCCGGAAGCGCGAGAACAGGCGATGGTCGGGGCCGTGGTAGTCGGAGGAGCCGGTGCTGAGCAGGGCAAGCTCGTCGCAGCGGTCGGCCACCAGCTCGGCCTGCTCGCGTGTGTGGGTGGTGTAGAAGCATTCGACGCCGTCGAGGCCGTGGGCGCGGAAGCGGTCGATCGCCCGGAGCACGTCGTCGGGGTCCTTGACGTCCCAGAACGGATGGGCCCAGACGGCCACGCCGCCGGCGTCGTGGATCGTCTGGATCGACTCCTCCACGGCCGGCTTGGTCCGGGGGCGGAAGGCGGGGCGGCCGTCGATCAGGTAGGCCTCGAGGAAGGCCGAGCGTTCGGCGAGGCCCTCGGAGCGCAGGCGCTCGGCGTTGGCGGGGTGGTGCACGACGGCGTCGGCCAAGTGAGGGCGGCCGATCGACTGGCCGGCGGAGTGCCGCCGGGACAGCTCCGATTCGTCGAGCTCGTAGCCGAGCTCGCGCAGCGCCGCGGCCATCGCCTCGGCGCGGTGCTCGCGATCGGCCCGCCATGACGCCAGGCGCTCGCGCAGGAGGGTGTCGTGGTGATCGATCATGTAGCCGAGCACGTGAAGGTCCTGGAGGTCGCCCTCCACCGAGGAGATCTCGACCGCCGGCGCCAGCCGCAGGCCCAGCTCGGCCGCCGCATCGGCCGCGGCCTGGACCCCCTCCACGGTGTCGTGGTCGCTCAGGGCGAGCAGCTCGACGCCCGCCTCGGCGGCGGCGCTCACCACCGCGCGCGGCTCAAGCGAGCCGTCGGAGTGCAGCGAGTGGCTTTGCAGATCGAACGTGGGCGGACCGGCGCTCAAGCGCCGAGAGGCTAGTGACTCCGCCCGCCTCGCGTGCCGCCAGGTGGTCGGCGCGCAGCCGCAGCAGAGCCACCAGGTCCGCCGTCCGGCGGAACGGATCGGCGATCGCCTCGCCGCCGTCGAGGGCGACGGCGGCCCGCAGGCGGCCGTCCACCTCGGCGACCAGCACCCGGCCGGCGGGGACCGGACGCGAGTCGAGCTCGGCCAGCGTGCGCAGCCCCGTGGCGTCCACCTCGGACGCCAGACGAATGGTGATGTCGGACTGAGGCTCGCTCATTTCTGTAACCATCAAAGGATTATAGCTGGTTCGTAACCATCGAAGTAGGATTGAAGGTGAAATGAGCAAGCAGCGGCAAGCTCCTGGAGAGCTCGAGCGGGTCAGGGCGTTCGTCAACACGCGCGGGACCGGTCCGGCCCCCGAGCGCCTGGGCGATCCGGCCGGGTTGGCCGGGTGGCTGGGCGACCAGGGCCTCGCGCCGGCGGGGCTGCACGCCAGCCGCGCGGACCTGGCCCGCGCGCTCGAGCTGCGCGACGCCCTCCTCGAGGTGCTGGCGGCGCACACCGACGGCACGCCCGCGCCGGTCGGCGCGGGCCGCGTGCTCGACGAGACGGCGCGCCGGGCCCGGCTCGCGCTGCGGTTCGCCGATGACGGGGGCGCGTCGCTCCTCCCCGAGGCGGGTGGCGTGAACGGCGCCCTGGGGCGGCTGCTGGCGATCGTCCACGATTCGATCGCGCAGGGAACGTGGACCCGCCTGAAAGCGTGCCGCGAGCGCACGTGCGAGTGGGCGTTCTACGACCACACCAAGAACCGCTCGGGTGCGTGGTGCAGCATGGAGGGGTGCGGGAACCGGGCCAAGGCGCGCGCGTACCGGGAGCGGCACGCGGGGGCACCGGCGAGCTAGGCTCACAGAGTGCCCAGCTTCTGCCGCCACAACCGACTGATCCAGAACTGCCCGATCTGCACGCGCGAGCAGGCGGTCGAGATGCGCCCGATCGTCTCCTCGAGCGCGCCACGGACGGCGCAGCCACGCCCCAACTCGCCAGGGGCACAGCGGACTCGGAGCGCGTCGTCGAGCCCACGCGGGTCCGGCACCGGTCGCGTCGTCGTGCGCCGGGTGGCGCGCGGCACCGACGATGGCTACCGGAATCCGCTCGTTCTCGGGCTCAAGTCGAGCGATGACGCGGCCAGGATGGGCGAGGAGATCGCGTTCGCCGCACACCGTCTCGGGATCCTCGAGGAGGACCCGCCCGGGCTCTACCGCGAGGTGGCCGACGCGGCCGGCGACGTCGAGGAGCGCAGCTGGCTCGCGTTCCTGATCGCCTACCTCGGCCCGCTGGAGGAGGATCAGCCGTTCGCCGAGATCGAACGCGTTCGGACGTCATGGGCCTCGGGCGATTCGCCGGACCTCGAGGGAGTGAGATGCGGCCCGCGCACCGCGCACCAGCCGACCCGGGGTGCGCGCACGCTCGACGCCTACCGGACGTGGGCATCGCGCAACGGCTCGCAGGCGGCCGCCTACTCGGGCGACGCCGCCTGGACCTCGGAGCGGCGGTTCGCCCGGGCGTTCGAGCGGCTTTCGCTCCCAGGACTCCACCGGGACGCCCGGTTCGACCTGCTCGTGACGCTCGGGCGGCTCGGGGTCTACGACTTCCGGGCGGGCTCGCTCGCGCTGGGTGGCGCGAACGACGTGACGGTGGGGGCCAAGCGAGCGCTGGGCATCGGCGATCCGATGCTGCTCGAGCGGCGGGCCGGTGATCTGGCGCAGGCGTGCGGCGTGCCGCTCGAAGCGCTCGACCTAGGCCTGCACAACTGGCAGCGGGCGGAGCGGGCCACGCTCGGCCTCGGTCCCGACGCGGAGCCGGTGCAGGACGATGTCGAGCGGGTCCAGGCAGCGCTCGGATTGTGAAAAAGGGGTAGCCTTCCCAGGTGGTCTCGCGACCGCACGTGCCACCGATGCGCCGCTCGATCGTCCCGCCCTCGCTTGTTCTCGCCGCCGTCGTGGCGGCCGCCCTCTGGGCTCTGGCCCTGGCCGGCTCGGCCACCGCCGCGTCACGGCCCGCGCCGCGCGTCCCCTGCCCGGTGCACAGCGGGCAGATCATCCCGTGCTGCCCGCAGCCGACCGGCGCCGGGTCGGGCGCGCCGCAGCCGATGCCCGCCTGCTGCCCGGTCTCGTCGCCCCAATGCTGCCCGAGCCCGACGCCGACGACGTGCTGTACGACCGCGACGACGTGCTGTACGACCGCGACGACGTGCTGTACGACGCGCGCACGCACATTGCTGCCCGGCCTCGGGAAGCTGCTGCACGCCGACCCCGTGCACGACCGGCAGCCTGACCATAGCCGCCTCGCCCAACCCCTCGACGGCCGGACAGATGGTGGTGATCTCGGGCCAGGAGACCGGCAACCCGGTGGCGGGAGCGCAGGTGGTCCTGTGGCGCGAGCTTGCCCACCAGTCGAGCTTCCAGCAGGTCGCGCAGACGACCACCGACAGCTCCGGCCGGTACTCATTCACGCTGAAGCGCGGAACCGTGATGGCCGACCAGGCGTGGTATGTGACCTCGAACGGGATGCAGAGCTCGACCGTGCAGCAGCACGTCGCAGCGCTGGTCGCGCTCGCCGCCTCGGCCCGCTCGACCGTGACCGGACAGGCGATCGTGCTCCGCGGGCACGTCACCCCCTCCCACGCCCGCCAGGTCGTGCTGGTCGAGGTCAGGCGTGCCGGCGCCTGGCATGTGATCGCCCGCCCCCGGCTCGGAGCCGGGTCGAGCTACTCGGTGTCCCACCGCTTCGCCCAGCCGGGCACGGTCGTGCTCAGGGTGGTGCTGCCGGGCGACAGCCGCAACGCGCAGTCGGCGTCGCGCACGGTCACGGTCACCGTCAAGCACTGAGGGAACCCGCCTCGGTGGCCGCAAATAGCGGCCGCACGGGCTTTTACGTCCGATCCACGTCTTACCGTCTGCGGCGTTCGCATCCCCGGACCGGAGCCGCAATGTCACTCTGCTTCATCGAACCTCAGGACGCCATTCGCGTGATCGCGGAGTCGGTGGGGCGCGAGGCGCGCCGCCAGATCCTCGGCGAAGTGGTGCGAGCGTGGGTGGATGAGATCCCCGAGTCAGAGCTCGAGTCGCACTACGCCAAGGCGCTGGCCGATCTCGATGAGCACGACTTGTCGCTGCTGGCGGCCTGGCACGCATCGCTCGAGGTGGGCCATCCGCTGCCCAACCGCGAGTTCCTGGTCAACGTGTTCCCGTCGCTGGGCGACCACCGGCGCGAGGCGCTCAAGATCGCCGCCGGCTTCCGCGGCGAAGAGGCGTTCGAGGCCGGCGTGGGGGAGGACCAGGCGTTCGACACGGTGCTCCCGTGGCTGTCGGAGGCGCGCTGCATCGAGCTGGCCAAGGAGTGCCTGGAGCTCTACTGCTGGGACCGGCTGGGCGTCGAGAACTGATCCGCCGGCTCAGCCCTCGGCGGCTACCACGGGCGGCTCGGCCGCTTGGCCGGCACCTTCCTCGCCCGCGACGCCGCCCGGCACGTCGAGCTCGAACCAGACGCAGAACCGCTCGCCACCTTCGCCGTTGACGCGCCGGGTTCCCCACCGGGTCGACAGCCCGTCGACCACGACCAGTCCGTGCCCGCCGGCTCCCCGGGGCCGGGGCCGGAGGGTGGCCGTCTCGAATCCGGAGCCGGCGTCGGACACCTCGACCCGAACGCGATCGGCAAAGGTGGTGATCCGCAGCACGATCGTTCCACCCGTGCCCGGATCGGGATGGATCACCGAGTTCGTGACGAGCTCGGAGGTCAGCAGGGTGAGCGTCGCGGCGTCGGACTCTCCGACCCACGCGGCAATCGCCTCGCGCAGCTCGGCCCGGGCCCGGCCGGGGGTGCTCGGCTCGCGCGCCAGTTCGAGCTCGATCCGCTCGACGAACGGCGCCGCGGGCTCATCGTCGGCTTGCGGTGTCAGCGCGATGCGCTCCCCGACCCCCGTGCTGTGGAGCAGGTCGGTCACCGGGCCGGGCGCAGGCCGCAGGACGAGTGGGATGTCGCGCTCTTGCGCGCTGCGCTCGATCACGATGATCGCTCGCATGCCCGCGGAGTCGATAAAGGAAACCTCGGTGAGGTCGAGGAGGATCTCACCGCCCGGGCCGGCGGCGACGAGCTCATCGAAACGCTCGACGAGCACTGCGCAGGTCGCGCTGTCGAGTTCCCCGGCCGGTTTGATCGTGATTCCGGATCCGGTGCGGGCCGTGTCGATCCGGAAGTTGGGCGTCGCCGCCACGTAACCCCTTCCTGTCAGGACACTGGAAGGGTACGGCGTCGCCCGCCTGGATGCGTATGCGTGTGCGCCACCGCGCTGGGCGGCGCCGCCGGCCGCAACGCGAGCGCGGCCGTGTCGTCCGCCTGCGCGCCGATCTGGAAGCGGTCGAGTTCCGCCTCCAGCTCGGAGAGGAGAGCCTCTGGCGAGGAGCCGGCGTGCCGGCGCAGCAGCTGCGTCAGCCGCCGCGTCCCGAACCGCTCCTGCTCGCCTCGCGTGTCGATCACGCCGTCGGTGTAGGCGAACAGCGTCTCGTCGGGAGCGATGGGCACCGCCCGATCGACCGACGTCCGGTCGCTCCAGGCGCCCAGGATCGGGCCGATCGCGCCGATCTCGCGCACCCGGCCGTCGTCGCGCAGGACCAGCGCCGGCGGGTGGCCGGCCGAGGCGATGACCGCCTCGCCACGCTGCAGGCGGATGCACATCGCGGTACACAGCCAGAGCCCCGGCTGCTCGCGCAGCGCATCGTTGAGACCGGCCAGGATCCGGCTGGGGCTGTGCTCGTAGCGGCTGAGAAACCGGGCTCCGTGGCGGACCAGTGAAGTGAGCGAGGCGGCCTCCACACCCTTGCCGGTCACGTCCCCCAGCAGGACGATCCAGCCGTCCTCGATCCGGTAGAAGTCGTAGAAGTCGCCACCCACCTCGACCTCGGCCGCGGCGCGGGCGGCGCGGTAGAGAGTGGCGACGTTCCAGGCCTCGATGCGCGGGACGACGTCGGGGAGCAGGCTGCGCTGGAGGGTCGAGGCGGTCTGGCGCCGGTCGGTGGCCAGCCGCGCGTTCTCGACCGCGATCGCGGCGCGCGCCGCGACCTGCTCGGCGAACTCGCGGTCGTCGTCGTCAAAGCGCCGCATCGACTCGGCGTTGACCAGCGTCATCACGCCGAACGCGCGACCCCGGGCCTTCAACGGCGTCAGCACGACCGAACGGAAGCCGACCGAGCGCAGCAGGCTCAGGTGCTCGTCGCTGGTTGCGGCCGCCAGCAGCACGTCGTCGGGAATGTCCTGATAGAGCTCCGTGATGCCGGTGCGCAGGACGCGGCCCACGCCGCGGTCGGGGTGGAGCTCCTGGGGCTGGAACTGGCGCAGGCGCTGGGCCAGCTCGAGCTTGGCCGGATCGCGGTGGGCGACCACGATCTGCTGGCGCGCCCCGCGCTCGTCGACGAGCTCGACCGCGCACCAGTCGGCGATCTCGGGCACGGCCAGCCACGCCACGTTGCGCAACGTCTCCTGATAGTCGATGGAGGACATCAGCGTCTCCGAGGCGCGCGCCATGAACCGGTCGCGGAGCTCGGCCACGCGCTCGCGCGTGATGTCCTCGATGATCGTCACCGCCGCCACCGTGCGGCCGTCGGCGTCGTGGAGCGGCGCCGCCTTCAGCAACTCCCAGCGCAGCTCACCGGTGGTTCGATGGATGGTGCGCAGGACCAGCGGCTCGGCCGGCTCCCCGGCGAGCAGCCGCACCGACGGGATGCTGTCCATGCTGAGCTCCTGGCCGTGCTCGTCGTGCACCAGGTAGTCGGCGAAGATCGCGTTGGGCGGCTGGCGCTGCATCTCGGCCAGCGAGGCGAAGCCCATCGAGCTCAATGCGGCGCGGTTGGCGTACAGGATGTGGTGGTGGGGATCGCGGATCGTGACCGCCTCGGCCAGCGCATCGAGGATCTCGCCAAATCCGGGGTCGCGTCCGCGAAGCTGCGCCTCCAGCGCGCCCAGCAGCTGATGGCGCTCGGACACGTCGACGATCCAGGCGTGGAAGACCGGGCCGTCCTCCTCGTGGACGGACGTGATCGAGACCTCGACGGGAAACTCACTGCCGTCGCGGCGCAGCGCCTCGACGATCAGGCGCTGGTTCGGGAGCCCCGCGTCGATCGCCTCTCGCAATCCGGCGCGATGCCGGTCGCGATAGCGCGGCGGGATGATCAGCTCGGCCAGGTCCTGCCCGATCACCTCCTCTCGCGAGTGTCCGAACAGCTCCGCGGCGCGCGGGTTCCATTCGCGGATCCGGCCGTCCGCGCTGAGCGACACGAACCCGTTGAGCGCGATCCGGAGCGCCGCCTGCGCGGAGTCGGACCTCATGGGACGGCCGCCTGCACGGACTCGGATTTCACGAAAGCGCCGCCTCGATCTCCTCGATCGCCTGCTCGGTCGAACGGAAGTGAACGGCCGTCATCCCCAGCTCGCGTGCCCCCTGGCAGTTGATCTCGACGTCGTCGACGAACAGCGTCTCCGCGGGAGCCGTGCCGAGCCGCTCGAGGGTGATCTCGTAGATCCGCGGCTCGGGCTTGCGGCTGCCCACGAACGCGGAATCGACTACCACGTCGAAGATCTCGTCGACGGGCAGCATCGCGCGCCAGCGCCCCTCCCACTCGCGCACGTTGTTCGTGCAGATGGCCAGCTTGTAGCCCCGCTCGCGCAGCCCGCGCATGTAGTCGATCAGGCGCTCGTTGGGCTGCAGATGCCGGAAGTAGCGCTCGCCGAAGCCGTCGAGCTCGACCCGGCTGCCGCGCCGACTCGAGAGCTCGTCGGACAGCGTCCCCATGAACTGTGCCTCGCTCAAACGACCCGTCTCGAGCTCGAACAGCGGATTCGATCCCCCCCGCGTGGCGACCGCGGCCATCGCCTTGCCGAGCTCCTCGAGCGAGACGCCGGACGAACCGAGCACCCCGACGAACGAGTCGATCAGCGCGGAGGTGAGCACGCCGCCGAAGTCCGAGATCACCGCCTCGATGCCTGGGGCAGGGGTCATCGACGGCGGGCCAGGACGTACATCCCGGCCCCTTCTCGGCCGCGGCTGTGCCAGCGGAACGGCTCGGCCTTGAGCTCGAGGGCGCCGACGAGCGCGTGCGCACGGGCTCCGAGGGCCTCGCCCGAGGCCCGGCGCGGGTACTGCTGATCGGGCTCCGGGCCGGCCACCCACAGCTCCAGACCGGCTCGCGCCGGCCATCCTTCGCCCCCGTATGTGGTCGACAGCCGGGGATCCTCGACGGCCGGCGAGCCATCCGCCGTGATCACCGCGGCGGCCATCGCGTCGCCGTCGTGGGCCTTTGCCTTGCGAGGTCGAAAGGCGGTCACGCTCATGCCTTCATCGGGTTCGAACCAGGCCGACACCGCGCGGATCGACTCGAACTTGCCGAGGTCGACGGCGTCGGACCAGGCCGAGCGCAGGCCGAGGCAGTCCACCTCATGCGGCCGGCCGCCTTGATCGAACCGGCCGCTGACCCGGCACAGCTGCTCCCACCCTTCGAGGCCGTCCTCGGCCGCCTGCACGTCGACGAACTCTCCGGCAGCCGAAACCTCGAGAGTCACGCCATCGCCCTGCAGTAGCCACTCACCACTCGGGCTCGCGTCGGAGTCCGACAGGCCGATCTCGGCCAGGACCGTCGCGCCCGGGTCGGCACCGGAGGTGCCCACCGCGCCCAGAGCGGCCAGCGCGCCGCCGGCCGGATCCGAGGCCCAGGCCGTCCCCCACAGGGTGAGATCGCCGAAGGCGAGCGTGCGCAGCGGCGTCATGCCTGGAGCTGGGATTGGTCGACGTCGGTGGCGGTCGAGTCGACGTCGTACTCGCGGTTGCCACCGGCGAAGCGCGTGGCACGCACGACGAACCGGCTCTGCAGGTGGCGGGTGAGCCCGCCCCGCAGCACCGCCCGAGTCGGGGGCAACAGCGCGCAGACGCCGAGCACGTCCGAGATGAATCCGGGAACGATCAGCAGCAGACCGCCGATCAGGATAAGGACGCCGTCGAGCACCTCGCGGCCGGGCGAGCGCCCGGCCGCCACCGCGGCGCTCAGGCGCCGCCATGCGGCACGGCCCTGGGAGCGCAGCACCCAGGCGCCGAGGGGCCAGCTCACGAGCAACAGCAGGACCGTGTACAGCGCGCCGATGGCGTCGGCCACGCGGATCGCGACGAACAGCTCGGCGAGCAGCCAGACGATTGGGATCAACGCGATGACCATGGAAAAGAGGCTAGCTCGCCGGACGTGTTGGCAGCGCTCGAGCGCCCTCGGACGACGACCCTGTTGCATGCGAACCAACCGGTGGAACACGCTTGACCTAAGCGCTAGCTTCCTGCTGGGAGCTCGTGGCATCTGCCACGGGCGGGCGCGTCCAGCGACAAGCGAGGAAGGGAGCTTCAGCCATGGGGCGTTCTGACAGGAGCGAGACCGGGAATGGGGTGGAGGCGACGATCTCACCTGAGGTTGAGAGCCAGGCGGCAGAGCTGGTGAGCGCCCGGGCCAGGGACGAGGAGCGGCCGGGGCGGCGGTTCGGGGCAAGCCGCGTGCTGAGCGCGGCAGATCGCGACCGGATCCTCCAGGACGCGCGCACGGTGGAGTTCTCCGTGGCCCTACGCGGCTACGACCGCGACCAGGTCGATCGCTACGTCGAGAAGATGAGCCGGCTGATCACCGAGCTCGAGATGTCCTCCTCGCCGGAGGCGGCCGTCCGTCATGCCCTCGATGAGGTGAGCGACGAAACCCGGGACATCCTCCAGCGGGCACATCAGACCGCCGAGGAGATCACCGCGCGCTCGCGGGCGAAGGCCGACGACCGGCTGCAGACGGCCGACCGCGAGAGCCAGGAGTTGCGCGAGGCGGCCGAGCTCCAGGCGAGTGAGGCCCGCGAAGCGGCCCGCCAGGAGACGAGCCGGCAGCGCGAGACGGCGGCGCGCGAGACCAGCGATTTGCGGGCGGGCGCCGAGCGCGAGGCGGCCGAGATGCGTGACAAGGCGACTCGGGAGGCGGCTGAGCTGCGTGAGACCGCCGCGCGCGAGACCCAGCAGTTGCGGGCCTCCACCGAGCGCGACACCGACCAGCTGCGCACCGAGGCGCGCCGTGCCGCCGAGGAGACGATCGAGGCGGCCGAGACGCGCGCTCGCGAGCTGGCCCGGAGCGCCGAGACGGTATGGCGCGAGCGCCGCCGGCTGATCGAGGACATGCGTGCCGTCGGCGAGCAGCTGGTGGCGATCGGCGAGGCCGAGGGAAAGCGGTTCTCGCGCTTCGGCGAGGAGGGCTCCGAGGTGGCCGAGCTGCTGCGCGACCCCGGCCAGGCGGTGGCCGCCGGGCTGATGCAGGAGCAGGCCCCCGTGCCCGAGAAGTCGAACGGCAGCGCGGAGGTGGTCCCCGGGTAGCGGCTCGCCCCGCCGCGCGGTTCTTCTAGGTTCTAGGCGAAGGCGGGCGCGGGCTCGAGCCGGATCGCCGGCAGCCGGTGCAGGCCGACGTGCTTGATCAGCAGCATGACCTGAGGCTGTGCGTCGCGGACCAGGATCTCCCGGCCCCGGGCGCGCAGGCGGCGGGCCAGGACGGCCAGATCGAGCATGACCGAGGAGTCCGCGAAGGCGAGCTCGCTGAGGTCGACGATCACGTTCGTCTGGGCGAGCAGCGCGCGCACCATCGCCTGGCGTCGGCAGCCTTGGGTTGACCGGTCCTCGTCTCCGCAGCAACGAAGGGTGGCGGAGTGTTCATCGAAGGCGACGATCGCCAAAACCTACACAAAATGGTGCACTGCTGGCAAGCGGCAACCGCCGGATACTCCCTAAACTGATCGCACGATGGCAACTGTTGAAGATGTGACCGACGCGCTGCGCGACGTGATCGACCCCGAGCTGGGGCTCGACTTCGTCGAGCTCGGGCTGATCTACGACGTCGAGGTCGAGGGACCGACCGTGCGGGTCACCTACACGTTGACCAGCCCCGGCTGCCCGATCGGGCCGCAGGTGTCCGAACAGATCGAGGAGTTCGTGGGCGAGCTGGACGGCGTGGAGGCGGTCCAGCCCGTGATGACCTTCTCGCCGCCGTGGACGCCCGAGCGGATGAGTGAGGACGCGAAATTCGCGCTGGGCTTCTAGGGGCTCAAGCTGTCGCTCGAGTCTGCGCGAATTCCGAGCGAAATTTGCGCTGGGCTTCTGAGCGCGGTTAGGCCGGCGGCGTGCCGCGCAGCTCGCGGTCGAGGTCGATCGCGCGGACCTCGTGCTCGCCCGGCAGCTTGGCCAGTACCGCCTGCACGACCCGCTTGACGTCGCGCTCCTCGTGGCCAAGGTCGTCGTAGAGCGCCTTGAGCGCGGTGTGGACGATCTTGAGCTGCGCGGCGGTCAGCTCGAGCCGGAAGGCGATCTCGTCGGGTGCGATCAAATCGGCCATGGGCCTGAAACGGTAGCCCTATGCAGCCGAAACGGCAAGGATCAGTCGCTCGCGCGCTTGCGCGCGGAGCCCGAGCGCCGGGTGCGCTTGGCTCGCATGTCGGCCGCCGGTCCGTGGGTGGGGCGCGTCGTGGCCCGGGGCAGGATCGGCGGCGGCGATCCGCCGTTGCGGCCGTCGCCGTTGCGCGCCCGCGCCTGACCGGCCGACGACCGAGCCGGCTCGGCCTCTCGCGCCCGCGTGTGCGCCGCGGCCTCGAGCAGCTCACCCAGCGCGGCGTCGATTCCCTCGGCGATCAGGTCGATGTCGGGCAGCGCGTCGTAGTCGCCGAGCAGGCCGTAGTCGAGGCCGCCGTCATAGGACATGATCGCCACGGCCAGCGCGTGGTTCTTGGGCAGGAAGGCGAGCGGGAAGAGATCCTCGAGCCGGCGGCCCAGTACGTAGAGCGGGAACTGGGGGCCGGGGATGTTGGTCACGATCAGGTTGAACAGCCGGGTCGAGAAGTTGAGCCGCGACGCCTGGGCGAGGATCGTGGGCGGGGCGAGGTTGTTGACCGCGGCCAGCGTGGCGGCGCCCACCGCCTGCTTTGACTCCTTGAGTCCGTCCATCGCGCGCCGCACGAAGCGAAGGCGCGCCACCGGGTCGTGGATGTAGACCGGCAGCGGGCCGCGCATCGCGGTCAGCTGGTTGCCCAGCGTGTTCTTGTGGGCCGCGGTGCGGACCGACACCGGCACGAGGGCCCGCATCTCGAGCCCCTCGGTGCGGACACCGCGCGAGTGCAGCCAGCGCGCCAGCGCCCCGGACACGACGGTCAGCACGACGTCGTTGACCGTGCCCCCGAAGGCGTTCTTCACCGTCTTGTAGTCCTCGAGCTGGTGGCGGACGACCGCGTAGCGGCGATGGGGGCCGATCTCCACGTTGAGCGGCGTCTCGGGTGCCGGGTTCAGCCCGGCCCAGACGATCTCGCCGACGCCCTCGGCGGCGTCGCGGAGCGCGCCGAACGTGGTCCCGGGGCGGCTGGCCGCGCCCACCGCTCGGCTGACGAGACCGCCGGCCCCGCCGACCACGCCGCGCACGCCGGCGGCGACCAGCTCCGCCGGCGAGGGCTGAGGCTTGGGCTGCCAGGCCTCGAGCTCCTCGGGTGGCCGCGCCGAGGGTGAGCGCTCGAGGTCGAGCAGCACGGACGCGAGGTCGACCCCCGACACGCCGTCGACCAGGGCGTGGTGGGCCTTGGAGACCAGCGCGAAGCGGTCGCCCTCGAGCCCCTCGACGAGCCAGTTCTCCCACAGCGGCTTGGAGCGGTCCAGCTGCTGGGAGGCGATCCGCCCGGCGAGCAGGAACAGCTGCTCCTCGCTGCCCGGCGCGGGGAGCGCGGTATGGCGGACGTGGTACTCGAGGTTGAAGTCGGGATCGTCGACCCACAGCGGGCGGCCGGACTCGAGCGGCGGCGTGGTCAGCTTCTGCCGGTAGCGCGGAACCAGGTGCAGGCGGCCGCGCACGTGGTCGAGGTAGTCGGTGAAGTCCGGCGGCGGCCCTTCGAAGATCAGCACGCCGCCGATGTGCATGTGCGAGGCCGGGCCCTCCTGGTGGAGGAACGAGGCGTCGATCGAGCTCAGGCGATCCAAATGGCGTTGTGGCATCGGCGGGTCACTTCGGGGTTGAGGGGAGGGAATGGTCAAGGCTATCTTCTCGCACCGGCGCCCTACACTCATTGGCCGTGGGGACAGTTACGCCTGAGAAGCTCCTGCTCGCGGCGCCGCGCGGCTATTGCGCGGGCGTCGACCGCGCCGTGCAGACGGTCGAGCGGGCGCTCGAGCTGTACGGCGCACCGGTATACGTGCGCAAGGAGATCGTCCACAACAAGACTGTGGTGGAGGAGCTCCGCGACCGCGGGGCGGTGTTCGTGGAGTCCGAGGAGGACGTTCCGGAGGGCGCCACCGTGGTGTTCTCCGCCCACGGCGTGGCCCCGAGCGTGCACGCCAACGCCCGGCTGCGGTCGCTCGCCACGATCGACGCGACCTGCCCGCTGGTGACCAAGGTCCACGTGGAGGCGAAGAAGTTCGCCGCCGACGGGTACACGATCGTGCTGATCGGGCACGCCGGCCACGAGGAGGTCGAGGGCACGATGGGCGAGGCGCCCGAGAACATCGTGCTGGTCCAGACCGAGGACGACGTCGACCGCCTGGAGGTGGCCGACCCCGAGCGGATCGCCTACATCTCGCAGACGACGCTGTCGGTGGATGAGACGCGCGCGATCATCGACCGCCTGCGCCGGCGCTTCCCGGCCATCATCGGGCCCCGCACGGATGACATCTGCTACGCGACGACCAACCGACAGGCCGCGGTCAAGCAGCTGGCCGCGCAGTGCGACCTGGTGCTGGTCATCGGCTCGCGCAACTCGTCGAACTCCAACCGGCTCGTCGAGGTGGCCCGCGAGCACGGCGCGGACTCGTACCTGATCGACTTCGAAGCCGAGGTGCGCGAGGAGTGGCTGACCGGCAAGCGGGTGGTCGGAATCACCTCAGGGGCGAGCGCCCCGGAGTCGCTCGTCCAGCGGCTGGTCGAGTTCTTCCGGGCCCGCGGCACCACCGACGTGCAGGAGCTCGAGGTGATCCAGGAGGACGTCCGCTTCATGCTCCCCAAGGTGATCCGCCAGAGCCTGGCGGGCAGCAGCGCGTAGCACCAGGCCGCTGCGCACGCTCGTCGTCTCGGATCTGCACCTGGGCGCCCGCGGCGGTCAGGACGTCGTGCGCCGTGAGCGCGAGCGGGCGGCGCTGTGCCAGGCGCTGCCCGGGTTCGACCGCCTGGTGCTGCTCGGCGACGTGCTCGAGCTGCGGCACGGGCCGGTGCGGGAGGCGCTGGCCGCGGCCGAGCCGGTCCTGCGCGAGCTTGGCGCCGCGCTGGGTTCCGGGCGCGAGGTGATCGTCGTGGCCGGCAATCACGACCACGGGCTGCTGCGCGGCTGGTTCGAGCGCCGGGATCCGGCCGTGCCGCTGGGCCTGGAGTCCGCCGTCGAGCCCGATCCGCGGGAGCCGCTCGGGGCGGTCGTCGCCGCGCTCGCGGGCGATGGGCGGATCGGTGTCCGGGTGGCCTATCCGGGGGTGTGGCTGCGCGATGACGTGTACGCGATCCACGGGCATTACGCCGATCGCCACAACACGGTCCCGATCGTCGAGCGCGTCGGCGCCGGCCTGACCATCCGCGCGACCGGCCAGCCGGAGGGCGGCCCGGCCCGCGCCGAGGACTATGAGGCGGCGCTCGCGCCGATGTACGCCTGGATCGACACGGTGGCGCAGCTCGGCGGCCTGCGCGGCTCCGGGCGCGACGGGAGCTTCCAGGTCAAGGCGTGGCGGGCCCTCGGCGGCGCCAGCGGGCGCGGGGGCCTGCGCCGTCGCGGGCTGGCGGCGGCGTTCGCGGTGGTGGTGGCCGGGCTCAACGTCGCCGGGCTGGGGCCGCTGCGTCCGGACGTCTCGGCCGTCGAGCTGCGGCGGGCCGGGTTGCGCGCGTTCAACGAGGTGCTGGCGCGTCTGGAGGTGCCGGCCGGCGCGTATGTGCTGTTCGGGCACACCCATCGCGCCGGCCCGCTGGCCGACGACGATCGGGGCGAGTGGGGACGGCTCGTCAACACCGGCAGCTGGGTGCACGACCCGGCCTGGATCGGCGACTCGCCCGGCGAGAGTCCCTACCGCTCGGGATTCGCGGCGATCGTCGGCGACTCCGGCCCGCCCGAGCTGGTCAACCTGCTGGACTGAGGCCGGGCGTGAAGCACACGGCGTGGCAGGTGACGCCGTCGGCGACCGCGAGCGCCAGCTCGCCGCTCGTGCTGTGCTCGTGCGCGATCAGCTCGTAGCAGCCGGGATGGTCGACGGCGACCGTGCGGCCGTTGGCGGTGAGCGTGCCGGCGCCCTCGAGCACCGCCCACACCGCGCCTGCGTCGTACGGCCCCGAGTAGGGCCCCTCGACGTCGTCCGACTGGGGCTCGAGATGCGCGTCGGGCGCCTCCTCCGGGCGCAGGGGGGAGAGCAGCGGTCGCTCGATTCCGAGCAGCTCCTGGATCGCCTGCTCGGTCTCCGCGTAGCCGCCCTCGCCGTAGTGGTAGTGGAGCAGCATGTTGCGCTGGTCGAACAGGTAGCGCGCCGGCCAGCCCCGGTTGCCGTACAGCTCCCACACCTCGTACTGCGCGTCGATCGCCACCGGATAGGGGATCTCGAGGCGCTCGACCGCGGCCACGACGGCGTCCGGATCGTGCGACGGCGGGAACCCGGCGGCGTGCACCCCGATCACCTTGAGCTCCGGGTAGCGCTCGTGCCAGGCCTTCACGTAGGGCAGCGTGCGGATCGACTGGGGGCGGCAGAAGTCCCAGAACTCGACGAGCATCGCTCGCCCGGCCTCGAGTTGCTGCGGCGGCGAGTTGGCCCAGGCCAGGCCGCGGGGGAAGGGGGGAGCTGCGATGTGATCGACCGGGGCGCGCATTTTGGGGCCGCCTGCGGCGGCGTCCATGGGGCCAGGGTTGCCCCGTCCGGACGGGGCCCGCATGGCCCGCACGGATGCCGAGCGAAGCGAGCCCGAAATCTACCTAGGCCTCGACGAGCCCCCGGCGGATCGCGTAGCGGACCAGCTCAACCCGGTCGCGCATGCCGAGCTTGCGCAGCACGTTGGCCCGGTGGGACTCGACGGTCTTCTCGGCCAGGTGGAGGATCTGGGCGATCTGGGCGTTGGTGTAGGCCTCGGCGATCAGCTTGACCACCTCTTCCTCGCGGGGCGTGAGAGTCACGCTGGGTCCGCCGGCGTCTCCCTCCATCCAGCGGCGGATGATCTCGCGCTCGGCCGCGTTGGTCAGGAACGCCTCGCCGCGCCCGACCGCGCTGACCGCCCCGACCAGGTCCTGGTCGGCCTCGCGCTTGAGCACGTAACCGGACGCGCCGGCCTTGAGCGCCTCGAACAGGTAGTGCTCGTCGTCGTGCATCGAGAGCATCAGCACGTGCACGTCCTTGAGGTGCGAGCGGATCTCGCGGGCGGCCTGGAGGCCGGTCATCCGCGGCATGCCGACGTCGAGGATGCAGAGGTCGGGGCGGGTGGCGAGCGCCTGCTCGACCGCCTCGACCCCGTCCGAGGCCTCGGCCACCACGTCCAGCCCCGGCTGGCGATCGAGCAGCAGCTTGATCCCCGATCGGACGATCCCGTGATCGTCGGCCACCAAGATTCGCATCAACGTCCTCCCGTGTTCATGCGAGCGTGAGCTCCACTCGCGTTCCCTGGCCCCCCGCGGACCAAATCGATAGTTGACCTCCGGCCAGCAGCGCGCGCTCGCGCATGCCCGACAGCCCCAGGCCGCCCTCGCGGCGCGAGGTGAAGCCGCGCCCGTCGTCGACGACGCGCAGCTTCGTGCCCTCGTCGAAGCACAGCTCGACGTCGACCTTGGCGGCGCCCGAATGCTGGGCGACGTTCGACAGGCTCTCCTGGGTCACCCGGTAGACGACCAGCTGCTGCTCGGGGGCCAGCTCCCGGGTCGCGCCGCGCACGTTGAAGGCGGCCTGGATCCCGGTCTGGTCGGCGAAGTCGCGCACCTGGGTCTTGAGCGCCGGCAGCAGGCCGAGGTCGTCGAGCACGGCGGGGCGCAGCTGGCGGGCCAGGGCCAGGAGCTCCTCCATGGCCTGGGCGGCCAGGCGCTTGGTCTCGGTCAGCTCGGGGCGAAGCTCGTCGGGCGCGTGCTCGAGCGAGGCCTGGAGACGCAGCGAGACCGCCGTGAGCGCCTGGTTGACCTCGTCGTGCAGGTCCTGGGCGATCCGGCGCCGTTCGCGCTCCTGGGCTTCGACGGCGGCGCGGCCGGCGTCCCGGCGAGCCGCCTCGAGCCGGGCCAGCATCCGGTTGATCGCCGCCTCCAGGCGATGGGCCTCGGAGCTGTCGACCCGGTCGCAGGCCACGAGTTGCTTGTCGGGCGCGGACAGGTCGATCCGCTCCATGGCCGAGATCAGCCGGTCGAGCGGGATGAAGCGGCGGCGCAGGAGCAACCAGTTGCCGAGCAGGGTGGCCACCAGGGCGAGGCCGAGGATGAGCGCCTCGCGGCCGCCGAACGCGGTGTCGAGCCGGCGCTGGAGGGCGATCGCGGCCACCACCGTGGTCCCCGCCACCAGGAGCAGGTTCACGGACAGGACTTGGACGAGCAGCGAGCGCGATTTCATGGTCGTTCTGGCCATCCCAGGGTGAATCGGCCGGGATGGGCGGAGAGCAAGATGGGGTCTTGGCCCGATATCGACCGGTTCGGGCCGGGTCGATAATCGGTACTGCAAGCTCTCCACAAGCGTTCCCCCCGGGGCGGGAACGTCTGGAAGCGAGTTATTGGGTCTGAATCTGCGCGGGGCGTTCCGTTAGGGGTTTCGGAACGCCCCGCCCCCCGGTCGTTGGGAAGAAACTCGCGCTATACGCGAGTTATCTCCCAAGCACCGTTGCCGGCACCAGGCGTCACGGGTCGGTGAGCTCTCGCTTGACGACCTTGCCCATGGCGTTCCTCGGCAGCTCGCCAACGAAGTGGACCTCCCGAGGGCGTTTGTGCTTCGTCAGGAGGCTCGCCACGTGGTCGGACAGCTCGTCGGGCTCCGCGCTGGCGTCGGGCTCCAGCACCACCCACGCGACGATCCGCTCGCCGAGGTCCTCGTCGGGCTTGGCGGTGACGGCCACCTCGGCCACGGCGGGATGCTCGAGCAGCGCGCCCTCGATCTCGCCGGCGCCGATCCGGTAGCCGCCCGACTTGATCAGGTCGGTGCTCTTGCGCCCCACGAGCCGCAGGGACCCGCCCGGGTCGCGGGTGGCCATGTCGCCGGTCATGAACCAGCCGTCGCGCATCGCCTCCTCGGTGGCGTCCGGGCGGTTCAGGTAGCCCTGGAACACGTTCGGGCCGCGCACGGCGACCTCGCCGATCGTCTCGTCGTCGTCCCCGACGACCGGCGCGCCGTCCTCGCCGATGAGCTTCACGTCGACCCCCGGGAGCGGCGGCCCGACCCGCCCTGGGACCACCGGATCGCCGAGCCGCGCGCCCGCGTTCATCAGCGTCTCGGTCAGGCCGTAGCGCTCGAGGATCGCCTGCCCGGTGAGCTCGCGGATGCGCTCGTGGACGGAGGTCGGGAGCGCCGCGGAGCCCGAGACCAGGACGCGCGCGCGTCCGAAGGCCTCGGCCAGGCCGGGGTCGGAAGCCGCCTCGCGGGCGATCCGCCCGTACATGGTGGGCACGCCGAACACCATCGTCGCGCCCCGGGTGAGCGCCCCGGCGAGGGCCTGGGCCGAGAACCGACCGACGTGCTCGAGCGAGCCGCCGCGGCGCAGCGGTCCGAGCGTGCCGATGATCAGGCCGTGCACGTGGAACACGGGCAGCGCGTGCGCCACCCGGTCCTCGGCCGTCCACCGCCAGATCTCGGCCAGCGCGTCGAGGTTGGAGGTGATCGCCCGGCGGGGGATCTGGACACCCTTGGGCGGGCCGGTGGTGCCCGACGTGTACATCACGAACGCCACGTCCTCGTCGCCCAGCTCGTCGGGGAGGGTGGTCCCGGCGGCGGCGCCGGCCGCGAGGTCGACGTCGAGCCGGGCCAGCCCGGCCAGCTCCGGCGGCGGCTCGATGCCGGCCCACGCGACGAGCTGCTCCGGGGCGCTGTCCTCGACGATGTGCCCGAGCTCGCGAGAGCCCAGCCCGGGGTTGATGGGCACGGTGCCGACGCCCGCGGCCAGCGCTCCGACGACCGCGACGCACAGCTCGAGGGTGGGCTCGGCCCACACCGCCACCCGTCCGGTCCCGTCCAGCCGGGCAGCCAGCGCAGCCGCTGCGGCGGCCAGCTCCGCGTAGGTCATGGACGCGTCCGCGATGCGGATGGCCTCCCGTTCATCGGGGTCGATCAACCGCGGGAATAGAGTCTCGCTCATCGCATTTCGCTCGCTATACTCTCTGAAGTATTGAATCCCTACCGCATTTGAGGAGTTTTTCCTGATGAGCCCGTCCGGAGCCGAAGTTCTCCGCCAGATCAAGAGCAGGATCGACGAGGTCGATCCGGCCGCCGTGCGCGAGCAGGTCGGCAACGGCGCGGTGATCGTCGACGTCCGCGAGTCCGAGGAGTGGGCGGCCGGGCACATCCCCGGCGCGATCCACGTGCCCAAGAGCTACCTCGAGTCGCGGATCGAGGGCGCCGTTCCCGACCGCGAGAAGCACCTCGTTGTGTACTGCGGGTCCGGCAACCGCTCCGCCTGGGCCGCCCGCACGCTGACCGAGGACCTCGGCTACGCGCACGTCGAAAACATGACCGGTGGCTTCACGCTGTGGAAGGATCGCGGTTACGAGGTCCAGACGCCGCGCACGCTGACCGCCGAGCAGCGCGAGCGCTACTCGCGCCACCTCCTGCTTCCCGAGGTCGGCCCCGACGGACAGCAGAAGCTGCTCGACGCCAAGGTGCTGCTGCTGGGCGCCGGAGGCCTCGGTTCCCCGGCCGCGCTGTACCTGGCCGCCGCGGGCGTGGGCACCCTCGGCATCGTCGACAACGACGAGGTCGACCTGTCCAACCTACAGCGTCAGGTGATCCACTCGAGCGAGCGGATCGGCGTCCCCAAGGTCGATTCGGCCGAGCAGACCATCACCGCCCTGAACCCGGACGTGAAGGTCGAGAAGTACGCGCTGCGGCTGGGCCCCGAGAACATCATGGACGTCCTCCCGGGCTGGGACATCGTGGTCGACGGCCTCGACAACTTCCCGACCCGCTACCTGCTCAACGACGCGTCCGTTCGCCTCGGGATCCCGGTTGTGTCGGCCGCGATCCTCGGGTTCGAGGGACAGCTGTCGGTGTTCAAGCCCTACGAGGGGCCGTGCTACCGGTGCCTGTTCCCGGTCCCGCCGCCGGCCGAGCTCGCGCCCTCATGCGGTGCCAACGGCGTCCTCGGGGTGCTGCCCGGCACGATGGGGCTGCTCCAGGCGACCGAGGTGATCAAGCTGATCCTGGACGAGGGCGACCCACTCGTCGGCCGGCTGCTCATGTACGACGCACTGGCCGCGACCGCCACCGAGGTCAGGGTGCGCCGCGATCCGGATTGCCCGATCTGCTCGCGCGAGCCGGACGAGATCGCCGACGAGGAGCTTGGCGTGTTCCCCGACTACGAGGCGTTCTGCGCCGGCGCCCATTAGGCTCTGGTTCGTGGCGACCGTCCGCATCCCACCCGTTCTGCGCCCCGCCGTGGGCGGCGAGAAGGAGCTGAACGCCTCGGGCTCGTCCGTGGGCGAGATCCTGCGCTCGGTGGCCGAAGCCCATCCCGACACCCAGTCGCAGCTGTTCGCGGCCGACGGCGGGCTGAACCGCTACGTGAACGTGTACCTCAACGACGAGGATGTGCGGGTCCTCGACGGCCTGGACACGAGCGTCGGCGAGCGCGACACCTTGGTCATCCTGCCGGCCATGGCCGGCGGCGCACACTAGGCCGAACCTCCGAGCCGATCGCCAAGGCCCGTGCGGCGGTAGAGGACCTGGCGCCCGTCGCGCGCGCGGGCGACGAGGCCGGTGTCGTGGAGCACCTTGAGGTGCTGTGAGATCGCGCTCGGCGTGACCTTGAGCCGGCGGGCGAGTTCGATTGTGGGCAGCGGCTCGGCCAGCATGTCGAGTAACTGAGCGCGAGGGGCGCCGAGTAGCGAGGCGAGCGCCGCGGTCGGTCGCGGCGGCGGCGGAGCCCACAGCGTGGCCACCCCCCGACTGGGATAGGCGAGCGAGGGCGGCTCCTCCGGAAGCAGCGGGGGCACCGGCTTTGGCGCGAAGATCGACGGCATGAGCAGCAGGCCGCGACCGTCGGCGGCCACCGTGTGCTCGCTGACCATCTCGTCGATGTAGAGCACTCCGTCCTGCCAGCGCAGGTTGGGGTGCATGTCGGCGAACAGCCGGCGCGCCCCGCCGATCGCCAGCTGGCGGGCCCGGTAGGTGGTGTCGGCTTCGAGAACGAGCCGCATGTCGGGCCAGCTCGGCGCCAGCGCCACCTCGTGGTATCGCGCGAGCTCATCGCAGATTCGGTTCACCAGCGCCCGTACCCCGCGCACTCCCGGGCGCGCGACCGCCGCCAGGGGCTCGGGCACCGGATCCGGCGCATGGGTGGCGAGCAGCTGCCGGCGGACGATTGCCGTCGGGGTCGCTCGCGCTCGTCCCAGCTCCTCGTCGAGATCGGAGACGAAGCGGTCGGGGACCGGCGTGAGGAAATCCGGTATCGCCTGGCTGGCCGCGCTGAGGAACCGCTCACCGCCGCGCGGCGGACCGACGATCGAGAGCAGGAGGTGCATGTCGAGTCCGTCGAGGTCGCGGCGGATCGACCGCAGCCACGGCAGGTACAGGGTGTGCCGGCTGGGGTCCGAGACGGCCCGCAGGCTGCGGGCGGTCTCGGCCAGCGGTGAGAAACCGAAGCGGGTGCGCGCGAGATCCTCGACGCCCAGCTCGAACCTGACCATTTAGCCACAGGCTACATCTATTCGGCTGGCAGGGATCGAGCGATGAGATCCGGGCACGCCGCCGGTCTCAACCCGCGGAACCGCAAATCCCAGGAGGAGGCATCGATGAACACCAACCACCAGCAGCCAGACCCGAGGCGCTGGCGCGCGCTCGCGGTCCTCGGACTGATCCAGTTCATGCTGGTCGTCGACATCACGATCGTCAACGTCGCGCTGCCGCACATCCAGCGCGACCTGCACTTCTCCCACGCCGGCCTGGCCTGGGTGGTCGATGGCTACGTGCTGATGGCCGGCGGCCTGCTGCTGCTCGGCGGGCGGCTGGCCGACATGTTCGGCCGCCGCAGGCTGTTCCTGATCGGGGTGGGCGTATTCGCGCTGGCCTCGGCGGTGAGCGGCGCCGCCTCCTCGCCGGCCATGCTCGTCTCGAGCCGCTTCGCCCAGGGCGCCGGCGAGGCGCTGGCGGCCCCGGCAGCGCTCGGGTTGGTCGCGCTGCTGTTCCCCGATCCGCGCGAGCGCACCAAGGCGCTCGGCATCTGGGGCGGCGTGGCCGGGCTGGGCGGCACGACCGGAGTGGTCATCTCCGGCCTCCTGACCGATCTGGCCTCGTGGCGGTGGATCTTCTACATCAACCTGCCGATCGCGCTGCTGGCCCTGGTGCTCGTGCCTCGGCTGGTGTCCGAGAGCCGGATGGTCCGCTCGCCGGGACAGCGGATCGACCTGCCCGGTGCCGTCACCGCCACCGGTGGCCTCGTCGCGGTCGTGTTCGGCCTGCTGCAGGCCTCGCGGCATCCGTGGGGCTCACCGCAGGTGCTGGTGCCGCTCCTGGCCGGAGTGGCGCTGCTGGCGGGGATGGTGGCGATCGAGTCTCGCTCGAGCACCCCGCTGATCCCGCTGCGCTTCTTCACCAACCGCACGCGGGTCACGGCCAACGTCGTGTGCCTGTTCTCCTCCTCGGCGTTCTTCAGCTACGTGTTCCTGAACACGCTGTTCGAGCAGCAGGTGCTCGGCTATTCGCCGCTCAAGGGCGGGCTCGGGTACCTGCCGCTGGGGCTGTCGATCGGGGCCGGCATGGGGATCGGCACCGGGCTGATGCCGCGCGTGGGCGTCCGCGCCCTGATCGGTACGAGCTTCTTCGGCGGCGCGGCCGGACTGTTCCTCACCAGCCAGGTCGACGCCGGCAGCTCCTACGCCGGGGGCGTGCTCCCCGGAATGGTCGTGATCGGGTTGTTCTTCGGGCTGGGCTTCGCGCCGATCATGAACGCCGCGCTGCATCAGGTCACCGGGCAGGACTCGAGCCTCGCCTCCGCCGTGCAGGGCGCCATGCAGCAGATCGGCGGGGCGCTCGGGCTGGCCTGCCTGGTCACGCTCGCGCTCCGTCACGCCACCGTCCAGGCCGCCCACGGCGTCCCGGCCGGCGTGGCGGCCACCCACGGATACGTCCTGGCCTTCCGGATCGGGGCGCTGCTGATGGTGCTCGGTGGCGCCCTCGCGCTGGTGGCGCTCGAGCGGGTGAGCACCGAGCTGCGCAACCCCCACGCCGAGATCGCGCTGGAGCCGGCCGGCGCCTGACACCAACCGACTACCCACTCACCAACAGGAGACCCCCACCATGTATCCCCCGCACCAGTTGCTCCGCGTCCATCACGACGAGTGGCTTCGCCACGCCGAGGTCCGCAGGCAGATCAAGCAGGCGGCGGCCGAGTCATCCGAATCCGCACGGCGGGCCGGGCGCGAGCGCCATCCGCTCGGCGTCCTGCGCGCACTGGGGCTGCGCCGCCCGGTCAGCCCGGCCTGAGTCGCCCGGCGCGCTGCGAAGTCCAGACGCTCACGGCGTTCCTCGCACCTCTGAGTCCCCCACACCTCTGCGCCCTCGCACCCCTGCGCCCGGCGGGAAGGCTTCGGCCCCGCCGGGCGTCCCTTGTCGTAGTGGCCGGGACCCACTATCGACCCAACTGATCGAAGGGAGCCAGAGGAATGACAAATCGAGTCGTTCAGGCCATCGTCTGCCATCGGCGTCGCTCGTTCGCGACGATGCTGGCGGGCTTTGCCGCCGTCGCCGTGCTCGGGGTGGCGGCCATGGCCGGCGCGAAGTCGTTCACGCTCAAGGTGGCCAAGAACGTGCACGTGACCAACACGCCCACCAAGGCGTTTGCGGTGAAGCCGGTCGATACGCACGAAGCGATCGCGGTCGGGCCGTCCGGTTTCGCGGTCTACACCTTCCAGGGCGAGACCACCCACCACATCATCTGCAAGAAAACGAACAGCTCGGCGACGAACTGCTGGGCGTTCTGGCCGCCGGTGTCACCGTCCGGGAGCGGGTCGGTCAGCAAGCAGGCCGGCATCGGAGGGAAGCTCGGAACGTTCAAGAACCACGGCATGACCCAGCTCACCCTGAACGGGCAGCCGCTCTACTACTTCACGCCGGACATCATGGGCAAGAACAAGCAGCAGGCCACGGGCGACGAGCTCAAGACGTTCGGATCGATCTGGCATGTCGTGAAGGCGGCGGGCGGCCAATCGGCCTCGAACTCGGGGACGTCGACCGGGCAGACGACCGGCACGAACACGACGCCGTACACGTACCCGCCGGGCTACTGATGTGACGAGGCAGGCCCCAGACGCTCGGGGTCTGCCTCCCTATACTTCGTGAAGCAATGGCCTTGGAGCGTCTCGAGAACAAGCCCTGCGGGGGCCGTTACGGCGACATCGTCCAGTCGATCGGCCACACCCCGCTGATCGAGCTCAAGCGACTCAGCCCCAAGCCCGGCGTACGACTGTGGGCCAAGCTCGAGTCGCGCAACCCGACGGGCTCGGTCAAGGACCGGGTGGCCCGCGCGATGATCGAGGATGCCGAGGAGAAGGGGCTGATCCGCCCCGGACAGACGATCCTCGAGCCGACGTCCGGCAACACGGGCATCTCGCTGGCCATGATCTGCCGCCGCAAGGGATACCCCATCAAGGTCGTGATGCCGGAGAACGTGACCCGCGAGCGCACCGAGCTGCTGCGCATGTACGGCGCGGAGATCGTCTATTCCGAGGGCGCCAAGGGATCCAACGGGGCGGTCGAGCTGGCACTCGACATGGCCGAGAAGGATGCCTCGTATTACATGCCCTACCAGTACGGCAATCAGGCCAACCCGCTGGCGCATTACAACGGGACGGCGCTCGAGATCCTCGAGGAGCTCGACGAGGTTGCCGCGTTCGTGGCCGGGCTGGGCACCGGCGGGACGCTGATGGGCAACGGCCGCCGGCTCAAGGAGGAACTGGGCGATCAGGTCAAGATCGTCGCCGCCGAGCCGATGCAGGGCGAGCCCGTCCAGGGGCTGCGCTCGCTCGAGGACGGCTTCATTCCGCCGATCATCGACCTGTCGCTGCTCGACCGCAAGATCTTCGTGACCAACAGCGACGCGATCGTGTTCACCCGGCGGCTGCTCGACGAGGAGGGCCTGTTCGTGGGCGTCTCGTCGGGCGCGATCGCGCGGGTGGCGGTGCGCATCGCAGGGGAGCTCGACGAGGGCAACGTGGTGTTCCTGGTCGCCGACGACGGCTGGAAGTACCTCTCGTCGGGCATCTACACGCGCCCGATCGAGGAGATCGAGAACCTGGACTCCACCGTCTGGTGGTGAACGGGGATTGACCGGGTTCGCCGCAGGCGAACCCGCAAGCCAATCGCCCCCTGCGCGATTGGCCGGCGAGCCCTCCTCTCGCAGGGGTCTGCTCCACGCCGCCGGCGCGGGCCTGGCCGGCCTGGCGCTGGCCGGCTGCGGCAAGCAGTCGCTGAAGGCCCAGGTGAACAACTCGGCCCCCGTGCTGGGGACAGACGTCGACCTGCTCAACCAGCTGCTCCACCTCGAGCACGTGGCGATCGCGGCGTATACGGCCGGGACGCCGCTGCTGGCCCCCGCCACGTACAAGGCCGGGCAGCTGTTCCTCAACGACGAGCTCGCCCACGCCGGGGCACTGGCCGGCCTGATCAAGGCGGCCGGCGGCAAGCCGATCAAGCCGGCGCCGAGCTACCCGCTCGGCCATCCGCGGTCGAGCCAGGAGGTCCTGACGCTGCTCCACGAGGTCGAGAACGCGCAGCTGGCCGCCTACCTGGATGCGATCACGCGCCTCGAGCCGGGGTTCGTCAAGCAGTCGGTGGCCTCGATCCTCGCCAACGACGCCCAGCACGTGGCGGTCGTCCGCGCCGCGCTCGGCCAGCCGGCGGTTCCCTCGGCGTTTGTGACCGGGAAGGACTGACGGCGATCGTGGAGCGGCTGGCGAGCAGACGAGAGATGATGGCCGGCGCCGCCGGGGCGGTGGGGCTCATGAGCGGGATCGCCGCAGACCGAGCGCTGGCCGACACCCCGCCACCGAGCGACGCGGAGCTGCTGAGCAAGGCGTTCGACGTCGAACGGCTGATGGTGTTCGCCTACGAGCGCGTGCTGGGCTCCGGCGCGCTCTCACCGGGCGTACAGCGGGCGATCACACCGTATCTCGGCCATGAGCGCTCGCATTTGTCGACGGTCGCGGCTGGGCTCGCCCGCCTGGGCTCCCCGGCCTCGACGGAGCCGCTCTCGCTCAAGGACGCGAGCGCCATCGTCGGGCAGCACAACGTCTCGGCCAACCTCACCGACCTGCACAGTCAGAACGATTGCCTGAAGCTGCTGGTCGACCTGGAGTCGGTGGCCGAGGGTGCCTACTACACGCCGATCAAGGACCTGCGAGAACCCGAGCTGGTCCACCTGTGCGCTCAGGTCATGGCCTGCGAGGCACAGCACTGGACCGTGCTGAGCGGGCTGCGGAACCCCGGCCAGTACGTCAAGGCTGTGCCCTGGCCCTACGTGTTCGGCACCAAGTGAACGGCTGGTAGCCTCGCCGGAGCCATGAGGATCGCGCGGGACCTGTACGAGGAGATGATCGCCCACGCTCGCGAGGACGCGCCGAACGAGTGCTGTGGCATGGTCGGCGCGACGGACGGGCGGGCGATGGCCGTGTTCCGCGCGGTGAACGCGGAGGCATCGCCGCTGCGCTTCCGGATCGATCCCGAGGAGCAGCTCGAGCTCCACAACCGCATCGACGACGCCGGGCTTGAGCTCGGCGCGATCTATCACTCCCACACGCGCACCGAGCCCCGCCCGTCGCAGACCGACATCAACTTCGCCAAGCTGTGGCCGGGCGTGCTGTGGATCATCGTGGGCCTGAGCGGCGGCGAGGCCGACGTTCGCACCTGGCGGATCGACGACGGCAAGGTGTCGGACGCCGAGCTGGTCGTGGAGTGAGCGATGGCCAGGGGGACGGCTCCGGGCGATCGGCTCTACTGCCCGGCGTGCGGACGTCGCTACCGCGACCAGGAGCGGTTCTGTCTGGACTGCCGGCTGCCGCTCGTCCAGGGCGACGGCGCCGCCGGCGTGCTCGAGAAAGTGGGGGAGCGCCACGAGCGCGCGCGGAAGATCAAGCCGCAGCTGACCGAGGGGCGGCTGGTCCGCGTGGCCGGCGCGCGCAACCAGGCCGAGGCGGAGTTCATCCAGGGGCTGCTGCTCGAGGAGGGCGTGCCCAGCATGCTGCGCCGTAGCGCCGGCTTCGACGTGCCGGACTTCCTGGCCGCCGGACCGCGCGACGTGCTCGTGCCCGAGTCGGCGGTGGCCACCGCGCGCGAGGTGCTGTTGGAGGGGGAGCTGATCTCGGACGAGCCGACGCCGCGGGTCGTCGCTCCCGGCAAGCTGCTGGCCGGCCTGCTGATCGCGTTGGCGCTGGGAGCGCTCGTCGTCTGGCTCTTGAGTCGGCTCTGAGCTCAGGCGGCGGCGGTGAGCCGGGTGAGGTGCGCCCGCCAGGCCTCCTCGGTGCGCGCCGCCGAGCGGCCGCCGAACGCCGCGCGCAGCGCGCCCCGTGGCCCGTGCGGATGCAGCCGGCAGGCCGTGTCGGCGGCGGCCTGCTCACCGTGCTCGCGCACCAGCAGGTCGATCACGGTCCCGCCCAGGAGCGGCGCGTCCCGCACGCCGGGCGGGAAGGCCGGACGCCGGCCGTCGCGCAAGCGGCGCGCGATGGCCGGCCGGGCGTGGGCGGTCTGGCCGCCGAACCAGCGCGCGGCGCCCTCGAGCAGCCATGCCCAGCGCAGCTCGGACCGGAACCGGCGCGGGCTGAGCCGGCGTGGCAGATCGCGGTTGTTCTCGACGATCACCCTCCGCGCGTACAGCGCGGGCACCGCGCGCGCCAGCATCTCGCGTGAGCCCGGCACGGCGGAGGCGCGCGCCTCGAGCGCGCCGGGCAGCAGCACATGGAGCTCGTGCGGGCCGGCCCAGCCCGCCACGTAGCGGCGGCCGGCCGGGGAGGCGGCCAGCCATACGGCGGGCATCAGCGGGCGCGCGATCGACAGCGACACGACGCTCGGGTGAAATACGACCGAGATCCCCTCCACGGTGCGCGGGAAGTATTCGGCCAGGTACTCGCGCGTCCGCTCCAGCGAATGCAGGACCCGGTCGGCGTCATCGGCATGAGTCGACTCGTGCCGCGCCCGAAAGGACGGCGACGCCGACTCGACCCATGCCACCTTGACGTACTGCTCTTGCTGTCCCTGGCCGGGAGTTCAGGCCAGGACTGGAACGCGGTCCGAAGCGATCGACGCGATCTCCTCGGAGGCGCGCTCGAACTCCTCGTCCGAGAGCACCGGGGTGCCCTCGAACGGAAGCTCCCGGGTGATCTCGAGCCACGAGCGACACCCGCCGTATTCATCGCGCACCTTGACCGTCACCGGCCGCGGAATCCGGTAGGTCCGCAGCAGGATCACGTGAAGCGGATGCCGGCGCTTCCACGCCAGCCGCTTCTCCGCATAGTCGGCGGTCCAGACGTAGAACGGCGACAACGCGTCGACCGTCCTGCGGTCGGTGATCGTGTAATGGGCGGCCACCTCGGCCCAGGCCCGGATACGAACGCGATCCGGCTGCGGGATCTCGGTCCCGCGGCGCAGCGCATGAGGCGGCGGCTCGCCGTCGCTCCAGACGCCCTCCTCGAGCGCGCGAGCGAGCTCGGGTTGATGCGATTCGCGTACCAGGTCCGAACACTGGTGGTCGAACGTGGGGTAGAGGAAAAACCTCTCGTAGTCCAGCTTGAAATGCTTGTCAGGCTCGCGAATGCCGCCCTTGCGCAGCGTGACTAGCTGCTCTCCCTCAGCAAGGGCCCGCACGGTCACGGCCCATTCTTTGAAAGCAATCGGCATTTAGTATTTGAGTAAGCGGGGGTTAGAAACGAAACGAAATCCCGCGCGCGGCACGCAGTGCAACTGCAGCACGGGACAACTCGATTGTACGCGAGAGATGGCAAATCGCCAAATGTCACCGCAAATCGGTGGGTTTACCGCAATGTGTCCGCCCGAAGCCGTGCGCGCCCTGCGCCCGGCGTGTGCGAATCGCCACGATTCCCTGCGTTTCATGGGCTTGCCGCGTGCGGATCGACACATGGGGCCAGGACGCATTCAGCCGCCGTTGTATCCGACCGGGGAGGGTCCGAAACCGGATGGCGAACTCTTCGCCGGGATACGAACGGCTATCCCGCGCTGCCGTGCCCCCCGCCACCCGGGGTCTCGATGCGCAGCCGCTGGCCGGCCTCGAGCCGGCCGATCGCCTTGGCCGGAAGCTCCTCTCCGTCGAGCCGGTTGCGTCCGGTCGCGCCGGGCTCGCCGCCGTCGGCGCCGCGCGGCGCGTGGCGCCGGCGCTCGGTGATCAGCGAGTAGCTGAGCGGCGCGAGCGCCTCGAACTCCCGGATGACGCCGTCGCCACCGTGGAACGCGCCGTCGCCGCCAGAGTGCCGGCGCAGCGCGTACTCGGTCACGCGGAGCGGAAACTCGAGCTCGAGCGCCTCGACCGGGGTGTTCAGCGTGTTGCTCATCGCCACGTGGACGCCGCTGGGGCCGTCCGCGTCCGCGCACGCGCCCTGCCCGCCGCCGATCGTCTCGTAGTAGACGACGTCCTCGGTGCCCAGCGTCACGTTGTTCATCGTGCCCTGCCCGAGCGCGCGCCCGAATGCTCCGAGGACCACGTCGGCGATCCGCGATGACGTCTCGACGTTGCCGCCGACCACCGCGGCCGGGGAGCGCGCGTTGAGCAGGCACCCCTCGGGGGCGATCACCTGGATCGGGCGGTACGCGCCCGCGCTGGGTGGGATGTCCGGATCGGTCAGCACGCGGATCGCGAAGTAGCACGCCGAGCGGGTGACGGCCAGCGGGCAGTTCAGGTTGCCCTCGTGCTGGGGCGCGGTGCCGGTGAAGTCGAGCGTCATGCGGTCTTTCTGCACGGTCGCCGTGAGCGCGATCTCGAGATCCCCTTCCAGCGCTTCGAGGACGTCCCGCGCGGTGTACTCCCCATCGGCGAGCTCCTCGATGCAGGCACGGGTGCGGCGCTCGGCGTAGTCGAGAACCTCGCTCATCGCCTCCTCGAGCTTGGCCCGGCCGAACCGGTCGTGCAGCTCGAGCAGCCGTCGCCCGCCGACCCGGCCGGCGGCCAGTTGCGCGCGCAGGTCCGCGCGGCGCTGGTCGGGCTGGCGCATCTGGCCGGACAGCTCCGCGATCGCCGTCTCATCGAGCACGCGGGGACTGATGACGACCCCTTCGTCCTGCAGCGTCCGGCTGTCGGCCGGCATCGAACCCGGCGTCGGCCCGCCCACGTCCGCGTGATGGGCGCGGCTGGCCGCGAACGCGAGCAGCTCGCCCTCGACGAACAGCGGCGTGATCACCGTGATGTCGGGCAGATGCGTGCCCCCGGCGTACGGGTCGTTGAGGATCCAGCTGCGATCGGGCGCATGGTCTTCGTCGAGGACGGCGGCCACGGCGGCCGGCATCGCGCCCAGATGCACCGGGATGTGCTCGGCCTGCATGACCATCTCGCCGCGGCGGTCGAACAGCGCCGTGGACGCGTCGCGCCGCTCCTTGATGTTGGCCGAGTGGGCCGAGCGGATCAGCACCGCGCCCATCTCCTCGCACACGGCGCGCAGCGCGCCGGCCAACACCTGTAGTTCGACTGGGTCGATCACGAACTTCGGCTCATGCGGATCGTGCCCGTGTCGTCCACCTCGGCGTCCCAGCCGCGCGGGATCAGCAGCGTCGACTCGGGCAGCTCGACGACGGCCGGGCCCTCGATATCGGCGCCCGGCGATGGGATGCCGCGCAGCACCTCGAGCTCGACCGGCTCGCCATCCAGCACGGCCTTTCGGGTGGAACGTTCCACGCTTTCGGGGTCCTCGTCGCCGCCGGCCAGCTCGACGTCGGTGCCCTCCGCGGTGGCGGTGACGCGGATCGTGACCAGCTCGAGTGTCTGCTCCTCGTCGTGATAGCCGTAGCGCTCCTCGTGCTCGCGCTCGAACGCCTCGCGCAGCTCCTCCGGGGTGGTCTCGAGGCCGGCCGAGATCGGGAGCTCGAACGACTGGCCGCGGTAGCGGAGCTCATAGACCACCCGCAGCTCAGCCTCGGGCTCGTGCATCGCCTCGCGGGCGCGCTCGCCGAGCTCGGCGACCGCGTGCGCGATCGCCTCCGCGCTCAGCTCCTCGCCGCTCCACAGGACGCTGCGCTGCACGTCGCGCCGGCGCGGCGAGACGACCAGCCCGAGCGCGGCGAGCACCCCGGACGCGCGCGGGCAGAGGATCGTGTCGATCTCGAGCTCGTCGGCGATCTGCGCGGCGTGGAGTGGCCCGGCGCCGCCGAATGCCATCAGCGCGTACCGGCGCGGATCGATGCCGCGCTGGACGGTGACCACGCGCAGTGCGCGGATCATCTCGGCGGCGGCCACGCGGCGGATTCCCTCGGCGCATGCTTCGAGGTCGAGGTCGAGCTGGTCGGCGAGCTTGCCCACCGCGCGTTCGGCGGCGGCGCGGTCGAGCTCGACGCCGCCGCCGAGCGGCGCGTCGGCGGACAGGTAGCCGAGCACGAGGTTGGCGTCGGTAACCGTCGGCTCGGTGCCGCCCCGCCCGTAGCAGGCGGGCCCCGGGTCGGCGCCCGCCGAGCGCGGACCGACCCGCAGCGCGCCGCCGGCGTCGCGCCAGGCGATCGATCCACCGCCGGCGCCCACCGTGTGGACCGCGAGCATGGGCAGCGCCAGCGGCCGTCCGGCCACCTCGCCGCTGGATCGCTCCTGCACGGCGCCGTCGTCGACCACGCACACATCGCACGAGGTCCCGCCCATGTCGAGGCACAGCGCGTTCTCGGCCCCGGACCTGCGGGCAACGAACGCCGCCCCCGCGGCGCCCCCGGCCGGTCCGGACAGGACCGTCCACGACGCATGCCCGGCGGCCGCCGCGATGTCGATCAGCCCTCCGTTGGACTGCATGATGGCCGGCTCCGGGAGGCATCCCTCGCGCGCTCGCTCGACCAGCCGGCGCAGGTAGCGAGCCAGCAGCGGCGACAGCGCGGCGTCGATCTCGGTGGTGGCCGCCCGCTCGAACTCACGGAACGTGCCCACGACGTCGTGCGAAAGCGACACGTGCAGGTCGGGCAGCTTCTCGGCCAGCGCACGCGCGATCGCCTGCTCGTGATCGGGATGGCGGTAGGAGTGCAGCAACGCAACCGCCACCGCCTCCGGCTCGGCCTCCGCGATCCGGACCGCCAGCTCACCGGCCGCCTCGTCGCCCAACTCGCGGAGCGGTCCGTCCGGCGTCATCCGCTCCGGCGCGCCGAAGCGCAGATCATCGCCCGAGAGCGGGGCCGGCCGAGCGGCACACAGCCGGTAGAGCTGGGGCCGGTCCTGTCGGCCGAGCGCGATCAGGTCGGTGAACCCCTCGGTGGCCACGAACGCGGTGCGGGCGCCACGCCCCTCGAGCAGGGCGTTGGTCGCCACCGTCATCCCGTGCGAGAACTCCTCGATCTGATCGGCCGCCGCGTCCGCCTTGGCCAGCGCGGCCTCGATCGCGGCCATCACGCCCTCAGACTGGTCGTCGGGCGTGGTCGGCGCCTTGGCCGTGATCAGGCGTCCACCGAGCGCGAGGACGGCGTCGGTGAAGGTGCCACCCACGTCGACGCCGATCAGCATGGCGCGTCAACCTATCCAAAAAGCGGCATGGGGCCCGCGACCCTCCCGCGGCCGCGGACCCCGAAGCTGCTTTAGAGCCTCCCGTTCGAGGCTCTACGCCGCCAGCGCGGCCGCGACCTCGATCTGCTCGGTCTCGGCCAGATGCTGATGCGACGGGCAGTAGCCGTTGTGCGGCAGCGGCATCCGCTGGCACGGCGTGCCCCTTCGGGTGCTCGCCCGGCACTGAAGCGGGTTCCCGTAGGCGTCGAAGCCGTTCTGCGGCAGGCGCCGCAGGAACTCGTCCGCGAGGCTCAGGTAGCGCTGGATCACGCGCAGCACCCGAAGCTGTGAGGTCATCGGAAAGAAGATCCGGATGTCGTTGAACAGCGTCCGCGAGGGATGCGCGAAGTAGTGCCGGTCGGTCGCCAGTCGCTCGATGGCGGCTTCACACGCGCGGAGCACCCGCTCGTGGTTGACGTGCGGCCCTACGTACGGGTCCTCGACGATCTCGTCGGCAAGTTCACGATAGATGGCTCGGCTGAACCGATACATGCAACACACCACTCCTGTTCCCTTAGCCCCTGCCAGGGCTCTTCCGTTTAGCGCGAAGCGTGGCTACCCGGCATGTATGAAGTTCGACCCGCAGGAATTATTAAGTTGACGTTAAGTCGCTACCGGCGAGTAGGTCCGAACTGACGGGTTTATCGGAAAGATGGTGCGTTGGGAACGCTCACATCCAGTGTTCGACCGCCGGCGTACCGCCGGCCGTGATCGTCACGTGACGGCCGTCGAACTGAGGGTCCCGCTCGGGAAAATCGGTTCGCTGGTGAGCCCCGCGGCTCTCGGTACGCGTCAGCGCGCTCGCCGCGATCAGCCGCACGAGCGGATGCTCGTCCTGCGCCAGCCGCTTGAGGCCCGCCCCGTCGCGCTCGAGCCCGGCATGGCGCCAGAGCGCCTCGCGACTCGCGACTGAGACGGGGGGCGGAGGCTCGACCGGCCCGGCGCCGCGCTTCATCTCGGCGACGGCATCTTCCGTCGGCAGGGGCTCGGCCAGCGCCGAGCGGGCCGCCCGCGCGCCGAACACGAAGCATTCGGTCAGCGAGTTCGAGGCCAGCCGGTTGGCGCCGTGCAGACCGGTGCACGAGCACTCGCCCACCGCGTAGAGACCGCCGAGGCTTGCCCGCGCATGCACGTCGGTCGCGATCCCGCCCATCACGTAATGGGCGGCCGGCGCCACCGGGATCAGCTGGCGCTCGGGATCGATCCCGGCCTGACGGAGTGCACTGACCACGTTGGGAAAGAGTGCCGGGTCGACGTCGCGCATGTCGAGGTTGACCGATGGGGTGCCGGCCTGCGCCATCTGCCGCTGAACCGCGCGCGCCACCTCGTCGCGCGGGGCGAGCTCGTCGACGAAGCGCTCGCCGCCCGGACCCAGCAGGCGCGCTCCCTCGCCGCGGACGGCCTCGGTGACCAGGAAGCCGTCGGCGCCATTTCTCCCCACGACCGCGGTGGGGTGGAACTGCACGAGCTCGAGGTCGGCCAGCTTGGCGCCCGCCGCCAGCGCGAGCAGCAGCCCGCCCCCGACGGCGCCGGCTGGATTGGTCGTGCGCGCCCACAGCGCGGCGGCGCCCCCGGTGGCGAGCACGCTGGCGCCGCTCGCGATCAGCCGGCCGTCGTCGAGGCGAACGCCCGCGCACCGACCGCCCGCCACGAGCAGCTGCACCGCACGTCGTCCTTCGAGCACCTCGATCCCCGGGTCCTCGGCCACGACCGCGCTGAGCTGCCTGACCAGCCGCCGCCCGGTGGCCGCGCCGCCGGCGTGCACGATGCGGCGCACGGAATGACCGCCCTCCAGTCCGAGCGCGAGGCGGCCGCTTCGGTCGGCGTCGAAGCTCACGCCCAACCGGGCCAGGTCGCTGACCGCCTCGGCGGCCTCCTGGCAGAGCACGCGCGCGGCCGACTCGCGCACCGCCTCGCGGCCGGCGGCGATCGTGTCGCGCAGGTGTAGCTCGGGGCTGTCCCGCTCCGAGACCGCCGCGGCCAGCCCGCCCTGGGCCCACCAGCTAGACGACTCGGCCAGCGGCGTGGCCGACACCAATACGACCCGCGCACCCTGGCGCGCGGCGCACACCGCCGTGTAGAGCCCGGCGGCCCCGGCGCCCACCACGGTGACCTGAGTTCTCAGAAGCTCCACGTGGACCGGTACCGTACCCCGATGGCGTCCGCGCCCGTGTGGCTCGAGCACCCGTTGTCGCTACGGCACGACACCGGCGCGCACCCCGAACGTATCGACCGCATGGTCGCGATCGAACGCGAGCTGTCACCCCGCGACTGGCTCGGCTTCGAACGCGTCACGTCGCCGGCCGTCGACCGCGCGCTCCTCGAGACCGTCCATCCCGCCGCGTACGTGGCATCGATCGAGCGCGCCTGCGCCGCCGGGGGCGGCTTCCTCGACCTCGACACGGTGGTCAGCGCCGACTCGTTCGAGGCGGCTCTGCACGCCGCGGGAGGAGCCGTCCATCTGGTCGAGCGACTGCTCGACGGCACCGCTCCGGTCGGCTTCAGCGCGCACCGCCCACCCGGCCACCACGCCACCCGGGCGCAGGCGATGGGCTTCTGCCTGTTCAACAACGTGGCGGTGGCGGCGCACTATGCGCTCGACGCCCGCGGCCTGGAGCGGGTGATGATCCTCGACTGGGACGTGCACCACGGCAACGGGACCAACGACATCTTCCACACCTCCGATCGGGTTCTGTTCGTCTCGATCCACCAGTCGCCGCTGTATCCGGGCACCGGCCCGGCCGGCGACCTCGGCTCGGGCGCCGGCCGTGGCTTCACGGTCAACCTTCCGGTCCGTCCGGGCTCCGGGGATGAGGTGTTCTGCTCGCTGGTCGATCACGTCGCGGTCCCGCTGGCGCGCGCGTTCGCGCCCCAGCTCTTGCTGATCTCGGCCGGCTACGACGCCCACGGTGAGGACCCACTCGGGCAGTGCGACGTGACCGAGGGCGGCTTCGCCGCGATGACCCGCTCGTTGCGCCGGGTCGGAGAGGAGCTCGGGGCGCCCGTCGGATGCGTGCTGGAGGGCGGGTATGCCCTCGATGCGCTGGCCCGATCGGTCGCCGCCACGCTCTCCGCTCTGCAGGAGCCGGTGGACGCCTCGGCGGGTCCCCCGAGCGTGGACGGGGCCGCCCCGCCGGTCGTCGACCAGGCGCGCGAGCGGCTGTCGGGGTGGTGGCCGGCGCTCCGTTGAGCGCGGGCGTAACACGCCACTCGAAGTTCGTTGAGCGGGGGCGCCGTCGGCGCTAAAGTACGAAACGATGGATCCCAGGGCTCTAAAGCTGCGCTGACGTTCCGCCGTCGTTCCCCGACGGCTCCGCCGCTCTACGTCGTTCCCTGGAGGTTCCTTGTCGTCTCTCGAAGTCACCAGCCGTCTCGTTGATGCCCCGGCGTCGTCGGGTGGCCCCGCCGTGTCCATGCGCGGCGTGGTGAAGCGCTTCGCCTCGGTGGTCGCGGTGAACGGGCTGGACCTGGAGGTCCCGAGCGGGATCTGCTACGGCCTGCTCGGTCCCAACGGCGCCGGCAAGTCGACGGCGATGCGGATCCTTACCGGCCAGGCCCACGCCGATGCCGGGAGCATCGAGGTGCTCGGCTACCGGCTGCCGGCGCAGTCCAAGCTCGCGCGTGGGCGCATGGGCGTCTGCCCCCAGGAGAGCAACCTCGACGTGGACCTTCGCGTGCGCGACGTGCTCTCGGTGTTTGCGCGCCTGTACCGCGTGCCGCCTTCAGAGCGGGCCGGCGCGGTTGACCGCGCGCTGGCACTGGCCGGCCTGGAGTCGCGGGCGATGGAGCGGGCGGTCACGCTGTCGGGCGGCATGCAGCGCCGGTTGCTGATCGCGCGGGCGCTCATCCATCAGCCCGACCTGGTGTTGTTGGATGAGCCGACCGTCGGCCTCGATCCCCAGGTGCGTCAGGAGCTCTGGTCGCTCGTCCTCTCGCTGCGCGACGAGGGCGCCACCGTCCTGATGTCGACCCACTACATCGAGGAGGCCGAGCGGCTGGCGGACCGGGTGGCGATCATGTCGGCCGGTCGCATGGTGGCCGAGGGCACGCCGGCCGAGCTGGTCCGCGCGCACGCCGGGCGGGAGGTCGTCGACGTGCACGGGTCGGGTACCGAGCTGCGCGCGCTGAGTGACGCCGCCCGCGCGGCGGGGCTGCCGACCCGCCAATCCGGCCCGGCGCTCACCTACCTGCACGCCGACACGCTCGACGGTCGCGTGCCCGCCGGCGTGCGACGCAGCGCCACGCTCGAGGACGTGTTCGTGAGCCTGACCGGGGACTACGTCGAATGAGCGCTGTTCCGTCTCTGCGCCCGAAGCGGATCGAGCCTGTCGCCCTGGCCGCCGTCTGGATCCGCGAGTGGACGGTGTTCGTCTACTACTGGCGGACGCGGACGTTCGCGGCCGTGGTCGAGCCGGTGATCATGCTGGTCGCGTTCGGTCTCGGCTTTGGCCGGCTCGTGTCCCATATTGGGCACATCCCCTACATCCAGTTCGTCGGGACCGGCGCGGTGGCCACCGCGGTGCTGTTCAGCGCGGTGTTCTCCGCGATGTTCGACTCGCTCTACAAGCGGCGCTACCAGCGCGTCTACGACGCGATGCTCGCCGCGCCGGTCGACGTGGATGAGCTCGTCACCGGCGAGGTGCTGTTCCTTGGCGTGAGGGCCGGCCTGTATGGGGTGGCGCCGCTGCTGGTGGCGTTCTGCTTTGGCCTGCCTCCGGCGCCCACGATGGTGCTGGTCCCGTTCGTCGGTGCGCTCACCGGCATCGGCTTCGCCGCGCTCGGGATGCTGTTTGCCGCCGCGGCCACGACCTTCGACGACCTCAGCTACGTGATCAGCGGGGTGATCACGCCGCTGTTCCTGGTCGCCGGCACGTTCTTCCCGTTGAACCGCCTGCCGGACTGGCTGCGCACGTTCGCGCTGTTCAACCCGCTCTACCACTGCGTCGAGCTGGTACGCCACTGCGCGTTCGGGCTGCGCCCGGGCGCCGACCTCGTGCACGTCGCGGCGCTGGTCGCGTTCGGGCTGCTGGCGTGGTCGCTCGCCGTGTGGCGCACGCGCGCGCGGTTGATCGTCTAAGCGCGTTACGTGAGCGCCCGCCAGGCGTGGATCACCCTTGCGGCCATTCGGTCCGTGGAATGGGCCATCGCACTGGCCCGGCCATCGATCCGCGGGTCCGCGGCTTCGAGATGCGGCTCGAGCGCGTTGCGCCACGCGGTCGCCTCGAACGGAGCGCAAAGCGTGCCGGCGACACCCATGAGCGCGTCCGGGGCGATCCCGACCGGGGTGGCCAGCACGGGCACGTTGCAGGCCAGGGCCTCGAGCACGGCCAGGCCGAAGCTCTCGCGCTCGGAGGGAACGAGCACTGCGTTGGCCGCGTTGACGTAGACCGGGACCTGTTGCGGATCGACGCTGCCCAGCGCGAGAAGCTCGGCCTGGCCATCGGTCGCGGCCAACGCTCGGTCGTAGCGCTTCTCCGGACGGGTTGGATCGGCGGGAAAGAGGACGTACCGGCCGCTCGGTGCGAGCCCGAGCTCTGCTCGCGCCTCCGCGCGAGCGATCGGCCGGAAACGCTCGATGTCGACCCCGCAGGGCAGCACGGCCCTCTGGCCGCGCACGGCCCAACCGGGGACTTTCGCCGCGAGCGGCTCGGACACCGTGGCGACCAGGTCGAGGAAGGGAAGCGCGGCGAGCGTCAGCGCGCGAGAGCGGGGATGGACCAGGTCGGTGCCGTGCAGCGTGACCGCGTGCGCTTTGCCGCGCGCCGCGAACGCGGGCCACGCGCTCAGCCCGAAATGGGCGTGGACCACGTCGTAGCGCTGTTTGCGGTGGTGCCGCCTCCGCAGGTCGGGCGCCGCCTTCAGATAGGCGCCGGCGCCGCCGGGGGCGAACGCGAACACGTCGACCTCGACGCCGTCGATGCGACGCAGCGCCTCCACCTGGTCGCGCACGAAGCTCCCGAGCTCCGGCCGGGCCGGAGTCGGGTACATGTTGGTCACTACCAGCGCGCGCATCGGCGGGGGCGAGCGTACCGCCGCCTGCCTCTGGCACCATGCCGCGGGATGACTCCGCTGCCCCATCAGCCGATCGGCGTGTTCGACTCCGGCGTCGGCGGACTGACCGTCCTGCACGAGCTGCTCGTGTCCCTGCCCGGCGAGGATTACCTGTACCTGGGCGACACCGCTCGGTTCCCCTACGGCGAGCGCAGCCGGCAGGAACTCGAGGCGTTCGCCGAGGAGATCGCCCGGTACCTGCTCGGCGCAGGCGCCAAGCTGCTCGTCATCGCGTGCAACGCGGCGAGCTCCGCCGCGCTCGGCGCCGTCGAGACGCTGGTCCAGCGATCCGGCTCCGAGGTCGACGTGATCGGCGTGGTCGGTCCGGCCACGCACCTGGCGGTGGCGGGCAGCCGAACCGGTCGGATCGGATTGCTGGCCACGCCGGCGACCGTGGCCAGCGGCGCGTACCAGCGTGCCGTGCACGGGGCCGATCCGCACGTCCACCTCGAGAGCGTCGCCTGCCCCGATCTGGCTCCGATCATCGAGCGCGGCTTTCCGTTCGACGAGCACATCGTGGAGACCGTGCGCGGATACTGCGTCCCGCTCGGGGAGGCCGACGTCGACACGGTGATTCTCGGCTGCACGCACTACCCGCTGGTCGCCCCGATGCTCCAGCGCTCGCTCGGACGGGGGGTGGCGCTGGTCACCTCGGGCGCGGGCGTGGCCCGCAGCGTGGAACGCGCGCTGGCCTCGCGCGAGTTGCTCAATCCGCAGCGTGGCGAGGGTAGCTACCGGTTCTTCTGCACCGCCGACGTCGAGTCGTTCCGGGCGCTCGGGACGCGCTTCCTCCAGATGCCATTGGGCGAGGTGGCGCACGTGGAGCTGGCCGCGAGGGCGGCGGCATGAGCGCTGCTCGTTCGCCGGCTCGCAGCTACGACCGTGCCCCGGACGGGCTCCGGCCGGTCTCGATCGAGCCTGGCTTCGTGCGCACCGCCACCGGCTCGGCCCTCATCTCGATGGGCGAGACCCGCGTGATCTGTACGGCGTCGGTGCAGGACGGGGTGCCCCGCTGGCTGGCCGGCTCCGGGCGGGGCTGGGTGACCGCCGAGTACGGCATGCTGCCCGCCTCGACCGGCGAGCGAAAGCAGCGTGACGTGAGCCGCGGGCGCCCCGATGGGCGCACGGTCGAGATCCAGCGGCTGATCGGGCGCTCGCTGCGCGGCGTCGTGGACTTCGCGCTGCTCGGCGAGCGGACCGTGTACGTCGACTGCGACGTGTTGCAGGCCGATGGCGGCACGCGGTGCGCGTCGATCACCGGCGGGCTGGTCGCGCTCCGGGTGGCCTTTGCCCGGTTGGTGTCGGAGGGCGCGCTCGACCGGCCGCCCCTGACCGGCACGGTCGCCGCGGTCTCCTGCGGGATCGTCGCCGGCGTGCCGCTGCTCGACCTCGACTACAGCGAGGACTCCACCGCGGAGGTCGACGCCAACGTGGTGATGACCGGCGACGGTGGTCTGGTCGAGGTCCAGGCCACCGCCGAGCGGACGCCCCTGTCCCGCGCTCATCTCGACGACCTGCTGGCGCTTGCCGCGCAGGGGATCGCGGAGCTCCGTTCGCTCCAGGACGGCGCCGTGGCCGCGGCCGCCGGCTGAGCCGATGATGTCCGAGAACGGATCCCCCGATCGCTCGGTCGTGCTGGCCAGCCGCAATCCGCACAAGCTCAGGGAGATGCAGCGGCTGTTTGAGCCTGCCGGGATCTCCGTCGAGCCGCTGCCCGACGAGGTCGAGCTGCCGCCCGAGGACGGCAGCACGTTCGCCGACAACGCGCTGCCCAAGGCGCTGAGCGCCGCGTCCGCCACCGGGCGCGCGGCGATCGCCGACGACTCGGGGATCGAAGCCGCCGCGCTCTCCGGGGCCCCGGGAGTGCGCTCCGCCCGATTCGCCGGGCCGGACGCCAGCGACGAGGAGAACCTGTCGAAGCTGGTGGACGACGTCCCGTCGGACAGTCGCCTGCGCTACGTGTGCGCGCTGGCCTACGTCAACCCGGCGACCGGGGAGGAGCGCGTGTTCTTCGGAGATTGCCGCGGCCGGATGGCCCGGGAGCGGGCGGGCGCGAACGGCTTCGGCTACGACCCCGTGTTCGTTCCCGACGCGACGGGCGACAACCGAACAATGGCCGAGCTCACGGACTCCGAGAAGGACGCGATCAGCCATCGCGGCCATGCGGTGCGCGCGCTGCTGCGATGGATGCGCCTCTGAGCATCGACTGCGCGGGACATCGGCAGGCCCCGGGGTGGCCACACCCGACCGCTGGCCAACGCCGACGCCACCGTCACCGCGGACGCGGACGCGGACGCCGACGCGACTAACGCGTCACTCGGCGCCTTCCGCGGCTCGAGTGCGCAAAAAGTCGGCTCTGGGCCGGCCCCGAGTATCGCGTCACTCGGCGCCGCCGACCAGCCGAGTGTTGCGTTATTCGCCCCCGCTCTCGGCGGTCCGGCCTGGTCTGCCGGCCGAAGGGCCAGCGTACGCAGACCATCTTGCGGTGAGCAGCGACGACGCTAGAGCAGGTTGATTCCCGCGGCCACCGCCACCGCGAAGGTCACCGCGGCGTAGCCGATATAGCCCTCCAGCACGAGGATGAGCACGGCGATTAGGCACGCGCCGACTGTTGCCAGCCAGGCGAGTCGACCCAGGTCCACGGTCATATTCTGGTCGGCCTCGCCGACGTTGCGCTCCTCGGCCTCGGCCTCGCTGGGCTCTGCGCGGTCGTTCTGGCTGATTGTCGGTGGCGAAGTACGCAAATTCCGAAAAACTGAGGCCGAGGGGTCCTGCGGCGTGTCGCCGGCGCCCGAGAGAATGGCCCGGCCCCGGCTACCGGCACTTCGGCCGTCCGCCGCTCGTGTTAGCTTCGACAATTCCTACCACCTCGAAGGAGGGAGCAAGTGACCAAACAAGAATTCGTTGACCAAGTCGCCGATCGTGCCGGATTGAGCAAGAAGGACGCGGCAGGCGCAGTCGACGCTTTCCTGGATACGGTCGAGGACGCGCTCAAGCGGGGCAGCGAGGTTTCGTTCTCGGGCTTTGGCAAGTTCAGCGTGTCGGCGCGCTCGGCGCGGGAGGGACGCAATCCGGCAACCGGTGACCGGATTCAGATCCCGGCGTCGAATGTACCGCGCTTCACGGCGGGGGCCGGACTCAAGAAGGCGGTCAACTGAGTGGCCCGCTTGGGCTACTAGCACCGTGTTCGAGCCGGATGCTGCGGTCGCGATCGGGATGTCGTGACCGTGGCGTCCATGGATCTCGCGGACGTCGAACCGGAGGGGGCGGAGTTGGTCGCGAGCTTCGGCGACCTGCTGGCTGACCGCGTCGCCGCGCGGGAATCCCAGCTCGTCCTGGGCCTCGATCCCGATCCGGCGCGCCTGTGGCCGGAGGCGCTGCGGTCGACCGCAGCCGAGACCGCCACCGCCACCGCGCCCGCCACCCAGACCGAAAGCGGCACCGCCACCGACACCGAGACCGCCACCGCGCCCGCCGCTCTCGCCGGGCGCGCCGTGGCCAGGCACTGCGCGCTCGTCATCGAGGCCACGGCCGAGCACTGTGTGGCGGTCAAGGTGCAGGTGGCGTGCTTCGAGCGGCTCGGCGCGCCCGGCTGGGCCGCGCTGGCCGAGACGGTGGCGCTGGCGCGCGAGCGCGGCCTGCTCGTGATCGCCGACGCCAAGCGCGGCGACGTCGACGTCACCGCCGCGGCGTACGCGCAGGCGTTCCTGGGCGAGACGCCAACCCCGTACGGCCCGGTGGCCGGCCTCGGGGCCGACGCGATGACGGTCAACCCGCTGCTAGGAGGCGACTCGCTCGTGCCCTTCCTGACCGCGGCGCGCGCGCACGGCCGGGGGGTGTTCGTGCTCGTGCGCACCTCGAATCCCGGCGCCACCGACCTGCAGGAACAGGAGCTGGCGGACGGTAGGTCGGTGAGCGACCGGCTGGCCGACCTGGTGGCCGAGCTCGGCGCGGACGGAATCGGTCGCAGCGGACTGTCGGACGTGGGCGCCGTGGTCGGCGCCACCGCTCCGGGCCGGTTGGGCGCCCTGCGCGAGCGCATGCCCCACGCGGTGTTCCTCCTTCCCGGCGTGGGCGCCCAGGGCGGACGGGTCGAGGACCTGGCGCCCGCCTTCGCCCGCGGGCCGGCCGGCGGCCTCGTACCCGTCTCCCGCGGGATCGTCGCCGCCCATGAACGCGCCGGCGGCGATCCCGCCGGCGCGGCGGCTCGGGAGGCGAACCGCCTGCGCGAGCTGGCCTGGCGTCTGGCGGCGTGAGTCGACCGCGCGCAGGCGCCGGCGGCAACCCTCGCCGGACCGACGCGGGAAGCCCCGGTGCAGGCACGTGTCAGGCCGTCGGGCGCTTGTATGATCGCCGGCGGGATGGAGGGGTGGAGGAACCCAGCGCGCTACGTGGCCCCGCTCGCGATCGCAGCGGTCGCCGCCGCTTCGTACGTGATCGTCCACGACGCGCTCAAGCACAAGCACACGGCCGCGTCGATCTCGATCGTGTCGACCACGACATCCGCGACCCACACCACGCACAAGGTCACCAAGGCGAAGTTCTACGTGGTCCAGCCGAACGACACGCTGTCGCGGATCGCGGCCAAGACCGGAGTGTCGGTGGCCACGATCGAGACGCTCAACCCGAAGGTCAGTCCGGACGCGTTGCACCCCCACCAGCGGCTACGCCTTCGGTGACGAGGTAGGCATGCGCGCAGCGCGCCGATCGGCACCTGCCTGGCGTCGCTCCGCGGTTGCCCTCCTGGTCTGCACCATCGCGGCGACGGCGGCCGGCGTCACGACCGCGGCCGCAGCCGGCGGACCGGCTTCCGTCACGACCACGTCCGCCGCTGCCTCACCGGCGTCCGCCACGAGCATCCCCGCGCCAACCCCGCCCCGGCTCGGCGTGCGTGCCGCCGCCCTGATCGAGGCGAGCACCGGCCAGCTGCTCTACGGCCAGAACGCCGGCGCCGAGCTGCCGATCGCGAGCACCACCAAGCTGATGACCGCGCTGGTCACGCTGCACCACGCCGGCCTCCGGGACGTGTTCACCGACCCCAACTACTACCCCTCATCGGAGGACTCGCAGATCGAGCTAGAGCCGGGGGAGCGGATGAGCGTCCACGATCTGCTGATCGCGATGCTGCTGCCGAGTGCCGACGACGCGGCCGAGGACCTGGCCTACAACGTCGGGCACGGGTCGGTGGCGCGATTCGTGGCGATGATGAACGCCCGGGCGCGCGAGCTGCATCTCACCCACACCCACTACACGACGCCGATCGGCCTGGACACGCCCGGCAACTACTCGAGCGCCCAGGACCTGGTCACGCTGGCCCGCTACGACCTGCGCTCGGAGCCATTCCTCGGCGCGGTGGTCAGCAAGCGGGGCGCGGTGCTGCGGACCGGCAACCACGTCCGGACCGTAACCAACCTGAATGACCTGGTCGCGCGCTACTCGTGGATCAACGGCGTCAAGACGGGTCACACGCTCGGGGCCGGCTACGTGCTGGTCGCCTCCGGCACCCGCGACGGCATGACGCTGATCGGCGCGGTGCTCGGAGCGTCCAGCGAGGCCGGGCGCGACGCGGCGGCGCTGGCGCTGCTCGACTACGGCTTCGCCAACTTCCGGCTCCAGACGCCGGTCCACCGCGGCCAGGTCCTGGCCCGGCCGCTGGTCAAGGACGACAAGGGCGTCCGTGCCCGGCTGATCGCCGCCTCCAGCTACACCCACGTGTTCGCCCGCTCGGCGCCGGTCCGAGTCCGCGTTCGGGCTCCCGCGCAGCTGGCCGGACCGCTCCCGGCACAAACCGTGGTCGGCTCGGCGGTGGTCACGGCCGGCGGGCGGGTGCAGACCCGGATCCCACTGCTGCTGGAGCAGGCGCTGCCGAAGATCGAGACCTCGAAAAGCCTCAAGAAGGTGGTGGTTCTATCGGCTACGCTGTCGGGACTGGTACTGGCAGCGGGTGCGGCAATCGGGCTGAGGATGTTTTGGCGCGGATCGACGAGGGGATAACGCGCGGCGGGGTTAGTGAGCCGTAATGATCATCACCGTCACACTCAACGCTGCGCTCGATAAGACGCTCGAGGTTCCGAACTTCACGGTGGGTCGTCGGCACCGCTCGGTCGAGCAGACCACGATGCCCGGAGGTAAGGGCGTCAACATCGCCCGTGCGCTCAAGCGCCTGGGCCAGCCGGTGATCGCCACCGGCCTGGCCGGCGGCGCGACCGGAAACATGATCGTCGACGCCCTGGGCGACGAGGCGATCCTGAACGGCTTCGTGCGCATCCGCGAGGAGTCGCGGACCAATACAGCGGTGCTCGACCCGACGACCGGCGTGCACACCGAGATCAACGAGCGCGGGCCGTCCGTCTCGGCCCACGACCTCGAGCTGTTCCGCGACAAGCTGCTCTACCTGGCCAAGGGCGCCAGCATGTGCGTGTTCGCCGGCAGCCTGCCGCGGGGCGTCCCGCCCGACGTGTACGCCGGGCTGATCCGCGAGCTCAAGAAGCTCGGCGTGACCACGGTGGTGGACACCGAAGGCGAGCCGCTCAGGCTGGCCGCGCGCGCCGAGCCCGACATCATCTCGCCCAACGAGCTCGAGGCCGAGGAGCTGGTCGGGCATGAGTTCAACGACGTCGACGATCGCGCCGAGGCCGTGGTCGAGATCACCCGGCTGGGGCCGGCCGAGGCGATCATGACCGTGTCGGACGGCTGCTATGCCCACGTGGCCGACGGCGGCGGGCACGCGCTGTACCGGGTGCGGATCGAGGAGCAGGAGGCGCGCTCGACGATCGGCTCCGGCGACGCCTTCCTGGCCGGCTATATCGCCGCCCGCTACCAGGGTCGCCCGCCGGTCGAGTGCCTGCGCTACGGCGTGGCCTGCGGCGCCGAGTCGGTGCAGCACTTCGGGGCCGGCCTGATCGACCCCGCGGCGGTCGACCGGCTGCTCGGCGAGGTCGAGCTCGACCACCTGGTCATCGGCGCGGAAATCGGCTGAACCTCGGCGGGATTTCCCCGCAGTTTGCCGGGTGGGAGCGTCCGGGCGCTCGAGGACCCGCTGCTACGATCGACGGCCGGATGACCAATACGCCTCTGCCGTCCGCGCCGACTCATACGATGCCGCAATGGAAGTAGAAATTGGACGTGGCAAGAAGGCCCGGCGGGCGTATGGATTCGACGAAATCGCGATCGTGCCGTCGCGGCGCACGCGCGATCCGGACGACGTAGACATCTCGTGGACCCTCGGGCCGTACCGGTTCGAGCTGCCGCTGCTCGGCGCCGCGCTCGACGGCGTGGTCTCGCCCGAGACGGCCGGGATCATCGGCAAGCTCGGCGGTCTGGCCGTGCTCAACCTCGAGGGGATCTTCTGCCGCTACGAGGACGCGGATGCCCAGCTCGAGCGGATCTCGACCTTCTCCAAGGACATCGCGACTCGGGAGATGCAGGACATCTACCGCGAGCCGGTCAAGCCCGAGCTGATCGCTGAGCGGATCAAGGAGATCAAGTCGCACGGCGTCGTGGCGGCCGCCTCGCTGACGCCGCAGAAGGTTCGGCGTTACTACGAAGTGGCGCTCGAGGCCGGCCTGGACATCCTGGTCATCCAGGGCACGGTGGTCTCGGCCGAGCACGTCTCGCTCGACGAGACTCGCCCGCCGCTGAACCTCAAGGAGTTCATCCGCGAACTGGCGCCGACGCCGATCGTCGTGGGCGGCTGCGCGTCCTACCACACGGGCCTCCACCTGATGCGGACCGGCGCGGCCGGCGTGCTGGTCGGGGTGGGTCCCGGCGCCATCTGCACGACCCGCGGGGTGCTGGGTATCGGCGTGCCCCAGGCCACCGCGATCGCCGACGTGGCCGCGGCGCGCTCGCAGCACATGCTCGAGACGGGCGACTACGTGAAGGTGATCGCCGATGGCGGCATGCGCAACGGCGGCGACGTGGCCAAGGCGATTGCCTGCGGCGCCGACGCGGTGATGCTCGGCACGTCGCTCGCGCGGGCCTACGAGGCGCCCGGACGCGGCTACAACTGGGGCATGGCGACCTTCCATCCAACGCTTCCTCGCGGCGCGCGGGTGTCCACCACGCCGAACGGCACGCTCGAGGAGATCATCCGGGGCCCTGCGCGCGAAAACGACGGCACGTTCAACCTGATGGGCGCGCTGCGCACCTCGATGGCCACGTGCGGCTACCGCGACATCGCCGAGTTCAACCGGGCGGAGCTGGCGGTGGCGCCGGCGCTCCAGACCGAGGGCAAGCATCTTCAGCGCGAGCAGGGTGTGGGCATGGGCGCCAAGCCGACGGCCGCCGCGGTCAGTGTCGAATAACCCGGCGCTCGCGTGAGCACGACCACGGTCCGGACGGGCCCTGATGGCCCCATGGACGCCGCGAAGCGGCCCCCCATCAACGAAGAGGTCGTCGTCCTCGACTTCGGAGGCCAGTACTCGCAGCTGATCGCCCGGCGGGTGCGCGAATGCGGCGTGTTCTCGGAGCTGCTCCCGCACCACGTGGGGCTCGAGGAGGTGCGCCGGCGCCGGCCGAAGGGCGTGATCCTGTCCGGCGGCCCGGCCTCGGTGTACGAGGAGGGCGCGCCGGCGCTCGAGCGCGAGCTGCTCGAGCTCGGCATCCCGGTGCTCGGCATCTGCTACGGCATGCAGCTGCTCGCGCTCGCGCTGGGCGGCCGGATCGAGGGCGCCGAGGTGGGGGAGTTCGGTCGCTCGCAGCTGACCGTGGGCCACAGCGGGCGGCTGCTGGCCGGGACACCGGCGGAGCAGACCTGCTGGATGTCGCACCGCGACACGGTGTTCGCGCCGCCCCCGGGGTTCACCGCGCTCGCCTCCTCGACGGCGTCGCCGGTGGCCGCGTTCGAGTCGGTGCAGCGCGGCATCTACGGCATCCAGTTCCACCCCGAGGTCGTTCACACGCCCTACGGACAGCAGGTCCTGACCAACTTCCTGGCCGACGTGTGCGGCTGCGAGCGGAGCTGGACTCCGGCGTCGGTGATCGAGGACCAGATCGCCGCGATTCGCGCGCAGGTGGGGGAGGGGCGTGCGATCTGCGGGCTGTCTGGCGGCGTGGATTCCAGCGTGGCGGCCCTGCTCGTGCACCGCGCGATCGGCGACCGGCTGACCTGTGTGTTCGTCGACCACGGGTTCATGCGCAAGAACGAAAGCGATCAGGTGGTCTCGACCTTCCGTGACAACTTCCAGGTCCCCCTGATCGCCGTCGACGCCTCCGAGCGGTTCCTCGCGCGCCTGCAGGGCGTGACCGACCCCGAGGAGAAGCGCAAGCGGATCGGCGCGGAGTTCATCCGCGTGTTCGAGGAGGAGGCCGACAAGCTCGACGACGTCAAATTCCTCGTCCAGGGCACGCTGTACTCCGACGTGATCGAGTCGGGTGGGAGCACCGGCGCGGCCACGATCAAGTCCCACCACAACGTGGGCGGCCTGCCCGACGACCTCGAGTTCAAGCTGGTCGAGCCGCTCCGGGCGCTGTTCAAGGACGAGGTGCGGGCGGTCGGCGCCGAGCTCGGGCTGCCCGAGCGCCTGGTGTGGCGCCAGCCCTTCCCCGGGCCGGGCCTGGCCATCCGGATCGTCGGCGGCGAGGCCACCCGCGAGCGCCTCGAGATCCTGCGCGAGGCCGACTCGATCCTCCAGGACGAGATCCGCCAGGCCGGTCTGTACCGCGATCTGTGGCAGTCGTTCTGCGTGCTGCCGGACATCCGCACGGTCGGCGTCCAGGGCGACGAGCGCACGTACGGCAACGTGATCGTGATCCGCGCGGTGACCAGCGACGACGCGATGACCGCCGACTGGGCCCGCCTTCCCTACGACCTGCTCGAGAAGATCGCCGCGCGGATGATCGGCGAGATCCGGCCCGTCGGGCGGGTCGTGCTCGACATCACGAGCAAGCCGCCGGGGACCATCGAGTGGGAGTAGACTGACCCACCGTTGGTAGGTGTGAAGAGGGTGATTCGGGGGCTGGTGATGGCCTTGGCCGCGCTCGGCGTTGCGGCGCCGGCGGCGCAGGCCTCGCTCAGCGTGCCGTCGCAAACGTTCACCTCGCTCGCCCAGTTCGAGGCCGCGGTGGGCGGGAGCGACAACGGCACGACCCCTGGAGAGCGGGGCAGCGGCTTTCGCCACTGGACTCCGGCCGGGATCGCGGTGAACGGGAGCGACCCCGGCGCGACAGCGATTCCGCGCGGGCACACGGCCGCGCTGGCGTCCACCCGTCTTCAACCCTGGGGGATCGAGCTCGGGCCCGCGGTGGCGGTGGCCGACGACGGCTTTGCGTCGGTGAATACCAACGCGGGCTTCAGCCCGTCTCAGCTGTGGGCACCGTTCAACTCGATCACGACGACGCTCGACGTGGTCGCCCCCACACCGTCGACCAGTCCGTCCGCGTCCGCGATGACCCGTGGCCTCGGCGTCGAGTTCGTGCACGTGGAGAACTCGGGCACGACGATCTCGTACTACAGCGGCGAGGGGCTGATCGGGCAGGTCACGGCGCCGCAGGGCGCGACGTCGTTCGCCGGCATGCGCTTCCGCGACCCGATCGTCACGCGCGTCGTGATCACGCTGGGGACCGCGGAGATCTTCGACTTCGACGGGAGCAGCCTCACCTCGGGCGGTACGGATCCGACCACGCTCGCGGCGGGCGACGATGTCGTGCTGGCCGAGCCGGGCGCCGGCGTGCCGACCACTACCGCAACCGCCGGAGTGCCGGTTTCCCCCGCGTTCGAGAACTTCGATTCGAACGACTCCGCCGCAGACATCAGCGCCACCGTCGACTGGGGCGACGGCAACCGGTCGACCGGCGCGATCGTCCCCGCCGGTGCGGCGGCGCCTTCACAGTCTCCGCGAACCACGCCTACGCAACGGCCGGCAGCTACATCGCGACCGTCACGGTTCAGGACTTCGGCGGGTCCGAGCTGACGACGCAGTCGCTCATCCAGGTCGCGCCGCACGCGGTCATCCCGGTCGTGCCACGCGCCAGCGTGACCAGCGTGGCGTGCTCGCCGACCGACGTCGCCGTATCGGCCACGACCATCTGCACGGCCACCGTCCAGGACACCGGCGCGGGTAGCGCCACCGCGCCCACCGGCCTCGTCACCTTCACTCACCCGACGGCGGGCGCGTCGTTCCCGGGTACCGGCAGCTGCCTGCTCGGCGGGAGAGGCACGAACTTCGCGTTCTGCCAGGTGCGGTTCCGGCCCGGCCAGCGGCCGCCCATACAGGCACGGATCACCGCCGCCTACGCTGGCGACGGGGCACACGCAGGGAGCAGCTCTGACACGACGGTCGGGGTGCACGCTCCGAGTTGCTCGCTCCAGCCGGTATCGCGGCGTCTGCGCGGGGCGGCCTTCGCGCTACTGGTCACCTGCGACGCGCCCAGCAGCGTCCAGATCGCGGCCCAGGCGCACGGCACGCGGAACGGAAAGCACCAGGCATTCCAGCTTCAGTTCGGCTCGCTGCGGGCGGCAGGTGACCGCGGGGCGCCCGACCCTGCTCGTGATCAAGGCGGCGTCCGGTGTCCTACCCGCGCTGCGCACCGCGCTGCACCGCCATCAGCGCAGTCTCGCTGAAGCTAACCCTGACCGCCGGCTCCGGGGCCAAGCGCAAGACGACGACCACGCGGGTCTCGGCGCTCAGGCTGTCCTGACGCGGGCGACGATCGGCCGGACGTAGCGACCGAGATCCGCGGGGAGGGCCTCGCGGGGAAACCAGCCGGCCTCGGAGAGCTCGACGAGATCGAGGTCGAGATCGCGGTCGGTCACGCGGGCCAGGAACAGGTGCAGGTTGTCGTCGTGATGGTTCGTGTTGACGAACAGCTCGCCGAGCGAGGTCCAGTCGTCGATCCGCCGGCCGAGCTCCTCGTGCATCTCGCGTCGGGCGGCGTCGCGCGGGGTCTCGCGGCGTTTGACGGTGCCGCCGGGGAGGTCCCAGGCAGGGCTGCCGTAGGTGTGGCGGACGAGCAGGATGTCGTCGCCGTGGGTGAGGACGCATTTGACGCCCACGATCCGGGGCCTGAGCAGGAACCAGTAGGTGCGCAGGCCGGCATAGGCGACGCGGATCGCCGCCCGGCGGACCTGCACGGAAAGCCGCATGAGCTCAGGTTAGGGGTACGACCCGCGGTCGTGGACCGCTCGCGATCGCGCTTGCGGTCCGATCGCGGCGGATCGCCTATCATTGCCCGAAGCCGCGCGATCGTCGCGCGGCTTGTGCGTGCCATGAAGACTTACGTTGCCACCCCCGCGGACCGCGAGCGAAACTGGCTCGTGGTCGACGCTGCCGGGCAGACGCTCGGCCGCCTCGCCACCCAGATCGCCGATGCGCTGCGCGGCAAGCGCAAGCCTACCTACACGCCGCACGTGGACACCGGCGATTTCGTGATCGTGGTCAACGCCGAGAAGATCGCGGTGACCGGCAACAAGCGCCAGGACAAGCGCTACTACCGGCACTCCGGCTATCCGGGGGGCCTGAAGTCGCGCAGCCTGAACGACATGCTCGAGCGCCGGCCCGAAGAGGTCATCCGGCTGGCGGTCAAGGGCATGCTGCCGCGCAACCGGCTGGCCCGGAAGCAGCTGACCAAGCTGAAGGTCTACGCCGGCCCCGAGCACCCGCACGCCGCCCAGCAGCCGCAACCGATGGAGATTTCGCAGTGACCGAACGGCCCGAGGACGAGCAGCGCGACGACGAGCAGGAGCCCACTGGCGAGGAGCCGGCGGCGGAGGCCGAACCGGCCGCGCCCGAGCCGGTCGCCGAGGAGCCGGCTGTCGAGGAGCCGGCGGCGCCCGAGCCGGTCGCCGAGGAGCCGGCTGTCGAGGAGCCGGCGGCGCCCGAGCCGGTCGCCGAGGAGCCGGCTGTCGAGGAGCCGGCGGCGCCCGAGCCGGTCGCCGAGGAGCCGGCTGTCGAGGAGCCGGCGCGCGCCTGAGCCGGTCGCCGAGGAGCCGGCCGCGGAGGAGCCGGCCGCGCCCGAGCCGGCCGCCGAGGAGCCCGTCGCGGACGCGGCCGCTGAGGCGGAGCCGCTCGAGGAAGACGAGGAGGAGGAGATCGAGCTCACGCCGCGCCAGAAGCCCGAGATTCCCGGCGCGGACCTGATCCCCGACATCGTGTCCGAGGGCGAGCAGTTCCTCGACGCGGAGGCCCAGGCCGCTGCCGAGGCCGAGGCGGAGGCCGCGGCGGCACGCGCGCGTGAGGAGTCAGACGAGGAGGAGTCGCGGCCGATCGCCCACGCCGCGATCGATCTGGCCGCCGGCGCGCGCTACACGGCAACCGGAAAGCGCAAGACCGCCGTGGCCCGGGTGATCATCAAGCCGGGCAGCGGCACCTACCAGATCAACGGCAAGACGCTCGAGGAGTTCTTCCCGCGGGAGACCCTGACGCGCATCATTCGCCAGCCGCTCGAGACGGTCGGCTACGAGTCGCGGATGGACGTGATCGCCCGGATGCACGGGGGCGGGGTGTCCGCCCAGGCCGGCGCGCTGCGCCACGGCATCTCGCGGGCGCTGATCGTGGCCGATCCCAACCTGCGCTCAGAGCTCAAGCGCCGCGGGTTCCTGACCCGCGACCCGCGGGTCAAGGAACGCAAGAAGGCCGGGCTCAAGAAGGCCCGCAAGCGGCCCCAGTTCTCCAAGCGCTGAGCAGGCATGGCGCGGCAGTTATTCGGCACGGACGGTGTCCGTGGCCGGGCGGGCCACTTCCTCACCGCTGAGCTGGCGCTCAAGCTGGCCCGCACGGCGGTGACGCGCATCGAGGCGCACCGGCCTCAGGTCCTGATCATCCGGGACACCCGGGAGTCGGGCGAGATGCTCGAATCGGCCATCGCGGCCGGCGTGGCGGCGGCCGGCGGCGATGCGTGGCTGGCCGGCGTGCTGCCCACCCCGGCCGCGCCGCTGCTGGTCCGCCGGCACGGGCTCGACCTGGCCGCGGTCATCTCCGCCTCCCACAACCCCTACGAGGACAACGGGATCAAGCTGTTCGCCTCCGACGGGTTCAAGCTCCACGACGACACCGAGCACGAGATCGAGGCCGAGCTCGAGAACCCGCCGCCCCCGCCGCCGCACATCGGCCACATCAGGCCGTTCGAAGGGGCGCTCGAGGATTACCTGGGCCCGCTCCAGGAGCGCTTCTCGGGGCTCGATTTGAGCGGTACTCGCGTCCTGCTCGACTGCGCCAACGGCGCGACCTTCCGCGCTGCGCCGGAGATCTTCCGGCGGCTCGGGGCCGACGTGACGGTCATTGCCGAGGAGCCGGATGGGGTCAACATCAACCTGCACTGCGGATCGACCCACCTCGACGGCGTGATCGAGCGGATCGGGAGCGGTGAGCACGACCTGGCGTTCGCGTTCGACGGTGACGGCGACCGGGTGCTCGCGGTCGACCGGCGCGGCGAGGTCGTCGACGGCGACGAGCTGGTCGCGTTGGCCGCCACGCACCTGCGTGAAATGGGGCGGCTGCCCGGCAACGGCGTGGTAGTCACGGTGATGACGAACTACGGCTTTCACCGGGCGATGGAGGCGGCCGACATCGCGGTGGCGACGACCGCCGTGGGTGACCGCTACGTGCTCGACGAGCTTCGCCGGCGCGGCTGGGCGCTGGGCGGCGAGCAGTCCGGCCACATCATCGACCTCGGCTTCGGCCCCTCGGGCGACGGGATCGCCAGCGCGCTGCTGACGCTCGAGGCGCTCGACGGCCGGGATCTGGCCGAGCGCCACGCGATGGAGAAGCTGCCCCAGCGCCTGGTCAACATCCGGGCCTCGGATCGGGCCGGGCTGGCTGCCGCGCTGTCCGACCCCGGCGTGGAGGAGGCGATCGCCCGCGAGCACGCCGGATTGACCGGCCGGGGCCGCGTGCTGGTGCGCCCATCCGGCACCGAGCCGCTCATCCGGGTGATGGTCGAGGCGCCCAGCCAGCAGGAAACCGACGAGATCTGCGACCGCCTGCGCGAGGTCGTGGAGACCGCGTTGCCCTAGCCGCCGTCGACGCCTTCCGGCGCGCCTGACCGCGCGACGAGGTCCGGCAGGCCAGGAAAACGGCCGCGACGTGCGAATTCCTCGCTCGACCGGGCGTTAACCGGTCAGGAACCTTGCAGCTAACATCACTGGCTGCGGACGACGGGACCGAACGCAGGTCGTGCGGTTTGGCCGCCACGAAAGGGGAAGTCAGGACGCATGTGTGGAATCGTCGGATACGTCGGTCCGCGCCGGGCACGGCCGCTTCTGCTGGCCGGCCTCGAGAAGCTCGAGTATCGCGGCTATGACAGCGCCGGCATCTCGGTGCTCGAAGGTGACCGGATCGACGCCGTGCGGGCGGTCGGGAACCTGAGCGCACTGCGCGGCGTGATCCAGTCGACCGGTCGCGTTGATCAGGATTCAGGTGCGGTGGCCGTGGCCGAGCGGCCCCAGCCGGAGACCGGCATCGGCCACACCCGGTGGGCCACCCACGGCGGCGTCACCGAGGAGAACGCTCATCCCCACTTCGACAACACCGACCGCGTCCACGTCGTGGTCAACGGGATCGTCGAGAACTACATCGCGCTCAAGCGCCGGCTCGTCGCCGAGGGCGCCGAGTTCACCTCTGAGACCGACGCTGAGGTGATCGCCCACCTCGTCGCCCATTACGACGAGGGCGATCTGGTCGAGGCGGTGCGCCGCGCCTACCATGACCTGCGCGGCCACTACGCGTTCGTCGCGATGAAGGCCGACGAGCCGGGGCTGCTGGTCGGTGCTCGCAAGGAGTGCCCGCTGGTGATCGGCCGTGGTGAGGGCGAGCAGTTCATCGGCTCGGCCATCCCCGCCTTCCTGCGCTACACCCGGCACATCCAGTACATCGAGAACGACGAGATCGTGGCGCTGCGGCCCGACGAGGTCGAGTTCTTCACGCCCGAGGGCACCGCGGTCGAGCGCGACACGGTCGAGATCGACTGGGACGCGGAGACGGCCGAGAAACAGGGCTTCGAGACGTTCATGCTCAAGGAGATCTACGAGCAGGCCGACGCGGTGGCCGAGACGATCGGCGAGCGAGCGGCCCGGGGCGTGGGCATCGACCTGGGGGACCTCGGCGCGATCGACGACGAGCTGCTGACGACGGCCCGGCGGGTCGTGATCGTGGCCTGCGGCACCTCGTATCACGCCGGCCTGATCGGCCGCTACGCGATCGAGGAGTTCTCGCGCGTGCCGGTCGAGGTGGAGATCGCCTCCGAGTACCGCTACCGCAACCCGGTGGTCGGTCCCGGCGACCTGGTGATCGGGATCTCGCAGTCGGGCGAGACGGCCGACACGCTGGCCGCGATGCGCACGGCCCGCGAGCGCGGCGCGAAGGTGCTCGCGATCACCAACATCATGGGCTCGCAGGCCACCCGCGACGCCGACGGCGTTCTCTACACGCGCGCCGGGCTCGAGATCGGCGTGGCGGCCACCAAGACGTTCGTGAGCCAGGTTGTGGCGCTGTATCTGTTCGCGCTGCGGCTGGCCGAGCTGCGCGGCACGCTCGACGGTCAGGTCCTGTGGGAGACGATCGGCGAGGTCAAGCGGCTTCCCCACCGGATCACCGAGCTGTTCGAGCGCGACATGGGCGGAGTCGCCCGGATCGCCGAGAACGTCTCCGGGGCTGACTTCTTCCTGTACCTGGGGCGCCACGTCGGCCTGCCCGTGGCCCTCGAAGGGGCCTTGAAGCTCAAGGAGATCTCCTACATCGCGACCGACGCGTACGCCGCCGGCGAGATGAAGCACGGCCCGATCGCGCTGCTCGACCAGAGCACGCCGGTGGTCGTCGTGGCCACCGAGTCGCCCGTGCTGGAGAAGATCATCTCGAACATCCAGGAGGTCCGCGCGCGCGGCGCCAGCGTGATCGCCGTGGCCACCGAGGGCGACACCGAGATCGCCGAGCACGCCGACGCGGTGATCGAGGTGCCACGCACCCACTGGATGCTCGCGCCGCTGCTGGCGGTCATCCCGCTTCAGCTGCTCGCCTACCACATCGCCCGCCGGCGCGGACTGAACGTCGACCAGCCACGGAACCTGGCCAAGACCGTCACCGTGGAGTGACGCCGGCGTGGGCGGGGACCGTTTCCACGTCGGGATCGACCTGCTCGAGATCGACCGGCTCGAACGGGCCCTCGAGCGAACCCCGCGCCTGGCCGAGCGGCTGTTCACCGACGCCGAGCGCGAGTACGCGGCGGCCCACGGCCGGCCCGGGCAGCACCTGGCCGCCCGCTTCTGCGCCAAGGAGGCGGTGGCCAAGGCGCTCGATCTGCGTTCGTGGAACTTCCGGGACGTCGAGGTGCTCGGCACCGGCGGTCCGCCCGAGCTGCGGTTGCACGGCGCCGCGGCGGAGCGCGCGGCCGAGCTCGGCGTGCACGTCGAGGTGTCGCTGACCCACACGCATCGCGACGCGGCGGCGGTGGCGGTCGCGGCGGCGCCTGACGGCTGAGGGCGACCGACTACGCTCCGCGCGATGCCGAGCCTTCCCGACTGGCTTGACCCGCTTCCCGACGCGCGCGAGCAGCGGGCGCTCGACGAGTGGGCGATCGGCGAGCGGGGGATCCCAGGCGTCGAGCTGATGGAGCGCGCCGGCACCGGGCTGGCCGAGCTGACCGGCGAGCTGGCTCCGGCCGGCAGGGTGGCGGTCGTCTGCGGCAAGGGCAACAACGGCGGCGACGGGCTGGTCGCCGCGCGGGTACTCCGGGAGCGCGGCCGGTCGGTCGACGTGTTGTCGTTGGGCGACCCGGGCGAGCTGCGGGGCGACGCCAGGGTCAACCTGGAGCGCTTGCCGGGCGATCCGCCGATCGGGTTCGACGCCGGCGCCCTGGCGGGTGCCGCGGCGGTGATCGACGCGATCCTCGGCACCGGGTTCTCGGGTGAGCCGCGCGAGCCGGCGGCTTCGGCGATCTCGGCGATCAACGACGCGGGCGCCGCGGGCGCGGTCGTCGTCGCCTGCGACGTGCCGAGCGGCGTCGACGCCTCGACCGGGGAGGCGTTTGGCAGCGCGGTGCAGGCTCGGGCCACCGCCACCTTCCACGCGGCGAAGCCGGGGTTGTGGATCGCGCCGGGAAAGGCGCACGCCGGCGAGGTGCGCGTGATCGACATCGGGATCCCGGCGGCCGGCCCGGGCGACCCCCGCATCGGATTGATCTCCGAGCGGGTCCTTGCCGAGGTTCCGCGCCGCGGTCGGGAATCGACCAAGTTCGCGGCCGGCAGCGTGCTCGTGTGCGGCGGATCGCGCGGGCTGACGGGTGCCCCCTGCCTGGCCTCCGAATCGGCCATGCGGGCCGGGGCGGGCTACGTGACCGCGTTCGTGCCCGCCTCGTTGAACGCGATCTTCGAGTCCCGGCTGCTCGAGGTGATGACCGCCCCGCTGCCCGATGAGGACGGCGCGTTGACGCCGGCCGGCGTGGCGCAGGTCCTCGCGCGCGCCGAACGGGCCGATGCGTTCGTGCTCGGCCCCGGGCTCGGACGCGCGCGGGGTGCGCTCGAGTTCGCCCGCGCCGCCGCGCGCGAGGTGAAGCTGCCGATGCTGCTCGATGCCGACGGGCTGAATGCGCACTCCGGGGCGCTCCCCTCGCTGGCGGCGCGCGAGGCGGCCTCGGTGCTGACGCCGCATGCCGGGGAGCTGGCGCGGTTGCTCGAGATCGACAGCTCCGCGGTGGGGAGGCGGCGGCTCGAGAGCGTACGCGAGGCGGCGGCCGTGGCGCGGGCGATCGTCGTCCTGAAAGGCGACGACACGCTTGTGGCTGTCCCCGACGGTCGCGTGGCGGTGAACCGGGGAGGTGCCTCGGCGCTGGCCACCGCGGGTTCCGGCGACGTCCTCTCGGGCGTAATCGGGGCGTTTCTGGCCAAGCGGATGGATCCGTGGCACGCCGCCTGCGCGGGCGTGCTGCTGCACTCGCGCGCGGGCCAGTTGACCGCGCGCGAGATCGGTCCTGAGGGGGTGATCGCCAGCGACGTGATCGCGGCCCTCCCACGTGCCTGGGCGGCGCTGGGGTCCTGAGAGTGGCTGTCCGGGCCCTGGCGCGGGTCAACCTCGCGGCCGTCGAACGCAACGTGTCTCGCTTGTCCTCCGCGTTGGCTCCGGGATCGGCGCTTTGCGCGGTGGTCAAGGCCGACGGGTACGGGCACGGCGCAGTGCCGGTGGCGCGGGCCGCGGTGGGCAGCGGCGCGCGGTCGCTGGCGGTGGCCACGGCCGCGGAGGCCGCCGAGCTCCGCGCCGGCGGGATCGACGCGCCGGTCCTGGTCATGGGCGCGCTCAGTGACGAGGAGCTCCAGGTGGCGCTGAACGCGCGCGGCGAGGTGGTGGCGTGGAGCGATCGGTTCGTGTCGGAGGTGGCGCGCCTGCACCGCACGTCCGGCGCGTCGGCTCCGGTGCGCGTGCACGTCAAGCTCGACACCGGGATGGGGCGGCTCGGCACGCGCGTGCTCGACGACGCGGTGGCGGTGGCCGAACTCGTGGCCGCTTCGGCCCCGGCGCTCGAGCTGGTCGGGGCGATGACGCACTTCGCGAGCGCGGACGAGGATCCGGAGTTCACGGCGAGGCAGCTGTCGCGCTTCGAGCCGTTCGTGCGTGTGCTGCGCGCCCGCCGGCCCGGGATCGTCGCGCATGCCGCCAACAGCGCGGCGACGCTGGGTCTTCCCGCCAGCCATCTCGACCTCGTGCGCTGCGGGATCGCCGTGTACGGGTGTGACCCGATGAACCAGGATCCCGCCGGGCAGCGGTTGGAGCCCGCGCTCGAGCTGACCTCGTACGTGGCGGCGGTCAAGGCGGCGGCGCCCGGAGAGAGCGTCGGCTACGGCCGGCGCTGGGTGGCCGAGTCGGATACGTGGGTGGCGACGGTGCCGATCGGCTACGCGGACGGAATCCGCCGGGCGCTCACCAACAACTGCGAGGTGCTGATCGGCGGCCGGCGCTACCCGCTGGTGGGCACGGTCAGCATGGACAACATCACGGTGGAGCTGGGGGCGTCCGGGACGGTTGGGTGTGGGGACCGGGTGACGATCATCGGCGCCGACGGCTCAGAACGGGTCACCGCCGAGGAGCTCGCTCGGCGGATCGGCACGATCAACTACGAGATCGTGTGCGGCGTCTCGCCGCGGGTGCCCCGCGTCTATCACCGCGACGGGGTGGCGGTATGAGTCGCTACGACCCGTTGCCGGCACTCGTGGCGGTCGCGCACCACCCGGCGTGGCTGGTGGGCGGGGCGGTGCGCGACCGGGCGCTCGGCCGGCCGACCGACGATTACGACGTGGCGGTGCAGGGCGATGCGCGGTCGATGGCCCGCGAGCTGGCGCGGGCCGCCGAGGCGTACGTGTTCGCCTTGTCGGAGGCATTTGGCGTGTGGCGGGTCGTGGCTCACGATCGGTCCTGGCAGGTCGATTTGCTGCCCGTGGTCGGCGGGTCGATCCACGCCGACCTGGCCGGCCGCGACTTCACGATCAATGCGATGGCCGAACCGCTGACCGGCGGGCCGTACGTCGACCCGTTCGGGGGTATGGCCGATCTGCGCGATCGGAGGCTGCGGATGGTCTCGCCGGGCGCGTTCGTGGAGGACCCGCTGCGCACGCTGCGACTGGTGCGGCTGGCCTGCGAGCTGGGCTTCTCGGTGGAGCGGGAGACATCGGCGGCGGCCGCGGCCAGCGCCGCCGCGTTGGACGGGGTCGCTCCGGAGCGGGTGTTCGCCGAGCTCAAGCGGATCGTCATCGCTGAGGCGGCGCTGGACGGCCTCGCCCTGCTGGACGAAGTGGGAGCGATGTCGATCGTGCTCCCCGAGGTGAGCCGGATGCGCGGCGTCGGGCAGAGCCCGTATCACCACCTCGACGTGTACGAGCACACGCTCTCGGTGCTCTCCGAGGTCATCGAGCTTTCGCGCGATCCGGCGCGGTGGCTGGGCGAGCAGGGCGAGGCCGTGCAGCGGTTCCTGGCCGAGCCGCTGGCCAACGAGCTGACCCGGGGGCAGGCGCTGCGCTTTGGGGCGCTGCTCCACGACGTGGCGAAGCCGCTCACCCGCCGCGTGACGGCCGAGGGGCGGGTCACGTTCATCGGGCACGACGCGGTCGGGGCCGACGTGGCCGCCGCGGTGCTGACCCGCCTGCGCGCCAGCGAGCGCCTGCGCGAGCACGTGGCCGCGCTCACCCGCCACCACCTGCGCCTGGGCTTCATGGTCCACGAGACGCCTCTCGACCGTCGGGCGATCTACCGCTATCTGCGCGCCTGCGAGCCGGTGCAGGTCGATGTGACGCTGCTCAGCGTCGCCGACCGGCTGGCCACCCGCGGGCGGGGCTCCGAGGAGGCGATCGCGCGTCACCTCGAGCTGGCCCGCGAGCTGCTGGGCGAGGCGCTGGCCTGGCGCTCGCGCCGGCCGCGGCCGCCCGTGCGAGGCGACGAGCTGGCGCGAGCGGTCGGGCTGCGGCCCGGGCGCGAGCTCGGGCGGATCCTGAGTGAGCTCGAGGAGGCGAGCTTCGCGGGGGAGATCACCACGCGCGAGCAGGCGATCGAGCGGGCGCGAGAGCTGATGGCCGCAGCGGGCTCGGCGCCCGTGGATCGATAGCCTGCCCGGTGTGCGCGATCCGGACTGCATCTTCTGCAAGATCGTGGCCGGCGAGCTCCCGGCCCAGATCGTGGAGGAGGACGAGCGCACGATCGCGTTCATGGACATCAGCCCAGGCACTCGCGGGCACCTCCTGGTCGTGCCCCGCAACCACGAGCGCGACATCCTCCAGATAGAGCCCGACGACCTGCACGCGACGATGGACACCGTGCAGCGGATGGCGCATCGCGTCCACGACCGCCTCGGAGCCGACGGCGTGAACCTCCTGAACTCGCGCGGAGCGGCGGCCTGGCAGACCGTGTTCCACTTTCACGTGCACGTGATCCCCCGCTACGACGATGACCCGCTGCGGCTGCCCTGGACGCCCAGCGAGGGCGACGCGGACGAGATCGCGGCGGTCGCACGCGAGCTGCGTTGACGGCGCAGAGAACCTGCACTGAATCACTCCGGAAACCCACGCGTCGCCCTTCCTTGCTACCTTCCCCGGGTTGGTCGGGCCCCCGGGGCACCGAAACTGGCGTGTGCGTGTCCGAAAGCAGGCAGCGAAGGGGAGTAAATGGCAACGGGTACCGTCAAGTGGTTCAGCGACGACAAGGGCTTCGGCTTCATCACGCCCGATGACGGCGGGCGAGACTTGTTCGTTCATTTCACTGGCATCGTGGGGGACGGCTATCGCTCGCTGTCCGAGGGGGTGAAGGTCTCCTACGAGGAGGAAGCCGGCCCGAAGGGGCCGAAAGCAGTCAACGTGACCAAGATCTGAAGCGACGATTGCAAGCGCCGGTTCGGGGGGCGAGTCCGACCGGCCGGCGCCGCATCGCCCTTCGGATGTTTGCGGTCTTGCGCAACTGGCGCCGAGGCGTCGTGTTGAATCTGAGCATGAAACGTTTTCTGTTGGCCATGGCCGGCGTGCTCGCGCTCGTCGGGGCCGTACCAGCGTCCGCGGGCGCGACGATCACCGAGCTCGGCGTCTCGACGACGCAGCTGGTCGCTCCTTCCTGTCCCACGGGCGTGTCGCCGGCGCAGTGCACGATCATCCTGACCCGCGCCACCGCGCTGGAGACGATCCGCGACAACGTCGCGTATCCCTCGACGGTCAAGCAGGCGGGCCGCTTAGTCGCGTTCACGGTGGGCCTGTCCGCTCTGTCGACCAACGCCACCACGGCGCAGAACGACATCAAGTTCCTCGACAAGACCTACGGCGGCGATCCCCAGATCGAGATCACCGTGCTCAAGCCCGTCGGGGCCAAGAGCCTCCGGGAGTGGCAGGTCGTCGAGTCGAGCCCGCTGGTCGACGTGCAGCCCTACCTGGGGCAGGTCGTCCAGTTCCCGCTGACCACGAGCCTTCCGGTCGTTCGCGGCGAGACGATCGCGCTGACCACCCCGACCTGGGCGCCGGTTCTCTCGATCGATCTGTCGACGACCCACTTCGCCTACCGGCAGAGCCGGAGCCGCAACTGCAACAGCCCGCCCTCGACGAGTCAGGCGCAGGTGACCGTGGGTGCGAGCGCCCACTACATGTGCGACTACCCGGGGACACGCGTCGAGTACAGCGCCACCGAGGTGACGAACCCGGCGCCGACGACGACGCCCACCACGACGACGCCGACGCCGACCAAGAAGAAGATCATCAGACGCCGGTGATCTGACGGCGGTGGCTACCTACGGGAGGCCGCCGCCGCCGCTACCCGAGCCCGAACCCGAGCCCGAGGTGCCGCCGCCGGACTGCGAGGTCCCGCCGCCGGTCAGCCCTGCGCCACCGCCGGTGGGACCCGACGCGGCGCCGCTCGAGCCGGACCCGCCGGTGCCGCCCGAGGCCGTACCGCCGCCGCCGCCACCACCACCGCCACCGCTCGAAGACGGCGATGACGTTCCAGAGCTCGCCCCCGAACCGGAGGCACCGGACGACGAGGCGCCGGTCGAGCCGGTTGTCGTGGTCGACGTGGTGGACGTCGTCGAGCTGCTGGTCGTGGCCTGCTGGGCGGCCACCGTCGCCGTCGGCACGGTCAGTGGCGGGGCGCCCGCGGTGTCCGTGGCCGCGCCGCCGCCGCCGCACGCGGCCAGGCCGGCACAGACGGCGAGGCCGGCGGCGATCCGGGCGGCAGGCTTGAGCGCCTCAGCACGCAAGACGACTCGACGACGGGGCACGACCGCAGACCTCAGGCTTCGAGCGGCTCCATGCGCCGGCCGCAGTGTGGGCAGTCGTTGAGATCCCTCTGGCAAAGCTGGTCGCACCAGTTGCAGAAGCGAAGGTTCTCGATGGCCCAGGGCAATTCCGAGGGGGTGGGGGCGAGCGGAAGGAGCTGGGCGACGACCTCGAGCGGCTCGCCCGTCTCGCGATCGACGTACACCCGGCCGGCCTCGGCCTCGATCACGACCTCTCGACCGGTGGATGGCGCCCTCATCCGGTACCTCTGACGCGTCCTCATCCTGAGCCATCGTATAGCAGGCGACGGATACTCGCCCCGTCGGAGGGCGGCGGCGGTCTGGCTCCCGGGCCGGGGGCGGCCTGCCCGCCGGGGCGTGGGCGGTCTGGCTCCCGGGCCGGCGGGGCGGCCGGTTTCCGAGGGCGCGGACTGTCTCAACTCCCGTCGCCACCGGCATGGCCGGCCTCGGTGAGGCCCCGTGCCGACGGCTTGGATAGAGTGCCGCCCGTCGAGGTATGGTCAAGTCGCTGGGACGCATCACCACGCTCATGGCCGGCGCCCTGCTCGTGGTCAGCCTGGGTGGTTGCGCGCTTAAGCACGCGACCGCGAACCTGGTTACCGGAAAGCAGATGTTTGCGGCTCAATGCGGCTCCTGCCACACGCTGAGCCACGCGGACACGACCGGGACTGTCGGGCCGAACCTGGACGATGCATTCCGTCAGGCTCGCGCCGACGGTGTGAAGGGCACCTCGATCGAGGGCCTGGTCGACTACTGGATCCAGTTCCCGAACACCCAGGGCGTGATGCCGGCCAGGCTGGTCAAGGGCCAGGACGCGCAGGACGTGGCGGCCTACGTGGCCGATGTGGCCGCGATCCCCGGTCAGGACACCGGCGCCCTGGCCGCCGCGGTCGCCCAGAAGGTCAATCCGACCGCCGCGGTCGGCAAGACGATCTTCACCGGCGTCGGGTCATGCGGCTCGTGCCACACGCTGTCCGCCGCCGGCACGACGGGCACGGTCGGGCCCAACCTGAACACGCTGAAGGCGGCCTGTGCCGCGCCCGCGTCGCAGAAGGTCCGCGGCGCCACGCTGGAGAAGTGCATCGAGACGGCGATCACGAACCCGTACGCCTACCTGCCGCCGGGCTACAAGGCCGGGATCATGCCCAACACGTTCAAGAAGTCGCTGAGCCCGACCCAGATCCAGGCGCTCGTGGCGTTCCTGTCCTCCGCCGCCCAGTAGCCGGCCGCTCTTAGGCTGCACGTCGCGTAGCCGGGCTCAGGAGCCCCCGATGGGCGTGGGGGAGCCGTTGGTGGCGGTGGGACCGCCGGACGGGGCGGTGCCGGCGCTGAGGCGCTCCCAGAGCTCCTGGCCGCGTCCCGCCGCGACCGCCCGAGCCGCCCGCTGCTCGTCTAGCTCGATGCCGCGCGCCGCGGCCGCGTCGAGGAGCTGCTGGCGCTCTTCGGCCTCGCGGGCGACCTTGAGGAACAGCCAGCAGAACAGGCCGATCGTGAGGAGGCTCTCCTCGACCATCATCACGCCGGCGGCGGCGATCTGGTCGCCCATCGGGCTGATGTGCCACTGGGCGTCGCCGGCCCGGTAGATCGGATAGAGCACGGTGCCGGAGAAGATCAGGACGTTGGCCAGGACGGTCCCGGCCAAGCGGACCACGATGATGTAGGCCAGGCGGGCCGCGTTGCCGAACCAGGCGGGCTTGGGCAGCGGGCCGAGGAGCGCCATCCAGACGGCGATCCCGAAGACGAGGAAGCAGACGTGCTGGAGGCCGTGGATCAGGTCGTGGCGCAGCGCCGCCTGGTAGAGGGCGGGCAGGTGCCACACGTAGAAGCTGATCATCCAGGCGGGCAGCGCGACCAGGGGATGGGCGAACACCCGCAGCGGCGCCAGCCAGCGCTTGCGCAGGAGCGGCGCCAGCAGGGGGCCGGTGAGGCCGAGCACGATCAGCAGCGCCGAGAGGTCACCGATGACCAGGTGCTCGACCATGTGAGCGACCAGCAGCTCGTCGGCCAACGAGTCCACGGGTGCGCTCAGGGCAACCGCGAGCGACAGCAGACCCGCCGCGAAGCAGACCTGCCGCCAGCCCGGCACCGCGCGGTGCTGCTCGGCCAGCGTGCGCACCCGCGCGTGATAGGGCAGCCAGCACAGCAGTACGACGACCGACGGGAGGATGCCGTTGATCGGGCCGGCTCCGGCGATCGGCAGCGCGCTCAGAGGCACGATCTCAATGGTGGCACGACCGGCCGCGACCGCTACGTGAGGGCGCGGATGATCGTCGTGAGCACGACGATCACCACTACGGTCACGACGACGCGTACGAGGATGCGGAAGGCGCGGGCTTCTGTGAACACGGCCGACTCGACGACCGCCGGCTACAGAACGTAGACCGACGTGTACACGACGATCCACATGATGTCGACGAAGTGCCAGTAGATCCCCGGCACTTCCATGCCCTCGTGGTGCTCGGGCGAGTAGTGCCCGCGGAACGCGCGTATCGACACGATGGCCAGCGCGCACAGCCCGATGAACACGTGCGCGCCGTGCAGCCCGGTCAGCGAGTAGAACACGGTGGCCTGTGCCGAGTCGTGCGGCGCCCAGCCGAGGTGGATGTACTCGTTGATCTGGACGAACAGGAAGGTCAGACCGAGGCAGAAGGTCGAGACCATCCCGGCCTTCAGCCCGAAGCGGTTGCCGTTGCGGACCGATACGAGCGCCCAGTGCAGCGTCACCGACGAGGAGAGGAGGATCAGCGTGTTGACTCCCGCCACCGCCTCGGGGACGGTCGTCCCCTTGGCCGGCCAGGGGTCGCCGGTGACGATCCGGATGAAGAAGTACGCGGTGAAGAACGCGCCGAAGATCATCACCTCGGACATGATGAAAAGGAGCATCCCGAGCGTCGGCGCGTGGACGCGCGAAGAGCGGTGCGCGGGCGGCGGTCCGTGGTGCTCGTGGGCGATCGACGCGGCTTCCATGCTCGGCTCCTATGCGGCGGACGCGGGCGCGTCCTCGTGGACCACGTGCTCGACGGGCTTCCCGGTGGCCCGGCGCACGCGCTCGATCAGGTCGGAGCGCAGCCAGCCGGACTTGGTCTCGGCGAACGTCGAGATCACGATGTCGTCGACCCGGAAGTACTGGAGTGCGTTGGTGATCGCCGTGAACGGGTCGGGGTCGCCCACCATGCCGGCGGCGAAATGTCCGCGCACGTGCAGGCGGTCGAGCACGAGCTTCAGCCGGGTGCGGGCGCGCTGCACCGCGGTGCCCTGGCCACCCTCGGCGGGGACGACGATGATGAAGAGCTGCCGGCGGTCCGGCTGCGAGAACGCGTCCGCCTTGGCCTGGAGCGCTTCGAGCAGCTCGTCGCCCGACGCCGTGCGATTGGCCACGGCGAGCGTCACGTGGAAGGGCAGCCCCTCGCTGTCGATGTCGTTGACGACGTGGGTGACCGGCAGCCCGGTGGCGTCGCTCACCCGCTCGATCAGATCCCGGCGCAGCCATCCGGACCGCGTCGCCGGGTATGTCGAGATGATGATCTCCTGGGGATGGAACTCGCGCACGGCGTCGAGCGTGGCGCTGAACGGATCCGGATCGCCCACCTCGCCGATCGCGCGAATGTCCATGCCGTGGACGACGTCGAGCGCGAGGTCGAGCCGGACCTGGGCGGCGTCGAACACCGCGTCCTGGTAGATCACCAGCCCCGCGCCAGGCTTGTTCTGCGGCACGCACAGGATGAAGCGCGTGTCGCTGTCGGCGCGCTCGCGCACCGCGTCGAGGAGCTCCTTGCCGCCCAGTGTCTCGTTGGCGACGACCAGGATCGTCTTCGACGCGATGTTGGGAGCGGCGCCGGTGCTCACGGATGCGCCTCCTGGCTCGGCGGCGTGGTGAACGTGCCGGCGGTGACCTTCTGGGCCTCGGCGGGGGACTTGAAGATTCCGTGCACCGCGCCGGGGACTCCGTACTCGTAGGGGCCGCCCACCACGGTCGGCACCGCGTCGAAGTTGAACACCGGCGGCGGCGAGGACACCTGCCACTCGAGCGTCAGCGCCCGCCATGGGTTGGCCGCTGCGCGCGGCCCGCCGCGCCAGCTGACCACCATGTTGTAGAGGAAGATCAGCGTGCTCAGGCCGAGGATGAAGGCCGAGATCGAGATGAACAGGTTCCAGGCGGCGAACCGGGCGGCGTACTCCGCGACCCGTCGCGGCATGCCCTGGAGGCCGATCAGGTGCATCGGCCCGAAGGTCAGGTTGAAGAAGATGAACGTGACCCAGAAGTGGAGCTTGCCCAGCCGGTCGTCGTACATCCGGCCGGTCATCTTCGGGAACCAGTAGTAGACGCCGGCGAAGATCGTGAACAGCGATCCGCCGAACAGCACGTAGTGGATGTGGGCGACGATGAAGTACGTCTGGCTGACGTGGATGTCGAACGGGATCATCGCCAGCATCACCCCGCTGATGCCGCCCAGCGTGAACATGGTCAGGAACCCGAGCGCGAACAGCATCGGCGTGTCGAGGTGGAGGACCCCGCGCCACAGGGTGGCCAGCCAGGAGAAGATCTTGATCCCGGTCGGGATCGCGATGATCGCGGTCGTGATCATCATCGGGATGCGGATCCACGGCTGCATCCCGGACACGAACATGTGGTGCGCCCACACGGTGAACCCGAGCACCACGATGGCGAGCAGCGAGAAGGCCATCATCCGGTAGCCGAAGATCGGCTTGCGGGACTTGACCGCGATGACCTCCGAGATGATCCCGAACCCGGGCAGCATCATGATGTACACGGCCGGGTGGGAGTAGAACCAGAACACGTGCTGGTACATGAGCACGTTGCCGTTCGTCTGGTAGCCGACGAACGCGTCGAAGAAGTGGAAGTGCATCCCCGCGTCGAGCAGGACGAAGAACTGGGAGGCGGCGATGAACGGCGTGGCGATCACGACCAGCAGCGACGTCGAGAAGTTCGCCCACACGAGCAGCGGCATCCGGAAGAAGCTCATCCCGGGCGCGCGCATCGTGATGATCGTCACGAGGAAGTTGAGCGCGGTGAAGATCGACGAGAAGCCGGCGAACTGCACCCCGATCGAGAAGAACAACTGGCCGAGCGGCATCGTCGTCGACAGCGGCGCGTAGGCGGTCCAGCCCGAGGCGAACGAGCCGCCGGGGGCCAGGAAGCTCATCAGCATGACCACGCCACCCAGCGGCAGCAACCAGAACGACAGCGCGTTCAGACGCGGGAAGGCCATGTCCGGCGCGCCGATCATCAGCGGCAGCACGAAGTTGGCCAGCCCGGCGAACACCGGGATCACGAACAGGAAGATCAGCACGGTGGCGTGGACGGAGAACACGCCGTTGTACTGCTCCGGGGTCAGGAACTGCATCCCGGGCTTGGCCAGCTGGGCGCGGATCAGCATGGCGAGCATCCCGCCCACCAGCAGGAAGAAGAACGAGGTGACCGTGTACTGGATCCCGATCACCTTGTGGTCGGTGTTCACGCGGAAGTAGTCGCGCCAGCTGTATGCCCCGTGCCCCGAGTGGTCCTCGGGACGGGTGGGGCGTCCGGCCGCCCAGTAGAGCCAGTAGTCACACGTCCCGATGCCGACGAGGAACGCGATCGGGACCGAGAACATCTCGACGATCGTGATCGCGTGGCCGTCGACGATCGGGTGGTCGTGCATGAGCCAGCGGATCAGCACGACGATGCCGAAGCCGAAGGCGAACCCGATTAGCTCGAACATGGCAGCCCTGTACCAGCCGGGCCGGCGAAGCCGCGGCGGGAGCGGCACGCGCGTCCGGCGCGCGACGGGGGCCTCGTGAGCTGCGGTTGCCGTGACTGCCATCAGTCGACCTCCTGATCACGCCAAGTCCAGTGCGGGCGACTCGGAACTGCCGGAGCCCCCTCGCGACGAGGACCGCTATCCATCGCCTGCACGATACCTCCTCGCCTGGCCACCATCACCGCTCATTTCGCCGCCGTGGCCAGGAAGTTGACGAGCGCCTGGATTTGGTCAGAGGTCAGACGCTGTCCGAAATTCGAGGGCATGATCCCGGCGCTGTAGCCGGTCGGGAGGTAGGCGTACGGCTTGGTGATCGCCGTCTCGATGCACTGCTGGAGGGTGGCGCCCCGGGCCTTCTTGGAGGCCGCCAGGGCGCAATCGGCCTTCAGCCGGGTGTCGAGGTTGGGTCCGACCGTGCCCGTCGCGTTCGCCGCGGCCAGGGTGTGGCACCCGCTGCAGCCGGCCGAGGTGAAGACGCTCTTGGCGGTCGCCGTGCTCGCCCCCGCGCTGGAGGAGGACGAGCTGGACGAGGACGAGCTCGAGGACGTCGAGCCGCCGCCCGGGATGTAGCCCGGCACGGCCTGGTTGACCGTCGGCGGCGGCGTCCCGATCGGCGGCGGCCCGTTGGCCGGCTGGGAGGCCAGCCAGTGGGCGAAGACCGACGGGCTGACCACCCGCACCGGCGCGCGCATCAGCGAGTGCCCGGCCCCGCACAGCTCGGTGCATTCGACCGGATAGCTGCCTAGTGCGTTCGGCGTCACCCGGAGCGTCGTGACGATGCCCGGGACCGCGTCGAGCTTCTCGGAGAAGTTCGGCACGAAGAAGCTGTGGATCACGTCGAGCGAGCGGATCTTGAATACCACCGGCCGGTTGACCGGCAGGTACAGGACGGGGGAGAGCACCTGTTTGCCGCCCGCCTCCGGGTAGCCGAACTGGAAGGTGAACTGGCGGGCGGTCACGTTCACCGTCATCTCGTTCGGCTTGGTGTTCTCGTTGGCGCGCAGGACGGTGTAGGCGTACGTGCAGAGCGCGACGATCAGGATCGCCGGCACGGCGGTCCATACGACCTCGAGCCGGGTGTTGCCGTGGATCGGCGGGCCGTCCATCTCCTCCTGGCCGGGCTGCATCCGGAACTTCCAGACCGAGAACAGCACGACGGTCTCGACGAGCACGAAGATCGGAACCGTGGCGATGATCAGGACGTAGTAGAGCGTGTGGATCCGGCCGGCCTGGATCGAGCCCTTGGCGGGGAACCACGGGATGATCAGCGCGATCACGATGCCGATCGCGGCGCTGATCACCCCGAACACGACCATCTGCAGGATCGGACGATTACGCACGGTGCTGTTCTGTCTGCTGGCCCGCGGGCGTCACTCTCGGCCCGCATCCTAAGCGTTCTGGTCGACGAAGGACGTCAGGCTTGGCGTCGCCCGCGGCGGGTGAGGCCAGACGGCGGCCGCGACGCCCGCCGGTCGCACCGGTCGCGCATCGTTCCCGCGAGCGCTCAGGCCTGGACTATGATTGAGGCAATTGTTGCAAGCTAGCCAGGAGGCGTAATGCAGGTACGCGAAGGGATGTCGGAGTCCGTCCTGACGATCGGCCCGCGCCATTCACTCCGCGATGCCGCCGAGGCGATGTGCCGTCGCAACGTCGGCGCGGCGGTCGTGCTCGACCCGGAGGCCCCCGGTCCCGGCGTGATCACCGAGCGCGACATCCTGCGGGCGATCGGCTCCGGCGAGGATCCCGACCGGGAGACGGTGGCCGATCACCTGACCTCGGACCTGACCTTTGCCTCACCCGACTGGTCGCTCGAGCAGGCGGCCGCGGTCATGGTCAGGGGACGCTTCCGCCATCTGGTCGTGGTGCAGCGGGGTGAGCTGATGGGGATCCTCTCGATGCGCGACATCGTGCGCTGCTGGACGGGCGACGGGGCCAGCTGCGAGGTGCCCGCGGCCTAGCGGACAGGTAGCGCGCCGTGGCCGGGCCGACGGCCGAGCGACCAACCGGGCCCCGAGCCGCGCGAGTAATCCTCCACTCGGCGAGCCGCGCGGCTCGACTGGAGAGAAACTCGCGCTATTCGAGAGTGAACTGCCGTTCGCCGTCGGAGGATGGTCGAGTGGCGCGAAACTCGCGGTCGGCGCCGGGCTCGCGTCGCGGTCGCGGTCGCGGCTCGGGAGTGGGGCCGCCTGAGCTCGGAGGGCGGTCGCTCTGGTGGTGCGACTCGGGAAGCTCGGTCAGTGGTGCGACTCGGGAAGCTCCGCGACGTCGCGGCGCGTGTCCCCGATCCAGCGCCACACGATGATCACCAAGGCGATCAGGCCGATGATGCTGATGAAGATGCTGATCGTCGTGCCGATGACCACCAGGGTTATCGCGAGCGCGCACAGGAACGGCAGCAGGCTCGGCCCGGGTAGGTGAAGCTCCTCCCCGGACGGCGGGGCCGGCACCGGATGGTCAGACTCGTTCACGGGTGGACGTAGATTGCGGCCGCCACGAACGTGATCCCGAACATGATGGCGCAGAGCGCGCCGGCGATCACACCGGAGCGGATGTTCTTGCGGGCAAGCCTTCGGTCCATGGCTCTGGAGGCTACAGCTTCACGTCGGCGACCATCGTGCCGAACAGCAGCGCGAGGTAGGCCAGCGAGAACAGGTAGAGCCGCAATGCGGTGCGCCGGTCGGCCCGGCGGTAGAGCATCACCGCGCCGCCGATGAACGTGAGGCCGAGCAGGATCGAGCCGATCAGGTAGGCGACCCCGAACTCGCCGGCGCAGAAGGGCAGCTGGGAGATCGCGTAGAGCAGCAGCGTGTAGAGGAGGATCTGCCGGCGGGTCTCACGCTCGCCCCGCACCACGGGCATCATCGGCACGCCTACGCGCGCGTACTCGTCCTTCATGAGCAGGCTGAGCGACCAGAAGTGCGGTGGCGTCCAGTAGAAGACGATCGCGAACAGGTACACCGCGGTCCAGGACAGCGAGCCGCGGGTGGCCGCCCACCCGACCAACGGCGGCACGGCGCCCGCCGCCCCCCCGATCACGATGTTCTGGGCCGTGCGGCGCTTGAGCCACACCGTGTAGACGCCGACGTAGCCGACGAACCCGCCCAGGGCCAGGGCGGCCGCCAGCAGGTTGACGGTCAGCGACAGCAGCGCGAAGGACAGCGCGCACAGGACGAACCCGAACACGAGCGCGGCTCGCGGGGAGATCCGGCCGGCCGGGATCGGGCGCGAAGCGGTCCGCTTCATCTGGGCATCGATGTCGCGGTCGTAGTAGTGGTTGACCGCGCCGGCCCCGCCCGCCGACAGGTACCCGCCCAGGCAGGTAAGGGCGATCTTCGAGACCGGCGGGCTGCCGGCGATCTCCATCGTGGTGATCGTGGTGAACAGCAGCAGCGTCTGGACCTTCGGCTTGGTCAGCTCGAAGTAGTCGGCCAGCAGCTGCCGGGCGCCGGCGAGGACCGGCGCCGACCGGACGGAGCTGACCGACGAGGAGACGTCCATCCTCTAGACCCGGGCGAAGCGCTCGCTGCCGCCGGTCTTCTGCGTCACCCCGGTGGTCCGCTCCACCTGGCGGCGGATGTCGCGCATCGGCTCCACCGACCTTACGCGAGGGATCGTGTCGAAGTTGTTGACCGGTGGGGGCGACGGCACGAACCACTCGAGGGTGTTCCCCTTCCATGGGTCGGGCCCGGCGAGCGCCCCGCGCTTGTAGTTGATTGCCACGTTGATGACCGTGAGGACGATCCCCGTGGCCAGGATGAACGCGCCGATGGTCGAGATCAGGTTGTAGGTCGACCACCCCAGGCCGGGCTGGTAGGTGTAGACCCGGCGCGGCATCCCGGACAGTCCGAGCGCGTGCTGCACGAAGAAGGTGGCGTTGAAGCCGATGAACGTGAACCAGAACGAGATCTTGCCCATCCGCTCGTTGAGCAGCCGCCCGGTCATCTTGGGGAACCAGTAGTACAGCCCGGCCAGCACGGGGAACACCGCGCCGCCAAAGATCGTGTAATGGAAATGGGCGACGACGAAGTAGGTGTCGTTGAGCTGCCAGTCGACGGGGAACACGGCCAGGAAGATTCCCGTGATCCCGCCCAGCAGGAAGATCGCGATCATCCCGGAGGCGTAGTACATCGCGGTGGTCATGACCAGCGACCCGCGCCACATGGTGGAGACCCAGTTGAAGATCTTCACCCCAGTCGGCACGCCGATCAGGAACGAGCTCAGCATGAAGAACCCCAGCACGACGATCGGGACCGGCGAGGCGAACATGTGGTGGGCCCAGACCAGCGTGGCCAGGAAGGCGATGACGGCGGTGGAGGCGGCGATCGCCTTGTAGCCGAAGATCGGCTTGCGGGAGAACACCGGGATGACCTCGGAGATGATCCCGAAGCCGGGCAGCACCATGATGTAGACCTCGGGGTGCCCGAAGAACCAGAACAGGTGCTGCCAGAGGACCGGCGAGCCGTGGGCGGTGGGGTCGAACCAGTGCGTCCCGAAGTGCCGGTCGGTGAGCAGCATGGTGACCGCCGCCGCCACGGGGGGCAGCGCGATGATCAGGAGCACCGCGTAGACGAGGATCGCCCACACGAACAGCGGCAGGCGACCCCAGCTCATCCCGGGCGCCCGCATGTTGACGATCGTGGCGTAGAAGTTGATCGCGCCGAGCAGCGAGGAGATGCCGGTCAGGTGGATCAGGAAGATCCAGGCGTCCTGGCCGCCGCTCGGCGAGTACTGGATCTCCGACAGCGGCGGGTAGCTCCACCAGCCCGCCTCGGGCGGGTGGTAGAAGAGCGTGACGTAGAACACGATCCCGCCCATCAACAGCAGCCAGTAGGACAACGCGTTCAGGCGCGGGAAGGCCATGTCGCGGGCGCCGATCATGAGCGGCACGAAGTAGTTGCCGAACCCGGCCATCACCGGCACCACGAACAGGAACACCATCGTCGTCCCGTGCAGCGTGAGCAGCTGGTTGAAGCGCTCGCCGCTCAGCAGCCCGTTGTTCGGCTCCGAGAGCTGGACGCGCATCATCAGCGCCTCGATGCCACCCAGCATGAAGAACACGAACGTGGTGACCAGGTACATGATCCCGATCTTCTTGTGATCGGTGGTCACCACCCAGTCGATCCAGCGCTTGGTCTGGCGCGGGGCGGTGACCGCCCGGCTGGTCACCTGGGGAACCGGTCTGGCCGCCTGAGCTGTGGTCACGGACATGGCGCGGTCTCCTAGAGGTTTCCGGTCTTCGTCAGGTACTGGCGCAACTGGGTCACCTGCGAGTTGGCGGTCTGGATCAGGGTCTTCTGCCGGGTCAGCCAGGCCTGGTACTGGCTGGCCGGGATGGCGTCCACCAGCGCGGTCATGAACGCGTGCTGGCGGCCACACAGCTGCGCGCAGTTGCCGTGGTAGAGCGCCGGCCCGCGCGCCTGGAACCACGTGTAGGTGGTGTAGCCCGGCACCGCGTCGACCTTGCCGCCCAGCGAGGGGACCCACCAGGAGTGGATCACGTCGACCGAGGTGATGCTGAGCACCACGGTGACGCCGACGGGCACCACCATCTCCTGGTAGGTGTAGGGCAGCGTGGCGGCAAAGGCGTTGTTCTGGCAGCCGGCGCCGTACACATAGCGCCAGATGTACTGCCGGCCCTGGACGCAGATCGTCAGCTTCTTGCCGTTGGGTGGCGAGGGCTGGGTGAGGGCCGACTCGAGGAATGGCGCGGTCGAGTTCGGCGGGTTGATGATGCTGGGCAACTTGACGAACGTGACCACGGTCAGGATCACCAGGATCATGGCGGCGCCGATCGTCCAGCCGATCTCGAGCCGCGTGTTGCCGTGGATCTGAGCCGCCACCCGCACCTTCTTGGCGCGGAACTTGTAGAGCGAGTAGATCAGGGCGCCCTCGACGCCCACGAACACCACCGCGGCGATGTACAGGATGATCACGTACAGCGAGTGGATCTGGTCGGCGTTCGGCGAGCCGCCGGACTTGGGCGTGATCAGGTTCGCCAGCGCGCTCGGCGCGAGCACCAGCGAGAGGGCCGCGGACGCGATGACTGCGCACAGGAGCCGGTACGTGCGGCGGCGGCGCTGGGCGTCAGAGGCGTCGGATCGCAAGGCGCGGCATTCTAGCTAGGCCGCCCTACGGTTGATCCGCCCGTGCCCGGCGGCCGGGGTGGCGCCGCCCACTCCATATACTCGCCGCCCTTGCGCGCACCCAGGGGCATTCGAGCGACGGCTTGGGTTCTCGTCGCGACCGGAGTGGCCCTGCCTCTCGTGCGCCGGCGGGCCAGGATCCCCCGCCCGGTCGTTCTGGCCGGCTCCGGTCTCGCTCCCGCCGCGCTCTGCGTCGCGATGCCCCGCTCGCGGGCGCGGGACGTCGGTGTCGGCGTGCTGAACATGTGGGCCTACCTCGCCGCCTACGAGATGCCCAACGACGACCCCGAGCGGCTCGCCGCCCGGGTCCGGGTCGACTACCCGATCGCCGTCGACCGGGTGCTCGGCCTCGGCACGCCACCGACCTTGCTCCTGCAGCGGGCCTTCTCGGCCCCCGGCGCGATCAACCGGTTCGAACGGGTGCTCGTCTGGTGCCACTGGGTGTGGTTCACCGTCCCGCACGCCAGCGTCGCCTACGTGATGTGGCGCACGCCGGAGCGCTTTCCCGCCGCCGCCGCCCGGATGTACGCGGTGTTTGACGTCGGCGCGGTCTTCTACTGGGCGATTCCCACCGCTCCGCCGTGGTGGGCGGCGGACCGCGGGCGCTTCGACGACGGGCGCCCGCTCCACGTGCGCCGGATGATGATCGAGTACGGGCAGCAATTCTGGGGCGAACGCTGGACTGCCCTCTACGATGTCCTCGGAGGAAATCCGCTTGCTGCCATGCCGTCGCTGCACTTCGCCACGTCACTCATGGGTGCGCACCTGCTGTCGGAGGTCGGCCCGGTGGCCGGAGCGGTTGGCTGGTCGTACGCCGGGATGCTCGGCCTCGCGCTGGTCTACCTCGGCGAGCACTACGCGGTCGACTTGATCGGCGGCGCGGCGCTGGCGGAGGGGATCCGCTACGCGCTGCCGCGGCTGACGCCTCTGTACCGGCGCCTCTCGGCGGCCCTCCAGGCCCTCGAAGCCCGGACGGCCGGCTAGTGGCGGAGCGGCGGCGGACATCACCCGAACAGACGCCCGGGCGCGCCGGGCGGACGGCGACGAACGGCGACGAGCTTCCGCGCTTTCGCCTGACCCGGGGGCGGCTGCTGGCCACGCTCGTGTTCGTCGCCTCGGCGCTGGCCTTCCTGTATTTCGTGCTCCCGAAGCTGCTCGGCCTGAACGAGACCTGGAACCGGATCCAGCACGGCAACGGGTGGTGGCTGGCGCTGGCCGCCCTGCTCGAGGTGTGCTCGTTCGGTGGCTACGTGTGGCTGTTCCGTGGCGTCTTCGTCCGCGGCGAGTCCCGGATCGACTGGCGAGAGAGCTACCAGATCACGATGGCGAGCCTGGCCGCCACCCGGCTGTTCGCGGCGGCCGGTGCGGGTGGCATCGCGCTGACCGCGTGGGCGCTGCGCCGGTCGGGGATGGGCGCCCGGACCGTGGGCTGCCGGATGATCGCCTTCCTGGCCCTCCTCTACGGCGTCTATATGGTCACGCTGGTGCTCGTCGGGGTCGGGCTCTACATCGGGTTGATCCCTGGGACGGCGCCGTTCGCGATCACGATCGTCCCCGCCATCTTCGGCGCCGTGGTGATCGTGCTGTTCCTGGGCATCTCGTTGCTCCCTGGCGACGTGAGCCGTCTGGTCGGGCCGTGGACCCACGGCGGGGGCCGTGTCGCCAGGCTGGCCTTCCGGCTGGCCGCGGCGTCGGCGACGGCCGCCACGGGGGTGCGGACCGCGATCGACCTGGTGCGGGCCCGCGACACGAGCGTGCTCGGCGCCCTCGCCTGGTGGGGGTTCGACATAGCGGTGCTGTGGGCGTGCTTTCACGCCTTCGGCGGCTCTCCGCCCAAGGGCGTGATCGTGATGTCCTACTTCGTCGGGATGCTCGCCAACACGCTGCCCCTCCCGGGCGGCATCGGCGGCGTCGACGGCGGGATGATCGGCGCGTTCACCGCGTTCGGCGTCGACGTCGAGTTGGCGGTGGTAGCCGTGCTCGCCTACCGGGCCTTCGCCTTCTGGCTCCCGACCCTGCCGGGCGCCGTCGCCTACCTGCAGCTCCGGCGCACCGTCCAGCGCTGGAGCGCCGAGCCGCCCGGGATGTTGCGTGGCGCCTCCGAGCCGGCATCCTGACCCGATGGCATCGCGGTGTTCTCGCGATTGCTCTCGCGAGTCCCTATACTTTATGAAGTGACCGACGAACGAATTGAGAACGTGATCATCGTGGGCAGTGGACCCGCCGGCTACACGGCGGCGCTGTACACGGCCCGGGCCAACCTAGAGCCGCTCGTGGTCGAGGGATTTGCCTGGGGTGGCCTGCTCCAGCAGACGACCGACGTCGAGAACTACCCCGGCTTCCCCGAGGGGATCATGGGCCCGGAGATGATGCAGCACTTCCGCGACCAGGCGGAGCGCTTCGGCGCGCGCCTGGAGACCGACGACGTTACCCGCGTCGAGATCTCCCAGGAGGGCGGCCTGCACAAGGTTTGGATCGGCGATCAGGTGCACGTGACCCGGGCCCTGATCCTGGCTATGGGGGCCCAGCACCGCAAGCTCGGCATACCCGGCGAACTCGAGCTGGCCGGGCGAGGCGTCAGCTACTGCGCCACCTGCGACGCCGCCTTCTTCCGCGAGGCGCCGACCCTGATCGTGGGCGGCGGGGACTCGGCCATGGAGGAGGCCATGTTCCTCTCGAAGTTCGCCGCCAAGGTGGCGATCGTCCACCGTCGCGACGAGTTCCGGGCGTCGAAGATCATGCTCGAGCGCGCCCGCGCGATCCCGAACATCGAGTGGATCACGCCATACACGATCGACGAGTTCAGCGGGGAGAACGGCTCACTGTCCGTGGCCCGGCTGCGCAACACGGCGGACGGGTCGACCCGAGATTTCGAGGTGACCGGCGCGTTCATCGCGATCGGGCACGAGCCGCAGTCCCAGCTCGTCGAGGGACAGGTGGAGACGAATCCGGAAGGCTACGTCGTGACCGAGGGCCGCTCGACGCTGACCGGTGTGCCCGGCGTGTTCGCGGCCGGCGACCTGGTCGATCACACCTACCGTCAGGCGGTCACCGCCGCCGGTTCCGGGTGTCAGGCCGCGCTTGACGCGGAGTGGTACCTCCGCGACACGCCGTTTCCGCTGACCGACGCGGCGGGCGCAGCGGCTCCGGCATCCGCCTAGAAGGGCTTAATCGGGGCAGCCATGCATCGGGCCGGTGTTGCCCGATGGGGTGGACTGGTGCATCCCCAGCGCGAAGTCCTGCGTCCACGTGCCGATCCCGGTCGCGTATCCCCTGACCACGCGGGTGCTCACGCCGGTCCCGACGTTCCGATAGGTCGGATTCAGGATGTTCTGGCAGTGGCCGGTACTGGCCATCCAGGCGCGCACCACGGCGCGGGGAGTGCTGTAGCCCGTGGCGATGTTCTCGCCCGCCGAGCGCCAGACGTAGCCGGCGGCGCTGATCCGCGCCGCGAAGTTCGTGCCGTGGGTGAACTGGTCGCTCGACACCATCGCGCTGGTCCAGTGCTGCGCCGAGTCGTTCAGCTGCGGCGAGGCGTGGAGCGCGGGCAGGTGATGGGCGGCGCGCTCCTGGTTGATCAGGCAGACCACGGCCGAGCGCAGCACCTGAGGCGAGGTGTTGCCGACGCTGGCGTTCGCGCCCGGGCACCCGCTGGCTGACCGGGCGTGATGGTGGTGGCGGCGGTGGTGCCGCTTGGCCGATGACGCCTTGGCCGGCGCCGTCGCGGTGGCGGCGGGAACCGCGGCGAGGGCCGCGCTGCCGATGACCGTCAGGATCGCGAGCATGACGCGGAGGCGCGGCTGCCTACCGGTACTCGTTGGCTTGGAACCATCGTGAGGGATCGGCATAAATATGAGACTCGCCAGTCAGGGCGAGACCTTGACCGGGCAGGCAGCTTAAATGGCCGATCGGGCGACAAAGGTGATGCGAAAACGATGCGATGCCGCCAATCTGTCGCAAAATGCGGCAATTCCTCGGCGGCGACGGAGGCGATACCGACTGGGTCACGCCTCGTACTCGAAGAAGCCTTCGCCGGTCTGGCGCCCGATCCGGCCTGACAGGGCGAGCGAGCGGAGCAGCGGCGCGGCGCGGTAGCGCTCCTCCCGGCGCTCCTCGTAGAGGGCGTCGAGCACGGCCAGCACGTGGTCGAGGCCGATCTCGTCCGCCCAGCTGAGGATCCCGCGCGGGTAGTTCAGGCCGTGGACCATGCCGGCGTCGACGTCGCCTGCGCTGCCGACGCCTTCCGCCACCGCGAACGCTGCCTCGTTGATCACCTGGCAGACGATCCGCCCGAGGACCAGGCCGGGCGCGTCGCCCACCCACGTGGTGTCCTTGCCGAGCGTGGCGAAGAACCTCTCCGCGGCGGCCACCGCGGACTCGGCGCTGTCGGGTCCGCGGGTCAGCTCCACCAGGCCGGCTTCCCCGAACGGCGGGAGGGCGTGGAACCCGATCGCGCCGCCGCCCGGGTCGAGGGTGGCGAGCGAGCCGAGGGCGCAGCAGATGGCCTGCGGACCGCCCTGGAGCGGTGCGTCGAGGTCGTCGCCCATGCTGAGATCCAGGATCAGAAACGGTGGGTCGCGCTCCAGCGCCTCGTCGGGACCCGCCACGTCCCAGCCCGCGTCGGACGCCGAGTCGGCCAGCGCCTGGGCGAGCGCCGAATGCCCTGCGATCACGACCAGGCCGTCGCCGCCGCCGGCCTCGGGTGGCTCGGGATCGGGCTCCCGGTGCCGGCCAGATTCATTCCCGTAGTCGTAGTAGCCACGGCCGGACTTGCGGCCCCTCCGTCCGGCGGCGACCATCTTGACCGTGATCGGGGACGGGCGCCAGCGGGGCTCGCCGAAGCTCTGCTCGTAGAACGAGCGCGAAACGTCCAGCCCCGTGTCCACGCCGACCAGGTCCATCAACTCGAACGGCCCCATCCGGAAGCCCCCCGCGATGCGACAGATACGGTCGATTTCTTCCAACGGCGCGACGCGCTCCTGGAGCAGCTTGAGCGCCTCCAGGCTGAACGGCCGGTTGCACCGGTTGACCAGGAAGCCGGGACCGTCGACGGCCACGATCACGTGCCTGCCCATGGCCTCGCCGGTGGCCCGGGCAAGGGCCAGCGCCGCGTCGGAGGATTGCTCGCCGGCCACCACCTCGAGCAGGCGCATCACCGGGGGCGGATTGAAGAAATGCATGCCCACGACCCGTTCGGGATGCTTGGCCGCGGCGGCCACCGCGGTCACCAGCAGGGACGAGGTGTTGGTGGCGAGTACGCAGGCCTCGGAGACGATCTGCTCTGACAGCCGGGCGAACAGCTCGTGCTTGAGCTCGAGCCGCTCGGGGGAGGCCTCGATCACGAGCTCGGCTTCGGACAGGTCCTCAAGGGTCGGCGCGGGGTGGAGCCGCTCCGTCGCCTCCGCCGCCTGCTCGGCGGTCAGGCGACCGCGCTCGGTCCCGCGTTCGAGCTGGGCCCGGATCCGCTCGAGCCCGCGTTCGAGTGCCTTCGGCACCGGGTCGTGCAGCAGTGTCCGCGCGCCCGAGAGGCAGGCCAGCTGCGCGATGCCGGCGCCCATCGTGCCGGCGCCGGCAACTCCGATCGTCCTGGCGGGCCCGGGCGGGCGGGCTCCAGTCGTCACGCCGGAACGAGCGCGTTGACCCCGGTGAGCGCGCGTCCGATGATGAGCTTCTGGATCTGCGAGGTGCCCTCGTACAGGGTGGTGACGCGCGCGTCGCGCAGGTAGCGCTCGACCGGATAGTCGTCGACATAACCGGAGCCGCCGTGGACCTGGATGGCCGCGTTGGCGCACCGCACGGCCGCCTCGGTCGCGAACAGCTTGGCGATCGAGGTCTCGGTGGTGTTCGGCCGCCCCTGGTCCTTCAGGTAACCGGCGCGCCAGACGAGCATGCGGGCCGCGTCGGTGTCGAGCGCCATGTCGGCGATCATCTCCTGGACGAGCTGGAAGGCGGCGATCGGCCGGCCGAATTGCTGGCGCTCCTTGGAGTAGCGGATCGAGGCGTCCAGGCAGCCCTGGCAGATGCCCACGCATCCAGCCGCCACGCTGTAGCGCCCGGAGTCGAGCGAGCTCATCGCCACCTTGAAGCCGTCGCCGATCTCGCCGAGCATCGCGTCGTCGGGAGCCTGCACGTCGTCGAGCGAGATGGCGGCCGTGTCCGAGCCGCGCAGCCCGAGCTTGTGGTGCACCTCCTGGGGCTGGTAGCCGGGCTGATCGGTCTCGACCAGGAAGCAGGCCAGGCCGCGATGAGCCTTCTCCGGATCGGTCTGCGCGAACACCAGGGCGAGCTGGGCGTGGTTGCCCATCGAGATGAACATCTTGGCGCCGTTGATGATCCAGCCGGAGTCGGTGTGCTTGGCGCGCGTGCGCTGGTTGGCGGCGTCGGACCCGGTGTCCGGCTCGGTCAGCGCGAAGCAGCCCAGCCACTCGCCCGAGCACAGCTTGGGCAGGTAGCGCTGCTTCTGCTCCTCGGTGCCCCAGCGCATGAGGGCGGAGCAGACGAGCGAGGTCTGCACTGACACGACGGTGCGCATCGCCGAGTCGCCGCGGCCGATCTCCTCCACGATCAGGCCGTAGGTCAGATAGTCGAGTCCGGCGCCCCCGTACTCGCGGGGGACGATCGCCCCGAGATAGCCCTGGGCCGCGATCTTGGCGACCAGGTCGACGTCGAAGTGCTCATTGCGATCGTTCTCGCGCGCGCGCTCGACGATCTCGTTGTCGGTGAAGGCGCGCGCTGTCTCGCGGACCAGGCGCTGCTCGTCGGTCAGCTCGAAATCCATGGGCCGGGACGCTACCGGACCGGCCCCCGCCACGGGGCGGCGGGGGCCGGCCGGTCACGCTGCCCGTCCTGTTGGGTTAGGACGCGGGCGGGAGCGCCGACGGATTGGTCGTCGGTGCCACCTGGATCGTCACCGGTGCCGAGGCGCCGCCGATGTTGGCGCGGTCGCCGGTGATCCTGGCGCGGAACTGATACGTCCCGGCCTTGCCGAACGTCCAGCCGAACTGGAAGGTCGATCCGTTCGTGACGAACCGGACCTCCTCGTTGTGCCAGTCACCATCGGCGCCCAGGCGCTGTAGGTAGATCACATGCCCCGCCTTGTCAGGTAGGACGGTGCCGGTGAAGGTCACCTGCCCGCCGACCTGCGAGGTGGTCGAACTCGGTGTCAGGGTGACCGCGTCCTGAACACCCTCGAACAGCACGGCGCTGTGACGATGCGGAGCCAGCGTGGTGCGGACCTGGTACTCGGTGTTGTACGTCGGCGTCTGCGGCGCGAACGTGTAACTCCCGTCAGAGCCGGTGGTCGTGTCGGCGACCGGGGTGAACTGGCTCTGATAGGCGCTCCGCGCCCACAGGGTGACCGGTGTGTTCGGCTCCGGCGCAGTGGCCGAGCTGGGCCCATCGAGCACACCCGAGATCGTGACCGACTGCCCATATCCGATCAGCTGGTCCGAGCTCGAGATGCTGAAGCCGGGAATCTGCTTCTGCTGGACCGCGACCGTCACCGGATTCGCGCTACCGCGGATGTTGCGGAAGTCGCCTCCGAACAGCACCCGGACGGTGTGATCGCCGGCGAAGCGCCACCGATAGGTGATCGAGTAGTCCGATCCGCCGTCGAGGCGGCCGGCCCTGAGGTCCCGCCAATTGCCGGACGCGGTCTCCTCCTGGAGAACGACCCGACCGCCGGCATGATTCGGGTCGACGTGTCCGGTGAACACGACCGGCTGGCCGGTCACGGCGGTCGTCGCGCTGGCGCTGAGGCTGACCAGCGCCGCGACCCGCTCGAACACGGTGCGGCTGTGGATCTGGTGAATCCCGCCTTCCCGCACGAACCAGCTGCGGTTCGTCATCACCACGTCCTCGGCGCGGGTGAACTCGTAGAACCCGTGTGAGTCAGTCGTCGTCTGGCCGACGCGCGTGTACCCGAGTCCGGAGTTGGCCACGTGGTGATACAGCACGATGGTCTGGTCGGCCACCGGACCGACGTTCAGGTGACCATAGATGAACACCCCTTCGCCGGCATCGATGGGGTTCGGAATCGCGTTGATGGTCAAACCGCGATTGTGCACTGGCGCAGCGGTGACAACGCTCGGTACGGCAACAGCGAAGAGCGTGGTCACCACCATCCCGAGCACGGCGAGGCGTGGGCGCATTTGCGCTCCTTTCCAAGCGTGGAGTATGTGGTGCCTCCGCTGGGTTCCCGGCTCCCTACCAGGCGGGGGCGATCGGACGCCCCTGAAAACACAGCATTGAGGACGAAGTTGCGCCCGGCTCTAGACTGCCTCGGGGTGGATCCGTTTACCCTCGTGGTGGTCGGCGGCCTGGCTGTCCTGTTCGGAGTGTTCTGGCTGATCGGCCGGTACTACCCCGGCTCCGGGCTCGAGCAGGTGGGCCTGCGGTCGGCCCGCGAGCTGACCGAGCGGCGCGAGGAGCTCGAAGCCGAGGACCTCGATCAGCTGCTGGGCGCCCACAACGCGCGCAAGCGGGCCCGGGGGGAGCCGGAGGTGACGGCCGAGCAGCTCGAGGCCGAGTTACTCCGCCAGCGCGAGCAGGCGCAGCGGCGACATTGGCCCGCTGCCTGATCATCGGCTGTGGGTGTCGGGGACGCTCGCTCGCGCGCGAGCTGGTCGCGCGAGGGCACGTCGTGCGCGGGACCACGCGCTCGGCGGCCGGGGTGGCGGCGATCGAGGCGGCGGGGGCAGAGGCCGCGGTCGGCGACCCCGACGTGATCGCGACGCTGGTTCGGTCCTTCGAGCACGTGGTGGTCGCCTGCGTCCTGCTCGGCTCGGCCCAGGGCACGCCGGAGCAGGTCGCCGCGTTGCATGGAACGCGCCTCGAGATGCTCCTCACGCGCATGCTCGACACGACCGTGCGCGCGGTCCTCTACGAAGCGGCGGGGTCAGTCGATCCGGCCGTTCTCGAGGGGGGCGCCGACCGCGTGCGGGTGCATTGCGAGGAGTCACTGATCCCGTTCGCGTTGCTCCGCGCCGATCCCGTCGACCACGCCGCCTGGGTGTCGGCGGCGGTGGGCGCCGTGACCAGCACGCTCGATGGCGGCTCCGGTCGCCCACGGTAAACTGAGCAAAAATAGGTAAAAGGCGATCGGAAATCTTGGAGGACCCCTGTGGCTGACTACGCCAACGACGTATTGGTCGAGCCGGAGTGGCTCGAGCAGCACCTCAACGACGACGCGATCCGGATCGTCGAGGTCGACGAGAACCCCGGCCTGTACAAGGAGGCGCACATTCCGGGCGCCATCGGCTTCGACTGGCGCCTGGACCTTCAGGATCAGGTCAAGCGCGACTTCCTCGGTCCGGAGGACTTCGGCGTGCTCTTCGGCAGCCGCGGGATCTCGAACGAGCACCAGGTGATCCTGTACGGGGACCGCAACAACTGGTTCGCCGCATACACGTACTGGTACCTGAAGTACTACGGGCATCACAACGTCAGGCTGCTGAACGGTCCGCGCGAGCGTTGGATCGCCGAGGGCCGTCCGACCACGACCGATCTCCCAAGCTACCCGGCCGCCACGTTCACCGCCAAGGCCGGCGACGATTCGATCCGCGCCAAGCGCGACGAGGTCCTGGCCGCGCTGCACGACCACCATCAGCTGGTCGACGTGCGCTCGCCCCAGGAGTACTCGGGTGAGCTGATCGCGATGCCGGGCTATGAGAACGAGGGCGCCCAGCGCGCCGGGCACATCCCGGGTGCCAAGTCGATTCCCTGGGCTCAGGCGGTCAAGGAGGACGGCACGTTCAAGTCAGCCGACGATCTGCGCGACCTCTACGGCGGCAAGGGCGTGCTCAGCGGCGAGCCGATCATCGCCTACTGCCGGATCGGAGAGCGCTCGGCCCACACCTGGTTCGTGCTCCACGAACTGCTCGGGGAGCAGAACGTCAAGAACTACGACGGCTCCTGGACCGAGTGGGGCAACCTGGTCAACGTGCCGATCGAGAAGGGCTGACCCGGCTTCTCGCGTCGGCCAGCTGCAGCAGCGGCCCGATCCGGTCGAACAGGTCGGCCAGGATCCGGGCCGTTGCCCCCCAGATGAGGTGGTCCCCGACGACGTAGGTGTCCGTGCGGATTGGCACGCCGCGCCGGACCAGCCGCCGTCGCCCGTACCCGGCCAGCAGCGCGCTGAGCGGCAACTCCAGGACCTCGGCCACCTCGCGGACGCTCGGGGTCCACGTCCGCCCTGCCTCGATCAAGCCCACGAACGGGTAGACCGCATACCCGGTCGCGATCGTCGGTGTGGGCTGAAGCGCCCCGACGATCTCGACCGCGTCGACCGGGAGGCCGATCTCCTCGTGGGCCTCGCGCAGCGCGGTCGCCCTGAGGTCGGGCTCGCCTTCCTCGTAGCGGCCGCCCGGGAACGAGATCTCCCCGGCGTGCCGGCGCAGGTCATCCTGGCGCTTGGTGAACACCGCATGCAGTCGTCCCCGATGCAGGTAGAGGGGCACCAGCACGGCGGCGTTGGTGGCGCCGCGAACCTCCAGCCCCAGCGCGTCCTCGGGGGACAGCAGCACCTGCCGGAGATCCTCGCTCAGGTGGTTGTTCTGGGACGCCATCGGCTGACTATATTCGGGTGTCGTGCGCGCTCTGATCGTGGTCGACGTACAGAACGACTTCTGCCCGGGCGGAGCTCTGGCCGTGCCGGACGGCGATTCGGTGGTCGCGCCGATCAACCGGCTGGCATCCGAGTCGCCGTTCGTCGTCGCCACCCGGGACTGGCACCCGCCCGATCACGGGTCGTTCGCCGATCAGGGCGGCGTCTGGCCGGTGCACTGCGTGGCCGGCACGCCAGGAGCGGAGCTGCACGCGGGGATCGATAGAGGTCTCGTCGATGCGGTCGTGGACAAGGGACAGGCGCGCGACCGGGAGGGCTATTCGGGCTTTGAGGGAACCGAGCTCGAGCGGCTGCTGCGGGAGCACGACGTGGACGCGGTCGACATCGCCGGTCTCGCCCTGGATTACTGCGTGAAGGCCACCGCGCTCGACGCTCGGCGCGCGGGGTTTGGGGTGATCGTCCACCGGGGCGCCACCCGCGCGGTCGACGTGCAGCCGGGCGACGGCGAGCGGGCGGTGGAGGAGCTCCGCGCCGGCGGCGTCGAGGTGGTGGACTGAGTCAGGGCGCGGCCGGGTGCGGCCTGGGCGGCCGATCAGGCCGCGGCGACCGGCTCGACGAGCTCGATGCGCTCGTCGAAGGTGACCTCGCCGTCGAGCGTCCGGTGGACGGGGCACTTGGCGGCGATGATCCGCAGCTTGTCGACCTGCTCCTGAGTGCAGTCGCTGGGCAGGCGCAGCACCAGCTTGAAGTTGGTCAGGCACCCGCGATCGGCCGGGGAGTACTCGCACTGCACCTCGACGGGGCCGATGTCCCAGCCCTTGCGCTTGGCGTACATCTCCATCGTGACCGCGGTGCACGAGGCGAGGGCGGCGGCGAGCAGCTCCTGCGGGCTCGGGCCGTCGTCATCTCCGCCGTGTTCGCTGGGCTCATCGGCGGTCAGGTGATGCTGCCGGATGGCGATCCGGTGGCTGAATGCATTCCGTGCGGTGCGGCGCGCGATGGCCTTCATCTGCGTGGTCCTCGTTGGTCGTATTTGTGCTTTGTATTCATCGTAGTGCGACGTCGAGCGAGTGCGAGGCCGGTCAGGAGTCGAGCGGGTTGAAGAGCAGTCCGGTCGGCACCTTCGGGAAGAAATAGGTCGACTTCGGCGGCATGCTCTCGCCGGCGGCGGCCACCGCCCGGACCTCCTCGATCGGGGTGGGGGCGACGAAGAAAGCGGCATCCCGGGCCCCGCTCTGAACGAGATCGAGCGCGTGGTCGAAGTCGCGGGCGTAGTCGAGTCCGGCCATATGGTCGATGTCGTCGTCGGTCATTTGCAGGGCCCCTTTCAGGATCAGAGCCTCGAGCACGGCTGTGTCCAGTCGCCGGTAGGGCGCAGCGTGGTCGGCCAGCGCCGCCTCGGCGATTGCCGGGTCCTTCAGGGTGAGCATGTACGGCTGGCGGAAGTGAGCGTCGATGTAGCCGAGCCTGACCGGCTGGCCGTAGGTCGGCGCGAGCTCGCCAGTGCTCTCTAGCTTCTCGATCGTGAAGTCGCGCCGGATCGCGTCGGCCAGCGTCTCGTGCTGGTCGGGGCGCAGATCGCGCAGCAGGCGGTGGGTGGGGAACACGGTCAGCCCGGGATCCTCGAGCGCGACCAGGCACATCAGGACATACCGGTGAGGACCCTCGCCGCCGATCTCGTCCGCGTACACGCGGGCGGTCTCGTAGCGATGATGGCCGTCGGCGATCAGGAGCTCGGCGGGCGCCGCCGCTCCGGTGATCTGCGCGATCGCGCCCGGATCGGTGACCCGCCACACGCGGTTGACCGTGCCGTCGTCGTCGGTGGCCTGGCCCCACGGTTGGGTGCTCGTGGCGCGCGCGAGCGCTTCGGTGGCGGCGCCGGCCGGGTCATCGAACAGCGAGAAGATCGGGGAGAGGTTCGCCCTGGTCGCTCGGGTCAGGTTGAGCCTGTCCTCCTTGGGGCCCGGGTGCGTGCGCTCGTGTGGCCTGATCCGCCCCGGGCCATATTCCTCCACGCGCACGCGCGCGAGGAACCCGCGCCGGCGACGCGGTTCGCCGTCGGGGCCGGTGTAGTCCTGCTCGAGCACCCACACGGCCGGCTGCTCGTCACGGACGATGACGCCCTGCTCTCGCCAGGCCGCGAGCTGTCCGGCCGCCGTTTGGTAGGGGTCACCGCCGACCGGCAGGTCGATCCGAACGACGTTGTAGGGCGATCTGGCCTCGAGGTCGGCGCGCTGCTCGGCGTCGATCACGTCGTAGGGCGGCGCCACAACGTCCTGGAGGCCCCCGGTTCGGTCGGGGTCGTAGTGCAGCGCCCGCAGCGGTTCGACATCGGCCATGCCCGTGCCGGAGGCTACTCGACGGTGGCTTTGGACGCCGCAGGGGGCGCGTCGTGTGCCGCCAGCGCCGGACACGTGCCAGCGTTTTGGAGACGGGCTCTAAACTCGCCGTCACCGTCGGGGCGTAGCGCAGCCTGGTTAGCGCGCAAGCTTTGGGTGCTTGAGGTCCCCGGTTCGAATCCGGGCGCCCCGATGTCGTTTTGGCTGTCGTGTCCCGCTGGGGAGTCCCCGCAGCAGGCGGGCGAAGATGCCCTTGAGCGTGTCCTTCCCGTACGGGTGCGATCCGTCGTACATGGTCAGGACCGCGATCGACACGCGGGCGCAACCGCGCACGAGCAGCACCACCTGGTGGTCGAGCAGCCCGGTGCCGTAACCCCAGCCGCCCTTGAAGTAGAGCTTCCAGCCTCGGGGTGCGACCTCGCCGATGCCCCACCGCTGCGAGGGGACGATGCCGGCCAAGAGCGACATCGCGTACGTCCGGTGGCGCTCTGGGATGAAGCTGTCGATGTGGAGGAAGAACAGCGTCTGGTCCCGGGGCGTGACCTCGGTCTCGCCCCAGATCGGCGAGGTCGCGAAATGCGTCATGCCGACGCGACGCGCGAGTGCTCGCAGGGCGCCCTGCCCGACCGTGTCGAACACCTCCTGCGCCGCGTCGTTGTCGGACTCGGTGATCATCGGCGTCAGGAGTTGCCTGTCGTGCGCGTTCAGGGCGCGGCCCCTGACCCAGGGCTCGTTGAGGTAGGCCACCATCAGCATCGCCTTGACCACGCTGGCCGACCACTCGTCGTGGTCGGGGCGGTAGCCGTAGAACCGGTCCTCGGTGCGGACCGCGAAGGCCACGTCGCCCCTCCGGGTGTCGGTGTAGCCGATCGCGGCCAGCATGTCCGGTCGCCACACGGCGTCCAGCGGCTTGCCCACCCCGGGGACGAGGCACGGCGTTCGTGTCGCCGGGGTGGGGGAGTGCGGGGTGGCGCCGGCGGAGTGCGCGGTGGCGCGTGTGGTGGCGCCGGCGCTCGTCGCGGCCGGGAGCGTGATTGCGGCCAGCGTCATGGCCGCGATGGCGGCGGGGGTGCGCCATGACCGGCTGGGGTGCGCGGGCACGGTCGGATTCTCGCGCCACCGGCGGCGGCCAGGCTTGAATTGCCCTGTATCTCATGGCCCGCGAAGTTCGTGACGATGGTTGTGCGCCGTCCCTACTGTTTGCCGGACAGGCCCCCGTAGCTCAGCTGGATAGAGCGACGGCCTTCTAAGCCGTGGGTCGCAGGTTCGAGTCCTGCCGGGGGCGCCTCAGAAAAGTGCTGCAAAACGCAGCTATTGCTTCGATCTGACCTCTGCTTCGAGAGCCTGGTCGTGAGCGGGCAACCGTTCCGGGCAACCGTCGCGGCGTTCAGCTCGCATGAATTGGCGCACCCGGCCGCGGGTTACGGTTGCGCCCCCGACCCCGCCACCGGACAGTTCGGACGAGCCGCCCCCAGCTCGTTCGGAGCGCGATCGCGGCTATGCGAGCCGCGCCGGCGGCGTGTCGCTTCTTGGCCCGAAGCACGCACGGCCGGAGATTCGTCGGAGGTGGACCGATTGAACGCGCTCGTCGTCGCTATGTTCGATCGCTGGGTCGAAGGACGAACCAACCGTCGGCCACGATGATCTTGGCCTCCCACCGGGCGGCCACTATTGCGAGTTCGATCGGTGGTGCGCTCACACGGTCTGGTGGCATGCAACGGACACGGACCCTGACCGTCCTGAAATCGTTGTATCCGTAGGTCGGGTGGAGACGGATCTCCGTCGCCAATTAGACCGAGGATTTGGCTGCGAGCAGAAGAGCCGTCTCACCGCCCCGCGAGTCGCCCATCACGACAACGTGTGCCGGGTCGACGCCCGGCACATGAGCAGCACGGCTCGGGCGAAGTACTCCCGGGATGCGGACGAGCTGTGAGGGCAGGCCAGGCTCCCGAAGTACGCCAACGACAGCGCGGGGTAGCCGTGAGCGGCCAGCAGCCCGGCGACGTCCACCATCGTGTCCCCGCCCTCCGAGCCGCCGAACACCACGGCCGCCGGCCGGCGCGTGGGCGAAGACAGGACGCCGAAGCCGTCCGCCGGAGAGCCGACCTTCGGACGGCGGAGTTACGCGCCGCGGACGCGCGATATTGCCGGTCTCGGCGCTACGGACAGGACGATGCGGCCCGCGCGGGCGGCGCGAAGAACGTGCCAGGCTCGCGGGCGCATGCCCCATGGAAGCATGCGTCTTCTTCGAAACCGTGATCATCTGACGGCAGCGGTCGTCGACATGCTTCGGGCGACTCGGCCACAAGCTCCAAGAGCTTTCGCATGGCCCTGACTGGGTCTGGCCCAGCGGTGGCTTGCCGGAGGACGACCGCCGCAGTTCGTCTGGGACGGCAATCCAACTCGCCGCGCCATCGACCCGCTCGATCGCGAGCCCTGCCTCCGCGCTTGCCGCCTCCGCGTCCAAGAGCAGCGCGACGACCGTCTCGTCGCTTCGGTGCCGACGCTCCACACTCACGTCACTATTCGCTCAGACCTTTATCGGCCAGCTGGCTTGTTACGAGCGACGTTTCGTGGGATCGGCTGCTGACTCTCGGACGCCTGGCTTCGGCCTCGGGCATGTGCGATTTATCCCGACCCCACCTCCGGGCCAACAGGAGTGAGAAGCCGATCTCGAGCATCGCCCGGTAGACTGAACAGTGGCGGGCGCTGCTGCAGCTACTTGCCACCGAGACCTCTGATCCCTCGGACTGCTACTTCGGCCTCTGGGAAGGGTGGCCGTTACCGGAGTCGGCTCGCAGGTGGCCCACCTTCGGTGTTCCGCGCAGCGCTCGGATCGCAGCCCGCTCCTTCTTTCTGTTTCGCGGGGCGCTCTCAGAGGCTGAGATCTGGGGTGAGCCGGCAGCGGCTGGGATTTGGGGCCTGCCGGAGTTCTCCCTGGGTGGCACGCCCGCGTTCGTGTGGCCGTCTGACCATGCGTGGTGCGTCGCGGCGGAAGTACCGCATCACTGGGCCGGGGTAGGGGCGCACAGTCGCGACGATCGAACGGCTCCTCTCTGATCGAGCCTTGACGCAGTCGCCACTGACCCCGACGCCCAGCCTCTATCGCTAGCAAGGCCGCCACGCTGCCGCATCGATCGAAGCGCGCCACTCTTTGGGGCCCGAAGTCCCGCCCTCGCGGTATGGTTGGTCTGTGGGAGCGTGGGGTGCCGGGAGCTTTGAGAACGACGCCGCGAGCGATTGGTTCTACCTCGTGGAGGAGGCGGTCGACCCCGGGCTTGTGATCGTGTCCGCGCTGGATGACGCTCTCGCTGAGGCGGGTTACCTCGAGCTCGATGCCGCGTGCGCAGCTGTCGGGGCTGCCGAGTTGTCGGCTTCGTGTGCCGGCGAGGTGGCCGACGAACTGCCCGATCACATCCGTCGCTGGGTCAGCGAACATCCCCATCAGCCGCATGCGGACGAGATCGGGCACGCCGTCCAGGCGGTTGAGCGGGTGCGGTCCGAGAGCGAACTTCGGGAGCTGTGGGACGAAGAGCGGGGCCCGGACAACGCGTGGCTACGCGCAGTCGACGACCTGGTCGCCCGGCTGAGGCGCTCCGGCACGGACGTCCCGGCAGCGCTTCGCCCATAACGCGCGTTGCCGTGCGATCCAGCGATCCTGGTTGCTAGCGATCCAGTCACGCACGGCCGCCTGCGCGCGCTCGCGCAGGGCGACACGGGGGGGCTGGCCGATTTGCTTGTCGGTCACGAGGGAAACAACGAGCGGATCGCGGCCAGCCACGTGCTCGCTCGGGCTTCCACCGCTGTCTTGGCCGCTGTCATGGCGAGCTTGGCGTAGTCGTAGGCGGCCTCGGGTCTGGCGCGGACGGCCGCGTCGAGGACCTTGGCGTCCTCACCGACGAGGATCCGCCAGGCGCCCGATCGCACCCCGTCGAGAATGATGGTGGCCGCCGCGGCCGCGGTGAGCGGTGCCTTCTCCCGGAAGCCGGTCTCGATCCGCGCGGCGCTCGTGTCCTCCGGCGCGGGGCTGCCGTGCGCGCGGCGGGTGTTCGCGAGGATGTCGGTCCCCACGTGCCCGGGCATCACGAGGGCGACCCGGACCTGTGGCGCATTGGTGCGCAGGTCTTCGATCAGCGCCTCGGTGAAGCCCTTGATCGCGAACTTGGCCGTGGCATAGGCGCTGTTCGGCATACGGGGACCCAGACTCGCCCAGAAGCCGTTGACGCTGCTGGTATTGACCAGGATCCCGTCGCCGCTGGCGATCAGCAGCGGCAGGAACGTGCGGGCGCAGTAATAGGTTCCCCACCAGTCGACGGCGAAAGTGCGCTCCCACTCCTCCCGGCTACTGGTCAGGAAGCTGGCGCCGCCGCCGATGCCGGCGTTGCAGAAGACCAGGTCCACATGGTCGGCGCCGTGCTCACGCAGCAAGTCGTCGCGGAACCGCTGCACCTGAGCCTCGTCGGAGACATCGCAGGCGTGGCTGCTGACACGGACGCCGTCCGGAGCAACCGCCCGTGCCATCAGCGCGGCATCCGCCACGGACGCGGCGTTCCAGTCACAGGCCGCGACCGAGCATCCCTGAGCGGCCAACTGGCGGACCAACTCGCGGCCCATCCCCGAGCCTCCGCCCGTCACGACCGCAAGCTTGCCGGCAAACCCATCCACAGCCCAATCCCTCTTTCGCTCGTCTCTCGCCTGCGCACTCGATCTCCACGGAGCTGCCATACGCGCGGCTGCATCTACGGGAAGATCCGCGAGTGCGGGCACGCCGGCCCGGCCGGGGGTCCGACCAGGCTCACGTTCGGGGAGATGCGGAGCGAGCGATGGTGAGCTCCCAGTAGCCACCCGCGAGATTCAGGGTCCCGACAATCAGGAAGAAGGCTGCCCAGCCGTAGACGCTGGACGACAGGCAGATGAGGCCCGCCACGGCCGCGACAATGCCACCGGCAACGCGCGTCACCCCGAAGAAGCGCGCGTGGCGGTACTCGAATGGCGCAAGCAGGCGTTGCACGCCGTGTCGCGGGGGAGAGCGCCACCACTCGCGCAGACCTCTCCTGGCGGTGTTGTCGTTGGGTGCATTCACGGGGGCACCTCCTGTCTCTGTTGTGGCACTTGCCCTGATCACCACTGCCACCATGATATCACATTGATAGCCTACTCGTCAACGCCGCCGGTGCTCTCACCACGTGCGGAAGGAAAGAGTCCGGGTCACCGTCTGGACTATGAACCGAGGGCCCCGATGCTCGTCGATCGCGCAACTCTTCCCCAGATGGAGCGCCGCCTGTTTCTCACGGACAGCGGCCTGGAGACGACGCTGATCTTCAAGGACGGAATCGACCTTCCGTCGTTCGCGGCGTTTGTGCTGCTCGAGACACCGGAGGGCCGGCGCCGGCTGCGCCGCTACTTCGAGCGCCACGCCGAGATCGCCCGCGACGCGGGCTGCGGCTTCATCGCCGAGGCTCCGACGTGGCGTGCCAACCCGGACTGGGCACGCAGTCTCGGGTACGACGGCCGTGCCCTGGACGCGATCAACCGGAGCGCGATCAGGCTGCTCGCCGAGCTACGAGACCGTGATGGACGGGGCCGAGGCGAATACGTGATCAGCGGATGCGTAGGGCCACGAGACGACGGCTACGACGCATCTCGGGAGATCTCGGCACAAGAGGCCGAGCATTACCACGCCGAGCAGATCGCGACCTTCGCTCTCACCGAGGCGGATCTCGTTTCCGCGATGACCCTGACCAACACCGCAGAGGCCATCGGCATAACGCGAGCCGCTCGGAAGGTTGGGATCCCGGTGGTGATCTCCTTCACGCTGGAAACGGACGGTCGCCTCCCGTCCGGTGAACTCCTGGCGCAGGCAATCCAGACAGTCGATGCGCAAACCGGCTGCGGCCCGGCCTACTACATGATCAACTGTGCACACCCGAGTCACTGTGAACACGCACTCGAGGCTGGTGGTCGGTGGCTGGGTCGCTTGCGCGGCATCCGTGCCAACGCATCGCGCAAGAGCCACGCCGAGCTCGACGCCGCCGCGGAGCTTGACGACGGTGATCCGTGCGAGCTCGCGAGCGAGTACGCCACGCTTGTCGCGAGATTTCCCGAGCTGACCATTCTCGGCGGGTGCTGCGGCACCGACGAACGGCACATCGAACAGATCGCTCGAGCGTGCATCCCCCGACCGCCGCGACGCTGACTACAGCGGCATGGTGAAGATCTGCCCCTGCCAGCCGTTCAGCTCGAACCGGCTGGACCGCACGAATCCCTGCTTCTCATACCAACGCACCAGGCGCGGCGCGTGGGCCCAGCAATCGACTCGCAGGACCTCCGCGCCGCGCTCGTAGCCGAGTTCGATCGCCTTGTTGATCAGCCGGCCTCCGATGCCCTGCCCGGCCGACTGCCTGGAGCTGAGCAGCAGGATGACGTATAGCTCGGGCACCGGTGCCGGCGGCGCGTAGGCCGGGGCGGGTCCGACCACGAGAACCCCGACGGGGACGCCGTCGCGTTCGGCGATGTACAGACCGCCGGCGATCCTGAATCCGTGAACGCGCTCGCGAACACCCGGACGCTCATCGAAGGGCGTCGCGCCCCACTGCCCGGTCTGGCCGCGCTCCACGAGCCACGCGACCGCGTCATCGAACAGCGCGACGACGGCCGGTCCGTCGGCTTCGTTGCCCGGTCGGATGGTCACGGGGCTCGTGGACATCGGCCTAGCCATTATCTTGCGGGAGCTGGCACGGCGGCGCGTCGCCAGGTTCACCGGTGGCGGTGCACAACCCGAGAGGTAACGAGCGAGGAAAGGTGGCCATGGCCAGATTGCGGGACAAGGTTGCCCTCATCACCGGGGGCGAGAGTGGAATCGGACTCGCGACGGCACGGCTGTTCGTGTCCGAGGGGGCGCGTGTCCAGCTGGTCGGGATCGACGAGGCCAGGCTGGACGCAGCCGTGGAGGAGCTCGGGTCGGACGTCGCGTTCTCATCGGCCGCCGATGTCACTGACGAAGAAGCGGTGGCGCGAGCGGTCGCCGCAGGGGTGGATCGCTACGGAAGATTGGACGTCGTTGTCAGTAATGCCGGCATCAGCGGCGAGGTCTCCCCGATCGTCGACTACCCATCCGACGTGTTCTCGCGCACCCTCGCGGTGCATGTGCTGGGGGCCTTTCACGTCCTCAAGCACACGATCCCGCACATCCCCGCCGGCGGCAGCGTGATCATCACCTCGAGCGTTGTGGGCCTGATCGGGCCGCCCGGGGTATCAGCGTACGTCGCCGCCAAGCACGCGCAGGTCGGTTTGATGCGGACCGCCGCGAAGGAGCTCGCGCCGCGCCGGATCAGGGTGAACACGATCCACCCGGGTCCGACCTCGACCCCGTTTCAGGACGACATCGAGATGCGCGCGACGCACCTCCCACAGGACGAAGCCGCCCGGGCGTTCGACGCGATGATCCCATTGGGCCGTCACACGACCACGGAGGAGATCGCGCAAGGCATGCTCTACCTCGCCGCCGACGAGAGCGCGATGGTGACATCCCACAGGCTGTCGATCGACGGGGGCATGAGCGGCTGATCGAATCCGTCTGGGCCGTGTCGGACCGCCGCTCCTCCGGCCGCCCAGCGGTGTGCCGGGACTAGTAGCTGGCGGCATGGGCAGCGAGTCGGACTCAGCGGCGGGCCAGGCGCGTGCTGACCGGCATGACGATCCACCGGGGGAGCTTCCGGTTCGGCGCCAGCGCGGCCCACACCTGCGGGCCGCCCGGGATCACCGAGATCCGGCCGCGATCGACCGCCGCCAGGGCATCGCTTGCCACCCGCTCGGCGGAGACGCTGGTGAACTTGGGCAGTCGCTCGGCGAAGTAGCCGGCGTCGCTGGCCGCCTGGAACCCGCTCGGGACGGGGCCCGGACAGACGACGGTGACGGTCACGCCGTGCTCCTCGGCCTCTGCGTGAACCGCCTCGGAGAGCAGAAGCACGTACGCCTTCGCCGCCGAGTAGCCGGCGTTGTCGGGCAAGGCCTGAAACCCGGCCGAGGAGGACATGTTGATTACCGCTCCGCGCCCGCGCTCGATCATCCCCGGGAGGTAGCGCGCCATCAGGTCGACCGGCGCCTCGACCAGCAGCCGAACCTGGCCCAGCTCGCGCTCGCGACCGGCCTCGGCGAACGGTTGGTAGATGCCGTATCCGGCGTTGTTGACCAGGATCTCGACCTTCGCACCCAGCTCCTCGATGCGGGCGGCGAGCCGGTCGCGATCCGCGGTCTCCGCCAGGTCGGCGGCGATCACGACGGCGCGCTTTTCACCGCCGAGCTCCTCGGCCAGCTTGGCCAGACGATCCTCCCGGCGGGCGACGAGCGCCACTCGATGACCACGCGCGGACAGCTGGCGCGCGTACTGCTCGCCGATCCCCGACGACGCTCCGGTCACGAGCGCGATCGACTCCGGCGCCGGTGGGGGAAGGCTCATCTCGCACACGCTCCAATCGTCAAGGCCGGCCGGTCACAGGTGCGCCGCAATGCTAGATTCAACCTCCCGCGGTGGGCGTAGCTCAGTTGGTAGAGCTCCTGGT
>CAWEQG010000017.1:0-74894 GCA_963811135.1 uncultured Solirubrobacterales bacterium | reverse complement strand
GCCGATTAGCAGGGATTTTATAGTCGGGGAGACAGGATTTGAACCTGCGACCGCCCGGCCCCCAGCCGGGTGCGCTACCAGACTGCGCTACTCCCCGTGGTCAGTTGATTCTACGCGGAGCTTAGAGCGGGCGACGGGGGTCGAACCCGTTCCTAGAGCTTGGAAGGCTCCCGTGCAACCGTTAACACCTCGCCCGCGAGTGTCGGAATGGTAGCCGCGAGCGGCGGTCAGGCGGCGGGTCGTCGCTGTTCGGTCGGGACCTGGCCGTCCCGGGTCAGGTGTGAAGGAGGCCATGGACCGAACCAGTTGTCGAGCGATCCGTCGAGCGTGACGACCGAGCCGGAGAGCGCGCCCCCGAGCGGCGTGGCCAGCATGGCGATCAGCCACCCATACTCCTCGAGCGTGCCCAGCCGCTGGAGGGGCACGGTGGCGGCCGCCGTCCGCCAGAGCTCGGCGGGGTACTTGCGAAGTGACTCGGTGTCGAACCGGCCGAGGGCCACCGCGATCACAGCGATCCCCTGCAGGCCGTAGGCGGCCGCGAGCTCGCGCGTGATCGCCTCCACCGCGGCTCGCGCCGCGCCGGTGTGGGCCATCGCCGGCATGCCGTGATGGGGCGAGACGGTGACGTTGACGAGCGTGCCGGCGCCGGCCTCGCGCATGGCCAGCTCGTACGCCGCCTTGCACATCGCCAGCGTGCCGTCCACGTTCAGCCGCTGGACGGCCCGCCAGCCCTTGGTCGCCAAGCTCTCGGCCGGAACCATGTACTGGCCGCCCGCGTTGTTGAGCACGAGATCGAGCCGGCCGAATCGCTCGAGTGTCGTCGCCACGATCTGCTCGGCGCCGGCACGGTCCCGGATGTCCCCCGCCACATACGAGCAGCCCTCCCCCAGCTCGGCTGCCGCCGCCTCCAGGACTTCGGCTCGGCGCCCCGCGATCACGACGTTGGCGCCACAGCGCACCAGCTCGGCGGCTGCCGCTTTGCCTAAGTTGGTGCCGCCGCCGGTGACGATCGCGGCGCGTCCCTCCAGCGCGCCGTCCACGAAGACGCGCGAGGCCTCCACCGCTACTCCCCGAGCACCTTGATCACGAGCCGCTTGGGCCGCCGGCCGTCGAACTCGCAGTAGAAGATCTGCTGCCACGGGCCGAGGTCCAGCTCGCCCTCGGTCACCGGCACGATCACCTGGTGGTGCACGAGCAGGTTCTTCAGATGCGCGTCGCCGTTGTCCTCCCCGCCGCGATGGTGCCGGTAGTCGCCCGGATCCGGGAGGAGCTCCCGCGCGACCTCGTTGGCCGGCTCATGCCAGCTCGGCGGCGCCACCTTGTCCAGCCACTCGAGCGCGTCTGCCTGGAGCCCCGGCTCGTCGTCGTTGATCCACACCGCCGCGGTGATGTGCATCGCGCAGACCAGCGCCATGCCCTCGCCGATGCCGGCGTCCCGGACCGCCTCGGCCACGTCCTCCGTGATCCGCACGAACTCGCGGCGCATCTCGGTGTTGAAGGTCCGGTAGACCGTGTGGGAGATCAAGCAGGGGAGCCGGGATTCGAACCCGGATTCATGGTTTTGGAGACCACGCGTGTAGCCATTGACTCACTCCCCTGGGGAGCCGCGATGGTAGCGATCCGCTAGGCCATGCGGGCGGAGGGACTCGAACCCCCACGAGCTAAGCCCACCGGCACCTAAAGCCGGCGCGTCTGCCAATTTCGCCACGCCCGCGAGCGTCGATTCAGATTCTAGGAGTCCGACCGCGCCGGTATGCGTCCTGTCGTGACGACGGGCCGGATGGGCCAGTTCGTCGGGCCGAAAACGCGACCCCGCGAACCAGCTCGGCAGCGCCGAACTGCCGCACGCCAACACGCCTCTTTGTATGGTGCCGCCATGGCGAATCATCGGACCGTAACCCCGGGTTACGCAGTCGTTTTCCCCAACCGGGAGAAGGCGACGAGCAAGGCGATGAAGGCGGTGGTGGCGCTGATCCTGCTCGTGTCGGCGGGCTTGCTGCTGATCGTGACGATCGGCGGGTGGTCGCAGCTCGAGGGGATGAAGCCGATCAACTTCGTCTGGTGCATCGCGTACGTGATCATCGCGTTCTACGTGTTCGTCAGATGGGCGCGGGGCATGCTGCCGATCGCGGCGGGGCTCGCCATCTTGCTGCTGATGGTCGCGATCGTCGCCGGGCTCGGCCTCACCGGGACGAGTTGGTTCGATCGCAACCATGCCGGGTTCGCCCATGCCAAGTCGATGCTGGGCGGTCAGGGCCTGAGCGCCGGCACGCTGGGGACCGTCGTGCTCCTGCTCGTCCCGGTCCAGCTCCTCCTGATCCTGGTCGCGCTGCAGGCGTTCGCGCAGGGATGGAACGTGGAGCAGGAGGTCCCGATCGACGAGGCGCGCAGCCGGGGCTATAACCCGCCCGACTCGCGCTCGGGCGAGCCGGCCACCGCCTGAACGAAAACCGCGTCGACCGCAACGTGGCGCGGCACGCCACGGGGACTTGCGCCCCGGTCGACAGACCGTAGTGCGGCGGGTGGGACTCGAACCCACACGTCCCGAAGGACAGTGCCTTTTGAGGGCACCGCGTCAGCCGATTGCGCCACCGCCGCGCTCGGCGGCCAGTTTAGTCCTAGCGCCCGGCGCGCCGGGATCGGACCCATCGAGGGCGAATAATGTCGCACTCGACGAGCGCCGCGGCTCGAGTGTGCCGAAACTCGCGGCCCCATAGCCGAGTTCCCGCGCACTCGCGCGCCCGACGGCGTCGAGTGCGACGTTTCTCGCCACCAAAAAGAGGTGCATCGCGGTGGTGGGCGGACGTCGCCGGATGCAGCACGCGGACCCGGGAGCCGGCGCGGGCCCCGCGCGGGCGCCACCACAGGCGCCACCTGCGGTGCCACCGCGGGGCGCACCGCCGGCGCCACCGCGCGGGATCAGCCGACGATCAGCGCCACCAGCTCGTCGATCAGCCCCGCCGGCGCCACCGCCGTCCCGGCCGGCTCATCGCCGGTCGCGGCCAGATCGCGCACCTCCAGTCCGGCCCGCGCGGCGATCAGGCCGCCTGCGGCGATGTCCCAGTGGTTCAGCCCGCGCTCGTAGTAGGCGTCGAAGCGGCCACAGGCGCACCAGCAGAGATCGAGGGCGGCGGCACCGACCCGGCGGATGTCGCGCACCCGCGGCAGCACCCGGGTCAAGACCTCCGCCTGTCGCGCGCGGAGGCCGGCGTCGTAACCGAACCCGGTGGCGACCATCGCCACGCCCAGCGTCTCGGCGCGCGACCCGACCTCGATCGGCTCGTCGTTGAGCATCGGCCGTCCCGAGCGCGTCGCCTCGAAGCGCTCGTTCCGGCATGGATCGAGAACCACGCCGGCCACCGTGCCCGCGGGGTCCTCGCAGGCGACGCTGACGGCGAAGGCGGGAATGCCGAACAGGTAGTTGATCGTGCCGTCGAGCGGGTCGACGACCCAGCGGATGTCGCCTCCCTCGGACTCGCCTCCCTCCTCGGCCAGAATCGCGTCACCCGGCCGGCGTGCCGCCAGCACGGCGCGGATGGCCGACTCGGCGGCCAGGTCGGCGTCCGAGACGAGATCGGTCGGGGTGCTCTTCGACCGCACGCCGCGCGCGTCGCCGAACCGCTTGCGCAGTTCGGCGGCGGCCACCTCGGCCGCCTCGCGGGCGACCTCGAGCAGTTGAAGCTCCTGGGCAGCTGTCATCCGGGCCGGTTTCTACCGGATCGCCTGCACCGGAGGACCCTCGCCCCACAAGACAGCGCCCAGCGATCCGGCGGCCGGCGGACGACGAAGCGATCGGCTGCGATCATCCGCCCCGATGCGAGCGCTCGAAGCGACCGCGACGCTGGCCACGTTCGACCGCCGTGGCCCCGGCACCGACAGCGAGCGCCGCGCGGCTCGCCGGCTGGCCCGCGACCTGAGCGGCCTGAGCGACCCGAGCGACCCGAGCGACCCGAGCGACCCAGCGACCCGAACGACCCGAGCGCGCAGGGCTACAAGGTCACCACCGAGCCGTTCTGGGGCCGGCCCAACTGGGCACTGGCGCACGCCTGGCACGTCGCGCTCGCGCTTGCGGGAAGCCTCGTCTCGGTCAGTCATCCCACGCTTGGCGCGGCACTGCTCGGCCTGGCGCTCGTCTCGGTCCTCGCCGACGGACTGACCGGGCTCTCCCCCGGCCGCCGGCTCACGCCCGAGCGGGCCAGCCAGAACGTGGTGGCGCGCCGCAGACTCGATGCCGCCGCCAACCCCGACCCGGCCACTCGACTGATCCTGACCGCGAAGTACGACGTCCCGCGAGCCGCGCTCATCCAACGCGCGGCGCTCCGCCGGCCGGCGGCAACGATGAGACGCCTGACCGGCCCACTCGCCCTCGGGTGGCTCGCCTGGCTGTCGATACTCATCGCCTGGTCGCTGGCCGTCGCGGTCATCCGCGCCACCGGCCACCACCCCTCGCACACGCTCGGCCTGATCCAGCTGCCGCCCACCGTGCTGCTCGTGCTGGCCCTGGCGCTCCTGCTCGAGGCCGGCGCGGCCGCCTACGGCCCCCGCGCCGGCGACCACGGGGCCAGCGCGGCGGTGGCCATCGCCCTGACCGGCGCAATCGCAGCGGCCGCGCCGCCGCGCAACATCAACGTCGAGCTCGTACTCCAGGGCGCCGGCGAGGGGCACGAGATCGGGATGCGCCGCTACCTCAAGGCCCACCGGCGCGAGCTAACACCCCAAGACACGATCGTGCTCGGGATCGAGGCATCCGGCGCCGGGCCGCCAGTGTGGTGGCGCAGCGACGGGCGGCTGGTCCCGATCCGCTACACCCGACGGCTGCGGGAGCTCGCCGAGAGTGCGGCCGATGGCCTCGCCGCCCCCCACCGGAGCCGCGGCGGCACGCCCGCGCTCCCGGCCAGAGCGCGCCGCCTCACCGCGATCGCGATCGGCACCGTCGACGACACCGATCAACCAGACGAGACCGCGCTCGACGACCTCCAACAATTCGCCCTGCGACTGATCCACGCGATCGACGACGAGCTCGACTCCCACCCGGCAGCCGACGAGCCCGAGCCAGCGCCTACACCGGCGTGACCGGATTGTGCTTCTCCGGCCACTCCCGGTGCTTGCCGGCGGCCAGCGCGAACCGGCGGATCAGCTCGGCGCGCAGGTCCTCGGGCTGGATGACCGCATCGACGACCAGCTCGGAGGCGAGGTGCAGGATGTCGATGTCCTCGGCGTACTCGCGGCGCAGCTCCTCGACCCGCGCCGCGCGCTCGTCCTCGTCGGCGATCGCCTGTAGCTGGTTGTAGTAGACCGCGTTGATCGCCGCGGAAGGGCCCATCACCGCAATCGACGCGCTCGGCAACGCGAGGCAGCAGTCCGGATCGAAGGCCGGGCCGGCCATCGCGTACAGGCCGGCGCCGTAGGCCTTGCGCACGATCACCGAGATCTTCGGCACGGTCGCCTCGGACACCGCGCTGATCATCTTCGCGCCGTGGCGGATGATCCCCTCGCGCTCGACCTGGGTGCCGATCATGAACCCGGGCACGTCGGCCAGGAACAGCAGCGGGATGTTGAACGCGTTGCACGTCCAGATGAACCGAGCGCACTTGTCGGCCGAGTCGACGAACAGCACGCCGCCCTTGACCTTGGGCTGGTTGGCGACGATCCCGATCACGCGGCCGTCGAGCCGCGCGTAGGCGACGATGACCTCCTTCGCCCAGCGCGCATGGACCTCCAACACTGAGCCCTCATCTACAAGACAGTCGATCAGCGAGCGCATGTCGAACGGCTTGTTCTCGTCGGCCGGGATCAGCGCGCGAATCGAACGCCCAGAACCAGACGGCTCGGCCGGGGGAGCCGGCGGAGGCTCACCGACAAACGACGACGGGAAGTAGCTCAGATACCGGCGCGCGAGGTCGATCCCCTCCTCGTCAGAGCTCACCAGCGCGTGGCCGACGCCGGAACGCGACGTGTGCATGCGCGCGCCGCCCATCTCCTCCAGCGACACCTTCTCGCCGATCACCATCTCGGCCATGCGCGGCGAGCCGAGGTACATCGAGGCGTTGCCGTCGCGCATGATCACGATGTCGCAGAAGGCCGGGATGTAGGCACCGCCCGCGGCGCTCGGCCCGAACAGCACGCACACCTGCGGCACCACGCCCGACAGGCGGACCTGGTTGAAGAAGATCCGGCCGGCCCCCCGCCGCCCCGGAAACATCTGCACCTGCTGGTTGATCCGCGCCCCCGCCGAATCCACCAGATACACCAACGGCACGCGCAAGCTCAGCGCCCGCTCCTGGATCCGCACGATCTTCTCGACCGTCCGGGGCGCCCACGACCCTGCCTTGACCGTCGGGTCGTTGGCCATCACCGCCACCGGAGCCCCGGAAACAGTCCCCAGCCCGGTGACCACGCCCTCGGCGCCGAGCCCGTCTTCCTCCAGGCCGGCCAGCAGTCCCTCCTCGGCGAAGGATCCGGGATCGAGCAGCCGGGCCACCCGGTCGCGCACAGCGAGCTTCCCTTGCGACCTAGCCTTCTCGCGGTGGTGCGAGGGGCCCCCCGCCATGGAGCGCTCGATCGCGTCCGAGAGCGGCTCGCCCGGCGATACCTCAGTCACGAGGTCCCCCACTCGACCGGCCCGGCGAGCAGCACGTGGCTCCCGAGCGGCCGGCCCAGGACGTCCCGCACCGCGCGCGAGGCCTCGAGCAGCCGGGCCAGGTCGATCCCGGTGGCGATGCCCATCTCGTGCAGCATCGACACGAGGTCCTCGGTCGCGATGTTGCCCGTCGCGCCGGCCGGCACCGGGCAGCCGCCGAGCTCGCCGAAGCTCGACTCGAAGCTGTCGATCCCGGCCTCGAGAGCGGCCAGCACGTTGGCCAGCCCCTGGCCGCGCGTGTTGTGGAAATGGGCGGTCAGCTCCACGCCCGGCAATCGCGAGCGCGCCGCAGCAAAGAAGTCCCTCACCTGTACCGGGTTCGCCATCCCGGTGGTGTCCCCAAACCCGATCTCGACCGCACCGGCCTCGGCCAATTCGCAAGCAATGTCCAACACGCGATCCACGGGCACAACACCCTCATACGGGCACCCGAACGACGTCGAGATCACTCCCTCACACCGAAGCCCCTCCGCCAGACCCCGCGCGAAGGTCCGCTGCAAGCCGGAAACCGACTCAGCCACCGACCGCCCGACGTTCTTCAGATTGTGCGTCTCGGAAGCCGACAGGAAGCCGTTGATCTCGTCAAAGCGGTCCCGGAACGCCAGCGCCCGATCGAGGCCGCGCTCATTCGGGATCAGCACGCTGACCGCAACCGAATCCGGCAAGTCCACCGCCGCCAGCACCTCCTCAGCGTCGGCCAGCTGTGGGATGACGTCGGGCCGGACGAAGCTCGTGACCTCGATCCGCTCGAGCCCGGTGGCTCCAAGCAGCTCGATCAAGCGCACCTTGTCCGCAGTCGGGATGACCTCGGGCTCGTTCTGGAAACCATCGCGCGGGCCGACCTCACGGATGCGAACCGAATCGGGCAACTCACTCATCGACCTCGATTCTATGAATCGCGCTAGGGTGCGCCGCCGATGAGCGGCTCGCTCCACGTGGGAATGGAGGCCACGCACGACTTCGAAGTGGATGGACGACTGCTCACCGACGTGGGCGGCACGCTCCCTACCGAGGTTCTGTCGACCCCCGGAATGATCGCGATGATGGAGCGCACCGCCGCCATGCTCGTTCGCCCCGCGCTCCCCGAAGACAAAGCGACGGTGGGCTTCGAGGTGAACGTCAGGCACGTCGGCGCCGCCACGAAGGGCGACCACTGCCACGTGCACGCCAAGCTCGAGGAAATCGTCGATGGCCGCAAGCTCCGCTTCACCGTCGAGGTAACGAAAGACGACGGCCGGACGATCGGCGTCGGCCGCCACGAACGGCGGGTCGTCGACGCCGGCGCTGGACGCGGCGGATGACCGAGAACAACGACCCCCAGCCCACACCGGTTTGCATCGTCGGCGGCACCGGCGCGCTCGGCTTCGGGCTCGCCTTGCGGCTCGGCCGAGCGGGCATCCCGGTGACGATCGGCTCGCGCGACGAGCACCGCGCCCAGGAGGCGGTCAGGCGCGCCACCGAGGCCGTCCCGGAAGGCACCTATGCCGGGTACGAGAATCACGTGGCGGTCAAGGACGCGGAGATCGTGATCCTGAGCGTCCCGTTCCGCAACCAATCGGAGACGCTGACCAACCTAAAGCAGGCCCTGACCGGAGACCACCTCCTGGTCGACGCCACCGTCCCTCTGGCCGCCGCGGTCAGCGGTAAGGCCACGCGCACGCTCGGGGTCTGGCAGGGCTCCGCCGCGCAGCAGGCAGAGGAGATGGCCCCCGACGGCGTCCGTGTGGTCTCGGCGTTTCACACCGTCAGCGCCGCCCTGCTCGCCGACCTCGACCACGAACTCGACGAGGACGTCCTGATCTGCGGCGACCGCAAAGAGGACAAGACGAAGTTGGCCGAGCTGGTCAACGCCATCCCCGGCCTGCGGCCGGTCGACTGCGGGCCGCTCGAGATGGCGCGCATCGTCGAGCAACTCACCCCGCTGATCATCTCGATCAACGTGCGGAACAAGGCCCGCGCGGGAATCAAGATAACGGGCCTGTGAGCGGCGGACCGGTCGTGGTGCTGGCCGGCGGGACCGGCGGGGCGAAGCTCGCCCGCGGCATGCTCGACGTCGTCGGCGCCGACTCGCTCGTCGTGATCGCCAACACCGGCGACGACGTCGAGATCTACGGCGCATATGTGTCGCCCGACCCCGATGTCGTGACGTTCTGGCTGGCCGACCGGATCGACGAGCGCGGTTGGGGCATCGCCGGTGACACCTTCCACGTGATGGACGGGCTCAGGGCGATCGACGTCGAGGTGTGGTTCAACCTGGGCGACCAGGACCTGGCGATCGGACTCGAGCGGGCCCGCCGTCTCCAACAGGGCGAGCGTCTGACCGAGATCCACATGGCGATTTCAACCGCGCTGAACACACCCGCGACGGTGCTGCCAATGAGCGACGAGCCGGTCCGCACCCGGGTCATGACAGATGGCCGCTGGTGGCCGTTCCAGGAGTACATGATCAAGGGCGGCGGCGCGCGGGCCTCGGCAGACCCGGTGATCGACGTCGATTTCCGCGGTGCCAAGGCGGCCCGCCCAACGCCCGAGGTGCTGAACGCGATCGCATCCGCTCAGGCGATCGTGATCGGCCCCTCGAACCCCGTCATATCGATCGGCCCGATCCTGGCCGTCAACGGCATGCGTAACGCCCTCACCGAAGCGAGCGCGTCCATAGTCGCGGTCAGCCCCCTTGTCGCCGACACCGTGATCAAGGGGCCAACCGCCGCGTTCATGGAATACAAGGCACTTCCGGTCAACAACGACGGGATCGCCACCTACTACACGGGGCTGATCGACGGACTCGTCGCCGACCAGAGAACGGATGGGCTTCCCGTGCTCGAGACCGACGTGCTGATGGCGACCGCGGACGCCCGGCGCCGCGTGGCCGAAGAGACACTCAACTTCGCACTGGCGCTTAGTGGCCACTGAGATAGCGTTCCCCCGGCCATGCGGACAGCGGCCGTCCTGCCGATCAAGAGCCTCGCCGAGGCCAAGCAGCGCCTGCGCGTGGAGCTGCCCCCGCACGACCGGCGCGCGCTGGTCGAGGCGATGTTCGCCGACGCGCTGGTGGCACTCGGGAGAGTGCCCGCGCTCGAGCGCATCGTGGTCGTGAGCGGGGATCGGGTGGCCCAGCGGATCGCCGGCGGCTACGGCGCAACCGTCGTCGAGGATGACGAGCGCGGCCACAACACCGCCGCGGTGAACGGCATTCGCGCCTTGCTCGAGGACGAGGTCGAGCGGGCCCTGCTGGTTCCCGGCGACTGCCCGCTGCTCTCGCCCGACGACCTGAACACGCTGTTGAACCACCCGGCCGCCGAGCGCTCGGCGCTGATCGTGCCCGACCGACACGGCACCGGCACGAATGCCCTGTTGCTCACGCCACCCGATGTGCTCACCCCGAGCTTCGGGCCGGACAGCCGCCGCCGGCACGAGGCGGACGCGAGCGCGGCCGGGATCGAGGCCGAGGTCGTGGAGCTCGACTCGCTGGCGCTCGACGTCGACACGCCCGAGGACCTCGAGGCGCTCCGCCGGACGCTGGCGAGCACGCGCGGTGGCGCGGCCCACACGCGCGGCATGCTCAGCCAGCTCCTACGAGCGCGGACGACCTAGCCCGGTGCCGAATCCAGCCGGCTCCTGCGAGCGCAGGCGTAGCGGGTGCTGACCGCCACCGCGCTTGAGGGCCTGCCCGAGGTCACCCCGGGCGACGACCTCGCCGCCCTGATCGCAGGCGCGTGCCGCGAAGCACAGATCGAGCTCGAGCCCGGCGACGTGCTCGTGATCGCGCACAAGATCGTCTCCAAGGCCGAGGGCAGGGTCAGAAGCCTGGCCGACGTGCAGCCGGGACGACGGGCCATCGAGCTTGCGCACAGCCTCGAGAAGGACCCCCGCCACGTCCAGGTGATCCTCGACGAGACGCATCAGGTCCTCCGCGCCGAGCGCGGCGTGCTGATCTGCGTGACCCATCACGGCTTCGTGTGCGCCAACGCCGGCGTCGACGCCTCGAACGTCCCCGGCGACGACACCGTCGTCCTCCTGCCCGAAGACCCCGACAGATCGGCCAGAGACCTCCGAGCCAAGCTGAAACGGCGAACCGGCGCCCCGCCGGCCGTCATCGTCACCGACTCGTTCGGCCGGGCCTGGCGCCACGGCCAGGTCGACATCGCGATCGGCTGCGCCGGCCTCACCCCCCTCGACGACTGGCGCGGCCGCACCGACGCCACCGGGCGCGAGCTCAGAGCCACGGCGATCGCGGTCGCGGACGAACTGGCCGCCGCCGCCGACCTGGCACGCACCAAGGACGGGTCGCTGCCGCTAGTCCTTGTCCGCGGCGCCGACCGCCACGTCACCGCCGACGACGGGCCCGGGGCCGCGGCGCTGATCCGACCGGAGGCGGAGGACCTGTTCCGATAGCCGCGCCCGCGAGGGCGGCCGGCTGGCGACCACGAGGGCGGCCAGCACCACGGCGACGCCAGCCAACTGGAGTCCGCTTGGTGACTCCCCCAGGATCAACGCGGCGAGCGCGAGCGTGCCGATCGGCTGGACGGCCAGCATCAGCGATGTGATCGCGGCGGGCAGGCGCGGCAGCGAAATCGTGATCAGCAGCCAGCCCAGCACCTGCGAGGTCAGCGCGAGCACGATCAGCCACCCCACCTGCGGCCAACCCGGAGTCAGATCCGCGGCGCCGACGATCACGCCGGCGGCGATACAGACCACGGTCGCGGTCAACGTCGCATCGAACAGCGGACCCGCGACGCGCCGCAGATCCGACCCGCCGTGTCGCAACAGGAGCAGGAAGCCGACGTAGGCCACGCCGGCGGCCAGGCCGAACAGCGCGCCACGTCCCGGATCCCGGCCGTACGCGCCATGCTGGAGCACACCCGAGATGAGGACGACTCCGATCAGCGCGATCGGCAGCGCGGCCAGCACCCGACCCCCCGGCTTCTCGGCCAGCACGGCCCATGCCACCAGCGGCACCAGTACCACCTGGATGTTGGCCAGCACGGTGGCGAGGCCGGCGCCGACGTCCTCGATCGAGTGATGCCACAGGATCAGATCGGCGGCGAAGAACACGCCGGCGAGGACGAGGACCCGGCGCTCGGCCCACGACCGCGAGCCGAAGCGCCGGTCCTCGAGCCAGGCCAGCAGCCCCAGGAGGGGCAGGGCGAACAGACAACGGAAGATCGCCGCCGTCTCCGGCGAGGCGTGGCTCAGCCGGACCAGGATGCTCGAGAACGCGATGGCCACCGCGCCGAGCAGTCCACACACGCGGACGATCCGTCCATCAGCCAGCCAACGCTCCACGGCAAGCAGGCTAGACCCCCGCCGAGCGCCAGGATGTCCAGGATCAGCCCTGCCTGGGTGCCCCGACGGCGTGGAAGCCGCCGTCGACGTGCACGATCTCGCCGCTGATCGCTCGCGCCAGATCGGACAGCAGGAAGCAGATCGTGTCCGCCACCGGCACGGGGTCCTCGACGTCCCAGCCCAGCGGCGCCTGGACCCGCCACAGGTCCGCGAGTGTCTCGAACCCCGGGATCCCGCGTGCCGCGACCGTACCCAGCGGGCCCGCCGATACCAGGTTCACCCGGATCCCGCGTGGCCCGAGGTCACGCGCCAGATACCGCGAGACCGACTCGAGCGCCGCCTTGGCCACCCCCATCCAGTCGTAGATGGGCCAGGCCACGCTGGCGTCGAAGTCCATCCCCACGATGCTCCCGCCACCGTCCATCAGCGGCTCGACCGCGGCGGCCAGCGCCTTGAACGAGAACGCGCTGGTCTGGAAGGCGGCGGCCGCGCTCTCGGGCGGCGTGGTCATGAAGCGGCCGCCCAGCGCGTCCTCGGGCGCGAACGCGATTGCGTGGAGTACGCCGTCTACGCCTCCCCAGCGCGACCGCAGCGACTCGGACAACGCATCGAAATCCGCAGCCCGGTTCACGTCCAGCTCCAGCACGTCGACCTCCGAAGACAACCGCGCCGCCGCTCGCTCGGTCATCCGCCGCGCTCGCCCGAAGCTGGTCAACACCACCGACGCGCCTTCGGCAAGAGCCCGCGACGCCGCATGCCAGGCGATCGAGTCCTTGGTGATCACGCCGGTGATCACCAGCCGCTTGCCCTCCAGGATCACAACTGAAGGCCCGCGGGGCCCTGGCGGCCGCCGGACAGCGTCCACAGCGCGCTGGCCAGCCGCTCGCGCGTCTCGCCCGGCTCGACCAGCTCGTCGACGAAACCGGCCGCGGCAGCCGTCTCCGCGTGCAGGTGCTCGGCGAAGTACTCGTCGGCGAGCTGTCCGCGACGCGCCTCGACGTCTTCGGAGGCCCGCAGCTCGCGGCGATGGACGACCCCGACCGCCGCCCGGGCGCTCATGATCCCCAGCTCGGCGTCGGGCCAGGCGAGGACCAGATCGGCGCCCAGGTCACGCGAGTTCATCGTGATGTACGCGCCGCCGTAGGACTTGCGGAGCACGACGGTCAGCTTGGGGACCCGCGCGGCGGCGAACGCCCGGACCAGCGAGGCCCCGTGCCTGATCACGCCGGCCCGCTCCTGCTTGGAGCCCGGCATGAACCCCGGAGTGTCGACGACGGCGATCAGTGGCAACCCGAACGAGTTGCAGAACGAGACGAACCGCGCCGCCTTCTCCGAGCTCTCCGCGTCCAGGACACCCGCGAGGTGGTGGGGTTGGTTTGCGACGATCCCCACCGGGCGTCCTTCGATCCGAGCGAACGTGGTGACGACGTTGCGCGCCCAGCGCGGGCACAGCTCGAGCAGCGAGCCGGCGTCGACGATTCCGCGCAGGGCGTCCCGCACGTCATACACACGACGCGGCTCGGCCGGCACCACGGAGCCCGGGTCGACGATCTCCGAGCCGACCGGCTCGGCCGTCGGCAACGGCAAGCCCGCGGCCGACGGGAGGTAGGCCAGCAGCTCGCGCACCCGCGCGGCCGCGGTCAGCTCGTCGTGCTCGACCAGGTGACACACGCCGTTGTGCTCGTGCACCCGCGGGCCCCCGAGGCCCTCGGCGTCGATCTCCTCGCCGAGCGCCTCTCGCACGACGCCGGGCCCGGTGAGGAACATCGCGGCGTCCTCGGTCATGATGATCAGGTCGGTCAGCGCGGGCGAGTAAGCGCCGCCCCCGGCCGAGGCGCCCGACACAACCGAGATCTGGGGGACGACGCCGGTCAACGCCACCGTCTCCCGGAAGATCCGCCCGTAGCCGGCCAGCGCCGCCGTGCCCTCCTGCATCCGCGCGCCGCCCGACTCGACAAAGCCCACGACCGGAATTCGTGCTCGCGCCGCCGTCTGCAAGACGCGCACGATCGTGTCCGCGTGAAGCTCCCCAAGCGAGCCGCCCAGATACGAGCCGTCTTCGGCGTAGCAGACGATCGGGCGCCCGTTGACGCACCCGGTGGCGCCCACCACCCCGTCGCCGGCAACCGCGCGGGCACCCAGCCGTGGCTGCAAGACGCGTGAGCGCAGCGGCCGGACGCTGCCCGGATCGCACAGCGCCTCGAGCCGCTCGAGCGGATCGAGCCGTCCGACCGATTCGCGTTCGAGTGTCGCGCTCATGAGGCCGGGGTGCGTTCGGGGCCTTTGAACACCAGCGCCACGTTGTGGCCGCCGAAGGCGAACGAGTTCGACAGCGCCACCGGCGGACGGCCGTTGGAGAGCACCAGCGGCCGCGCCTCGCCGGGCACGTAGTCGAGGTCGCAGTCGGGGTCGGGCACCTCGTAGCCAAGCGTCGGCGGGATAACGCGCGTCGCGAGAGTCTTTACGGTCGCCACCGCCTCGGCGGCGCCCGCGGCACCGAGCAGGTGCCCGGTGGCGGACTTGAGCGACGACACCGGGATCTTGTGAGCCCGCTCCTCACCGAGCGCTCGCTTGATCGCGGCCGTCTCGGCGGCATCGTTCAGCTGCGTCGAGGTCCCGTGCGCGTTGATGTAGTCGATCTGCTCGGGGTCCACTCCGGCGTCGGAAAGCGCGAGCTCGATCGCGCGGGTGGCGGCCTCGCCGCTCGGCTCGGGAGCGGTCAGGTGGTAGGCATCGGAGGTCGATCCATAGCCGGCGATCTCGCCGAGCACGGTCGCGCCTCGCTCCGCTGCCGCCGAAGCCTCCTCGAACACCAGGACCCCGGCGCCCTCGCCCATCACGAAGCCATCGCGGCGTGCGTCGAACGGCCGGGAGATCCCGCTCGGCGACAGGGCCTGCATCGAGTTGAAGCTGCCGAAGCCAAACGGGGTCAGCGTGGCCTCGGCCCCGCCCACCACCACGGCGTCGGCGTCGCCCCACTGGATCATCCGCAGCGCGCAGCCGATCGCGTGCGCGCCGCTCGAGCAGGCCGACACCACGCTGAACATCTGGCCCTTCAGGCCGTACTTCATCGACACCGCGGCCGCGGCGGCGTTCGGCATCTGGGCGGGGATGCCGAGCGGGGACATCCGCGCGGGCCCGCGGTCGCGGAGCACGTCGTGCTGGAGCTCGATCGTCTGGATCCCGCCGATCCCGGTCGAGACCACGCAACCGACCCGCATCGGGTCATACGGCAGCTCGCCGTCCCAGCCGGCATCGGCCACCGCCTCGCCGGCCGCGACCAGGGCGAGCTGCGAGAAGCGATCGAGGCGCCGGACCTCCTTGATCGACAACAGCTCACTCGGCTCGAAGTCGGTGCAGGCGCCGGCGCCGTCCAGGATGCCGCATTCGCCGGCCGCCCAGCGCTCGAACAGCGCGTCGGCGCCGACGCCCAGCGGCGTCACCGCGCCCAGCCCGGTGATGACGACCTGGCGCTTCACTCCGCCCGGCTGACGATCAGGTCGATCGCGTCGCCAACGGTCTTGAGCTCCTTCATGTCCTCACCCTTGAGGACCACGCCGTAGTCGTCCTCGACGACCTGCGCCAGCTCGACGAGGTCGAGCGAGTCGATGTCAAGCTCCTCGAAGGTCGACGAGCGACTGATCTGATCGGCGTCGGGGCCGAAGCTGGCCAGCGTCTCCACGACGCGCGCTTCGACCTGCTCCGTAGTCACGGTTGCCATGTAGCTGTCCCTTTCATTCGGTTGTGTTCACGCGGCCAGCCCGCCGTCCACGGTGAGCACCGCGCCGGTCACGTAGCTGGCTTCGTCGGATGTCAGAAAGCGCACGCACGCGGCCACCTCTTCGGGCGTGCCGACGCGCCTGGCGGGGATCGCCTCGAGCAGTTCCTTCGAGGCCCCGCCGATGAACTCGGTGTCGATCAAGCCGGGGGCGACCGCGTTCACGGTCACGCCGCGGCGGGCCACCTCGACCGCGGAGGTCTTGGTCAGCGCGATCAGCCCGGCCTTGGCGGCCGCGTAGTTCGCCTGGCCCGGGTTCGCCCGCAGTCCGGCGATCGAGGAGATGTTGACGATCCGCCCCGAGCGCGCGCGCAGCATCGGCCGGAGCGCGCGCCGCGTCAGCCGGAAGGCCGCGGTCAGGTTGGTCTCGAGCACGTCGTCCCACTCCTCGTCGCCCAGCGACGGGGTGAGGTCGTCGCGGCTGATACCGGCGTTGTTGACGAGCGCGAGCACGGGGGCGTCGAAGCGCGATTCGAGTGCGCCGAACAGTTCGTCGGCGGCGCCGCGGTCGGCCACGTCGGCCTCCAGGGCGATCGCCTGCCCCCCTGAGGATTCGATCTCGCTCACAACCGCCTCGGCGCCGGTGCGGTCAGTCCGGTAGTTGACGCCCACGCGCCACCCGTCACGGGCCAGGGCGCGCGCGATGGCTGCGCCGATGCCCCGAGACGCGCCGGTCACGAGCGCCGAGCCGTCCCGCTGGCGTGCTGGATCAGCCATCGTGCAGGCCTCCCCACTCGACCACGCCCGCGCCCCAGGTGAACCCGGCACCGAACGCGCAGAGCAGGACCCGGTCGCCGGGCTTGAGGCGGCCCTGGCGCTCGGCCGCGGCGAGTCCGAGCGGCAGGGTGGCCGCAGAGGAGTTGCCGAGGTTCTCGATGACGTCCACCACGCGCTCCGAAGGGAGCTGAAGCCTTTCCGCCAGCGCGCGCAGAATCCTGCCGTTGGCCTGGTGGTAGACGAACAGATCGATGTCCTCGAGCGTGAGCCCGGCGCCGCGGATGGCGGCCAGCGTGGACTCGCTCATCCGCGCGATCGCGTTGCGGTAGACCTCGGGCCCGTCCATCCGCAGCTTGCGGTCGGAGTGGTCGATCTGGATGGCGGGCGCGCCAGAGCCGTCGGCCCCGAGGACGATCGGACCGATCTCGCCGACCTCGCCGGCCGCCGGACCGAGGACGACGGCGCCGGCGCCGTCGCCGAACAGGGGCGCGGTCCGCTTGTCCTCCCAGTCGACGATCCGCGTGGTGAAGTCGGCGCCGATCAGCAGCACGCGCTCGGCCCGGCCGGTCTCGATCTGGGCCGCGCCGAGTGACAGCCCGGAGAGGAAGCCGGTGCAGGCGGCGCCCAGGTCGATCGCCCCGGCGCGGTCAGCGCCGATCGCGTGGGCCACCACCGGGGCCGCGTTCGGCATCAGCTCATCCTGGGTCAGCGTCGCCACCAGCACGAGGTCGACGTCGGCCGGGTCGACGCCGGCGCGGCTCAGCGCGGCCGATCCGGCCCGGGCGGCGAACTCCGACAGCCGCTCGTCGGGGGCGGCGACCGGACGCGCCCGGATCCCGGTGCGCGACACGATCCAGTCCTCGCTCACGCCGAGGCGCTCGGCGAGCTCGGCCGTGGTGACCGTCCCAGCCGGCACCTCGGTCGCCACCGAGAGGATCGCCGGGCGCGCGCTCACCAACTCCGGCGAGGCGGCGTGGCGGCCGGAGCCGGCGAGCGGATCGATCGGCCGCGACTCAAGCACTGGTCAGCTCCACGTCGCGCAGCGTCCGCTTGACCAGGCCGGTCAGCACCCGGCCGGGCCCCACCTCGACGAACCGCTCGGCACCGAGCTCGCGCAGCGCGAGCAGGGTCTCGCGCCAGCGCACGGGCATGGTCAGCGCCTGGGCGAGCTGGGCGCGCACGTCCTCGAACGGAGCGGCCGTCACGGCGGACAGCACGGTAACGCCCTCCGGGGACGCCACCTCAACCCGGTCCAAGGCCTCGGCAAACGCGGGTACCGCGCCGGCCATCATCGGTGAGTGGAAGGCGCCGGTGACCGGCAGCTCCATCGCCCGCAGGCTGAGCTCCTTGGCCGCCGCGCTCGCGGCGTCGAACGCGCCCCGATCGCCGGACAGAACCACCTGCTGGGGCGAGTTGTCGTTGGCCACGGCCAGCCCGTGCGCGTCGGCCAGCTCGGCGGCGCGGTCGGCCGCGCCGCCGCCCAGCAGGGCGAGCATGCTTCCGTCGCCCGCGCGCTCGCCGGATTCCTGCATCAGCCGGCCGCGCAGCGCCACCAGCTCGAGGCCGTCGCGCTCGCGCAGGCAGCCCGCGGCGACCAGTGCGGCGAGCTCGCCCAGCGAGTGCCCGGCCATGAACTCGCCGGACGGGCGGCCCAGCGACTCCCAGCCGGCCAGGCTGGCGCAGAAGATCGCGGGCTGGGCAAACTTCGTGCCGTCGTCGACCCGTGCGAACGGGTCCTCGCCGACCACCTCGGAGGCGAGCGCGAGCAGATCCGGTCGCACGTCGGCGACCGTGTCACGCATCTCGGGGGTCTGGCTCCCCTGGCCAGGGAACAGGATTGCGGTGAGTCCCATTCTGGTATCACCCTACGCAGCATTTCGGGTCCGGATACAGGGCCCCTGCGGACTTCCCCCCGTTCGGGGGGAGACTGAACCTTGAGCCTCCCCAAGCCGAAATCGAGCACCGCTGCGCTGGTCACGGGCGCCTCCGCCGGCATCGGCAGCGAGATCGCCAAGCTGCTGGCCGCGCGCGGCTACGCGCTGGTCCTGGTCGCTCGGCGCAAGGACCGCCTGACCGCGCTGGCCGATGAGCTGAGCGACGAATACGCAGTGCGGGTCGAGACGATCGCCTGCGATCTCGGCAAGCCGACCCCGCGCGGCAAGCTCCCCGGCCGGATCGAGGAACTGGGGCTCGAGGTCGAGATCCTCGTCAACAACGCCGGCTTCGCCACCGGCGGAGAGCCGTTCCACGAGGCCGACGCCGAACGGGAGATCGAACAGGTCCGGGTGGACGTCGAGGCGGTGGTGGCGCTCACGTCTGCCTTCCTGCCGGCGATGGTCGAGCGCGGGCGGGGGGCGATCCTCAACGTGGCCTCGACCGCCGCGATGCAGCCGATCCCCTACTCCGCCGGATACTCCGCGTCCAAGGCGTTCGTGCTGACCTTCTCGGAGGCGATCCACCAGGAGGTGCGAGGCAACGGCGTGACGGTCACGGCGCTGGCCCCGGGACCGGTCGACACGGACTTCTGGCAGATCGCCGGCTGGGAGGTTCAAGGGGGCAAGTCATTCGAGCGGGCGGTGCCGGGCGCGCTGATCTCACCCGCGCAGGCGGCGCGGGCGGGCGTCGAGGGCCTCGAGCACGGCGAGCGCGTGGTGGTGCCGGGTCTCCCGATCCGCGCCGCGATGCTGGCCAGCCGCTACATCCCGCACATGGTCAAGCTGCCGGTCCTCGAGCGCTTCATGCGCCCGGGGAAATCCGGCTAAAACACCCTTTCGCGGTTCGGGACGGTGGTGAGCCGGATTTCCCCGGACTGACGCTCGGACTTTGGCGCTGGACATGACATATGCGGGAGTGGATCGCCAAAGTCCGGATCAGCCGAGCAAACCGATCCGTTGGGCGCGCTGGACGGCCTCGGCCCGGTTGCGGGCCCGCAGCTTGCGGTACAGCACGCTTGTGTGCTCCTTGACCGTGTGCGGACTGAGATAGAGCCGCTCGGCGATCTCGCGGTTGGTCGACCCGCCGGCGATCAGGTCGAGCACCTCGCGCTCGCGCTCGGTCAACATCGGCGCCGGCTGCTCGGCCTTGGGCGGGAATGCAGTCATCCCGAGGCCCACGCGCCGCACGGCGGCCGCCACGCGCGCCGCGTCCCAGTCCTTGGACACGAAGCCGGACGCGCCGGCCGCCCGGGCGGCCGCCGGCGACATCCGGCCGGCGCCCGAGATCAGGAGCACCCGGGTGGCCGGCGAGGCCTCGCGCAGAGCGGCGGACAACTCGGCCCCCGACTCGCCGGCCAGGAACAAATCGACCAGCGCCACGTGCGGCTTGTGCGTGCTGGCGAGTGCCAGCGCCTCGGCGCCGGTGCGCGCCTGGAAGAAGCGCTCGACCCAGGGCTGCTCCCCGAGCAGTACGCGGAAGCCCCAGTGGACGACGTCATGGTCGTCCACCACGAGGACGCGCAGCCGGCTGTCCTGCATCACTCCATGTCCTGCTGCAACGGCACGACCAGGCGGACCCGCCAGCGATCGCCGTCGAGCGGCCCGGACTCCACCGTCCCGCCCTGCTGAAGCGCCTCGAACTGCGCCAGGCGCAGCCCCATCCCCGGTTCTCCGCCGCCCGCACGCGCCCCGTCGTTGCGGACCTCGAGCACGAAGTCGTCCTCGTCGCGCGAGACGGCCACCTCGACCCGGGTCGGGTCGGCGTGCTTGGTGATGTTGCGCAGCGCCTCGGCCAGCACCGATTGGGCCAGCGGCTCGACGTCGGCCGGCACGCTCGAATCGCCATGCCAATCGACCTCGACGACCATTCCGTGCGAGCGGCGCACCCGGTCGAGCTCGGCGGCCAGCGTGGTCCCGGTCTCGGGCGGCAGCGGCGCGAGCGGACGCTCCAGCGCCCGCCGCAGGTCGGCCAGCGCCTCCTGCATCTCGATCCGGCAGCGGTCGCGCTCGTCGCGGTCCAGCGGGTGCTCGGCGCCCAGCACCAGAGATACGCCGAACAGGCGCTGGAGCACGCTCTCGTGGATCTCCCGGGCCAGGTCGAGGCGCTCGCCGAGCCGGCGCATGCGCTCCTGCTGGCGGGTTACGTTGCGCGCGGCGGCCACCAGCGCGGCGGTCTTGCCGAGGGTCCAGAGCAGATGGCGCTCGCCGTCCGAGAGCTCGAACCGGCCGCCGCCGCGGTCGGCGCAGATCACGCCGTAGGCGTAACCCCCGGCGCTCAGCGGCGTGCAGACCAGCGTGGTGATCCCGAGCAGCTGGGCGTACTCGGGCGGGACCTCCTCCTCGATCCGCTCGGAGACCACCACGACCTTGTCCTCGAGCAGCGCCCGCTGCGCGATCGGGGTGTTGAGCAGCGTGGGGCGGATCGGGGAGAGCTGCTCGAAGGGGATCCCGTAGGAGCCGATCGCCCGCACCCGGCGGCGGGCGGCGTCGGCCATGAAGATCGCCGCCCGGCGCATCGTGGTCAGGCGGCAGATGGCCTCGCAGATGCGGTCGTAGAACTCGGTCGGCGAGGTGTGCATGTCGATGTCGGCCAACAGCTCGACGAACACCTCGAGCGGCTCGACGCCGGCGAACAGCGAAGGCGGCGGCGAGGCGATGGGCTGCTCCACGCTCACGTCATCGCAGCCACCGGCAGCTCATACCGCCGGCGGATGTCGTACAGCGTGGTGCGCTCAGCCGCCGGACGGCCGGCGCGGTGGGCGGCGGCGATCAGATCACCGGGCTCGAGCATGACCCCGTGGTAGCTCCCGGCCATGCGCGAGATCGACTCCTCCATCAGCGTCCCACCCAGGTCGTTGACGCCCCAGCGCAGCGACTCGGTGGCCGCATCGAGCCCCATCTTCACCCAACTCGCCTGCAGATTCCGCACCGTGCGCCCGAGCGCCAGGCGGAACACGGCGGTGTGCTTGAGGTTCTCCTCACGCGTGATCTCCTCCACCCCGTGGGTGCGCCCGAGCAGCGTGTGGAACGGGATGAACGAGAGCGGGACGAACTCCGTGAATCCACCCGTGCGCTCCTGCAACGAACGCACCACGCGCATGTGCTCGGCCAGCTCCCAGGGCTCCTCGACGTGGCCGAACATGACGGTCACGGTCGAGCGGATGCCCTCGGCGTGGGAGGCCTCGATGATCTCCACCCAGCGCGCCACCGGGAGCTTGTTGGGCGAGATCCGCTCACGGACGCCGTCGTGCAGGACCTCGGCCGCGGTTCCCGGCGTCGATCCGAGGCCGGCCTCGCGTAGCCGGTCGAACACCGCACGCGGCGGCAAGCCGCTCACGTCGCACATGTGCGCGACCTCCATCGGCGAATACGCGTGAAGATGGATCTGCGGCGCCTCCCGCTTCGCGACCCTGAGCCACTTCTCGTAGTCCGACAGGCCCCAGTCGGGATGGATGCCCGACTGCACGCAGATCTCGGTGGCGCCGAACTCGACGGCTTCGTGCACCCGCCGCACGAACTCCTCCTCGGAGTGCTCATAAGCGTCGGGCGAGCGGCGCGACTGCCCGAAGCCGCAGAACGCGCAGCCGACCGTACAGATATTGGAGATATTGATATTTCGGTTGACGACGAACGTGACGGTGTCGCCAGCGAGCAACTGTCTCAGTTCGTCGGCGGCAAGGCGCATCTCCTCGATCACCGCGGGACGGGTTTCGGCGAACAGCGCGGTCAGCTCGTCGGCGCTCAGCGCCTCGCCGTCACGAGCCCGCTCCACGGCACGGGGCGCCACGTCGTCGGCCACCCGCAGATCGACCCGCCGCCCGGACCCGCGCCGCGGGATGAACGACCAGAAGTTGGCCTTGATCACGTCCATCACCGGACGGGAGACCCACTCGGGGTCGATGTACTCGGGGTACACGCAGAGGCGCTCGGACAGCGCCAGGCCATCGGCCCGCAGCCGCTTACGGACCTCGGACGGCGACGGGAAGGGGTGCTCGGGCGAGATGTGATCGCCGTTGGCGCTCAGCCCGCCGAGGTCGGTCGCGCCCGCCCGGACCAGATCGATCCACCAGTCGCTCAGATTCGGAGGGACTTGGATGCCGACGTCGGGCATGAGCCGCCGCGCCTCCCCCACGAGCCGTTTCATGTCGTCGAGGGTGACCTCGCAGGCCCAAGCCGGCGCGCGCATCCGCGGGCCGTCCCACACCCCGGTACGCCAGTACTCACGGGTGGCGGCGTCGGCGATCTGAGCCGGCTCCCGCCCGTAGTAATTCTCGTGGGGCACGTAGTTCTGGAGGATCACCTCCTGGATGTGGCCGTAGCGCTCGTGGAGCCGCGCCAGAGCCTCCAGCGACGCGACTCGCTCCTCCTCGCTCTCGCCGATCCCGACCAGGATCCCGCTGGTGAACGGGATCCTCAGCTCCCCGGCCAGCGCGATCGTCTCCAGCCGCAACGTCGGGTGCTTGGTCGGCGAGCCCTGGTGGACGACCAGGTCGGGGTTGACCGACTCGAGCATCAGCCCCTGGGACGCGGTCACCTCGCGCAGGCGCGCCAGATCGTCCCGCCCCAGCACCCCCAGGTTGGTGTGCGGCAGCAGGCCGCGCTCGAGCGCCCGCTCGCACGTCCACACCACGTAGGCGGTGAAATCGGCGTGCCCGTAGGCCCGCAACCGATCCTCCACCTCGGGATGCACCTCGGGCTTCTCGCCGGTGAGGACGAGCAGTTCCTTGACGTGGTGGCGCGAGACGGCCCGATCGAGCATCTCGATCACCTCGTCGGGCGAGTACAGATGCGCCTTGTGCGTGGCGAACGCGCAGTACTTGCAGTAGCAGCGACAGGTTCGCGACAGCGACAGCGTGAGGTTGCGGCTGAACGTGACGCGTCGGCGCATGCGCGAGGACCATTCTACGAATCCCTATCCTGGCCCCGCCCATGCGCCGAATCATGCTTCCTCGAGCGGTGGTGGGCTGCGTCCTGGCCGCGCTGGCCGCCGGCTGCGGGTCCGGTGCCTCCACGACGCGCGCCAGCGCGCCCGCCCGCAACGCCACGCTGATCCTCGACTTCACCGCGAACGCGGTCCACACGGGCATCTACGCGGCGCTCGCCCGGCACTACGACCGGGCGGAGGGCGTCGATCTGCACGTGATCGCGCCGACCGCGTCGACCGACTCGATCAAGCTGCTCGAGACCGGCCGCGTCGATTTCGCGATCCTCGACATCCACGACCTCGCCATCGCCCGCGAGCGCGGCCAGGACGTCGTGGGCGTCATGGCCATCGTGCAGCGCCCGCTGTCGGCGGTCATCGCGGCGCCCGACGTCCCCTCGCCGAAGGCGCTCCAGGGCAAGACGGTCGGGATCACCGGCGTGCCCAGCGATACCGCGGTGCTGCACTCGGTGGTGGCCGGTTCGGGCGGCGACCCGGCCAAGGTCAAGACGATCACGATCGGCTTCGACGCCGTCGCCGACCTGCTGGCGAAGAGGGTGGCGGGCGCGACCGCGTTCTGGAACGACGAAGGCCAGGCGATCCGGAGCAAGCAGCCCGGCTTCCACATCTTCAGGGTCGACGAGTACGGCGCGCCGAGCTACCCGGAGCTCGTGCTGTGCGCGACGCGGGCGACGCTCACCCGCCGGCCGGCGCTGGCCCACAGCGTCGTGGCGGCGCTCGTCCGAGGCTACGACTCCACGCTCTCGAATCCCGCGGCGAGCGCCAAGGACCTCGAGCGGCGCGCGCCCGGCCTCGACCCGAAGCTCGTCTCGGCGCAGCTCACGGGGCTGCTGCCGGCCTTCCGGGGGCCGGGCGGCCGGGTGGGCGTCCTCGACCCGACGCGCCTGGGTGCCTGGGCCCGCTGGGAGGTCCGGTTCGGCATCGTGTCCCGTCCGCTCGACGTGACGGGCGCGTTCGACCCGAGCTTCGCCGCCGGCGCGCCGGCCGCGGCGTCCGGCTGAGAGAAACGGACCCGGGAAGATCGCGGAGAATGTCCGAGATGAGGCCGCGGACCGGGCTTGTGGTGGGGGTTCTGGCTGCAGTGGCCGCCGGTGGCGTGATCGTCGCCGTCGGCGTGGCGCTCCTGCTGGCAAACATCGTGCATCTGCGCGCGAACGCGAACGCCACGCTGCGCACCGGCGCCTACCTGGACGCAACGATCAACCTCGAGCGCCTGGTGGTGGACGGCGAGACCGGTCTGCGCGGCTACGTGATCACCGGGCGGCCGCTGTTCCTGGCGCCCCAGCGCACCGCCGCCGCGCAGCTCCCCCGGGCAGCCGCTGCGCTCGAGCGAGCAGCCACAAACGACGGGGCGTTCGGCGGGCAGGCGCGCTCGCTGGCCGACGCCGCCCGCGCCTACCTGGATGGCTACGTGCCCCGCGTGATCGGCCAGGTCGCGGTGGATCCGGCCGCCGCCAGCTCGTATGCCACGACCGCGGAGGGCAAGCGCCTGGTCGACGGCATCCGGTCCCAGACCGCCCGGCTCGAACGGATGATCTCGGACCGTCAGGCCAACCGGCTGCGCAGCGCCCGGAAATCGGCCAACACCGCGGTGACCGTCGGCGTGATCGCGCTGATCGTGCTCACGGCGCTCACGCTGGCTCTCGGCGGCGTCCTCGGCTGGCTGCTCGTCGGACGCGAGCGGGCGCGCCGGCGGGCCGAGGCGCTGTATCGGGAGAGCGAGCAGACCGCGATCACCCTCCAGCAGAGCCTGCTGCCCGCGCACATACCGGAGGTTCCGTCGTGCGAGATAGCCATCCGGTTCGCCCCGGCCGGCGAGGGCGATCTCGTCGGCGGCGACTTCTATGACGTGTTCGCGGTGGGAGCGGACCGGTGGGCGCTGGTGATCGGCGATGTGTGCGGCAAGGGCGCCGGCGCGGCCGCGGTGACCGCGATGGCGCGCTGGACGCTGCGGAGCCTGGCCGGCACGGTCAGGCCGCCCGCCGAGGTCCTCCGGACGCTCAACGACGCGATGCTCCGCCAGGACCTGGATGGCCGGTTCATCACGCTCCTGTACGCGCTGGTCGAGGTCGGCTCCGAGGAGGCGCGCGTCACGGTGGCCTGCGCCGGCCATCCCCCGGCGACAACGGTCTCGATCGACGGCGAACCGACCATGGTCACCGCGTCCGGCGACCTGCTCGGGGTCTGGCCGGACATCCGGCTCGCGGAGGAGGAGGTTCGCCTGCGGCCCGGCGAGGGTCTGGTGCTGTACACCGATGGCGTGACCGACCAAGGTCCCGGCGCCGGAGGATCCGTTGAGCGCGCTCTCGGCCGCCTGACCTCGGATCGGAGTGCGGAGGCCCTGGCCGAGGCGCTGCGAGCCGAGGCGGGCCGCTGGACCGGCGCCGCTCGCGACGACGTGGCGATCATCGCGCTGCGCTACATGCCGCCGACCGGCGGGCTCGACCCGCTCGCCTTGACCGCCGGGTCCGCCGCCGCTTAGGGTTGCGCTCCCGGGGCGGCCGGCAAGCCTTCGGCACTCGAAGAGAAGGGTGGAGATCGTGAAAGCTCGCGTCCTCGGCGCAATCGGAGCGCTCGCGCTATGCGCTGCGATCGCAGCGACGTTCGGCTCGACCGCGGCAGCCACGACGAGCCGCGCCCACACCGCGACGCCGACCACGGTCGTCCCTGGCACGCCCGGCAGCGAGAGCTACTTCGACCTCGCCCGGAAGGACTGCGTCGGCACGGCTCGCAACACCGACTCGAAGGTGTGGTTCACCGTCGCCGATGGCGTCTTGTCGGACACCTACTGGCCGACCGTCGACGCGACCAACGTCCACACCCTCCAGTACCTGGTCACCGACGGGCACACCTTCACCGACGTGCAGACGCGGGACATGACCTACAGGGTCATCCCCGACTTCACCGGCATGAGCTGCACGGTCCTCGCCACACCGACCGACGGCGCCCGCCACTACAGCATCACGACCACTTACATCGCCGACCCGGCGCGCGATGCCGTGCTGATGCGCGTGCGCTTCGACGGGCCCCGCGGCGACCAGCTCTACGTGCGGCTCGATCCGCTGGCCGCCGGCACCGGTGGCGGCGGCTCCCAGAACGCCGGCGGCAACTCCGCGCTGCTGACCAACCAGCGCGTGCCGGTCGCCTTCAACACGAACACGGTCACCAACGCGGGCAACCGCGACTATGCGAAGCCCACCTACATGGCGCTCGAGTCCTCGAGCGGGTTCTCGAGCGCGAGCGTCGGCTACGCCGACAGCGCGAGCGATGGCCTGACCATGCTCGACTCGGCCCATTCGCTGACGCCGTACGACTCGGCGCCGAACGGCCACGTCACGCTCACGGCCGAGGTGCCCCGCGGGTGGCATGACGACTCCGTCACGCTCGCGCTCGGCTTCGGCACCACCCAGGACCAGGCCGTGCGGGTGGCGAGCAGATCGGTGGCCCAGCGCTTCGACGACGCGTGGTCGGACTACGAGGGGCAGTGGCTGCGTTACGACCATGGGCTGAATCGTCCGTCGGAGCGGCTCGGCTTCTCCGCCGTGCGCGAGTACTACGAATCGGTCAACGTGGTCAAGGCCAGCGAGGACAAGACGTTCCCCGGTGCGATCGCCGCCGGCCTCGCCTCGCCCTGGGGCCAGGCGATCCCGGCCGGCAACCTCACCAACGGCGAGCCGACCTACTTCGGCTCCTACCGCGAGGTGTTCGCCCGCGACCTCTACGAGGCGTTCGCCGGGTTGCTCGTGGCGGGCGATATCCGCACCGCCCAGGATGCGACGCGGTTCTTGTTCGAGCGCCAGCAGCAGCCCGACGGGTCGATGCCGCGCAACTCGCTCGAGAACGGCAAGGTCGCGCCGGACACCGGCGGCCTGCAGCTCGACGAGACCTCCTATCCGATCCTGATGGACTGGCAGTCGGGGCTGGCCCACGACTCAGCGCTCTATCAGAGCCACGTGATCCCGGCGGCCGACTTCCTCGTCGCGCACGGGCCATCCGACGGCGTCGAGCGCTGGGAGGAGCAATCGGGCTTCTCGCCCTCGACGATCGCGGCGGAAATCGCCGGGCTGACCGCTGCGGCGCACATCGCGACGGTCAACCATGACCCGGTCCGCGCCGACGTGTACCAGGCCACCGCCGACGATTTCGCCCGCAACATCAAGACCTGGACGGTGACGATCGACGGGCCGTACGCCCCCAGCTACTTCATCCGCCTGTCCAAGTCCGGCGACCCGAACGCCGCCGACGCCTACACGCTGAACAACGGCAACACGACGAACGAGCCCCAGCAGAACATCGTCGACGCCGGGTTCCTCGAGCTGGTCCGCCTCGGCGTGCTGCCGGCCAGCGATCCCGACGTCCAGGCGTCGGTCAGGGTGGTCGATGACGTCATCGAGCGCCAGACGCCGAGCGGCCCGGGCTTCTACCGCTACGGCTTCAGCAACCCCGCGAACCTGTCCGAGGACGGCTACGGCGACTGCTTCGACCCCGCACCTCCCCCGCAGGGACCGAACCAGGACCCGACGAGCTGCTTCCCGACCGGCAAGCCGTGGCCCAGCAACAACCCCGGCACGAACAACGGCAACATCGGCACCGGCCACCTGTGGCCCGTGCTGAGCGGCGAGCGCGGTGAGTATGAAGTGGCGGCCGGCGACTCTCACCTCGCCCAGTCGATGCTGAACTCGATGCAGAACATGACCTCCGGCCAGGGCCTAGAGCCCGAGCAGGCCTGGGAGAACCAGGGGACGTTCCCGGCCTCCAAGTTCGGCACCGATCCGACGATCGCCTCGATCGGGTACACCGACGGCAAGCCGGCCGGGTCGGCCAGCCCGCTCACCTGGGCCCAGTCGCAGTACGCCCGTCTGGCGCTGGCCCTGAGCGCGGGGCGCAACCTGGAAACGCCTGGCATCGTCAGCCGGCGCTACGTCGCCCACGGGATGCCGGGTTCGCTGACCGTGAACATCACCTCGCCGGCCAACGATGCGAGCGTCGACAGCTCGACCGTGCCGGTGACCGGGACGACGTCACGGGGTGCGACGGTCGTGGCGGAGGCGATCGGCGGGACCGGTGGAACCGCAGAGATCCGCTCCACGGTGGCGGACTCCTCGGGGAACTGGTCGCTCAACATGCCGACCGGCTTCGGGAGCACCACGATCACGGTGACCGCCACGCTGGGCCGGAGCACGGGCTACAGCCAGTTGACCGTCACGAACGTGGCGCTGCCCGGGACCACGGTGTTGAGCGTCGACGACACGCCGCCCACTGACGACAACGGCCCGGGCAGCTACCAGTATCCGACCGCGTCGAACTTCACCGCCGGATCATTCGACCTGACCCACCTCGCCGTGAGCGAGGACGGGACGAACGTCTACCTCCAGGTCACGCTCCGCGTCCTGGTCCCGACCTTCGGCCCCCTGTTCGGCGCTCAGTTGCTCGACGTGTACGTACACGATCCGGCAGCGACGACCACGACGACGACCGCGCCGTCCGCGTTCAACTACACCATCGCCCCGGCCGACGCCTGGAACGAGCGTCTCGAGGCCCAGGGCTTCGTGCAACCCGTCTGGGTGGGGCCCTCCGGGCCCACCCCGCTCGGCTCGCCCCAGTTCGTGGCCGACGGCCCGACCAGGACGGCGACCTTGATCATGCCGGAGAAGACCTTCGGCAAGGTCGTCTCGGGGTGGACGTTCACGGTGGCCCTCACCGGCCAGGACGGCTTCAGTACCGACCAGGCGCGGACCTTTGCCGCCACGCCGCAGCCGTTCCAGTTCGGCGTGTGCGCCCTGGGCGGCACCGCGAAGATCTGCTCGTTCGATGCGAACGCCGTCCCCAAGGTGATGGACACGATCACGCCCACCGGTGTCTCGCAGGCGACCGAGCTCGATCCGACGCTCGGCTCGGTCGTCCTCCAGGGTGTGACCGTGCCGCCGGGGGTGACCGGGCAGTAGCGCTACGCCCCGACTTCGAGAAGCCGGCTGATGAGGCTCGCGCCCTCGCGGGCCATCCGTGAGCGCGGGACGACGAGGTCGAACCCGGCCTGGTCGGCCCGCGTACGTACATCCTGTTCGACGTGCGAGTAGAAGGCGAGCGTCTTGACCCCGTCGTGCGGAATCGCGTTCACCTGCTCGATGCGCGCGGGCGCCTCCGCGGTCAGGTCGACGACGAGGGCCCGCGCGCCCGGGAGCTCGCGCCCTAGCGCGTCGGGATCCGAGACGAGCACCGTTTCATGCCCGGCGCCTTGCAGGGCGCCGAGCACGTTCGAGCCGAACAGCAGATCCGGAATGAACGCGACGACCCGCGCCACGAAGCCCTACTGGGCGCGGAGCTGCCGGAACTCCTGGCGCACCGACTCCGGCCGGCCCCACATCTGGTTGATCTCGACGCGTCCGGTACGGGACTCGCGGACCACCATCTCGGCGTCGATCGCCGCGTCGTCGAGCAGCTTGAACGCGGTATGGACGGCGGGCACGGAGGCGGCGTGTCCGAACCGGTGCGCCACGAGTATTCGCCAGTGCCAATCGCTCTTGGAGTTCGGCTGCGCGTTGCAGGTCACGAGCAGCACGGCGGCATCGACGTAGCGGCGCTCGTCGAAGATGCGCAGGTCGAGCTCGAGGTCGGTCCAGTCGTCGGGCAGCGAGTCGACGATCTGCTGAAAGGTGTCGGCGAGCGCCATATGCCCCGAAGGCTAGTCGGTGTCCGGAAGCGAGGGCGCCGTCACGTGAAGAACTGCTGGTAGAGCAGGAACATGTTCAGCCCGGTGATCAGGATCGCGCAGCTCCAGGCGAGGATCGTGGTGAGCGGGCGGTTGACGTGGACGCCCATCACGTCTCGCCGGCCGGTGAGCATCACCAGCGGGATCAGGGCGAACGGGATGCCGAACGACAGCACGACCTGGCTCAGCACCAGCGCGTCGGTGGGATTCACGCCCAGGGCGAGCACCACCAGCGCCGGGATCATGGTCAGGGCGCGGCGCAGCACCAGCGGGATGCGCACGTTGATGAACCCGCCCATCACCACCTGCCCCGCGTAGGTGCCGACGCTCGAGGACGAGGCGCCCGAGGCCAGCAGCGCGACCGCGAAGGCGAGGGCCGCGCCGCCGTGTCGACCACCTCGAGCTCGTCGCCGGGCGCGATGCCGCGCTCGGCGAGAAACCGGAGCATCTCGGGATCGGAGTCCGACACGCGGGCGAACGTGCCGCGCGTACCGGGCTCGAGCGCCTGCAGGCTCTGGGTTTTGCCCTCCTCGATGATCAGGTCCCGGGTCGGAATCGGATCGCCGTGCCGATGGTGGCGTATGACCTCGAGCGCGACCCGCCGGCCGTCCTCGGTGAGCGACACGCCGCGGTACGGCTGGTGCTCGACCAGGCCAAGCTCACCGAGGCGCTTGACCATGCCCGAGGCGGACGCCGCGGTGACGCCCAGCCGATCGGCCAGCGCGTTCGTGCTGACCGCCTCACCCTCGCGCAACTCGAGCGCGTAGATCGCCTTTGCGTAATCCTCGATCGCGGGCGAACGGACCGAAATATGTTCCCGGCTTGCCATGACAAAGATTATGGTACGCCTAAATTTGAATTTCGCAAGTGATATCTGCCGCTGGGGCAGCGGATCTGGCCGGGTCCGCGGCATGCCTATCCTGTTTGGCAGATGACGTCGATCGACACCCTGACCGCCGACTACCGCGCGATCACCGAGGCCTGCGGCCTGCTCGATCGCTCCGAGCGCGGGAAGCTCGCGCTATCCGGTGCCGACGGCGCGGCCTTTCTCCAGGGCCAGGTCACCAACGACGTCGAGGGGCTCGCGCCGGGCGCCGGCTGCTACGCGGCGTTCCTCACCCCTAAGGGCAAGATGCTCGGCGACGTCCGGATCCTGAATGCCGGGGACGAGCTCCTGCTGGACACCGAGCGGGTGGCGCTCCAGTCGCTGTTCAACATGATCCGGCACTTCAGCCTCGGCTATCAGCTCGAGCTGCACAAGCGGACGCTCGAACGCGGCATGCTGTCGCTGCTCGGACCCGACGCGCTGAGGCTGGCCGGCGCCGGCGAGCTTTCTTCCTCCCACGAGCACGCTCACGTGGTCATCGAGGTGCCCGGCGCCGGCGTGACCGCGCGCGCGATCCGCACCGACGTGGGCGTCGACCTCCTGTGCGACGCCGGCGACGTGGAGCCGCTGCGGGCGGCGCTCGAGGAGGCGGGCGCACTGGCCGTGGGCGAGGCGGCCGCCGAGTGCCTGCGCGTCGAGCGCGGGCGCCCCCGCTACGGGATCGATCTCGACGAGACGGTGATCCCCGAGGAGGCGGGGCTCAACGAGCGGGCGGTGTCGTTCACCAAGGGCTGCTACGTGGGTCAGGAGACCGTGGCGCGGCTGTTCTACCGCGGCAAGCCCAACCGGCAGCTGCGCGGGCTGCGGCTCGCGGGAGCGGCGGAGGCGGGTGACGAGCTCGGCTTCGACGGCCGGACGGTCGGACGCGTGACGAGCACGGCGCTGTCGCCGCGCCTGGGGCCGATCGCGCTCGCTTTCGTGCGCCGCGAGGCGCCGGTCGGCTCGGTCGTGTCGGTGGGCGCGGGCGGCGAGCTCGGCGGCGAGGTCATCGAGCTGCCGTTTCGCTGAGCGGCGCCGGCTCGGGCGCCGGCTCGACGGCCACCTGCGGGGTGTCCGGGTGCGCCGCCAGATAGTTGGCGATGATCCTCAGCTCGTCGATCTCGTCGGGCGGGACGTGCGCACCGAGCTCGCCGGCGCGCCCGGCCCGGGTCAGCGCCCATTGCGTGCGCTCCTCGAGGGTCGCGTTGTCCTCCGGGGCCGGACCCCACTCGACCAGCCGGCCGCCGACCAGCCAGAACGCGTCCTGTCTGGTGGCATCGACCGGATGTGCGGCCAGGACGAGCCGGGACCGGGCGTGGGTGGCCTCGAGCGCGCCACCCAGGCGCTCGAGCAGGATCCCGAGACGGCGCAGGCGCCGACGCAACCAGGCGGCCCGCTCGAACAGCTGCTGGTCCGCCGCCGCGCGCATCTGAGCCCGGACGTGGGCCAGGAGCCGCTGGCCGCCATCTCCGCCGGAGACGAACAGGCGCAGCGCCTCGTCCAGCCGGCGCCGGTACAGGTTCGGATCCAGATCGCCCAGGCAGGGAGACAGGCAGCGCCCCATCTGGCCGTAGGCCGACGGATGCTGGCGGAGCTGGAGGCGACGCCCGCAGTGACGCAGGCCGAACAGCGAATCGAGCTGCTCGACCAGCTCCTGGGCCGGGCGGCGACCTCGCAGCGGCCCGATCGTGACCGCGTGTCCGGCGGCGGGCTCCGAGGCCACCTCGAGGATCGGGAACGGGATGTCCAGCCGGCAGCGGATGTAGCAGAGCCGTTCGTCTCGCTTCGCGAGGCGGATGTTGCCGGGCGGGCGGTGGCGCTTGATCAGGCGGTTCTCGAGCACGAGCGCCCCCAGCTCCGAGTTCGTGCTCTGGTAGTCGACCACGGTTGCCTGCACCGTCCAGTCGGCCGGCACGCTCGAAGGCGCGAAGTGGGCGCGGGCCCGGCTGCGGATCGAGATCGACTTGCCGACGTACAGGACCTGGCCCGCGTCATCGCGGAACAGGTAGACACCGGGGTCCTTCGGAAGGTCGGCGAAGTCGAGCTGCGGCGGGGTGGTCAGGGCCGGGACGCGCCGCCTCGAGACGGCGGTGCGCCGCCGCCGGCGGCCGGTGATCGCCACCGCATCGGCGATCGTGAGCGCGTTGGCGCACAGCCTCGGGAACAGCGCGCACAGCACCCGGGCGCACGTCTCCGCGTCGGCCAGCGCCCGGTGGGCGGTGTCGACCTCGATGCCCAGCGCGTCGGCCAGCACGCCCAGCCCCCTCCGGCTCTGCAGCGGCAGCAGCTTGCGCGCCAGCGCCGCGGTGCACAGCACCGGCGGGTTCGGCCACTCGAGCCCGATCAACTCGAACGCGCGCCTCAGCACCCGGCGGTCGAAGGGGGCGTTGTGGGCGACCAGCACCCGGCCGTTCAGCAGCTCCTGCAGGGGCGGGAGCACGTGCTCCAGCCCCGGGGCATCGGCCAGCATCTCCTGCGTGATACCGGTGAACCGCTGGATGCCGCGGCCGAGCGGACGGTTGCAGCGCACCAGCGAGGACCACCGGTCGTGCAACTCGCCGCCGCCGACCAGCACCGCCCCCACCTCGGTCATCTCGCAGGCGTCCCCGCCCAGGCCGTTCGTCTCGGTGTCGACGACGAGGAACTCCGCCGTCGCGATCGCCTGTTCGAGCAGCACCACGTGTTGCGTGATACGCGCCGTCCCGGACGGCAAGCAAGCGGGATTGCACCGCCCGGCGGCGCATCTGTCTCGACGACCGGCCCCAGGGGTAGGATCGGCCCACATCCTCGGGAAGGAGGTGAAGTGACCGCTACCGCGCCTGACCTCGACAAGCTGCGTGAGCTCGACGATGGCACCCGCCGCGCCTGGATGGCCTACAACGAGCGACTGCGCGACCTCGCCGGCGACGAATACGAGCGCGCCGAGGGCGATTCCTGGACCGAGCTGCAGCACGAACTGCGGCGCCTCGAGCGCCATCGCGCCTCGCTCACCCAGAACTCCACCTGAATCGCGGCCCGCGCTCGAGCGCCGCGTTCCCTCTCACGGGTCGCCCTCCTCGGTGCGGCGCCCGTCGTTCGTGTCATCCACGGGCACGGAAGTTGACATCAAGTCGTGTTGCGTTCGTGCGGACGGGTATTAACCTCAGAAGTCGCCACGGGACCGGCAAACGCGGCGACTCCCGGCCCAAGCTGGTCTTTCAGAGGAGGACACGAGGATGTGCACCAGGACGACGATCGGGATGCTCGCCGTCTGCGCGTTCGCCGTGTCGGCCTGCGGCGCCACATCCAAGGGCGCCACCACTCCTCGGCCGGCGGCGCCGGTCGATCTGACCGTCTACATCGACAACAGCCGCGTGTCGCTGTCGCCGAGCAGCGTAGGCGCGGGGCCCGTGACGTTCATCATCACCAACCAGGCGAGCCACGCCGAATCGCTCGCGGTCCTGCGCGCCGGCAGCGCGGCGGGCCAGCCCCTGGCCAACACGGGGCCGATCAACCCGCAGGCGACCGCGCAGGTCACCGTCAACTTCGGCTCGTCCGGCGCTTACGCGCTGTCGACCAACGGTGGTGGCGAAGGCGGGGGCCCCTCGATCAGAGCCGCGTCGCTGCACGTCGGCAAGCCGCGCCCTAGCAGCAACAATCAGCTTCTGCAGCCCTAAGACGCGTTCTTTGGCGCTGCAACTAACAAATACGTAGTTGCATCGCCATCCGCCGCTCGGGCCGTTGCCTTTGTGCAATACTTGCGTGCGTGCAAGCAATTCATACCGAGGCCGCGGCGGACGTCGATCTGGCCGCCGATCTCTATGCCCTCATCGTGTTCGTGCACAAGCATTGCAACGCCGACCTGTTCGAGGCCCTCGGGGCGCTCGAGCTCACGCTGACGCAGGTCAAGCTCCTGCACCACCTCGAGGACCAGCCGCGTGAGCTGACCCTCAAGGAGGCCGCCGAGCTCGTGCACGTGTCGCTGCCGGCGGCGAGCCGGATGGTCGACGACCTCGTGCGGCGCGGATTCGCGCAACGGCGCGAGGACGAGGAGGACCGCCGCATGAAGCGCGTCTGCCTGACCGACGGCGGGCGCACCGTGATCCGCCGCCTGAACGCCGCCCGGCTGACCGGCCTCGAGCAATTCGCCCAGACATTGACCACCGCGGAGCGGCGCTCGCTCGCCTCGGCGCTCGCCAAGCTGCTCGAGCGCGACGACGTCGCCGCGTGCCGCCCGGAGGCCCTGACGACATGACCGGACGCATTCTCGCCCACCGCCATCGCCTGATCACCGAGGAGAACAGCAGGTGGTGGACGCTGGCCGCCATGTGCTTCGCGCTGTTCATGCTGATGCTCGACAACACGGTCGTCAACGTCGCGCTGCCCTCGATCCAGCGCGACCTGCACGCCTCGCTGGCCTCGCTCGAGTGGACGGTCAACGCGTATACGCTGACGCTGGCGGTGCTGCTGGTCACCGGCGGCCGTCTCGGCGACATCTTCGGACGCCGCCGGATGTTCCTGTTCGGCGTCGTCGTCTTCGGGCTGGCCAGCCTGGCCATCGGGTTCGCGCCCAGCGACGGGATCCTGGTCGCGTTCCGGGCCGTCCAGGGCGTGGGTGCGGCGTTCATGATGCCCGCCACCCTCTCGATCATCAGCCAGGCCTTCCCCCCCGAGCAGCGCGGCACCGCGATCGGGACCTGGGCCGGCGTCAGCGCGCTGGCGCTCGCGATCGGGCCCGTGGTCGGCGGCTTCCTGACCGAGTACGTGAGCTGGCGGGCCATCTTCTTCATCAACCCGCCGATCGCCGTGATCGCGGTGGCGGTGACGCTGTTCGCCGCCAAAGAGTCGCGCGACGAAACGGTTGACCGGACGGTTGACTACGCCGGCATCGCGGCCGTCACGATCGGGCTGACCGCCCTGGTGCTCGCGCTGGTCGAGGCCAACAACTGGCATTGGGGATCGGCCCGCGTGATCTCGCTTCTGGCCGTGGCGGTGGTCGCGCTGGTGGCGTTCGTGATGATCGAGCGCGGCGCCAAGGCGCCGATCGTCAACTTCGCGTTCTTCCGGTCGCGCACGTTCCTCGGCGCCAACCTCGTCGCGTTCCTGATCTCGTTCGCGATGTTCGCGCAGTTCTTCTTCCTGACGCTCTACCTGCAGAACATCCTCCACTACACGCCGCTCGAGACCGGCGTCCGCTTCCTGCCTTCGACGATCATGATCATCATCATGGGACCGCTGGCCGGCCGGTTGACCGACCGGGTCGGCTCGCGTCCGCTGATGACGCTCGGCCTGATCATCGTCGCCGTCTCGCTGGCGATCGAGTCTCGGCTGACCGTGCACAGCGGCTACGGCCTGCTGCTGCCGGGCTTCGTGCTCATGGGTCTCGGCATGGGGCTGGTCATGTCGCCGATGAGCACGGCCGCGATGAACTCCGTCGACCGCACCAAGGCCGGCGCGGCGTCGGGCCTGCTGTCGATGATCCGCATGGTCGGGAGTACGTTCGGAGTCGCCGTGATGGGCGCGCTCGTCGCCACGATCGGCCGCTCGCAGATCGATTCGGGCCTTCCCCACGTCCCAGCCGCGACGCGCGCGGCGATCGCCGATGCTCTCGGCAGCGGCGGCACGGTCGGCGGTCAGCACGCGCCGGCCCAGGTCGTCTCGGTCGTCCAGAAGGCGTTCGTCTCCGCGCTGGGTACGGGCCTCACGGTCAGCGCTGCCGCCACGCTGCTGGGCGCGGCCGTGGCCTGGAAGCTGATCGCGCCGAGGATCAGGCAGCCCGCGCCGGCCGACGCGCCGAACCCGGAAAGCGCCGCGGAAGAGGCGCCCACCGAGATCAGTCTGGTCTGAGAGCGCTCACAACTGCGCCCGGCGAAGCGATCCGCCGAGCTGGCGCTGCTGATGCTGCTCTCCGGAGCTACACCCGAGTAGCATCCGGGCGGGAGGGGACCCGATCCATCCGACCCGACCGAGGAAGGTGCACTCCGAGTGGCCGTTGACCTGAGCCAAGTCGCACACGTCGAGACCGAGCCCGGCGAGCTCCCGCGGACCATGGCCGCCTGGGTGATCCGCGAGGAGCGCCAGGGAGAGCCGACCGACGCGTTCCAGATCGAGGAGGTCGAGGTACCCGAACCGGGAGCCTTCGAGGTGATCGTCCGCGTGATGGCGGCCGGCGTCAACTTCAACAACGTCTGGGCGGCCCTCGGCGAGCCCGTGTCGGTCTTTCGCTACCACCCCGACGAGGACCACCACATAGGCGGCTCGGACGCTTCGGGCATCGTGTGGAAGGTCGGCCAGGGCGTCACCCGGTGGAAGCCGGGCGACGAGGTCGTGATCCACTGCAACCAGGCGTCATACGAAGATCCCGAGGTGCACGGGCTCGACCCCCTGGCGGCGCCCTCGCAGCGGATCTGGGGCTATGAGACGAGCTGGGGCTCGTTCGCTCAGTTCTGCAAGGTGCAGGCGCAGCAGCTCCTGTCCAAGCCGGCCAACCTCGCCTGGGAGGAGGCGGCCGCCTACGGGCTGACCTACTTCACCGCCTACCGCATGCTGATCGACCGCTGCAACCTTCAGGCCGGCAACCGGGTGCTGATCTGGGGCGCCGCCGGCGGCCTCGGCGTGTTCGCCACCCAGCTTTGCGCGCACAGCGGCGCCGACGCGGTCGGCGTGGTGTCGAGCGAGGAGAAGGGCCGCCTGATCGAGCAGCTCGGCGCGGTCGGCTACATCAACCGCTCGGAGTTCGCCGGCATGATGCGGCGCGGCGATGAGACTGCCGAGGAAGAGCGGGCTCGCTTCAAGGAGTCCCGGCGGTTCTGCAAGGCGGTCGAGGCGATCCTGGGCGAGCCACCCGACATCGTCTTCGAGCACGTCGGCAAGGCCACGTTCCCCACCTCGGTCCTCGCGGCCAGGCCGTTCGGCAAGGTGGTGATCTGCGGCGCCACGTCGGGCTATCAGCTCGACTTCGACGTCCGCTACCTGTGGATGCGCCAGAAGCAGATAATCGGCTCGCACTTCGCCAACGCGTGGGAGGCGACCAAGGCCAACCTGCTGATCGAGGAGTCCAAGGTGCGGCCGGTGCTGTGGCAGACGATGGGATTCGAGAGGGTGGCCGAGGCGCATCAGCTGCTGCGCGACAACCGGCACCTCGGCAAGATCGCCATCCTGGTCGGCGCCACCGACGAGGGTCAGGGCAAGACGGCCGAGGGCCCGGGCGCGATCCGCGCCGAGGTGGGGGCGTAGCTGATGGCCGGCGTCGTCCACATCGACTGGTATGCCACGGTCCTCCGGCAGGAGGCGTTCACGGCCGAGATCGCCTACGTGGCGCCGCTGGCGCTGCGCTACGGCGCGACCCAGTACTCCGTGCACCGCTCGCGCGACGATCGGTACAAGGTCACCCAGATGGCCTGGTTCGAGACCAAGCAGGACTGGTACCGCTACTGGGAGGGACTCGAGATGACCGAGTTCCGTCGCCGCCACATGGGCCGCTACCAGATCCCCATCAACTACGTCTGGTACGACGAGCTGGCGGCCGGCGCCCTCGGACCCGAGGTGCCGATCAACGGGGCCGAGCCCGAGCCGACGCCGGCGGCGCCCGCTCCGAACGCGGTCGCCTGAGGCCGCCCCCGGGGCCCGTAGTTCCTACCGATCTGTCTGGCCGCTGGGCCAGAACGCGTAGTTCCTACTGATATCGCCGGCTTGCCGACGCGGCGCGCGCCGCGGCGTCCTATGCTTTTTCACGCCCGTGACACGCGTCCACAAGATCGTCAACCTGATCGGCGTCCCGCTCCCCCTCGTCGGTCTGATCGCGGCGATCGTGCTGCTCTGGGACCGGGCGATCGGACCGCTCGAGCTGGGACTCCTGGTCGGGCTCTACCTGCTGACCGCGCTCGGCGTCACGCTCGGCTACCACCGCATGTTCACCCACCGCGCGTTCGAGTCCAGCCGCGCGTTCCGGGCGATCGTGGCCGTGCTCGGCTCGATGGCCGTGCAGGGATCGGTCATCACGTGGGTGGCCGACCACCGCAAGCACCACACGTTCACCGACCAGGCGGGCGACCCGCATTCGCCGCACCTCGCCGGCCCCGGATTCTGGGGTGGGGTCAAGGGGCTGTGGCATGCGCACGTGGGCTGGCTGTTCGAGTCCGTGGGCACCGCGGAGCGCGAGCGGTTCGCGCCCGACCTGCTCAGGGACCGCGTCCTGCGGGTGGTCGACAAGCTGTTCTTCCTCTGGGTGGGACTCAGCTTCGCGATCCCGTTCGCGCTCGGCTGGCTCATCGGTGGCGGGCTCGGCGCGGCGCTCACCGCGCTCCTGTGGGGCGGCTTCGTGCGCGTGTTCCTGCTCCATCACGTCACGTGGTCGATCAACTCCGTCTGCCACTTCTTCGGGCGCAAGCGGTTCGCCATCGAGGATGAGTCGCGCAACGTGTTCTGGCTCGCGCCCCTGTCGATGGGCGAGGCCTGGCACCACAACCACCACGCGTTCCCCACCTCGGCGTTCCACGGACTCAGCCGGTGGGAGCGCGTGGCCGACCCGACCGGGCTGCTCATCGCCCTGCTCGAGAAGCTCGGGATCATCTGGAACGTCGTGCGGGTCAGCCCCGAGCGCCAGAAGGCCAAGGCGCTGCCGCGGGGCGTCTAGGCGCTCGCGCGTCGTCCAGCCGAGCGCGCGGCGTCACGCCGCCCCGGGTCAGCCGGCCTCGAGCGGGGCCATCGTCAACCCGGCGCTGTCGAGTTGCTCCCAGTACTGCTGGGCCTCGTCCTTGGGTCCGCTCCACACGATGGCCAGCCCGGTCTTGTGGATCTGGTCGGCCAGCCGGTAGCCCTGGGCCAGCGAAATGCCCGGGATCACGCGCGACAGGGTCTCGGCGACGTGGTCGAACGTGTTGTGCTCGTCGTTGAGCACAACCACCCGCCACAGCTCGCCCAGACCGCTGCCGGGTCCGCCCGCGCGCGGCAGCTCAACCGTCTGCGACATCCAGCCCAGGATAGCTTGAGCTGAGCGCACTCAGGAGGCGCTGAGGGCCTCGGCGCGCTTGCGCCAATAGCGCTCCAGGCCCGCGTAGAGCTGCTCGGGCGGCGCCGCCTGGTCGTAGGCCAACGCGGTCTCGGCGTCGACGTGCTGAGCGATCTCGTCCTGCACGCCGGCCACAAACGTCTCGAGATCCTGCTCGCGAGCGCGGGTCGCCCAGTCGTCGAGCCGGCTCCCCAGCTCGGCGAGCTGCCCGTCGACGTCCTCGCTCTCGCCGAAATGGGTCATCACCAGCCGGCGGGGCCGCCAGGCGCGGATCTGATCGATCGACGCGTGCCACTTCTCGACGTCGATGTCGGGCGGCGGACTGGGCGGGATCGTCAGTCGCGAGCCGGCGATCCGAACCCCGCCGACGTCGCCCACGAACGCGGTGCCCCCGTGCAGGAACGAGACGTGGTGCGAGGCGTGCCCCGGCGTGTAGGCGACCTCGAACTCGCCGCCGAACAGCGTCTCGCCGCCGTGCAGCACGTGGATCTTGTCCTCGGGCACCGGGATCATCTCCCCCCACAGCCGGTCCATGTCCGGCCCGTACAGCTGGCGGGCGCTGTCCAGCAGCCGATCGGGGCTGACCATGTGGCGCGCGCCCCGCTCGTGCACGTACACCTCGAGATCCGGCCAGCGCTGCACGAGCGACCCGCTGGCACCGGCGTGGTCGAGATGGATGTGGGTGAGCAGCAGCGCCCGGGGGCGCTCACCGCCGAGGCCGTCGAGCAGGGTGTCCAGGCACGAGGTCGGGCCCGGGTCGATCAGCACGTCGCCGACCAGCCATGCCCCGATCACCTGCGGGCGACCGAGGTGCATCACGTCGATGAGCCGCATGTCGGCCAATTGCCCGGAGCCGAGCCGCCTAGGCGCCGCGTTCGTCCCCGTCGGGCTCGTCGCTCGACTCGGGAGGCGGCTGCACGCCGAGCTCGGGGGCCGGCTGCGCCCCCGGCTCCGCGGGCTCGATCACGGGCAGGATCGCGGTGGGCTCGGCGTCGGGCTCCGCCTCGCCCGCCCTGACCCCGAACTCCGGCGCCCCGACCTCGAACTCCGGCGGATCGCCCTCGAACTCCGGCGCCTCGACATCGAACTCCGGTGCCCCAACTTCGAAATCCTCCGCGCCGGGCGCGCCGAGCACCGGCGCCACCGCCTCGATCCCATCCGGCGGCATGGCGTCGAGACCCGGCAGCGCGGCCTCGGCTCCCGCCTGCTCTGCCGGGAAGCGATCGGCGGCCGAGTCGGTCAGCGTCAGCAGCTCACGGGCCAGCTCGCGCGTGTCCTCCACGATCCGCTGGCGTTCAGCCCAGATCCGGTCGGTCTCGGCGTCCAGCTCCCGGACGCGGTCCTCGGCACGCTGGACGAGCTCCGCCGCCTCCTGACGGGCCGTCTCGAGCCGGTCCTCCGCCTCGCTGCGAGACTGGGCGGTGATCTGCGAGGCCGTGTCGTGGGCGCGCTGGAGGATCCCCGACACCTCCTCCCCCACGCGCTCGAGCGCCCGCCGGACGGCCGCCTCGGGCGAGCGGGTGACCTGGAGCTCGGCCACGAGCCGGCTGGTGCGCTGAACGTAGGTATCGACGCGGTCGCGGTCGTATCCGCGCAGGACGAGGGGAAACTCGACGTCGGCCACGGCTGGCAGCGGATCGTCGGGCAGCGTGGACAGGGGCGCGGTGATCTCCTGCATCAGCGCGTGTTCAGTGGAGGCTGAGCTTTGATCGGGCATGGCTCCCACGTTACCCCCTTCAAGGCGCCGCCCCACAAACGATCATTCATACAATCGACGCATGTCGGAGTCGCCATCGCCCCGCCTCCCCGAGCCGGACCGGCCGTGGATGATGCGGACCTACGCCGGTCATTCGGACGCCAAGCGCTCCAACGAGCTGTATCGCCGCAACCTCGAGAAGGGCCAGACCGGCCTCTCGATCGCCTTCGACCTGCCGACGCAGACCGGCTATGACCCGGACCACGAGCTCGCCAGAGGCGAGGTCGGCAAGGTCGGGGTCTCGATCGCCCACGAGGGCGACATGGCCACCCTGCTGGACGGCATCCCGCTGGACCAGATGAACACCTCGATGACGATCAACGCCACCGCCGCCTGGCTGCTGGCGCTCTACATCGTCGCCGCGGATGCGCAGGGAGTTGCCGAGGACAAGCTCCAGGGCACGACCCAGAACGACATCCTCAAGGAGTACCTGAGCCGCGGCACTTACGCCTTCCCGCCCGGCCCGAGCATGCGGCTGATCGCCGACACGATCGCCTACACGGTGCGGCACATCCCCAAGTGGAACCCGATCAACATCTGCTCCTACCACCTCCAGGAGGCCGGGGCCACGCCGGTCCAGGAGATCGCCTTCACGATCAGCAACGCGATCGCGGTTCTCGATGCCGTCCGCCAGCGGGTGCCGCAGGAGCTCATGGGCAGCGTGTTCGGGCGCATCTCGTTCTTCGTCAACGCCGGCGTGCGCTTCGTCGAGGAGCACGCCAAGCTCAGGGCGATGGCCGTCTTGTGGGACGAGCTCGGCCGCGAGCGCTACGGCGTGGAGGACGAGAAGCACCGCCGCATGCGCTACGGCGTGCAGGTCAACTCGCTCGGGCTGACCGAGGCCCAGCCCGAGAACAACGTCTACCGGATCGCGCTCGAGGCGCTGTCCGTCACCCTGGGGCGGGGAGCGCGCGCCCGGGCCATCCAGCTGCCGGCCTGGAACGAAGCGCTCGGCCTGCCCAGACCCTGGGACCAGCAGTGGTCGCTCCGCCTTCAGCAGATCCTGGCCTACGAGACCGACCTGCTCGAGTATCCGGACATCTTCGAGGGTTCCAAGGTGATGGACGGGCTCGTCGAGGAAATGCTCGAGGGCGCCCGGGCCGAGATGCACCACGTGGCCGAGCTCGGCGGCGCCGTGGAGGCCGTCGACTACATGAAGGCGGCGCTGGTCGAGTCCCAGCGCAGGCGCTGGCAGCGGATCGAGTCCGGCGAGCGTGTCGTGGTCGGCATGAACCGCTTCACCTCTACCGAGCCCTCGCCGCTCACCGCCGGAGCCGACGGCGGGATCCTGGTCGTCGATCCCCAGGTCGAGGCCAACCAGCGCGCGGCCCTCGAGCGGTGGCGGGCCGAGCGCGATCAGGCGGCCGTCGACACGGCGCTGGACGAGCTCGCGCGCGCGGCCGCCGACGACGCGGAGAACATCATGCCGGCGACGATCGCCGCCGCCCGCGCCGGCGTGACCACCGGCGAATGGGCGCAGACGCTGCGGGACGCCTTCGGCGAGTACCGCGCGCCCACCGGCGTCGGCGAGGCCGCCGCGGTGTCCAGCGAGCAGGTGTCCGAGCTGCGCTCCGAGGTCGAGCGGGTCAGCGAGGCGCTCGGTCGCCGTCTGAAGTTCCTGGTCGGAAAGCCCGGTCTGGACGGGCACTCCAACGGCGCCGAACAGATCGCCGTCCGCGCCCGCGACTCCGGCATGGACGTGGTCTACGAGGGCATCCGGCTCACCCCCGCCCAGATCGCCACCTCAGCGGCCCAGGAGGGCGTCCACGTGATCGGCCTCTCGATCCTCTCCGGCTCGCATCGGGAGCTGATCCCGGCGGTCATCGACGCACTACGCGAGGCCGGCGTGGAGGACGTGCCGCTCGTGGTCGGCGGCATCATTCCCGAGACCGACGCCGAGGCGCTGCGCGCGGCGGGCATCGCCGCCGTGTACACGCCCAAGGACTGGAACCTGAACCGGATGATGCGCGACATCGTCGAGCTGGTCGCCGAGCGCCACGGCATCACCACGGCCGTCGGCGCTTGACCCAGCACGCCCGGGAGAGTGGGCCGGGCGCCCCTGCGCCGGGCGCCCCTGCGCCGGGCGCCCCTGGGCCGGGCGCCCGATCCGCGGGGACGCGGTCCGACCAGGCCACGCGCGGCCGCGAGCTCGGGGCGAGACTTCGCGAGCGCGATCTGACCGCCGCGCCCGCCGTCCTGAACCTGATCGAGAGCCGCACCCCGGATGCCCGCGAGGAGGCCCAGGCGCTGCTGGCCGAGCTCGCGCCGGCGGCGCTCGGCCATGAGGCTCCGGGGCACATCGTCGGAGTGACCGGTCCGCCCGGGGTTGGCAAGTCCTCGCTGCTCAGCCGCCTGGCCGCCGAGTGGCGCGCCCGCGAGCGCTCGGTCGCCGTCCTGGCCGTGGATCCGAGCTCGCGACGGTCGGGCGGGTCGCTGCTCGGCGACCGGGCCCGGATCGAGGTCGACCCGCGCGACGGCAAGGTGTTCATCCGCTCGACCGCAGCGGGGGATCGGCTCGGCGGCCTGGCCCCCGCCACTCGCAGCGCGGCGGCCGCGCTGGCCGCGGCGTTCGACCTGGTGGTGATCGAGACCGTCGGGGTCGGGCAGTCCGAGGTCGAGGTGGCCGACGTGGCCGACACGGTGGCGGTGGTGGTGCAGCCGGCCTCGGGCGACGTGCTCCAGTTCCTCAAGGCGGGGATCATGGAGGTGCCCGACGTGCTCGTCGTGACCAAGGCCGACCTCACCGGCCCCGCCCGCCGGGCCATGGCCGACCTCCAAGCCGCGCTGACCATGCTCGGGGCTCCCGACACACGGCTCTGTCCTGTCTCGTCGGTCGCGCCCCCGAGCGGAATCGCCGAGCTGGTCGATGCCCTCGACGCGCACCGCGCCGGCCTCGATCTGAGCGCCCGCCGGCTTCGGGCTCGGCGCCGCCACGCGCTCGACGAGTTCGTCGCCGAGCACGGGGAACGCGGCGTCCGTGCCCTGGGTGGGCGACTCGCGGCCGAGCGCTGGCTCTCCGACCAGGACCCGGGTCTCGACGTCGTCTCCCTCCTGCGTGCGCTCGAGGACCGGGCCACCGAGGCGAGTCGATGAGAGGCGTCCGGCGGCGCTTCGCCACCGGCCCCCGGCGGATCGTGCTCCCAGGCGACCCGCTCCTCGACGGCGATACCGCCCTGCGCGCCTGGCGCGACTCGGACCTCGAGCCGCTGGTGGTCGCCTGCCAGGATCGCGAGATCTCTCGCTGGACGCGCGTCCCCTACCCCTACGGATCGGCCGACGCCCGCGCCTACCTGCTCCAGCGCCACGACAGCCTGCACGCGGGCATCGCGGCGCCGTTCGCGATCGTGTCGGCCGCCGACCGCGACCACCTGCTCGGGTCGATCTCGCTCATGCGTTTCGCCTGGCCGCACGCCCGCGCCGAGGTCGGGTATTGGCTGGGCAGCGCGGCGCGCGGGCAGGGGCACGCGACCCGCGCGGTGCGCCTGATCACCGCCTGGGGGTTCCGCAGCCTGGCCCTGCAGCGAATCGATCTGATGGCCGCCACCGGCAACCCGGCCTCCCAGCGCGTGGCTGAGCGCTGCGGCTTCACCCGCGAGGCGGTGCTGCGCTCCTACCTCCAGGCCAAGGACGAGCGCCAGGACATGGTGGCGTTCGGTCTGCTGGCGAACGAGGCGCAGCCCGCTTGGGAAGAAACTCCGAAATAGTCGGAGTTTCTTCCCACGCCCAGCCGGGCGCTCGCAACGGCTAGGCTCTCTAGTTCGATGGCGCTCGAACCACTCAAGGACGGACACGGACGGCTGATCGGCGACCTGAGAGTGTCGGTCACCGACCGCTGCAACTTCCGCTGTCAGTACTGCATGCCGGCCGAGGGCCTCCCCTGGCTCGATCGTGAGGAGATCCTCACCTTCGAGGAGATCGCGCGGCTCGTCGCCCTGTTCGCTGCGATGGGCGTGCGCGACCTGCGGCTGACCGGTGGCGAGCCGCTCGTCCGGCGCGACTTCCCCCGTCTGGCCGCGATGCTCGCCGGCATCGAGGACATCGATGATCTGAGCGTGACCACCAACGGCTACCTGCTCGAGCGCGACGCCGAGGCGCTGGTCCGCGCCGGCATCAACCGGTTCAACGTGTCGGTCGACTCGCTCCAGCGTGACCGCTTCTTCCAGCTCACCCGGCGCGACGCGCTGCCCCAGGTCCTGCGCGGGCTGCAAAAGCTCGCGGAATACCCGGACGCCCACCCGATCAAGATCAACGCCGTCGCGATGCGTGACTTCACCGAGGAAGAGGCGGTCCCGTTCGCCGAGTTCGCCCGCCGCACGCCGTACGAGGTCCGCTTCATCGAGTTCATGCCGCTCGACGCCGACCACGCCTGGACGGCCGATCAGGTGCTCACCGGGGCCGAGATCCGCGCCGCGATCGATGCGGTCTATCCGCTCGAGCCCGAGCCGCGCGAGCCCCACGCCACCGCCCGCACGTACCGGTTCAAGGACGGGCACGGCAAGATCGGGTTCATCAACCCGGTGTCCGAGCCGTTCTGCGGCGACTGCAACCGCGTGCGCCTGACCGCCGACGGGCGGCTCCGGACGTGCCTGTTCTCGCTGAACGAGACCGACCTGCGAACCCCGATCCGCGAGGGTGCCGGCGACGCCGAGCTCGAGCGGATCATCCGCGACGCGGTATGGCGCAAGGAGCTCAAGCACCACGTGGGCGAGCCGGGGTTCATCCAGCCGGCGCGGAGCATGTCGGCCATCGGCGGCTGACGCACATAAGAGGCTCCTAAGAACCCGCCGCCGGTTAACCCTTTCGCAAGACTCTCCCAGCATCATCCGGGGCGCAGATGCTCCTGCTGATGCTGTTCGCCCTGATCGCCGGCGCGGGGACGGCCATCACGCCCTGCGTCCTGCCGGTCGTGCCGGCGCTGCTCGCCTCGAGCGCCTCCGGTGGTCGACGCCGCCCGATCGGGATCGTCATCGGCCTCGCTCTCACGTTCACGGTTGCGATCGTCCTGCTTGCCCAGCTGGTCAAGGGGATCGGGCTGGCCAGCGGCGCGGCGAGAACGATCGCGATCGTGGTCCTGATCGGCTTTGGCGTCGTGCTGCTGAGCCCGGACGTCGCGGCACGTGTCGAGGCGCCGCTGTCCCGGTTGGGTCGGTTTGGGCCCAAGACGCGGGGCACCGGCTTCTGGTCGGGCCTCGCCGTCGGCGGCGCGCTGGGGTTCGTGTGCGCGCCCTGCGCCGGTCCGATCCTCGCTGCCGTGACCTCGGTCAGCGCCTCGAGCGGTGCCTCGGCGCGCGTGGTCCTGGTGGCGGTCTCGTACTCCGTAGGCCTGTCGGCGGTGCTGCTCGTCTACGCGTTCGCCGGACGCGCGGTGATCGACCGGATCCGCCGGGTCGGGCGCGGCAACACGATCAACCGCGCGCTCGGCGTGGTGCTGCTCGCGACCGGAGTCCTGATGATCTTCAACGTCGACGTCCGCTTCGAGGAGGCGCTCGCCAAGGACGGAAGCCTGCCCGCGATCCTGGTCGATCCCACCCGCTCGCTGGAGAACTCGGGCGCGGTTCAGAAGCGACTCGCGTCGCTGCGGCCGACGTCGCGGTTCGTCACCGCGCAGAAGGAGGCCTCCAGCAAACCGGTGCCGACCGCTGCCGAACGCGAGGTGGCGATCCCGGGCGTGAAGACCCCGTCGCTCCCGAAGCTGGGCGCGGCACCCGAGTTCCAGGGCACCGAGAACTGGTTCAACACGCCCGGCGACCGGCCGCTCACGCTGGCCGGACTGCGCGGCCACGTCGTGCTCATCGACTTCTGGACCTACACGTGCATCAACTGCCTGCGCACACTGCCGTTCCTCGAGGGGCTGTACGCCGACTACCACCGCTACGGCCTGGAGATCGTGGGCGTCGAAACGCCCGAGTTCACCTTCGAACAGGAGGCGGGCAATGTCGCGCAGGCGATCCGCTCCGACGGCATCCGCTACCCGGTCGCGCAGGACAACCGGTACGGCACGTGGAACGCCTGGCAGAACCAGTACTGGCCCGCCGAGTACCTGATCGACGCCAAGGGCGAGGTCCGCCACGTCCAGTTCGGGGAGGGCGACTACAAGCAGAGCGAGGCCGCCGTCCGCGCGCTGCTGGCCGACGCCGGCGCGGGCAGCCTGCCCACGCCCATGACGGCGAGCGCGATCATGCCGTCGGCCGGACTGGGCACGCCCGAGACCTACCTCGACACCCAGCGCCAGCAGGGTTTCGTGGCTCCGATCCAGTCGGGGGTCCGGAACTACACCGGCGCCTCGAGCGTTGGGCTGAACCACTTCGCGCTCAAGGGCATCTGGTGGGCCACCCAGGAGTCGCTCAAGGCGGTCGGAGGTGGTTCATCGATCACGGGCGATGTCCAGGCCGCGAAGGTCTACCTCGTGCTCACTTCGGACGGGAACGTGCCGCGCCAGGGACGCGTTCTGCTCGACGGCCGGCCGCTGCCGGACGCCCACGCGGGCGCCGACGTCAAGAACGGCGTCGTCACGGTGACCGGCCAGCGGCTCTATTCGCTGATCTCCTTCCCGGATGCCCAGCAGTTCACCTTCACGGTGCAGCTGCCGCCCGGCGTCACCGCCTACGACTTCACGTTCGGCTAGCCGGCCGACCGGCGAACGCGGGGTCAGGCCATCTTGACCTTGGCCTTGAGATCGCCGAGATCCTCGCCCGGATGGACCACGTGCATGCCGACCAGATGGTTGATCAGATGCGCCCAGGCTGCCGAGAGCTTCAGCCCGCCGCTCATCGTTCCGGTCTTGCCGGACAGGCCGACCGTGGGCGCCGACATCGTCGCGATCAAGATGCGCCGCCCGTTGACCACGGCGGTCAGCCTCGCCCCGTGCGCGGTGTCGGTCAGCCGGTAGTTCCGGATGACCACCCGCTTGGACCCGTTGGTGTACTCCAGGCCGCCGCTGGTCGTCATCGTGCCCTGCATGCTGGGAACCTGCATGTGTCCCCCCACCATCGGCATCGTCAGCGACCCGGTGCCGACCTTCATCGCGCCGAGCGGCGTCACGGTGATGCCGCGTGAGCGCAGGAACGCGGTGATCTCCGCCGACGGCGTGACCGTGACGTGCCCGCCGACCACTCGATCGGTCTTGGCCTGGGCCGGGGCGGCGACGAACAGCAGCGCAGACGATTCCGGCGAGCGCGCAGATGAGCCTCTTCGACATGGGCGACTCCTTGGACGGGATGGCAGGACGGCCGACGTGCGGCGGCGAGAGGCGGGGCCGAGCCTACGCCGCCGGCGCACGCGGCGGGGACTTTTTCCGCTATCCCGACGAGTCCACTAGTTGGTCACGATCGGGTGCGAGACCTCACAGCCACCCCTGCCGCCGTTGAAGTCGTTGGCCCAGGTCGACTGGACGGCGAACGAACCCGTGCTCAGCGGGATGTTCTGCGAGGCGCCCTGGCCCGAGGAGATCCAGGCGCACTTGTCGCCGTTCTCCTCCCCGCTTGCGTCGGTCCAGCCGCCGGCCGGGAACTGGTCGGTGATCGTCTCGGCGTATTCGTGACCCTCGACGATCGTCACGCCGTCGAGCGTCCCCGCCGAGCCCGCGTTGACGAAGTTCTGCCCGCACGACTGGCCGGCGTCCGGGATGTACGGCAGGTTGGTGAAGGCGAGAAGCGACCCACTCACCGCGCCCCCGCCGTCCATCGTGGAGTCACCGCTGTAGTCGTGCCACGCGCAGAATCCCTGGGTCTCGTAGCTGTCGGGATCGGTCCCGGTCGGGGAGACGATCACGTACTGGGTAAGGCGGTTGGAGGCGGTCGTGGTGTTGCCGAAGTGCGTCGCGGCGTTCTCCGCCTCCTGGGCGAGCTGATGGGCGGTGGCCGCTGAGGGCGCCGCCGACGAGGTGTCTTCCCACACGCCGGCGAGCGCTCCACCGGTCGGATAGCCGACGTGGGAGGTGTTGCCGCTCGGGCACGTCTGCGCGCCGGCCGAGATGCCCTGGCAATACTGGGTCATCACGCCCGACCAGGTCTCGCCGCCGGTCCCCAGCCCCGTGAAGAACGCCTGGAGGTCAGGCGCGATCGCCTGCGGGTCACCCGAGAAGGTCGAGTAACCGGAGGAGTTCGTGGACTGCGTCCCCCACTGCGAGCCCCAGAACACCAGATAGACCCTTTCCGGGCCGGTGGTGACGCCGACTCCGCTGATCGCACCACCGAAGCGCAGGTTGTTGCGCGCGGCCCGCCGGGGAGCCGGGTTGACCGCGACGGTGTGTTGCTGGCCGCGGAACGGAACCGCGCCATGACGGTACGCATGGCCATTCGAGTAGGCGGGCGCGACGGCCTTCGCGGCGGCCGGCCCCGCCAGCGCTGCGAGAACGGCGAGCGACAGACAGAGACGAACGGCCACGGCCGCGATCGATCGAGCGGACGACGCTCCTCCGAGCATTTACTCCCCCCTGTGGAGTTGGGTGACCGGTCCCCGTCGGGATGGATACCAGCTGGCACGGGCGCGAACAAGACCACACTTGTCCTGCCTTTGCTCGCTTTGCGCAGCCCTCGCCGCAGAAGGAGCGTCGCGCTCGGTCGGGACTATGACCGGTGGGGCACCGCCGGCCTTCGGCGCTGGTCGAGCATCGCCGCCGCCAGCAGGAGGTCGTCCGGGGTGTCGACGTCGAACAGTTCCTCCGGCTCGTCGACCTCGAGCAGCACCGGCTCGATCCCGGCGATCGTCTCCAACAGGGGTGCGGTGCCCGCGCGGGCCGCCCCGGCGAGGGGTTCGAGCGCCCGCGGCTGATAGCAGCCGAGCAGCGGACGCATCTCGCCCCGCGCGCACGCGACCACCGCCGGAGCCCTGCCGGGGTCGGCCTTGACCAGTCGCCGGATCAGCTCGGGCGAGACGAACGGCAGGTCGCAGGCACACACCAGCACCGGACGCCCACCTGCCAGCGCGAGCGCCTGGGCGATCCCCGCCAGCGGATGGTGCGGGAGCTCGGGCTCGATCCACACCGCCACACCGGAAAGCGGTGGTAGGCGGGTACCGGCCTTGGCCAGGATGGTCACCCGGCTCAGCACCTGCCGCATGGCCTCCACCGGGTAGGCGATCAGCGGCTTGCCCTGGAGCTTGACGGTGGCCTTCTCGCCCCCGATCCGCAGGCCCTCGCCGCCGGCCAGGATCGCGCCGATCGGCTTCGACCGCAGCCTCACCGGCCCCCCTTGCGGTGCTCACTCACAGGGGGATCGTAGAATCAAGTGAATGGAGGGCTCAACCTCTGTTCGGAGCTGGCTCCGCTGCTATCGCTGCTGGTCGCAGAACCTCGAGGTCCAGGTTCACTACGAGGGCATCCACCGGATCGATCCCGAGACCGGCGAGCGAGGCGAGGTCGTCGATGAGATGCAGGAGGCGGTCGTCCAGTGCCTCGAGTGCATGCACGACCAGCCCCACCTCGGGTTTCACAACGGCCGGGTGGAGCCGATCGAGGACCGCTGGGAGCGGATGATCGCCGGCACCCCCTGGGTCGCCTCGTGCACGGTCACGGTCGATGCCGACGACGTCGAGACCTGCTCGGGCCCGGAGGCGGGCGACGCGCTGTCCTACGCCGCGTTCGGCGACCACGGCACACGTGAGTTCTTCACGCACGTCCGTTTCCACAAGCACGACGACGACCGGATCGTCGTCCACCTGCTGGTCGAGCTCTATGCACGCTCCGCGGAGGAGGCCACCGAGGTGCTCGAGGACGCCTCCCGCGGCACGCTGGCGATCACCTCGCTTGCCGAGGAATCGCGTCCGCCCGCATCGACGGGCGGCGGCGACTCGCAGCACTGAGCCGCTCCCACGCCTCCATCACGATCAGGGCGAGCGCCACCGGCACGGTCGCCGGCAGCTCTGAGATGACCAGGAACAGCAGGTCGAACACGGCCGCGATCGCGAACGTGAGCAGCGCCGCCTGCCACTGCCGCCGCCAAGCCGTGGCGAGCACCGCGCCGAGCAGCGCGGCGACGAACAGGTCGCCGTAGCCCATCGACACCGTGCCGAACAACTCCGACTGGAGCTGCGGCAGACCGCCCGGCGGATGCGCCGCCACGAGCGCGGCGTTCGGCGACTGGAGGAGATCGCTTATCACGAGCCAGGAGTCCGCTGCCGCCATCAACACGATCCCGGCCTTGAGCCACCCCGGCGGGGTGACCGCGGCCAGCAGCACGCCGAGCGTGACGCAGCTGAGAGCCGAGAGCAGAGCCCCCGACGCCTCGCCAACCAGCGTGGTCTTGTCCAGCCACGCGAGCAGGAACAGGGGAACGGCCAGCAGCGCGAGCGGCGCGCGCGACCCGCGCATCGCCCAACCCAGCGCGACCGCCGCCAGGATCGGCACCGCGATCAGCGCCAGCCAGGTCAGTCCGGTGGCCGTGTCCGACACGTAGCGAATCGCGAACACCACGACGACGATCGAGCCAATCGGCACGAGCGCCCAGCCCCGGCCACGCAAGCGCTCCATCCAGCCGGGCCGCGAGACCGCGCGCGGTGCCGCGACCACGGCGGCCTGGAGCGCCAGCAGGCCGGCGTCGGACGGGATAAAGGCCAGGGCCACGCCGATGAGACTACGCGGCCCTTATGAGAAGCGACGAAGAGGCGTCAGGCCTTCAAGCGGTGCTCCAGCTCGTGGAGCTGATCGCGCAGCTCCTTGGGAAGCCGATCACCGAAGCGCCCGTAGTGCTCGTGGATCTGCGGCAGCTGCTCGAGCCAGCACTTCGAATCCACTTCGAGCAGCTTCTCGACCGCCTCGCGCGAGATGTCCAGGCCCTCGGTCTCGATGCCGCCCGTCCCGACCGGCGGGACGAGTCCGATGGGCGTCTCGACCGCGTCGGCCTCCTCTTCGCAGCGGCGGAAGATCCAGGCCAGGACCCGCGAGTTCTCGCCGAAGCCCGGCCACAGGAACTTGCCGTCGTCGCCTTTGCGGAACCAGTTGACGTAGAAGATGCGGGGGAGCTTCACGCCCTCACGCCGGCCCGTCTTGAGCCAGTGGCCGAAGTAGTCCGCCATGTTGTAGCCGCAGAACGGGAGCATCGCCATCGGGTCGAAGCGGAGCTCGCCCACGTTGCCGGTGGCCGCCGCCGTCTTCTCCGACGACATGATCGAGCCGAGGAACGTCCCGTGCTTCCAGTCGCGAGCCTCGAACACGAGCGGCACCACGGTGGCGCGTCGGCCGCCGAACAGCATCGCGTCGATCGGCACACCGGCCGGGCTGTCCCACTCCGGCGTCACCGACGGGCACTGATCGATCCGCACGGTGAAGCGCGCGTTCGGGTGCGCGGCGGTGCCATCGGCCTCGGGCGTCCAGTCATCGCCGCGCCAATCGGTGAGGTGCTCGGGCGGCTCCTTGGTCATGCCCTCCCACCAGATGTCGCCGTCGTCGGTCTTGGCGCAGTTGGTGAACACGGTGTCGTGCTCGAGCATCGTCAGCGCGTTGGGATTCGTGTGCTTGCTGGTCCCGGGCGCGACGCCGAAGAACCCGGCCTCGGGATTGACCGCGTAAAGCCGGCCATCGGAGCCAAACTTCATCCACGCGATGTCGTCGCCGACCGTCTCGACCTTCCACCCAGGCAGCGTCGGGATCATCATCGACAGGTTGGTCTTGCCGCACGCGCTCGGGAACGCGCCCGCGATGTACTTGGTCTCGCCCTCGGGCGAGGTCATCTTGAGGATCAGCATGTGCTCGGCCAGCCAGCCCTCGTCGCGGGCCATGACCGACGCAATCCGCAGCGCGAAGCACTTCTTGCCCAGCAGCGCGTTGCCGCCGTAGCCGGACCCGAACGACCAGATCTCGCGAGTCTCGGGGAAATGCACGATGTACTTGTTCTCGGCGTTGCACGGCCACGGCACGTCCTGCTGATCATCGTCCAGGGGCGCGCCCACCGAGTGCAGGCAGGGCACGAAGTCGCCCTCGTCGCCCAGCACGTCGAGCGCGTCCTGCCCCATCCGGGTCATGACCCGCATCGAGGCGGCCACGTAGGCCGAGTCGGTCAGCTGCACGCCGATGAAGGAGATCGGGGACCCGAGCGGGCCCATCGAGAACGGCACGACGTACATCGTCCGCCCGCGCATCGAGCCTTCGAACAGTTCGGTCAGCGCCTCCCTCATCTCGGCCGGATCGCACCAGTTGTTGGTCGGGCCGGCGTCCTGCTCGCGCTTGGAGCAGATGAACGTCCGGTCCTCGACCCGCGCCACGTCGGCCGGATCGGACAGCGCCAGATACGAGTTCGGGCGCTTGTCGTCGGATAGGCGCTCGAATGTGCCGGCGGCCACCAGCGTCTCAGCCAGCTGCTCGTACTCCTCGTCGGACCCGTCGCACCAGTAGATGTCGTCGGGCTGGGTCAGCGCCGCGACCTCGTCTACCCACTCAGTCAGACGAGCGTGGTTCGTGGTGGCTTGACTCTGCGGTGCGGTATGGGCCATGGGTTTTCTGCGACTCCTAGGGTCTCGATGGGCCATCAAGCGTACCCGCGCCAGAGCCAATATGACCCGCTGATGGCCAAAATCCGGTTCGGAGAATTACTCATTCGACGTTCGATTCCGCCGATCGGCCACCCCCAGCCTCGCCTCCGGAACCACGTCGCGGAACCAGCACCAACCGCTTGAACTCGGCCACCAGGACGCCATCCTGGTTGAGCACCCGGGTGTGCACCCGGACCGTCCCGCGGTCGGGCTTGGACTGGGATGGCCGCACCTCCAGCACCTCGGACTCGCAGAACAGCGTGTCCCCGTGAAACACCGGCGCCGGGTGCTTGAGCTCCTCGGTGGCCAGGTTGGCGATCGCCTTGCCGCTCACATCCGACACGCTCATCCCAAGCGCCAGCGAATACACCAGCGGGCCCACCACGACGTTGCGGCCCTGCTGGGACTGTGCGGCGTACACGTCGTTGATGTGCAGCGGGTGGTGGTTCATCGTGATGAGGCAGAACAGGTGGTCGTCCGCCTCGGTCACGGTCTTGGCCGGCCAGTGCTTGTAGACCGCCCCGACCTCGAACTCCTCCAGGTAGCGCCCGTACGGGTGAGCGCCGCTCGCCTCACGGGTCGTCTGATCAGTGTCGACTTGGTTCATGGGCGGAGAATGTCAGGAAGCGTCAAGCGCGTGCTCCCCCAAACTTCCAACCCAACTAACGTTCAGCTCCATGCGAAACCCCCGTGACTTTGCCAAGCCGCTTGCCATCGGCGCCCCCGCACCGGTGCTCGAGATCCCGTTCAAGCCCTCGCGGATGATCCACTTCCTCGACTTCTCCAACGAGAAGATGGTGGCCAAGGTGCCCGACATCGCACCGACCGTCGACATCCTGCTCGGCAACCTCGAGGACGCCGTTCCGGTCGACCGCAAGGTGGCCGCCCGCGAAGGCCTGGTGCGCGTCGGCAAGGAGATGGAGCTCGGCGAGACGCAGCTCTGGACGCGGGTCAACAGCCTCGAGTCCCCGTGGGTGCTCGACGACATCACCACGCTCGTGAGTGAGATCGGTCACAAGCTCGACGTGATGATGATCCCCAAGGTCGAGGGGGCCTGGGACATCCACTACGTGGACCGCCTGCTCGCCCAGCTCGAGGCCAAGGCGGGCCTGGAGCGTCCGATCCTGATCCACGCGATCCTCGAGACCGGCCTCGGCGTGGTCAACCTGGAGGAGATCGCCACCGCCAGCCCGCGCATGCAGGGGATGAGCTTCGGACCGGCCGACCTGGCCGCCTCGCGCCGGATGAAGACCACCCGCGTGGGCGGCGGGCACCCCGGCTACCGCGTGATCAACGACCCCAACCCGGACAACCCCGAGGACCGGCGGGACACCGCCCAGCAGGATCCCTGGCACTACTCGATCGCGCGCATGGTGGACGCCTGCACCTCGGCCGGGCTACTCCCCTTCTACGGCCCGTATGGGGACATTCGCGACGTGCAGGGATGCGAGACCCAGTTCCGGGCCGCGTTCCTGCTCGGCTGCGTCGGAGCATGGTCGCTGCACCCGGTCCAGATCGAGATCGCCAAGAAGGTGTTCAGCCCCGATCCCGACGAGGTTCTGTTCGCCAAGAAGGTACTCGAGGCGATTCCCGACGGACGCGGCGTCCACATGATCGATGGCAAGATGCAGGACGACGCGACCTGGAAGCAATGCAAGGTGATGGTCACACTGGCCGAGATGCTCGCCCACAAGGATCCGGAGCTGGCCAGGGCCTACGGCTTCGAGCCCGCCGCGGCGGCCTAGGGCGAGGGGCGGCATGCGGATCTCGGCCAAGGCGGACTATGCGGTGCGCGCGGCGGTCGAGCTGGCCGCCGCCCCCGATGACAAGCCGGTCAAGGCCGAGCGCATCGCCACCGCCCAGGACATCCCTCTCAATTTCCTCGAGAACATCCTCGGCGAGCTCCGCCACGCCGGCATCGTGCGCAGCCACCGGGGGGCCGAAGGTGGCTTCCGGCTGGCCAAGCCGGCGAACCAGCTGACCGTCGCCGACGTGATCCGGGCCGTCGAGGGGCCGCTGGCCAGCGTCCGCGGGGGCCCACCCGAGGATGCCGCCTACCCGGGCGCCGCGACCGCGCTGCCCCGGGTGTGGATCGCGGTCCGGGCCAACCTGCGCAAGGTGGTCGAGCGCGTCACGCTGGCGGACGTGGCCGCCGGCAAGCTCCCGGCGGCGATCGACAGGCTGGCCGAGGACCCCGAGGCCTGGGTCACGCGGTGAGCGCGGCCTCCTCGCCGGCCGACGACGCCTCGGTCGGATTGCCGGCCACGGTGGCGCGGATGGGCGGGCGGACGTACACGATGTCGCCCACGGCGAGCTCGAGCTCCTCGGTCTGATTGCGGGTGAGCTGGGCGCGGGCCGCCTCGCCGCCCTTGAGCTCGAGCTCGACTCGCACCTCGAACCCGAGGTGCACCACGCGCTTGACGATCGCCTCGATCAGGCCCGGAGCCGGATTGAGCGACAGCGTGACGTCGTGCGGGCGCACCAGCTTGCCCTCGACCGTGCTCACCGGGCCGAGGAAGCCCATCACGAACGGACTGGCCGGCTTGTCGTAGACCTCGCGGGGCGCCCCGACCTGCTCGATCCGGCCCTTGTTCATCACCGCGATGGTGTCGGCGACCTCCATCGCCTCTTCCTGATCGTGGGTGACGAGCACCGTCGTGACGCCCTGCTCGTCGTGCAGCCGCCGCAGCCAGCGCCGCAGCTCGGCGCGGACGTTGGCATCCAGGGCACCGAACGGCTCGTCGAGGAGCAGGACCTGTGGCTCGACCGCGAGCGCACGGGCCAGCGCCATCCGCTGCCGCTGCCCGCCCGAGAGCTGGTGAGGGCGCTGCCCCGCCCACTGAGTGAGACCGACCAGCGCCAGCAACTCCTCCACCCGCGCGCGCACCTCGGGCGCCTTGCGCTTGCGGATCTTGAGCCCGAACGCCACGTTGTCGAACACGGTCATGTGGGCGAACGCGGCGTAGTGCTGGAACACGAACCCGATGCCGCGGTCCTGGGGCCGGGCCTGGGTTACGTCCTGCCCGGCGATCCGGACGATGCCTTCGTCCGGCGTCTCCAGCCCGGCGATGATGCGCAGGAGCGTCGACTTGCCCGAGCCGCTCGGGCCGAGCAGGGCGGTCAGCGCGCCTTCCGGAACGTCCAGGGTTACGTCGTCGAGCGCCACGAACTCGCCGAAGCGCTTGGAGATGGCCTCCGCCTCGATCCTCATCGAGCTTCCTTTGTCCTCGAGCCGAACATCGTCATGAGCAGCAACACGGCAATCGAGAGCACGGCCAACTCGGTCGCCGCGGCATACACGCTGGTCGTCACCTGGCCGCCGACCTGTTCGTCGCGCTGGAAGATCAGCAGCGGGAGCGTCAGCGTCTGCCCGGCCACGTTTGAGGAGACGACCAGCACCGCGCCGATCTCCCCCAGCGCCCGGGCCGTGGTCAGTACGACGCCGTAGGCGACGCCCCAGCGGATGCTGGGCAGCGTCACCCGCCAGAACGTCTGCCAGGACGAGGCGCCGAGCGTCGCGGCGGCCTGCTCCTGCTCGTCGCCCACCTCACGCAGGACGGGCGCCACCTCGCGCACCACGAACGGCAGCGACACGAACACGGTGGCGACGGCCATGCCGGGAACTGCGTAGATGATCCGGATCCCGTTGTTCATGAACACGTCGCCGAACCATCCGCCCTGGCCGTAGACGAGGATCAGCGCGAGCCCGATGATGACCGGCGAGACCACGAACGGCAGGTCGATCAGGGCGTCGAGGATGGCCTTGCCGGCCCGGGGCGCCTTGCCGCGGACGAGGACCATGGCCGCGGCCACCCCGAAGATCGTGTTGAGCGGCACCGCGATCGCGGCGAGAAGGATCGTCAGCCAGAACGCGCTGACCGCGGCCGGGGTGTTCATGAACGACCAGGCGGTGCCGACGCCGTGCTCGAACGTACGCCAGAACACCAGCGCGACCGGCAGCAGCAGGAGAAGCGTCAGGTAGAGCAGCGCCACCGCGCGCAGCGACAGCCGGGTGCGCGGGCTAATGACCACCGCGGGCTCCGATCCATCGCAGGATGAACAGTACGATCAGCGCGACCAGCATCAGGACCACGGACAGGGCGGCGGCGGCCTGCTCGGACCCGCTCTCGATGTTGTCGTAGATCACGATCGAGGCGATCTGAACCTTGCCGGCGATCAACGCCAGCGAGCCGAATTCCCCGATCGAGCGCGCGAAGGCCAGGGCGGCGCCCGAGAAGATCGCTGGTCGGAGCGCGGGCAGGACGATCCTCCTGAACGTCGTGGCGTTGGAGGCGCCCAGCGATGCGGCGGCTTCCTCCACCTCCTGGTCGAGCTCCAGCAGCACCGGCTGCACCGAGCGGACCACGAAAGGCAGGGTCACGAAGAGCAGCGCGACGATCACCGCGCCGCGGGTGTAGGCGATGTCGATCCCGACCGGGCTACCCGGACCGTAGAGGGCGATCAGCGTCAGGCCCGCGACGATCGTCGGCAGCGCGAACGGCAGATCGATCAGCGCGTTGACGAATCGCTGGCCTGGGAACCGGTCGCGCACGAGCACCCAGGCGACCAGCGTGCCCATCACCGCGCCGATGGCGGCCACGATCAGCGACGCCGTCATCGTGATGACGATCGCCCGGATCGCCACCGAGTTGTCGATCGAGTCCCAAAGGGTTCCTAGTCCCGAGGACACGGACTTGGCCACCACCGCGGCCAGGGGCACGAGCACGAACAGGCTCATGTAGAGCATCACCACCCCGAGCCCCAGCCCCCCGGCGGTGGAAGCGGCCGGCCGCGCCCGGGCTCTGAAGCTCGGGCGCGGCGCGATCGCGGCAGGGGCCGGCGGAGTGGCCGGCGCCGGTTGGAGCTCAGCTGGCAGTGGGCACCCCCGCGGCCTGCTCGATCTTGGTGACCGAGCCGGTCGTCGGCGCGAAGAACGTCTTCGACACCTTCGTCCAGCCGCCCAGGTAGTCGATCGTGAACAGCTGCGGCGGAGTCGGGAACTTGCTCGCGAACCTGCTCGCCACCGACTGGAGCACCGGTCGGTAGCCCTTCTGCGCCCAGATGGTCTGACCCGCCGTCGACCACTGCCAGTTCACGAACGCCTGTGCCTGGGCCTGGTGCGAGCTCTTGGTGGTCACCGCGATCGGCGTCTGGATGAGGAGCGTCTGCTGCGGATAGACGATGTCGATCGCGTCGCCGGCCTTCTTGGCGGCCAGCGCGTCCGACTCGTAGTCGAGCAGCACGTCGCCCTTGCCGCCGGTGAACGTCTGAAGCGCCGCGCTCGCGCTCGAGTCCTGCACGCTGACGTTCTTGGTCAACAGCGTCTTCAGGTAGTCCAGCGCCTCCGCGGGAGTCTTGCCCTCCTTGAGCTGGGCGCCGTATGCGGCCAGGATGTTCCAGCGCGCGCTGCCCGAGGTCGACGGGTTCGGCGTGATCACATCGACGCCCGGCTTGATCAGGTCATCCCAGCCGGTGATGTGCTTGGGGTTGCCCTTGCGCACGACGAGCACGACGACCGAGTCGCTCGAGAACCCCTTGTACGGGTTGGCGTCCCAGTTCTTGGCCACGATCCCGTCCTTGACCAGACGGGTCATGTCGGGCGTGGTCGAGAAGGCCACCACGTCCGCCTGCTGGCCCGAGTCGACCGCCCGGCTCTGCGACCCCGAGGCCCCGAACGACTGCCCGAAGCTGATCCCCTTACCGGCCGACGTCTGCGCGAACGCCGTGGTCAGCGCGTCATAGGCCTTCTTGGGGGTCGAATACGCGACCAACTGGAGCTGCGTGCTCCCGGTCGTCGCCGCCGCGTTGCTCGTGCTCGCGCTGCTCGAGGTCGAGTCCGAGGAGCCGCCGCACCCGGCCACCGCAACCGCCAGTCCGGCCGTGGACATGAGCGCGAGCGCAGCGAGCCGGCGTGATCGTGTTCTCATTCAGGAACCCCCTGGGGCGACGTGTTCTCTGGTTTCGGGACGCCGGCCGGAAGGATCCGACCAGGCGCGGGCATGACAGGCCCGTGAGGACTGTTCTGCACTTACCTTATCGACATTACCAAATTGATCGGATTAGTCCGACCAGCGGTCGCCGGCCCCGCGCGGCGGCGGTCGCGCCCGTGCGTGCGGCGGGCTCACCCCGCTCACGCGAGTGAACTGCCATTCACCTTCGTGAGAGACGGCGAATGGCGGGTTCCTCGCGCCATCGCCGAGCGAATCGCCATTCACCTCCACGACACAGGCCGAATGGCTGATCCGTCGCGACCCGGACGAGGTGCATCGCCTGAGGTCTCGAGAGCCGCTAGGCACAGCCCCGAGCCTCGGAAAACTACGCCACCGTAGCCTTAGGCTCCGACAAGCGCCCGGTTTCGCTACCCTCCGGCGCCCCGATGCGGTTCTTCGAATACGAGTCGCGGGCAATCGTGGCCAAGGCCGGGATCCCGGTGACCAAGCACGGCTTCGCCAAGACGGCCGACGAGGCGCGCCGCGCCGCCGAGCAGATCGGCGGGCCGGTGGTGATCAAGTCGCAGGTGCTGAGCGGCGGCCGGATGAAGGCCGGCGGGGTCAAGTTCGCGGACACGCCCGACGAGGCCGCCCGTCACGCAGAGCACATCCTCGACCTCGAGATCGGCGGCCACATGCCCCGCGGCGTGCTGGTCGACTCCCGCGCCGCGGTCAAGCACGAGTACTACGCCGGCGTCGTGTGGGACGGTCTGCGCAAGCGCCCCGTGATGCTGTTCTCCGACATGGGCGGGATCGACATCGAGGAGGTCGCCGAGCAGCACCCCGATCACGTCGCCCGCCGGCACTTCTCGACCCTGAAGCCCTTCTCGGACTGGGAGGCCAAGCAGCTGATCGCCTCGATCGGCGTCACCGGCAGCGCGCTCAACCGGCTCACCCCGATCGTGGCCCGGCTCGCTCGCCTGTTCCTCCAGTACGACATGACGCTGGCCGAGATCAACCCGCTCGGCGAGCTCGAGGACTCCTCGTTCGTAGCGCTCGACGCCCACATGGACATGGAGAACGAGGCCCGGCCGCGCCAGAAGGCCCTCCTGCACGAGCTGGGCGTGGGTGACGAGGAGACGCGTCTGGCCCGCGAGCCGACCCCGTTCGAGCTGGCCGGTGAGCAGGTCGACTCCCAGGACCACCGCGGCGTGGCCGGCAACGTCACCGAGTTCGACGGCAATCTCGGTCTGGTCATCGGCGCCGGCGGCGGCTCGCTGACCCTGTTCGACGCGGTCCGGGCCCACGGCGGAGATCCGGCCAACTACTGCGAGATCGGCGGCAACCCGAGCGTGCGCAAGGCGTGCGGGCTGGCCAAGCTCGTGCTCCAGAAGCCCGGCGTGGACAAGATCGCGGTGATGATGTCGATCGTCTCCAACACCCGGGTCGACATCGTCGCCCGCGGGGTGATCAAGGCGTGCGTCGAGCTCGGCTACGACCCGGCCGAGAAGATCGCCATCTTCCGCATCCCGGGCGCCTGGGAGGAGGAGGGCTTCAAGATCCTCGAGAAGTACGGCGTCGAGTACGCCGACCGGAAGGTGTCGCTGCACGAGGCCGCTCGACGGGCGGTGCACAAGATTCAGGGACCACCCGGCCCGGACGGCGACGGCGCTGCGCCATCCGGTAGCGACTTCCGGCAGACCGCGGCCGAGGTCGGTGCGGAGACGGACGTCTAGGCATGTCCATTCTCATCGACGAGAACACCACCTTCATCGTCCAGGGCATCACCGGGCGCGAGGCCGTGAACCTCACGCGCGAATGCCTCGACTACGGCAAGGGCGCCAAGATCGTCGGCGGCGTCACCCCCGGACGCCTGGGTCGCGACGTCCACGGCGTGCCGGTGTTCGACACCGTGGCCCAGGCGGTCGCGCATCACGGCGGTCCGATTGACGGCTCGGTCGTCACCGTCCCGCCCGCCTTCACCAAGGATGCGGTGTTCGAGGCGATCGAGAACGGCGTCAAGCTTGTCGTGATCGTCACCGAGCGCATCCCGCGCGGCGACGTGGCCGAGATGGTCGAGTTGGCCGGCGAGCACGGCGCGCGGATCATCGGGCCCAACTGCCTCGGGATCATCGTGCCGGACGTGATCAAGATGGGTGGTATCGGGGGCCCGGCCAAGGATGCCGCCAAGTCCTACGCGCCCGGTCAGGTGGGCGTGATCTCACGCTCCGGCGGGATGACCACCGAGATGTCTTCCACCCTGACCGCGGCCGGCCTCGGCCAGTCGACGGCGGTGTCGATCGGCGGCGACGCGATCATCGGCTCGACCTACGCCGAGCTGATGCCGCTGTTCGAGGCCGACGAGCAGACCGAGGCGATCGTGATCTACACCGAGCCGGGCGGCCGGATGGAGGCCGAGCTGGCCCGGTGGGTGACCGAGAACGACTCGCGCCTGCCAATTGTGGCCTTCATGGCGGGGCGCTTCATGGATGAGATGCCCGGCATGAGCTTCGGGCACGCCGGCACGATCGTCGAGGGCAAGGAGGACACCGCCACCGAGAAGATCGCGCGCCTGGCGGAGGCCGGGATCGTTGTCGCCGAGGAGATCTCGGAGATCCCGCAGATCGTCAAGGACCGGATCGGCGCGAAGGTATGACCGAGGCGCTGTTCATCGCGGTCGAGGTCGACGATCCGGTGGCAAACGATCCCGAGCTTGCGGCCAAGCTCGAGGAGGTCTGCCCGGTCGACATCTTCCGGGCGACCGACGCAGGCGTCGAGATCGTGACCGAGAACCTCGACGAGTGTGTGCTGTGCGAGCTCTGCATCAACGCCGCGCCAGCCGGCACGGTTCGCGTGATCAAGCTGTACTCCGGCCAGACGCTGCCGGCTTAGCACCGTCAAGCAGCCGGCGGCGCGCGGCGGCGCTGAGCGGGCGGTAGGTCTCCCCCGTCGCGTCCAGGTACCACGCCCGCACCCCTTCCCCCGGCTCGGGTACGCCGGCCTCGCGCAGCTTCTCGGTGCGCGGCCTGAACCAGGTCGTGACCGGAATGCGATCGGCTACGTGCACGACGGCCGGACGTTCCCCGCGGCTAACCGTCGACAGCGCGCGGTTCAGGTCCCGCGCGGTGAGCGAGGCATCGCGACGCAACGTGACCGCCCCCACCGCGATCGCGTACTCGCCGTCCTCCCGCTCGACGCCGTAGGCGAGCGCGAGGTCCACGGCGTCGATGTCGCCGAGCGCGTCGCGGACCGGCGTCGAGAACACGGGTCCGTCGGCCGTCCGGATCACGTCGCCGACGCCGTCCACCCGCCAGTAGTCACCGTCCGCGTCACGCCGGAACAGATCGCCGGTCGCCACCCACGCGTCGTCGGCCGAGAACAGCGAGCGCAGCGGCGTGATGCTGAGTAGCTCGTTCGGGCCGACCCGAGCCAGCAGCATCCCCACCTCGTCGACGCCGCACCTCCGGGCAAACCCGTCCCGGCCGAGGACGAGACCCTGCGCGTCGAAGTCGTACTGCGCGATGCGCAACTCCGCGGTGCCCGGGAGCGGGCGGCCCATCGCGCCCGGCTTGCTTCCACGCAGGTTCACGAGGATGGCGCCGGCCTCGGTCGAGGCATAGAACTCGACGACGCGCGCCGGGCGAAAGCGGCGCTCGACCCGCCGCCACAGCCCGCGCGGCATCCCCGACCCGATGAACAGCCGCATCGGATGGTGCCGCTCGCCTGGCTCCGGCGGCGCCTCGACGACCTGGTCGAGCATCGTCCACGTGTAGGAGGCCACGGTCACCCCGTACCGGCGGACCTCCTCCCAGAAGGTGGAGGGGTCGAACTGCCGCGCCATGGCGAGCCGCGAACCCCCCACGATCGCGCCGCCGATGCTCATCATGAGCCCCGACGGGTGGTAGATCGGAGTAACGCTGTACAGCGTGTCGGCGCGGGTGAGCGCCGCCGAGGAGGCCGTGCCGATCGCCGACTGGGCCCAGCGGCGGTTCGTGATCCGGCTCATGCGGGTGTTCTCGCCCTCGCCGCTGAACACGATGAAGGCCAGATCGCCGGCGCGGCCGGGATTCGGCCGGTACCAGCGTGGGAGCTGCACCGCCGCCGGGTCGATCCGCTCCATGTCCATGACGCCCTCGGTGTCCAGGTCCCGCGGGCCGCCGCCGCCCCCGAGGACGAACGTGTGCACGATGCCGAGCCCGGCCGCGAGTGGCGCGCGCTCGGGGTCGGCGATGATCCGCTCGACCTGGCTCAGCTTCGTCTCCCGCGCGAGATCCCCGTCCGGCCGCATCAGCACAGCGACCGCTCCGACTCGGCTGATCGCCACCACCAGCGCCAGCGCGCTCGGCCGCGGCCCCATCAACACTCCGACGTGCTCGCCCTGGCGAACGCCGATCGAGATCAGGCCGCGAACGACGTTGTCGATCCGCTCCCCGACCTCCCCCGCGTCGTAGGCCCGGTCCTGGTAGAGGAAGAACACGTCGTCCGGCGCCCGGCGGCGCCGCTCCTCGACCAGCAGGCCGATCGAGATCCGAGTTCGCGGCTGGATCTGCTCCAGGCGCGCCAGCCGGGGCAGCTGCGACGCGGCTTCTCGCGTCAGCTCGCGCATGCCGCGCGCAGCGCGCCCCGCGGTGCCCGCCGCCACGCGGGCCATCCCGGCTCCCACGCCCGCGGCCAGTTCGATCCCGTAACCGACCCGGCCCAGCACCTGCGGGGTCAGCTCCGGCGTCCCGTTGTCCGGGACTCGGGTCAGGTTCTCCGGCGCCTCGCCTTCGCCCGAGCGCCACCGCGCCCACGCCGCCACCGTCGGCCACGTCACCGCCCGGGCCGAGGAACCCACGACCAGGCCGAAGTGGCCGGCGGTCAGGCACAGCTCGTACACATCGGCGCGGGGGGCCGCCTGGCGGATCGCGCGCACGCCGGCCGCCGGCGCGATCTCGTCCACCGTCCCCACCACGGTCAGGATGGGCAGCGCGACGTCGGCCAGGCTGAGCAGCCGGTCGGCGATCACGAACCCGCCCTCGAGCATCCGGTTCGAGGCCACGAACTGCTTGACGAACTCGGCCAGGGCCGGTCCCGGCCACGCCACCCAACCCTCGCCCTCCAGGAAGCGGCGCTGGCGCTCGCGGGGAAGCAACGCCTCCCGGTCGTGGAGCTGCAGCAGGAACTCGAGCCGGTTGCGCACCGACTTGACCGGGTCGAGCATGCGAAAGCCGTAGCGGCTGAACCAGGCCGGGACCCCGCCCCCGCGGAAGGCGAACGCGATCACCTCCGCGAGCTCGACCGCCACCTGCTCGGGAAGCCCGAGCGGCATCCCGAGTCGCGTGTCGACCGGACTTCCGAAGGTGACCAGCGATGCGAGTCCGTCGTTGCGGCGGTAGGCGGCGGCCTGGTAACAGAACATCCCGCCCTGCGAGTAGCCGGCCAGGTGGACGTCGCGTCCGGTGTGCTCACGCACGCGGTCGATCGCCTCCGACACGGCGAGCACGTGGTCGGCCAGCGTGCGCTCGAGCCCGCCGCGCTCGTGCTCGGGCGCGCCGAAGTCGATCACCCACGGGTCGACGCCGTGCTCGTGCAGAATGCTGACCGCGCTGGTCTCGGGCGAGACGTCGTAGATCTCGGCCGCCAGCATCAGCGGCGGCACCAGCAGCATCGGCGACGCGGCCGACGCATCGCCGTTCGCACCGGGGTAGTAGCGGCGCAGCCGGAACACCGACCGCTCGTCGGTGACCTCGTACGGAGAGGGCTCGTCGTCGGTGGTCAAACCACCGAAGCGCGCCACCTCGAGCGCGTTCTGCGCCGCGGCGCCGAGCCGGCCCACGGGTGCGGTGATCGTCTTCGGGAGAAGCGACATCGGCTGGCACATCTTCTCGGAAGTGCCCGGCCGGTGCCAGCGGCTATTGTCGCGCGCCGTGAGCGTGGAGCTCCGCATCCGGCACGCCCAGCCCGAGGACGTCGGCCTGATCTACGACTGGATCGTCGAGCTGGCCGAGTACGAGCGCGCCCGCGAGAAGGTGCGGGGCACACCCGAGCTGCTCGAGGACGCGCTGTTCGGTCCGCGACCCACGGCCGAGGCGTTGCTCGCGGAGAGGCGCGAGGAGGCCCCGCACTGGGAACCCGCCGGCTTCGCCCTGTTCCACGGCACCTTCTCCACCTGGGAGTGTCGATCCGGACTCTGGCTGGAGGACCTCTACGTCCCGCCGGCGCACCGGCGCGCGGGGGTCGGCGGCGCGCTCCTGTCCCACCTGGCCGCGATCACGGTCGCGCGTGGGTGCACGCGCCTCGAGTGGGCGGCGCTCGACTGGAACACACCCGCGCTCGACTTCTACGTCAAGCTCGGCGCCGACCGCCTGGACGATTGGAAGATCCACCGGCTGGACGGCGAGGCGCTCGCACGGGTGGCCGGCGGCCCGGGAACGCCCGGCGGCGCAGGAACCCCCGGCGGCGCACGAACGCCCGGCGGCGCAGGAACGCCCGGCGGGGCGGGATCGCGGGGGTAATGAGCGCGCCCGCCGCCGGAGCCGTGCCGCACCGGAACGAGCCGGCCGCACCTTCGCTCGGGACGATCGCGCTGCACTGGACGCGGATCGGCGTCACCGGGTTCGGCGGCCCGCCCACCCACATCGCGTTGCTCCGCCGGCTGGTCGTCGAGCAGCGCCACTGGATCGACCAGCACGAGTTCGAGGATGCCCTGGCCGCCTGCAACCTCCTGCCCGGTCCCGCGTCGACTCAGCTGTCCATCTTCTTGGCTCGGCGCGTTGGCGGCCCCCGCGGTGCGGTGGTCGGCGGGCTCGGCTTCATCCTGCCGGCGGTGATCGTGATCATCGCCCTGTCAGCCGTGTTCTTCGGCGAGGCCCCGCCGGCGTGGGTTCGCGGTGCGGGCGCGGGCGCCGGCGCCGCGGTGGCCGCGGTGGCCGTCCGGGCCGGCGTCGATCTGGCCGGCCCGAGCCTCGAGCGGACCGCCAGCCGCCCGCGCTGGCTGGCCTACGTCGTGCTCGGAGCCGCGGCCGCCGCGGTGATCGGCGCCTATCTGGTCCTCGTCCTGCTCGCCTGCGGCCTGCTCGAGCTGGGCGCGACCGGCCGGCTGACCGAACGCGGGCGCGCACACGGCTGGGCGCCGGTCCTCGCTCCGGCGGCCGTGATGGTCGGTGCCGGCGGGTTGGGCTCGGTGGCATGGGTGGCGTTCAAGGTCGGCGCGCTGTCCTACGGCGGCGGGTTCGTGATCGTGCCGCTCATGCAGGGCGACGCCGTGCACACCTATCACTGGATGACCTCGGCCCAGTTCCTCGATGCCGTCGCGCTGGGGCAGGTAACGCCCGGTCCGGTCGTCGCCACAGTGGCGGCGGTCGGTTTCGCCGCCCACCGAGTCGCGGGCGCCTCCCTGGCCGCAGCGGTCGCGTTCGCCCCCTCGTTCGCCTTCGTGCTGGCCGGCGGCGGCCAGTTCGAGCGGATCCGGACGAGCGCGCGGGCACGGTCGTTCCTGGCCGGCGCCGGGCCGGCCGCGCTCGGCGCCATCCTCGGCGCCTCGATCCCGCTGGCCGTCGCGCTGCGCGAGACCTGGCAGTTCGGCCTTCTCGCCGCCGCCGCGATCGCCCTGCTGATCGCGCGGCGGGGTATCGTCGTAACTCTGGTCGGCGCCGGGGTCGTCGGCGTGGTGATCGCCCTGGCCGGCGGGCCGGTGCCGCAGTGAGATCCGGACTCGGACACGGCCTGCATGCCGAGCGCCGGGTCTGGGAATCCGCTGGGTGAGGACCGAGAGGCCACCTCGACCCCCTAGGAGTCAGCGATGGAAGAAGAAGAGCCCAGAACCGCCATCGGGGCGATCGCCCCGGAGGAGCTCGACCAGGTGCCCGAGCACCTCGACGACACGGCATCCGACGCCGCCGCGCCGGCGGCCAAGCCTGGTGGTCCCCTGCGCTTCGCCCGCATGACCGGCTCCTCGATCGCCGGGCGCGACGCCGCCGGCTGGGTGACGGACTTCCTGAACGCCGCCTACTACCGGCGGCCCGTGGCCGAACGCGACGTCGACGATCTCCGGTTGGCCTTCGCCATCATCACCACCTATTGGTACCGGCGCGAGTCGCCCCGCCGCCTGCGACTCACCGACCTGCGCGCGTTTCACGGCGCCTACGGCCGGCAACGGTTCGACACCCAGTCCTCCGGTCGAGGCCTGCTCAACCGGGAGCAACTGCTGGACGGCGCGGTGCAACTGCTCGGCGACTGGTTCCCGGAGGCCTACGTCGACGGCGCCCGGCGGGCCTGGGGAATCGCCTTTCCAACGGTCGATGAGCGGAATGCCTACGACCCGGCCCGGCGGCTCGATCTGGCCAAGCTCGGCAAGCTCACGCCGGAGTCCGGGCCCGACGAGGGCCAGACATGGCACACCTACCCACCGGTGAAGATGCCGTCGGTCGAGGGCGTCGTCGGCGCACTGACGCGACCGGAGACCTGGCCCGACTACGCCTCGGAGCTCGGGCGCTTCACCCCGCTGCGCCCCGGTGGCCTGGCCGGCCAGACGTTCGAGATCGAGGTGGCCGCGGGAACCGAGTCCGGGCGGCCGATCTTCACGCGCGGCTATGTGACGATCACCCGGCTCGTGACGCCCGACGATCCGGATGCTCTGCGCACCTACTTCGAGGAGCTCGAGGCCGGACTGGCCGATTACGGCGAGAACGAGCCGCGAGCCGTGCCGGAGGGCGGCGAGCCGGTCGTCGGCTTCGACCTGACCACCCACGAGGGTCACTTCATGGGCGCCGGCCACAACCGCGTGATCCTGTACACGCACGACGACCGCGCCTGGGTGCGGGCGGCGGGGACCTGGGATCCGATGCCCTGGCACGTCGAGCAGTCCTATCGCCGGGTCGGGCGGGCCGCCCAGCATGCCTTCTGGGGCGAGGGCGGCGTGGCGCGGCTGAGCATGCTGCACCAGCTCGCGCTGCAGGTCTCGTGAGCGCGCCCGTGCACGCCGGACGGGTCCGATGAACACGGTCGTGATCGGCGCCGGGCCCAACGGCTTGGCGGCCGCGATCCGTCTCGCCGAGGCGGGCCATCAGGTGACCGTGCTCGAGGCGGCCGACCGCGCCGGCGGTGCGGTACGAACCGACGAGTTGACCCTGCCGGGCTTCCGGCACGACACCTTCTCCTCGGTGTATCCGGCCGGCGCCGCCTCGCCGGTGTTCGCCCGGATGCCGCTCGAACGACACGGGCTGCGCTGGATCCATCCGGGCGCCTGCTACGCCCACCCTCTCCCTGACGGGCGCGCGGTGGCGCTCCACCGGGAGCTCGACGCGACCGAGGCCAGCCTCGAGGCGGCCAACGCTGGCGACGGGAGAGCCTGGCGGGCGTTCGTCGAGCCGCTGCTCGGCGGTTTCGAGGCGATCCGCTCGACGATGCTGGCGGGGTTCCCGCCGATCGGCGGGTCGCTGCGACTGCTCTCAGAGCTCGGGCCGCTGGGCGCGGCGCGTTTCGGGCTGCTCGTCCCCGGCTCGGCCCAGGGACTTGGGCGTCGTCTGTTCGCCGGTCCCGGATCGCGGGCGTGGCTGTACGGTTCGGCCGGTCACGGCGACGTCCCGCCCACCGACGCCGGCAGCGCGGTGGCGGTCACGTATCTGAACCTGATGGGCCACGCGGTCGGCTGGCCCAGTCCGGCGGGCGGGGCCGAGCGCCTGACCGACGCGCTCACCGGCTATCTGCGCGAGCTGGGCGGTGAGCTGCGCCCGGACACGCCGGTCGAGGCGATCGAGTCGGTGCACGGCCGCGTCACCGGCGTGCGGACGGGTGGCGACCAGCGCTTGCCCGCCGACGTGGTGGTCGCCACCGTCATGCCGCACGCCCTCGTGGCCCTCGCCGGCGACGCCCTGGCCAGGCCCTACCGGGCGCTCCTGTGCCGCTACCGCTACGGGCCGGCCACGATCAAGGTCGATTGGGCGCTCGACGGGCCGATCCCCTGGGATGCGCCGGAGCCGCGGGTCGCCGGCACCGTCCACGTGGCGGGCGGCGAGCAGGAGCTCGTGCGGACGATCGCCGAGAGCCACGACCGGCTGCCCGAGCGCCCGTTCCTGCTGCTCGGTCAGCAGTCGCTGGCCGATCCATCACGCGCCCCGGCCGGCAAGCACACCGCCTGGGCATACACCCACGGCCCGCGCATCGGGATCGATTGGGGCGCGCAGACCGACGCTCACGTGGAGCGGATCGAGGCGCAGGTCGAACGCTTCGCACCGGGGTTCCGGGAGCGGATTCTGGCCCGCCACGTGATGGGTCCGGCCGAGCTCGAGCGGCGCGACCGCAATCTGGTCGGTGGCGATGTCGGCGGCGGAAGCTACCGCCTGCGCCAGGTCGTGTTCCGTCCGGTGCCCGGCCTGTCGCCCTACCGAACGCCGCTGCCGGGGCTGTACCTCGGCAGCGCCGCCGCGTTCCCCGGCGGCGCCGTGCACGGCGTGCCCGGCGATGCCGCCGCGCAGGCCGCCCTGGCCGATCTGTCGTCTGGGCGTGGGCTGGCGAGGCTGATCAGGCGCCCGTCCGCCGCGCGCGCGGCGCCGCCTGAAGGCTCGCCGCGGTCGACCGCGGATGGCTCACCGATGGCACGGTCCGGAACGCGATGAAGCGCCACCCGGCCCGGGCCACGTCGCGGGGTCATACGCGAGCGCCCACATCGCCGGCGCGCCCGATCGAACTCGCCGGTCGGGAAGGAACTACCGCATGGACACAGTCTCTTACCAGCCCCCGAAGGGCACACGCGGGTGCAGCAATAGAAAGACCCCGCGGGGCGGGGTCTTTCCTTAGGAGACCTATAAGCCGGATTCTGTCGAGAGCAGCCATCCATCTGTGCGGCCTACCCGGACCTTGGCGGATCACCTGCGAACGGTCCTGCTTGGCCTAGCATCGGGTGGGGTTTACCTCGGCCGCCGCGTCACCGCGACGCCGGTGCGCTCTTACCGCACCATTTCACCCTTACCGGCCTGGAGCTCTGCAGCGGCCCCAGGCTTAGGCGGTGTCGTTTCTGTGGCACTTTCCCGCGGGTTTCCCCGGGTCGGCGTTACCGACCACCCTTACCCTGTGATGTCCGGACTTTCCTCGAAGGCTCATCACCTCCGCGACTGCTCGGCCTCCAGGTCCAAGCATAGCCTCACCACACCCTCGCGGTGCAACGGTCGCCCCAACCGCACCCCGCGGCGCCGCCCCTGGCTCTCCGTCCGCACGCCGGACCCGGGCAGCACCCGGGGAACTAGTTCAGCGTCGACCCGCACGACGCGCAGCGACCGCCGATCGCGCGCGCATGAGCTCCGTACTCCGGCCTCATCTCCGCGCCGCACACCGGACACGCCACGCTCTGATGGGCATCCAACCCCTCCCACAGCGCGCTGATCAGCTCGTCGAGCGTCCCCTCGTCACCCAGCGGCTCACGCAGCGAAGGCGGCGCCACCGGCGCACACGCGGTCATGTCAGGCTCCTCATCAACCCGACCACCTTCCCGAGCACGCGAACATCGCGGCTGCGGATCGGCTCCATTGTCTCGTTCTCCGGCTGCAGGCGCACGTGGTCCTTTTCCTGGAAGAAGCGCTTGACCGTCGCCTCCTCCCCCACCAGCGCCACGACGATCTCTCCGTCCTGGGCGGTTTCCTGCGGACGCACCACGACCAGGTCGCCCTCGAGGATGCCGGCGTCCTTCATCGACTCGCCCCGCACGCGCAGCAGATACTCGCCGTCCGTGCCGCCCGCCACCTCCGGCGTCTGCACGTAATCCTCGATGTTCTCCTCGGCCAGGATCGGCTGGCCCGCCGCCACATGCCCGACCAGCGGCAGCCCGGGACGCACGAAGCTCCGTACGCCAGCCGCCGCTCGGTCCAGCAGTTCGATCGCCCGGGGCTTGGTCGGATCGCGCCGGAGCAGACCGATGCGCTCCAGGTTCGCGAGATGGGCATGGACCGTCGACGACGAAGCCAGCCCGACCGCCTTGCCGATGTCACGCACGGTCGGCGGATAGCCGTACTTAGCCGAGTAGCGCTTGATGAAGTCGAAGATCTCCTGTTGACGTTTGGTCAGATCCATCAGTCCGCTCCTTGCTCGTTTAGCTCGGCGATTCGGAGACAGTCGAACATGTGTTCGGCACTGTAGCGCGGCTCAAGGACGGACTCAATCGATACGCGTCGGGACCACTGGGCCGATCGGCCGGGACCGCCTGGACACTCCGGTCCCGGGCTATACTGGCCCCCCTTCCAGCGCCTGTGGCGGAATTGGTAGACGCGCAAGGTTGAGGGCCTTGTGGACTTTATGGTCCGTGGAGGTTCGAGTCCTCTCGGGCGCACTACGAAAGCCCCGCGTAGCGGGGCTTTCTTTATGGCGGAGCCTCTCCGCGATTCCGTCCGGCATTGGACGTACTGTTGCCACGTGGCAAATACGTCCATTCAGTACGTCCATCCGGCAACACGGTGGACGTACTTGACAGTCGCCGTAGTCCCGCGTGAGCGTCAGCTTTCACCGGGGTGGCTGGGAGGTGCGCTGGCGGGACGAAGCCGGCCGACGACGCGCGCGTAGGTTCGCGTCCGAAGAAGGTGCACGCGCGTTCGACGAGGCGCTCGCCGAAATCTCCCCCGCCGCTCGACGCAGCGAGACCGCTAAGCACGGTCGCAGCGGCGCCGTCTACTCGTATCGCACCGCAGAAGGGCTCCGTTGGCGCTTTGTCTATCGGCGCAGCGATGGGACTCAGACCTGCGGCGTGTCGCGAGGTCAAAGCGATAGTGCGGGCCTTCAAGGCAGGATGCCATGGGGGCGGCGAATCGGCGGGGCGCGCTCCTCCGAGTCGCACGACTCCTATCAGCTGAGAGCAGTCACGTGGGCCCATGACGAGCTCGTGGCTGACACTGTCCGACAGCGGTCGCGCTGAGGAGCAGCCAGGGCATCCATGTCGTGGCCCGTCTGCGGTGCAGGCGGTAGTGTCGGTTCCGTACAACCGGCCGTCGTCAGCTGCGGGGGCGATCCGAGATCACGGCTGCCCGTGCGTACGCCGGCCGTGCCTCACCGCGCCGCACGTAGGCCTCGAGTGCCGGCCACGGATCCAGCAGCCCTCGCGCGTTGGCTCCCTGAAGGACGCTCGCGCACATCACATCGGCAACGCTGAAGCGATCGCCGACGAGCCAGTCACGCTCGGCGAGCACCGACTGCATCGCGGCGGCTGCATCGGCGAAGCGGTCATGCGCCGGGGACTCGACAACCCCTTGGCCAAGCTCGCGAATCCAGCGAAACAGCGGCCCCTCGAGCTCCGAGATCGCGAACAAGACCCACTGGTACACCAGTCCTCGCTCGGTCGAGCCAACGGGCCCGATCAATCCAGCGCCCGGATTCAGATCGGCCAGCTGCAGGCAAATCGCCGCGGACTCGAACATCGTCGCGCCGTCCCCGAGCTGGAGCACAGGGACACGCCCCAGCGGGTGGCGGAGCAGGTGCTCCTCAGACCGCCGCTGCGCACCCCTGATCTCCGTCAAGTCATACGGTGCGCCGATCTCCTCCAGCAGCCACAGCACACGACTCGACCGGGTCCGCGGCATGTAATAAAGCCGCGGTGGGGCCATCTACAGAAGCCTACCGATGGCGCCAGGCCGTCAGGCAACCACGCGATCGTCGGCATCATGGGTGGCTGCGTCGAGCCCGACGATGGCTCCCGCTCTCTCAACCCAAACCGGAAGCGGCGGGCGCATCCCGGGAGCGGTTTGTAGCTGCCCCTGGTCGTCCAAAGCGCTATGGCGTGCTAGCCGAAATCGAATTAGCGCCACCCCGCGGGGACTGCTCCTCGCGTGGGAAAGGGGTGCCCGCGGCGCCTTCGGCGGCGTCGTCACACGCCTGGGGCTTCGGGTCGGCAGCCGTGGCCCGGGTTGATGGGCCGGCGTCGCCGCGTCGGAGGCGTAACTTACTTTTCGTCGAACAAGCGAAGGTCTGAGGGCTCGCGCAGCAGGTCCTCGAGGATGATGTTCCCCTCGGTGTTGTAGGGCTGGCGCATGTGCTCGTCCCAGGCCGCGCGAGAGCGGAACATCTCGAGCATCACCCAAGTGTCCGCGTCGTCCTGCGGCTGTACCAGGTGCATGAAGACGCATCCCGGCTCGGTGAGGGCGTTCTGACGCATGGACTGCAACTGCGCCTCAGCTTCCTCAAGCCGGTCCAGTCGTGGCTTGATGGTGACCACGAGGAAGAGAGGGCGCTCCTGGTCGCTGATATGCCGTTCTTACCCCGAGCGTCCACCGCTGAATCTAGTTCCGGGTCGGCGACGAGGGCGGTTCGGGGACCACTATCATGCCGCGAGGGCGGCCTTCGCCACGGCTTGCCCTGTGCGCGGCGCGGTAGCCCATCGATCTCGTCGAGTGAGGTTAAGAGGATGTTCGTTGTCGTCGGGGAGGCGCTCATCGACTTGGTCGGGCAGCGCGGAGGCCGGACATTGGCCGCACATCCGGGTGGCAGTCCGGCAAACGTCGCGCTCGGTCTCGCCCGGTTGGGCGTCCCCGTGACGCTCAAGACGCGTCTGGGGCGGGATGCGTTCGGAGAAATGATCTCGGCGCACCTGGAAGCCAGCGGTGTCCGGGTCGACGGGGGCCCGGAGGGGGGTGTGTCGACCAGCCTGGCGATCGCGACCCTCGCGGCGGGGATCGCCTCCTACGACTTCCGGATCGACTGGGATGTGGGGGCCCTGGCGCCGCTCCCGATCGAGACGCGCTGTCTGCACACCGGTTCGTTGGCGACGGTCCTCCCACCCGGCAAGGCGAGCGTCGTGGACCTTGTGGAGCGGGAACACAAGCGGGGTCGGGTGACCGTCTCGTATGACCCGAACGTCCGGCCAGCGCTGCTCGGAGACGCGGCGCGGGCGCGACCGGACATCGAGCGTCTCGTCGCCCTGTCTGA
>CAWEQG010000016.1:0-260851 GCA_963811135.1 uncultured Solirubrobacterales bacterium | reverse complement strand
GACGCTCGCCCGTGCGCACGCGCGCAGCGGCGACCGGATCGCGATCGCAGCATACCTCGGCAACGGCGACAGCTTCGACCGCGCAATCGTCGAGTTCTCAAAAGCGTACGCCGAGCAAAACGACAGCGACTATCAGGATCTCGCCGCCGCAGTCAGAATCCGGCAGGATCACCGCCGAAACGGGCCTCTGACGAAACCTCGTCCGCCGGCGAACTCTCGCGGGCCAGACGCGGACGGCACCCCCGTTCGCAGAATTCCTCGAGCCCTGCTCACGGATGAATCGGCGGTGATCCGAACACCACCTAACACATCGGCTGGGGTGCCCGCCCACCCGGCCTCGCGCACGTTCGTGCTGGTACCGGTTTCGCAGCGTCACTCATGGTGAAGCCTTGGCCGAAGCTCGACAAGAGGAGTCTGCTCGAACCCAGGGCATTTCTGTCGCTCCGTTCTTTCGCTGAGGAGGTTAGGGGAGGCACTATGGAAGGGGACATCCTTCCCGCGCTCAGCGGGCTGGTCATTGCACGCTCTGCGTGATGCCCAGGCCGACTCCCCGCGATCGCGGTGGCAGGCGCACCACTGGCGCGCTTGCGATGAAGCACGGCCCGTCCGCCCGCCTGTTACTTGCTGCGTCTGCGGCGGCGTGCGGGCGCTTGGTCCGCTCTGCCATTTCGACGGCCGGATCTAGCGGCGGGTGGCGATGACGGCGGTGGCGATCACGAGTGAGAGCGCGACGAGGCCGCCGACCGCGGTCAGTGGGGTGATGCCGGTGCTCTGGCGCTCGTGGTCGATGAACGCGACGAAAGCGATGGGGATCGCCACCGAGAGAACCAGCAGCGTGGTGCGCAGGATCTGGCGTTTGTTGTGTCCGGCGTCCTTTTGCTGTTTGGCGGCGGCGATCGCCGCTTGCGCGCTGTCGGAATCGCTGTCGTAGAAGATCAGCGCTCGCCGCCCGAGGCTTCGCGCGTTGGAGTCACAGCCCCAGCCGAGCGCGATCATGAAGCTCAGCGGGAACACCCACGTGATCACCCAGACCGTCAGTCCGAACAGGCCCCCGATCGCAGTCTTCACCCATGGATGGGCGCCCTCCTTGCTCTTGTCGGAGGGGGCGGACAGGAACCCGCCGTAGATCAGCAGCACGTAGATGCTGCGGACCCACGTACGCCACGGGCGGCGCGCGGCTGGCTTCTCTGGCATCGGCGTGTCTCGAACCGGGAGCAGGGCCGAGCGGGCATCGTCGACCGTCGGGTGCACGCCGCGGAGCGCCAGCATCTCGGCGGCGGCCTCGAGCTCCCGTGGGTCGCGGTCATAGAGCGCGGCGGTGCGCAGCACCATCCGCGCCTCCTGCCTGAGGTAGAGCAGGTAGCCGGGGACCAGCGCGATCAAGAACGGCGTCGCCGCAATCGCTCCGTCGATCGCCGCGACCTTCGCGCTATCAGCGCGCAACTGCTCGGCAATGATCGCACGTGGAACACCCTTACGCTCCTCGCGGACGCGCTGCGCCCACTCCAGAGATGGCTCGCCGAGGCTGTGGGTGCTGTTCAGCGCGATCCGCTCGGCGACATGCTCGGGGTCACGATAGGCAACCTTCGCAAGGTGCCACCCTTCTGACAGGGCGTGCCCGATCCGCCTTCTCGAGCCCGCTGGAGCGCTATCCGGCGAGGTGTCATCCGCCGGCGGCATTTCATCCTTCGCGAGGTCGCTGTCGCCCTCTGACGGCGGCAAGCTCGGATCGCTGGGATTAGCACTCATGTCTGAGCCGGCGCCGCACGTTGAGCGCTCCCGCGTACAGCTCGAACGGTTTTCGCCACTCGGGCCACAGAGACCGATAACGAAGGCCACGCGTTTGGAATCATCCGGTTCGGAGGAGGATGCGCACGTCGCGCGTGGCGGGGCCGAATGCCGGCCATCGGGGCGGGTGCTGTTGCGGACTGCGGCCCGGCGGCGATGTGACTCACGGTCTCGTGAGCTCCAGCAGTAGCGACTCGACTCGCTCCAGCCGCGCGGAAATCTGTTTGAGCTGCGGGTCGCCTGGTGTTTCCGCGGAGGTTTCCTCCGCCGGTGCTCCGGATTTCTGCTCGCGCTGCGCCCGCGTCACGAACGCCGAGGTGATCGCGGCCGTGACGATCGCAAGGAACGCTATCCCCTCGAGCATCACGATCACGCCGACGATCTTGCCGGCCGTGTCTTTGGGCGTCACGTCTCCGTACCCGACCGTCGTGACCGTCTGCACAGACCACCACATGCCCTCCCAGATGCTCGAGTACTCGCGATGGTCGATCGCCCTGATCGCGATCCCGCCGCCGACCACAACGATGAACGTCGCCGTCACGATCACGCTCGCGGCGTTGCGCACCGAAATTGGCTCGCGTAGGAACCGGTTCATACGGCGCTCGATCGTCCGCGGCCGTTTCACTCCCGCCACGTCACACCCCCGGAAATCGGACTGAGCAGCCGCGGCCCAGAAGGCCCGGCATGAGCGTCGGCCTCTTGACCACCTTCTCGCCGCACGGCTTCAGCACCGAAAGCACACCAATGCACACGTTTCAGCCGGTCGAGGTCATTCGTCATCGGACTGCTTTCCTGCGGTCCTGGTCGCGCTCGTAGTCCCCATCGAGCGCGACCAACGGTTGAGCGGCGCCGACGCCAGAGCAAGGATGCCGCGCTGAAGGCCAAGCAAGGAGCCGGCAAGCACTCCGACCCGCCATCGCGACTGACTTGTTAGCTGCACTTTGACTTGCTGGCGTCCGTGAAGCTCTTGACCGAGCTTTTGACGCTGGCCGCATCAGCCGCAATTGCGGCGACCTGGGTTGCCGAAGGGCTGGACGGGAGCGCCTTGACGGCGGTCTGGAGCGCGTCGACCGACGTCTTGACGGCGCTGGTCTGGGTCGGGAAGTCGCTCTTGGCCGAGCTGACAACCGCGTTCGCGTCGCTGACGATCGTGTTGATCTGTGACTTCAGGCCGCTGACGCCGCTGCTGGTGGCCGCGCTCGGCAGATTCTTGATCGAGTTCTCGAGGTTGGAGCGGTCAGTGCAGTACGCCGGCTTGCTGCTGCTGCCACAACCGGCGAGCGCGATCAGCGCGCCGGCGGCAACGGTCGCGAGCGCGGTGCGCATCGCCCCGCGGCCCATGGGACGCCTTGGTCTGTCCAACTTTCTTCTGAGTTCCATCGCCTCAGGCTATGCCGCAGAGCGGGGCAGCGCATCGGCCAAAAAGGTTGAGATGACGAGACACGGGAGCGACGCGTTCGCTCAATCCAGGCCCTGGACCATCGCGAGGATCGGGACCCTGACCTGGCAACACCTATCTCCGTCCCACCTCTATACGCGGCCGGTCCCAGAGTTACGTGCTGCCAAGCTCGGAACTCGAGCACCCGCCCACCCGGTGTGTTCGTCGGTTTGCCGCCAATGACCGGGCGGGAGCCGAAGCACGCGGCGACCTCGAGATGGCTCCCGAGTTGAACGCGGAGGGGCGTCCGCCTCGCGGGGCGATGGTGCACTGCTTCGGGCGTCAGCAGAAGCGCCGGCGCGTCGCTGTCGCGGCGCTGAAGCAGGCAGAGGCCTCTGGCGGCTGTCGCTGCCATCTTGAGCGGCTTCGCTAGCGATCGGGGACACTGCGGTACGCTATAGATCACCAATAATCGTCATCAGCTTTAGTAAGATGCTAAGTAGGGTTAGATCTGCGGTAGAAAGAACCTAACTTCATGCTTGACCTCGGCCCGCCCCCGCCCCCGTGTTCATTGGGTTTTCGCCGCTTGGCGTGGTGGGTAGCCGAGGATCGATTGGGGACTCTTGAGGGTCCGGGGGCGGGGACGGGCCCATGAGGGCTGTCGGGCCAATGGTGCAAGTCGGGGTCTGTCGAACAGAGAAAACCTGCTGGGGAAGGTCGATGGCTGAGCCACTTCCTGGACCGGCGTCGATGGCCGGACTTACTTGGCTCGTGAGGGTTCGGCCAGCGCCACTGGATGCGTGGCGGTCCGCGATGGGCTGGTGCCTGAGCGTGGCTGGCTCTCACGCGCGACGACTGGAACGCCAGGGCTGGTTGGAGCGTCATCGCATGACCCGCGGCAAGGGCTCGCTGCTCGTGGCCACCCGCCGTGGCGTGCGGATGTCGGGGCTGGCCGTCGGGGCGCCGTCCGCGCCGGCGCCGACCTGGTGGGACCACGACTGTGCGTGCGCCTGGACAGCCGCTTGGCTGTCGGTCCGCAGGCGCGAGTGGCGGGGCCCGCGCGAGGTGCTCGCCGACCCCGAGTTAAAGGGCGAGCTCGAGTGGCTGACTGGGACGGGGTGGCGCCGGAGCGGCCACCGCCCGGATCTCGCGGTCGTGATGGAGACCGGGACGGTCGCCATCGAGGTCGAGCTCCAACGCAAGGCCGACAAGCGCCTGCGCGCAATCCTCGGCCTCTACGCCCGGTGGCTGACCGAGCGCCAGATCACCGGACTGATCTACGTGTGCCGGGACGACGCGGTCGCCAAGAGGATCGGCGAGATGGGCCCGGCGGCCGGGCTACCAGACGGCGCGCTACGCCTCGAGCTGCTCAGCACCGTACAGGCCGAAGCGATGGGACGCTCGGCTTGATTCGGATCGCGGCAAGCCTCGTCGCTTTCTGGCTGTGCGCCGCGATCGGCGCCGGGAGTGCCTGGCTGCTGCGCCAGCGCACGACGCTCTCGGCGTGCAATCTCTACCTCCTCGGCGGCGCGACCTCGCTGCTGTGCGGGCTGACGATCCTGGCTCATCGGTGGGACGCGCTGCTCGTCCTCGCGCCGGTGGCCGCCGGACCGGCAGCCGGCGCGCTTTTCGGGCGGCGGTGGCGGCTGGCCGACTTGGGTGCGGGCGAGGAGCTCCGCGAACACGAGCTGAGCCGGAGATGGTTGTGGCAGCCCCGTCCCAGGAGGCGCCCCGGTGAGCGTGTCTATATCCGCTCCCAGGGAGAGATCGTTCACACGCGCCCATGGCCTGAACACGAGCCGTACGTCCCGATGACCGCCGAGGCGGACGGGCCGCGGCTGCCCAGAAGCGAGGGCCAACACATCTTCTCCTGCGGCGGCACCGGGGCCGGCAAGACCACCAGCGCGCTACGGGTCGTCGCAGCGCGAGCGCTCGCCGACCACTCCGCCGTACTCGCGATCGACCAGAAAGGCGACGAGCAGGCCGAACAAATGCTGCGCGACAGCGCCGCCGCAGCAGGACGAACCTTCGTCCTGATCGACCCGCTCGCCGGACACCGATCGGTGGCAACCCATCTCGGGCGATGTCGGCGAGATCGTCGCGCGCACCGTCGAGCCAATCAAAGCAAGCGAGGAGTACTACTCCGACATGCTCAGGCTCTACCTGGGCGTCACCGTCGGGTCACCGAGGCCGGCGAATGGATCGAATCCGGAGGGGCGCAAAGCCGTCGCCGGTGGTGCCGTGCCGCTCCAGGTCGTGATGGGCGAAGCCTGGCGACCGGTCCTCGCGCCAAGGATCACCCCGAGCGGCGACCACGTCGCCGTCAGCCTCGCCCGCGCAATGACCGAGCGCGCCGTGATCCTGTGGCGAACCTACGTCGACGACATGCCCAAGGAGGCCGCCGATGATCACCGTCCTCGCACTCGCCGACATGTACGCCGCCGCGCAGATCGCGGGCGCACCCTGGACGCTCCTGCTCGACGAGTTCGGAGGCGTCATGCACATCGCCGCCACCCGCGCCCTCGCCATGCTGCAGCGCGGGCGCTCACACCACGGACAAGTGATCGTCGTCACCCAGTCCGCCGCTGACCCCGAAGCGCTCACCGGACAGGCCGGGCTCCTTGCCTCCCTCACCGACAACTTCACCGGATTCGCGATCCGCCGCCAGAACGCACCCGAGACGCGCGACTGGCTCGCGAAGCTCATGGGCACAACAGCGATCTGGCAGTCGACCGATCAAACCACCGGGCACGGCGCAGCACACTTCGGGAAAGGCTCTCGTCGCCGCGTGCGCCAATTCCGAGTCGGTGCCGACACCTTCGCCGAACTGGGGCGCGGCGAGGCGATTATCTACAGCACGCTCGGCGGCCACCCGCGGCGGACCCAGGTGCTCCGGGCGCAGCTCCACACGTGGAGCCCGAACGGATCGGGATCGGAAAGCGCCACGCGTGCGAGATCGACGTGCACCCGACCAGGACCCTCGATCAGATCGTCCCCGACCTAGCCAAGCCCGAACAAAAACCGAGCCGGCCGCGCGCTCGGACCAAAGCGAAGCCTGAATCAACCGAGCCGCTCTTCGAGGCCGAGGGTGTCTGACGATCGGAAGGAACGACCGTGATCAGGCTAGTCGCGCTCCTCGTCGCGTATCGCCTCCTACGTCCACTCGTGACGATCGTGATCATCGCGACGCTGGCGGTGCTCATGCTCAGCAGCACGCGCGACACCGCAGGTCAGGAGAGCCACCCGGCCACACAGCACCAGCACACAGCCCGCCCGCTCGAGCAGCTCCTGCAGCACATACTCCAGAAGGCGATCGGCCCGTGAACGAGCACGGCCTTCCGGAAGGGACGGTCGGAGCCGAGCACCTCGGCGTCCGCGTGTTCTGCATCAGCGCTTCCGACGCGCAACAACTCGCCGACCAACTAGCCCTCGTCCTCGGCGAGCACATGGCAAGCGACGACGAAATGCACCTGACCTACAACGCGATCCAATCCGGCCGGCAGCACGATCCAGGACGGCCGGGCTGGCTCGGACGATCGCCCCACACCCAGCTGTACTTCGAATACACCGCGCTGCTCGTTCTACGTTCGGCGGGTGGGCTCACGCCCTGATCTCCGGTGTCAAGGCGGGAGTTTGGCGACGGGCAGGACTCAAGCGGATTCAGTAGGTGGGGCCTGCTTCCGACGCTCTGCACACTCGCGGCCGGCGCGCGGGCGTTCGCAAACGTGGCATAGTGCGAGCCTGGGATCGCTGGCACGCGTGATCGCCTGCGCGCCAAGGCAGCGGCGGAGCGCGCGCCCGCCAGAGCACGGAAGCACTCCAGGGCAACGGGGGCAGCTCCTCCCTTCCGAGATGCGCACGCCGGCTCCGTGCGCACTCATGGTCTTCCCCTTCGCCAGGAAGGAGAAGTCTGGGCAATAGTGCCGGTCCTCGTCCACCGGGGAACAGATTCTCGGGGGGTCCGAGGCGCCTGTTCGTCCTGCGATTGCGACACTCAGCGTGGCGCTCGGCCGCGGACTGCCGCCTTCCTCGACACCGGCAGGCGAGGCGGCGGGAGCCACCGAGACGAATTCGACGTTGTGCTGATCACTCCCGCGGTGAGGCACACGCGGGTTGTGTCGACGGCACGCACGCTGGCAACCGCGATCGGCTGCGAGCTTCAAGCGGACGTGCGAGTCTTGGGGCCGCCTCCGTCGGGCTTGTCAATCACCCAATCAGGATGATGCTCACGTGGGGCTGCGCTCCTAGCCTCCTCTCCCGCTAGCGGAGACGGAAAGGGGCCGCTCATCACTGTCGTTAGGCATCAAACGATCAAACTGTCCAGGGGATGGCACGATTCGCCGGACGAGGGTGCCTGCGTGATGGAGCTCGCCTCGATGCTCGCCGGCGAGGAGTTCAGCGATCAGCCGGTGTCGGTGTGTCCCGTCATCGCGGCGTTCCTGAGGAAGCACAACGACTCAATCGGCGATGAGCGGCGGCAGGACCTCTACGCCTACGCTGCCAAGGTCGTCGGTAGCCGGTCGCCCGGGCCCGTGCAGGACGAGCGGGCGGCGCGACTCAGCGCATGGGACAGCGGGGTCAGGCGGCGTCAGAGCACGGAATCGAACGTCCCGTGGCTGCGGCGGGCGTTCAACCGCATGCTGAACGCCATGTTCGAGGAGATCCCCTCGCACGCCTTCTATGGGCTCACCGTGCATAACGACGAGACGCACGCCGAGGTGCTCGCCCTCGTCGACGAGCTGCTTGCCATCAAGCCGGGCCGCGGCGGCCTCCCGGCCGCCAGCGTTGGGCAGAAGCCCGCGGCGGGTCCCTCCCGCCACCTGCGCTCCCGGAGAGCGCAGTCAAAAGCGGTCGGTTCTATGTGAGCAATCCAGGCCCGCGCCGTATGAGTGCGACGGGGAGTGCGAGGACGCGGGTCCAGGCAATCCGCGAACAGCGGTATCGCTATGGCGCTGTGTTCCTGCTGCTCCTTGGTCTGGTCCTGTTCGAAGTGCTCGCCCCGAGCAGTGATTGGGCGCGCGCCATCACCGTGGTGCTGGCAACTACAGCGCTCACCGTGGCGGTCGCGACTTCTCAGGACCAGCCCCAGGTGCGCCGAGGCCGCGCCTTGGTCGTGAGCGGTGTCGGGGTGTTGGTAGTGGTCGGGCTCGCTGCCGGCCTGCTCGGCCCCTCGGTCGCGTTCGCGGTCGTGACGGTGCTCGTGGCGCTGGTCCCGGTCGCACTGATCAATGGATTGATACGGCTGATCCGGCAAGCCGGAGTCACGATTCAGGTCGTCTCAGGCGCACTGGCCCTCTACCTAGTGGTGGGCCTGTTGTTTGCGTCGATTATCGGGTTCGTGGACACAATCGAGAGTGGTGCCTACTTCACGCAGGGGAAGAACGTCACCAATGGTGAGCGCGTCTACTACTCGTTTACCGTCTTGACGACGACCGGCTTCGGCGACTACACGGCCGCGCAGCCTTTTGGCCACGCGCTGGCGGTGCTCGAGATGCTGACCGGCCAGCTCTACCTCGTGACCGTCATCGGGATCGTGGTAGGGAACTTCGCGGGCAGGCGGATCCGCAACGAACCAGACGACGGCGGTTCATAACAGCCTGGAGGCGAGGTGGCGGATCACCGACGCCGACTAAGGCAACAACCTTCTTGGCAGCGGACGAGGTCGCCGTGCAGTTCAACCGGCGCGCGAAGTGCGCTGCCGCTGCCCTCGCTCGACCGCCTCGGCGAGGTCCCAGGCGGCGGAGGAGAGCTGCCCAAAGGCCTGTGCGATCGCGACCACGCTCACTCCGGTACGGGCTCTGCTCAGCGACTCGATGGCATCGTCAAATCGCTCCCATACGTCGACCGGCGCGAGCGAACGACGCCACGAGGCAGGGCGCAGCTCTTGGGGCGGCAGCCAGGCAGGTCCCGGTCGCCAGCCGAAGCCTTGCTCCTCGGCGTAACGATAGGCGGCCTGCTCCTGGGCGGCCGCGTCAGCGAGCGCTCTCAACCGCCGCGCGTAACCGGCATCCGGCGGAGGCTGGGCATGCTCCTTAATCGCGCTCTGCCAACGTCCCTCGGCAAGCTCGAGCTGCTCGCGTGCGCGCTCAACGCTCATCGGGCGCCACCAGATGCTTGCTGAACGACGGATCCTCGGACGCCTCGACAGCCGGACCGGACTGCCCACCGGCGGCTAGGAACTCGTCTATATCCGAGCGGCGAATCATCCACCGACGAGGCCCTGCCTTTGTCGCTCTGAGCTCCCGATTGGCGATCCAGCGGCGAACGGTCACGACGGTCACCTGAAGCTCTTCGGCGACCTGAGCGGGAGTGAGATACTGCTCCTCAGCCATCGACGGGGCCGGAGCCTTGAGGAACGTCTAGGAACACCGACGTAGGAACATAAGCATACATAGCACTCTACAGTGCTATCCTAGCGTACACGTCTAGTTGTTGGGGACAATGGACGATCGCACCCCGCCCGACACCAACGTAGTTCTGCTTCGCCGCAAAGGGGACCCATGCGAGGCTGAGCGCGAGCGCGTGGCGAGCACAATATTCGCCGAGCCCGACGACGTCGCCACCTTCTCGCGCGGAAATCTCGTACCGCCTCGGCCGGACGCCCGCGATGCCAACGAGGTAGAGCCGACATCTGACCCGTTCTTCGACCGCCTCCAAGAGCCATCGAAGACCGACAGGACGCAACGGACCGATCTGGCCGAAGATGGCGAAAGCACTGACGCCTACTTCGATCGGCTCGCTTCGCAAAGTCCGGCCGAAATGAGCGCAAACGGGGCGCCCACCCCATCGGCCAGCCGATGCCGGGAAGTGCACAGTTCCCGACGGACCTCGCTAGGCCGAGCCGGCGGCGTGATCGGCAGCGCCCGCGACTTATCCCGTCCGCTCTGACATTCCGACGGTGGGCCGCACCCCGGTGCTCACGGTTCGCTTGGCGTTTGTCCACGGCCACGCTCGGCGTGGTGGCCGCGATTGTCGCTGGAATTCTGGTGATTGGTGAATCAGGGTCTCCGGGTAGCGACCAGCAGCGGAGCCAGCGCGAGACGAGCGCAAACTCCCTCGAGCCGCTCAGGCCGGGCGTCCTCGCCGCCTCAGCCAACCCGTTCGGCGCGACGGGGCTCGTGCATCGATCGGTCACCCACGTTCGTCGTCCGCATGCGCCGGGGTCAGTAGCCGGGTCGACTTGGGCCAACTCAGGCCCTCGCTTATGGCTCGTCGTTCCCCCCGCCGTTCCCCCCAGTTGCGCCTCGGGGAGCCCAGCGGCTCTCCCGCGAACTGCATCCGAAGGTTGCGAAGCTCATGAGTGATCGAGCCCTGTGGCTCGACGAGTGGTGCCCGACATGCCGGGTGATGCCTGGCGCGCGGTGCCGGAAATCATGGCTTCAGAAGACTCGAGAGGCGACACCGCTGCACGTCGCGCGGGGTTGGCGAGCGCGGCGGTGCCCAACGTGCAAGGCTGATCCGGGAGAGCCGTGTTCGACGCCGTCCGGACGCGAGGCCTCGCACACGCATCAGGCGCGGCTACGGCCCGAACGGCGCGAGCTTGTGTCGGACGAGTCGATCTGGCAGGAGCCCGAGACACGGGCCGCGACGATGGCCTCGGTTCCATTCAGCGGCCGTGGTTGCCCAGCTTCCTCGTGAATTCTTGGTTTCGCAGGAGCTGTTCGTTGTCGTTCCGGCCGTGTTACTCGCACGATTGGTCTATCTCGCGCTCGCTTGGCGTGGTGCTGTGCTGGACGCAAGCTCGCGGCAGGAGCTGTGGTCGGAACGGTCGCCATTTTCGGGTTCGGCATCCAGCAGACGTGCGCGAGCTCGGAAGCCGCTCGGGCCACATGCGGTGGTCATCTGGCCGAGTTGAACGCCATGTGGATGGAAGACGGCGTTCCTTACATCGGCAATTCGCCTGATCTTCGGCCTTACGCCTGGCGCGGCCGGACCATTGGTCACCGCGTGGAGACCGGGACGTCGTGCCAGTCCGGGTCATCCGGTCGAGGCGGCCGGCCCGGGACCGGGTCCTTGGCCTGTAGCTGCCAGCAGGCGTTGACCATCTTCTGCAGCCCGGACCTCGTGGTGGTCAGGCCGCACGGGTCCGGATCGCGCTTGTAGTGGTTGTCCCAGCTCATCCTGGCCCTGGCCGCCGCAACGTTACGACCTGGACCGTTGAGGGTGGTCAGGAAGTGGGCCAGGTCGTCGCAGCAGTGGTTGCACGGCCCGGGCTTGCGGGCCAGCGTACGCGAGCCGTTCTCGAGCACGATCCATCCGATTCGTCGCTGGAAGTCAGGCGACTGTTTCTGGATCCAGTTCGTGATCTGCATCTCCGCGTGCATGGCGTTGCTGCACTCCTTGGCGTCCATCCGGGCGACGTTGAAACTCACGAGGTTGACGTTGGGCGATCCGGGCGCGGGCAGGAACAAGAAGCCGCCGTGAGCCGGCTTGGCGGCCGAGCCGTTCGGCTGGATCAACACGTACTGGAACGTGCCGTAGAGCGGATGCGTGACCTCGAACACCTCGCCGGTGTCACCGTGCACGATGTGGGCCGGCGGGTTGCGCAGGCGAAGCCCGGAGACCGGGGCGGGCTCGGTCGTCGGGTCGAGCAGCGGCTGGGCGCCGATCGTCGTCACCAGCCGGGCGGCGCAGAGGACCTCGCCTCGCCAGCGCTCAGCGCGGCACGCCTCGAGGAGGAACTGGCCGAGCACGAGGTAGCTGGCGTTCTCGGCTGCGCGCCGCTGATCGGGGGTGTCCGGCACACGGCCCGGAGCGGGAATCGCCGGCACCAGCCGGTTGCACTGCGACGGTCCCCTCGTCGGTCGGACCGCCGAGACGCTGATGCCGCCGTTCACCGTGAAGCGGGTGTGTAGCGGGTGCCCGTCGCTGTCTACGTCCGTATCGCGCCACTGACGCCACGCCCGGGGCGTGGTTCGCGTCTCGTCCGCGGTTCGCGTGGTGTAGTCGGGCACGGGCGAGGACACGACGTTCGATTGGTGGGTCGGACAGGCGAACGAGAATTCCAGCGGCCGGGTCCCCGGCGCTCCCTGATAGGTGACCTCGCCAAACGAGCCGAACACCCGCTCGTCCTCATCCTGCAACCAGATGTCGGCCCGGGCGCCGGGCGCGATGACCGCGGGCGGTTCCGCCGCCCACCATCCAGAGGCCCGCGGTTTGCCAATGCGCCTCAGGGGGCTGGAGCCGTGGTTGGTTATCTGGACGTAGCACGAAAAGTCCTCGCCAGCCGCCAGCATGGGAACGACCGGCGACTCGGCGCGCGTGACCGGCATCACCAGCGGCACCGGCGAGGATTCGACGACCTTGTACTGCTCGGCGCGGGCCTGCGGGATGTCGACCACGGTGAAGGTCATGCGCGCCGTCCGCCGGTCGGGCACGGCGACGCACAGATAACCGTTGTTGACGTAGTTGACCGGGGACACCGCCAGACCGCTCACCGGCACGTGGGTGTGTCCCATCACGACGAGTTCGCTGTCGGTTTGCAGAGCGACGCGCTGGGCGAACCATGCCAGCCAAGGGGGCTCCTTGTCGGCCATGGCGGCGCGGGCGGCATCGCGCTGGCGGCCCTCACGTGCCGTCCTCCATTGGTCGAAGATGTGCGCGTACGCCGCCTTCGCCTGATCCACCGTCGCCGTGCCGCGGTTTCCGGGCAGATGTATCGGCTCGTTGGTCGGCATGCGGGTCACGTCGCAGATGTAGCCCAGCAGCAGCCTGGATAGCTGATCGGTGGCGCCGGCCCACGGCCGCTTCACCAGCTCCACGATGTACCGACGAACGGCTGCTCCGTACCGATCCTTGGGGTTGCCCATTCGCGCGAGCTTGGCCACATTGTTGGGCTGCACGAGCCCGCGGTGCTGATAGGCGATGGCCCGAGAGACGAACTGACCGATCGGTAGCCGGTCCCACGGGGAGCGCTCGTCGGGCGCGTTGAACATGCACCAGTGGTGGCCGTGCGTGAATGCGGTGCGCGGACCGCCGGAGCCCGCGCGGAGCACCAGGACCGGGCAGTCGACGAAGGTGATCGCCTCGCCGCGCGCGATGTTTCCCCCGAGGCTCTTGTTGAGCTCGTCCATGTCGGCCCGGCCCAGCGTCCCGTCGTGATTGCCGAGCAGCAGCTTCACCCCGCCGGGGAACGCGCGGACCAGGTCGGCAAACGCGCCGCTGGGCCCCAGCAGACGCGGATGCTCGGCGGCGATCTGGCTCATCGTCGGCGGCACCTTCGCCGGCGGATACGTCCAGGTGTCGAAGATGTCCCCCAGCAAGATCACTTCGCGCACCATGTCCCGTCGATCGATGATCCACTTGAGGATCGCGATCAGGTACGGCTCGTGCACGCTGCGCTGGTACCAGCAGGTCGGGGTGTTGTCGCCGATGTGGATGTCGCTCAGGACCACCGCCCGGGTCTTATGTTCCGCGGCCACCGCCATCTCAGGCGACCCAGACAGCCTCGTGACACGGGCGCAGACCGGGACCGTCGAGGTCGAAGGTCTCGACGATCCAGTTGACCGGCGGGGACGCCGGCGCCGGCGGGGCCGGGGCCAGACGCTCGACAACCGCGAGGCTGTCCGGGGCCGGCGCAGCAACGGCGGATGCATGCGCTCCGGGGACGCGCTGGCCGGGCAGAATCCAGCCAACATCCCCGTCGGTCGTGCGTCCTTCGCGATCGTAGGTCTGCGCGTAACCGTCGGCCAGCAGCAGTTGGCGTCCGCCGTCGAGGGTCAGCGCCGCCCGCACCGGTCCGCCCCGGATGCCCGGCCAGTTTCCCGCGATCGGCTTCGGGAACCCGCGACGCACCCCTCCGCGGTCCGGCGCGAAGCTTGTGTACGAGTCGCCGGAGAACACGTAGATGATCTCGGGGTTCCAAGCCAGCGCCGCGTCGATGCGGTTGGGAAACACGCCCGGCCAGTCATGGGCATAGGGCCGCGGGAACCCCAGCCGCGGCCGGCCCTCCCCGAGGTCGTAGCGGACATGCTGCGCGCCGCGGAACAGATACAGGTCGCCGTCCGGATGCAGCAGCGCGGCGTCGACGTCGCGGGCAAACACCCCGGGGAACTCCGCGGTGATCGGCCGGGGGTAGCCCGGCTCCGGCGTACCCCGGCCCGGCGCGTAGCGCCAGACGCGATCGCCGGCGAACGCGTACAGCCCGCGGCCGGGAATCGTCACCATCGTGTCGGCCTCATCCAGCACGACTCACCGGCTCAGTGGGGCGACGATCCGTTCGTGTGTCCCGCCGTCCCGGCCGGGACCCGCGGAGCGTGCGGCGCGCTCGGCCGGGAAGGCATGTCGTGCGGTCGTGCGGACCGCGTCGCCCCGTGCGCGGCCAGCGACTGCGCCGGCGGTGCGTGCTGTGCGCGTGGCTGCGTCTGGCCCGCCAGGCGGACGGCGTCGGCCTTGATGCTGTCGCCGGTCGCCATCTCCCAGAGGTCGATGATCCGGATCATGTCGGTACGCAGTTGGGATGCGGTGGCGTACAGGGCCGGCACGGTGGCCGGCGTGAAGTAGCCGAGTTCGAGGAAGCGCACGAGGTCCGAGACCAGATCGGCCATCTCGAACAGCTCGCGGGTGCCCGGCGCCGGGCTGATCCCGACCTGATGACCGAGCTTGGTCAGCCGGTCGGCCGGGTCCGTGCCCTGCGAGCGCAGATCGACGATCACCGGCGTGTCCGACTCCAGCGTCAGATGGAACCAGCTCATCGTCGATACGTGCACGTACTCGTCGCGGGCGAGGTTGCCGCCGATGCGACGCATCTGGAGCAGGTCCTGGACGTAGCGGCAGATCTCAAAGATGTAGTTGGGGTCCGTCGGGTTTGCCCCGCTGGTGTTCAGCGCGTTCTCATACCCGGTCCAGACGCCCTGCAGGAGCTTCAGCCACAACTCGTGGAAGCGCAGGTTGGCGATGCCGACGTCCTGCTTCCAGGGCTGTCCCGAGATGCTCGTCGAGGGATGCGGAAGGTCCATGCCGAGCAGGCGCCAGTAGGCGTTTCGTCGCTGCACGCTCATATCCGGTCGCAGCCGGCTGGTCAGCCCGGACACGTGGAACAGCGGCGGCTCGCGGAAAAACAGCTCCTCGGTGGAACGCAGCCACTGCTGCGTCGCCACGCTCGGCGACTCGAGCGTCTCGCCCACCGCGTACCGGCGCACGACCTCGGCCAGGATCTCCATCGCGCCGGTGCTCTCGATCAGGTACGCGTAGATCAGATGCTCCCAGGGCAGGGGCAGCGTGGTCGGCGGGCTGACCTCGCCGGGGGCGGGCCCCACGGAGAATCCGGGCGCCCACGCGGCCGATCCCACCGGAATCCCTGAGCGCAGGAACTGATCGAATGGGTTGGTCGGGCTCGTGGGCATGGCGAGCGCGGCGACGATGGTCCCGTCGCCCAGATACGGGGCACTGGAGTTGCCCGCCAGCATGACCTGGGCCGTGAACGTCCACGCCTCCTCGAGCCACTGGCTGAGCTGATATGGGTGGATCTGGAAGACCCCTGGGTTGTACGGTGACGGCGGCGGCGGTGGCGGGCTGGTCAGCGTCGGGTCGTGAAGGAGACGCTCGAGAGTGCGGAACATGCGGGTCACCTCTCCTTGATCGGATCGAGCGAGCGCTGCGGCTCACCTTGGCGCTCCTGGCGGTGTGTCTGGAGCGCCTGGCCGAGGCCGACATAGCGCGGGCGACCGTGCCGGTCGTGGATCTCGAGCCGCGCGAGATCCTGCTCAGCCTTTAGGGGCGGGATGGCCACCACCACCGGCAGCGGTTCGTCGCGGAGGCGGACCTGCACCGGATCGGCGACGCCCACGATCGTGGCCACCAGGTTCCAGTCGGCGTTCGTGCTGGCGAACGGCGCGTATCGAATCAACACGGACTTGCCCCGGCGGTCGCGTTCGGCCTTGTCGCCGACCCGGTCGGCCAGGAACACGACAGCCGCGCCCTGCCGGCCGAGCAGCGTGCGCCACGCGTCGTATGCGAGTGCCAGCTCCCGCTGCGCAAGCCGTTCGTCGGCGGTGAACTCGCCGATCACCTCGGCGACCGGCGGGGTGACGAGCACGTCCTGACGACGCTCGCGGAACGACTTCATCATCGCCCGGCTCTGCTCCACCGCGTCGGCGTGGGCCGCGGCCCGGGCGGCGTCGCCCTCCAGCCGGACGGTCTCGAGGATCTCCGCGGTGCTGCGCGCGACGCCGTCCAGGAGCCCCGGCAGGAGCTGCTCGACGAGCGCTCCCGCGAACTCCTGTAGCACCTCGAAGGGCGGCTGCTCGGGCGGCGCGACCTCTCCGGTGCGACCTCTACTGGATGCGGACGGTGTCATGGGCATATCCCCCGTGGGCTTGGCGTGGTCATGCGGCGGCGGCCAGCGGCTCCGCACCGAGCCGCTCCAGCCACGTGTCTAGCTCGCGGGCCAGCGCTGGCGCCCGATCCGGCGCCAGCGCCGCCTGGAGCGTGTTGTAGGCGAGAACGCGCAGCGACTCGTGCCGCTGCAGGTAGGTCGACGTGTACAGCGAGTCTCCGGCCCGCGCCGCGAGCGCCGCGAGCTGCTGGGGCGCAACGTGGCGCGGATCGCAGACCTCCGCCAGTGGGCGCCCTCCGAAGGCGCGCATCGGGCGGCGCGTGCAGACCTCGACAAGCCGGTCGAGGTGGACGAAGCTCTCCTCGGCGACGTGGCGCGCCCCAGGCGCGGCGCGGTCGATCGGATGGCGCTCGCGCCAGATGCGTCGCAGTGCATCCCAGGGACCCGTCCCGAACCAGCTGCGACACAGCTCGGTGTTGAACATCACCCGGATCCATCCAAACGGGTGCGGGTCGCCGAACGGCATGCCAAAGACCTGCGCCGAGGTGCCATCGACCACGTTGGCCAGGGCCGGCACCGGCGCGTAGCCGAGCAGCACGAACGCGCCGACATCGGCCGCCACCTCGTTGGCCCACTGCGCCCAGGCGTTGGCGGCGACCGCGGAGTAGGGTCGCAGCACCCCGTGCAGCGCGGCCCGCAGCTCGTCGTTCCAGCCGGTCAGGTGAGCGACCTGGTGGAAGGTCTCGTGCGCGAGCGAGGTGGGTCGGAGCAGATTGTGGCGGGTGATCTTGATCGCTGCCGCCGGCGAGAGCGCCCCGCTGTCCCACAGCCGCACGCCGGCGCGCAGGATCGAGGCGCCGAGTCCCTTGTCCAAGTAGGTGAGCACCGGCGGGGATTCGATCCCCAGCGGCTTGAGTACCGCGTCCATGCTGTCGACGGCGATGCTGTCCAGACCACGCAGCAACCGGCCGAGCCGCGGCGTGGTACGGGTGTTCACCGCCTCGGCGAAGAAGTTGATCACGGTCTCCGCCTTCAGGTAGCGCTGGCGGAACTCGAGCACGCGCGTGTGCATGCGCGACTGGTCCACCGACGCACCAGCGCTCGCCACCGGCCGGCGAGCTGGTCGCCCTCCGTAGCCACGGAGCGGGCGATGCTCTGGAGCTGGAGACGAACGCGACGATCCAGGTAGTGCTCCAGCCCGGCCCACGCCGCCGGTGACGCTATCGACTCCAAGTCGCCGAGCGCATGCGCGGCGGCTCGCCAGTGCCCGATCTCGGCCGCGAGCTGCGAGCCGCCGTCGCGATCAGTGAGGCCCGAAACCGGGTGCATGCGGATGGTGGTGGTAGTCGTGATGAACGTGGGCGTGCATGCCCTCGGTAGGACGCAGGTGCCCCGCGTGGAATCCGGGGTGCACCTGGACGTGAGGTGGCGCGGGCTGCGCAGCGCCCGGGCCGCTCGGCGTCCCGGGCGCGGCGAGATCGAACACGAACGTGAACGTGATTCCCTGCGCCGCGCTCTGGACGGTCGTCATCAGCTCCGCCCGGCGATCGCGCACGAACGCGCTCATCGCCTGAGTCACCGCCTCGGTAACCCCGAGGGCAAAGCGCACGACGTGGCCGTGATGGCCATGATGGTGAGGCGTGCCGGGCGCGTGGGCGTGGTGGCCCAGCGCGGGGTGGTGGCGCAGGATGTGCGCCGTCAGCACGGCCGGCAACACGCGCTGGTAGCGGTCCTTCAGCCAAGCCACGGCGGTGGGCAACTGGTCGTGCTGGAGCATCGCGGCGAGCTCCTGGGCCTCGCGCTCGCTGAGGCGGACGTGGACGTCGAGGGTTGGGGTCGGCTGGCCGTGGAAACGGACGCCGACGCGGTGCTGCGGCCGTGCCGATGCCGCTCGCACCTGCCCGGGGAGCCGGATCCGGAAGTAGCGCTGCCCGCCGGGCAGCGGGCGGGCCAGGCGTGCCGCGCTGGTTGCCGGGTGGGTCGCGGTCGGGTCGATGTGCGCCGGCCCGTGGCCAGCGTGCCAGCGGTGGTCGCGCACATGGGCGTCCCAGCGATGGTCGTGGAGATCGCCGTGCATGTGAGCCGGCGCCGCGTGCGAAGGCTCGGGATGGGCGGGGTGCGGGTGGTACGCGTGGTGCGGCGGGTCGAGCGGCCGGCCGAGCGCGGGCTCGTGCAGGAGCGCCGCCGCCGCCTCGGGCGTCAACGGCTGCAAGTCGGCGAGCGCCTCGCTGATTGGCGTATCACCCTCGTTCTCGAACTGGGCGATGTGGCCGAGGTGGGTGGTCTCAGGCAGCGTCTCGTAGAGGTGGATCTCGGCCGGGACCGGCCATGAGGTCACCCCGCGATCCAGCAGCATCGTCTCTGCCGTGCCGCCGTCGGCAGTCGGCACGGCCCGGGCAGCCTGACGGGTGATCGGCACCCTGAACACGTGGCTGTATTTCTTGTACCGGTACTGCGGCCACGCCGCCCGCGGCATCAGCACCCATACGCCACCCTCGCCGGCGGTCTCTATCTCGGGCAGGTCGGGCCGCAGGAACTCGGCCGGGATGTGGTGCGCTGCGGCGGCGGCGAACGCGCTCTGGATCTCGGCCTCCAGGCGCAGCGTGTCTTCGAAGGCCTCGGCCGGGAGGGTGAGAACGTGGTCGACGGTCTCCTCGACCGTCGAGGCCAGTGCCTCGCCGGCCAGGGACCCGGTGGCCTCGGGTGCCTCCAAACCGAGCGCCGAGAGCCCGACATTCGCGAGCGCCGGGGAAACGATCCGGGCGTCGTCGATGCCGACGATTCCCTTGATCAAACCGGCGATCTTCGCGGCGAAGAAGTTGATGACCTTCTCCCGGCCTCCGAGCAGGCCCATCGCCATCTTGATCACGGGGCGGGCCGCCATAAGCGCCGGGAGGAACTGCTCGAGCTCGGCGAGCGGCTCGGAGCCGGCCGGCAGCGCGCCGAGCTCCTGCGCCAAGCGGGCCCGCGCGTCGTCGAGCTCTGACGCCGCGGCGCTCCCGGGCTCCTCGAACGCGGCCTCCAGCTCGGCCACGATGCCCTCCGCCTCCGCCTCGCTGCCGGCGAAGAGGAGACCCGCGGCGGACATGTCGAAGCTGCGTGCGAGATCTTGATCGGAGCCGGCGAGCGTCTCGGCCTCGGCTTCGCCCAGCAGGCGGGCGGCGAGCGCGCGGACGATTGGTTGCATGGGCGCGGGCACCTGGCCGGCCAGCTTCTGTACCACGCCGCGCAGCAGCGCCTTGGCCAGGTCCGCGAGCTTGCCCAGAATCAGCCGGATCGGGGCCGAGACGACGCTTCCGACGGTCGAGACGACTTTCCGGCCGAGTTTGACCGCATGCTTGATCAGCGTTGTGGCCCCGCTGAACAGATGCCCAAGGAAGTTCTCGAATGCCTCGGGGAAGACGCCGGCGTCCGGGCGCAGCGACTCGAACAACATGTCCAGCTCGGGCTCGCGCAGCGCCTCGAGCTCCTCACCCTCCAGGCGATCGGCCATGTTGTCGAGCATCCGCCGCGACTCCTCCCGAAGCGGCTCGATCCACGCCTCGAGCTCGTTCATCGCCATGCCTGCGCCGGCCTCGGGCGAAGACCACGAGGACTGCGAGGCCAGGTGGACGCCGGCGGCCTCGTCGATCAGCTGGGCGATCGCCTCCTCGAAGTGCTCGTCCTCCAGCTCACGTAGTAGCTCGCGAAACGCCGTGGCCTCGGCTTCGCCGGCCGAGAGCGGCCGCACACCCGCCACGAACGGTGACTCCATCGCGCTGGCGACGGGCGGCGGCGCCGGCCTCTCCGGCGCCTCGCTCGCCGCGAACGTCGCGCCGCCCCGGAACGGAGACTCCAGCTCTGCCGGTGCTGCCATCTCGAACACGCTCATCGGGGAACCTCCTGGGGACTCGCGCTGGGCACGCTGGCGTAGCTGCGCCGTCGCTCGGTTAGCTCGGTGCGGCAGAACCGGCGTCGGACTCCACTGCGGCAGGGACCTCGTCCTCCAGAACCCGCAGGAGCTCCAGGACGCCGCTGAACGGTACGGGCGTTGCGCTCGGGTCGGACTGGATTGTTCCCTCCAAGCGTCCGTCTGAGGATCTCGAGATCTCGGCGATCAATCGCATACCCGCCTCTTCGGATGTCGTGAGCCGGTGGCACCGGTCCAGTGTCGTCGCGCTCGGGTCCGCTGTCGCCCGGGACGGCCCCTGGGATTCACCCGAGTCTCAGACCCGGGGATGTCCCTAGGGTCGCAGCGAGCTCGCGCCGCCCGCGGATATCGAGCTTGGCGAAGATGTTGCGCAAGTGAAACTCGACGGTCTTCACCGACAGGAACAGCTCCGCGGCAACCTGCCGATTGGTGTTGCCCACGGCCACCAGCTCGGCGACGGCCGTCTCTGCCAGAGTGAGTCCCAGCGATCCGCTGCGGGCCTCGGATGGGCCACGGACCCCGCAGGCGCCGAGCTCGCGATCGCACCGCTCCAGGTAGGGGCGCGCCTGGAGATGCTCCAGGCGCGCTCGCGCCGAACGAAGCCGCCCGATCGCCTCGGCACGGCGGCCGTCGTGGCGCAGGCGCCGGGCGTCGTCCACTTCCAACTGCGCAAGTGCGAGCGGCATCTCGAGGCGCTCGGCCGCACGCCAGGCGGCGAGGAAGTGCCGCTCGGCGGCGGACCCGTCTCCGCGCGCGCTGGCCAGGTTGCCCGACAGCCGAGCGGTGGTCAGCGCGTTGCCCGGGCTGGCGCGGGCGGGCCGGCAGGCAACCAGCTCGCGGAGTGCGGTTTCCGCGCGCGGCAGATCGCCGAGAGTGATCAAGGCGTCGACCTCCAGCGATCGCCAGTCGAGGGGGCCGATCCGCTCCAGCAGCCTGGCCGCACGATGCTCCCCGATCTCGCCAGCGCTGCGCACGGTCTCCTCGGCCTGGCCGCGCGCCGTGGCCAGACTGACGCGGGCGGTGACGGCGGCCGCGCGGACTGTGGCCGAGCGGAGGCGCTGCGCCGCGTCGTGCGCGGCTTCGGCGTATGCGGCCGCGGTCGCCCAGTCTCCGCGAGCGGCGGGCACGAGTGCGGCATTCGCTTTGGCAAGTCCGACGTCGGCCACACAGTCCTGAGCGACCGCGAGCTCGACCGCCAGCTCGCCGTGCGCGACGGCATCGTCCCACGCGCCCTGGAGGTACTCGGCGGCAGCGAGCCACGCCAGGCACTGGCCGGTGGTGCGAACCGCACCGCGCGCGCGCAGACGATCGGCGGCCGTGGTCAGGTCGGCGATCACCGGCTCCAGGTCGCTGCCCGGGATCCCGGCCAGCCCGCGAGCGATCAACAGATCGTTCTCGGCCAGCGACACATCACTGGGCTCGCTCGCGAGCGAGTCCAGCAACATCAGGCTTTCGTGTGCCCGCCCGTCGACGGCCATGATCACCGCCCGGAGCGCGAGCACGCGCTGAGCCAGTGATGGCGCGCGGGCCGCGGCGGCACGCTCGATCCACACCAGGGCGTCAGCGACACGTCCGTCGAACAGGTACGACGACGCCAGCAGCAGAGCCGCCCGGCCGCCGATCGCCGGGTCGGGGTCGGCCGCGCGTGCCTCCCAGCCGTGCACGAGCCGCTCGCGGCCCTCGGTGACGCGGCCCGCGAGCATGTCGAGCTCGCCCGTGAGAACGTTGCGGCGCGGCGTCGCCGGCGGTTCGTCTTCGCGCGCGAGCAGCCGTTCTGCCTCGGCCACCGCGCCGTCGTCCACCAGTACCTCCAGGGCGTCGAGCTCGCGCCGGTCACGCTCGCCGGCGACTGTGCTCGCCGCCGATGCCAGGGCGAGCCAGGATGCCGCCTGTGCGGACTGACCGCGACCCAGGGCGCTGCCCGCAGCGGCCTCCAAATCCCCTGCGAGCACCTCGTCGGGGCCGGATGCGCCCGCGATCCGGTGAGCGAGCCCGGCTTGCCAGCCGACCAGCTCGACAGCGCCGCGGTGCATGCGGCGCCGCCGCGCCGGCCCGAGATCGTCGTAGATCGCGCGGTGCACGAGCGCGTGCGAGAATGCCACCTCACTGGCCGGGCCAGCCCGAGCCTCCACTAGCAGGCCCGCGCGGCACGCCTCGTCGAGCGCATCTATCGGATCGACGAGCTCGGCCAGCCGGGCGGCGGCTCCGAGTCGTGTGCGACGGCCCAGAACTGCGGCCGCGCTCACCAGCCGCTGGGTCCCCTGGCCGAGCGAGCCCAGCCGGGCGAGCACGACCGACGAAAGCGCCCGCGGAGCGGGTAGCCGGTCAGAGCGCGCCCACCAATTCGGCTCGAGCTCCTCTAGCAGCGCGCAGCAGTGCAGCGGGTTACCGCCGGTGTGCTCCGCCAGTCGGGTGGCCGCCCACGCGGGTAGCCGCCCGGCGCCGAGCGTCTCCCCCAGCACGACTAGCTCGTCGCGAGCCAGGCCGGTGATCCGCAGGCGCTCGACGCGGTGGTCGCCGGCGACGAAGCGGCACCACTCGTCCCCGAGCCGCGCGAGCAGCCCTGGCCGGGTCGCCAGCAGCGCGAGCACGTGATCGCTGTGAAGGCTGCGCAGGGTGGCCAGCACGGCCGCGGCCGACGCCCGGTCCGTCCACGGGAGATCGTCGACGATCAGGATCACCAGGCCCGGGGTCCGGGCGGCGCTGTCCAACAACGTGCGTAGCCCTGCCGCGACGACGAGCGGATCGGCGTCGTCAGAGATCTCGACCGGCTCGCGCTGGGCTCCGTGGCGCGATCCGACCGAGAGCGCCGCGCTGAGACAGAGCTGACGAGCCACTCCGAAGGCGAGGACGGACTCGGTCTCATCCCCGCTGGCCCGCACGACCGCGGCACGATCCACGACGCTCGCCACTCTTGTCACCAGACTCGACTTTCCCATGCCGGCCTCCCCCTCCAGCACGACGATCATCGGTTTGCCACCGCGTGCCTGCTCCGCCCATCTCTCCAACGCCAGCAGTTCCTCGACGCGGCCTACGAATGGCCGCTGGAGTTGCTCGCGCACGTCACTCGCCATCTTGTTTTCCTCGCTGCGCGGCTAAACCGCACGGCAGGCGCCCCGATGCGAACCCACCGGACCAGCGCCCCCCGGTCTCCGGTGTCATGTCCCTCCCCTCGGGCGTGGACATGCAACGCACCCATCTTAGACCATCCGCAGCCCTTGATGTTACGGACACACTTGACACGGCAGGACACGCACGGGTAAGCTCGCACGTAATAAGGTGGGTGCGACTTTACTCTGATTAAGGGCGCGGCGTCCGCCCGGTTGTGCGTGGTCAAACCACCACGGTGACCTAACCTCGTACGACATAGGGCGTGCACTTACTGTCACGCCACCGCCATGGCGGGTTTCACCTTATCTGTGGTGAGTCTAGTCTCACCATGGCACGGGTTTGTCACCCGGTCGCGCGCTACGACGAAGGTCACGGGCTCTCGGAGGAGTCGTGCCCAGGTGCCTTCGCAGGTTCGCCTCGCCAACCAGCACCCGGTCCGTCTGAGGCCTCCGCACCCCTCCCTGCGCCGTGTTGCTGGCGCAACTCGGTACGGTGACCTGGATGGATCGCCCGCCAGGCACGCACCCTGCCCGACGCTGGCACCACGTTGACTGGGAGCTGGTCGCCTGCGGTTGGCTGGGCCACCAGATAGCACAGCCCTGCCACCGGTCGGGAGCAGAGCGGCTGCGCCCGCACCGGGGCGTGAGTCGCAGCTCCACAAGCGCACCGCCAGCAATCGCTTGCTGAGACCCTGCTAACCCCGGGCCTCAATCGCATTCGGGCGGCGTTTCCCCAGCGAAGGGGGTTCAACCCAGAACGCTCCTGCGTCACTGTGCACCGATCGAAGCCGGAGAGTATGCATCGCGGGCAGATGCAATGACGCGGCACCGAGCCTCGAGCACGGCTAGTCCAACGCCAAGCGGGTGGTACAGCGATTCCAACGTGAGCATTCCAATGGCAGTAACCCGCTCGAATCGCCAGCGGCGCGGTCGAGGATCATCGGGTCTTGTTGATCTGGTGTGTCCGGCTGGGCCGTGACCCTCGCTTGGTCCCTTCCGCGTCCGGTAGCAGTTCTGCTACCGTGTCATCCTGATGGCAACGATCCCCCAAAAGGAACTTCGGAACAACATCGGCGAGGTGCTGCGACGTGCCGAGGCCGGCGAGGAGATCACGATCACTGTCGCCGGGCGGGAAGTGGCCCGGCTTGTCCCCACCGGTCGACGCCAGTGGGTCGGCGGCGGTCCGCTTCAGGCGGTCTGGCGCACGCCCGCACCACGCACGCTTGCCGCTGACATCCAGCAGTTCCCGGGCAGCATCATGGATCCGTTCGCCTAGTGTCGCCCGTGCGGGCGTTACTCGATACGTCGGTTCTGATCAGCGATGTCGCTCCTGAAGGCGTACAGGCTGCGGTGAGTGTCGCCTCGATCGCCGAGTTGCACTTCGGAGCTCTGATCGCAGCGGACGCTGACGAGCGGGCGGTGCGCACGCAGCGGCTTGCCGTGATTGAGTCGACGTTTGATCCGCTGCCGATCACCGCCGACGTCGCACGCGAATGGGGGCGACTCGCTGCCGCGGTGAGCACCCGTGGCGGACAGCCCCGCAAACGGACCGTGGACCTTGCGATCGCAGCGACCGCGAACGTCCACAAGGTCGCGCTGCTGACCGAGAACGTCGGTGATTTCCAGATCATCAGAGATCTGGTCGACGCGCGTCCACCTTCCCGCGCAGTTGTCGAGGCACCACCCGCCGACTCGCGCTGAAGATCGCGGCCCGGCTCAAAGCACCGCCTCGCGAGGCTCCCTGTTCGACTACGGATTCCTCGTCAGCACCGAGGGAGGCAAGGCGGACCTCGCACCAACCGGTCCGGTTATGTGCGGGCGCGCAACACGAGGTCCCCAGGGTTCTACCGCTGCGCGGCTGCCTGGTCGCGGCCGCGGGTGGCGAGTTTGCCGAGCGTCTCGATCTCGCGCTCGTAGTCGGCGATGATCGTTTCCGGGTCGGGGATGAGCCCGGCGTCGACCTGCAGGCTCACGGTCACAGCGCCGTAGTAGCTCATCATGTCGATGCCCATCCCGATCGTTCCCGCGGCCGGGACCCACGGGACCACGGCGGCGATCTTGCTACCCGCGAAGTAGACCGGCTCGCGCGGGCCCGGGGTGTTCGACAGCACCGCGCTGGTCTTCTGCGTGAACACGTCGAGCAGGCTTTGTTCGATCTGGTGCGGGGTCAGTCCGACCGCTTCGAGGATCACGTACGAGAGGCCGCCTTCGGGTGAGTGCTTGATCGCGTCCATCCGGCGATGCACCTCGGCCAGGCGCTCGGCTGGATCGGCGATCCCCACCGGGAGCGTCAGGTACACGAGGCCGAAGCGGTTGCCCAGCTCGCGCGGGAGCGGCTCGTCCATCGGTCGCAGGTTGTAGGGAACCATCGTGCGGATCTCATCGACCAGGCTGTCGCGGCCGAGCAGGTAGCGGCGCAAGGCGCCGGTCATCGCAGCGGTCAGGACGTCGTTGACCGTCGTGCCAGTCGCGTGGCCGATCGCCTTGAGGTCGTCAAGCGGGATCCGCTCAGACCACGTGACCCGGCGCGCGACCCTGGGCTTGGCGCTCAGTACGGTCTTCGCGTCGGACCGGGTCAGCAGCAGCTTCGCGAGCGTCGCCGCGTCTGCCGTCCCGCGCGACGCGAGCGCCGGCAGCTCGGAGGTCGGGTGCGTGAGGACCTCGATGCCCTCGTGGACGCCCGCCTGGGCAAGCCGCGCGCCGGCCTTGACCGGCGCGGCGATCGAACCGAGCCGACCCCGCCCGGCGCCGTCGCGCGGCGGCGCGATCCCGCCCTCCGGGGGCGTGTCGGTCAGCGAGAGCAGCACACGCGCGAGCGCGATCCCATCGGCGATGCAGTGGTGGATGCGCGCGAGCATCGCCACCCCGGCGCCGAAGCCGTCGACGAGGTACCAATCCCACAGCGGCTTGCCGCGATCGAGCGGGCTCGAGATCAGGTCGCTGACGAGGTCCTCGAGCGCGCGTTTGTCCCCGGGCGCCGGAAGGGCGAGGTGGTGGACATGAAGATCGAGGTCGAAGTTCCGATCATCCTCCCACGACGGGGCCCCGACCCCCAGACGCGGCTCCGCAACCAGCTGGCGAAACCGTGGGAAGGGCTCGACCAAACGCGATCGCAGGATCTCCCTGGTGCGCTCGACATCGACAGGCTCCTCGAACAACAGCAGCGCGTTGACGACCATCAGGTTCGCCCGCCGGTCCATGTGCAGCCAGGCCGCGTCGGCATTGCCCATTCGCTGTGCACTCATGACTGCACCCTCTCTGTAACCCGGACGGATCCCTCTACCCTGGCGGACACGCTTCCACGGTACGGCTCCCACCTCCCGGCCCGCATCGGGATTTACCCGCATCACGGGGAGGTAGAAGCAGGCAGGTTTGGGGCCACCCCGGCGGGCAGCGGTGTTGCGCTGGCGAGAACGGTCGCAAGCGCTCGGCATTTGCGGACGAGCCTCCGCTCAGCCGATCAGCGGCAGCGCCCGCGCCTGCTCGAGCGCGCTCAGCGCTTTCTGCATCCGCCCGGTGACGAGCTCGTAGCCCTTGTCGGGATCGCCGCAGGCGCCGCCGAGCTCCTCGCGCAGGTCGATTGGCGAGAGCACCTCGATCGAGATCTTCGCCGGCAGCGGAAGGCGTCCCGGGAGGTCGAGCACCGTGACGCCCCACGGCGGCGCGATCTGGACCGGCGCGACGTCGATCCGCAGCAGCCGGTGGAGGTGTAGCAGCCGCGCGATGTGCTCGCCCTGGCCGAGGAACAGCGCCGTCTCCTGGCCGCCGATCGAAACGACCGGGACGATCCGCACGCCGTGCTTCAACGCGAGCCGCACGAAGCCGGTCCGGTGGGCGAAGTCGATCTCGGCGGAGTGCCAGCTGGCCCTGTAGGTCTCGTGGTCGCCGCCCGGATAGACGAGCAGCGCGGCGCCGCGCGCGAGCGCGCGCTGCATGTTCTCGGGCGTGGCCGGAACCGTCCCGTACGGCGTGAGCATCGCCCGGATGCCAGGCACCTTGAACACGAGGTCGTGCGCGAGTTGGAAGAACGGGCGCTCGGGGCCGAAGTGGTCGTAGAACGCCTGCGCGAAGATGAACGTATCGGCGATCAGGGTGCCGCCCGAGTGATTGCCGACGAGCAGCACAGGCCCGCGCGGCGGAATGTTCTCCAGCCCGCGCACATCTGCGCGGAACCAGACGTCGGCCATGACGCGCAGCGCGGGGAGAGTGCGCGCGATGTACTCGGGGTCACGCAGCTCGAAGGGGTCGGCGGCCGGCGGCCTGCGCGCGAGATGGCGCGGGTCGGCGGCGTGGGCGATGTCGGCCGAGACGGCGCGGAGCATCCGCGCGTCCGCGGAGACGGCGTTGCGCATCCGGCGCATTTCGCCAGCACGGCGATCGCGCACAACCATCGGAAGCGCCCGACGCTGAGCGTGCGGGTCCGTGGTGCGTGGCATTAACGCCTCCTTGATCGCCCCCGACCATACGACCGGGGGCGGCGCTGCGCATCGTTACGAAGTACGGAGTGCACGTCAGTACTGCGCTCGCGCTCGCGCGCGGGGTCTCACGAGGCCCCGTCAACCTCGCCGTCGCCCATGGTCTCCGCGGCCATCTCGAACGCGTCGTGGGCGTAGACGATGTCGCTCGCAGCTCGGTGCACCTCAGCCCAGGAGGCGTCAAACCACCGGATCTCGAGCGGCAGGAGCGCGCCATCGCAAAGAGAGCCACACGGCACGCGCACCACCCAGTCCCCGAGCCACGCGTCGTACCACACCGCGGGGTCGGTTCCCGCGAGCTCGAGCCGCCGTCGACGCGTCTCGCAACCAGGGCACGGTGGATCAACAGCCCCGGCCAGGCGCCTCCCGCGAACCCAGTTCGAGCGGTCGAAGCCGGCGCGATCGCGCAGCGGCAGCTTGGTGCCGCCGCATGCTTCGCACGGCCACCAGAGCCACCAGCGATGCCCAGTGGCGTGGTAGATGACGCTGGGAACACCGTCGGATCTTCCGATCTCGGGCGGTATTCGCACACCGGCGGGAGCCTCCTCGCAACGCAACACTGCTGACGTGCGGTCAGCAGGCATGGCACGACCAGCCCAGCGCGAGCGCCGCGGCCAGACAGATCGCCGTGACGATCGATGCCGGCGCACCACCCAACGACGATGTTCACCCGATCCACTCAATTCCTACACCCGGTCCGCTGAGGCAGGTACCCGATCAGCGAGCTGTCTAACGCTCTCCGATGCGCGAAAACAGCGCTGATTGCGGCGTACTGGGACGCGCACCCCCTGGAGCGACTGCGATCGTCCCTCCGACCGATCGCGCACCGAGCCGCTCGAGGTCGTCCGCCATGCCTTTCGAAAACGCGCCGACGTCGGGAACGAGGTTCACGTCCGCGACGACGTCGAAGTTCAGCTGCCCGGCGTAGGACAGCACCCCCACGCTCAGCGGGACATTCCCCTGGATGACACCGATCTGGAACACCTCGAGGATCCTCGCACCGGCGAAGTACATGGGCTGTGGGGGGCCCGGAAGATTGCTCACGAGCAGATTGACCCGTCGCTGCCGATTCATCCCGCGGATCATCCAGAACAGCAGGAAACGCGAAGCGGGCTGGTAGGGAGGAAGACTCTTCCGCTCGGCTGTCGCGCGGGCGATCTGCTCGAGTCGCCGGATTGGATCTTCCTCGCCGACGGGCAGCGGGATGAGCAGCACGCCAACGCGATTCCCTGCCTGCGAGGTGCTCGTCGGCGCGCGGACCGATGCGGCGACGGACGCCCTCAACACGAGTTCGCGCCGAAGCTCTCCGCGCGCAGCCAGCAGTGCCCGTGCCCCGCCCGCCATTGCGCACAGCACAACGTCATTCACGGTGGCCCGGTGCGCATGCGCAACCTCCTTGGCTCGTTCAAGGTCCGCACGCACGAGCACGAGCCGATGCTGCCCGCCGACCGGCCGATTGAACGAAGTGCGCGGAGCCCGAGCTTCGCCAGCCAGCTGTACGCCCTGGCGCAGCAGCGTTCTGCCTCGCACGAGCAGTTGCCGAGGATGGCCGATACGGTCCAGCCCGGCGCGCACACCGGCTAGGCCCCTGCCCAGGTTGTCGAACAGAAGCTCGGACCGGGTCGGCACCGGCCGAGCCGTCCACGGGGGGCCCTCCGGCGGCGAGGCCTCACGCGTCGAGTCAAACAGGACACCGAGCAGCACGAGCGCGGCGAGGCCATCGGCGAGAACGTGGTGGAAGCGCACGAGCATCGAGACACGCCCCTCGAGCCCTTCGGTCAGGAACCAGATCTCCCAGAGCGGATGCGCCCGGTCAAACGGGCGGTCGTTCAGCTCCACGCAGGCCGCCAACAGCGCCGTCTCATCCCCGCCGGCAGGCAGCGTGCGAGTCCGTACGTGCCGTGCGATCTCGAAGCTTGCGTCATCGACCCACACCGGTGGGCCGAGACCGAGGCCAGGCCAGTAGAGCCTTTGTCGAAGCCGCGGCGCCAGGTGCAAGCGGCGCTCGATCCTCGCCCTGATCGCGTCGAGGGCGAGCTGTCCGGATGCATCGAGCAACTGCCCCGACTCGAACATTACGAGCGCCGCAACGTTCATCGGCAGGCCATGTCCCTCCACACGAAGGTTGCTGACATCGAGTGGGGTAGGCCGCTCGAGCACCGAACTCAGACAGCGCCGACAGGCGGCACTGGACGTCAGCCAGGCGTTCCGCATCCGACAGGAGCGTCCCACCGCGCCGAGCGCTCATCATCGGTAGTTCCGGGCAGTCCGGACGCGGCATCGATGCGGACTCCCGCGTGCCAAGCGCTGACGGCGGTCGATGACAATCACATGCCCGCGGGAACGCCCGCGCTCGCGTTGGCAGGATCGAGAAGCTCGAGCGCGAGCGCGGACCAGGCGAAGTCCTGAGCGCCCATGCCGCGCCCGTCATGTGGATCGTAGAACTCCCGCAGCCCCTCTCGCACCACCGTCTCGGTGATGGCCCGGGCGAGCGTGGCCGCCTGCTCCTCATAGCCGAGACGCACGATCCCGCGCCACAACAGCCACGCGCTGTTGATCCAAGTTGGCCCCCGCCAGTACCGCCGCAGACCCTCGAAGTGCTCGTGTAGCGAGAACGACGGCTCATCCAGCGCCACCGACGGCGCAGGTACCGCGGTCCAAAAACGATGCTCGTCAAACAGGTATTCCGCCAGCCGATGACCGATCTCGTCTGGCAGGTCGGGCAGCGCGAGCGGGGACAGCGCCGCCACCGTGAGAGGTATCCGCGAACTGATCGCCGGCGTCGGCGCGGGCAGGAACAGCCCGCTTGGCTCGTCGTAGCACCGCGCGATGAGCGCCGGCGTGACCGAGGGAAGCCCCAAGGCCAGCCGCGACAGGCCGTGAATCACGTTCGTCAGCACCTCGCAGACGACCGGATCTCCGTCAGCTCGCACCGCCTCGATCCGAAACGCGCGCTCGCGATTACGTCTCACCAGTTCGACGAACTCCGGCAGCCCCTCCGCCCGGTGGCCCCAGATGGGATCGAACTGCGGCGAAGCATCCAAGCCGGATTCGTCCGGCTGAAGGATCCACAGCAACCCATCGCCCTCCAGGTCGCGCTCACCCGTGATCGCCTCGTGGTGAGCGACGATCCGCGGCTCGAGCGCCGGGTCGCCGACCGCCATTCGCCACGCAAGCGCCAATGCGGGCGGCTGAATCGTCGCCGTCATGAGATCGCCGCGATGGATCACGTTGTAGAACAGCGCCCGCGGGCCGCTCACCGGGTGCTCCCAGAAGATCGTGTGACCGATGAACCCGTCCGGCCGCGCCGCCGCCAGAAGCGTCTCGAGCTCCGCGCGAGAACGCGCCGGGTCGAAATGGCGCCATGCGATCGCCGCAAAGCACGAGTCCCAGTACCACTGCCAGCGGTATCGCCCCGGACTCGGGCGGGTGTAGGCGAACGACACGCCATCGCGCTCACCGGAGGTCCAGCTCCCCTCGAGCACCTGCTGGCAACGCTCAGCAAGCCCGGTCACCGCGCGAGCTTCCCAAATCGTGCTGGAGGGTGCGTTACCCCGGGGGCGCTATGAGGCGGCCGGCGTGAGGCTGGCGGTCAGCGCGGCGGCGATCTTCTCTCCCCACGCTTCGATCGCTTCCCAGTCACGCCGATCACGCAGCTCCGGCGGGATGTTGCGCGCCATCTTCTTGCGAATGAACCCGGCGTCCTCGGCCACCATCCCACCGAACACGACGTGCTCGCGCGCGCCGATGTCGGTGGCGATCCGCTGCACGCGCGGTGGTTTGGTAAGGCGCTCCACTTGCTCGGGATCGCCCTTGGTCTCGCCGACGGGCCCGCTCGAGAAGAGCCACACGTCTCGGTCGCGAAGCTCCGGCCGACGCAACGTACGCAAGGCGTCCCGGCGCCACCGCCCGGCGTAGACGGCGCTTCCGAGGACCACCGCCCGGTAGGGCTCGAGCGAGCGGACACGACGCGCCGACAACGTGTCCACCTCGAGGCCGGCCGCGCGCAAGGTCCTGCCGATCGCCTGCGCGATTTCGGCGGTTGCTCCGTGCTTGGTGCCGTACGCAACGAGCACCCGATCCTTGTCGCTCATACCTCCAAGCTATTGCCGCCGTCCGCGAATGCCATCCGCGCAAGGTGCGGGTCCGCATCAGTAGATAACGACGCCTCGAGATGTGAACAGTCAGTGGACGCCTGTCGAACGAGGTGCGGGCTTCCCCGGACACGGGTCGGCATCTCCGACGGATGTTCTAAATGAACCCGTGCGGGATGCTCTCCCCATGCCTGCGACAAGCTTGCTCAAAGTCAATGTTGACCACGCTCCGAACGGTGGATGGAAGGTCGAACTGGCCGACCAAGGCGAGCGAGTGGAGTGCGAGACTCTGGAGGACGCCAAGCGCATCGCGTACCTGCGCGCGGCGTTTCGGCATCCGTGCGAGTTGGTGGTCCGGGACGCCTACCACCGAGTCATCCTCCGAGAGGTAATTGACGCTGATGGTGATGGTGCGCCCGCGGTACGGCACGACCGCGAGCCGCTGCTCCGCCCCACCCGCAGCGCCGCGCCTGCCCGGCGGTCGCAGACCGCGTCGGTAGCCGCCAGCAGGCTTCATCACGTGGGCGCTCGCCGCTAGGGTGCTACGGCAGAATCCGCTGGGAGCCCGCGAAGAGGAGGATCATGGCGAACAAAGACAGCAAGCTGTTCGATCGGCTGCGGGAGGCAGGCCTTCGCAAGGAAGTAGCGAAGGCCCTCAGCCAGACGAGCGAGAACGCCGGCAAGAAAGCCGAGCGGACCGCGCGGCCGAGTGCCCGGCCCCGGCCCCAAGCGCAGGCTGCCCCCGATGTCAGCGCCGGCGACGCTCCGACGGCCGATCCGCAGACCTGATATGGAGAGTCGTTTGTCAAGGGGTGCGTCACGAATTTCTTGCTTTCGCGGTTGCGGGACGGAGGGGTTTGTGGTCGGCTGGGGTGGGTGGCGGTCCGGCAGGCTGTGCGCGACGCGCGGTCAGGCTGATATGCGCGGGTTTGGGTTGCCGCAGGACCATGGTTCGTCGTGGGGAGCCGCTGTCTAGCATCGGGCGTGGCCGGCCTGGGGGGCGGGTTGCTCATAGGTCTGTCGCGGGTTCCCCGCGCGTTGCCGGGCCGCCACCGACCCAGCCGACGGGATCGAGGATGTTCGGGCTTGTGGTTACTCGATTTGGGTGATCGCCCAGGCGAAGCCGGCGAGCTCGCGGGCGGCGGCGACGGCGATGATCGTGCGTCGCTTGGCGCGCAGCTCGAGGCGTGTCCAGGTGCGGTATAGGCGCTGCTGGGCTGACCAGGAGATCGCGGCTGCCTGGGCGGGCTGGCCGTTTTGGCGGTCGCTCAGCGCCTTGCCGATCCTCGGGCGGGGGCGGTAGTGCCAGGCGGCCTCGATCAGCAGCCGCCGGGCGTGCCCGGACCCGGTCTTGGTGATCGACCCGAGCCGGCGCTGCTGCCCGGTCGTGGACTCGCACGGCACCAGGCCGACGTAGCTCATTAGCTGCTCGGCGCGGGCGAACCGCTCGAAGTCGCCGACCTCGGCGCACAAGCCGACCGCGGTCAGCGTGTCGACCCCGCGCAGGCACCGCAACCGGCCGACCTGCACCGTCCACGGCGAGCTGGGGAGCAGCGCGACGATCTCGCGCTCCAGCCGCTCGCGGCGGTGACAGAGCGCGTCGATCGCGCCCTGGCAATCGAGCAGCGTCGCCTGCGCCGCAGGCCACTGCAGCGCGACCTGAGCCAGCCAGTCGCGGTGGCGCTGGGTCCACGCCGGCCCGTCGTCGAACCGGATTCCGTGCCTGAGCAGCAGCTTCGAGAGCCGGTGCCGGCAGCGCATCAGATCCACCCGCACGCTCTCGCGCGCGCGGACCAGGTCACGCAGCGCCTCCTCCTCGGGCCCCGGCACCCGAACCGCGTGCAGCTTGCCGGCCAGCAGCAGCCGGACCAACAGCTCGGCGTCACGCCGGTCGGTCTTCACGCGATCCCCCGAGGCCCTGGGGATCTTGCTCGGCGCCGCGACGATGCACTGCACGCGGCGCTTCGCGAGCTCGCGCGCGAGCCCGTAGCCCGTCGGCCCCGCCTCATACGCGGCGCGTACCGGCCGCGGAAGCCCGCCGCAAAACCCGGCCGCCTCCCCAACGTCGCCGTTCATCCGGAACGTCCGCAACTCGCCGCTCTCAGCGTCGAGCACCGCCGCCACGACCTTCGCAGCGTGCACATCCAAGCCGACGAGGGTTCTAGCCTTCGCCATGGCTGGCTCCTCCTATTCGGTTGTGGACCGGCTGCGCGGGGGCAACCGCGCGGCCTGAACACCCCCCACGACCGTCGTGGGAGGACCGGCCCTTTTCTACACCACAGGCCGGACGGCCCTCAATCCATATGGTCTGACTAGCGAACCGGCTCGCCCACGCCAGCGGTGTCAGAGCTCTGTCCGCAGCGGGCTGGCCGTGGCGGTGCGCAATCGAGCTGGTCGGCTAGCAGCCGTCGCTGGCGCTCGGTCAGGTCACGGACGGTTTTCGACTCGCCAATCTGGTTCTTGGCCAGGAACTTCCGGCACTTGACGCGACCCCACCGCCGCTGACTCATGAGGAGCTCGGTTATCGGCCACCGGCCCGCCGCCGGCGGCGGATCGAGCAACAGCTCCGCCGCAGACAGACGGCCGTCGGCCAGCTGTCGCCGAAGCTCCGCGCGCTGCCGCCTGACGTCGTTGGCCAGCTCGAGGGCCATGAGGCTCTGCGGCTGCTTGCCATTGATTCCACCCACGACCCGGCCCCTTCTGCTCCGATCCCGAGATACGCCGCCGCTCGACCGAACAGCAGCCACGCAACCGTAATGGCCGCGGGTGGGAAATCGGCGCCGCGTTGCTCCGAGCGTTGCTTCTCAACAAGGCGAGAGCGACAAGACGGATTGATCGAGGCGGTCGGCGCCGGCCTCGGCGTAGCGGGCACGATCGAGTTCGCCGTCGATGCGCTGGGCCCCACGGCCGGCGTCGTCTTCCGCCCGGTTCGCGACCTCGCACCGCTAGATGTCTTCGTCGCCCACCGCACCGGCGACGAACGCGGGCCGGTCCTCGACTTCGTCGCCACCGCGATCCGAACGCAGTCGAGGTCGACGTCCCCCGCGCCCGCCGCATGACTGCCAGTGGACGGCGGCGCGTCGCCGGGCCATCGGCGACGCGCCGCCGGCGCTCATTCGAGCCACTCGGTGACCATGGTCGGATTCGCGTGGATGCACACCATGTGCGAGCGGCCGGGGCCGTCGTTGACGAACTTGTGCGGCGCGTCGGGCGGGACGATGACGATGTCGCCCGGCCCGGCCTTCAGGTGCTCCTCGCCGGACTGGAAGGTGAGGTTCCCCTCGATCACGACCCAGGTCTCGTCATAGGGGTGGCGGTGGAGCCGCGGGCCCTGCCCCGGCTCGCTGCGGTCGAGGATCAGCGAAGTCGTGGCTCCGTGGTCGATTCCCTTGATGTTGCTGCTGGGCGGCACATCGCCCGCGCGGATGAGTGGCATGGCGTTCACGGCCTTCCCGCTTGGAGGTTCCACGATTATCGTGCCGCCGCGGGCGTCGCCGGGGTCGCCGGCGTCGCGGGCGTCGCCGCTGACGGTCGACCGGGTTCCGCCGGCCGGGCCGCGCGTTCGGGCCCCCGCAGCGGGACCTCCCTGAGGGCCAGCACGGCGAGTAGCGCGGCAAGCGCGAACGGGACGGTGACCAGGAAGACGGCGTGCACCCCGGCGATCACCTCGAGGCGTCCCGCGTGGGCGAGCCCGAGTGTTCCGCTCCCGGCCCGTCCGACGCGAGCGGCGAACACCGCTCCGAGCGCGGCGGCGCCGACCGCTCCGCCGAGGGCCCGGAAGAAGCCGGTGACGGCCATGGCCAGCCCGAGCTCGCGGTGATCCACCGTGTTCTGCACCGCGATGATCAGCACCTGGCCGACCATCCCGAAGCCCAGGCCGAACAGCGTGAGCGCGATCCCCGTGCTCACTCGCGACGGGTGCTCGACCAGCACCGCGAGCAGGACCAGCGCGGCCGAGACCAGCGCGAGCCCGGCCACCGGGAAGATCTTGTAGCGGCCCGTGCGCTGGATCAGCCGGCCCGCGACGTTGGTCGAGAGCGTGATGCCGACCATCATCGGAATCAGGAGCAAGCCGGCCTGGGTCGGGCTCGCGCCGGTGGTCGTCTGGAGGAACAGCGGCACGAACACCGTGATCGAGAACATCGTCGCGGTGACCAGGAACAGCGCCGCGCTGGCCAGGGCCACCGCCCGGTTGCCGATCACGCTCAGCGGCACGATCGGGTCTGCGGTCCGCCGCGTGCGCACCACGAGCAGCGCGGTCGCGAGGGCGAACATCGCGAGCAACGCGACGACCTGCGACGAGCTCCAGCCGTCGCGCTGGGTGGGAGCCTCGATGAAGGCCAGCATGAGCGCTCCGCCTCCGGCCGCCAGCAGACCCGCGCCCGGCAGGTCAAGCCGGCTCGAGCCGCCGCGGCCCCCGGCCGACGGGAGCTGCAGGTGCAGCCCGGCGAGCGCCAGCGCACCAACCGGCAGGTTCACGTAGAACACCCACCGCCAGCTCGCGTGATCGACCAGCAGGCCGCCCAACAGCGGACCCACCGCCGCCGCCAGCGCGAACACGGCCATGATGTATCCCTGGTAGCGGCCGCGCTCCCGCGGTGAGACGAGGTCGCCCACCGCGGCCTGGGCCAGCGACATCAGCCCGCCGGCGGCGGCACCCTGGATCGCCCTGGCCACCACGAGCATCCAAAGGCTCTGCGCGACCCCGCACACGGCCGAGGCGACCAGGAACAGGGCCAGCGAGACCTCGAGCACGAGCTTTCGACCGTGCCGGTCCCCGAGCTTGCCCCACAGGGGCGCGATCGCCGCGGCCGCCACCACATAGGCGGTGACCACCCACGAGACGTCGGCCAGCCGCCCCAGGTCGGTTGCGATCGTCGGCAGCGCGGTGGCCAGGATCGTCTGGTCGAGCACCGCGGGCAGCATGGCCAGCACGATGGCCCAGAAGGCAAACCCGACCGCGGTCCCGTCCTGGCCCTCCTGGAGACTCCTTCCAAGACGCATGTTTCAGCCACCTCAACTTTCCTCTCGGATAAAATTTAGGGTGACTCTATCATTATGGTCACCCTGAGTCAAGCGCTACAATGGGATCTGATGGCCACCGAGCTCGGACTCCGCGAACGCAAGAAGCAGCGCACCCGGCAACAGATCGCGGACGCGGCGTGGCGCCTCTTTGCCGAGCGCGGGTTCGAGGCGGTCCCGGTGACGGAGATCGCGCGAGAGGCCGAGGTCTCCGAGGCCACCGTGTTCAACTACTTCCCTACCAAGGAAGACCTCGTCTTTCACCGGATGGAGGCGTTCGAGGACGAGCTGCTGACGGCGATCCGCGACCGGCCCGAGGGCGAGTCGATCGTCGACGCGTTCGGCCGCTTCGTGCTCAGGCCGCGTGGATTTCTCGGCTCCGACGACCAGGCGGCCACCGAGGGGATGCGCCGCGTCGCCCGCGTGATGACCGGCAGCCCGGCCCTGCAGGCCCGCGAGCGCGACATCCTCGACGGCTACACGAGCAGCCTGGCCGCCTTGATCGCCGAGGACCGGGGGATGTCAGCCGGCGATCCCGAGCCGTGGGTGATGGCCAACGCGCTGATCGGCGTGCATCGGGCGCTGGTCGGCTACACCCATCGGCAGGCCATGGAGGGAGTGCCCAACCGCCGCATCGCCCGGAACGTGGTGACCCACGGCAAGCGCGCGCTGGCCAGCCTCGAACGAGGCATCGAGTAAGCGCTCTGGAGGCAGGACCCGGCGTCAGTCCCCGAGCACCGAAAGGTCGAGCCGGGCCAGCCGCTCGGGGTCGGCCAGGAAATCCATCTCGACGATCCGCCCGCCGCTGATCGTGATCGCGGCGACGGAAAACGGCTCGCCGTTGAGGGTCGTCACCATCCCGGGCACGCCGTTGACCAGCGCCCGACGCATCGTGAGTCCCTCACGCCGTCCCCACATCGCGGCCTGGCTGGCCACCGCCTCGCCACCGCGGACGAAGTGCGAGGGTCCGGTCGCGCCACCGTCGGCCCTGAGCACCACGTCGGGGTCGAGCAGCGCGATCAACCCATCGAAGTCGCCCTCGCGTCCGGCCGCGAGGAACGCCTCGACGACCTCCCACTGCGCGCTCAGGTCCGCGTCGGGCGTCGGAGCGGCGCCGCGCACGCGGCGCCGGGCCCGGCTCGCCAGCTGCCTGGCCGCCTCCGGTGATCGGTCCACGATCGGCGCGATCTCGTCGAACGGAACGCCGAACATGTCGTGCAGGACGAACGCCAGCCGCTCCGCCGGCGCGAGCGTCTCGAGGACGACCAGCAGGGCCAGCCCGACGGAGTCCGCCAGGAGCGCCTCGTGCTCGGGATCGGTGCCGTCGGCCGGGTCGATGATCGGATCGGGCAGGTGCACGTCGAGCGGGGCCTCGCGCCGCGTGTTGCGTGAGCGCAGCAGGTTCAGCGACACGCGCGCGACGATCGTGGTCAGCCAGCCGCCGAGGTTCTCGACCTGGCTCGTGTCGGCCCGGCTCACCCGCAGCCAGGCGTCCTGAACGGCGTCGTCGGCCTCGCTGAGCGACCCGAGCATCCGGTAGGCCACCGCCCGCAGACGCGGGCGGTGCTCCTCGAAGCGCTGGGCCAGCCACTGTTGATCGTCCATGGTGGGTGTCCTGGGGTCAGGCCGCCTGGGCGGCCGGCGCGGGGGCGATGATCTGCTCCACCCAGTGACCGGTGATCTGCCGAGTGGTCGCGTTGATGCGGTTCCAGGCGTTAATGGAAGCGATGGCGACCACGAGCGCGCCCAGCTGCGTCTCGTCGAAGTGCCGCGCGGCCTCCTCCCAGACATCATCGGGGACCGGATCGGGGCGATCGGCCAGCCGGGTGGCGGCCTCGGTGAGCGCCAGCGCGGCGCGCTCGGCGTCGCTGAAGTACGGCGTCTCACGCCAGGCCGCCAGCGTGAAGATGCGCTCGTCCGGCTCGCCGGCGGCCTTCAGCTCGCGCGAATGCATGTCCGCGCACACGGCGCAGCCGTTGATCTGGCTCGCGCGCAGCTCGATCAGGTACAGGGTCGTCTCGGGCAAACCGGCCTTCTTGATGGCTCCGGCCAGCCTATTGAGGCCCGACTGGACGCCGGGAAGTGTCAGGGCGGGATTCTCGATACGCGGCTTCATGGCGGGCTCCTATGGAGGCTTGGTTTGGCAGGTCTAATGCCATGACACGGCCCGACCGGGGAATGTGACGGAGCCCAGAGTCCGGTCAGGACGGAACGCGCCCGGCGAGCACGCCGATGTCCTCCAGCAACTGCTCATCGCTCAGATAGGAGCGCGACTCGGCGATCAACCCATCGCACACGCGGACAACCACGCCCCATGGGCTGAGCCACTCACCGCCGTCGCGTATCTCGCCGAGGATCGCCACACGATCGGGCTCGAGCAGGCGGATGTCATGCACGACCACGTCGTACCACCGCCCGGCGGCCACCATCGCCGCCCACCAGCTGCGCACGCCGGCGTGGCCGTTGAGGCATCGCTGTCCGAACAGCCGCGTCGGGTAGCTCACGACGTCCTCGGCCTGGAGCGCCAGCATGGCCTCGAGGTCGCGGTCGTTGTAGGCGGCCACGTAGGCGTTCGCCAGGCGAACGACATCCGCGCGGGTCAGAGGTTGACCTGGTCCAGCCACCATACGCTCGCGAAGAATCGTAACCCGCACGAGGCGGCGGCACCACAGTCTGGGCGGGCTTCGCTCGGCAAGGCGGAAGCGACGCCGACCAGGTCGCAAGCAACGATGCTCGGCGCTCAGGAGTAGGCTGCGTGTGACGTGAGCAGTGCCGGGTCGGACTCCGAGGGGCTCACCGGGGCCCCGCCATCCACGGCCGGCGAGGTTCCGCCGCGGCGGCCGCCCGCCGAGCGCCGGGACCGCGCGCGCGTGATCAGCGCGGCCGTCCTCGGTGCGATAGTCGCCGCCTTCGCCCTGGTCAACCTGGGCGACGTCAAGGTCCACTGGGTGGTTACCACCGGGCGCACTCCGTTGATCGTGGTGATCGCGTTCGCGTTCGTCCTCGGGGTGCTCGTCGACCGCCTGGTGATCCGGGCGCGAAGGAAGCGCCGGAAGGAGCCGGTCAGCCCGCGGCAATGAGATCGAGCTCAGGCGCTCGCTCCAGCCGCATGCGCGCGATCTGAGTCAGCCTCCGGACACGGTCTCGGTCTCCGAGGCTGCGCCGATGTGTTAGCTTGCTCGCGCCGGCGCGCCTAGTGCGTGGGAACGGGCGCCGACGATTGATACATAGCGGCCGCAAATGCGGCCGCGGATTCCCTCGGGGAGGAGTTGCATGCGTCAAGGTTTGTGGCGACTTTGGCTGGTTGGATCGCTGGTGAGCGCGTTCGTGCTCGCCGTCGGAGGCGGAACGGCCTTCGCAGCGCGCACGGCGCGCTTGAGGGGAGCCGCGGCGCGGCAGGCGACGCGTCATGCGGTCGTCCGCGCCGACGGTGATGGGACGACGAACACCGCGAGCCATACGGCCGACGACAGCGACCTGGCCGACCAGCAGGCGCAATACGACTACGAGCGCACCGCGCCCGCTCAGGCCGTCTCGGGCGATGCACTGCTGAGCGCGTCGCAGCAGGCGGCCGGCCTTCCGAGCTGGGGAGGATCGTCCTGGCAGGAGTTCACCGATGTGCCGTACCAGGCGGAGCCGTCGAACTACACGGACCCGTTCTGGGGCAACGAAGGCGCGGGCTTCTCGCTCGTCGGCGGCCGGGATACGGCGCTGGCCGAGACGCGTGACGGGACCTGGTTCGCGGGCACGGCCGACGGTGGCGTGTGGCGCTCGCGCGACCAGGGCCGCGACTGGACGCCCGTGTTCGACTCGATGTCGACCCTGTCGATCGGCGCCCTGGCCGTGAGTCCGACCGACGGCTCGCTGTGGGTCGGCACCGGCGAGGCCAACCAGTCGCAGGACAGCTACGCGGGAACCGGCGTGTACCGCTCGACCGACGATGGCAGGACCTTCCAGCCGGTCGGCGCGGACCGGGGCGGCAACAGTCCGCTCGCCTCCCACACGATCTTCCAGATCGCGTTCGATTCGCGCGGCGACGCCTATGCCGCGACCAACAACGGCCTGTTCCGGATCACGGCGCACGGCAATCAGTGGACCGAGGTGCTCGACCCGGCCGGCCCGACCGACAACCCGCCCTATGACCAGCAGGTCACGAGCGTGGCTGTGGTGCCGGGGTCCGGCGGACAGGTCGTGATCGCCGCGATCGGCTGGCACGGACCGGGCAACGAGGAGAACAACGGCTTCTACCAGTCGACCAATGGTGGCCGGTCGTTCAGCAAGGTGACGCCCACCGGCGACATCAACGCCGGCGACATCGGCCGCACCACATTCGCGTACTCGAACGACGGACGGAAGCTCTACGCCATCGTGCAGTCGCCGGCCGCGCTGACCGCCGGCGCGCTGTCGGTCCTCCAGGGGATCTTCGTCTCCACCGGCAATCCGGCCAGCGTGGCGGGGCCATGGACGAAGATCGCCGATGCGAAGAAGCTGTCGGCGTCCGGCTCGGCCAACGCGTACGGGCCTAACAGCGCGGGCGCTCAGGCCTGGTACAACCAGGACCTAGCGGTCGACCCCAGCAACGACAACCATGTCTATGCCGGCCTGGAAGAGGTGTTCGAGTCGACCAACGGCGGGAGCACGTGGGTGACGGCCAGCCCGTACTGGAACTACCCGTATGCGTGCGACGCAACGAACCCGCCGAGCTGCCCGAACACGACGCACCCGGACCAGCACGCGATGATGATCGCCAACAACAAGATCGTCATCGGCAACGACGGCGGGGTGTACAGCCGTCCCCTGTCGGACGCCCAGCAGGGCGGCGACTGGACCGACCTGAACGCGACGCTCAGGAGCTGGCAGTACTACGACGCCCGGGCCGGGTCGCTCGGCCGCTGGGGCGTCGCGGTCTGGGGTGGCCTGCAGGACAACGGCTCGGCGATCACGGCCAGCGGCAGCCCGCAGAGCGATGAGGCGGCCGGCGGTGACGGCTTCGATGTCGTCGTCGACCCGCAGAACGCCAACAACCTCGCGGGCGAGTACACCGAAGGAACGATGTACTCCTCCACCGACGGCGGCCATTCGTTCACCGACGACGTGAGCCCGACCTGCGTGGCGCAGGAGACGATCGGGATCACCCCGCGGGCCGACTGCGACCCGGGCGCGCGGTTCGTCACTCCGCTCACGCAGGATCAGCAGAACCAGAACGTGTGGCTGATCGGCGGCGAGGACGTGTGGGTGTCGACCGCCGGCTGGAACACCACCTGCAACGACACCTCGTGCTCGTGGCAGAACGTGTTCGACACCGGCGCGGGCCACGCGGTCACCGCACTGTCCTCGGCCAACAACGGCCAGGTCATCTACGCCGCCTGGGTCGCCGGCGGCGGCAACCCCGGACCGGCGTTCGCGTCGGGCATCGCCACCAACTACGGCGGCGCCTGGCACCAGGTGAGCACCGCCGGACTCCCGAACCGCTACATCGCGGGGGTCACCGTCGACCCGTCGAACCCGGCTCATGCCTATGCCGTGTTCAACGGCTACTCGCGGCGTTGGATTCCGGGCGGCGGCGTCGGCCACGTATTCGAGACGTACAACGGCGGAGCGTCCTGGACCGACATCTCGGGCAACCTGCCGGACGTCCCGGGCGATGCGCTGGTGATCGAGCACGGCCGGCTGGCGCTGGCCACCGACATCGGCATGTTCACCGCGGCCGAGGGGCGTGGCTCCGGGACCCAGTGGTCGCGGCTCGGATCCGGTCTGCCCAACGCCTCGGACAACGACGTGACCATCGGCCCGGGCGGCGAGCTGTACGTCGCCACCCACGGCCGCGGGGTCTGGCGTACGGGGTTCTAGTCAGTCGATGATCGTGCGGGGCCGCCGCGTGGGGCGGCCCCGCGACGGTCAATCCGGAGGGGCAGTTGCGTCATCGCCGATCCGGATGCCGAGCTGGCGCAGTCGGGTCAGGTTGTCCTCGACCCCGGTGGCGGCGACCAGCTTGCCGTCGCGCACCCGGAACACGTAGATCTCGTCGACGCCCTCGAAGCGCCGGCCGGTGGCGGGCACGCCCAGCCATTCCCCTCGGTGGGTGCCCGAGCACCGGAAATGCGCGACGACCGTCTCGCCCTCCGCGATCAGCTCGACGATCTCCATCTCGAAGTCGGGAAAGGCGCTGCGGAACGGGCTGACCCACCGCTTGGCCGCGTGCGCGAACTCGCCGGTGGCGATCTCGTCGATCACATCGGGATTGCGCCGGGCGACCGCCTCGTCGACCAGCCGGCGGACCAGCCGCTTGTTGGCCTCGCCGCCACTCACCCGCGCGCGTCCGCGATCAGCTCACCGAGCCGGCGGCGCTGGCGACCGGCCGGGTCGAAGTTCTCCGGGGCGAGCCAGGCCTCGAAGCCGTCTCGGACGGCCGGCCACTCGTCATCGGTGATGGCGTACCAGGCGGTGTCGCGGCTGCGACCCTTGATCACCATGTGGCGGAGGAACACGCCCTCGAAGCGGAAGCCGAAGCGCTCGGCGGCGCGGCGCGAGGCCTGGTTGAGCGCATCGCATTTCCATTCCAGCCGCCGGTAGCCCAACTCGTCGAACGCGTGCGCGGCGAGCAGGTAGATCGCCTCGGCGGCCGCGGTGCTCTGGCGCAGCGACGCCCCGAACCAGATGCCCCCTATCTCGATCACGCCGTGCTCGGGCTTGATCCGGGCGTAGGCGGCGACGCCGGCGGGATGCTCATCGGGGAGGGTCACGAGCGTGAAGACGAGCGGATCCTCGGATCGCTCGTCGGCCCTGAGCGCATCGCGTAGCGCAGCGGCGTCCGGGTAGGGACCGGCGAACAGGTAGGTCCACATGCCGGGGTCGGCGGCCGGCGGATGCGACTCCGCGTAGAGCGGCTCCGCGTCGGCGCTCGCGTCGACCGGACGCAGCCGGACGTGGCGACCCTCGAGCGCCGTGCGCGCGGGACGCCGGGCCGGACGCCAGTCGAGCTCGGGTCCAACCGGCCGCTCGGTCTCCATGGGCCGGATCGAAGCACAGCCGAACCGGAAGTGCATTTGCCCGGCCCGGCCCGGGCGCGGTAGGGTCGGCGCTGACCACCATCAACTGAGGGGAGAGCCAGCCATGGCAGACAGCGTCTATCGCGTCACCGAAGTGATCGGCGTCAGCAGCGACTCGTGGGAAGCAGCCGCGCGCAACGCGGTCGAGACCGCGGCGAAGACCGTTCGCGATCTTCGCGTGGCCGAGGTGATCCGCCAGGACGTGACGATCGAGAACGGCTCGCTCGTCAGCTACAGGGTCCGGCTGGGCATCTCGTTCAAGTTCCAGTCCGGCGACTGACGCTCGCAGCCCGCGCTCGTCACAGGTTGAACACCCGAGGAATACGGCCCGTTCACAACTGGCCGGTGTGCCAGAAATAGGTTGCTTGGCGTGTCCGCGGCACCGCGCGGACAGCCAAGAATCGATCCGTGGGGCGGAGGTGTTGTCGAGCATGAAGTGGTTGCGGGCGTGGTTTGGCGTGCGGGCACGGCTGTTCGGGCTGGGGCTCGGCGTGGTAGGTCTGTGGATCGCCGGAGTGGCCGGCGCATCGCCGGGCACGGCGCTGGCGAACGGGACGTGCAACCTGGGGAACGGGATCCGCCACGTGGTCATCCTGCAGTTCGACAATGTGCACTCCGAGCGCGACAACCCGAACGTCCCGTCGGACCTCGAGCAGATGCCCGCGCTGCGCAACTACATCACGAGCAACGGCACGCTGCTGACCAACGACCACACGATTCTCATCTCGCACACCGCCAACGGGATCGTCGCGACGGAAACCGGTCTGTATCCCGACCGCAATGGAGTGACCGTCGGCAACAGCTACCAGTACTTCGATGCCAACGCGCCGACCAGCGGCAATGTGGGCGGCTCGGACTTCACCTCCGCGTTCAAGTACTGGACCGATCCCGTGAACCCGAGCCCCAACCCCCCTCTCACGCCGAACAACACCTTCAACAACGACACCGCGGGCAACGGCGGCAACACGAACACGCCGGCTCCGTGGGTCGCCTTCACCCGCGCGGGCTGCGACTTCGCCGGCCTCGGTGCGGCCAACATGGAGCTCGAGAACACCACGACCGACCTGGCCAGCGTGTTCCCCGGCTTCAACTTCGGCTCGCTGAGCAAGAACGCCACGAACCTCGAGGGAGTCGCGATCCACTGCTCGGCGGCCGACAGCACCGCGGGCGGCGTGTGCGCCAATGGTCAGCCGGACAACCTGCCGAGCGAGCCGACCGGCTACAACGGGTTCAGGGGCCTGTTCGGCGCCTTCCAGGTGTTCCCGGTCCTGGCCGGCGGCACGTATGGCGCTGGTAGCACCGCGAACCCGTCGACCGTCTACGACGTGTTCGCGCCCGACGCCACCGACACGGACAATGCGAACACGTGGTCGAACGCGCCGATCAACAATCGGCGGGCCCTCACGACTCCGCCGCCAGACACGTTCGCGGCCGGGACGACCGCGACGTCTCAGATCGATGACACGAGCGGCAACCCGGGCTTCCCGGGCTTCACGGGCCAGACCGCGGACTTCGCCCTGGGCGAGACCGCCGCGGCGCAGGAGGCCGGGATCCCGGTGACCTACACCTATCTGTCCGACGTTCACGACGACCACTACAACACCAACGGCGGCAACGCGTTCGGTCCCGGTCAGGCGGGCGACGTCGAGCAGCTCAAGGAGTACAACGCCGCGTTCCAGGCGTTCTTCGCGCGGCTCAACGGCGACGGCATCACCAAGTCGAACACGCTGTTCCTGATCACGGTCGACGAGGGCGACCACTTCGCCGGCGCCGCGCCGACCAACCCGGGCTGCGACGGCGTCAACACGCCGTGCACGTACAACAACATCGGTGAGGTCGACGTCAACCTGAACCGCCTGGTGCAGGGCAACACGGGCGACAGCTCCGTGTTCGACGAGGACTTCGACGACGCGCCGACCGTGCTCGTCAAGGGCCAGCCGGGTCCGAACGCCGCGAACGTCCGCACGCTCGAGCGTGAGATGAGCGGGCTGAGCGAGTGGGATCCGATCAAGAACGCCCCGACGGCGATCACCGACAACATCGCCGATCAGCAGGAGGAGCAGATCCTCCACATGCAGAACGCCGACCCGCTTCGCCTGCCGACGTTCACGCTGTTCGGCAACGCCGACTTCTTCTTCGAGGATCGGTGCGTCACCCCGATCACCAACCCGGATCCCGGCTGCTGGAAGCAGGGCCCGGGCTTCGCCTGGAACCACGGCGACGACCAGCCGGAGATCGCCAGCACCTGGCAGGGCTGGGTTGGGCCCGACGTGCAGAACCTGGGCGTCGACGCCGGCGTGTGGACCGACCATCCCGATGCCCGCCCGACGCTGCTCACGCTGGCCGGCCTGTCCGACGACTACACCGACGACGGCCGCGCGATCGCCCAGATCATGACAACGGGGGCAGGCGGCGGCACGCCGGCGGCGATCGCCGCCGACCCGTTGGACTACGACTCGCTGGCGGCGGCGTACAAGCAGCTCGACGCGCCGTTCGGCGAATTCGGGCGTGACAGCCTCCAGGTCAGCACCAAGGCGGTCTCCACCACCTCGCCGAACGACGCCACCTATCAGGCGTGGGATGCGCAGCTGGCCGCCTGCCAGGCGCTGCGGACCCCGCTCGTCTCGCAGATGAACACGATGCTGAACAGCGCAGCGTTCACCCCGGGCTTCACGATCAATCCGATCACGGCGCAGTCGCTGACCGAGCAGGCCAACGAGCTGGTGACCGACATGGCCCAGCTCAATGCCTCGGCGACGCCGCCCAACTACGACCTGTGCGGCGGGACGCCGCCGAACCCGACGGGCCCGCAGGGACCGCCCGGGCCGCAAGGGCCCGCAGGACCCGCTGGGCCGACCGGACCAGCCGGACCCACCGGAGCCACAGGACCGGCCGGACCGCAGGGCCCCGCCGGACCGCAGGGACCTCCCGGCAAGACGCCGAAGATCGTGTGCACGACCAAGATCCATCACGACCAGATCGTCAGCGTGACCTGCAAGGAGGAAGGCGGCTCGGCCCGCGGGGCACGGGCGGTGCTCGCCCTGAGTCGCGGCACCCAGGTCGTCGGCTGGGGCGAGGGCGCCCTGAACCACTCGATCGCGCTGCATCACCGACTCGCGGCTGCGCGGGCGCTACGTGCTGACCGTGACCGTGGTGGGCGGTCCGCGGACCACGGTTCGCGTCCGCTTCTAGGTTCGGATTCCGATGGCGCGCCACCGTGAGGTGGCGCGCCATCCACGGCGGTTTCGCCGAACCGGCGCCGGGTAACCGAGCGTCTCGGGACAGGCCGGCGCCGCGTACGGCTACCCGAACATCGGCGACTACAAGGGCGCGCAGGCGGCGCTCCTGCGGGTTCCGTTCGCCGATGCCAACTGCCTGCGCCTGCCCGGCGAGGAGCCGCTGATCGGGGTGACCTGCGGCATCGACGCGATCGGTTTCCAGGCCCGCGACCGGGAGAACCCGGGCCGCGATAATCCGCACTGGGTGATCGAGGCGCTCGCTCAGCTCGTGCATCCCGGCGGTCGGCTGGGGATCATCGGCGTGTTCGTCGACCAGGACGCGGGAGGCGTCGACGAGCTCGGGAAGCGCGGTGCCCTGGCCGTGCCGTGGGGCAGCCTGTTCAAGAAGGGCGTGACGATCGGCATGGGCCGCGATCACGACGAGCGCTACAACGGTCGCCTGCGCGACATGATCGTGACCGGGCACGCCCGGCCCTCGACGATCGTCAGCCACCACATCGGGCTCGAGGAGGCACCCGATGCGTACCGCCACTTCGACGCGCGGCGCGACGGCTACCTGAAAGTGATCCTGCGGCCCGCGTAAGCGCCTTGCCGCCGGGCGGCGCCGGTGCGATCCTGCATCCGTGTTCGAGCAGTTCACAGAGCGCGCGCGGCAGGTGGTGGTCTGTGCGCAGGAGGAGGCGCGGAACCTCAAACACGATCACGTCGGCCCCGAGCACATCCTGCTCGGGCTGCTGCGCGAGCGCGAGGGGATCGCCGCCCGGGTGCTCGAGTCGTTCGACGTCACGCTGGAGCGCGCCCGGGGCGAGGTGGTCCGCATCGTCGGGGTTGGCGATGCGGTGATCCCCGGCCAGATGCCGTTCACGCCCGATGCCAAGCGGGTCCTGGAGGAGTCGATGCACGTTGCGCTCAGCCTCGAGCACAACTACATCGGTACCGAGCACCTTCTGCTGGCGCTCCTGACCCTCGATGAGGGCGTCCCGACGCGGATCCTGCTCGACTGCGGAACCACGCCGGACCAGGTCGGGCACGCGGTGATCCGGAGGCTGTCGGGTCCAGCGCCGACGCGTCCGCGCGCCGCGGCAAACCAGCCGCCCGCGAGCGGCAACGGCTTCGAGGAGTGGATCCGGGTCGGCCCCGGCGCGGGCCTGCGCCGGCTGCTGATGCTCGCCGCCGCCCGGGCCCTCGACGAGGGCCGGGAGGACATCCAGCCGCGCGACGTCCTGCTCGCGCTGACCCGCGATGAGCGCACCGGTCCCCTGCTGGCCGATCTCGGCGTGGATGACGTGGCCATCCTGCGCGCCCTCGAGCGTCAGCGCCCGCCTGAGAACTGAGCTGGGTCGCCCGCCTCAGCCCCTATATTTCCCTCCGCGGAAGGCATGGAGCTTCTCACGGATGAGCACACCACCCCCTGGCCCGGCGCGAGCGTCGAGTTCGTGGCGACCAGCGCGGTGCCGTCGCTGCGAGTTGCCCGGATCGGCCGGGGCGACCCGCTGCTGCTGATCAACGGCCTCGGGGCGAACCTCGAGATGTGGCGCCCGCTCGTGCGCGAGCTGGCCGGCGCGCGGGAGGTGGTCGCCTTCGACCTCCCCGGCACCGGGCGCTCGGCCCGGCCTCGCCTGCCGCTGCGCATGCCCCAGCTGGCTCGCGTGGTCACCGAGTTGCTCGATGAGCTCGGCTACGAGCAGCTCGACGTTCTCGGCTACTCGCTCGGCGGGATCCTGGCCCAGGAGCTGGCCCGTCGCGCGCCCGAGCGGATCCACCGGCTGGTCCTGTGCGCCACCACTCCGGGACTGCCGAGCATCCCGCCGGACCCGATCGTCACCACGCTCATGCTCACCCCGGCCCGCTACTGGAACCGGCAGCTGGCCGAGTTGATCCTGCCGATCATCGCCGGCGGCCGGACCGCCCGTGATCCGCGGGTGCTGCACGCCGGGCTCGAGCAGCGCCTAATCCAGCCGCCGAGCGCGCTCGGCTACCTGTACCAGCTGTACGCGATGTCGGGCTGGAGCAGCCACGCCTGGATCGGGCGGGTTCCTCACCCGACGCTCGTGCTGCACGGCGACCGCGACCCGGTCGTGCCGCTCGCCAACGGGCGCTACCTGGCCGACGCGCTCCCGGATGGGCGGCTACACGTGCTCACCGGCGCCGGCCACCTGTTCCTGCTCGACGAGGCAGACAGCATCACACCCGCCCTGTCCGACTTCCTATCCATATAGCTATATAGGTATACGGATCAGGGGGCGGCCGCCGGGGCGGAGGCGGTCGCGTCGGGTCGACGGCGGCGGGCGCTTACGTCGATCGCGTCGGTGGCGACCTCGTGGCCGGCGGCGCAGCGCAGCGCCAGCGCGACCGGCTCGCCGCAGTCGCTGTGAAGCAGCTCGATCGGGCCTCCGCGATCGTCCAGCCACCGGTCGCCCCACTGCATCAGGGCGACCAGGACCGGGAACAGGTCCGCCCCCTTGGGCGTGAGGCGATACTGCTGGCGGGTCCGCTGCCCCGGCTCGCGGTAGTCCTCGCGCTCGAGCAGCCCCTCGTCGACCAGCTCGCGCAGCCGGGCGGCCGCCACCGGCTGGCTGATCCCGACGCGCTCGGCGAAGTCGTCGAAGCGGGTCGTTCCGTAGAACGCCTCGCGCATGATGAGCAGTGCCGAGCGGGTGCTCAGCACCTCGAGCGTCTTGGCGATCGTGCAGCGGTCAGCCGTCCACCCGGAGCGCGGATCGAGCTTGCCGGTGAGTCGCAGTGCGGTTGACATGCCGAGCATGATAGCTGACTTGTGCGATATTTAGCCAGCATGGTAGGATGCTGACTATGCCCGAACTAAGTCAGCCCGCCCGCGCGCTCGCCAGCGATCGCCCCGCTCTCCCCCGACGTCGCTCCATCTCCCCCAACCTGGTCCTCGTGATCGTCTGCGCCGGCGTGGTGCTGGCCAGCCTCGACCTGTTCATCGTCAACGTCGCGCTCCCACAGATGGCCAGGGACTTCGGCGCCCACGGCCTCGGCGGCCTGTCCTGGGTCCTGAACGGCTACGCGATCGTCTACGCGTCGCTGCTCGTGCTGTTCGGCCGGCTGGCCGACCGCTACCCCCGCGATCGCGGCTTCCTGGTCGGCGTCGCGCTGTTCGTCGCCGCATCGGCGGCGTGCGCGGCGGCCACCAGCCTGCCCATGCTCGTCGCCTTCCGGGTCGTGCAGGCGGCCGGCGCGGCGCTGCTCACCCCCACCTCGCTCGGGTTGATCCTGGCCAGCTTCCCGCCCGAGCGCCGGCACGGCGCGGTCCGGACCTGGACCGCCGTGGGCGGCGTGGCCGCCGCCCTGGGTCCCGCCGTCGGCGGCGTGCTGGTCGAGGCGAGTTGGCGCTGGGTGTTCCTGGTCAACGTGCCGATCGGGCTGGCAGCGCTCGCGGCCGGCTGGCGCTTTCTCCCCGCGATCCCCGGCCATCCCGGCCGGCGGCCCGACGCGCTCGGCGCGCTGCTGATCACCGGCGGCGTGGGCGCGCTCGCGCTGGGGTTGGTGCAGGGCGGTTCCTGGGGCTGGGGCTCGGCCCGGACCATCGGCGTGCTGCTGGTGGCGGTGCTCGCGCTCGCCCTGTTCGCCGCACACACCGCGCGCGCCAGCAATCCGCTGATCGATCGCGCGCTGTTCAAGGTCCGCCCGTTCACCGGCGCCTCCGCGGTGGCGGTCCTGTTCTCGATGGCCTTCGGCGCGATGCTCCTGTCGCGCGTCCTGTGGGCGCAGGACGTGTGGCACTGGTCGCCGCTCACCACCGGCGTCTCGCTCGTCCCGGGTCCGCTCATGGTGCCGCTGCTCTCGTTCCTGCTGGCCGGCCGCCTGATCGAGCGCTTCGGCTCCGGGCTGGTGATCGCCGCCGGCTCGACGCTGTTCGCCGGGGGCATGGCGTGGATGGCGCTGGCCGCCGGGCTGCGTCCCGACTACGTGCACGACGTCCTCGGCGGCCTGCTGCTGACCGGCGCCGGCGTCGGCCTGACACTGCCGACGCTGATGGCCACGGCGGCCGCCTCGCTCCCGCCGACCGCGTTCGCCACCGGCTCGGCGGTGGTCAACATGCTCCGCCAGGTCGGGCTGGCCATCGGCGTGGCGGTGCTGATCGCCGTACTCGGGTCGCCCGAGTCGCCGGCGGCGACACTGGCCGCCTATCAGCGCGGATGGACCGTCACGGCCGCGATCGCCCTGGCCGCCGGCCTCCTCGCCCTGCCCCTGCTCGCCACGCGGCGCCGGCCGGTGCTCGAGGCCCCGGCAATTGCCACGAGCAATGGATAGCGTTGCCGGCGTGACCGTGGAGCTGTCGGCCCCCAGCGAGCTAATGCGACTGCTCGAGATCGAGTTCGAGGAGCGGGGTCCCACCCGCGTGGTCGGGTCGATCGCCGCCGACGAGCGCCACCACCAGCCGTGGGGCCTGGTTCACGGCGGCCTGTACACGACCGCGATCGAGTCGTTCGCCACCACGGGAGCGTTCGAGGCGGTCAAGGACCAGGACATGCGCGCGGTCGGGGTGTCCAACGTCACCGACTTCCTGCGCCCCCATCGCAGCGGCCGGCTGGCCGTGGTGGCGACGCCGATCCAGCAGGGCCGCACCCAGCAGCTGTGGCAGGTCGAGATCCGCCGGCCGGAGGATCAGAAGCTGGTCGCCCGCGGCCAGGTCCGCCTGCAGAACGTGCCGGCATGACCGCCGTGACCGACGGCTGGGGAGCCCCCCGGACCAGGACCGTCAGCTGGTATGACCCGCAGATCGCCCTGGCCGCCGCGGCGAGGCTGTCCGGGCGCGAGTACCTGCAGGCGATGATCGACGGTGAGCTCCCCCGGCCGCCGTTCGCGGCACTGACCGGCGCGCAACTGGTCGCGGTCGACGACGGCGTGGCGGTGTTCCGCTTCACGCCGGAGGAGTCGACGCTCAATCCGCTCGGGGTCGTTCACGGCGGGATGCTATGCACGCTGCTCGACTCGGCCGCCGGGTGCGCCGTTCACTCGCAGCTCCCGGCTGGGGTCGGCATGTCCTCGATCGAGATCAAGGTGAGCTTCCTCTCGCCGGTCACCGCCGGCGGGGCGACGCTCGAGGTCGAGGGCCACGCGCTGCGGGTCGGCCGTCAGGTCGCCTTCGCCGAGGCGCACGCGCGGACCGCCGCCGGCAAGCTCGTCGGCCACGCCACGACCTCGATCGCGCTGACGAGACGCGAGTAATTCGCCACTCGCCATCCGCCCGATGGTGAACGGCGGTTCACTCGCGCCATAGCCGAGTGAACGTCCATTCACGACGCGCCCGGCGGCGAGTGGCTGATTACTCGCGGCCTGGGATGGGCCTCGCGCGGCATCCGGCTCCAGAGCGCTCGTCGGCGCAACCGGGGCAGGAGCCGGATTCCGTCGGGCATCCGTGCCCCGGTAACCCCTACTCGTACGAGAGCGCTTCGAGGACGTTCAGCTTGCCGGCGCGCCGTGCGGGCCAGATCGCGGCGATCAGGCCGGCGATGACGGCCGCGATCACGAACACGATGAGCGACCCGATGGGGACCGTGAACGTCCCGAAGTTGATCGTGGCGCCGATCAGCGCGGCCAGCAGGATGCCCAGCGGGATCCCGAAGGCGGCGCCGAGCAGGGCGGTGATCACGCTCTCGTGGCGGATCATCCGCCGCACCTGCCGCCGGCTCATGCCGACCGCGCGCAGCATGCCGAGCTCGCGCGTGCGCTCGAACACGGTCAGCACCAGCGTGTTGACGATCCCGAACAGGCTGACCACGATCGACAGCGACAGCAGGACGTAGAGCAGGTTGAGCAGCGTGGTCAGGCCGGAGAGCTGGTTGTCGATGAACTGCGACTTGGTCTGGACCTTGGCGTCCGGGAAGCCGGCCAGGGCCGCGTTCAGCCGCTGGGTGTTGGCCGGGTTCACGCCCCCCTGCAAGTTGACGAACGTGAACAGGTTCTGGGGATTCTGGTAGTTGTTGTCGAACAGGTCCTGGGAGATCGAGACGTCTCCGTACGGGTCGCCGCCCTTCGGCGGGTTGGTGATCCCAAGGAGCGTCAGGTGCAGGAAATGGCCGGTCGGGGTCTCGACCACCAGCGGCGAGCCGAGCACCAGGTGCTGAGCCTTCGCGTAGGCCTTGGATACGAATGCGCCGCCCGAATTGATCTGGCCGGACCCGAGCCGTGCCGGAGTGCCCGGGCCACCCGCTTGCCAATCGACCTTGATCGCCTGACTGACGTTCGGGGGAACGCCCGTGACGTTGATGTGCGACCCGAACGCCTTCCCTTCGCCCGCCCGAACACCCACGACAGCGGTTACCCCAGGAATGGTCCGCGCCGCATTCTCAGACGCAAGGCTGATCGGCGAGAAGTTGTTGGTGGCGGTGATCGCGTAGTTGGCCACGAACGCCTTGTTGACGCTGTTCTTGAACCCGGTCCGGAGCCCCGCGGCGAGCACCGCGACCAGCGTGACCAGCGCCAGCCCGATCATCAGCGCCGAGGCGGTCGAGGCGGTGCGGGCCGGGTTGCGCGATGAGTTGCCCTGGGCAAGCTGGCCGGCCGATCCACCCATCCGGCTCGCGGGCCACCCGAGCACGCGGACCAGCGGCGGGACGAGCTTCGGCGCCATCATCGACACGCCGATGAACAGCGCCACCGCGCCGACGCCGACCGCGAGCAGTCGCATGCCGGTGGAAATGCTCGAGACCAGCAGCCCGACGAGCATCAGCCCGACCGCGCCGAGGATCGTCCCGTACGCCGCGTGAGTGCCGTACTTAGCCCACCTCGAGGGCGGCAGCAGCGCCCCTTCTCGTGCCGCGGCGATCGGCGCCACCCGCGTCGCGCGCAACGCGGGGCGAAGCGCGGCGATCATCGTGATGATGATCCCGACCGCCAGGGCGACGATGATCGTCCGGGTCTTGAACACCGTGGACGCCTGGGGCAGGTCGATCCCGAACGACACCAGCAGCGAGTTGAGCGCCTTGGCGAGCAGCAGGCCGAGGAACAGCCCGATGATCGAGGCTAGCGTCCCGATCACGAATGCCTCCACCAGAACCGATCGGAGGACCTGGCGCCGGGACGCGCCGAGCGTGCGGAGCGTGGCCAACTCCCGCGTTCGCTGGGCGATCGTGATCGACAGCGTGTTGGCGATCACGAAGCTCCCGACGAACAGGGCGATGCCGCCGAACGCGAGCAGGAAGTCCTGGAAGATGTTGAGGAAGCCGCTTGTGTCCTTGCTCGCCTGCTGGGCCTGGGCCTGACCGGTTCTCACCTGCGCGCTCGGCCCGAGCAGCGGTTTGATCTGGTTGACGACCTGCTGCGGCGTGTAGCCCTGCTTGGCGGCGATGCTGATCTGGTCGTACTTGCCGACCTTGTTGAACACCTGCTGAGCCTTGGGCAGCGTGAAGATCGCCATCGTCGCGCCGCCGAGGGAGGAGACGCCGCCGATCTGGACCGTTCCGGCGATCCGGAAGCGCTCCACGGGTCCCCGCGCGACGACGCCGATCTGGTCGCCCACCTTGTAGTTGTGTTTGCTGGCGGTCGAGGAGTCGATGGCGACCTCGTCCGGGCTGGTCGGGAACCTGCCGCTGGTCAGCGTCAGCGGGTTGAAGTGCGCCCCCGCGGGCGAGTAGCTAAAGGCCAGGCCGGGCGCGCCACCGGCCGAGATTACCTTCCCGTTACGGCCGACGAGCTGCGCGCTGTCCGAGATGCTCCCCGATGCGTCGGCCACGGACGACAGCCCCCTGACCTGGGTCAGGAGGGAAGCCGGCAGCGAAGGCGTCGTCGGGCCGTTGCCGTTGTTGTTGGTCGAGATCGCGCTCTTGCCCGTGATCACGGCGTCGGTGTTCTGGTAGACGGTCGTGAAGACCGTCGAGAACGCCGCCTTGATCGTGTCAGTGAGCACAAACGTTCCACTGACCATGGCGACGCCGATGACGATGGCGAACGCGGTCAGCGCAGCGCGAAGCTTGCGCCCGAGCAGACCACGCAGGGCGACCCGAGTCACGACTGCAGGGTGCTCATGACCTCGAGCACCTGAGCCGGATTGGTGTCGGTGAGCTCCTTCACGATCAATCCGTCGGCGAGGAACATGATGCGGTCGGCGATCGACGCGGCGCGCGCTTCGTGGGTGACCATCACGATCGTCTGGCCGTAGTCGCGCACCGAGTCGCGCAGCAGATCGAGGATCTCGCCGCCGGTCTTCGAGTCGAGGTTTCCGGTCGGCTCGTCGGCGAACAGGATGGTGGGCTTGGTGACCAGGGCGCGAGCGATCGCCACGCGCTGCTGCTGGCCGCCCGAGAGCTCGGAGGGGCGATGCTTGCGCCGGTCGGCCAGCCCGGTCTTGGTGAGCAACTCGTCGAGCCACGCCCGATCGGGCTTCTCGCCGGCGATCGTGAGCGGCAGCACGACGTTCTCCTCGGCAGTCAGCATCGGGAGCAGGTTGAAGAACTGGAAGACGAACCCGATGTGGTCGCGACGCAGGAGGGTCATCTTCGCGTCATCGAGTGACGTGATCTCGGTGCCGGCGATCGTGACGGTTCCACTGGTCGGCGTGTCGAGGCCGGCCAGGGTGTGCATGAGCGTGGACTTGCCTGATCCGGACGGGCCCATGACAGCGACCAGGTGCGCTTTTTCGACACCGAGTGACACGCCACGTAGGGCGTGTACCGCCGTCTCGCCCTCGCCGTACTGGCGCTCGAGCCCGTGCGCCTCGACAACTACGCCGTTGAGTGAGGTCCCCGCGGACGGCGTGACTTCGGTTTCCTCTGCCGGCACACCTTGTTGTATATCAACCGTAACGCGTTTCAGCAGTAGGGCTAGCTGGCGTGTATGGAAGTTTTCACACCGCGGCCTTCACATACTGTTCACGCAGGGCGGTCTTCTTGAACTTGCCGGTCGCCGTGCGCGGTATCTCGTCGATGAACTCCACCCGCTCCGGCAGCTGCCACTTGGCGAAGTGGCCGGACAGGTGCTGGCGGAGATCGTCCGGGGTGGCTTCGGCGCCGTCTTTGAGCACCACCACCGCCATCGGCCGCTCGTCCCACTTCTCGTCGGGAACGGCGATGACCGCCGCCTCGGCCACCGCGGGATGCCCCATCAGAAGGTTCTCCATGTCCACCGAGGAGATCCACTCGCCGCCCGACTTGACCAGATCCTTGGCGCGGTCGGTGATCCGGATCGAGCCGCGCTCATCGATCTTCACGACGTCGCCGGTCTGGAACCAGCCGTCATCGGTGAACTTCTCGGCGCCCGAGCCCTGGAAGTAGGCCGCCGCGACCCAAGGGCCACGAACCTCGAGCTCACCTATCGCCCGGTCGTCCCAGGGGATCAGCTCGCCGTCGTCACCACGGGCGCGGATCTCGACGAAAGGGGCCGGAATGCCCTGGCGAGCCCGGTAGGTGAACTGCTCGTCCGCGGTCGCGTCGTCGAGCTCCGGAGGCACGATGCTCGTGCTGGCCAGCGGGGAGGTCTCGGTCATGCCCCAGCCCTGGACGATCGTCAGGCCCTGTTTCTGGTAGCCCTCGATCATGGTCTTGGGGACGGCGGAGCCGCCCACCAGCAGGCGCTTCAGCGAGCTCAGGTCCCAGCGACCGGGCTCGTCCTCGATCGCCCCCAGCATCGCCATCCACACGGTCGGCACGCCGGCGGTGAGCGAGACCTTCTCGTCGGCCAGGAGGTCGAGCACGCTCTCGGCGTCCAGCTTCGGCCCCGGCAGGACGAGCGCGGCGCCCATCATCGTCGCGGTGTAGGGGATCCCCCAGGCGTTGGCGTGGAACATCGGGACGACCGGCAGCACGGTGTCGCGCGCGGAGATGTTCATCGCGTCGGGCAGCGCCGCGCCCATCGAGTGCAGGACGAGCGCCCGGTGGGAATAGAGGACGCCCTTGGGGCGGCCCGTGGTGCCCGACGTGTAACAGATGGCGGCCGCGCGGCGCTCGTGCGGCTCGGGCCACTCCATGGGCTCGCCGCTGACGATCAGCGATTCGTAGTCGATCGTGCCGTCGGGCACTCCGCCCGAGTGCGAGACGACGATCACGTGCTCGAAGTTGTGGGCGTCGCTGAACGAGTCGAGCACCGGGAGAAGCGTCTCGTCGACGACGATCGCGCGGTCCTCGGCATCGGAGGCGATGAACGCGAGCTCGTCCGGATGCAGGCGCGGGTTGAGCGTGTGGACCACCGCGCCCATCGAGGGCACGGCGTTGTACACCTCGAGATGCTCCGGCTGGTTCCACATCAGCGTCCCGACGCGATCGCCCTCGCCGATGCCGAGCTCGCCGAGCGCCGAGGCAAGGCGCCGGCCGCGCCGGGCACAGTCGCCCACCGTGGTGCGGTGGACGTTGCCGTCGGGCCGCCGGTAGACCACCTTTCGGCCCGGCGTGAATCGCTCGGCCCGCTCGACCAGCGTGGTCAGCGACAGCGGGTAGTCGTCCATCATCAGCCCGTGAAGCAGCGGCTCGCCCATGCTCTCCTCCCTTGGGATTCGCGTCGCGGTAAAGCATGACGCGCCTGACGCTTTCCCGCCAGTACGGGGGGGTCGGGGGTGTCGGGGGTGGGGGTCGGCGATGGGGGGTCGGCGCCCCGGTTGTTTCCTACGCGCTGTCGGCGACCAGCTGGGCGAAGAACTCGGTGTCCTGCGGCTGCAGCTGGCAGATCTCGAGCCAGTGGCCGAGCTCGGCGGTGGTGTCCACGTAGCCGGCGCGCACGCGGTCGGGAATCAGAACCGTGTAGTCGACGGTGAGGCTCGCCTCGGCCAGGAGGGTTTCGATCTTGCGCCACTCGTCCTCGCCGGGGGCGGTGTAGGTGGCGACATGGTGCAGGCGAACCGCGAAGGAGCCGTCGGGCGGGAGGACCCGGGTGTAGAAGTCGATCTCGCCGGCCACCGGCTCGATCAGCTCGACGATCAGGCCGCCGCGAGCGCCCATAGCGACCTTCACCTCCCAGGGAACCGGCGTGTCGCCGGCGAGGAAGGTCGCGGTGTCAGACGGCAGGTGGCGTTGCTTCTCGAGGCCGAAGCGCTCGGTCATGAAGGCGATCGCGCGGTCGAGGTCGGTGGTCACGTAGCCGAGTTGCCAGACGTTGGCGAGCAGGTCGGCCAGCGCGGTGACCGGCCGGGGATTGGCGAACAGCCCGGCGGCGGGAGTCGTGCTCACGCGACGAGCTGCTCGCGGCGCTCGCCGGGCCGGGATTCGAGCTGGCCGCCGGCGCCGTCGTCGAGGTGCTCGGCCAGCCGGGTGGCGAGCGCCATGATCGTCAGCGACGGGTTGACCGACAGCGTCCGCGGGTGCAGCGAGCTGTCGCCGACGTACAGGCGTTTGACCTCGTGCGACTGGCAGTGGCTGTCGACCACCGACGCGGCCGGGTCCTCGCCCATCCGGCAGCTGCCCTGCATGTGCGTCGTGGCCAGCCCCGACCAGAGGATCTCGGTGGCGCCGGCCGCCCGGAGGACCTTGGTCGAGAACTCGCGGGCGGCGTGGATGCGGTCGAGCTCGTGCGGCTCGAAGGCGGCCGTGAACACCTCGTTGCCTTGATCGTCGAGCGAGACGCCGGCGTGGTTGTCGTCGTTGGACATGTTGAGCAGCCCGATCCAGCGGCGGTACTTGCGGGCCGCCTCGACCAGCGGCTCGCCCCACATCGGCCCGTTCTCGTCGCACAGGCCGACCGTGAAGCCGATCGGATCCTGGACGGTGACCGCCTCGACGGCGAATCCCCCATCGTCGTCGGCGGCGAAGTCGAAGCAGTGCGAGGTGATCGGGGCGACCATGTGGGCGTCCTGAGGCTCGTCGAACAGTCCGAACACGAACTGGGCGGGGTGCAGGCCGAGATGCCGGCCGACGTTGGGGTTCTCGACCCCCGAGCGCATCAGGAGCTGCGGCGTCGCGAGCGATCCGCACGCCACGACGACCGCGTCGGCGCTCGCTTGCCGGGTCTCGCCACTCCGGTCGGTGTATTCGACGCCGGTCGCCTCGCCGTCCTCGATCAGCACGCGCTGCACGAGCGAGTGGGGGCGCAGCGTGAGGTGCGGGCCGAGCCAGTGGCGATGGATGTAGGTGTTCATCGTCGACTTGCCGGCGTTGGTCGGGCAGCCCTGGAGGCAAGAGCCGCACTGCATGCAGTTGTGGTCGGTGTAGGCACGCGTCGGCTCGAGGTTCGCCCCCAGCGCCTCGAAGCCGCGCTTCGCGGTCTGCACGCACCCCTTGAGGTCCCAGTCGTCGGTCCGCTCGCGCACGCCGAGGTAGCGCTCGACCCGCTCGTAGTAGGGGTCGAGGTCCTCGCGGGAGAGACGCAGGCCGGTGGCGGCCTGCCATTTGGCGAGCTCGCGCGGGGAGGCCCGCAGCGCGACCTTGGTGTTGATCACCGTGCTCCCGCCGACGCAGCGACCGCCGATCAGGACGACCGGGCCGAGGTTCGGCTCGCCGGCCGGGAAGGCGAAGCGAAGCGGCCACCAGAAGTCGTGCCCGGCCCGGCTCTCCCAGCGCACGAAGTCGGCCGCGGTGTAGTGGCCACCGGCCTCGAGCAGCAGGACCTTTCGCCCTCGCTCCGCGAGCTCGCCCGCGACGACGCCCCCGCCCGCGCCCGAGCCGACCACGATGACCTCGAAGCGCTCCGCGGTCACCCGCCCACCCCCAGGTAGGACCAGTCCTTGGCGATCCGCATGGCCAGCGGCGAGTGGAAGTCGATCTCGTGATAGGCGCTCGGACCGGGCGCGTCGGGCGCCTTGAAGTCGCTGTAGTAGGCCTCGATGGCGAGGGCGCGGATCTGGAGGAAGGCCGGGGTGAACGCGTGCGCCCTGAGCGCCTCGGCCCCGTTTGGCGCGGCGTCGGCCAGGGCGTCGATCGACTGGTTCACGGCCTCGCGCTCGGGTCCGGACATGGCCGACATCAGCGCGTCGATGTAGACGACGGGCTTCACGCGGGTGGAACCCGGCACGATCGTCTCGCACAGCGACTCGAGGACGGCCGCGCGGTCGTGGTCGAGGTTGCGCAGCGGGCTCGTCACGGATGCGACTCTAATCGTCGCTCGAGGCCCCGCGCTAGGCGGTGCGGGAGCGGATCGTTGCCAATGCGTGCACGGCGCCGGACTGGCATCCTGGCTGAGCGATGTCCTCCGACGGCCTGCGGGCCCGCATCGATTCCCTGGCCGATCTGATCGTGCGGTTCGGCGCCAACGTTCAGCCGGGACAGATCGTGGCCATCGGGTCGGAGCCGGGAAAGGAGCCGCTGGCCCGGGCGATCGCCGAGTCGGCCTACAAGGCCGGCGCCAAGTTCGTGGACCTGTCGGTGTTCGACATCCACATCAAGCATGCCCGCATGCTCCACGCCGCGCCCGAGACGCTTGGCTTCGTTCCACCCTGGTACGGGGAGCGGATGCGGGCGCTGGGCGAAAACCGATGCGCGGTGATCGCCCTCACCGGGCCGGTCGCCCCCCACATCATGGACGGGATCGATCCGGCCCTCCTGGGGCGGGACCTGCTCCCGCGCGTGCGCGAGTCGATCGAGATAGTCAACCAGCGCACGACGAACTGGACCGCCGCGCCGTGCCCCACCCCATCGTGGGCCGAATTGGTGCATCCGGCGCTCGCCCCGGACGCGGCGCTGGACCGGCTGTGGACGGAGGTGGCCCACGTCTGCCGGGTGGACGAGCCCGATCCGGTGGCGGCGTGGGAGGCGCGGATGGACGCCCTGGTCGAGGTCGCCGGCAAGCTCGACGAGTTGCAGCTGGACGCGCTGCGCTTCGAGGGCCCGGGCACCGACCTGACCGTCGGGCTGTTCGCCACTGGTCGCTGGCAGTGCGCGCGCATCTCGACGCTCGACGGCATCGTCCACGCTCCGAACCTCCCGACCGAGGAGGTGTTCACCACGCCCGATCCCGAGCGGACCGAGGGGCACGTGACCTCGACCAAGCCGCTGTTCGTCTCGGGCGCGATGGTGAGCGGGCTGCGGTTGCGCTTCGAGCGAGGCAAGGCGGTCGAGATCGACGCCGACCAGGGAGCCGACGCGATGCGGGCGCTGGCCGCCCGGGGCGGCGCCTCCCGCCTCGGCGAGGTGGCGCTGGTCGACGGCGAGAGCCGCATCGGCAGCCTCGACACGGTCTTCTTCGACACGCTGCTCGACGAGAACGCCGCCAGCCACATCGCGCTCGGCGAAGGGCTCGACTTCACCGTCGGCGACGAGGATCGCCCGCGGATCAACCGATCCGAGATCCACATCGACTTCATGATCGGGTCGAACGACGTGTCGGTCACGGGGATCGAGCGTGGTGACGGCGAGGTGCCGCTGCTGCGCGGTGGCGCCTGGCAGATCTGAGGGACTAGTCGCCGGTCACGGCGTGGTGCGCGGGCGCGCCTGCGGTGGTCTGTGGTCAACCCGACGCGGGACGTCACGAGGTTGGCGTCGCGGTCGAGCCGGGCGACGCGCCGATCTCAACCCTCGGGGGTTGATCACGGCCTGTCCGGTGGCTCTGGGACGAGCGGAGAGGGGGGGATTCGAACCCCCGAACGAGGTCAACCCCCGTTACGCGATTTCCAGTCGCGCCCGTTCAACCGCTCCGGCACCTCTCCTTTCGGCCGGGCTAGCGTAGCGCGGGGAGGCCGCTGGCGCGCGGTCCGAACTCAATCGTGCAGGGCGCGGGGCAGGGCGCGGCTCCGGGATGGTCTCCGGCCGGCGCGACCCGGGATGGTCTCCGGCCGGCGCGACCCGGGCTGGTCCCGGGCCGCCACGGCGCCCGCGCACCTCCGCCACGGGTGGCGCTTGGGAAGAAACTGGTTCTATAGACCCAGAAACTTCCCAAGCCCGAGCCGGGACCGAGTCGGGACCGGGTCGGGGAGCGGTCCGGGGACCGGGTCGGGGACGACTCGCGGGGACGTGGTTCCGCGCGGGGCGACCCTACGTAACGCGGAACTCCGGCCAAACCCCCCGGCTGGGGGGGGTGAACCACTATCCGATGGGAGATCTCGCGCGCGCGTGGTATTCGTCAATTCGCCAGAATCTTGGCGGAGAGGGTCGTGGGTAGCTCGCAATTTGCACGTTTCCGGACCGCCGGGCCAGTCCCGGCGAGTGGTTTTGGGGGCAGACGGCGAGTGCCGACCATCTGTCTAGGCGCGGGTTTGAGTCTCAAGCTGGGCCCACTGCCGGCCGACGCGCTCTACAACTTGCACAATTCTTCGGTGGCGGCTTTTTTTCCGCCATTCCAACGGTTAGCATCCGTACAGGGGCAATGAGGGGATCAACTGATCTACGTCCAGCACTGAGGCTCGTTCAGCCGGTCGTCGAACCGGTCGAGTTCACGTGGTTCTGCGGCCACTGCGCGGCGCCCTCGCGCGGCGGTGAAGCGCCGGCGCCGATGGCGCGCGTTTGCCGGTCCTGCGGCCTCGGGGTGATGCTGGAGACGCGGCAGGACATCGCTCCGAGCCACCGCGACGCGTTCCTGGTCATCGACAGCTCGCTGCTCGTCCAGGCCATGTCGTGGCGGGCGGAGACGCTGCTCGGGGTGGCCGAGGACAGCGCCGTCAACCGCCCCGTGATGCAGTTGCTCGTACCGGCCGATGCCGAGGCGGGACGCCCCGCCCGGTTCGCCGCCGCGCTGGCCGAGGCCTCGGCCGGCGCCGACGAGCCCATCACCGCGTTCGTGCGGCCCTGGAACACCTTCGGTGTCCGGCTCCGGGCCCGGGTCGCCTCCTGCGGCCCGCCCCGGGCGGCGCTCGTGGTCCTCGAGGACCAGCCGGCGCGCCGGCTCCGCGTCGTCAACTAGACCGCCGGCGGCAGCACCTCGGGCGCGCCGTTGGCGACCAGCGGCGCCGGCAACCGCACGGAGCCGTCCTCGCGCTGGCCGTTCTCGAGCAGGGCGATGATGGTCCGCCCGACCGCGACCGCGGTCCCGTTCAGGGTGTGGACGTGCTCCGGACGCCCGTCCGCGGGCCGGTAGCGGATCCCGAGCCGGCGGGACTGGTAGTCGGTCGTGTTCGAGGTCGAGGTCAGCTCGCGGTAGCGGCCCTGGCCCGGCAGCCATGCCTCGCAGTCGTACTTCTTGGCCGCTGATGCGCCCAGGTCGTCGACCGCGATCGCCACGACCCGGTAGGGGATCCCGAGCTCGCTGAGGATCGACTCCTCGATGGCCAGCAGCCGTTCGTGCTCGGCCGCCCCCTCCCCGGGCTCGACGAAGCTGAACATCTCGACCTTGTCGAACTGGTGCACCCGGAAGATCCCGCGCGTGTCCTTGCCGGCGGCGCCCGCCTCCCGGCGAAAGCAGGTCGAGAACCCGGCGTAGCGCACCGGCAGGTCGGCGTGGGCCAGGATCTCGTCGTCGTGCAGGGAGGCCAGCGCCACCTCCGAGGTGCCGACCAGGTAGAGATCATCCTCGGGCAGGTGGTAGATCTGCTGCTCGGTGTCGGGCAGGAAGCCGGTCCCGTAGAGCGCGCGCTCGCGCACGAGCACCGGGGGGATGACCGGCTCGAAGCCCTCGCGCCGGACCCGTTCGAGCGCGTAGCGGACCAGGGCGAACTCGAGCATGACCAGATCGCCGCGCAGGTACGCGAAGCGCGAGCCGGACAGCCGGGCGGCCCGCTCCATGTCGATCCGCGGCCCGGCCAGCTCGAGATGGTCGCGACCGGTGGCGCCGGCCTCACCCACCTCGCGCAGCACGGTGTCCTCGTCCGGGGCGTCCGGGGCGGGCAGGTTGGGCAGCGAGGTGATCTGCGCATCGAGCTCGGCGCGCACCGCGGTCTCGTCGTCGCTCAGCCCGCGGCCGCGCGCGGCCAGCGAGGCCAGCTGCTCGCGCTCCTCGGGTGACGGGGGACCCTTCCGGCCCCGGCTGGCCCGGTTCTGCTCGGCCTTCAGCTCCTCCAGCGCGGTTCGGATCTCACGCCAGCGCTGATCGAGCTCGAGCACGCGGTCGACGGTGGCCGCCGCCTCGGCGCTGCGCCGTGCGAGCGCGGCCCGCACGGCGTCGGGCTCGCGGCGGATCAACTGGATGTCGAGCACGTCTCGCTCCTAGGCGGTCGCGCCACTACTTGTGCTTCTTGGAGCCCGACTTGGTCGTCAATGTCCCGGTCACGGTCTGCGGTGAGGGCCCCGTGTTCGTGGTGGAAGCCGTGCTGGTCGGCGCCAGCGCTTCCGCCACCGTCCCGACCGGGACCTGCTGGCACTGGACGACGCCCGGGATCTTCGGCGCCTTGCGCCCCGAGTAGGTGGCGACGAACCGGGCCACGTCCCGGGCCTGCTGGCCGACCACGATGTTCTGGGGCATCACCACGCCTGAGAAGCCGCCGTTCTGGATCGCGTAGAGAACTCGCGCGACGGGCCGCTCGCACCGGATGTCGAAGTTCGGGCCGTTGTTGAACTGCGCCGTGCGGACGTTCTGAGCCGATCCGTGGGTGCCGGCGTAGGACAGCGTGTGGCATCCGCCGCACCGCTGGTTGAACAGCACCGCGCCCTCGTGGAACGGGGCGTTCGACGTCGGGACGCTGATCTTCTCGGTCCCGCACGCGGTCGCCAGGAGCGTGACCGCGAGCAACACACCCGAGAAGAGGGCCTTGGCGGGTCGGCTCATCCGGGGCGGGATCATAGGGAAGGGGGCGTCCACGAGGAGGAGCCAGGGCGTCCATGGCGAAGCTGTGGGCGATCCCGGCGCCGGCCGGCACGACGTTCGCGCTCGCCCCCTTATTTCGCGATCGTCCTTCGGCGGCAACCAAAGGGGCCGGCGCCGGGGCCCCCACTCGAGTCTCCGGTCCCGCTATAACGACCGGCAATGGAGCACGAACCGGATCCCGAACTGTTCCGTGAGGTGTTCGGCCGGTTCGCCACCGGCGTGGCCGTGGTGACCAGCGCTGCGGCGGCGGCCTCGGGCGGGATGACCGCGAACGCGCTGTGCTCGGTGTCGCTCGAGCCGCTGCTCGCGCTGGTCTGCTTCGAGAACGACGCGCGCACACTGGCGATCGTGCGGGAGGCGGGGCGCTTCGGGGTCAGCGTGCTCGGGGCCGATCAGGAGGAGATCGCCAGGGTGTTCGCCTCCAAGCTGCCCGAGTCAGAGAAGCTCGAGGGCGTGGGCCATCGTTACCGCGCCGATGTGCCGATCATCGACGGCGCGCTGTCCTGGGTGGTCTGCTCGCTGCGGGAGCTGATCGCCGGCGGCGATCACACGATTGCGATCGGCGAGGTGGTGGCGATGGGCCTTGGCGACGGTGAGCCGCTCCTCTGGTACGCCGGCCGCTACCACGACTTCGACACGCGGGTCGGGAGCTAGTGGTGCTCCCGTCAAGATCCACCGCACTAGTGCGTCATCGCGGCGCGCCCGAGCAGCACCAGGTTGACGAGCGCGGCGATGACCATGAACCCGAGCTCGCGCTGCGTGACGGCGACCACGACCGCCCGCTGCTCCTCGGCGGGCAACTTGCCGACCGCCGCCGCTGACTCGAAGCCGTGCTGATCGAGGACCATCTGAGCGGCCGAGATACGCAGCTGCTCGGCGAAGAACGACACGAGCAGCGGCAGGACGCCGTACAGGACGTGCAGTCCCGGAGGCTTGTGCCCGGTCAGGACCAGCACGCCACCCAGCGCAGCCTGGATCACGATGGCCGCCTGCGAGGCGCGCAAGAGCCGCCAGAACCAGGGGCTTTGGCGCACCCGCCACCAGCACCAGGCGCCCCACGCGCCGGCGATCGCGGTCAACACGATCGTGATCACGCCAAAGACGAGATGGATGTCCTTCATGTCTGGGTATCACGTGTCCGGCGACCCGCCGGGATCGCCCGGCGAACCTGCGCCAAACATCCCGAGACATAGCCGCAATCAGCACTAAGTAACACTGTGTTACAAGCTTGGTCCAACCGGTGATATAACGATCTGCCGTGCTTCGCGATTATCTGCCCGCGATCGTATTCCTGATCCTGGGGTCATTGGTCGGGGTGCTGTTCGCGACGCTCAACCTGATCGTCGGGCGGCGAGCGCCAAACCGCTCCAAGGTCGAACCCTATGAGTGCGGCCTGCCGTCCGAGGTTCAGCGCGGCTTCCGCTTCGGAATCAGCTTCTACCTCGTTGCGATGCTGTTCATCCTGTTCGACATCGAGGTCATCTTCCTCTACCCGATCGCCGTGCAGCTGAGGGCGTTCGGCTCGTTCGCGGCGGTCGAGACGGTCACGTTCGTCGTGCTCCTGATGATCGCGTTCATCTACGTCTGGCGCCGGGGAGCACTCGAATGGAAATAAAGCGCGAGCCGATCGAAAACCTGCGCGTGCGCCAGTACCAGGCCCGCGACCTGCTGCGCGGCGACATGGACGATGAGGATCTCGAGCGCTACGTCGAGGAGCGCGTGCTCACGACGACCGTCGATCGCGCGGTCGGTTGGGCGCAGGGAAACTCGATCTACCCGCTGACCTTCGGGCTGGCCTGCTGCGCGATCGAGATGATGTCGATCGTCGGCGCGCGCCTCGACATCGCCCGGTTCGGGTTCGAGGCATTCCGCGCCTCACCGCGTCAGGCCGACCTGATCATCCTGTCGGGCCGGGTCTCGATCAAGATGGCGCCGGTCATCCGGCGTATCTGGGACCAGATGCTCGAGCCCAAGTGGGCGATCTCGATGGGCGCGTGCTGCTCGTCCACCGGCGTGTTCAACAACTACGCGCTGGTCCCCGCGGACAAGTTCATGCCGATCGACGTCCACGTGCCCGGCTGCCCGCCTCGCCCCGAGGCGCTCATGCACGGGATCCTGAGGCTCCGCGACAAGATCCAGGGGCATCCGGTCGAGGGGTGGCGCGATCGCTACGCCGCGCGCGGGACCGAGGAGCTCCTCCCGAGCGGGACCGACTTCGACAGCGCCAACGTCAACGTGTTCAAGGCCGGAGACACCGCCGGTGCCTGACGCCACGGAGCTCGAGCTGACCGCCCAGGAGCTCCGCGACGCACACGGCGACTCGATCCTAGACACCGAGTTTCACCGCGGCCGAGCCACGCTGGTCGCGGACCCGTCGCAGATCCGGGCCGTCCTCGAGCACCTCCAGGGCAAGGGCTACCGGTTCCTGGCCAGCGTGCACGGCGTCGACTACTACCCGCACGAGCCCCGCCTCGGCGTGCTCTACGAGCTGATGGACCGCCAGCGCGTCGAGCGGATCTCGGTCAAGGCGCGGGTCTCCACCGAGCGTCCGCACATCGACTCGGTCGTCGACCTGTTCCCCAGCGCCGATTTCCAGGAGCGCGAGACCTACGACATGTTCGGCGTGGTGTTCGACGGGCACCCGGACCTGCGCCGCATCCTGATGCCCGAGGACTACGAGGGCTTTCCCCAGCGGCGCGACTTCCCGGTGGGCGGGGAGCCGGTCCTGTTCACCTACAACGAAGAGCAGAACTACGGGAAGTACGTATGACGGTCACCGGACGCGGAACCGACAGCGAGACGGCCACCACGCTGACCGACGACTACCGCAAGCGCGAGGAGTCGATCACGCTGTCGAGCGAGCCGGTCGGGTCCGGCGAGACCCACGAGCTGCTGACGCTCAACATCGGACCGCACCACCCGGCCACGCACGGCGTGCTGCGGCTGATCGCCACGCTCGAGGGCGAGGTCGTGCGCGACATCAAGCCGGTCATCGGCTACGTCCACACCGGGATCGAGAAGACGGCCGAGGACAAGGCGTACTGGAAGGTCATCCCGGTCATCGAGCGGATGGACTACCTGAGCTACTACTTCAACGCGATGGCGTTCTGCGGCGCGGTGGAGACGCTGCTCGGCCTCGAGGTGCCGCCCCGCGCTCAGTACCTGCGGGTGATCCACCTCGAGCTGAACCGGATCATGTCCCACCTCGTGTGGCTCGGGACGAGCGCGCTGGACCTGGGCGCGATCTCGATGTTCTGGTACTGCTTCCGCGAGCGCGAGACCGTGCTCGACCTTTTCGAGATGTCCTCGGGCCAGCGCATGCACACGCGCTACATCCAGGTCGGCGGGGTCATCGAGGACATCCCGCGCGGGTTCGAGCAGAAGCTCCGGGCGTTCCTCAAGGTGATGCCGACGCGGGCGGACCAGTACGCCGACCTGCTCGAGAAGAACCAGATCGTGATCGAGCGGTTGCGGGGCACGGGCATCGTCGACCGCGAGACCATGCTGGGGCTCGGCGTCACCGGGCCGCTTCTGCGCGCCACCGGCGAGCCGTGGGACCTGCGCAAGGCGCATCCCTACTCGAGCTACGACCACTTCGACTTCAAGATCCCGATCGGGACGGTGGGCGACAACTACGACCGCTTCCGCGTCCGCCATGCCGAGTTCTACGAGTCGGTCAAGATCATCGAGCAGGCGCTCGACGGCCTGCCCGAGGGCCCGCACATCACGCCGGACCGCAAGGTCGCGCTGCCTCCGCGCCACGAGCTGGCCACCAGCATGGAGGCGCTGATCCACCACTTCAAGCTGGTCACCGAGGGCTTCCGGGTGCCGCCGGGCGAGTGCTACTACCCGATCGAGGGCCCGCGCGGCGAGCTCGGCTGCTTCGTGCGCGCCGACGGGTCGGCCAAGCCGGCGCGCGTGCACATGCGCGACCCGAGCTTCGTGAACCTGCAGTCGCTGGCGCCGATGGTCAGGGACGGCTACCTCGCGGACCTGATCGCGACGCTGGCCATGCTCGACCCGATCCTCGGAGGGATCGACCGGTGAGCGTGCATACCGGCGACCCGCGGCTCGATCCAGAAAGCGACGGCCGTGACGGCGATGGTCTGCCCCAGCGCCGTCGTACCACCGGGCCCGTGCCGCGCTTCGGCCACGGCTCCCGCGTCCCCGGCTGGGACGAGGCGGTCGATCTCACCAAGGACCCGGCGACGATCCCGGATCCGGCCACCACGCCGGTCCCGCCGCTGCTGAAAGAGCGCATCGCCCAGGCGATGGCCAAGTACCCCGACCGCCGCTCGGCGGCCATCCCCGCGCTCCACGCCGCGCAGGACGAGCACGGCTGGTGCTCGCCCGAGGCGATCGACCAGGTCGCCGCCGTCATGCAGCTCACGCCCGCCTACCTGACCTCGGTGGCGACCTTCTACGACATGTTCAAGATGCATCCGATGGGGCGCCACGACGTGTTCGTCTGCACGAACATCTCATGCTCGCTGCGGGGCGCCGACGAGTTCTTCGAGGCGATGAAGGCCGCGGCCGAGGGTGCAGATGACGTCAACGTGCGCTCGTTCGAGTGTCTCGGCGCGTGCGACATCGCGCCGATGGCGTCGGTCGACGGCGAGTACGTCGGACCGCTCGCGCCCGACGATGCGCAGCGGATCGTCGAGGACATGCAGGCCGGCCGCGCCGTGCTCGAGCACAAGCAGCTGCGCTACCGCCGCTGTGCTGACCCCGGGGTGCAAGAGGAGGCCGGGGACTTCGGTCCGCCCGATCGCGCCACCACGGAGATGGCCGACACGGCGGGGCTCGGTCACGAGGGCGACAGCGTGGACCGGCCGGGACCGACCGCGGCGATCGAGCTGCCCGCCGAGGAGGCCGCCGGGGACGACGGGGACTCCAAAGACGACGGGGACTCCGAGGGCGGGAAGGACGGCGCGTAGATGAAGATCCTGTTCGACCGCATCGACGAGCCGGGCCTCAACACGCTCGAGGTGTACGAGCGCCGCGGCGGCTATCAGTCGCTGCGCAAGGCGCTCGACATGCCGGCCGAGGAGGTGTTGCAGCAGATCGTCGACTCGGGCATCCGCGGTCGCGGCGGCGCCGGCTTCCGGATGGGCCAGAAGGCCGGCTTCCTGCCCCACGGCAACATGGACAAGTACCTGGTGTGCAACGCCGACGAGTCCGAGCCGGGGACGTTCAAGGACCGCGAGCTCATGCAGAAGAGCCCGCACATGCTGATCGAAGGGATCCTGATCGCCACCTGGGCGGCCGAGATCAGCCGCGCGTTCATCTACATCCGCGGCGAGTACGACCACCAGGCGGACATCCTCGAGGCGGCCATCGCCGAGGCCCGCGACGCCGGCTACATCGGGGAGAAGATCCTCGGCTCCGATCACAGCGTGTCGCTCGTGCTGCACCGCGGCGCCGGCGCCTACATCTGCGGCGAGGAGACGGGCCTGCTCGACTCGCTCGAGGGCAAGCGCGGCAACCCGCGACTGAAGCCGCCGTTCCCCGCCATCGAGGGCCTGTACCACGGACCGACGCTGATCAACAACGTCGAAACGCTGGCCACCGTGCCGCACATCATCCGGATGGGCGGCAAGGAGTACGCGAGCATCGGCACCGAGACGTCGACAGGTACCAAGCTCGTGTCGGTCTCCGGCGATGTGCAGAAGCCGGGCAACTACGAGATCGAGCTCGGGATGCCGTCGCGGGACATCATTTACGGCCTGGCCGGCGGGCCCTTCGAGGGGCGCGAGATCAAGTTCTGGTTCCCGGGCGGCTCGAGCTCGCCCGTGCTCAAGGCGGAGGACCTCGACCTGCCCTACGACTTCGACTCGATGGCCAAGGCGGGATCGATGCTCGGCTCGGGCGCGATCATCGTGGTCGACGACTCGCACACGGTGCTCGAGGTCATGCACAAGCTGGTCAAGTTCTACGCGCACGAGTCGTGCGGCAAGTGCGTGCCATGTCGCGAGGGCACCCGCTGGACGCTGAGGATGGTCGAGCGGATCGACCGCGGCGAGGCCACCCCGATGGATCTCGACATCATGGCCTCCGTGCAGGAGCAGATCATCGGGAACTGCCTGTGCGTGCTGGGGGACGCGATGGCGATGCCGGTCGGTTCGATGGTGGCGAAGTTCAGGGACGAGCTAGAGGCCGAGATCGAGGCTGCGCGGGAGCGCGCCGACGGGGCGGATCTGGTCGACGTGATCCCGATCGGGGTCGCCGACGAGCACGCCGGCCCCTATCCGGTGCACTAAGAGCCCGCTACATGCCCCGCCCTCCGCAGAACATCATCCAGCTGACGATCGACGGCCGCGAGGTGCGCGCGCCCGAGGGGATGATGCTGGTCGACGCCGCCAAGCATGGCGACATCGAGATCCCCTACTTCTGCTACGAGCCCAAGCTCGGCAACCCGGTGGGGGCGTGCCGGATGTGCCTGGTCGAGATCGAAGGCATCCCCAAGCTCCAGACGTCGTGCTCGACCCCGGTCAAGGACGGGATGGTCGTCCACACCCAGACCGAGCGGGTCCACCACGCCCAGAACGCGATCGTCGAGTTCCTGCTGGTCAACCATCCGCTCGACTGCCCGGTGTGCGACAAGGGCGGCGAATGCCCGCTCCAGGACATCACGTTCGGGTGGGGCCTCGGGCGCTCACGCTTCATCGAGCCCAAGCGCCACTTCGAGAAGCCGCTCGCGCTGTCGCCGCTGATCGCGATCGACCGCGAGCGGTGCATCCTCTGCTATCGCTGCGTGCGCTTCTCGCAGGAGGTCGCCGAGGACTACCAGCTGATCTTCACCGAGCGCGCCGCCGACACCTTCGTCGGCACGCACAACGGCCATCCCTACGTGGCGCCGTTCAGCGGCAACATCGTCGAGCTGTGCCCGGTCGGGGCGCTGACCTCGCAGCCGTACCGGTTCCGGGCGCGGCCCTGGGACATCGAGGGCGCCGGCGGCATCTGCACGCTGTGCCCGTCGCAGTGCAACGTCGAGTTCACCGTCCGCGACGAGAAGGTGATGCGGGTGCTGGCGCGTGACGCGCGGAGCGCGGGCAGCGGCGGCGGTCCTGTGGGCAACGCGGACGTCGACGACGGCTGGCTGTGCGACAAGGGGCGCTTCGCGTATCAGGCCATCCACGTCGACGAGCGCATCACCGAGCCGCTCGTGCGCGACGGGGGTTCGCTCCGACCGGTGTCGTGGGATCGGGCTCTGGACGCGGCGGCGGGGCTCGCGCGCCATCGCGGCGCGGTCGGCGCGCTGGTCGGCGGGCAGGCCACCAACGAGGAGGGCTTCCTGCTCCAGCGGCTCATGCGCGAGGCCCTGCGGTCCTCCGACATCGACTCAGGGGTGGGGCCGGCCGTGGCGCCTGAGCTTCTTCGCGCGCTCGCGGCACCCGCCTTGCAGGCGACGGTCCCCGACATCGAGTTCGCCCACACCGTGCTCGTGGTCGGGTGCGAGCCGCTCGACGACGCGCCGATCCTCGATCTGCGGATCCGCAAGGGCGTTCGCCGGCGCGGCGTGCGCCTGGCCGTGGCCAGCGCGCGGCCGAGTGCGCTGGATCAGAACGCCGGCGTGATCCGGCGCTACGCGCCCGGTGGCGAGGCGGCGTTCCTGGTTGGGTTGGATCGTGCGCTCGCGGCGACGCGCGGCGACGACGGTGCCGGCGGCGACGGACATGCCGACTCCGAGTTCGCCGAGGTCGCCGACTTCCTGCGCGAGGCCGGCGAGGACATCGTGATCCTGTGGGGCCAGCGGCAGCTCGACGAGACCGCGCTGCGCGCCCTGCTCAGCATCGCCGACCGGCTCGGCCTGGCCGACCGCGAGGGCGCCGGGCTGCTCGAGATCCCGGCCGGCGGAAACGGCCGCGGCCTGCGCGAGGCCGGCGCCGTTCCCGGGTTCGGCCCCGGATACGCCGAGCTGGCGGGCTCCGGCGCCGGCGACGGCGCGAGCCCCGGCGCGGGCGACGGCGCGAGCCCCGGTCCCGGTCCCGGTCGCGGCGCGCGGCGAATCGCCCAGGCTGCGGCGGACGGGGACATCACCGCGCTCTACCTGTTCCAGACCGATCCGCTGCGCGATCAGCCCGACCGCGCCCTGTGGGAGCGGGCCATGCAACGCGCCGCGCTGGTGGTCGCGCACGCCAGCGTGCTCACCGAGGGCCTGGCCGAGCACGCCAACGTGATCTTCCCGGCGGAGTCCTACGCCGAGAAGGAGGGCACGGTCGTGCACCCCGACGGGCGCCTGCAGCGCCTGCGCACCGCTATCGCCCACCCGGGCGCGGTCCGCGCCGGCTGGTCGGTCGTGGCCGAGCTCGCCCGGCGCGCCGGGGTCGACACGGGCGCGCTGACCTCCCCGATGGTGTTCGCCCAGCTAGTCGAGGCGGTGCCGTTCTACCGCGGGTTGACGCTCGAGGAGATCGGCGGGCGCGGGGTGCGCTGGCAGGAGCGCGAGGCGGCAGGCGAGTTCCCCGCCGCTCCGGCGCCCACCCCGCTTCTGTCCACCCCGGCGAGCAGCAACGGCGCTCCCTCTAACGGCGCGCTGCGCCTCGGGACCTACCGGCCGATCTGGGCCGCACCCGAGGTCGAGATCTCCCCCGCGCTCAAGTTCACCGTGGCCCGCCAGCAGGTCGAGCTCGCGCCCGAGGACGCCCAGCGCCTGGGCATCGGCTCCGGCGAGGCGGTGCGCGTCTCGCAGAACGGGACCAGCTTGAATGCGGTCGCGCATGTCCGCACCGGCGTGCCGGCGGGTACCGCGTTCCTGGCCGAGGGCATCGCGACCGGGTCGGCCAACGCGTTCACCGAACCCGTGGTCGAGGTGCACAAGCGATGATCGCGCTCGCCGACGTCAACTACTTCGAGCCCTGGTGGGCGCAGATCATCAAATCGCTGGCGATCTTCGCGGTGATCTTCGCCATCCTGCCCGTGCTGATCGTGTACGAGCGCAAGCTGCTCGGACGCTTCCAGGGCCGCTACGGCCCCAACCGCGTGGGCCCGTTCGGCCTCATGCAGCCGCTGGCGGAGATCGTCAAGTTCGCGATGAAGGAGCCGTTCCGCACGACGACTTCGGTTGGCGCGCTGTTCCGGCTCGCGCCGGTGATCTCGATCATCACCGCGGTGGGGGCGCTGGCGATCATCCCCTGGGGCGACGTCCAGCACATCTTCGGGACCCGCTTCGGCCTGTACGGGATCGACGTGTCGATCGGCCCGCTGTACGTGTTCGCGCTGGCCGGAATCTCGTTCTACGGGATCATGCTCGGCGGCTGGGCATCCGGGTCCAAGTACTCGTTCCTCGGCTCGATGCGCGGCGCGGCCCAGCTCATCTCCTACGAGGTGTCGCAGGGCCTGTCGATCGTCGGCGTGCTGATAACCGCCCAGACGCTGTCCTTGACCGGGATCGTCCACGCCCAGGCCGGTATGTGGTACTTCATTCCTCAGTTCGCCGGCTTCCTGGTCTTCCTGGTGGCCTCGTTCGCGGAGACCAACCGGGCTCCGTTCGACCTGATCGAGGCCGACGCCGAGTTGGTCGCCGGCTACTTCACCGAGTACGGCGGCACGCCGTTCGTGGCCTACCTGTTCGCCGAGTACGCGAACATGATCGTGGTCTCCGGCATGGCGGTGACGATCTTCTTCGGAGGCTGGCTGCTGCCGTTCGGCATCCATCCCCCGGGCTGGGTGGACCCGTTCGTCGTGCTGGCCAAGATCCTGATCGTGTTCACGTTCTTCATCTGGATCCGGGCCACCCTCCCGCGCCTGCGCTACGACCAGCTGATGTCGTTCGGCTGGAAGATCCTGCTGCCGCTGGCCACCCTGAACCTGCTTGTGACCGCGATCGTGGTGGTGTCATGACTCAGTACGACGTCTCAGACGATGTGATCCAGGTCGTGCGCTCGCCGGCGCCCGGTCCGGTGGCCGGCGCGTATCGCGTGTTCGGCGAGACGCTTCGCGGCCTCAAGACGACGTTCGCACGGATCGTCGAGGGGCCGGTGACGATCCAGTACCCCGAGGAGAAGACGCCGGTCTATCCGCGCTTCCGGGGACGCCACCGGCTGCACCGCTTCGAGGACACCGGCCTCGAGAAATGCGTCGGCTGCTCGCTGTGCGCCGCCGCCTGCCCCGCCGACTGCATCCGCGTGGTGGCCGCCGAGAACACGCCCGAGAATCGCGTGTCGGCCGGCGAGCGCTACGCGGCGGTCTACGAGATCAACCTGAGCCGCTGCATCTTCTGTGGGTACTGCGAGGTGGCCTGCCCGTTCGACGCGATCACGATGGGCCACGACTACGAGATGTCCGACTACACGCGCTCGGATCTCATCTTCACCAAGGAGATGCTGCTGGCCGAGGCGATCGAGCGCACCCCGCTGAGGCGGGAGGGGGAGTGAGTTCTTGAGCTCCGTCCTGTTCTTCATCGCCGCGATCGGCGCGATCGCGGGCGCGATCGGCGTCGTGCTGCTGCGCAACCCGTTCTACAGCGTGCTGGCCCTCGCCTTCCACCTGGTCTCCCTGGCCGCGCTGTTCCTGTTGTTGCGAGCCGAGTTCGTGGCCGCCGCCCAGGTCGTGGTCTACGCCGGCGCGGTGATGGTGTTGTACGTGTTCGTGGTCGCCTACGTGGGAGGCGGGGAGCAGCTGGCCAGCGGTGCGGTGCTGCGCGTGCTCGGGCCGCTGTTCGCGCTGGCCCTGGCCGTGGAGCTGTGCATCGCGATGCTGGGTGCGGGGTTGAAGGGCGTCTCGTCTCACGGCGCCCCGTACATCCCGGGTTTCGGCACGCCGAAGCACATCGGAACGCTGTTCCTGACCAAGTACCTGTTCCCGTTCGAGCTCGCGTCGATCATCCTGCTGATCGCCGCGATCGGCGCGGTCGTGCTGGCCCGCCGGCGCCGCGGCCTCGAGCCCGAGGAGCAGACCGCGTACCGGATCGAGGCGCCGCGGCCCGCCTACACCGGCACGATGGCCGAGGCGGCCGGCGTCCGTCCGCGGCCCGGCGATGAGCCGCTGAAGCCCCAGGCCGAGCCGGTCGGCACGACGACCGGCGACGCCGCCCGCCAGCAGGGTGGTTGGTGATGGCGATCGGCTGGTACCTCACGGTCTCGGCGCTCATCTTCTGCATCGGCGCCGGCGGCGTGCTCGTCCGGCGCAATCCGCTGGTCGTCCTGCTGTGCCTGGAGCTGATGCTCAACGGGGCGAACCTCTCGCTTGTCGCCTTCGCCCGGATGTGGGGCAGCGAGGACGGCCAGATCTTCGCGCTGATCGTGATGGTCGTGGCGGCGTGTGAGGTGACGGTGGGGCTCGGGTTGGTCGTGGCCATCTACCGCCGGCGCCTGCCGATCGACGTCGACGAGCTCAACGAGTTGCAGGGATGATCTTGCTTTCAGTTCACGCCGGCGACCGTGCTCGCCATTGCCCGGAGGTCGGGGCCCGGGTCCGCGTGGCGCCCCCTCCGAGCCGCATAACACGTCACTCGTTGTGTCCCGCGGCTGACGTGACGACTTATGCGCTGGCAGACGCTTAATTCGTCACGGTCTCGAGTCGGCGGCTGACGTGACGTGTTATGCGGGTCGCCGGCGGCCCCTCGACGATGGCGGCCCGCGAGTCCTCGAGTCCCTGGACCGTCCACGCTGATGACCGCCACCACCGCCGCCTGGCTCGTCCTGCTGTGCCCGCTGCTCGGGACGATCGTGATCGGCTCCGGCTACCGCTTCTGGCCGGCGCGAACCGCGGGCTGGATCGGGACCCTGGCCATCGCGCTGTCGTTCGTGTTCTCGGTGATCGCGCTGGTCGCGCTGCTCGGCAAGAGCCCCGATCACCGCCAGCTCACCTCGAGCCTGTGGAACTACGACGTGTCGGTCGGCGTCGACGCCAAGCTCCAGATCCTCGTCGACCCGCTGTCGGTGTTCATGATCCTGGTCGTCTCCGGCGTCTCCACGCTGATCCACCTGTACTCGGTCACGTACATGACGCTCGACCGCGGGTACTCGCGCTACTTCGCCTACCTGAACTACTTCGTGTTCTCGATGCTGTTGCTCGTGCTGGCCGGCAACTTCGTGCTGCTGATCGTCGGCTGGGCCTTCGTCGGCGCCGCGTCGTACCTGCTGATCTCGTTCTGGTACCGGCGCACCACCGCCACCCGCGCCGGCATCAAGGCGTTCGTGATCAACGTGGTCGGCGACGTGGGCCTGGTCATTGCCACGTTCATCCTGTTCCAGCACACCGGGACGGTCCAGTTCCTGGGCGTCTTCCATGCGGTCCCCCACACGTTCGCGCACAACGGCACCCCGATCGTCGCGGCCGGGCTGCTGCTGCTCGTGGGCGCGTTCGCCAAGTCGGCCCAGGTGCCGCTCCACACCTGGCTCCCCGACGCCATGGAGGGCCCCACTCCGGTGTCAGCGCTGATCCACGCCGCCACGATGGTGACCGCCGGCGTGTACCTGGTCGCGCGCATGCACGTGATCTTCGAATGGGCACCGACCGCGGCCGACATCGGGGCGATCGGCGGCGCCGTGACGCTCGTGGTCGCGGCCACGGTGGCGCTGGTGATGACCGACATCAAGCGCGTGATCGCCTACTCCACGATGTCCCAGATCGGCTACATGATCATGGGCGTGTGCGTCGGCGCGTACTCGGCCGGCCTGTTTCACCTGATGACCCACGCCTTCTTCAAGGCGCTTCTGTTCATGGCGGCCGGATCGATCATCGGCGCGATGGCCGGCGATCAGTCGCTGGACCGGATGGGCGGGTTCCGACGCGCGCTGCCGTTCACGTTCGTCTGCTTCGTCGTCGGCGGGCTGGCGCTGAGCGGGCTGCCGCCGTTCTCCGGCTGGCTGTCCAAGGACGACATCATCGCGTTCCTCGACCACCGCGGCGGCGCGTTCATCATCCTCGGCATCGTCGCCTACGGGGGTGCCCTGCTCACCGGCATCTACACGTTCCGGATGATCTTCCGCGCCTTCTTCGGTGATCCGGTGCCCGAGGCGGTCGAGCTCGAGCACGGGCACCTGGCCCATGCCGAGGTGCCGCGCAACCCGATGACCGGCGAGGAGGAGGACACCGACGTCGGCTTCCCCGGCCCCGGTCACTTCATCGCCGAGCGCGAGTGGCCGATGAAGATCGCGATGAGCACGCTCGCCGTGCTCGCCGTGATCGGCGGCCTGGTGCAGATCCCCGGCATCGACGACGCGATCACCAAGTTCCTCGACCCGACCTTCGCCGACTCCAAGTACGCGAATGTGCAGGTGAAGGCCGGACCGGCGTGGCTCGGGCTGGTCATCGGCGCGCTGATCGCTGTGGCCGGCATATCGATCGCGTACCGGATCTGGGTCGCCCGGGTCGGGACGGCCACCCGCCTGCGCGAGCGGTTCGCCGCGGCCTACGTGTTCCTGTCGCACAAGTGGTACTTCGATGAGCTGATCGACTTCCTGGTCGTGCGGCCCACGCTGTGGACCGGCCGGCTGGTCGACTCGGTGCTCGAGCGCTCCCTGATCCAGGGCGTGTTCACCGGCGGCACCTCGGGCGCGGTGCGCGCCGGCTCGGCCGCGGTGCGCCGCGCCCAGACCGGGTTCGTGCGCTACTACGCCGCGCTGATGGTCGTCTGCATCTCCGGCGTCGCCCTCTACTTCCTGATCTCGAGCTCCTAGCTGATGCGCCGCCCAGCGTCCAGTCCTTCCAATCGTCCCCAGAGCATCAGCCGGTGACCCTTTCGATTCTCATCTGGCTGCCGCTGGCCATCGGCCTGCTTGCCGCGCTGACTCCCCGGCCGCTGGTCGGGCGGGTCTCGTTCGTCGGGAGCCTGATCACGCTGGGCGTGGCGATCTCGTTCCTGGTGCGCTTCAAGCTGGGCCGGTCCGGCCTGCAGTTCGTCACCGACCACATCTGGATCTCCTCGCTGGGCATCCACTACAAGCTCGGGCTGGACGGGCTGAACGTGCTGCTGGTGCTCTTGACCACGGTCCTGTTCAGCGCGTCGCTGCTGTGGTCGGCCTTCCGCGAGTGGGACCGGCCGCGCAGCTTCTACTTCCACTTCGGCCTGGCCGAGAGCGCGGTGCTCGGCGCGTTCTGCGCCCAGGACCTGGCCCTGTTCGTCGCCTTCTTCGACCTGATGTTGATCCCGTTCTACTTCATGGTCGGAATGTGGGGCTCGGGCGAGCGCGTGCGGGCCACGACCAAGCTCGTCGTCTACACGCTGGTCGGATCGTTCTTCATGCTCGCCGCCGCCGTGGCCACGGGCGTGCTGTCGTCGACCGACCACCACACGACCTTGAACTTCGCCCTGTCGGCCCTGCGGGCGACGCCGCTGCCGCGCGCCTCGCAGGAGTGGATCTTCCTGTGCTTCGCGTTCGCCTTCCTGGTCAAGATGCCGTTGGTCCCGTTCCACGGCTGGCTGGCCGACGGCTACAAGTCGATGCCGATCCCGGCCGTGGCGGTGTTCTCCGGCGTCGTCTCGAAGGTGGCCGCCTACGGCTTCCTGCGCATCGTCCTGCCGCTGTTCCCGTACGCCTCGGCGCACTTCCAGACGCTGATGCTGCTGATCGCGCTGGTCTCGATCATCTGGGGAACGCTGGTCGCGTTCACCACGCCCGACGCGCGGATGGTCGTCGCCTACTCGAGCGTCGCGCAGCTCAGCTTCATCACGCTCGGCATCTTCTCGCTGCGACCCACCGGCGCACAGGGGGCGCTGCTCCAGATGCTCAACCACGGCCTGGTCACCGCACCGCTGTTCTTCATCGTGGCCGCGCTCGCCGCGCGCGCCGGCGGCTCCGAGCGGCTGGCCGACATGGGTGGGATCGCCTTCCGCGCGCCGGTGCTGGCCACGCTGGCCCTGATCGTCACGCTGGCCACGCTCGCCATGCCCGGCTCGTCGAACTTCATCGGCGAGTTCATGATCCTGCTCGGCGTCTTCCAGGCCAAGCTGGCGATCTCGGTGATCGCCTTCGCCGGCGTGGTGGGCGCCGCCGTGTACGCCCTGCGGCTCTACATCACCGGCTTCCACAACCGGTCGGGAGCCAAGGTCGCCTCGCGCGAGCTGGCGCTGTCCGACGCCCTCGTGCTCGCCCCGATCGTGCTGGTGATCCTGGTCCTGGCCTTCTATCCCCAGTTCGGGCTCAAGCGCTCTGAGCCGTCGGTGCGATCGGCGGTGGCGCCGGCGCAGGTCCAGGCCGCGGGCCAGGTTCAGGCCGCGGCCACTCCGCGAAGGGTGGCCTCGCGATGAACGTCCTCGCGGCTGCCCAGCACATCGTCGGTCCGCACGTCGACTGGAAGGCCCTGTCCCCGCTCGTGGTGCTCACCGTCGGCGGCCTGGTCGTGCTGCTCGTCGGGCTGCTGCGCCCGCGCGTGGTCCGGCACTGGATCGTGCCCGGGCTCGCCGTCATCACGTTCCTCTGCACGATCGCGGCGGCGATCGTCGTCTTCGGGTATCACCCGAAGCCGAGCCACTCGTTCAGCACATGCGTGGTGGCCGGGCCCAAGTGCGCCGGGTCGGCGCCGCTCGCCATGGATCATTTGGCCCTCGAGCTCGACATGCTGTTCGCGGTGGCGGGGATCGCGGCGGTGCTCATGTCATGGCGGGGGATCGCTCCCCAAGAGTCGGGTCACGGCGAGTTCAACGGCCTGTTGATCTTCAGCGTGCTGGGCATGGGCGTGTTCGTCTCGGCCCAGAACCTGATCACGCTGTTCCTCGGGATCGAGGTCCTGTCAATCCCGCTCTACATCCTGTGTGCATCTGAGACCCGGCGCGAGGCCTCGCTCGAGTCCGGGCTCAAGTACCTGATCGTGGGATCGGTGGGCTCGGCCACGCTGGTCTACGGCCTCGGCCTGGTCTACGGCGCCACCGGGTCGACCGACTACGGGGCGATCGGCGCTGCGCTGTCGCATGGGAAGCTGGCCGGCGGCGTGCTCGGCAACCCGATGGTGCTCACCGGTCTCGGCCTGACCATGGTCGGCTTCGCCTTCAAGGCGTCGGTGGCGCCGTTTCACCAGTGGACACCCGACGTCTACGAGGGCGCCCCCACGGCGATCACTGCGTTCATGGCCACCGCCACCAAGGCGGCGGCAATCGGCGTCTTCATCCGCTTCTTCGACTTCGCCGCGATCGGTGCCCACGACACGTGGGCGCCCCTGCTGGCCACCATCGCCGCGATCACGATCGTGGTCGGCAACGCCGGCGCCCTCGGCCAGAGTTCGTTGAAGCGGATGATGGGCTACTCGGGCGTCGCCCAGGCCGGCTACATGCTGGCGGGGGTGGTCGTCGGCACGCGGCTCGGGATCCAGGCCACCGTGCTGTACCTCATCTTCTACCTGTTCATGAACCTCGCGCCGTTCGCGGTGATCGTGGCCGAGGAGCACGAGCGCCCCGACGGCGACTATCTGAGCGCCCTGTCCGGCCTCGGCGCACGCCGGCCGTGGCTGGCCTGGCCGATGACGATCGGCATGCTCGCCCTGGCCGGCATCCCCGGCACCGTGGGCTTCATCGGCAAGTTCCAGCTGATCCACGCGCTCGTCTCGGGCGACTACACCTGGCTCGCCATCGTGCTCGTGATCGGCTCGATGATCTCGCTCGGCTACTACCTGCGCGTGGTGGCCACGATCTGGATGCGTCCGGCGGTCGCGGCGCCGATGCTTCCTGCCGGCGCGGCCCCGGCCGCGGCCCCTGGCGGGCTCGCCCCGATCGCCGGCGGCGCACTGGAGGCCGACGAATGGGAGGAGGGCCCGGGACCCGCCGGCGTGCTCGCCTACCCCGAGCTCACCTTCGTCGCCGTCGCCTTCGCCGCCGCGGCGATCTTCTTCGGCATCTTCCCCCAGCCGCTCTTCCACTTCGCCTCGCACGCCGCCAACGCCCTCGCCGGCCTGTTCTGATCGCCGGCCCCCGGGGTGCACAACGCACCAAAGTCGCCCCGCGGCGCGCCGGTTTGCCGCACAGGCGGCCGCGCGAGCGCCGCCAAGCCCGCTTATGTCACCGAAGTGATCCGGGTACGGGGGGCTTTGCTGCGTTATGCACCGGGGTGGCACCGGTCCGGTTTGTCGCCTGCCGGCCCGGGTAGCTCATCGGCGACCGTGGAGGAGCGCCGCAGCGACACTGAGGAGACGTTTGGCAGCCAGGAGCCGCCGTCCTCGGTGTCCGATCAGAACACCGAGGAGTCCGAGGGCCCGGACCAGAGCGGCGGCGGCAAACGCGACGGCGACGGTTCCCGCAAGCCGACGGACGACCCCGGCTCGGCCAAGGAGGGCGGTCAGTCCACCGGCCATCCCGGGAACGCGGGCTGAGTCGCTTCGCCCGCGCTCCCAGGGGCGCGAATCACGCTCCGCCGGTCAGCTTCCGATACGCCGCAATCTGCGGATCGGCCGCCGAGATCGGCGTGCATCCCTGCGCGACCACCATCTCTCTCGGACGTGACCGTGTAGTCGACGTTGTTGGAGATGTGGAACGCGTAGGTTCCGAACGTCCACGGCTCGCAGAGCATCCCGGTGGTGAAGTTCTTGACGTTCTCGAACGCCTGGTTGACGCTCTGAACCGTGTAGGCGCCCTTGATCGACTCGAGCGCGTGGGTCGCGATTTCGCCCATCGTGAATCCCATCTGGCTGAAGCTGCCGATCCCGCCGGAGACCGACGATCCATACTGCTTGAGGATCGCCTTGTAGAGGTTCATGGTCGGCGTGTTGGTCGGGTCCGGCGGCGTTAGCTCGGCGTTGACGAAGAACTTGTGGTTCCACTTCGGACCGAGCGTCGTCGCCAGGAAGTCGGTGTCGCACGGCGTCGAGCAGGCCCACAGCTTGACCCGGTCCTCGAGCCCCAGCTTCTGCGCCGCCTGCAGGATCACGAGGGCCTCCGGAGGTGTGAAGTTGAGTACCACAGCTCCGTTCGAGCCGGCCGCGTTGACCAGCTTGAGCGCCACCGAGTTGGCGTCGTTGATCGGCACGTTCTCGGTCAGGTCGGTGATCGGCACGTTCGACGCCTTGGCGACCGCGTTCGGCCCGGCCGCGATGTAGCCGGTGCCCGGCACGTTCGACTGGTCGAACACGATCTTCGACGGGTGCTGCGTGATCGCGTACTGGACCGCGCCGTCGGAGCTGTAGCGCGGCCCCATGTTCACGTCGGCGTAATTGGCGGTCGAATAGCACTCCGGCGCGATGCCGGCGGCGATCACCTTGTAGTTGAGCTTCTCCCAGTAGGTGTGGTCGATCGTGCACTCGAGGATGCTCGAGGTGCCGGACATTCCGACCACGTGATCGGTCTGCACGAGCAGCTTGGACGCCGCCGCGATCTGGGGCGGCTGCGTCGCCTCGGTCTGGAGCTGGAGCTTGATCGGATGGCCGTTCACCCCTCCGTTGGCGTTCACGCACGCGAAGTACGCCGCCTCCATGGTCAGCGCGCGGACAGCGGAGCTTTGACCGGGAGCGCGATCACAGCACCGGCAAGCGTCATCGTGCGACGGGTGCGCCGGAATGGCCGCTAGTCTGGACCGCCCGTGCAATATCCGGTCGAGAGCTTCACCAGGGCCGAGCGCGAGCGCCTCCGCCCCTACTTCACGAACCTCGACCGGCCCGTGTTCGCGCTGGTCAACCTCCCGGAGACGGTCAAGGCGGCGTTGTTCGCGCGCTACTCACGCTATCCGGGCACGCTCAGACGCCTGTTCCTGGAGGAGTTCGCCGAGGATCTCCCGCCCGCCGGCCCGAGCACGGAGGCCGGGGAGGGCCGGCGCGCCGCCCAGCTCTACGAGCGGATCTTCCTCGGCTACGGCGACGATTCGGTGGCGCAGCTCGGCGGCGCCCACGTGGCCTGCGAATGGGTCTCGAACGTGCTGACCAAGGTGCTCCAGCGCCCGCGGTTGGCCGGCTACCTCGAACAGTCGACCCGCTACATCGCCTACGACGCACCGATGCCGGACCCACCCGGCGGTTACCGCTACTACCGCGACGCGACGCTGGGGCCGGTCTACCAGCGTGCGATGGACGAGCTGTTCGGGATCTACTCCCGCGCGCTGCCCCGGGTGTGCGCCTGGGCCGAGACCGAGTTCCCCCGCGCCGGCGACGAGCCGGCGGCGGCTCACGCCCGCGCGATCAAGGCCAAGGCGCTCGACCTGCTGCGCGGGCTGCTGCCGGCGAGCTCGCTGTCGCACATGGGCATCTTCGCCACCGGCCAGACCTACGAGCAGCTGATCTTCCACCTGCTGGCCCACCCGCTGCCCGAGGCGCGCGAGTACGGCCGCATGATCCTCCAGGAGCTGCAGGCGGTAATCCCGAGCTTCCTGACCCGGGTCGAGCGCCCGGACCGCGGCGGGCGATGGACGAGCTTCCTCGAGGCCCGGGGGCGGGCCAGCGCCCGCTGGGCGGAGCGGCTCGGGCTGGGGGCCGCGGACGGCCCGGCCGGGCCGTCGGTCACGCTGCTGCGAACCGACGGAGACGAGAACGACCTGCTGGCCGCGCTGCTGTTCGAGGGCGGCACGGTCTCCGAGGAGGACATCCGCGGCACCGTCGCCGCGCTCGACGAGGACGCCCGCGCCGCGCTGCTGGCCGATCTGACCGGCGAGCGGGACAACCGCCGCCACCGCCCCGGACGCGGGCTCGAGGCGCTGCGCTACCGGTTCGAGATCGTGGCCGACTACGGCGCCTTCCGCGACCTTCAGCGCCACCGCATGCTGACCATCCAGTGGCAGTCGCTGACCCCCGATCTGGGCGCGGACGTGCCCGAGCAGGTCGAGCTGGCCGGTTGCGGCGAGGACTACCGCCGCGCGCTGGACATCTCGAGAGGCGAATATGAGCGTCTGGTCTCCGGCGGGCTGGCCACCGCCGCGCCCTATGCGCTGTGCCTGGGCTACCGGATCCGATTCGTCCTGGACCTCAACGCCCGCGAGGCCATGCAGCTGATCGAGTTGCGCTCGGGCCGCGAGGGTCACCCGAGCTATCGCGCGGTCGCCCACGAGATGCACGCCCAGATCAGCGCCGTGCACCCCGCGGTGGGCGCGATGATGACCCACGTCGACCGCGACACCGAGCCCCGGCTCGAGCGGATCCTGGCCGAGATGCGAAGCCATGGCCAGGCTGTCGCGAGCCTCTCCGCCAAGCTCACAGCCTGAGGCTGGCCGACAGCGTCAGCGTCTGGCCGAATGCGTCGACGAGCTTGACCGTGACGGCAAGCGATGCGACGTGCTGGGCGGACAGTGTCCGCGCGGCGGCTCTGCTCAGCTTCAGCGTGATGCGGTGGCTACCCGCGCCCACATTGAACGTCCGGCCGCGCAGCAGCGTCAGGCTGGCCGGCCTGCGCCGGGACCGGCCGCTGATCCGTGCGGCGAGGCTGAAGATCGCCCGGCGGGCCTGATTCGTCGAGAGCGTCACGACCAGGCCGCGCCCCCGGATGCCGGCAACTCGTTGGCGCGCGACGATCGCCAGACGGCCTCGCAGCGCCGGCGCCTTGACCGTGACGCGCTCGATCGTCGTCGCGCTCTGGCCATCGCTGTCGACCACGATCAGCGTCACCGCGTAGGTTCCGGGAGTGGTGTAGCGGTGGACTGACGACCGGGCCGCTGGCGGTACCGCCGTCGCCGAACGCCCAGGTGTAGCCCGCGCTGACCCCAGCAGGGCGCGTTGACCCGCTTGCGTCGAAGACCGACGGGCGTACGGACGACCGCGGGATTCGGAATGATCGTGAAGCTCGCCGTAGGCGGCGGGTTGACCGTGACCAATACGCTCGACGTCGCGGTCTGTCCGTAGTTGTTGGTGACGGTCAGCGTGACCACGTAGCCGCCAGGGGTCGTGAACGTGTGACTGGGTGTGGCGCCGCCGGCGGTGGCGCCGTCGCCGAAGCTCCAGCTGTACGCGGTGATGGCTCCAATGGCGTCGCTCGACCCGCCGGCGTTGAACGCCACCGGCGCGCCCGGGATCGAGGGATTGGGCGAGGCGGTGAACGACGCTGCCAGCCGGTCGACGATGACCGTCTGCGTCTGGCTGGCGCTCTGACCGTGCTCGTCCATGACCGTCAGCGTCACGGGGTAGCTCCCGGGCGTGCCGTAGCTGTGCGAGGCGGTCGCTCCCGTCGCGCCCGTGCCGTCCCCGAAGGCCCAGGTGTAGCTGCCGATCGTGCCGCCGGGGTTGGGGTCCACGGAGGCACCCGCGTTGAAGCTCAGCGCCACCCCTGGGGTGACGGGGTTCGGCGAGGCGGTGAAGGAGGCGGTGGGCGGAGCGTCAACCGTCACGACGTGCGTGGTGCTCGAAGTGCCACCGCTGGCCGTCACGGTCAGCGTCACCACGTACACGCCCGCGTTCGCATAGGTATGCGGGGTGCTCGCGGTCGTGTGGGTGTCCTGGTCCGCGGTGCCGTCGCCGAAGCTCCAGCTGTAATCGGTGATCCCACCACCGGAATTGGGGTCGCTCGATGCGCTGGCGTCCAAGGTGACGGGCGAGCCCGGGCTGACCGGGTTGGGTGAGACCGTGAACGACGCGGTGGGCGCGGGCGTGGCGGCCGGGGTCAACGCGAAGTTCTCGGTCTGCCACTGCGCCTGGTCGCCGAAGCGGGCGATGAAGGCGCCCGTCGGCCCGTTCACCTGGTTGGAGCCCCACGCCACATCCGGGTTGTCGGGATCGACGCTGGCCCCCGCATAGTCTCCCCACCGGCACACGCCCGTCCCCGCCGGGCCCGATCCGACCGGCTGGCTCGGGCACGAGAAGTCGCTGTCCACCGCGCTCGAGCCGAGGAGCGCGGTCGGTCCGCTCATCGCCCCCGCCGTGTCGGAGGCGGCACGCGACTGTGCCATGAGCTGCACCTGCTCGCTCGAGCCGCCCGCGTTGTAGTCGATCACCGCTCCACCTGACCGCGTTGGCGCGATCGCGCCGTTGAACGCGAACCCGGCGCTGTCGGTGACGGTGCCGGATTGGAGGAGCGTCATGGTCGACGGCACCAGCTCGTACCAGCGCACGACCGATCCCCCCATGCCGTCGGAGATCGTGTGCTGAGTCCAGACCGCCTCCGCCCCGATGTCGCCAGGGTCGGCCGCGGCCACCGCCTGCGTGAGACGTCCGTCGAGCGAGTCGATCGTGTCACTGCTCACGGGTTGGGGCACCGCGGGCGGGACCGCGAACGCCGTCACCGCGACGTCTCCGACCGGGGCGAGGGTCGGCGATCCGGCGGAGCCTCCGATCTGCCAGAGCATGAGCGCGCTCCCGCTCTGGTCGCCGCCGGAATCGTCGAAGTCGGCCGCGACCACGTATCCCGTCGTCGATGACGTGTCGGACACGGTGGCTGGCTCGGGCGTGAACGCGAGGTTGCCCCGGGAGGTCAGTAGCGGCGCGGCGGAGGAGCCGAACACGGTGAAGCTGGGAGCTGTGCAGGGGCCGATCGTGCCAGCCGGCGGCTTGGCGCCGACCAGGATTTGCGCGGTCTGGAAACCGGTCTCGGCGGCCTCGCTGGTGGCGTCATAGCCGTTGGCGCCGATGATCACGTGGCTGGCGTCCAGGCCGAGCTTGGGGTAATCGTCCAGCAACGTGGTGGGCGTCGAGTCGACGGTGAACTTGCACCAGCCGGTCGTCAGGCTCGAGGGGTCGCTGCTCTTGGACCACCCGACATAGAGTTGGTTGTCGGTGCTGGTCCCGTCACACCGAAGCGCGAGGTAGTACCACCGATCGGATCCGGGGTCGTACTTCACCTGCACGTCGCAGGGATCCGCCCCGCCCGTGAACGTGCCGACCGAGAGTGCCGAGGTGACCGGCGTGAGGTCCGTACGGCGGTAGACGGCGATCTCGCTGTTGACGATCTCGACGTAGTCGGCGGGGCCGACCGCCCCGGTCGTGTCCGGCGGAGTGATGTCGCCGTTCCCCTGGAACGTGGATATCTGCTGCGAAGCGCTCAGGCCCGGAGCGTTCAGCGTCCCGAACACCGCGGTCGCCGCAATCGACGGCGATGCTCCGGGGGAGGACGCCGGGTGAGGCGTCGACGAGCCGACGCCGGCCGCGGCGCGCTTGGCGCGCGCGTACCCAGCCGGGTTGCGCACCCGTAGCGGGATCGCGCGGGGTGTCGGCGCCACGATCGCCGGCGCCACGACCACCGGCGCCACGCCGGCCGGGACCAGCCGCGCCTGGACGTGCCCGGCGGGCAGGATCTGCCGCGGCGCCGCGCGGGCGACCGCGCACACCGGAGCGATCGCCCCAGCGACCGCGGCGCACAGCACGAACAGAGCGGCGCGAAGCCGGCGCGTCACCTGGACGCGGACCACGCTGGCAAGAGACAACTGAAAGGGGAGCCTACTGAGAGTCCGCCGCGCGTTCCTGCTCGGCCTGGCGCAGTTCGATTCGCCTGATCTTCCCGGTCAGCGTCTTGGGCAGGTCGGATACGAACTCGATCCTGCGCGGGTAGGCGTAGGCGGAGTGGCGGTCGCGCACAAACGCCTTGATCTCCTCGGCCAGCGCCTCCGAGGGCTCATGCCCGGAGGCCACCACGACGAACGCCTTGACCACGTAGCCGCGCCGCTCGTCGGGCGAGGCGACGGCGGCCGCCTCGGCGACCGCCGGATGCTCCAGGCAGGCCGACTCGACCTCGAACGGGCCGATTCGGTAGCCGGCCGAGATGATCACGTCGTCGGCCCGGCCCTCGTACCAGTAGTAACCGTCCTCGTCGGCCCGGGCGGCGTCCTTGGTGTGGAACCAATCCCCGCCGAATGCCTCGTCCGAATCCGATTGCGGGCGGTTCCAGTAGCCGAGCGGGTAGTGGGGATTGGAGCGGGCCCTGAGGCAGATCTCGCCCCGCTCCCCGGCCGCGACCGGCCGCTCGTCCTCATCGAGGATCGCCACGTCCCAGCCCGGCATCGGCTTGCCCATCGAGCCCTCCCGGACCTCCATGAACGGATAGTTCGCGCAGAGCGGATATGACTCCGTCAGTCCGTAGTAGTCGAGCACGGTGATCCCGAACTGCTCGCGGAACCAGCGGATCGCCTCGGGGTTCAGGGGCTCGCCGGCCGAGCACACGATCCGAAACTTCTGCGGATACCGCGTGCCCGCGTCGCCGATCGACATCATCGAGCGGATCGCGGTCGGCGTGCCGAACACGTTGGCGACGCGGTGGCGAGAAAGGAAGTCGAGCTGCTTGTGCGGATCGAAGCCGCCCTCGCGCTGGTAGACGGCCTGCACCGCGCCGAGCCGCCAGGGCCCCAGCAGCGGGCAGATGCCCGCCGCCCAGGCCCATTCGCCCATGCCGTGGAACACCTCGCCGTCGCGCAGGTCGTGGCAGTAGACGAACTCCTCGTGGGCCAGGATGTAGCGGTGGGCGTGCAGGATGCCCTTGGCCAGGCCGGTCGTGCCCGAGGAGTAGTAGAGCTGGGCGGGATCGTCGGCCGCGGTGTCGACCGGCTCGAACGCGGTCGAGCCGCGGGCCAGCAGCTCGTCGTCGAGGATCAGCACGTGCTCGACCAGGTCACGCTCGACGCGCCCCGCGTTCTCGGCGTTGGTGAGGAGCACCTTGGGCCGCGAGTCGCGCACCCGGTGGCGGATGCCCTCGTCGCCGTAGAGGACGGACATCGAGAGCAGGATCGCGCCGGCCTTCCAGACCCCGAAGAAGGCGGCCGCCGTCTCCGGCGTCGGCGGCAGGAGCATCGCGACCCGGTCGCCCGTCTCGACGCCATGCGCGCGCAGGACGTTGGCGAACCGGTTGGAATCGTCCTGGAGCTCGCCCCAGCTCACCTCACGGACCTCGCCGCGGAAATCCTCGTGGATCATCGCGGGCTTCTCTCGCGGGTGGCGGTCGCACACGTCGACCGCGATGTTGTAGCGCTCGGGCACGCTCCAGCGGTGCTGCTCGCGTGCCTGCTCGTAGGAGGTGAAGGTGGTGGTGGCGCTCATGTCTCGCATCATCCCGCCCGCGGCCACAGGGCACAAGCCAGGCGTCCGCCGGCGTCCGGACGGCACCAGCCGGGGCGCTCTCCCTGACAACCGACACGAGCGCCGGCAACCCTCTCCGTAACAACCGACACAAGCGCCGGTAACCTGTAGGGAGCTCACCATGGATCTGGCTCTGGGCGTAGGACTGGGCATTGGGATTGCCGCAATCGTCCTGGCGGTGTGGCGAGCCATGCGCGCGCCGAGCAGCGCGGGCATCCCCGAGGCCGCCATGCAGGCCGCCCTCCACGCGGCGACGACGACGCTGCCGCACCTGCGCAAGGGGCTGACCGGGCGCAACGCCGAGCGGGCGGTCCCCCATCTGCGCGCGTTGACCGGTGCCGCGGCGATCGCCCTGGCCGACACGCGCGCGGTGCTCGCGATCGACGGCGAGGGACGCGATCAGGTGCGACCCGGCGACCTCCTCTCCCGCCTGCTCGAGCGCGCCGGCGACAATCGCCTCCACATCGTGCCGCGGCTGGTCTCCTCGGATCCGACCTGCCCGCTGCGCTCGGCGGTGCTCGCGCCGCTGCTCGCCCAGGGCAAGCGGATCGGGACCCTCATCGCCTTCTATCGCGGCGTCGGGCGTCCCAGCCACCACGAGCTGCGCGTCGTCCAGGAGGCCGCCAGCCTGGTCTCGGCGCAGGTCGAGCTGTCGCTCGTCTCCGCCCAGGAGGAACGCGTCGCCCAGGCCGAGTTGCGCGCGCTGCGGGCCCAGATCTCGCCGCACTTCATCTACAACGCGCTGGCCGCCGTGGCGGGGGACATCCACGCCCGTCCCGAGGAGGCCCGCGATCTGCTGACCGACTTCGCCGAGTTCACCCGCTACCTGTTCCGCGACGGGCGCAGCTACGTGACGCTGGGCGAGGAGATCGACCACGTGGAGCGCTACCTCCGGCTCGAGCAGGCGCGATTCCGGGACGGCCTGCACGTCACGGTCGACGTGCCGGCCGAGACGCGGGGGGCGGTCGTGCCCGCCATGTCGGTACAGCCGCTGGTAGAGAACGCGGTGCGTCACGGAGTCGAGCGGCGGGCGGGGCGAGGCCGCGTGGGGATCTCGGCCAGGGTGGTGAGCGGCGACGTCGAGCTGCGGGTATCCGACGACGGCGTCGGGATCGAGCCCCAGCGCCTCGAGGCAGTCCTGGCCGGCGCCGGCGGGGGCATCGGCGTGTCCAACGTCGACGCCCGGCTGCGGGCGACGTTCGGCGAGCGCTACGCACTGCGCGTCGAGTCCGACGTGGGCGAGGGGACGACCGCGGTGATGACCGTGCCCAACCTGCGGGGCGAGATCCCGCAGCCCGAGCTGGCCGGGTCGGTATGAGCTCCGACCGGCTGACCATCCTGGCCGTCGACGACGAGCACACCCAACTCGAGGACCTCGCCCGGCTGCTGCGCAGCTTCCCGGCCGTGCGCGAGGTGGAGTGCGCCTTCGGCGGCCACGACGCGCTGCTCAAGGCCTCGAGCCAGCCCTATGATGCGATCTTCCTCGACGTCCGCATGCCCGACCTCGACGGGCTCGAGCTCGGCCGCGTGCTGCGCAACTTCGCCGCGCCCCCCCAGATCGTGTTCGTGAGCGCCTACGACAGCGCCGCCGTCGATGCGTTCGAGCTGCGCGCGCTCGACTTCCTGCGAAAGCCGGTCAGCCGGCGCCGGCTGGAGGAGGCGCTCGAACGGGTCGCCACCGCGATCGAGACGACCGAGCAACGGCCGGCTGACGGAGACGGGCGGCGTCCCCGCCCTCCATCCGGCGGCGAGAGCGAGATGATCGCCGTCTCATCCGCGCGCGGCGGCTCCACCCGACTGATCAATCGCGGCTCGATCCTCTACGTCCAGTCGCACGGAGACTTCGTCCGGATCGTGGCCGAGGACGGCCGTTACCTCCTGCGCAACACGCTGAACGAGATCGAGCGGCGCTGGGAGCCGTTCGACTTCGTGCGCGTGCACCGTCAGTACGTGGCGAACCTCGCCCGCGCGATCGAGCTGCGCCCCCTCCTCGGCGGCACCGCCGCGCTCGTGTTCCCCGGCGATCAGGTCATCCCGGTCAGCCGTCGCCACGTAACCGACCTCAGCAAACGCCTCGGCGTCTAACCAGCTAAAGAAAGCGAAGCGGGCGTCACGGGCGCGCGCGAGCGCGTAGGAATGACGCGGGCGATCGCACAGGCGCCAGGCGCGAGGAGAAGGGGTGTGAGGACGCGCTCCGGGCTCCCTCGCGCCCGCGGCCGCCCGAACCAGCGCGAACCGCGGCCGGCGCCCGGGAGCCCGGCAGCGCGAACTCACACCGCCCTACGACTCCTCCGCCTTCTGCTCCTCCTGAATCTTCCCTTCGAGCTGCGACATCACATCGGGATCGCGCAGCGTCGTGACATCGCCGAGCGCACGCCCTTCGGCGATATCGCGGAGCAGACGCCGCATGATCTTGCCCGAGCGCGTCTTCGGCAGGTCGTCGGCCCAGACGATCCGCTTGGGCCGCGCGAACTTGCCGATCCGGTCGGCCACCTGGTCGCGGATCTCGGCGACCAGCTCGTCGGAGCCCTCGCCGTCATCGCCCTCCAGGGTGACGAAGGCGCAGATCGCCTGGCCGGAGTCCTCGTCGGACTGGCCGATCACGGCCGCCTCGGCCACCCGGCGATGGGACACGATCGCCGACTCGACCTCGGCCGTCGACATGCGGTGCCCGGACACGTTGACCACGTCGTCGATTCGCCCGATGATCCAGAAGTAGCCGTCCTCGTCCTTGCGCGCGGCGTCGCCGACCAGGTAGGTCTCCTTGCCGAACCGATCGAAGTACGTCTCGACGAAGCGGTCGTCCTCCTTGTAGAGGGTGCGGAGCATCGACGGCCACGGCCGGGTGAGCACGAGCAGGCCCTGCCCATCGTCCACCGGCTTTCCGTCGCGCTCGTCGAACACCTCGGCCGCGATGCCCGGGAACGGCCGCGTGGCCGAGCCCGGCTTGGTGGCGACGATCCCGGGCAGCGGCGTGATCATGATCGCGCCGGTCTCGGTCTGCCACCACGTGTCGACGATTGGAGCCTCGCCGCCGCCGATGACCTCGCGGTACCACAGCCATGCCTTCGGGTTGATCGGCTCGCCGACCGTGCCGAGCAGGCGAATCTTCGACAGGTCGTGCTTCTCGACGTGCCCGACCCCCCACTTCATGAACGCCCGGATCGCGGTCGGCGCGCAGTACAGGATCGTCACGCCGTAGCGCGCGCAGATCTCCCACCAGATCCCCTTGTGGGGATAGTCCGGCGCGCCCTCCCACATCACGCTGGTGGCGCCGTTGCACAGCGGGCCGTAGACGATGTAGGAGTGGCCGGTGACCCAGCCGACGTCGGCGGCACACCAGTACACGTCCTCCTCGGCCTTCAGGTCGAACACGTAGCGGTGCGTGGCGGCCACGCCGGTCAGGTAGCCGCCGGTCGTGTGCAGCACGCCCTTGGGCTTGGCCGTCGAACCGCTCGTGTAGAGCACGTACAGCGGGTGCTCGGCGTCGAGCTCCTCACACGGGCACTCGTCGGCCGCCTTCTCGAGGATCTCGTGGTACCAGACGTCGCGCCCGTCCTTCATCTTGCAGTCGGCGTCGGTCGACTTGACCACGATGATGTGCTCGAGCGACTCGAGGCCGTCCATGCACTTGTCGACCTGATCTTTGATCGGAGCCGTCTTGCCCTTGCGCCGGGCGCCGTCCACGGTGATCAGGGCCTTGGCCTCGGAGAACTCCATCCGCTCCTTGACCGAGTCAGCCGAGAAGCCGCCGAAGACCACGTTGTGGGGGGCGCCGATCCGAGCGCACGCCAACATCGCGACCACGACCTCGGGGATCATCGGCAGGTAGATCCCGACGATGTCGCCCTTCTCGATCCCGAGGTCCTTCAGCGCGTTGGCCAGCTTCTGCACGTCGCGGTGCAGCTCGGCGTAGGTGATGTCGCGCTCCTCGCCCTCTTCGCCGCGCCAGTGGTAGGCGACCCGGTCACCGTTGCCCGCCTCCACGTGACGGTCCAGGCAGTTGTAGGACGCGTTGATCTTGCCGTCGGCGAACCACTTGAAGAACGGCGGATTTGAGTCGTCGAGGTCCTCGGTCGGCTCCTTGAACCAGTGCAGCTCCCTGGCCTGGTCCATCCACCAGCCCTTCCAGTCCTTATCGGCCTTCTCGTAGACCGACGGGTCGTTCAGGAGCGCCGACTTGGCGAAGTCATCCGGCGCGTCGAACTTCTCGATGTCGAGCATCTCCTCGAGCTTTGACTCGAGGCTCTTCTCGGTTGCCGTGTCTGCCACGGGATCCTCTCCTTTTACGGGCCTTTGGTCTGTACTTACCCGACCCGCGCAGACGAAAATCGCCGCGTGCGATCGCGCGGCTGGCGCCCGTCGGCATGCGCACAGCCCGGATGCGCCGCCCGGCCCGGGGACCGAGCAGCGCACCGGAACAGTCAGGACAGCGGCTACTCCGCGTGTCCGTACGCGGCGATCTCAGCCTTCTCGGCCTCGGACAGCTCGCGCGGGACCTCGCCCTTGGCCGCCTTCTCGCTCTGCACGTGGTGGCGGATGTCGTCGACGATCTCGGGGTTGGCCAGCGTGCTCACGTCGCCCACCTCGGAGAAGTTCGAGACGGCGGCGATCACGCGTCGCATGATCTTCCCCGAGCGGGTCTTCGGCATGTCCTTGACGATCCACACGTTCTTCGGGCGGGCGATCGCGCCGATCTCCCTGACGATCGCGTCGGAGACCTTCTTGTCGACCCCGGATGGGTCGACGCCGGGCTTGACCGCGACGTACATCTCGACGATCTTGCCCCGGATCTCGTCGATCACGGGAACCGCCGCCGCCTCGGCCACCTCGTCCACGGTGATCGCCGCGGACTCGAGCTCCTTGGTCCCCAGCCGGTGCCCGGCGACGTTGATCACGTCGTCGATCCGGCCGAGGATCCGGAAGTAGCCGTCGGAGGACTCGACCGCGCCGTCGCCGCACATAAACGGCCAGTCGCGCCAGTCCTTGGACTCCTTGTCCTTGTTAAAGCGCGCGTAGTAGGTGTCGATGAACCGCTGGTCCTGGCCCCACACGGTCAGCATCCGGCCCGGCCACGGATTGCGCACGCAGATGTAACCCGCCTTGCCCGTGCCGCGTGGGATCTCCTCGCCGTTCTCGTCATAGATCACGAGCTGGATACCGAGCGCCGCGGGTCCGCAACTCCCCGGCTTCATCGGCTGCAGCCCCGGTAGCGTCGAGCCGAGGAAGCCGCCGGTCTCGGTCATCCACCAGGTGTCGGTGATCGCCGCTTGGCCCTTGCCGACGAACTCGTGATACCACCGCCACACGTCGGGCTCGATCGGCTCGCCCACGGTGGTCATCGTCTTGAAGTGGTAGTCGTACTTGGCCGGCTCCTCAGGCCCCAGCTTGCGCAGCATCCGGATCGTCGTCGGAGCGGTGTGGAAGATGTCCACGCCGAGCTTCTCGGCGATCCGCCACGGACGCCCCGGATCGGGATAGGTGGGCACCCCCTCGTACATGACACTGGTCGTGCCGAGCGCCAGCGGTCCGTACACGATGTAGGAGTGCCCGGTGATCCAGCCGATATCGGCGAAGCACCAGTACGTGTCGTCGGGGTGGATGTCCTGGTAGTACTTCGACGTCCCGGTCACATAGGCCATATAGCCGCCGACCGTGTGCTGGGCGCCCTTCGGGCGGCCCGTAGTGCCGCTCGTGTACATCAGAAACAGCGTGTCGTTCGCCTCCAGCGACACCGGCTCGACCCCCGCCCCGGAATACTTCTCGAGCAGCTCGTCGACGAAGAAGTCGCGCCCCTCCACCATCGGGCTGTTCGAGTGATACTCGCCCGGGATCCGCCTCCACACGAGCACCTTCTCGACCTCGATCCCTTCCTTGCGGGCCTCCTCGATCGCCTCATCCGCCTTGACCTTGTGGTCGATCAAATCGCCGTTGCGGTAATAGGAGTCCATCGTCACCAGCACAGCGCTCTGAGCGTCAGCCATCCGCTGACCGCACGCCGCGCCGCTGAAGCCACCGAACACCTCGGAGTGGATCACCCCGAGCCGCGCCGCGGCCAGCATCGAGACCGGCAGCTCCGGCACCATCGGCAAATGAAAAGTGATCCGGTCGCCCTTCCCCAGGCCCGTGAAGTCCCGCACCAGCGCGGCGAACTCGTTGACCCGCCGGTAAAGCTCGCCGTAGGTGATCTCGACCGGCTCGACATCCTCAGGCTCCGGCACCCAGATCAACGCGTTGCGATCGCCGCGCGTCTCCAAATGCCGATCGACGCAGTTCACGCTCGCGTTCAGCCGACCGCCCACGAACCACTTAAAGAACGGCGGATTGCTCGTATCGAGGACCGCGTCCCACCCGCGATCCCACGAGAGCGTCTCCGCATACTCAACGAAGCTCTCGGGGAAATTCTCCTCGCTGAAACGCCGCAGGATCGCCGGATCACCCGCGTTCGCCTGCTCCTGAAACGCCGCAGGCGGCGGGTAATACTCCTCCTCGCGCCAATGGACCGCGATCTGCGCCTCCGACGCACCGGCCTCGGCGACCTCCGCCGCGGATGGGGGTTCCTTCGTCACGTCAGCCATTCGGCTCTCTCCTTCCAACGAACTGGCATTGGACCGCTCGACAGCCCAGAGCGCCGGCGTCTCCGCCGGCGCTCCACAACTCTTGCCTCCTATGCAGCGATTCTGACTGAAGTTCTACTCGAGCGCCAGTCTCGCCGTGGGCTCCCCCGTCCCTCTAGCGCCGGAGCGGCACGACTGGGGCGACCACCCGGCCGAAGGTCGAGTTGATCACCGCCGCGAACGAGGCATACCAGGCGACGATCGCGGTGGCGATGCCGACGTACCCGCCGAGCTTGATCGTGCCGTTGGTGACGTTGTGCGTGCCGGTCAGCGCCGAGTTCCCGATCCCCAGGATCAAGAACGTGATCGCCAGCAGCAGGAACACGAGTGCCACGGCGCCGGTCGTCCGCAGCGACGCGATGAACATGTAGGCGGTGAAGATGCCCCACATCCACAGATACAGCCCGAGCCCGCTGAAGAACACGGACCCCACGTTCTTCCCCGCCGACTGGACGATGAAGAAGAACGAGATCCAGAACGCCCCGAAGGAGCAGAACGCCACCGCGCCGAACGTGTTCCCGGTGCGGAACTCCCAGATCCCGGCGACCAGCTGGGCGATTCCGCCGTAGGCGAGCGCCAGGCCCGCCACCATCGGCAGCAGACCGCCGCCCGGGACAACATGCTGGACCCCGACCAGGCCGGCGTTGATGATGCTCAGCATGAACGTGGTCCCGGCGAAGGCGGCGAGACCGAGCGGGCCAGGATCGGCGGGCGTCCAGCCAGCCATCCGTCCGCCCATGGGCTCGGCCGCGGGCGCTACGTCAGCCTCGCGCGCCCCGATGTTTGCGGCTTCCATCTAGTCCTCCTGATGAGGGGTTGACAGTCGGCCGGTACGTTGCCCGCGGCCGCGGCAGTCCTCAAGGGAGGGATCGCCGAACGGCCCGGATGCCGCGCTCAGCGGCGGCGGGCACACGATGAACGGTGACCGCCGAACGGCGTTTCGGCCGCCCGACGGTCACCGACTCGAGCCCGCACAGCTCCGATCACGATCTGCGCCCCAGGCGAGTGGCCCAAGACCGGTCGCGAAGCTATGAGTGACGCCCCTCGTTTTCTGTTGGAGCGAACCTGTCCCGGCCCCCGGCGTGGACAGGAGCCGGGACAGCTATGCGTCCATCGGCATTCGGCGGGGGGCGGGTTAGGAGAGCGGACGGATGTCTGATCGGCCGCTTCGGGGGGGAATTCGGCTCCGGGACCTTTGAGCTGGAGCGGCGATCAGGAGCCGAAGCGACTACTTACGCCGCTTGCGCTTTCGCTTCGGCGTGGTCGAGCGCGTGCTGACCGGCGCGGGCGCCGGCGCGCCGACGGTCTCGGGCGCGGGTTGTGGCACCCGCGCGCGCCGGCCGCGAGGTCGCCGGCTCGCCGCGGGCGGCCCGCACCTGCTGCTGGCGGCCCGGCCACGGCACCGCCTCGCCGGTGCTCCAGGCCGGCGGCACGCCGCTCGGCCAGCGACCGCTCAGCAGGTACGCCAGCGCCAGCAGCCAGTACGCCTCGACGATCGGGATCGGCACGAGCGGGATGATCGTCAACACGCCGGCGATGATCCCGAGGTAGCCCAAGAACTTGGTGAGCAGCCCCGCCCGCATCGCGTTCAGCGAGATCAGCACGAAGCCGATCGCGATCAGGAACAGCCCGAGGTAGTTGCCGATCTGGCCGATGATCAGGCTGGCCCGGCCGAGCAGCGCATGGGCGTCGGGGTAGGTCTCGGTGGCGCTGTTCGCGAAGTCGCTGGCCGCGCTGCCGAACGCGACCACGTAGACGATCACGCTGACCGCCTCGATCACCGCCCCCGCCACCGCGATCCATCCGAGGAACCACGGCTTCGCGTTCGGCTCGCGGGCTCGAGTCGCGTCCCACAGGTAGTACAGGGTCCAGCCCACGCAGAGCAGGCTGAACGCGGTGGCGATCGAGCCCAGCAGGTCGCGCGTGAAGCGCTTGTGCTCGGTGATCAGCCCGAGCGTGCTCTCGCTGACGTTGACGTGCGGCCCACCGAGCTGGATGACCACCCCGATCATGACCAAGATCCCGGCCGCCGCGGCCACGCCGGCCTGCCGGTTGCGCACGCGCGCCTCGTATGCGAGCCGATCCTCGGTCGTCATCACACGCCAGTGTAAGAGCCTGAGTACCATTGGGCGTATGGAAGGAAGTGGATTCGGAGGCCTGTTCGGCGATCCCGACGAGATTCAGCGCCGGCTGGGCGAATTCGCCGAGCAGATGCAGGGCGCGCAGCGTCTGGCCTGGGCCGACAACGCGATCAAGCTGGCGGTCGACCTCACGGTGGCGGCGATGAACCGCATCAACATCCAGGGAACGACCGAGCAGCAGGCGGAGCAACTGCGGACCGTGATGGCCCACATATTCCCCGAGGCCGTCACGCTCGTGCGCGAGGCGCGCGAGGGTCTGCAGTAACCCCGTTCAGCGGTCGGCCAGCGCGCCCAGCACGAGTTCGTCGTGCTCGGCCGGCTTGACGCTGCGGAAGACCTCGCGGATCACGCCATCGGGCCCGATCACGAACGTCGTGCGCTCGTTGCCCATGTACGTCCGCCCGTAGCGGTTCTTCTCGACCCACACGCCATAGGCCTCGGCCACCGCGTGGTCCTCGTCGGACAGGAGCGGGAAGCCCAGGCCGAACTTCTCGTCGAACTTGGCGATCGGCTGGACCGGGTCGGGCGAGACGCCCAGGACGACCGCGTCGGCGCGGTCGTAGTCGGCGCGGTGATCGCGCACGCCGCAGGCCTGGGTCGTACACCCCGGTGTGTCGGCCTTGGGGTAGAAGTAGAGGACGATCGACCGGCCGCTGAGATCGGACAGCTTCACGGGGTTGCCGTGCTGGTCGGGCAGCGTGAAGTCAGGGGCCTTGTCGCCTGGTGCGAGCACGATCGAGATCGTATCCGCCCAAGCTCACCCGTTGCTTGGTTCGGGGAACTACCTAGTCCGATTTTCGGCCTTGCCCGCGGTCCGCCTCGCACCTAACGTTTCTCGGTCCGAACAATCGAGGGCGTGTGGAAACGGGACACGTTCGACAGCAACGAGGGGACCAGGCAGATGTTCGACGGCACCGAAGCCACGAAGCCGTGCGATGGGAACGAGGAGGCCAGTGTCTACACCGATCCGGTAATCGAGGATTACGGCAGCCTCCAGGATCTGACGGCGGCTGGCGGTTCGAGCTTCCACGACGTACCCGCCGGGGCACCCGTGACCGGGCCCCACGGCCCCGGGTCGACGCCCTAACCGAGACGCCCTAACCGAGCCGCGCGCCGAGCGTTGGGCCGGCGCCGCGACCTGCAGAACGTGCCAACCACTCCCGGACCGCGGGACCGTGGCATGTTGTGCGTCCCCCAGATGCAGAACCTGCCACGGTCGGTTGGAGGCGAGCCGAGTGGCAGGTCTCGCAGGACCTAGGTGTCGGACAGGGGCAGGGAATCGCCCTGCTGGAGCCCGGGTTCAGATGCCGCGCTCCGGCGGCGGTTGGGCCGGATCAGGTGGCCGTAGCGATGATGGAACTCGGCGTAGCCCTTGTGGCTCAGCCCCTTGACCTCGTGTACCGACTTGCGCACCACCATCCGCGCGCCGGCGCCCGCGAGGGCGAAGGCCAGCAGCGTCCCGAAGTACGACGACTCCCGCGCCCGCGGGCCGGCCACGTCGTAGGCGACCTCCCGGAGCGAGCCGAACACGAAGGCGGCGGCCGACAGGGTCGGGGGTGTGGGCCGCGAGGGGGCCCGCTCGCGGAGGCCCCGCGCGAGCAGGAGCGCCGCGATCAGGGTGACCAGACCCGACTTCTCGTCCTGGGGGATGCCGTACAGCCGCTGCATGGCCCGGCGGCGGGCGTCGTCGATGAGCAGGGACACCACGCGGGCGTCCGCGGCCAGGAGCCGGGCGCCGCCGAAGAAGCCCTCGGGGCGGATCGGGGCCAGGGCCGCCGGCACGGCGCCGGCCGGCGAGACTGCGCTGCCGTCGCTCATGACGGGCACGCTAGGGCGCGCGCGGCCAGACGCATCACCCGCTTCGGGTGAGCCGGTCCGTTACTTCAGCAGCCGCGAGAGCCGCCGGTCCTTGAGCAGCTTGCCCTCCGTCTGGCAGGTCGGGCAGTAGCACATCACGTAGTCCTCGTAGAACACCGCCTCGAGCTGATCGCCGCAGCGCGGACAGGGCTCGCCGTTGCGGCGGTGAACGGTGAGTGGCATCGGCAGCTTGTCGGGGATCGGCAGCGTCAGCGTCGCCTCGTAGTGGGCGATCGCGTCGCCGAGGATCCGGGTCGTCGTGTCGCGCAGCCGCTCGGCCTCGTCCTCGTCGAGGTCCGACCCCCGTTTGAACGGGGAGATCATCGCCGCATGGAGGATCTCGTCGACCCACGAGCGGCCAATGCCGGCGATCACGTGCTGGTCGCGCATGAGGGCGTAGAGCGGCCGCGGCTGGTCGAGCAGCTCCTTGAATGGCGGCGGGTCGGGCCACGCATCGGGCCCCAGCTCGGCGAACGTCTCCTCGGTCTCGACCTGCTCGGCGCGCAGCAGCTTGACCCAGGCGCGCTGGCGGGTGCCGAACTCGCGCAGCCGCAGCTCGCGGCCGTCGGCCAGCCGCACCAGCAGTCGCGAGGTCTTGTCGCGCAGCGAGGCGCGCGTGTCGAACAGCTGCAGCCGGCCGGCCGACATCAGATGGATCTCGAGGGCCAGATCGCCGTCGAGCTCGATCACGAACAGCTTGCCGCGACGGCCCACGCGTTCGAAGCGCCGGCCCTCGAGCGCGGTGAGCGGCGGGTCGAACGTCTTGAGCGCGTTGATCCCGGGCGCCAGCGCCGACTCGATCTGGACGCCGGCCACGGCCGCCCCGATCAGCCGCGCGGTGATCTCGACTTCGGGCAGTTCGGGCATGGTTACTCGAGAGTAGCCAGCTACCCTCGCTACCGCTATGGCTGCCACGCTCGCTCCCGACGACGTCGTGCGGACGCACGCGGAAGCCGAGGCCAACGCGCGCGAGCCGCTGATCGTGCTCGAGCCGCTGACCGAGGTGCTCGCCGCGCGCGGCCTGGACGCGCCGGCCGACCTGAGCGCCGCCCCGATCGGCGAGGGACACTCGTGCATCACGTTCGTGCTGTCGACCGGCGTCGTGCTCCGCCGCCCGCCGCGCGGTCCGCTGCCGCCCAGCGCGCACGACGTCCTGCGCGAGGCTCGGCTGCTGCGCGCGCTCGAGTCGACCCCCGTGCGCGCGCCCCGGGTGCTGGCGGTATGCGATGACCCGGGTGTGATCGGCGCGCCGTTCTACATCATGGAGCGGATCAGCGGCGACGTGATAACCGACGCGATCCCCGAGCCGCTCGACAACCCCGAGCAGCGCGCCCGGATCGCCGACGAGCTGATCGAGGCGCTGGTCGAGCTGCACGGCATCGACTGGACGCGCATCGGCCTGGAGGGATTCGGCAAGCCAACCGGGTACCTCGAGCGCCAGCTGCGGCGCTTCGGCGGACTCTGGGAACACAACCGGACGCGCGAGCTGCCCCAGGTCGAGGAGGTGGGTCGCTGGCTGGCGGCCAACCTGCCCTCGTCGGGCCCGGCCACGATCGTCCACGGCGACTTCCGGCTGGGCAACACGATGTTCGCCGCCGGCGCTCCGGCGCGCCTGGTGGCGATCTTCGACTGGGAGATGGCGACGATCGGCGACCCGCTGGCCGACGTCGGCTACATGCTCATGCAGTGGACGCAGGACGGGGACCGGGTCGGGAAGTTCAACCTGAACAACGTGACCCTGCGGCCTGGATTCCCGACCCGCGCCGAGCTGACCGCCCGCTACGAGGAGCGCTCGGGTCGCTCGGTGCAGGAGCTCGACTGGTACGTCACGCTGGCGCTGTGGAAGGCGGTCGTGTTCATGGAGGGCAACTACAAGCGCGCGTTGGCCGGGTCCACCGACGACCCGTACCTGCGCTCGTTCGGGGACGGCGTGGTCGAGATCGCCGAGCGGGCCCTGGCCGTCACCAGACATGGCTTCTGAGAACGGCCGCTACCTCGGGCTGCTGATCGACTGGGGCGGCGTGCTCACGAGCGACGTGTTCGCCTCCTTCCAAGCCTTCTGCGAACTCGAGGGGCTCGAGGCCGACACGGTCAGACGGCGGTTTCGGGAAGACCGTGACTGTCGCGAGTTGCTGATCGCGCTGGAGACCGGGGCGGTCGAGGAGGAGCAGTTCGAGCCCCGTTTCGCGAGCCTGCTCGGCGTGGCCGCGCCGAGCCTGATCGACCGGCTGTTCGCCGGATCGGGGCCCGACCATGAGATGCTGGACGCGGTCCGCCGCGCCCGCGCCGCCGGAGTACGAACCGGGCTCGTGTCGAATTCCTGGGGAACCCGGCGCTACCCGCGCGAGGTGCTGGCCGAGCTCTTCGACGGCGTGGTGATCTCCGGGGAGGTGGGAATCCGCAAGCCGGCGCCCGAGATCTACCACCTCGGCGCGGAGCGGATCGGGCTCGAGCCCGACGCGTGCGTGTTCGTCGACGACCTACCGTTCAACCTTCGCCCAGCCGGCGACCTCGGCATGGCGACCGTGCTTCACCGCACGGCGGCGGAGACGATCGGCGAGCTCGAGCGCCTGTTCAGCGTCGCCCTTCGATGAAGGCGCGCGCGTTCGCGGCCGGCCTGGTGGCGCTCGCCGTGGTGGGGTGCGGAGCGCCGTCCGCGACGCTGGTCAGCCTGCGCGCGCAGGCGGCGCGCGTATGTCAGCGGGCGCAGGCGCGAGGCGCCGAGATCAAGCCGCCGTCCGTTCCGGCGCAGACGGCGGGCTTCCTGCGCCGGGGCGTCGCGGTACTTCGCCCCGAACTGGCCGGCCTGCGCGCGCTGCGAGTCCCGCACGAGCAGTCCGGCACGTACTCGGTCGCGCTCGGCTCGCTCGCGCGCGAGCTCACGATCCTCACCGGCACGGCTCACGACCTCGACCGGGGAGCCGACCCATTGACCACGATCAAGGTGCTCCAGCGAAGGCTGGCCCCGGTTGAGGCAGCGGCTGACGCCGCCTGGCGGACGCTGGACGTCCCGGCGTGCGTCAGCCGCTAGAGGTATCTCGCTCAGGTTCGCCTGCGGTCACGTAGGCGGGCTCAGCCCAACCAGGCGCAAAGCTCGTTGAGCGCGTCCGGAATCACGCAGTAGTAAGCCCACAGTCCTTCGCGCTCAGAGCCGACGACCCCGGCCTGGCGCAGGACCTTCAGGTGATGGGAGAGGGTGGGCTGAGAAAGATCGAAAAGCGGAACCAGCTTGGTCTAGTGAGCTCCATATCGATAGTCATCTATTTACATATATCGATTGAAGTGATAGCTGTCGATGAGTATTGTTCCTGAGGCTGTGTGGCTGCCCGTACGTGACCGGCACCACCGGGAGCTCGGCGAAGTGAGCGCGGCCGGACTGCCAGGTGAATGCGCCGACAACCCGGTGCTGGCGGCATGAGTGAGGGAGGGAGGCTCCTGAGATGAAATACGTGTTGTTCGTCTGTACGCATAACGCGGGGCGCTCGCAGATGGCCCAGGCGTTCTTCGAGCGCGAGTGCTCGGAGGATTGCCGCGCGGAGTCCGCGGGCTCGCAGCCGGGACGCGCCGTCTGGCCTGAGGTCGTCCAGGTGATGCGCGAGGTCGGGCTCGACATCGCAGGCCGCAAGCCAAAGCGACTGACGGTGGAGATGCAGCTGCATGCGGACTGGGCGGTGACAATGGGCTGCGGCGACGTCTGCCCGTACGTGCCGACCCGAGTGGACGACTGGGACGTCCCGGATCCGGCGGGCCGACCGCTGGCCGAGGTGCGGACGATCCGCGACCAGATCGAGGACCGAGTGGTCGAGCTCGTGCGCGACCGAATTCATGAGATCCAGACCGATCGCACCTCGCACCAGTGGCGGCTGGCCAAGCTGCTGCCGCTACTGATCGACGAGTTCGGCCAGACGCGAGCGCCGGAGGTGATCCGCGGTTGTGCGGACCGGGTGCTGGAGGACTATGAAGAGGTTCCGATCCGCACCCACGTGTTCAGCCTGGCGCACAAGCGCACCCGCGAATGCCTGCGCCAGGAGCGCTGTGCCGTCCTCGAGCGCGCGGGCGTCGAATAGCGGTGGGCAAAGGACTGAGCCGAGAGCTTCTGCTGGATGCAACTGGCCTTCGGGACACTGATTCCCTGAGATCCGCATGCGGCTTGTTGCGATCGGCGGGAGCGACGCGGGCATCAGTGCGGCGCTCCGCGCCCGGGAGCTCGACCCGCTCGCCGCCGTGACGGTGGTCCTTGCCGACGCGTACCCCAACTTCTCAATCTGCGGCATCCCGTACTACATCTCCGGCGACGTAGTCGACTGGCGCAATCTCGCACACCGAACCCTCGCTGACCTGGAAGCGACCGGCGTCACGATGCGATTGGACACCGTCGCGCTGCGCATCGACGCTGAAGAGCGCCGGGTCGCCTTGGCCGCGACCGACGGTCGAGAGGAATCGATTGACTACGACGCGCTGGTCATCGCGACCGGCGCGTTACCGGTCAAACCGCCGATCGATGGGCTAGCGGGCCTGGGACCGGGCGACGGAGTGCATCTCCTGCACTCGATGGGCGACACGTTCGCACTCCACCCAGGTGGTCAAGGTATTCGACCTCATCGCCGCCCGCACCGGCCTGCGCGACCACGAAGCAGCCGCGGCCGGGTTCGAACCGCTTACCGTGGGCTGCGAAGCCGACGACCACAAGGCCTACTACCCCGGCAGCCACAAGATCACGATGCGCTACACCGGCGACCGCCGCACCGGTCAACTCCTCGGCGTCCAACTCATCGGTCACCTCGGTAGCGAGATCGCCAAACGGATCGACATCCCGGCCACCGCAATCTTCAACGAGATGACGATCGACGCCCTCTCTGACCTGGATCTCTCCTACACGCCACCGCTCGGGTCACCCTGGGACGCGATTCAGACCGGCGCGCAGGCATGGACGCGCCGCGCCGAACGCGGTGCCGCCTCGACGGTCGATCGCTCCTAGCCTCCGCTCTCTGCCGTGAGCGCGCTCCAGAGCCAGGCCTGCCCGCAGCGCAAAGCGACCACGCCCTCGGCGGGCTCGGCGCCGGTCCGGCGTGGGCGGTGCAGGCACGCCCACGCCGGCCACGTCAGGCGCGCATCGATCGATCAGAGCCCGCGGGGCAGCGTGACCTTGACCTTCTCCGTGCACTTGAGATGCACCGTGTCCGGGCTCGTGCAGTGCATGATGCCGATCTGCTTCTTACCCTTGAGCCCCTGGATCCCCGCATAGACTCCGGTGCCGCCAGTCACGGTCACCGTTCCGGTGTAGGTGGTGCTCAGGAAATTGTCCGCCGTCGGCAGCGCTCCTTCCCCAGGGGTGAGGTCGAACTTGCCCGTGATGCTCCCAGCGCCGAAGTACTGTACGTACGTGCCTACGGTGTCGCCGGAATCGGCGACCTTGAACGGGGCCGCTTCGACGGCCTGACCAAACGACTTTGTCCTCGTCCGGCAGTGGCTCGGCCCAAAGAAGCTACCGGCCAAAGGCGGCTGCTCGACGACATTGTCTCCCCCGAGCGGGGGTGTAGCGATTGTGATCTTGCATGTCAGGGTGACTGGGCTCGCCGTCTTGCTTGTGCCCGCCGCTGCTGCAAACCCAACTCCGACCACCAGGGACGCCGCAGCCACCGCGGTCCCCACGAACGAAATACGACGTCTCACAGCGACCTCCAGGTCTTTCGAGTATCGAAGTAAGGCGGGCCCGGCCGCACTCGCGGCCGGGCCCCTGCGCGTTTTGTCCTGCTCCCACCGGTTACTGTATTTGTGAGAGCGCCGCTCGGCTGGCTCGGCGCACCACTGCCTGGATCGGCACGAAGTCGATCCGCGGGCCAAGGGCCTGTCCCGCGCCAATGGCATAGCTGATGAACGACTGCAGCAGCGCTCCCTGCGGAGCGTTAGTCGGCACAAACGCGTAGGTGAATGTCGAAATCGGGTAGGCGTTCTTCACCCGCTTCGACGGGTTGACGATGTGCATCTCGCGGTTGGCCGGAACCTGCTTGATGGTGTTGGCCGCCGCTGCGATGTTCGTCAGGTTGGGGTACTCGTAGTTTCCCGCTGCGTTCTTGATCGCGGCGGCCGGCAGGCTGTGGGCGATCAGATACGAGACCTCGTTGTAGGACATTCCGCCCACGGTCGTCCCGAGAATCGCAACGACTCCCGAATTGCCGTTGCCACCCGGGCCCAGCGGCCAACCAACGGCCGTGGAAGCTCCCACCCGGCCCCGCCACGTGGGGCTGATCCGAGACAGGTAGTCCGTGAACGCATACGTCGTCCCCGAACCGTCGCTTCGGTGGATCGGGGTGATCGTCAGGTTCGGCAGGTGCACCCCCGGGTTCAACCGCTTGATCGCCGGGTCATCCCAGTTCGTGATCTGCCCGAGGTAGACCGCGGCCACGACAGGCCCGCTCAGCCTCAGCTTGTGGATGCCGGGCAGGTTGTAGCCAACGCCGACGGCGGACAGGGCCCAGGGAATCTGGATCAGGTTTGAAGGAGCGTTGGCGTACACCGACAAGGGGGCGTCGGAGGCGCCGAAGTCCACCAGACCCTGGGTGATGTCCTTGTAGCCGGTGCCCGATCCGACGGAGCTGTACGACACCGTGTTGCCGGTGGCGTTGCCCCAGGCCGCCGCCCATTCGCTTTCGATCGGGGCCACTAATGTCGACCCCGCGCCGGTCAGCGTGGCCGCGGACGCCACCGCGGCGCTGAGCCAGAAGACACATCCGGCCAGCAACGCCGCACACGTCACACACGTCATGCTGGCCAATCGCTTCGAGTACAAAGCAGCTTCCTTTCCATTTGGAACGCGAAATGGCTCGACGGGACCGGCCGCCCCCTTGAGCGGCGATAAGCATCGCCGCGGCGATCAGGCCGCTTGTATCTGAGTTGTTACCAAGAGTTTTAGATCCTGTGACGAGGGGAGAGGCCGGCGAGCTCTCGTGATCCATTTCTCTTACCCTTGCGCGCCGTGTCTTCGAGGGCAAGATTCAGCGTCGGCCCGTCGCGGCGGGGCGGCGGCCGCCGGGCAGCGCGCCGAATGCGTTCCGACCGCATCGGCGATCGCGTGCTGTTCGGACTCTGTGCCGTCGCCGGGGTGCTTGTCGTGCTCACGCTGGTGGGCATCGCCTACCAGGTGATCACCAACGCCTCGCCGGCGATCGACCGGGTTGGTCTCGGCTTCCTGGCGCACACCAGGTGGGCTCCCAATCTGAATGTCTACGGCGCGGCCGCATGGATCTTCGGCACGCTGGTCACCTCGCTGGTGGCGCTGGCGCTTGCCACCCCGCTCGGGATCGCGATCGGGCTGTATTTAGCGGTGATCGCTCGCCCCGGAGTACGGGCCGTCGTCGGGCCGCTGGTGGAAATGCTGGCCGCGATTCCCAGCGTGATCCTCGGCTTCTGGGGGATCATCGTGCTCGCGCCGTTCATCAAGGGACACGTCGAGCCGGCGCTGCACAGCGTGCTGGGCTTCATCCCGCTGTTCGGGCCGGCACAGACGACGGGACTGTCGATCTTTACCGCCGCCCTGGTGCTTACGCTGATGATCCTCCCGATCATCTCCGCGCTGAGCCGGGACCTGTTCCTTACCGTCCCGCAGGACTTGAAGGACGGGGCCGCGGCGCTGGGCTCGACGCGTTGGGAGATCATCCGCGGAGTCGTCCTGCCCACGACCTCGTCCGGAGTCGCCGCGGCCACGGTGCTCGCGCTCGGACGCGCCCTGGGCGAGGCGATCGCGGTCGCCCAGGTGATCGGCGATGGCAACGGCATCCACACGTCGCTGTTCTCGCTTGGTGCGACGCTCGCCAGCCGAGTAGCGCTGGATTTCCAGCAGGCGACCGGCGAGCTCACGTCCGCGTTGTTCTACCTCGCCGTCGTCCTGATCGCGATCAGTCTGCTGACCACCCTCGTCGCCCGGGCGATCGCCGGAAAGTTCGACGTCGAGCGCGCCTACGCTCGAGCGGTGGGACTATGAGCGCGCTGTCCGACACGCCGTTCGACGACGTCCCCCTGTTCGATCCGACGGCCCCGCTCACCGGGTCGGGCAATCTCCGCCGCCGGGCTGCGCTGAGCAATCTGATCAGCGCCGGCACACGACTGGCCGCGCTGGCGGCGGTCGGGATGCTGGGGATCGTCCTCTACGGCGTCGTGCGGCGCGGCGCGTCCGCGGTCACCTTTGGCTTCATCACCACCAATCCGGTCGGGCTGTCCAGCGGCGGGATCGCCAATGCGCTGCTCGGGACGTTCGTACTCGTCGCCGCAGCGGCGCTGATCGCGGTGCCAATCGGGGTCCTCACCGGCCTCTATTTGACCGAGTTCGCGGGCGCCCGGTCGCGTAGCGGACAGGTGCTCAAACTCGCCCTCGACCTGATGCAGGGACTTCCGACGGTCGTCGTCGGCCTGTTTGTCTTCGGCCTGCTCGTGATCCCACAGCACACGGAGTCAGGCTTAGCGGGTGCGATCGCCCTGGCGATCATCATGCTGCCGCTGGTGGCGCGCGCGAGTCAGGAGGTGCTGCTGCTCGTGCCCGGCAGCCTGCGGGAGGCGGCGGATGCCCTCGGAGTCAGCCGCTGGCGCACCGTCCTGACCGTGATCCTGCCCGTGGCGATCGGCGGCATCGTAACCGGAGCGATCCTCGCCACCGCCCGGGCGGCGGGCGAGACAGCGCCGCTCTTGATCTGCGACGGGCTGTTCAACCCCAACACAACCCAGCTGAACATCTTCGGGCATGGAGTCCCGAACATACCGCTGCTCATCTTCACAAGCTCCGAGACATCCTTGTCAGGGGGCTTCACCCGCGCCTGGGGAGCCGCGATCGTACTCCTGGGAGCGATCCTGATGGCGAACGTAGGCGCTCGCCTGCTGGTCGCGCGCAGCCGTGCGAAGATGGGCCAATGAGCGTTGGGGATCCGACCGAAAGCAACGGGGGCGACGAGCCGGCGGTCCCCGCTCGGGTCAGGATCAGGACCGATCCAGTAGCCCCGGCTCATGCCCGCGAGAGCAGCAACGGCGCCGGGCCCGGGGAGGTCCGCGAGGCGGTGTTCGACATCCGCGACATGTCCGTCGTGTACGGAGACAATGTCGCGCTCACGCGCACGAACATGAAGATCTACCGGAACCTGGTGACGGCGGTGATCGGGCCGTCCGGATGCGGAAAGTCGACCTTCATCCGCAGCCTCAACCGGATGAACGATGCGATCCCTGGGTTCAGGCTGTCAGGGCAGGTGCGCTATCACGGTCACGATGTGTACGGCGCGGGAGTGAACCGAATCGAGGTCCGGCGGCGGATCGGGATGGTCTTCCAGAAACCCAACCCGTTCCCCAAATCGATCTACGACAACGTCGCATGGGCGCCGCGCAACCTTGGGCTGCGCTCCGATCTCGAAGCTCGGGTCGAACGAGCATTGACGCACGCCGCGCTGTGGGACGAGGTCAAGGACCGGCTGCGAGACAGCGCGCTCAGCCTCTCGGGCGGCCAGCAGCAGAGGCTCTGCATCGCCCGAGCGATCGCGATCGAACCCGACGTGCTGCTCCTCGACGAGCCGGCATCGGCCCTGGATCCGGTCTCCACCGCAGCGATCGAGGATCTGATGCGCACGCTCAAGAATCGGTACACGATCGTGATCGTCACGCACAACATGCAGCAGGCCGCTCGTGTCGCCGATCGCGCAGCGTTCTTCAGTCTCGACCTTCCCGAGCGGGTCGGAACGCTGGTCGAATACGCCGATACCCAGACAATCTTCAACCATCCGAAGGACACGCGTACGCGCGACTATGTCACCGGGCAGTTCGGCTGATCCAAGTTCCGATCGATGCCCGGCTCCCCGAACGCCCGCGCCTAGGCGGACGGTGCGGCGATGATGTCGCTGTGGACCTCTCGCAGCAGCGGCTGACCGCACTGCCAACAATAAGCGGCGCCCGTCGAGTGCGGGGCTCCACAAGATCCACATTCCCCGGCCGTCGAGCTCTGCTCGAGGCGCAGAATCCTCTCTACCTCGCTCAGCTCGGCATCGGCGTTCTGGAGCTCGGCAGCCCGTCTGACCAGTACATCGATACGGATCCGGTCGCGAATCGCCATCTCGTACACGAGCCCGCCGAGGTCCCACTGCAGCTCGGCGACGCGAGCGTGGAGCTGCTCCCGGCGGCGCTTGAGGTCGACCGTGGCTGCGTCTTCCGACGGCGAGGGGAACGACCCTCGGGAGGATGGAGCAGGGGACCCGCCAGCCCCTCGGCCCAGCGGCCTCTTGATTACGCCGCGGGTGGCGTCTCCCGCTCGGCGCGCGAACGAAGGCGCCCTCATTGCCCGAAGAAGTTGCCAGTGAACTTGTGGGCCTGGCAGCCGCCGCCGCCGCTGCACGTCTGACCCTGCTGCACGGTGGCGTTCGAGGAGAGGTTGCCGCCCGACCCGAGCACCTTGCCCACCGCCGCGGCGGCCGCCTTGTTCTGCCTCGCCGTGACATGCACGACGGTCGGCGACGTAGCCTTCGTCTTGGCGCCGGCGCGCTTGACCGGAGCGGAACCTGTCCCGGAGGTGGAGGCACCTGTCCCGGCCGTGGTGGCCGCGCCGCCGCCACCGACGGTGATCACCTCCGGTGCCGCCGCACGCACCGGAACGCTGTTGCTGTCATGGCCGATCAGGACACCCACGCCGATCGCGATCAGCAACGTCGCCACGCCGGCGATCAGGCTGACGCCCGAGGGCAGGCGGGGACGAGGCGGTGGGGTTCGCCGCGAGGCCTGCGCCGGCACGGGAGTCGGCTGGGGTGCCATGGCGGCGAACGAGAACCGGGGTCTGCCGCGGCGCTCCCCGCAGTTGACGCAGTAGCGCTGGTCAGTTGCCAGGGGTGTCTGGCAGCTCGTGCACCGATCGCCGACGACACCGCTGGTGAGCTCTGTCGTCGGGGCGTCCTCGTCAGTGGCCCCAATCGCATCCGTGGACACGCCGCCAGTATCGTGTTCGCGGAGGGGAGAGTTGTGACCAAGCTGTTACCGAGCTTGGATACGCGTTCCCCAGGTTTCCATTCGCGTTTTCGCGGCTCCGGGCCGTCAGGTCCGGTCACACGGGGTTCACATTCTCTGGGGCGAGGGACGCGAGACTAACGGGCGGTCATGGAACCCGTGCCGGGCGATAAGACCCGCATTCACCACTGCACCGAGTGCGGCGCGACGCTCGCACACGACCAGCGCTACTGCGTCGAGTGCGGCGCTCGTCGAGGTCCATTGCCCCAACGCATCTCGCAGCTGATCGGCGGGATCTTCGAGCGAGGACAACGCGCTGCCGTCCCGGGCGCTCTCGAGTCCGGGCCGCCGGACCGCGAGCGCGGATCGTTCGACGCGTGGCTGGCCGCGCCCCGCGCAGCCGCGGTGGCCGTGATGGGGATGCTGGCGTTCGGCGTCGTGGTCGGCTCACTGGTGGGCGGAAGCTACGCCAGCTCGTTTGCACCGATCATCGTCGCGCGCTCCCCCTCGGGGAGCCACTCGATCTCGACTCCGGTGAGCGGAGGTTTCGGCGGTGGCGGGGGCTCGGTCTCGGGTGGCTCGGGTGGCTCGGGTGGCACGATCACGATCACCACGACCACCCCATCCCCTCCAGCCGGCACGGATACCGGCGTCGGCGCCACCAGTCCAACGTCGACGTCGAGCACCACCACAAACAGCACCCCGCCGTCCAATGGCCTCCCGCCGATCAAGCACGTGTTCATGATCGTGCTGTCGGGCGCGGGCTTCAGCCAAACGTTCGGCCACCCAGCGTCCGATCCATACCTTGCCAAGACGCTGGTCAAGCAGGGCGAACTGATCGACTACCAATACGCCGTCGCGGGAGGGCCGCTGGCGAACGAGATCGCCCTGATCAGTGGTCAGGGACCGACGCCGCAGACCGTCGACAATTGCCCCACGCCCAAGAAGATCGTCCCGGGGACCGCGGATCTGACCAATGGTGAGGTGCTCGGCAACGGATGCGTCTACCCGAAGACCACCCAGACGCTCGCCGACCAGCTCACCGCGGCCCACCTGACGTGGAAGGCGTACGTCCAGACCGTCGGCTCGAAAAAGCGAGCCAGAGCGGAGCTGTGCCGGCCAACGTTGGGCAGCGCCGCCGCCCAGCCAACCGTGACGCACCCGTACGCAGCCTGGCGCAACCCGTTCCTATATTTCCGCTCGTTGAGCGGCAAGCGCGCCTGCCCAAAGAACAACGTTCTGCTTGGACAGCTTGGACGCGATCTCAAGAGCGCCAGCACGACGCCCTCGTTTTCCTACATCATCCCCGACGTCTGTCATGACGGCAGCGATGAGCCCTGCCCGGGAGCCCAGCCGGGGATGGGACCAGCCGAGACGTTCCTGAAGTCCGTCGTGCCGAAGATCAAACATTCGCCCGCGTACAAGGCCGGCGGGATGATCGTGATCACCTTTGATGGGGCGCCCCAATCCGGTCAATACGCCGACCCGAGCAGTTGCTGCAACGACCCGACGTATCCAAACCTGTCGAGCTCGGCCGGCACCACCACGGCCCCCGCAGACACCACGGGCGCAACCGGAACGACCGTAACGACGACGACCCCCACTGACACCACCGGAACCACTGGCACGACGACAACCCCCACCGACACCACCGGGACCACTGGCACGACGACAACCCCCACCGACACCACCGGGACCACTGGCACGACGACAACCCCGACCGCAACGACGACAACCCCCACCGGAACGACCGGCCCCAGCACCTTGGTCGGGGGCGGCGCGACCAGTCCGACTGGAGGCGGCGGGCAGGTTGGCCTGCTCATCCTCTCCCGGTACGTCAAACCGGGTTTCCCCGACGCGACGATTACTTCAACCACTTCTCGCTGCTTGGCAGCATCGAGGACCTCTTCGGGCTCAAGCGGCTGGGGTACGCCGACGACAAACAGCTTCCCGTGTTCGGGGCAGCGTCTACGACAACTACGGGCCGGGTAGGCCCGCCCCCTGCGGGCGTTCACGATCGTCGCGGTGTGGGCCCGTGCGGGAGGGCCGATGGACGCTAGTCCCCCAGCTCGATCGACTCGATCACCGGGGGATCGACCGGGCGGTCGCCGGCGCCGGTCGGGGTGCCCTCGATCTTGTCGACCGTGTCCATCCCGTCGCTCACCCGGCCGAACACGGTGTGCTTGCCGTCGAGCCAGGGCGCGGCCTGGATGGTCACGATGAAGAACTGCGAGCCGTTGGTGTTCGGGCCCGCGTTGGCCATGGCCAGCGCGCCGCGGACCACCTTGTGCTGGTTGAACTCGTCGCCGAACGTGTAGCCGGGGCCGCCCGTTCCGGTGCCCTGGGGGCAGCCGCCCTGGATCATGAAGTCGGGGATCACCCGGTGGAAGATGATCCCGTCATAGAAGTGATCGCCGGCCAGCTTGCGGAAGTTGGCCACGGTCTCGGGGGCGTCGTCGTCGAAGAACTCGAGCTCGATCGCGCCCAGGCTGGTGTTCATTTTCGCGGTTGACATGACGCCAGCGTACTCGGGGTCAGTTGTCCGACGCGGTCTGGATCGCGTTGATCGTCGCGGTGGCCGTGACGGTCGGCGCCGGGCTGGCCGGCGTCGGGGTCTCATAACAGAAGACGGTGAACGGCTCCGAAGGCGACGGCGGTGACGCCACGCCCTCGGCCAGGACCAGCGGGATCATGGCCGAGCCGGTACTCGTGTACGAACCGCCGAGCGGAATCGTCACGTCGCCCGTGCTGGGCAGGAAGCCGGGGGTGTGCAGCGAGCAGGCGACGAAGGCGGTCTGGGCCCCCATCGCGTTGTCGACCGCGGTCACGTGGACGTTGCCGATCACCAGGTATGAGGTGCCGGCCGGACCCCCGGTCAGGGTCTCGCTCGCGACCTGAGTGGGGTTGGCCGAGCTCGAGCCGAGCGTGAGGGCGTTACCGCTCACCCCATACTCGTTGGGCAGGACCGGGGTGCACGTCGCGCTGCCGGACTGGCCGATCGACTGGATCGCGGTGATGGGGCTGCACGGGCCGAGGACGCGCAGCTGCACCTGAGTCGAATCGACCTGCCGCGCGCCGACCGCGCCGGGGATGATCTTGCCGGCGCTGACCGCGTTCGGCCGAAGCTTGGCGTTGCCGACCGAGAAGTTCTGCAGCTGGACGTTGCCCACACTGTGCGCCGGAATCCGCAGCGCCGCGTAGCCGGCGCCCCCGAGCGCCACGAACAGGGCCAGGAAGGAAACGACCAGCGCGGCGGACGGGCGCCGGCGAACCAGTGAGCGCAGACTCATTGAGCCACCTCCGTGTATCGGACGGTCCCGAGGGAACGCTATCCGCGTGCGGAGCGCCGGGGAAGAGATGACAGACGGGGTGCGCCCCCGGCCGGCCCCGCGCGCCCCCTCGCGAGGCCGGCCTTTCCCTTCAGATCAGCCGTTCGCCGCGGTCTGGATCGCGTTGATCGTCGTGTCGACCGCCACCGTGGGCGCCGGCGTGGTCGGGTTGGCCGCCGTCTCGGTGCAGCTGACCGTGGCCGTCTGCGCGCTGGTGGCCGACGCCACCGGCAGGGCAAGCGGGATCGACCCTGCGGGCGACTGCGCGCTCGACGCCACGTCAACCGCGAGGCTCTTGGCGATCGAGTCCGAGGCGGCGCCGCCCGGCACCGACAGCGTGCAGTCGACCTGCACGTGCTGCCCGGTCGCGCCGGTGATCACCGCGTGCGGATAGGCGAGCACCAGATACGACGAGCCCGCCGGCAGCGACGCCGTCGCCACCGAGGTGGAGCCCGTCCCGAGGGTCACCGCGGCCGCCGTCTTCCCGACCTCGTTCGGGCAGCCTCGGCGCGCAGGTGACCGTCCCGGACAGGCTGATCGCGCTGACCGCGCCGGCTCGAGCAGGCCGATGCCACCCGCAGCTGCACCTGGGATGAGTTGACCTGCTTGGCCCCGACCGAGCCGTTGATGATCTTGCGCGCGCCGACCGCGTTGGACTTGAGCTTCCAGTTGCCGACGCTGCCGTTCTGGAGCTGCGCATTGCCGACGCTGTTCGGTGGGAGCTGGGTGGCCGCGTAGCCGGCGCCGCCGAGGGCGACGAACAGGGCCACGAACGAGACCACCAGCGACGCCGAGGGTCGCCGGCGGGCGAGGGATGAGAACCGCAAAATCCGTACCTCCCGGGTTGTTTGGTTACCGGCCTAACAACCGGCTGACGTCTCTCCGATGGCAACACATCGGACCGGCGCGAGTCGCGGCGGCCGGCGGCGGAGCTGACAGGGACTTGACGGAGGTGGGTGGCGCCGCGTCCCAGCCGCAAACGTCAGGTGGCGGCGCGCTCCAGCCGGACCGGCTGGCCGCACACCTCGGTGCCGCTGACCCGGTCGACCACCCGGTCGGCTTCCTTCTCGGGCACCTCGAGCAGGGTGAACCGCTCGAGCACGCGCACGTTGCGCACGGACTCGCCGTCGAGCCCGGTGGCGGCGGTGATCGCGTGGATGATGTCCGAGGGCTCGAGGCCGGCCGAGCGTCCCAGCGACACGATCAGCTTGCGGGCCGGGCCGTCTCCGTCACCCGTGACATGCGGCTTGGAGTGCCGGCGCGGCTTGGCCTTGACCGCGGTAGGGGCCACATGGGCGTGCTCGACCCACGGGGCCAGGGTGACGCCGGCGTTGTTCTCGATCGCGCGCAGCTCGCGGCGCTGCTGGGGCTCGACGAAGGTGATCGCCCGGCCGCTGCGCCCGACCCGGCCGGTGCGCCCGATCCGGTGCACGTAGACGTCCGGGGAGGTCGGGACGTCGTAGTTGATCACGTGCGAGACGCCCGAGATGTCGAGGCCGCGCGCGGCCACGTCGGTGGCCACCATCAGCGGCAGCCGCCCGTCCTTGAACGAGATCATCACCCCGTCGCGGGCGCCCTGGCTCATGTCGCCGTGGATCGCCTTGACGTTCATGCCCCGGTCCCGGAGCGTGCGGTACAGCTGCTCGCAGCGGATCTTGGTCCGCACGAACACGAGCGCCTGATCCGGGCGCTCGGCCCGCAGGACTTCGACCAGCCGGTCGGGCTTCTCGCGGGTGCGCACCTCGAGGTAGAACTGCTCGACGGTCTCGACGGTCAGCGTGGCCGCCTGCACCTTCACGGTCACCGGGTCGTACAGGTACTGATCGGCCAGGCGCCGGATCTCGGGCGGCATCGTGGCCGAGAACAGCGCCGTCTGCCGGCTCGAGGGAGTCAGCGCCAGGATCCGCTCGACGTCCTCCAGGAAGCCGAGGTCGAGCATCTCGTCGGCCTCGTCGAGGACCACGAACCGTGTCCCGTGCAGCATCAGCATGTGCCGCGAGATCAGGTCCTTGACCCGTCCGACCGTCCCCACCACGACGTGGCCGCCGGCGCGCAACTGAGCGGACTGGGAGCGGATCGGGGCGCCGCCGAACACGGCCACCACGTCGACGCCCTTGCGCCGGCCGTACGCCCGGAGCGCCTGGGTCACCTGGATGCACAGCTCTCGCGTCGGGGTCAGGACCAGCCCCTGCACCTCGTGCTCGCCCGGGCTGACGTACTGGAGCATCGGGAGCCCGAAGGCCGCCGTCTTGCCCGAGCCGGTCTGGGCCTGGCCGATCACGTCGTGCCCTTGGAGCAGCGGCGGGATCGCCTGCTCCTGGATCGGCGTGGGCGACTCGTACCCGACGTCGTGCAGTGCCTCGAGGATGTCGGGATCGAGCCCCAGATCGGAGAAAGTGGTCATTTCTCTTGAAGATAGTTGGCACGGGGGAATTGGCGCTCTACGGCTGCTGCGGCGGCGCCGGTGGAGACCCTTGACTGAGAATAGTTCGGAACCTAATCTTTAGGAACCGAACGGGTTGTCCGATACAGAGATTGACCCGCGGAAAGGAACCCTGAATGACCGGACAGCTCGACAAGATCCCCGCGCACGTCTGGCGGGTGAGCGCGGTCGTGGTGATCGGATCGATCATGTCGATCCTCGACACCACGATCGTCAACGTCGCGCTCGCCACGATGTCGCACGAGCTGCACGCCACGATCTCGGAGATCCAGTGGGTGGTGACCGGCTACATGCTGTCGCTCGCCGCCGTGATCCCGATATCCGGGTGGGCGGCGCGCCGGTTCGGTCCCAAGCAGGTGTACCTGGTCTCGCTCGTCCTGTTCACCGCGGGCTCCGCGCTGTGCGGCCTGGCCACCTCGACGAGCGAGCTGATCTTCTTCCGCGTCCTGCAGGGCGTGGGCGGCGGCATGATCCTGCCGGTCGGCCAGCTGATGATGGCCGAGGCGGCGGGTCCGAAGCGGATGGGGCGCGTGATGAGCATCGTCGCCGTGCCGGCCATGTTGGCGCCGATCCTCGGCCCCACCCTTGGCGGGCTGATCGTGCAGAACATGAGCTGGCGCTGGATCTTCTATGTCAACGTCCCGATCGGCGCCATCGCGGTCATCGCCGCCCTGCGCACCCTGCCCCGGGTCGAACCGGGCCAGGCCGACAAGCTCGACGTCCGCGGCCTGCTGCTGATGGCTACCGGCCTGCCGCTCGTCACCTACGGCATGGCCGAGATCGGGATCACCGGCAGCTTCAGCTCGCCCAAGGTAGTCGTGCCAATCGTGACCGGCCTCGCGTTGGTCGCCGGGTTCGCCGTGCACGCGCTCCGGGTTCCCAAGCCGCTGCTCGACCTGCGGCTGTACCGCCGCCCGACCTTCTCCTCGGCCTCGTTCGCCATGTTCTGTCTGGGAGCGGCGCTGTTCGGCGGGATGATCCTGCTGCCGCTGTACTGGCAGGAGGTCAGGGGCGAGAGCGTCATTGTCACCGGGCTCTTGACCGCGCCTCAGGGTCTCGGCGCGGCGATGGCCATGCCGATCGCGGGCAAGTTGACCGACCGCATGGGCGGTGGTCCGCTCGCCCTGTTCGGTGTCACGCTGTGCGCGGTGGCCACGATCCCGTTCGGTCTGATCGGTGCCCACACCTCGATCGTGTGGCTGTCGGTGGCGATGTTCGTTCGCGGCGTCGGCATCGGGTTTGGTTTCATGCCGACGATGGCCGCTGCGTTCGCCTCGCTCGACCGCTCCGAGCTGGCCAGCGCCACACCCCAGCTGAACGTCCTGCAGCGGGTCGGCGGGTCGATCGGTACCGCCGTGCTCGCCGTGGTCCTCCAGCGCGCGCTGGTCGGCGTGCACGGGGTGAGCGGGGCGGCCAGCGCCTACGGCACCGCCTTCTGGGCCTCGGCCATCCTGGCCGCGCTGGCCATCGTCCCGGCCGCGGTCCTGATGCGCGCCGAGCGGGTGGCGCGGGCGGCACAGCGCGCTCCGTCAGAGGCCGCGCCCGAGGCGCTGGCGGAGGCGATGGCGGCGTGAGTGCCGAGGCCGCGAAGCGCCTACCGGCGCCTGGCGAGGTGGTAGGTGAGCGCCAGGAGGGCGACGCCGCCGATCACGTGGCTCGATCGTTCAAGCGCGCGATGGCGGCGGTGCGTCGGCTGCGCGGGCGTGAGACGCGCCACCCGGGCGGGCTCACCGACGCGCAGTACGGCCTGCTCTTCTGCCTCCGCGACCGCAATCAGATGTCCGTGCGCGACCTCGCCGAGGCCGCCGACCTCAGTCCGGCCAGCGTCACCGAGATGCTCGAGGGCCTCGCCACGGCCGGGCTGGTCGACCGCCAGCGCTCCGACCGGGACCGGCGGGTCGTGTTCACCTCGCTCACCGACGGTGGGCTCGCCCTGGTCGAGGAGCGGCGCGCTCGCTTCGAGCCGCGCTTCCGCGCCGCCCTGGAGCGCTTCAGCGAGGACGAACTCATGGTGACCGCTGCGGTGCTCGACGGTCTGCGTGATCTGTTCGAGGAGATCGCCGACGAGCGAGGCGCCTAGCTCGGGCTCGGGCTCGGGCTCGCGGTCGATCTTGCGGTCGATCTCGATCAGCTGATCGAGCAGGGCGATCACCGCGCGGTGCTCGTCATCCGACCAGTCACGCCGGCGGCCGAGGCCGCCGACCACGTAGTAGCCGATCTCGTCGCGGGGGCCTTCCGGATCCGGAGGCGCCAGGAGCGTGCCGCCACGTTGCCCGTACCGCGCGACCGCCCAGTCGAGCGCGGCGTCGGCGCGGCGGCGTTGCACGCGGTAGTCGCGGCGGGTGTCGACGGCATCGGCGGCGAAGCGGTAGAGGTCCTGGCGGCGCCGGTCGTCGACGTTGTCGTTGTAAGCGCGCAGGATCGCGCCGATCACCGGGCACACCGACACGGGCCGGTCGCCGAAGCGCTCGTCGGCCAGCATCGAGGCCAGCTCCATGACGCACACCACATTCCCAGGGCGGGGATGGCGGCCCGGGCCCAGGCGTACGTTCTGATGTGAGATCGCCCGCTCGGGCGCCGTGATCGCCATTGCCCCCGGTTATCGACCGGGGGCTGGGGTTTGTTAGGCGTCCGCCCCCGAGAAGGCGAGGCCGTCCGGGCTGGTCAGGCGTCGGCCCCCGAGAAGGCGAGGCCGTCCAGGTGCGAGCGGCCCTGGCCGGTGTCGCGCACCCCGAACCGCACGGTGAACGCCGCACCCTCCTGCACCGCCTCGCAGAACTCGACCTTGCCGGGCAGGAAGATCGGCTTCTTGAACGCGACCTCGACCGTGAACGCGTCGGGCAGGCTGGCCTGGAGCGCGCCCAGGCAGCGTGCCTTGGTCCACATGCCGTGGGCGATGGCCGACTTGAAGCCGAACAGGCGGGCGGTGAGCGGGTGCATGTGGATCGGGTTCCGGTCGCCGGACACCGAGGCGTAGCGGCGGCCCAGGTCGCCGGCCAAGGACCAGGTCGCCGTGGCCGGCAGGTCCTCGGCCCGTGGGAGCTCCGCGCCGGGTGCCTTGGCCGCGGCGCCTTCGGACCCGCTTCCGCGCCTCAGGTTGGTCGAGACCTCCTCCCAGACCAGCTCGTCGCCCACCCGCACCTCCGAGAGCAGCGAGAACTGCTTGCCGCGGGGGTGGTCCTCGAGCGGCGTCGCCCCCACCGTGACCTGAAGCCTCTCGCTGATGCGGATCGGACGGTGCTGAATGATCCGGTTGGCGATGTGCACGAGGCCGATGGCCGGGAACGGGAAGCTCGGGTCGGTCATCAGCGAGAGCTGGAGCGGGAAGGCGAGGATGTGCGGGTAGGTGACCGGGACCGCGTCGCGCAGGTCGAATCCGCACACTCGGTTGTATGCGCTGAGCCGGTCGGGATCGACCGCGACGTCGCTCAGCCGTAGCGTCAGGTCGGGGACGTCCCGGCCGCCGGCGGCCACGAACGGGAGGCGCGAGGCTCCCGGGATCATCGCCACGCCGGCGCGGGCGAACATCGGCAGCATCGACGGGGAGCTGCTCAGGTCGCGGGTCGTCATCAGAGTCTCCCGGAGCGAGTGCGGTGTGCGAAGCCGCTCATCACGCCCCGACCAGGCTCTGGCCGCACACCCGCACCACGGTCCCGTTGAGACCGCCCGACGCCGGGCTCGCGTACCACGCGATGGTCTCGGCCACGTCAACGGGGAGTCCGCCCTGGGCGAGGCTGTTCATCCGCCGCCCTGCCTCGCGGGTGGCGATCGGCATCGCGGCGGTCATCTGGGTCTCGATGAACCCGGGCGCCACCGCGTTGATCGTCACCCGCTTGGCGCCCACTTCGGGCGCCATCGCGTCGACCATTCCGATCACGCCGGCCTTCGACGCAGCGTAGTTGGTCTGGCCCGCGTTGCCGGCGATGCCGCTCATCGAGGACACGCAAACGATGCGGCCATTCTCGCGGATCGCGTCGCGCGCGAGCAACTCTTCGTTGATCCGCTCCTGCGCCGACAGGTTGATCGAAATGACCATGTCCCATTGCTCCTCGCTCATCCGACCGAGCGTCTTGTCCCGGGTGACCCCGGCGTTGTGGACGATCACGTCGACTCCGCCGTGGTTCTCCACGACGTGGTCGGCGATCTGGCGCGGGGCGTCGTCATCGGTGATGTCGAGCACGAGCGTCGAGCCGCCGAGCTCGCCGATCGTCTCCTCGAGCTCGCGCTCGAGCGCAGGGACGTCGAGCCCGATCACATGGGCGCCGTCGCGCGCGAGCACCTGGGCGATCGCGCGGCCGATCCCGCGCGAGGCGCCGGTGACCAGCGCGAACCGGCCCGCCTGCGGGTGCTCCCAGTCGATGCCGTCGGCGCTGAGCGCGCTCGCGCCGATGCGGACCACCTGACCGGAGACGTAGGCGGACTTCGGCGAGAGGTAGAAGCGCAGCGTCGACTCGAGCTGGTCCTCGGCCTTCTGCCCGACATAGACCAGCTGGGCGGTGGCGCCCTGGCGGACCTCCTTGCCCATCGAGCGCACGAACCCCTCGAGCGCGCGCTGGGCGGTGGCCTGGCGCGGCCCCGCCGCATCGTCGGGCGGCGTGCCCAGCACGATCACCCGTCCCGAGCTCTGCACGCGGCGGATCGTCGAGTGGAAGAACGCGTACGCCTCGCGCAGCTGGGTCGAGTCGGCGATCCCGCTCGCGTCGAACACCAGTGCCTTGAACCGCTGGTCGTCGTCCGCGGTCTCGGGGTTGAACACCCTCGCCTCGAGCCCTGCGTCGGCCGCCGCCGTGCGGACCTCGTCGTCGAGGCGCGTGTGCACCTCGGCGTCGATGGCCTCGAGCACGCGCGCGACGGCGCCGGCCAGCCTTGCACCGGGCGCCGCACCGAACAGCACGGGGCCGGTGACGACCGGCTGCCCGCGCTCGTAGCGCTCGAGCTTGATCGGCGAGGGCAAGCCGATCTGCTTGGAGACGATCTTGCCGATCGGGGTGTTCACCAGTTGCTGGTAGCGGTCGCTCATGCTGCCTCCATGATCGCGGTGACGCCGAGGCCGCCCGCCGCGCAGATCGAGATGAGTCCTCGGCCTGAGCGGTGGGGGTGGGCGGTGGGATCCGATGACAGTGCCTTGGCCAGCCCGGCCACTATCCGACCACCCGTGGCGCCAAACGGGTGTCCGGCGGCCAGTGAGCCGCCATGTGCATTCAGCTTCTCGCGGTCGATGCTCCCGAGCGGCGCGTCGAGCCCGAGCTTCTCCTTGCAGTAGACGGGGTCCTCCCAGGCCTTCAGCGTGCACAGCACCTGTGAGGCGAACGCCTCGTGGATCTCGTAGAAGTCGAAGTCGCTCAGTGCGAGGCCACTCCGCTCGAGTAGCTTCGGCACGGCATACGTGGGCGCCATCAGCAGGCCCTCGCGCGCGTGAACGTGATCGACGGCCGCGGTCTGGGCATCGACGATGTACGCCTGGACCGGGAGGTTGTGCGCCGCCGCCCACTCCTCGCTGGCCAGCAGGACGGCCGAGGCCCCGTCGGACAGCGGGGTCGAGTTGCCGGCGGTCATCGTGCCGTTCTCGCCGCCGAACACCGGCCTCAGCTTGGCCAGCTTCTCGACGCTCGTGTCGGGGCGCAGGTTCTGGTCGCGCTCGAGGCCGAGGAACGGCGTAACCAGATCGTCGAGGAAGCCCGTGTCGTAGGCAGCGGCGAGGTTGCGGTGGCTGGCCACCGTCAGCTCGTCCTGCTCCTCGCGGGTGACGCCCCACTCCTGGGCCATCAGCGCGGCGTGCTCGCCCATCGAGAGGCCGGTGCGCGGCTCGGCGTTGCGCGGGAGGAGAGGAACGATCTGCTGGGGGCGGAGCTTGGTCAGCGCCTTCACCCGGGCGGCGTGGCTCTTCGAGCGGTTGATCTCGAGCAGCACCTGCCTGAGGTCCTCGTTGACCGCGATCGGCGCGTCCGAGGTCGTGTCGAAGCCGCCGGCGATGCCCGAGTCGATCTGCCCGAGGGCGATCTTGTTGGCCACCAGGATGGCGGCCTCCAACCCCGTGCCGCAGGCCTGCTGGACGTCATAGGCCGGCGTGTGGGGGTTCAGGCGGGTGCCCAGCACGCACTCGCGCGTGAGGTTGAAGTCGCGGCTGTGCTTGAGGACGCCGCCGGCGGCCACCTCGCCCAGCGTCTCGCCCTCGAGCGAATACTTGGAGATGAGGGCCTCGAGCGTGGCGGTCAGCATGTCCTGGTTCGAGGCCCGGGCGTACGGGCCGTTCTGGCGGGCGAACGGGATTCGGGTGCCACCGAGCACGGCCACCCGGCGGGCGCTTGAGTTCATGTCTGGTTACTCCCCTGGATTTCGATAGCTACACGTGTGTAGCTTAGTGTCAGTCTTGCTGATCCGAGCCGGTTGCCGGGGTCAGCGTGTCGCCCGAGATCGCGCGCCGGACGAGCCCGGGGGCCAGGATCCGGGCGGCGGCGGCGAGCCAGTACGGGCTTGGGGCGTAGCTCTCGGGCTTGCCGCGCAGGCCGCACTCGACGATCGCCTCGGCGACCGTTTCGGGCCCGGACACGATCCGGCGCAGCACGGGATGGGCGACGAGCTCGGCCTGGGGAAAGCCCTCCGTCGAGACGAATCCGGGCAGGACCAGCCCGACGTGCACCCCATGCGGACGCTCCTCGGCGGCGAGCGAATCGCTCCAGCCGGCCAGCGCGAACTTGGCGGCCGAATAGCCGCCGGCATTGGCCCGGGCGACTCGGCCCGAGGTGCTCGAGACGTTGACGATCGCCACCGGATGGTTTCCCTTCGCCGCGGTGGCGCGCAGCAGGGGCAGCAGCGCCTCGGTCAGCCTGAGCGGGGCTTCGAAGTTGATCTTCATGTGCCGCTCGACGTTCTCCCAGCCGGTGTCGGCGAACGCGCCGGCCCAGCGGGCGCCGGCGTTGTTGACCAGCAGGTGGAGGGCGCCGCCGTGCTCGTTTTCGATCGCCGCACGCACCTCCCCCGCGGCGGCGGGATCGGTCAGGTCGACCGCCACCACGGTGGCGCCGCCGAGCTCGCTCGCCAGCTTTTCGAGGCGGTCCCGGCGGCGGGCGACCAGCACGAGGCGGGCGCCGGGCTCGCGCGACAGGCGGCGCGCGGTTACCTCTCCGATGCCGCTCGAGGCGCCGGTGATCACCGCGACGAATGGCGCTGGGACTCCCAAGAGGCCGGAAGGCTACCGAGGCGGGCGCGCCGGCTTCTCGATGCCGACGAGCGCGATCACGCCACCGAGCGCGACGAGCGCGGCGGCGATCTCCATCCCGACGCGGAAGGCGTGCACCGAGGCGTCGACGAGCAGGAAGCGGTCGCCGGGTGGGAGGCCGGCCGCGGTGGTGACCAGTGGCCGCGTCTTGACGGTGGTCCGGATCTGAGGGCTGAGCACCCGGTCGTGAGCGATCTGCGAAGCGAACGCGGCCGAAACCGCGGCCCCCACGGCGGCGATCGCGAGCAGGCCGGCGATCCGGGCCACCGCGTTGTTGGTGCCGCTGGCCAGGCCGGAGTGCCCGGTGGGCACGGAGCCGAGGACGGTGGCGGTCAGCGGGGCGACCGTGGCGGCCAGGCCGAGGCCGAACACGAGCACGGCGGGCAGGATCACGGTGGCGTAATCCGGGTGGGCGCCGGCGCGCGTGAACAGCAGCAGGCCGGCAGCGGCCGTGATCGGCCCCGCGGACATGAATGGGCGCGGGCCGAGCCGATCCGCCAGCGCGCCGAACCGCCGCGACAGCGTGAACATCAGCAGCGTGATCGGCAGCAGTGAGAGACCGGCGGCGATCGGCGTGTAGCCGCCGACCTGCTGGACGAACACCACGGTGAAGAACGTGGCCACGCCGAGGCCGCCGTAGACGCCCAGCGTGGTCAGGTTGCCGACCGTGAAGTTACGCACGGTGAACAGGTGCAGGGGCATCATCGGCTCGCGGGTCCGCCGTTCCCAGACGGCGAACGCGACGAGCAGCGCGAGGCCGGCCACGATCGGCACGAGCACGCGAGGGTCCGCGAACCCGTAGCGCGCCTGCTCGATCAGCCCGAACACGGGGCCGGCCAGCCCGAGCACACACAGGACGCCGCCGACCCAGTCGACGCGTCGGGGAACCGTCGCGTCGGCCGGAAGACGGGTCAGGAGCGCGATCGTGATGGCCACCGGGATCAGGTTGATCACGAAGATCCACCGCCAGGATGCCGCCTGGACGAGCACACCCCCGCCGAGCGGACCGATCACCGTGGACACGCCGGCCCAGGCCGTCCAGGTCCCGATCGCGGCCGCGCGCTCGTCGGGACCGAAGTGGTCGACGATCAGGGCCAGCGCGCTCGGGACGAGCAAGGCGCCGGCGACGCCCTGCAGCGCGCGGGCGCCGATCAGCACGGGGGCGCTGGGCGCCAGGGCGCAGGCGACCGAACACGCACCGAAGCCGACCAGGCCGGCGATGAACACGCGCCGGCGGCCGAGCACATCCCCGAGCGAGCCGCCGAGCAGGAGCAGCGCCGACAACGTGAGGAGGTAGGCCTCGACCACCCATTGCTGGTCGGCCAGGCCACCGTGCAGGTTCGACCGGATGGCGGGGAGCGCCACGTTGACGATCGTCTGGTCGAGAAAGACGATGCCCGAGCCGAGGATGCTCGCGATCAGGACGGTGCGCTTGACGTCCTGGTCGCGCAGCGGGCTCAATCGGTCCCGGAGGCGAGCATCGCGTTCGGCTCGTAGCCCGAGAACCTCACGCTCCGATCGAGCGGCTTGCTCCGGTCCACGATCACGCAGTAGCTCTTCGTGTTCTGAACGTTGGGCACGCATGCCCGGTAGATCGTGCCTGCCTGGATGGCGATCAGGCTGACCACCTGGAGGTTGCGGCGAAACTCGTCGGGCGCGCGGTCGCCGATCCAGGCCTGGGCACGGGCGATCGCATCCCGCATGGCGCGCTGAGAGGCCTGGATCGCCGGCCGGTGCATGACACCGACGAAGAGGAGCGTCGCGGTGAGGGCGAGTACCACGATCGTCCCGCCGTAGTCGCGGGCGACGACCCCGGGCAGGTCTCGCCGGACGCGGCGCAGGCCCCAGCCGAGGGGCCGCGACAGGAACAGGACCCCGAGCAGGTTGAGGACCAGCCCGAGCAGCGCCGCGGCGAACAGGGACTCGGTCGAGCCGGCGGGCGGGAGATCGTGTCCGATCACCGCGTCGGCGATCGTGAAGGCGATGAACGACGGCCACAGCCAGGCGCCGGCACGCCGCCAGCGCAGGCGCACGAGGCGAGAGCGCGTGTCCGACAGCCGGGCGCTGTCCATCTGTCCAAGGGTAATGCCGGCCGGGGGCCTCCGCCGTGGGCGTCCAATAAACTCGAACCACCCCAAATTCAGAGCCTGGCCCGGCGATCCCGGAGGGCTCGGTGAACCGGGTTCCGGATGCGGAGATCCCGTTCCGGCCCACGGAGAAAGGGAAGACTCACATAGATGGCCACTCATACGGCTGAACCGACCGCCGGCGGGGCGGCGGCGGTCGAGCACCTGACTCTGGAGGACCGCATCTGGCTACTGCGCGCGATGCTCCTCATGCGCGGCCTGGAAGAGCGCGCGATGACCCTGTACCGCCAGGGGAAGGTCCCTGGATCGTTCTATGACGGCTACGGACAGGAGGCGGTGTCGGCCGGCGCGGCGTTCGCCATGGGGCCGCAGGACCGGCTGTGCATCCTGCACCGCGACCTGGCCGCCCACCTGATCCGCGGCGTCACGCCGGCCCGGATCCTGTCTCAGTACATGGGCCGCGCCGCCGGGATAACCCGCGGTCGCGACGGCAACGTCCACTTCGGCGACCGCAACCTCGGGTGCGTCGGGATGGTCTCGATGCTGCCCGACATGATGCTGGTCGCCACCGGGATGGCGATGGCGTTCAAGCTGCGGTCCGAACGGCGCTGCGCGCTGACCTGGTTCGGGGACGGGTCCACCTCACGCGGGGACTTCCACGAGGCGATGAACTGGGCCGGGGTGCAGAAGCTCCCCGTGGTCTTCGTGCTGGAGAACAACCAGTACGCGTACTCGACCCCTCTGGACAAGCAGTTCGCCGTGGACCCGGTCGAGCGGGCCGCGGCCTACGGGTTCGTCGGGGTGACCGTCGACGGCAACGACGTGGAGGCCATGTTCGAGGCCACCCGGGCCGCCCGTGAGCGGGCGCTGGCCGGCGAGGGTCCGACGCTGATCGAGGCGGTGACCATGCGCATGCACGGCCACGCCGCGCACGACGACATGAAGTACGTGCCCAAGGAGCAGGTCGAGGAGTGGCGCAAACGTGACCCGATCGAGCGCCAGGAGGCGCGGTTGCGCTCGGCCGGCGTGGACATCGACGCGCTCCGCTCCGAAATCAAGACTTCGATCGATGCGGCCGCCGAGGAGGCGCTGTCCGGGCCCATGCCCGATCCGGCTTCCGCCACGGACGGCGTGTTCTGCGACGGCGAGGCCGAGCCGCTCGGGGACGGCCAGGCGCCGTGGAGCGGCTTCTCCGCTGAGGGGGTGGCCTGATGCCGACGCTGACTTATCTCCAGGCGATCTCGTCCGCGCTGCGCGACGAGCTGCGCGCCGACGACCGGGTCCTGCTGATGGGCGAGGACATCGGCGTGTTCGGCGGCGCGTTCAAGGTCACCGACGGGTTCGTGGACGAGTTCGGCACCGACCGGGTGATGGACACTCCGCTGGCCGAGTCGGGGATCATCGGCACCGCGATCGGCGCCGCCGTGGTGGGCATGCGGCCGGTCTGCGAGATGCAGTTCTCGGACTTCATCTCTTGCGGCTTCGATCAGCTCGTCAATGTGGCCGGCAAGATGCACTACCGCCAGGGGTTGGCCGTCCCGATCACCGTCCGGCTGCCCTCGGGCGGGGGATTTTCCGGCGGCCCCTTCCACTCCCAGAACCCCGAGGCGTGGTTCATGCACTCGCCGGGGATCAAGGTGGTGGCGCCGTCGACGGCGGAGGATGCGAAGGGGCTGTTGCACGCGGCCATCCACGACCCCAACCCGGTCTGCTTCATGGAGCACAAGCACCTCTATCGGAGGATTAAGGGGGAGGTGCCGTCGGGCGTGTTCGAGACGCCGTTTTCCGCGCGGGTCGCGCAGCCGGGCTCCGACCTCGTGGTGATCGCCTACGGCGCGATGGTCCCGGTGGCGCTGGAGGCCGTGGCGGATGGGCTCGATGGCGCGTCGGTCGAGGTGCTCGATCTGCGCTCGCTCGTGCCTCTGGATGAGGAGGCGATCCTCGACTCGGTCGAGCGCTGTTCGAAGGTCGTGATCGTCGACGAGGCGAATGCGACGTGCGCGGCGGGTGCGCAGGTGGCGGCGCTGATCGCCGAGAAGGGGTTCGAGTCGCTGGACGGCCCGGTCGTCCGGGTGGCCACGCCCGACGTTCCGATCCCGTTCTCGCCACCGCTGGAGTCGGCCGTGTTGCCGGGCGTCGATCGAGTCAGGGAGGCGTGCCGTGAGCTCCTCGCCTACTAGCTCCTCCCCCGCTCAGACCCTCGTGGACGTGACGATGCCCCAGATGGGGGTGTCGGTCGCCGAGGGCACGATCGTGGCCTGGCGCGTAGAAATCGGGGACCGGATCGAGGCCGACGCCACGATCGCCGAGATCTCGACGGACAAGATCGACACCGAGGTGCCGTCGCCGGCGACGGGCATCGTCGCCGAGATCCTGGTGCCGGTTGAATCGACGGTGGACGTCGGGACCGTGCTGGCGCGGATTGCCACCGGGGCCGGCGCTTCCGTGCCCCAGTCGCTCGATGGCGAGTCCGCTGGCCCCGCGACCGCAGAAACCGCTTCCCTCCCCCAGTCGCTCGATGGCGAGCCGGCCGGCCAGGCGCGGACTGAAACCCCATCCCCCAGAACCCCCCGGTCCGGGAACGGACACCGGCGTTATTCGCCGGTCGTGCAGCGGATCGCCGCCGAGCACGGGGTCGATCTCGCGCAGGTTTCGGGGACCGGGCGAGGCGGGCGCGTGCGAAAGCAGGACGTGCTGGCGTTCCTCGAGTCGGCGCCGGCCGAGGAGCCGCCGCTGCACATCGAGAGCCCGTACCGGCCCGAGCCCGTCGCGCCGGCCCCGACGGCGCCGGTCGTCGACGGCGGCGGGCTGTCGCGCATGCGCCGGCAGATCGGCGAGCACATGAAGCGCTCGCTCGAGACGGCGGCCACGTGCACGACGTGGATCGAGGTCGACATGAGCCGGGTCGAGGTCGCTCGCGCGCGTCTGGGGGTCACGGCGCTGGCGTTCGTGGCGCGGGCGGTGATCGATGCGATCCGCGAGCACCCGGCGATGAACGCCTGGCTCGAGGGCGAGCGCTACACGCGCCACCACGACGTGAATCTGGGCATCGCGGTGTCGCTGGGCGAGGACGGATTGATTGTCCCGGTCGTTGCGCGGGCCCACGAGCTGTCCGTGGAGGGCCTGGCCGCTCGGGTCAGGGACCTGGCGCGGCGGGCGCGAGCGCGGCAGCTGACGCCCGACGAGGTCCGGGGCGGGACGTTCACGATCACCAACCCCGGGCAGTACGGGTCGATCATGGCCACCCCGATCATCAACCAGCCGCAGGTGGCGATCCTCGACTTCGAGGCGGTCATCAAGCGGCCGGTCGTGATCACCGACGCGGACGGAAACGACTCGATCGCGATCCGGCCGATGACGATCCTCGGGCTGAGCTGGGATCACCGGGCGCTCGACGGAGCGTTGTCGGCCCAGTTCCTGGCCACGGTCAAGCGGTTCTTGGAGAGCGTGGCGTGAGCTCGTCCGAGCTCTGGGTGTGCCACCTGGGAGTGGTCGACTACCGCGAGGCGGTGTTGATGCAGGAGCGGATTCGGGAGGCACGCCAGCAGGACGAGCTGCCGGACGTGCTGCTGACTTTGGAGCACCCGCCCGTGTACACGCGGGGGCGGCGATCCCGGCCCGGCGAGCTGCCGATGGACGAGGAGTGGTACCTGGCCCAGGGGATCGAGATCATCGAGACCGACCGCGGCGGCCTGGTCACCTATCACGGTCCTGGTCAGCTCGTCGGCTATCCGATTGTCCGCGTGGACGATGTGGTGGCGTACGTGCGGACGCTGGAACGCGGATTGGTGGCGGCGTTGGCCGAGGAGGGCGTGACGGCGCGCTCTCGGCCACGGGAAGGTCACCGCTACACGGGCGTCTGGGTGGAGGAGCGCAAGATCGCCTCGATCGGGGTGCACCTCTCGCGCGGGGTGTCGACCCACGGCTTCGCCGTCAACGTGGAGAACGACCTGCAGCCGTTCTCGTGGATCGTGCCGTGTGGGTTGGACGGGGTCCAGATGACGTCGCTGGTGCGAGAGACGGGCCGTGCGGAGGGGTGCCTGCGGTGCTTCCGCCGGCGGGCGGCGTACCAGGTGGCGCGGGCGCTCGGACACCGGCAGCGGCTTGTTTCCCGCGACCGTCTGGAGACGCGGGTCCCAGTAGCTTGAGGAGGATCGGTCGCAGTTCGTGCGGCCTGTGGTGGATTTGGCGCCAGGTGGTGCGTATGACGGTCCAGCCGGCGGCGGTGAGGCGCTGGTCGCGACGGCGGTCCGTCTCGAAGGCTTGACGCGTGCCGTGGGTCTTGCGGCCGTCGGTCTCGACGGCGATGCGTCGGTCGGGCCAGGCGAAGTCGACCCTGATCGGGGGGTCGCCGTCACCCGGGTCGATGTAGTACTGGGCTCTGGGGTCGGGGAGTCCGAGGCTGCGGGTGAGGGCGAGGAAAGCTTCGCCGAGTTCGTTGTCGGTGGGGGTGCTTCCGATGTAGTGGGTCTGGAGGACGTGGCGCATGGCCTTGGCGCCGGGGCGGGTTGGGTTGCGGGCGAGCTGGTCGTTGAGGGCGCGGCCGTCGAGTGCTTGCAGGCTGTCGGCCTGGTCGAAGGCGCGCTCCAGCTGGCGGGGGGTGATCAGTTCACCGAGGTCCAGGAGGGTGCGGGCGACGGTGGTCACGGGGATGTTGTTGACGACGGTGATGTCCGTGGCGGTGAGCGTGGTGGAGCAATGGACGAGGACGCCCTCGTGCCTGCGCCGGGAGCGGCGGGGCACGGTCACCTCGATCTTCCAGTAGCCGTCGGAGCGGAGCTCGTGCAGGCGGGCGGCGGAGCGGTGGGAGAGGACCGCGCCCGGGCCGCAGGCGAGGACGGCGGCGGTGTAGAGCCCCTCGCGCTTGAGGAGCTCGCGGGGCACCAGGGAGTAGACGGTCTGGTGGATGCGATGCAGGCGGCCGGTGGCGACGCGCTTGCTGACGGCGCCCTTCGTCAGCCCGAGCTCGCGCAACTGGTCCAGGCCAAACGGCCCGTGCTGCGCGCTCGCGAGCTCGGCCAACGCCCGGTCAACCGAGGGCGGCTCGAGAAAGTCGCCGTATCTTCGACTCTCTCGTGCAGCCTTGGGCATGGACGCAAGGGTTCACGAGAACGTGTGACGTGTCTGTCACGGTGTGTTGCAATTCGGCTCGTGTCGCTAGCCTAAGTACCGTGGACGAACGCCGGCACGTTACGCGGTCCAGGGCCAATCCGGGCGGCATCGCGAACGTCCTGAGCGTCCTGGGGCCCGACGTGCAGCCCTTCCGGTCACGGAAGCCCCCGTGGTTCAAGGTGCCGGCGCCGGGCGCGCCCAAGTACCGCCAGCTCCACAGCCTCATCACCGCGGAGAATCTGCACACCGTCTGCCAGGAGGCCGCATGCCCCAACATCGGGGAGTGCTGGACGCGCGGCACGGCCACCTTCATGATCCTGGGCGACACCTGCACGCGTAGATGCGGCTTCTGCAACGTCAAGACCGGCAAGCCCACGTGGAACGACCCGCTCGAGCCGGCCCGGGTGGCGCGGTCGGTGGCCAGGATGGGCCTCCGGCACGCCGTGATCACCAGCGTCGACCGCGACGACCTGCCCGACTACGGCGCCGGCGCCTTCGTCGGCGTGATCCGGCAGATCAGACGGCAAGCGCCGAGATGCAAGGTTGAAGTGCTGACGCCCGACTTCCGCGGCGAGGAGATGCCGCTGGCCAAGGTGATCGCGGAACGGCCCGACGTGTTCAACCACAACGTCGAGGTGGTCCCGCGGCTGTACAGCGTGGCGCGGCGTGGATCGAAGTTCGAGCGCTCGTGCCGGGTCCTGAAGAACGCCAAGGACCTCGGTGGCGACGAGGTGGTCACGAAGTCCGGGCTGATGGTCGGGCTGGGAGAGTCGTTCGAGGAGATGGTCGCGGCGATGGGCACCCTGCGCGAGAACCACGTCCAGGTGCTCACGGTCGGCCAGTACCTCCGCCCCACGGAAAACCATCTGCCGATCGTCCGCTACTGGCACCCCGACGAGTTCAAGGAGCTCGAGAAGGCCGCGTACGCGCTCGGGTTCGAGCATGTTGCCGCCGGCCCGCTGGTGCGCAGCAGCTACCACGCCGACCAGCACGTGCCGCAGGAGGAGCCGGGAGCCGGGCCGCTCGCGGAGGTGGCGGGATGACCCCGAGACGGCGACTGGCGTCCGCGGAGGTGGCGGGATGACCCCGAGACGGCGACTGGCGTCCGCGGAGGTGGCGGGATGACCCCGAGACGGCGGATCCTGCTGCTGGTGGCGCTGGCGGTGGCGTTCACCGCGCTCGCGCTCGCGCCCGAGGCGCTGGCCTCGGCCGGCGGGGGCTCGGCCGGCTTCGGCGGCGGCGGCGGTGGCGGCGGTGGCGGTGGCGGTGGCCGCGGCGTCGGCGTCTACATCCTGATCCAGCTCCTGTTCCGGATCGCGCTGCTCGGCCACGGGCTCGGCGCGCTGGTCCTGATCGCAATCGCGATCGTCTACTTCCTGGTCACCCGGATGGCCCCCCAGTCACGCAGCGCCTGGTCGGCGCGCGGCAGCAGCGGACGGCGCGCGCGCCGGCGCGTGGCCGAGCGCCAGCGCCGGGTCGAGACGGCCGCCGCGGTGGCCTCCGACGAAGACGAGGCGTTCGCGCCCGACGTCGTGAAGGCCAACGGCACCGCGCTGTTCAAGGAGATCCAGCGCGCGTGGAGCGCCGCAGATCGCACGAAGCTGGCCCGGCTGGTGGCGCCCGACCTGCTGGCCGAGTGGGACCGTCGGCTCGCCGACCTCGACAACCGGGGATGGCGCAACCACGTCGAGGTGCTCGGTGAGCCGAGCGTGGAGTACGTGGGCCTCACCCACCGCGGCGACGCGAGCGACTGCGTCACCATCCGCATCGAGGCGAAGCTGCGCGACTACGTGACCGACCGCCTGGGCAACCACGTCAAGCGCGCCGGCCACGTCAGCGAGACCGTCCGCCTGCGGGAGTTCTGGACGCTGCGCCGAGACGGCCACGGCCGGTGGATCCTGGCCAGCATCGAGCAGGGCGCCGAGGGCGCGCACGTGCTTGACCAGCAGATCGTCGCCGACGCGCTGTCGGACGAGACCGGCATGCGGGACGAGGCGCTGATCGAGGGCGCCACCGCGGACGCGGTCCCACAGGGCACGCAGATCGCCGAGGTCGCCGACCTCGACTTCCAGGGCGACGCCCGCGCCGCCGCGCTCGACCTCAGCCTGGCCGACGGCCGCTTCGCGCCCGACGTGCTCGAGGTGACCGCCCGGCGCGCCGCCACCGCGTGGGCCGAGGCGGTGGACGGCGACGACGCGCGCCTGCGCTCGATCGCCCACGGCCAGGCGGTGCGCGACCTCCTCCACCCGGGCGACCCGAGCCAACGGACCCGGCTGGTCGTGCGCGGACCCGAGGTTCGCCGGATCCGGATCACCGGCCTGGACGCCGGCGCCCAGCCGCCGACGATGACGATCGAGGTCGAGCTCCACGGCCGGCGCTACATCGAGGATCGCGACACCACCGCGATCCTGGCCGGCAGCCAGTCCCGCGCCACGACGTTCACCGAGCGGTGGACGTTCGCGCTCGACGGTGACACGCGCCAACCCTGGCTGATGGCGAGCGCCACCGCGGGCGACAGCGCCGGTGCCGGCGCCGCCCTGCCGCAGGCGTAGCGGCGCCGCCAACGGGCATAAATAACCTCCTCGGCGCATGATCCCGCTGAAGGACAACATCCCGAACAACCGCTTTCCGTTCGTCACGGTCACGCTGATCCTGATCAACGTGGTCGTGTACCTGCTCGCGATCCGTCACGGCGGATCGCTGATCGGCGGCCCGGACGCGCAGGAGGTCGTCAAGTACGGCGCGATCCCCACCGCACTCACGCATTGCCTGAGCGAGCACGAGGTGATCGTGGGCAACCAGCTGGTGTGCGCTCACAGCGGCGGGATCCCCACCTGGGAGACGATCTTCACGGGGATGTTCATGCATGCCTCGTTCCTCCACATCGCCGGCAACATGCTGTTCCTGTGGATCTTCGGCAACAACGTCGAGGACGCGATGGGCCCGGTCAAGTACGTCTTCTTCTACCTGCTGGGCGGGATCGCGGCGCTGGCCCTCCAGGTCGTCATCGATCCGAATTCCACCGCCCCCACCCTCGGCGCCTCGGGCGCGATCGCGGCGGTGCTCGGCGGCTACATAGTGCTCTATCCCCGGGCGCGCGTGCTCACGCTGATCTTCATCATCTTCTTCTTCACCGTGGTCGAGCTTCCCGCGCTGATCGTCCTGGGCCTCTGGTTCATCCAGCAGGCCGTGTTCGCCGCGGCGGGCCTCACCAACCCCACCGCTGGCGGCGGCGTGGCCTACTTCGCGCACGTGGGCGGGTTTGTGTTCGGGCTGAGCACCATCCGGCTCCTGGCCACCCGGCGCCGCTCGGTGCCGCCTCGCTATCCGGTGTACTGACGGCCTTGCGCCTGGCTGTATTCACCGTCGCTCTGCTCTTCATCGTGGCGTTCGCAGTGTTGACCGTCCGCGACATCCGGATGCACGGGGCAACGCCGGTCGACGTGCTGGCGATTGCCGTGCTGGTGCTGTTCACCACCGGTATCGTCGGCGCGTTCCTTCATCCTCCGCGGCGATGAGCGCGTCGGAGGGAGGAGTGGGCCGATGACGAGCACCGGACCTATGAGCGTGCTTCAGGGCGGTCGCACGCGCCACCGCTCCCCGCGACGCGCACACTCCGCGCGCCGGCGGGCCCGACGGGCGCTGGTCGTCCTGCTCCTCGCCGCGGTGGCGCTGCTCGGGCTGATGGCGTCGCGGGCCCAGGGACCCGTCACGGTGGCGATCAAGCCGCCCCCCGTTCGCATACGGGTCAAGCCGGTCGCGGCGACCCCGCAGAGAGGCGGATACGGAATCGCGCTCGCGCCGGCCGCCGAGCAGGTCAAGGTCAAGCTGAAGCTCCCCCTGCGGAGCGGCGTGCTGTTCGACGTCAACACCGGCGAGGTGCTGTGGCAGAAGGATCCCGGCCAGCCGCTGCCGATCGCCAGCCTGACCAAGATGATGACGGCGCTCGTGGTCGCCGCCCACACCCACCCCAGCGACCGGGTGCTGATCACCAGCGACGCGCTGCACTACACCGGCTCGGGTGTGGGGCTGCTGCCCAAGAACAAGCGGGTTTCGCTAACCGCGCTGCTCTACGGCCTGCTGCTGCCGTCGGGCAACGACGCCGCGATCGCGCTGGCCGATCACGTGGCGCGGACCCAGTCGCGCTTCATCGGGCTGATGAACCAGCGCGCGCAGGCGCTTGGCTTGCGCTGCACCCACTTCACGACCGTGTCGGGAATCGTCGACCAGGGCAACTACTCCTGCGCCCAGGACCTGGCGCTGATCGCCCACCTGGTCCTCAAGCAGCCGCTGCTGGCCGGCATCGTCGGTTCCCGCGCTGCGATCCTGCCCTTCCCGATCAAGGGCGGAAAGCTCTACCTCTACAACAACAACCCGTTGCTCGTGCTCCGCTATCTCGGCACCGACGGGGTCAAGACCGGCTTCACCGACGCGGCCGGGCAGTGCCTGGTCGCCACCGTCCGCCGGGGCCGCACGTGGCTGGGCGTCGTGCTGCTCCACGCCGGCGACACGTCGACCGAGGCGCAGCAATTGCTGGGCGCCGGCTTCGCAAAGCTTCGCCAAAGCTGACCCCGCGCTCACAATCAGCGTGTCTGAACGGAGGCCCCAATGGGTACCTGATGACCCGGAGGTTTGAGCGCAACCGCGGCACAACGAAGGAAGGCAGATGTCCCCCGTCAACTACCAGACCATCAAGCTCAGCAAAGGCAAGCACACCAGCCCCGAGGACGGTGCCTGCGTGATGGAGCTCGCCTCGATGCTCTCCGGCGAGCCGTTCACCGATCATCCGGCATCGGTTTGCCCGGTGATCGGATCCTTCCTTCGCTCCTACAATGACTCGATCGACGACCGCCGCCGCCAGTCGTTGTACGAGTATGCGTCGAGGGTGGTGGACAGCCGCGGGAACCATCGCGCGCAGGAGGCCCGCGCCGCTCGGCTGGCCGAATGGGCCGAAGAGATGCACCGGCGCCGCCCGACCTGGTTCCTGCGCTCGCCGTTCCGGGCTCTCACGCGCCTGCGCAAGCCGCCGATCGACGCGGTCGGCAGCTACGCGGTCCACTCCATCCACAAGCACACCGACGCGACCCACACGGCAGCACTCGCGCTCGTGGACGAGCTGCTCGCCATCGGCGTCCGGGACGAGCGGGTGTCGGCGCGGGTGGTCGCGGCCCGAGCGCACGCGCTCGACGCCGCTGCCTGAGCGGGTCCGGGCTCGCCACCACGTCGGCCTTCGCGGCACAAGGTGATCGGCATGGCGGGAATCGGAATGAGCAATGTCGTCCAAATCCTCGCGGATGACCCCGAGCTGAGCGACGGCCTGACCGGCGAGCGGCTCGACTACGCCACCCGCGACTGCGTGGCCGGCACGTGCACGTGCCGGCCAGGGCCCTGGTCGCCACCCGAGGAGATCGGCGACATGCGCTTCGGTGTCGGGCTGCTCGTCCTCGGCGGGCTGGTCGTCCGGCAGGTCGGAGTGGCCGGCCGGTTCGGCGCCGAGCTGCTCGGGGAGGGCGACCTGATGAATCCCTACCACCCCCACGACATGGGCACGTCGCTGCCCCGCACCGGCAAGTGGCGGGTCCTGCACGACGCGCGGATGGCGATTCTCGACAGCGAGTTCGTGCTGCGGGCGAGCCGCTATCCCGAGGTCGTCTCGGCGCTGCTGGCGCGGGCGCTCAAGCGCTCCCGGCACATAGCCACCAACATGGCGATCGTCCAGCAGCCCCGGATCGACCTGCGGCTGCACATGCTGTTCTGGGAGCTGGCCGACCGCTGGGGCATCGTCCGGCAGGACGGCATCCACGTACCGCTGCACCTGACGCACGCCACCCTGTCCGACCTCGTGGCGGCGCGCCGGCCGACCGTGACCAAGGCGCTCGGCGAGCTGGCTCAGCGGGACGCGGTGATCTGGACGGGAACCGATTGGCTCCTCCCCGGCGAGCCCCCGTCCGAGCTCGACGACGTCGGCTCGCTGACCATCGCGGCCATCAGCTGAGCGCTGCCGGGCATCGCCTGGTCGCCGGCTGAGCGCTGTCGGACAACTGCCCGGGGCGCCGGTGTGCAAAGCTTCTGCGCGCTTTGGCCAACGTCGTAGGACAACGGATCCGTCGCCGCGAGGACCCTCGCTTCCTCAGAGGCGAGGGTCGCTACGTGGACGACCTCCAGCTCCCGGGGGCGCTCCACCTGACGTTCGTGCGCTCGTACCTGGCCCACGGGAAGATCACCGGGATCGACAAATCGGCCGCCGAGGCCGCCGGCGCGCAGGTGTTCACGGCCGGCGACACCGATCTGACGGTGAACCCGGCTCCCCCCATGCTGGGCCTCGATCCGCGCATGTTCCGGCCACTGCTGGCCAACCAGACGGTCCGGTTCGTGGGCGACATCGTGGCCGTGGTGCTGGCGGAGACGCGCGAGGCCAGCGTCGACGCCGCCGAGCTGGTGCAGATCGAGTACGACGCGCTGCCCGCGGTGACCGACCCGGTCGAGGCGGCCAAGGACGACATCCTGCTCTTCCCCGAGGTCGGCACCAACATCTGCCTGCACCGGCCGCCCGACAACCCCGATCCGCAGCTGCTCGAGGCGAGCGACGTGCGCGTCAAGGGCCGGCTGGTCAGCCAGCGCATATCGGCCCTGCCGATCGAGCCGCGCTCCTCGGCCGCCCAGTTCGGCGAGGACGAGCGGCTCACGCTGTGGATCTCCTCCCAGACGCCGCACCAGGACAAGATGGTTCTGGGGATGCTGCTCGGGATGGACGAGCAGCACGTGCGGGTGGTGGCGCCCGACGTGGGCGGCGGCTTCGGGGCCAAGGGGATCGCGGTCGAGGACGTGCTGGTCGGCTGGATGGCACGCCGCACGGGCAAGCCGGTGCGCTGGACCGAGACCCGCAGCGAGAGCATGGTGGCGATGCACCATGGCCGGGCGATGGTGCTCGAGTTCGAGCTCGGGGCCACCCGCGAGGGCGTCGTCGAGGCCCTGAAGCTCGACATCCTGGCCGACGCCGGCGGCTATCCGGGCCTCGGCGCGTTCCTGCCCAACCTGACCGCGCTGATGTCGAGTGGCGTCTACCGGATCCCCAAGATCGAGGCCGACATCCGGGCGGTGGTGACCAACACCACTCCGACCGGGCCGGTGCGCGGAGCCGGCCGGCCCGAGGCCACGCAGATGCTCGAGCGGGCCATGGACCTGCTGGCCGCCGAGCTGTCGCTCGACCCTGCCGAGGTCCGCCGGCGCAACTTCATCCCCAACGACGCCTTCCCGTTCACGACCGCGGCTGGCGCGCACTACGACATCGGCGACTACGGCGGCGCGCTCGAGCTCGCGCTGGAGAGCGCGGGCTACGAGGAGTTGCGCCGCGAACAGGCCAGCCGCCGCCAGAACGGAACCGCGAAGCAGCTCGGGATCGGCCTGAGCGCCTACGTCGAGGTGACCAACGGGATATCCGAGCAGGAGTTCGGCGCGGTCGAGATCACGCCGTCCGGCGAGGCGATCGTCCGCACCGGCTCGCTCTCGCAGGGCCAGGGTCATGAGACGACGTTCGCCCAGATCGTGGCCGAGCGCCTCGGCCTGCCGATCGAGAAGGTGACGGTGACCCGGGGCGACACCGACATCGTCCCGCGCGGAACCGGCACCTACGGCTCCAAGTCGACCCAGATCGGCGGAGTGGCCGCCGGCCAGGCATCCGAGGAGGTGGTCGAGAAGGGCAAGGCGCTGGCCGCCGCCCAGCTCGAGGCCAACCCCGACGACATGGTCCTCGACGCCGAGCAGGGCCACTTCCACGTCGCCGGCGCCCCCCAGCCGTCGCTCAGCTGGGGAGACCTCGCCTCGCGCCTCGACGGCGAGGGCCGCCTGGGCGAGCTGAGCGCCGAGGTCGACTTCCAGGCCTCGCAGCCGACGTTCCCGTTCGGGGCGCACGTGGCGGTGGTCGAGGTCGACACCGAGACCGGTGCGGTGGAGCTCAAGCGGATGGTCGCGGTCGACGACGCGGGGCGGATCATCAACCCGTTGGTCGCCGAGGGCCAGGTGCACGGCGGCGTGGTGGCGGGGATCGCCCAGGCGCTGTTCGAAGAGCTCACGTTCGACGAGGACGGCAACCCGCAGAACGCCAACCTGGTCACCTACGGCATCCCGGCCGCCACCGAGCTGCCCGCGATCGAGGTGGTCGGGATGGAGACGCCCACGCCGATCAACCCGCTCGGCGTCAAGGGAATCGGCGAGTCCGGCACGATCGGGGCCACCCCGGCCGTCCACAACGCCGTGATCGACGCGCTGTCGCCCTACGGGATCCGCCACATCGACATGCCGGTCAACGGCGAGGCGGTGTGGCGCGCGGTGCAGGACGCCCGCCAGGACTAGTGGCGCCCGGCGGGCGGATGCCCCGCCCGCCTACGAGCCGCCGATGAGGACGCCGATCGCCACCACGATCGCGCCCGCGCCGGTCACCACGACCATCGAGTTGCGCAGCGGGACGTGCAGGAAGCGGTAGCGGATCCAGGAGATCACGAACAGCTCGACCACCACCACCGATCCGGCGACGATCAGAGCGGTGTGGACGTTGTGGATGATGAACGGCAGCGAATGGAACACGCCGCCGAACGCGGTGGCGCCACCGGTGATCGCGCCGCGCACGACGGCCGAGCCGCGCCCGGTCTCCTCCCCCGTGTCCGACAGGGCCTCGGAGAATCCCATGCTCACGCCGGCGCCGAGCGCGGTGGCGATGCCGACCACGAGCGCGGTGTGCGAACTGCTGGAGATCGCGGCGGCGAAGATCGGGGCCAGCGTCGAGACGGTCCCGTCGATCATCCCGACCAGCGCCGGCTGGACGACGCGCAGTACGAAGGTGCGATCGTCGAACCCGGTGAGGGTGGCGATCCAATGAGTGAGCCGGAAGGTCGAGCTGGCGAACGGTCGGACCTCGCTGGACGGCGCGTCCGGCGCGGCCTCGTCCTCGGCGGGCGTTGCGATGTCCTGGCTCATTTCTTGCGGCACTATAGCAAGTGAGTTACAATAAGGATGCCCTAATGCCAGCTATGATGTAGCAACATGTCCGCTGTCTCCGAAACCGACGAGCGCCTGATCGGACAGCTCCGCGATCGCGGGTTGCGGGTGACGCCGCAGCGGATCGTGATCCACCGCGCGCTTTGCAGCGAGTCACAGCATATGACCGCCGACCAGGTGCTCGCGCGGGTGTCCCACGTACTGCCAGGGACGTCACTGCCCACCGTGTATTCGACGCTCGAACTGCTCGAGGGGCTCGGGCTCGTGCGGCGCGTCGGCGCCGGCAACGGCGCCGTGGTGTTCGACTCGCGGGTCGAGCCACACGCCCACACGGTGTGCCGGCAATGCGGCGCGGTGGCCGATCTCGACGGGGTGGCCGCCCCCGCTGATGCGCTCAGCCGGGCCGCCGCCGCAGGCTTCGTGCCCGATCACGCCCAGCTTGCGGTGTGGGGGCGTTGCCCGGCCTGCGCCGCGGCCGCGGCAGCAGTCGAGTAGCCGGCGCCGGCTAGACCGGCCGCGCGCCCGGCGGCACACTCGCCAGACGTGAAGCAGTTCTCCCCCCAGCACCTCGCGGCACTGGCCACGATGGTCGCCGCCATCGGCGCCAGCGTGTGGGGAGCGCGCCGCCATCCCGGGCGATGGATGGATGCATTCGCGATCGGCCTGGCCCTGTTCATCTTCGCGGGCTGGGCCGGCGAGTACGTGGCGGACGTCGTCGTCGGGACCTGGAGCACGCAGTACAGCCTTCCCCTCCAGCTGACCGACGCGGTGTCGCTGGCGGCGATCCTGGCCCTGCTCACCCGCCGCCAGATGTTCGTGGAGCTCGCCTACTTCTGGACGTTCACCGCCTCGCTGCAGGCCGTGATCACCCCGGATCTGGGCCAGGCCTTCCCGAGCGTCTTCTACTTCACGTACTTCACCTACCACGTGGGGGCGATCGTCGCCGCGGCCTACCTGGTGTTCGGCTGCCGGCGATACCCCCGGCACGGCGCCGCCTGGCGGGTGTTCTGGCTGACGCTCGCCTGGGCCGCGGTGGCGGGCGCCGCCGACCTGGTCACGGGCGGCAACTACATGTACCTGCGCTACAAGCCCGTGCACGCCTCGTTGCTCAGCGTGATGAGCCCCTGGCCCTGGTACATCGCCGAGTCCATCGCGCTGGGGCTGGCCATGCTGCTGGCGGTGGCCGGGGTCACCCGCGCCCTGGGGGGTGTTCCCGGCCGAGAGGTGACTTAGGGGCCTCGCTGCGGAATCCGGCTCGAGAGCCAACATTGCGCCACAGACGGAGGCGCTTCGCTAGCGTTTCCGGCCGGCGATGCGCGCGATCGTGTTCGAGCGAAATGGCGGACCCGAGGTCCTCGAGGTCAGGGACGTGCCGGCGCCGACGCCGGGCCAGGACGAGGTGCTGATCGACGTCGAGGCGGTCGGCATCAACTACCGCGACGTGTACGAGCGCCAGGGCGGCGGCTACGGCTCGCCGCCGCCGGCCATCATCGGCGTGGAGGGCGCCGGCAAGATCCGCGATACGGGTGAGCACGTGGCGTGGGTGACGGTGCCGGGAAGCTACGCCGAGCAGGTCGTCGCGTCGCGCGCCAAGCTCGTCCCGGTGCCCGACGGTGTCTCGTCCGAGGTGGCGGCCGCAGCGTTGCTGCAGGGCATGACCGCCTACTACCTGGCCACCGACTCCTATCCGGTCCGCCCGGGCGACTGGGTGCTCGTGCATGCGGCGGCCGGCGGGGTCGGGCTGCTCCTGACCCAGATCGCCAAGCTGCACGGCGGGCGGGTGATCGGCACGACCTCGAGCGAGGAGAAGGCAAGCCTCGCCCGCGAGGCCGGCGTCGACGAGGTGATCGGCTACGACGGCTTCGCCGAGCGGGCCAAGGAGATCAGCGGCGGCGGCGTGGCCGCGGTGTACGACGGCATCGGCCGGGCCACGTTCCTGGATGGGTTCAAGGCGCTGGGCCCAGCCGGCCGGATGATTCTGTACGGCGCCGCCAGCGGCCGGCCGGACCCGATCGACCCGGGAATGCTGGTCGCAGGCTCGTGGTTCCTCCAGCGCCCGACGCTCGGAACCTACGCTCGCACCCCCGACCTGCTGCACGCGCGCGGACGGGCGCTGTTCGAGCTGATCGAGAGCGGGAAGCTCGATGTCCGCATCGGGGCCCGCTACCCGCTCGAGCAGGCCCGGCAGGCCCAGGAGGACCTCGAGGCGCGCAAGACGACCGGAAAGCTGCTGCTGGTCCCGTGAAGGAACTGCAGGGATGGGCCAGGTCCGAGCTCGACGTGCTGCCCGACGATTGCTTTGCGCTGCTGGCGGCGGTCGAGCACTATCCGGACTGGTTCGAGGTGGTCAGCCACGTGGAGATCCTCGAGGACGAGCGGGGTGGCGTGCCGGGGCTGGCCCGAGCCGAGCTGCACGTGCCCCAGAGCCCGTTCGGGCAGCACTTCGAGCTGTTCGTCGCCGTGCAGACCGAGTCGCCGGTGGCGGTGACGCTGACCCGGGTGCCGGACGGGCCGGCCGACCCGGACCGGCTCGAGCTGATCTGGCGCATGGGCGGCAACGGCTCGACGCAGCTCGAGTTCGAGTTCGACGCCGCCGCGTCGTTCGTGCCGGGGTTCTTCCCGGTGGGAGACGCCGGCGAGGCGATCGCCCGGGCGGCGATCGAGGCGGCACGGGCCGCACTCGGGCGGTAGGCTGAGCGCGATGTGGGGGAACGTAGAGCGGGGCGCGCTCCGCGAGGTCGCGCATCTCCTGCCCGAGAAGTTGCGGCAGGTCATCGACATCGCCGCCGCCGATGTGCCACCGGCTCCGGACCGGCGAATCCCGGCGCCGGATGACGAGGCGGCGGGCCGCCTGGCGCAGATCGACCACATCGTGGTCGTGATGATGGAGAACCGCTCGTTCGACCACATGCTGGGCTACCTGTCGCTGCCGGAGGCGCTGGGCGGCAGGGGACGCTCCGACGTGGACGGGCTGCGGGGACCCGACACGAACTACAACGAGCACGCCGGCCAGCGCTATCCGATCCACCACCTCGACCGCACCAAGTTCGAGGGCGAGGCCGAGGATCCCGACCACTCGGGCGAGTCGGTGGACGAGCAGCTCTCGAACGGCGGGCAGGGCTTCGTGGAGAACTTCGCGCGGATCTCGGAGGCGCGGGCGGAGAAGCTGAAGGTTCCGGTGCCCGACCCTGGGCTGGTCATGGGCTATTACGACGCCGACGACCTGCCGGTCTACGACCACCTGGCCGCCGAGTACTGCGTGGTCGACCGCTGGTTCAGCTCGGTGCCCGGCGCGACCTGGCCCAACCGGCTCTACGCGATGTGCGGCCAGGCGGCCGGGAGCCGCGACGACGAGTCGGTGCCGATCTACGCGCTGCCCACGTTCATCCGTTATCTGGACGAGTTGGGCGTCGCCTGGCGCTGGTACTCGTTCGACCCGGGAACGCTGCGCGCGGCCGACCCGGAGTACCGCCTCAGCCACCACGACCGCTTCGGCTACGTCGACCAGCGCAAGCTGAGCATCGAGGAAGAGGAGGTCGGCAAGCTGGTCGAGAAGGGATCGTTCCTGGATGACGTGGCGGACGGCAGCCTGCCGCCGGTGTCGTGGATCGATCCGCATTTCAAGGACCTGCGGGTGCTCGGCCCCGACTCGAACGACGACCACCCGCCGTCCGACGTGCTCGCCGGCCAGGACCTGATCCTGACCGTCTACCACGCGCTCAGCGCGAACGCGGAGCTCTGGGCGAAGACGCTCCTGATCATCACCTATGACGAGCACGGCGGCTTCTACGACCACGTCGCGCCCCCGCCGGCGGCCGACGACCATCCGGACTTCCAGCGCCATGGCGTGCGCGTGCCGGCACTGCTCGTCTCCCCGCTGGTCAAGCCGGGTTCGACCTCGACGAGCCTGCTGGGTCCCGACTTCCACTTCGACCACACGTCGATCATGAAGACGATCTTCACCCGCTTCTGCCAGCGCGACGGGCAGATACCGGCCATGACGGCGCGGGCCGCCGCGTCGAACCACCTCGGGCACCTGCTGGTTGCCGGCGGACCGCGAGCTGACGTGCCCGACCACTCGAGCGCCGCGCTGACGCTCACGGGCTGGCGGGTGAAATGGGCCGAGGCCAGGTTCAAAGACCCGATCGCCGCGGCCAACCCGCCGCGCGTGCTGACCGATTATCAGAACGAGTTCTACGAGATGGCGCGGCTGCTCCGCCAGGCCGGGCTGCCCGGCGGCCATCCGTGACGGCGACGCGCAACCTGGCCCGCCTGGCCGAAGCGGCGTTCGAGAGACGAGGCGACTACGGGTCGCTGCTGTTCGAGGGGCGCTGGCACGGTTCGGCCGAGCTGTTCGATCGCGCGTGTCGCCTGGCCGGCGGACTCGCCGAGCTCGGGATCGGGCCGGGCGAGCGGGTCGTGGTCAGCATGGCCAACTGCCCCGAGGTGGGCATCGTCTACCAGGCCCTGTGGCGGGCCGGCGCGGTGGTCACACCGGCCACCTTCCTGCTGTCTTCGGCGGATCTCCGGCACGTGGTCGCGGACTCGGAGGCGTGCGCGGTGATCACCACGCCCGACCTCCTGGACAAGGTGCGCGAGGCCGTGGACGGGCTCGAGTGCGTGCGTCACGTGATCTCGACCTCGGGTCCGGATTCGGGGTCGACCTCGGGTCCGGATTCGGGTTCGGATTCGGAGCCGGATTCGGGGTCGGATTCGGGCGGGGACGGGCTGCTCGCGCTGAGCACGCTCGAGGCGGCCGAGCCGGCGCCGATCGTGGCCCGCTCCGACGACGACCTCGCCGCGCTCCTCTACACGGGCGGCACGACCGGACGGGCCAAGGGCGTGATGCTCTCGCACGCGAACCTGTGGTTCACCGGCGGGGCGGTGCAGGAGGCCGCGCACGTGCCCGGGGTGAGCCGCTCGCTGATGACCCTCCCCCTGTCTCACTCGTACGGCATCCTGGTCACGCTGTCCGGGATGCACACGCCCGAGCGGCCGGTGACCGTGCTGCTGCGGTGGTTCGAGCCGCGGGTGTTCCTCGAGATGATCGCCGAGCACCGGCTCCAGACGAGCGCGGTGGTGCCGTCGATGCTCCACCTGCTGCTGGCCCAGCCGCTCGATGAGTTCGACCTGGGTTCGCTCGTCTACCTGGGGTGCGGGGCGGCGCCGCTCGCGCCGCGGACGGCTGAAGACATCGAGCGCCGGATCCCGAGCGTCACGGTCCGCCAGGGCTACGGGCTGACCGAGACCGCGGCGCTGATCGCCACCAATCCGGCCGGCCGCGAGAAGCCGGGCTCGGTCGGCGTGGCGATTCCGGGCGCCGTCGTCCGGATCGTCGACGAGGAGGAGCAGCCGCTGCCGGTGGGCGAGGTGGGCGAGATCTGCTGCCGCTCCCCGGCCGTCATGCGCGGCTACTGGCGCTCCGAGCAGGCCACCGCCGACACGATCCGCGACGGGTGGCTGCTCACCGGCGACGTCGGCTACCTCGACGAGGAGGGCTACCTGTTCATCGTCGACCGCAAGAAGGACGTGATCATCCGCGGCGGGTTCAACGTGTACCCGCGCGACGTGGAGGACGCGCTGCTCGAGCATCCGTCGGTGACCGGCGCCGGCGTGGTGGGACGCCCGGACGAGCGCCACGGCGAGGAGGTGGTCGCGTTCGTGTCGCTGTCCGAACCGGGGACGGTCTCCGCGGAGGAGCTCATCGAGTGGGCGCGGCGCCGGATCGGCGGCTACAAGTATCCGCGCGAGGTGCAGTTCGTCGACGCGATGCCGCTCACCGCAGTCGGCAAGCTCGACCGCAAGGCGCTCCGCGCGCGCGTTCGGGCGACCGCCGGCTGAGACGATGTGGCGATGACCGACTACGACATACATCTCGACGACAAGTTCGGAGGCCTCACGCTGATCGACCTGCCGGCGGAGATCGCCGCACACGAGCCGTGGTTCAACCAGACGCTGACCACGGTCAACGACGCGGTGGTCCGGCTCGGGGTGATCGAGGGCGACTTCCACTGGCACCACCACGACGACACCGACGAGTTCTTCCTCGTGCTCGAGGGTCAGCTGCTGATCGATCTGCAGGATCGCGAGACCGTGGTCCTGGATCAACACCAGGGCTACACGGTGCCGCGGCAGGTCGAGCACCGGACACGGGCGCCGGTGAGGACGGCGATCCTGATGGTCGAGGCGGCCGGGGTGCAGCCGACCGGGGACTGATCTCCGCGCCGTCAGCCGAGCGTGATGACGTGGTCGGCGTGGCGGATGACCTCGGGATCGTGGGTGGCGCAGATGACCGTCTGCCGGTCCTCGGCGGCGGCCTGCACGAGCAACTCCGCCACCGCGCCCGCATGCGCCTCGTCGAGCCGCGAGGTCGGCTCATCGACGATCAGCAAGCCGCGTGCGCTGGCCAGGGCACGTGCCAGTGCGACGCGCTGGCTCTCCCCGGCCGATAGCCGCGCGACCCGCTGGCGGGCGCGGTCCGCGAGCCCGACGCGGACGAGCACCGTCGTCGCGCGCTCTGCGGCGGCGTCGTGCTCCCAGCCGCGAATGCTGAGCGCGAGCGCCACGTTCTCCTCCGCGCTGAGGAAGCCCACGGGCCAGGGCTCCTGCGGGAGGTAGCCGATCCGCTCGCGCCGCAGCCGGGCTCGCTGCTCCCGGCCGGCGGCGGCGACCGGCCGCCCGTCGATCTCGAGCGCACCGGCGTCGGGGACGTCGAGGCCGCACAGCAGCCTGAGCAGCGTGGTCTTGCCGGCGCCTGAGCGGCCGGTGAGGACGGTCATGCGGCCCGGCTCGAAGGCGAGCGTAAGGTTTGCCAGGACCTGGCGCGGCACGCGACCGCCGCGGTCGTAGGTTCGGGTCACCTCGCGAAGCTCGACCCGGGCCGGGCGCCACGGGTGGTTTTCGCCGGGGATGCCGGGGCGTGGTTGCCTGACCCCGGCGGTGGTGGCGTCGGGTTTCGCCGGCCCGCCGGCGGAGGTGTCGTCGGGTCTCGGTAGCCCCCCGGCGGAGGTGAGGATCAGGCCGCCGGCCACCGCGTGCACCTGCGCTCGCTCGCCGATCCCGGCGCCGGCGAGCAGGTCCGAGGGCACGCGCAGCCATCCGCCGCGTCCGACCACGAGCGCGGCCCGGCCGTCACGCCGGTCCTCCACCACCCGCCCGTCGCGGATCCGCACCATGCGGTCGGCGACCGATGCGGTGTCCGGGTCGTGGGAGACGATCACCAGGCTGGCGCCCTCCGTGCGGGCGAGGCTTTGGAGCAGGGCGCGCACGGTCTCCGCCGAAGCCGCATCGAGCTCGCCGGTCGGCTCGTCGGCGAGCAACAGGGCGGGGCGGTGGGCCATCGCCGCGCACACGACCAGGCGCTGGCGCTCACCGCCCGAGAGCTCGCCGGGAAGCGCGTCGGCGCGGTCGGACAGGCCGGCGAGCCCGAGCAACTCGTCCGCGCGGGCTCGCCGGTTGCGTCCGGCCGCCCGACGCATCGCGAGCGGCAGCTCGAGCGCCTCGCGCGCGGTGAGGTCGGGTGCGAGTGCGTCGTCGGCGTGCTGAGAGACGAACCCCATCTCCCGGTGGCGCAGCCGCGCACGGGCCCGCGCGCCGGTCCGGCCGATGTCCTGGTCGAGCACGTGCACTACGCCCGCCGTCGGCAGCTGGATGCCGGCGATCACCCGCAGCAGCGTGCTCTTGCCGGCGCCGCTCGGGCCGAGCACGCCGAGCACCTCGCCCGGATCGAGCTCGATGCTCATGCCCTGAAGCGCGGCGGCGTCACCCTCGCTAGTGCGGTGCACGCAGAACACATCGCGCAGGCGAACGACCGGCGGGCTCATCGCATCGCCTCCTCGGTAGTGGCAGCGGCGGTCGGCGGGGTCGCGCGCGGGCGGACGCGCGGACGGCGGCGTCGGTCCCCGCCGAGCGGCCGGCTGGCGGCCGCGCTCGTCACGGCCAGCGCCGAGAGCACGACCACCGCCCACAGCGCCAACGCCCCCCACGGCAAGACGGCGACCAGCGGCGGGCGCGGCGCAGCGACCGTCCCCGCCGCTCGTACGGTGGCGACGGCCAGCCGCGTCAGCGCCAGCGCGACGATCACTCCGACGACGACGCCGAGACCGGCCGTCACGAGCAGCCGGACCCGGAGCTCGCGCCGCAGACCAGCGGGACCGACGCCCTGAGCCTCGAGGTCGCGCTCGACCCGCTGCTCGCGCGCCGCGCCGCGCATCGACACGATCAGCCCGAGCAACGCGAGCACCGCCGCGAGCACGGTGGCGGCGGACAGCGTGCCCAGCACGGCTTTCGCCACCGGGGCATCGCGCAGCTGCGCCTGGACGTCGGCGCGGTAGGACGCGGTGAGCTGGGAGAACGGGCCGGCGCTGAGCGAAGCGCGCAGGCGTTCCAGGTGCCCGCTCGAGATCCACAGCTCGTCGGCCTGACCCTGACCGGGAAGCTGGGCGTCGAGCGCCGAGGCGAGCGTGGCCTCGTCGGCCACCACGAACCCGGCTGCGTCCGATGGCAAGGTGGGAAAGCGCCGCAGCACTCCGACCACACGCGCGCGCAGGGGAAGCTCGTCGATGGTCAGGCCGATGCGACCACCCCGGCCGGCGGCGGCCGCCGTCCGCGGGTCGACGAGCACGGGCACCGGGCGCTGGTCGCTCGGCTGCGGCGGGCGAACGATGCCCGGCGCGCCGCTGGTCTGAAAGCGGAACTGGCCTTCGTGCGAGGTGGCGGACGCCGCGCCGACGCCCCGCCAGCCGGTGATCGCGGTGCTCTCGAGGGCCTTGCCAGAGCTGGAGAGCGCCCGGAGCGAACCGAGCACGACCGTGCCGGCGAACTGGGTGCCGGGCGCGGGGTTCTCGGCGTTCTGGTGCGCGTTGGTCAGGTCGAGCCCGGTGGGCTCGTCGAGCTCGAGGGCCTCGACCTCCCACTCCCCGGGGGGAACGCGCGCCCGCAGCACCCGCGGACGAGCGCCGGCGATGCCGAGGGGAAGCTGTGTGACCGCGCCGCTCCGGGCGCGCAGGTCGGCGGTGATCGTCACGTTGATCGCCGGGGAGGCGACGCGGAGGGCGAGCCAGCGGGTGGCCACGGGCAGCGGCGGACCGGGAGTGCGCACGGGTCCGGGTGCCACGAGCCGGCGCGCCAGCTGTTTGATTGGCGCCGAGCCGTCGGTCGCCCGCCAGCCGTGCAGCAGGGTCAGCGCGCGGGGCGGCACGCCGAGCGCGGGCTCGGTCACCGCCTGGCCGGCGCCGGCGTAGCTTGCCTCGGTCCGCCGGACCGGCAGGACGGCCCCGCCGGTGATCTGCTGCCAGCGCGCCACGGGAGCCAGCTCGAGCGGGGTCGTGAAGCTGGCTCCGGGAGCGACGATCGCATCGAGTGGGACCGTGTCGGCGGCCTGGTCGGCGCTGCCGCGCTCGAGCGTCGCGCGGTAGGCCAGGGCGAATCCCCCGAGGCCGACCGCGACCGCGATGAACGCGGTGGCGAGGGCAGGCGCCGCGGGGGCGCGAGCCAGTGCCACAAACGCGAGCCGAAGCGTCAGCGGCCCGCCGCGGGCGGCTCGCTCGCCGGCGCGCAGCAGTGAGCCCGCGGCGCGGAACGCGATCACGCCGGCGGCCAGGCAGCACAGCGGCGCCAGGAGGAGCGCAAGCGGGTCGCTGTCGCTGCTCGGGGCCGACAGCGCCAGCGCCACCGCGGCGACCGCAGCGACCGCCAGCACATCGGCCAGCCGCCGGGCGTTGGCGCTCAGGGCAAAGGACAGCAGTGCGGTGGTGCACAGCACGGCACCGGCCAGCGCCAGGCCGCCCGCCGGCGTGATCAGGCTGTGCGTGAGCGCCGGGCCCACCGGGACTCCAGACGAGCGCGCGAGCACCGCGCCGGCGAGGACGGCGAAGCCGGCTCCCAGCAGGATGCCGGCGGCCGCCACCCACGCGGACTCGCCGAGGACGAACGCCATCCAGTGCCGGGTCCGGGCCCCGGCGCGCAGCAGCCGCTCGATCTCGGCCTGCTGCTCGCGACGCAGGCCGCCGGCGGCGAGCACGATGAACAGCCCGAGCGCCGCGAGTGCGCCACCGCCGGCGAGGAGAAGCCGGGTGGGCGCCGCGGACGCCTGCGCGCGCGCTGCGTCGAGCCCGCTGAACGGAGCGTTGACCGAGAACTGACTGGCGCCGGAGGTGAGGCCGGCCTGGATGCGCGCGAGCCGCGCCTCGGTGGCGGCGAGTTGCCAGCTGTGGAGCGCCGCGGTCGGCATCAGCGTCATCCAGCTGTACGCCCGGTAGACGCCGCTCAGGCCTTCAAGCCCGCTCAGCCCCGGCAGGTCCCCGGTCAGCACGACGGGCGGCTCGCCGGCCGCGTGGCCGGGCAGGAATCCGAGCGGGGCGGCCGAGGTCAGCTCGGCGCGGCCCACCACGACCATGTGCACGCCGGCGGTGTCCAGTGTGGTCGGGCCGCGCCGGCCGCCGACGGCCAGCACGGGGCAGCGCGCCGGAAGGCATGGCCCGAGATGCCTGACCGTCGTGCCGGCGACCCAGCGGGACAGCGGGTCGACGGCGGCGGGGCGCACCACCACGCCGCTCAGGCGCACCGGATTCAGAAGCGCGACGCCGGTGGCCGGGCCGAAGCCGGTCTGACCGACGGCGGCGAGCGCCTGCGCGCGCACGGCGGGCGTGAGCTCGCCCTGGTAGGTGACGCTGAACGTCCGGTCGACGGGGGTCAGGCTGTGGAGCGAGACGCGCGCCGCCCGATCTCCGGCGACGGTTCCCTCCGCCGCCACGGCGCCCGCGAAGCCCGCGGCCAGCGCGATTCCGAGCACCGGGAGGAGCCATCGCCCCGGCCGGCGCCGGGCGCGGGCGACGATCAGCATGAGCGGCCCGCGAATACCGCGCATCGCTAGCCGCCCTCCCCTTCGCCGCGTCGGCGGCGGTACTGCGCGCGCGCCTTCTCGCGCCCGCCGCAGACTGACATCGAGCACCACCGTCCGGCCTGGTTGCGCGAGTGGTCATAGAAGGCCCAGCCGCAGTGGCGCCCTGGGCAGAGCTTCATGCGCCACCAGGTGCCGTCGATCATCGCGGTGGCGACAGTTGCGATGAGCACGCCGATCGCCCCGTCGATCGATGTCTCGTCCGGGCTGACGAAGCGCGGAGCGGAGGGGTCGAGCCGAACCTCGACGCAGGCGCCGCGTGCGAGCCGATCGACGCGCGTGCGCGCCGCGTGTCGATCGGGGTCGCCGTGCATGCCGGCGCGGAGCAACCCCCGGAGCGCGTCCCGGAGCGTCAGCGCTCGCTCGAGGTCATGTTGATCGAGGCGCGCGGCCGGAGCGACCAGCCCGTGGTGGCTCAACCACGCTGCCAGCGCGGCCGGCGAGGACAGCACGTCGGCGCCGTGGCGGCCGGGCGTCAGGTCGTAGAAGGTGTTGGCGAAGGCCTGAACGAGCGCGAGCCGCCCTGGCGCAGGCTCACGCCCGCCCGGTTGGGCCGCGGATGGAACGGACGCTCCCTCTCTCACTAGCAAACTGCCTTTCGGTGGTGAGCATACGCCCACCGAGCACGGGCCGGCGTCTGTAAGCTCGACCCCGATGGCGCGACTGCTGGGCACGGCGCCCGGTGAGACAGCAACGCTCCGCGAGCGAATCGAGGCCGGCGAGACGGTGCTCGCGCCGGGCTGCTACGACGCGCTGGGGGCGCGACTGGTCGAGGAGGCGGGCTTCCCGGCGGCGTACATGACGGGCTTCGGCAGCTCGGCCTCGCGCCTGGGCCGGCCGGACATCGGATTGATGTCGCTGCCGGAGATGGTCGACGGCGCGCGGCGGATCGTCCAGGCGGTCGACATCCCGGTGGTGGCCGACGCCGACACCGGCTATGGCAACTCGATCAACGTGATCCACACGGTGCGCCAGTACGAGGCGGCCGGAGTCGCCGCCATCCACATCGAGGACCAGGTCATGCCCAAGAAGTGCGGGCACATGGAGGGCAAGCAGGTCGTGCCGGCGCGGGAGATGGCGGCCAAGGTCTCGGCGGCAGTCGCGGCGCGAAGATCCCGTGAGTTCTTGATCATCGCGCGAACCGACGCGCGGGCGGTGGAGGGACTCGATGGCGCTCTGGAGCGCGCGCGGCTGTACCGCGAGGCCGGGGCCGACGCGCTGTTCGTGGAGGCTCCTCAGTCCGAGGCCGAGGTCGAGGCGGTGGCGGCCGCGTTCCCCGATGTCCCGTTGCTGTTCAACTACGCCGAGGGCGGCAAGACGCCGCCGCTGTCGTACGCGCGCCTGCGCGAGCTCGGGTTCTCGCTGGTGATCTTCCCGCTCACGCTGCTGTTCGTGGCCACCCAGGCGATGCGGGCAGCGCTGGCCCGGGTGAAGGCGGACGGAAGCCCGATCGAGCTGCTGCCCGAAATGCTGCCGTTCGACGATTTCCTGTCGTTCATCGGGCTGCCCGAGATGCGCGAGCTCGAGCTGCGCTTTGCGGAGGAGTGACCGGGGTGCGGCCGGTGCGAGTGGCTCTGTCAGGGGATCTCTCGCCCGCCGAGGCGGTCGGGTGGCTGCGGGGCGAGGAGCGGCCGTTCGCGCTGGCCGGCGAGTGGCTCGGCGGGTTTAGCGTGCTCGGGTCGGCGCCGGCACGGGTGCTGGGCTCGAGCGAGGACCCGTTCGCCGCGGTTGATGCGCCGCCGGCGCTGTCCGGCGACTCCGGCTCCGGGGAGGTCCGCGTGGGCGGCGGCTGGGTCGGGTGGCTGGGCTACGGCCTCGGCGCGCGGGTGGAGCGTCTTGTGCCCGGCCCGCCGGCCCCGGCCCCGCGGCCGGACTTCTCGCTCGCCTTCTACGACCACGTGCTCGTGCACGACGGCACGCGGTGGTGGTTCGAGGCGCTGTGGTCTCCCGAGCGAGACGCCGTCCTCCGGGACCGCCTGGGAGTGTGGCGCCGGCGGCTACGTACGATGCCCGTTCTACCGGACGGGGCGGACGCCCCGCTCACACCGTTCCGGCTGACGGCCAACGGCGCGCCCGGGCACCTGGAGGCGGTGGCCGACTGCCGGCGACGGATCGCGGCCGGCGAGCTCTACGAGGCCAACCTGTGCGTCCGGCTCGAGGCGCGCTACGCCGGCGACCCACTCGACCTGTTCGTGCGCGCCCTGCCCGCGGCCGCGCCGCGCTTCGGCGCCTACGTCGACGGGGTCGTGAGCCTCTCGCCCGAGCGCTTCCTGCGACGTGCCGGGCGAGAGGTGTGGACCGAGCCGATCAAGGGGACGCGGCCGCGGGTGGGTGGCGAAGCCGCGCGGCTGGCGGCGTTCCGCGAGCTGGCGGCCTCGGAGAAGGACGCAGCCGAGCACGTGATGATCGTCGATCTCATGCGCAACGACCTCGGGCGGGTTTGCCGGTATGGGAGCGTCCGGGCCGAGCCGCCGCGGATCGAGCCGCATGCCGGCGTGTGGCACCTGGTCTCGACCGTGTCCGGCGCGCTGCGGGATGGCGTGGGCGACGGCGAGCTCCTGCGGGCGAGCTTCCCGCCGGGCTCGGTGACCGGGGCGCCCAAGGTGCAGGCGATGAAGGTGATCGCCGCGCTCGAGGCGACCCGGCGCGAGGTGTACACCGGGGCGATTGGCATCGTCAGCCCGCTGGCCGGGCTGGACCTGAGCGTGGCGATCCGAACCTTCGAGGTGGCCGGCGGGTCGATCTGGCTGGGCGCCGGCGGCGCGGTGGTCGCCGACTCCGTCCCCGAGCGCGAGCTGGCCGAGGCGTTCGACAAGGCGGCGGGTCCGGTCGCGGCGATCGGTGGCACGCTCGTGCGGACCCGGGGTCAGCCGGCCCGCCGCGGCGGTGGCGGGCGGCGGGAGCTGCCTCGGCGGGCGCTGGTCCATGGCACGCGGCCCGATCCCGGGCTCGGCGTGTTCGAGACCGTGCTGGTGGAGCACGGCCGCCCGGTCGGGCTCGAGCGCCATCTGGCCCGACTGGCCGGCTCGGTACGTGCGGTGTACGGCGCGCTGCTCCCCGCCACGGTGCCGGCGGGGGCGCAGGCCGCCGCGGCGGAGTCGGCCGACACGCCCCGAGCGCGGATGCGCGTCATGGCCGACCCGTCAGGCGCGGTGCGGATCAGCGTGTCGGCGGCCGGCCCGCCGCGCACCGAGCCGTCGCTGCTGATCCCGTTCGCGCTGCCGGGTGGCCTGGGCGCCCACAAGTGGCAAGACCGGCGTCTGCTCGGCGCGCTGAGCGAGACGGCCGGCGGCGCGGTCCCGCTCCTGGTGGACACGGACGGCGCAGTGCTCGAGGCGGCCCACGCCAATGTATGGATCGTCGAGGACGACGAGCTGATCACCCCGCCGGCGGACGGGCGCATCCTGCCGGGTACCGGGCGTGCCGCGCTGCTGGCCGCGGATCCGTTCGCCCGCGAGGAGATGTTCGACCTGCGCCGGCTGGCCCGAGCCGACGCGGTGTTCCTGACCTCATCGATCAGCGGCCGCCATCCGGCCCGGCTTCAGGCTGGTGTGCCGCGCCACGACCCGGCCGGGCTGGAGGTCCGCCGATGAGCAAGACCGTGGTCGTGCTGGGCGCGCGCAACCTGGGCGGGGCGATCATCGATCACTTCCTCGCGCGGGGGTGGAACGCGGCCGGAGTGGCGCGCAGCGAGGACACGCTGGCCGCGGTGCGCGACCGCGGCGCGCTGCCGCTGTCGGCCGACGCATCCGATCCGGAGTCGCTGCGCGGCGCGCTGGCCGGCGCTCGCGACGAGTACGGATCGCTCGACGCGGTGGTCAACGCGGTGACCGCGGCCCGTCCGACGAGCAGCGGTCCGTTCGGCGGCGGCGAGCTCGTGCAGGCCGATCTCGCCGCGTTTCGCGGCTGGACGGTGGCGGTGGCCGAGCAGGCGTTCGTGTTCCTATCCGAGGGCGCCACAGCGTTGCGTGACAGCGGCGGCGGAGCACTCGTGCAGATCACCGGCGGCTCCTCACGGCGCGCGATGCCGGGCCGTGGGCTGTGGGCCGCCGGCGCGTTCGCCACCCGGGCTTTGGTGCAGGCCGCGGCGCAGGAGCTTCGGGCAGGCGGGATCCACGTTGCGCTGCTCGCGGTCGACGCGACGATCGAGTCGCCCAAGACCGAGGCGTTCACGCGCGACGCCCCGCGGGAGGCGCTGGCCGACATGGGTGAGGTGGCGCGGGCGGTCTCGTACCTCGTCGAGCAGGGGCCGCGGGCGCTCACCCACGAGCTGGTCGTGACGCCGGCCGGCGAGCGCTGGGTGCCCTGAGACCGACAGCGAGCAACGCGGCCAGCGTCGTGGCCAGGCACGCGACGAGGAACGGCGCGCTCACCCCGCCCAGGCCGATCACCGCGCCCCCGAGCGCGGAGCCGGCGGCCAGGCCACCGATCAGCGCGGCGGAGATCCAGGTGAACGCCTCGGTCTCGCTGCCGGCGCTCACCGAGCGGCCCACCAGCGCGTACTGACAGGAGAACAGCGGCGCGATCGTCACGCCGGCGAGCAGGCTGCACACGACGCCGGCGGCGATCGAGCGGGCGGCGATCAGCGGCGCGGTGCAGAGCACGGCGAGCAGGAGCAGCACCCGGTAGCGCCGGGCGAGCGGCGAGCGCCAGGCGCGGGCGCCGTACCACAGCCCACCGGTCATGCTGCCGAGGCTCCACATGGCGAGCAGCAGCCCCGTGGCGGGACGCGAGCCAGCGTGCAGCGCGAGCGAGGGCAGCCCGACCTCGATCGCGCCGAGGCCGGCTCCGGTGAGCGCCACGGGGCCGAGCAGCGCGCGCAGCTCCGGGCTGGCCAGGGCCGAGCGCCGAGCCGGTCGCTCCGCGTCGCCGTCGGAAGCGGCGGCGCCGGATCTGAGCAGCGGCGAGCGGAGGAAGAGCAGCGTGCCGGACACGCAGACCGCCCCGAGCAGGGCGACCGCGACGTCCGCCGAGCTGACCGCGACGATCAACGCCACGACCAGAGGCCCGGTGATCCACAGGACCTCCTGGATGACCGCCTCGAGCGCGTAGGCCGTCTCGCGCACGTCGACGTCGTCGAACACCTCGCGCAGCAGGACGCGGACCACCGGTGCGACCGGAGGCAAGAGCGCGCCGGACAGCGCCGCCAGGGCGATGAGCACCGCGGTGCCGGCGCCCGTCTGCGCCGCCACGACCAGCAGGCCGTACATGACTGCCTGGGCGGCGGCGAGCGGCAGGAGCACCCGCCCGCGGCCGCGGTCGTCGACCAGCCGGCCGACCAACGGTGCGCAGCCGGCGGTGGCGAAGGCCGACGCGCCGACCGCGACGCCCGCGGCGGCGTAGGAATGCGTCGCGGCGCGGACGAGCAGCAGCACGGACAGGGCGGCCATGCCCTGCGGCATCCGCGCGACCAGCGCGGTGGCGAACAACCGTGCGGCGCCCGGGACCGACAGGACTGAGCGGTACTTCGAGAGCATCGTCGTCCGAGCCTACACGCCGCGCTCGGCGCGCCTGGTGGCGTTGACGGGAGCGGCACTAGGATGCGCGGTCGTGACGCGGGAGGTGATCGGTGATCTGGCGGTGCTCGAGCGGATGGTCCAGATTTCCGGGCGGGACGTGGTCGATGTCGGGTGCGGCGGCGGGGGGCTCGTCCGGGACCTGGCGGCGCGCGGCGCGCGCGTGACCGGCGTCGAGATCTCCGAATCGCAGCTGGCCCCTGCGGTGCGTGACGACGGTGCAAGCGGCGCCCGGTATGTGGTCGGGCTGGCCCAGCGTCTGCCGCTGCCCGATGGCTCGATCGACGTGGTCGTGTTCATGCGCGCGCTGCACCACGTGGCGCCGGCGGACATGCTCGACGCGCTGCGCGAGGCGGCCCGGGTGCTGCGACCCGGCGGCGTCGTCTACGTCGCGGAGCCGCTCGCCGAGGGTGACTTCTTCGACCTCACCAGCCTGGTCGAGGACGAGCGCGAGGTGCGGGCCGCGGCGCAGCGGACGATCGCCGACGCGGCGGCGGCCGGGCTGGAACGGGCCGAGACCGTCGAGTACGACGTACGCCTCTGCCTGGCCGGCCTCGATGCGCTCGCCGCGCGGATCATCAGCGTCGACCCGGCCCGGGCCGAGCTGTTCGAGGAGCGCAAGGCTTCGATGGCCGAGGCGTTCGCGCGGCTGGGCGAGCCCGGCGAGCGTCCCGGGGAGCGCTGCTTCCTGACTCCGATGCGGGCTGACGTGTTGCGGCGGCCGGCGCCCTACGGCGTGAGGTCGTAGGGGAACGCGCCGGTCAGCGACTCCGCGCCCTGGTCGGTGACGACCAGCAGGTCCTCGACCCGGACGCTGCCCACCGATCTGACCAGCGTCCCCGGCTCGACGGCGATCACGTCGCCGGCGATCAACGGGCGGTGGCCGCTGCGGCCAATGATCGGAGCCTCGTGGACCTGGAGGCCGACGCCGTGCCCGAGCCCGAAGTAGAAGCCCTCGCGCAGGGTCTCGCCGGCGGCCTTGGTCCGGCTGGTGGGATGTCCCGCGGCCTCGAACACATCGCACGCGATCCCGTAGAGCTCGACGCCGCGAATGCCGGGCTTGACCGCCGCGCAGGCCTGCTCGTGGGCGTTCAGGACCAGCGCGTGGATCTCGGCCACCGCGTCCGAGATCTCGCCCCGCACGAACGTGCGGGTCATGTCCGACCAGCAACCCGACGCCTCGTCGCGCGGCCAGAGGTCGATCTCGATCGGCGTGTGGGCGGGGAGCGGACCCGAGCCGGGATCGTGCCCGATGTGCGGGTCGGGTCCCATCGGCTTGACCATGATGTCGGGCGGGGCCGGCGCGCCGGCGCGCTCGCACACCTCGCGGATCCGGGCCCGCACCGCCTCGCAGGTCAGCCGCTCGCCGTCTCGCCACAGCTCCTCGCCGCGGATCTCGGCCTCGCGGAGCATGGTGGCGGCGGCGCGCAGGGCATCGAGGCCGGCGGCCGTGGCGCGGCGGATGCCGGCCATCTCGGTGGCGGTCTTGTGGCGCCGGCGCTCGGTGAACGGCCCGGGGTCGGGGATGAGCTCGACCCCGGCCGCACGCAGGCGATCGGCGATCCCGACCGGGAACTCCGGCGGGACGACCGCGTCGCGGATGCCCAGCCGCTCGACCGCGCGGACGCACAGCTCCTGCTCGATCTCGAGCGGCGAGCGGCCGTCGGCGATCAGCTCGTCGCGGCCGAGGTCTTCGTTCAGCAGGCGCTCGAGGTCGGGGGCGTCGCGGGCGATTCGCCCGTCCTCGAGCGCGTTGGTGACCACCACGCGCCGGCCGTCGGTTTCGAGGTACAGGAACGGATCGCCGATCGAGATCGGCACCTCGTGACGGAGCTCCGGCCGGCTGTCCGTGTCGCCCCAGATCAGCAGGTTCACGGTGTGAAGCTTGCCACGGGCCCGGGCGGTCGGGGGTGTCTGGGGGTTGTCGGGTGGTCATATCCCCGCACTCGGCCCGCCCGCGCGGGTGAACGCCGGTTCAGCGCCGTATGTGGGTCACATCCCCGCACTCGACGATCGGCTGAGCTCGAGTGCCGGGTTGTGACCCATGGGCGGCGGCTCGCGACCAGCCGGGAAGGCGGGCAGGTGGCGGATCTCCGGCACGGCGAGCAGGACGAGCGCGCCGGCCACGAGCAGCCCGGCCGCCGTCCACAGCGAGGCGTCGATCCCGATGACGGCGGCGATCGGCCCCCAGATGGCCAGCCCGACCGGGTCGAGCACCAGCGAGCCGAACCAGTCGTAGGAGCTCACGCGCGAGAGCGACTCCGACGGGATGTGGCGCTGAAGCGTGGTCTCCCACAGCGTGTTGCCGAGCATCAGCCCGAGGCCGGCGAGCAGCGCGCCGGCTCCGATCAGCACCACCGAGCGACTCACGGCGAGCGCTACGAGCGGCGCACCGAACGGCAGGCCGGTTGCGACGCACACGATCAGCGGGCGACGCGGGCGCATCCGCAGGGCCGCGATCCCGCCGATCACCGTGCCGGCCCCGAAGGCCGACATGATCGCGCCCCAGGCGGCCGCGCCGCCGAGCTGAAGGTGGGCCACCACCGGGCCGAGGACCTTCCAGGCGCCCCAGAGCAGATTCGACACCGAGGCATAGGCCACGAACGTCCACAGCCAGTTGTGCGAACGGAACACGCGCCAGCCCTGGCGCAGGTCGCCCAGGAACGTCGAATCGCCCGGCGTGACGCGCGTGCCGGCGACGTCATCCAGCCCGATCAGCAAGGCCGCGCTGGCGGCGAAGGTCAGCGCGTCGATGGCAAACGCCCAGCCCGCGCCGGCGCTGGCCACCAGCACACCAGAGAGCACCGGCCCGATCAGCTCGCCGGCCGAGAACGCGGTGGCGCGCAGGCCGTTGGCCTCGCCGAGCCGCTCCGGGACCACCACCTCGGGCAGCAGCCCGGTGGTGGCGGGCGCCGCGAATCCGCTGCCGGCGCCGGTGACCCCGGCCAGCAGGCCAATGGCGAGCACGCTCGGGCGGCCGAGGAGCAGCCAGGCGGCGAGCGACCCCTGACTCGTCAGCCGCACGAGGTCGGCGCCGACGAGCACGGCCCGGCGTGAGGTGCGGTCGGCCACGACGCCGCCGATCAACAGGCAGGCGATCAGCGGCACCGCGCGCATGGCGAGCACGACTCCGACCTGCGTGGCCGATCCGCCGAGCTCGAGCACGGCGAAGGCGAGCGCGACGGGCACCATGCGATCGCCGAACATCGAGATGGCCTGGGCGCCGAAGAAGCGCCGGAAATCGCGGTCGCGCAGGACGCTCATCCAGCACATGGCAGCACAGCGGCCGATGTCGCGGCGCGCCTACCCTCAACTTCAGTGCTCGCCCAGCTGATCGCGTTGGTCTTGCCGCTGGGCCTCGACAGCTTCGCCGTCGCGGCCGCGCTCGGCATGATCGGGGTCACGCCGAGGACCCGGCTCAGGGTCACGATCCTGTTCACCGTCTTCGAGACCGGGATGCCGCTGATCGGGCTGGCGCTGGGGGCGCCGCTCGGAGAGGCGATCGGCGGCGCCGCTCAGTTCGTGGCGATCGGCGTGCTGCTGGGCTTCGGGCTCTACACGCTGCTTCACCACAACGAGGGCGAGAAGGAGCGGGTGGCGGCGCTCGCCCAGGCCCGCGGCCCCGGCATGCTCCTGCTCGGCCTGAGCATCAGCCTCGACGAGCTGGCCATCGGCTTCACGCTGGGCCTCCTGGACGTTTCGGTCCCGCTGGTGCTCGCGGTGATCGCGGTGCAGACGGCCGTGGTCGCTCAGCTCGGGCTGCGGCTGGGCAACAGGCTGAGCGAACGGCTCCGGGAGCGTGCCGTCCGGGTGGCGGGGGCGGCGCTGACCGGGCTCGGCCTCGTCCTGCTGGCCGAGAAGATTCTCGCCTGAGGCCCGGGGAGGCGAGCGAGGCTCAGACGGCGATCTGGGAGCCGATCGTGACCGTGCGCTCGTTGGGCAGCGAGAAGTGCTCGATCGGGCTGGCCGCGTTGCGAGCCATGGTCACGAACAGCCGTTTGCGCCAGCGGCTCATGCCGGGCGCGTCGGACGGCGCGATCGAGATGCGCGACAGGAAGTACGAGGCGTGCTCGAGATCGAGGCCGCGCTCGAGCAGGCCCTGCTTGCGCGCGAGCGCTAGCGCCTTGGGGATGTCCTGGCCGTCGCGGTAGCCACAGCGAACCGTTAGGTGGATGACCTTGAACAGTCCGCGTCCGAGGTGCTCGCAGTAGAAGCGATCGTCGCCGTCGACGTGCGGGACGCTGACCGTCTCTACCGAGACGATCACCACCCTGTCGTGCATCGCGTGGGCATGCTCGACCTCGGCGCGCAGCGCGAGCGGGGTCGTCTCCTGGCCCGGGTTGAGGAAGATGGCGATCCCAGGCACCCGCCGGATCGGCGGGGCGGCGTCCGGCAACCCGTCGAGGAACTGCGCGAGCGGGCCCTCCTTGGCGATCCGGTTCGCGGTGACGATCTCGCGACCCTTGCGCCACGTGATCATCCCGATCGAGATGACGAGCGCCACCGCAAGCGAGAGCCAGGCGCCGTGCTCGATCTTGGCCAGGTTCGCGCTGAAGAACGCGATCTCGACGGTGAGGAACAGCGCCCCGAGGATGGCCAGCTTCCAGATTGCCGTCCGCCACAGGTAGCGCGCCACGGCCAGGAACAGCAGCGTGTTGAGGATGAACGTGCCGGTCACGGCCACCCCGTAGATGTCGGCCAGCCGAACCGAGCTCTGGAAGGCCAGCACGAGCGCGATGACGCCGATGCACAGCCCCCAGTTGACCACCGGGACGTAGATCTGCCCCTCGAGCTTCGAGGTGTGCACGATCTGGACGCGGGGCAGGAAGCCGAGCTGCACGGCCTGCCGGGCGACCGAGAACGAGCCGGTGATGGCCGCCTGGGAGGCGATGATCGTGGCCACTGTGGACAGGATCACCATCGAGAACCGACCCCAGGCGGGGACCAGGAGCAGGAACGGATTGCTGACGGCGGCCGGGTGGGACAGGATCAGCGCGCCCTGCCCCAGGTAGTTGAGGATCAGGGCCGGGAACACGATCAGCAGCCAGGTGGAGCGGATCGGGCCGGCGCCGAAGTGCCCACGGTCGGCGTAGAGCGCTTCGGCGCCGGTCACTGCCAGCACCACGCCCCCCAGGGTGAGGAACGCGGCGACACCGTGGTCGACCATGAAGCGCGCGCCCCAGGTCGGTGAGAGGGCCTGAAGGACGCCGGGATGCTGGATCACCTCGTGTGCGCCGAGGATGCCCAGCGCGATGAACCAGATCAGGATGATCGGACCGAACAGCCAGCCGACGGCGCCGGTCCCGTGGCGCTGGATCACGAACAGCCCGAGGAGGATCGCGACCGAGATCGGCACCTCCAGGTGGGCGAGCGTCGGCGCGGCCACGTCCAGGCCCTCGACCGCCGAGAGGACCGAGATGGCCGGCGTGATCATCCCGTCTCCGAAGAACAGCGAGGCGCCGAAGATGCCGAGGGTGACGAGAGCCGCGGCGCGGACGACCTTGTGGCGGCGGATCAGCGCGGTGAGGGCCATGATCCCCCCGTCGCCCCGGTTGTGGGCGCGCATGATGAAGCCCGCATACTTGATCGTCACCTCGATCATCAGCGCCCAGAAGATCAGCGAGACCACGCCGTACACGCCCGCCAGCGTGGTCTTGGCCGCTGCGCGATGGGCGGTGAAGATGACCTGTTCGGTGTACAGCGGGCTCGTGCCGATGTCGCCGTAGACCACACCGAGCGCACCGAGCGCGAGCACCGCCCGCGCCGCATGGGCGACCACGTCGCGCTCTTCCTCGGCCGCGCCGGTCGGGCGTGGCCGCTCGCGGATCGGAGCCGGCGAGACCTGCCAGCGGCCGAGCTTGTGCGCCGCCTCGTTGAAGCTCCGTCTGACGCGGGTCTGCGTGCCGGTCCCGCCCGCGTCGTGCTCGAGCTTGTGGGCGGCCTCGTGAAAGCTCTGTCGTCGCTCGGTCCCGGCCACCGGCGTACCTCAGTCGTTCCCGGCGGGCGCCCCGAGGGCAGCGGCGGCCGCGCGCAGGCGGCTGCCCAGTACCCCCGGCTCGCCCGGCCGGTACAGGGGCGAGTTGCCGTCGATCAGCAACGTCCGGACGATCGCGACGCCGCGGGGCGCCACCGGCTCGGGGTCGCGCAGCCGGCGCTCGATCGTCGCGATCAGCGAGCCGGACGCGAGCACGTCCGGCGAGTCCGGGCGCACCGCGGCGGTGAAGCCGGCGCGGCCGGTCCGCGCACTGCGGAGCGCCCCGGCCAGGCCGCTCGCCAGCCGCGCGCGGTGGCGCGCTGCGGTGATCCGGTGGGCCCTCAGGGCGAGGGCCTCGCTCGCCCACGGGTCCTCCCCGTCAGCCAGCCGGCGGTCGAGCTCGGCGCCACGCCACCAGACGGTCAGGGCAAGCCCGAGGCCGGGTCGGCCCGGCCGACCCGGGGAGAGGGCGATCCCGGGATGCACGACCGGCGGGCGCATGACTGCGCCGCCTCGGTGAGCGCCGCGATGTGGCGCGAGCCGCGCGAGCGGATGAGCCGGTCGACCGGAGATTCGGGCCAGCCGCCGGCGCGTGGATCGCCGCGTGGGGCGCACCCGCGGGCGAGAGCGTGCAATCGACACCTTGTCTCGATGCTGGCACCGGCCCCATCAAGAAGCCGTGAAAAATCCGGCGGCGGCCATAGAGATTTCGTCAAGATCCGCGGGGCCGGCACCGGCTGCGGACCACTCGTCGCCGTCGGCGACAACGACAACGACAATGCGGGGCGATGCCCGACGACGGATTCGTACCGACCTTCCTGATTGAGCTCCCGCTGGCGCGGGATGCGCTGAGCTTCGCGCGCGAGCTTCACCGCGGGCAACGCCGGTCCTCCGACGAGGCGCCGTTCATCCTGCATCCGCTCGAGGTCGCGGCGCTGCTGTACACGACCGGCTACGGCGAGATCGCCGTCGTCGCCGGGATCCTGCACGACACCGTGGAGGACACCGGGATCGACGTCGACGCGATCACCGAACGCTTCGGGACCGACGTGGGCGCCCTCGTGGCCGCCATGACCGAGGACCCACGGATCGAGCCCTACCAGGAGCGCAAGGCGGCGCTGCGCCAGCAGATCGCCGACTTCGGCGATGAAGCCACTGCCGTCTACGCGGCCGACAAGGTGACCAAGGTCAGGGAGCTCCGCGCGCAGGCCGGACGTGACCCGGACCTGCTGCGCACCGAGCAGGTCCAGCCCAAACTCGAGCACTATTCCGAGAGTCTGGCCATGCTCGAGGAGGTCACTCCGGAGCTTCCGCTCGTGCAGAAGCTGCGCTTCGAGCTCGAGGCGCTGCGCGCGCTGCCCCCGCGCAGCGGTTGACCAGAGAGCCTGGTCGTGATCGGCGTCGCGCCCCCCGGGCGCTCAGCCAGCTAGGCTGCGCACCGATGCCGACCGAGCCACAGCCGGTCACGCTGTTCGAAGTCGCCAAGCGCGCGGTGGAGATCTGCGATCCCGACGACCACGACGAGCGGCTGGGCGATCTCCTGGCCGAGTTCGAAGACGCCGACGAGCCGATCACCGGAGTCGAGAACCTCGAGGAGCAGGTGGCGATCGCGGTGGAGGGCATCGACGTCGAGATCGACGACCCGGCGGTGTCGATGGCCGCCGCGACGATCCTCTACCTGGCCCGCCGGCGCGACGAGCTCGACGACGAACCGCACAAGATCCTGCGGCTGGCCGCCCGGGCGGAGTGGAAGGGCGACCCCCCGGAGGCCGTCCGGGACTGGCTGGCCGACCGCGGCGTGGACGTCTGAGCGCGCTGACGCGGGCGAGCGCCCGTTCAGTGCGCCACCCATACCTCGGCGAGGACAATCCCCAGCCCGAACATGAGATTCAGCGCGATGGCGAGCGCAGTGCCGGCGAGGCTCAGCCGTTCGATCGTGGCGTAACGGATCCCCTGAAAGGTGAGTGCCGCGATCCCGAGCGCGGTGGCCAGGCGATAGGCGGAATGCTCGTCGATCAGATGGGTCGACCCGGCGATGATTGCGGCGACGGGCGGAACCGCTGAGAGCACGATCGCGTATTCGCGGCGAGCGATCGCCCTGACCTCACCGGGGGTCAGCCGGCGTCCCTCCTTGACGCTCTCGCCGAGGCCGTGGGCATATACGTGGGCCAACCAGAGCACCACGGCGGTCATGAAGGCCACGCCGCCGAGTTGCCACATGTGGCCCTCGTAGTTCCGCGCCTCGGCGGCGATGACCGCGAGGATGATGATCGTCCCGTATACGGTGCCGCTGATCGTCTGCTTGTCGCCGAAGAGCAGCTGCGAGAGGAACTTGAGGAGCCGGCGCGGCCAGCGATTCGCCGGAGCGGCGCCAGGCTCGGCCTCCACGGTCACGCGCCGATTATCCCGCGGGGCGCCCGTATGAGCGCATCACCCGCAAGGGGTGATGAACCGCGCCGAGCCCGCTGGCAGTTTGCGTACCGAGCATGGCCACGACGACCCCGCCCGATGTCGGAGCGCCCCCCCGAGGCGAGCTCTGGTACGCCGTCGCCCCCGACGACGTCCAGTCGAGGCTCCACGTCGATCCGGCCGTGGGACTGACCAGCGGACAGGCGGCCACGCTCCTGGCCAAGAACGGCCCGAACGCGCTGCCCGCCGAGGAGCAGGTGGCTGGTTGGCGGCGCTTCGTGGAGCAGTACCGCAGCTACATGCAGCTGATCCTGTTGGGGGCGGCGATCGTGTCGCTGGTGATCAAGGAATGGAGCACGGGGGTTCTGCTGATCGTCATCACCGTGCTCAACGCGGTGGTCGGCCTGCGCCAGGAGGGCAAGGCCGAGAGCGCGATGAACGCGCTCAAGGCGATGGTCAAGGCCACCGCGCGGATCCGGCGCGACGGCACCGAGGCGGAGATCCCCGCCGAGGAGGTCGTGGTCGGCGACGTCGTGGTGCTGGCCGCCGGCGACGAGGTCCCGGCCGACGGGCGCATCATCCAGGCCACCTCGCTGCAGATCGACGAGTCCGCGCTGACCGGCGAGAGCGTGCCGGCGTCCAAGGGAGTCGAGACACCGACCGGTACCGACCTCTCCCCCGGCGATCAGACCGACATGGCGTTCATGCACACGCCGGTCACCCACGGCAGCGGCCTCATGATCGTCACCGCCACCGGAAGCGACACCGAGGTGGGCAAGATCGCAGGAATGCTCTCGAGCACGACGCGGGAGCAGACGCCGCTGACCAGGCAGCTCAACACGCTGACCCTGTGGATCGCCGGCGCGGCCGGGGTGACGATGGTGATCATGTTCATCCTCGGCGCGTCGCGCGGGCTGTCCACCGACGTGGTGTTCGCCAGCGCGATCGCGCTGGCCATCGCCGCGATCCCCGAGGCGATGCCGACCGTGCTCCAGGTCGTCATGTCGCTGGGGGCGGCCGACCTGGCGCGGCACGGCGCGGTGCTCAAGGACCTGGCCTCGGTCGAGACGCTCGGTTCGACGTCGGCGATCAACTCGGACAAGACCGGCACGCTGACCATGAACCAGATGACCGCGGTCGAGGTGATCGACCCGACCGACCGCTTCACGATCTCCGGCTCGGGCTACGAGCTCGAGGGCGCGGTGCATCACGCGGCGGGAACGTCGGGCACGATCGACGACGCGATCCTCCCCTACATCGTGGCCAGCGACGCCAAGCTGGTCGACGGCAAGGTGGTTGGCGATCCGACCGAGGGCGCGCTGCTCGTCCTCGGCCACAAGGCGGGCCTCGACCTGGAGGGCACGCGCGAGCGCTACCCCCGGCTGGCCACGCTCCCGTTCGATCCCACCTACAAGCTGATGGCTGCGTTCACCGAGGCCGCCGACGACAGCGGCCGGCCGGTCGTGCGCTGCTACGTCAAGGGCGCCGGCCCGGCGGTGATCGGTCGCGCCGCCACCGCGCTGTCCGGCGGCCGGAGCGTCCCCTGGGACGACGAGCTGAGCGCGGCTGCCGAGGCCCACATGGAGCGGATGGGCGGAAGCGGCCTGCGGGTGATGGCGGCCGCTTTCCGCGACCTCGATCCGGCGACGTTCGACGCCGACGGGGACCTGCTGAGCTACGTCACCGACCTCGAGGTGACCAGCCTGGTCGGCATGGTCGACCCGCCCCGCGCCGAGTCCAAGCAGTCGGTGCAGGACGCGCACGCGGCGCACATCCGGGTGCGGATGGTGACCGGCGACGACGTGATCACCGGCGCGGCGATCGCCACGCAGCTGGGCATCGAGGGAGAGTCGATCCTCGGCGCGGAGTTCGCGGCGCTGGACGAATCCGAGCGCCTGGCCCGGATCGACGACATCGGCGTCGTCGGCCGGGTCGCCCCCGAGCACAAGGTGCTGCTGGTCGACACGCTCAAAAAGAAGGGCAACGTCGTGGCGATGACTGGCGACGGGGTCAACGACGCCCCGTCGATCAAGGCCGCCCACATCGGGATCGCGATGGGCAGCGGCACCGAGGTGGCCAAGAACGCCGGCCGGATGATCCTCACCGACGACGACTTCGCCACGATCGTCCACGCGGTCGGAGAGGGGCGAAAGCTCTACGACAACCTGACCAAGTACGTCCGCTTCGTGCTGATCTCGCTGGTCGCGTTCGTGCTCACGTTCCTCGGCGCCACGCTCTTGAACATCGCCTCGGGCCAGCCGTTCACGCCGGCCCAGGTGCTGTGGATCCACTTCTTCATCAGCGCCCCGTTCGGGGTGGCGCTCGGACTCGACAACGCCTCGTCCGGCCTGATGAGGCTTCGCCCGCGCCCGAGTACCGAGTCGATCATGACTCCCGGGGTGACGGTCACCTCGGGTCTCGTCGGGCTGTACATGGCGATCTGCCTGGACGCGATGATCGCCTTCGGCCAGGGCCACTACCACAGCGTCGCGGTCGGCTCATCGATGGGGCTGACCTCGTTCGCGCTGATGCTGGTGGTCGCCTCGTTCGAGTGCCGCAGCACGTTGCACACCGCCATCACCTCGGCCACGTTCGACAACCCGAAGATGAACTGGACGGCGGTGGCGGAGCTGGCGCTCGCGGTGATGGTGACGCAGATGGACCTGTTCAACCGCCTGCTCGGCACGACCCCGCTCAAGGCCGGGCAGTTCGGAGTGGCGCTGGCCGCCGCGGTCCTTTTGATCGCGCTGTGGGAGGCGGGTAAGCTGATCGCGCGCCGCCGGCAACAGTCGCCGGTGGCCGCATAGACCAGCACATGAGCACATACGGCTCCACGGTGCGCCCGGCCGCCACGCACGCGCCCGGGCTGTTCGGCCGCGTGATGGGCCTGGTGGCGGTCACCGTCGCCTTCGCCACGCTGGGCGTGTGGATCGCGCGCGGCTGGGGCGGCGCCGGCTGGTTCATCGCCTGGCTGCTCGCGATCGGTTGCCTGATCGGCCTGAACGTGGCCAACGCGCGCGGTAACACCGCGGTGTCGCTGACGCTGCTGTTCGCCTTCGGGCTGCTCATCGGGATCAGCGTGTCCGCCACAGTCAACTACTACTCGGCCACCGACCCGACCGCCGTGCGCCAGGCGTTCGGCGCCACCGCGCTGTTCGTGGGCGGCCTGGGGGCGGGCGGCTACGCGACGCGCCGCGACCTCTCGTTCCTGTACCGGATCGCGTTCTGGGCGCTGCTGGCGCTGATCGTGGCCGGGATCGTCCTGATCTTCGTCCACATCGAGGCCGTCTACACGGCCTGGGCGGTGGCCGGCCTGGCCATCTTCGGCCTCTACACGGTCATCGACTTCAACCGCCTGCGCCGGGCGGGCAACGAGGAGGCGATCCCGCTCGCGGCGGGGATCTTCCTCGACGTGCTGAACATCTTCCTGCTGTTCCTGCAGCTGTTCGGGCGCTCGAACTGACCGCGGGCTGCGCCGGGCACCCGAGCGCGAGTTTCCTGCCACTCGCCACGCCCCCGGCCCGTGAATGGTCGTTCACTCGTTCCAGACGCGAGTGAACGACCATTCACCCCCCGAGAGGGGGTCGAATGGCAGATTGTTGCGCTAGCCGTCGGTCCCGAGCTCAGGCGCGCGCGGACCGGGTGGCGCGCTGCTTCTTGAGCTCGTCGCGCTTCTCCTCGGCGGCGACGTAGGAGCGCTTGACGAGATCCTTGCCGCCGGACCAGCCGAACACCCAGGTGACCAGGATCACCGCGAACACGACGTCCCAGGCCGAGATGATCAGCTGCTGGGCGACCGAGTAGGCGGTCGCGTTGGACTTGGAGGTGATGCTGTCGAGCACGACCACGTTGAGCGCCTGGGTGACGCCGGCGCCCCCCGGCGTGACCGACACGCTGCTCGAAACCGAGTTGGCCCCGGTAACGGCGATCACGGTGTGGAAGCTCACGGGGATCGAATAGGCGGCGAGGAACACCGCGGTGATGCCCAGCCGCGACACGAAGCTGGCCACCTCGGGCAGGGCGACGCCGACCATGAATCGCCGCGGCTGCCCCAGGACCGCGCCGCCGCTCTTGATCTGCTCGCGCAGCTTGGTGGCGCGGTGCCAGAAGAAGAGGCCGAGCAGCACGAGCAGCACGATCCCCCCGATCACGATCAGCGCCGTCAGGCCCGGGTGGTCGGAGACGAAGCCGAACTCGAACGAGAACGAGCCGGTCACGGTGGCGAAGAGGTACACGTACATCGCCACGCTCAGGACCGTGAACGGGATCTTCTGGATGACGAAGCCCGAGAACACCGCGGCGAAGGTGGCGCCGGCGATCAGCGTGGTGAGCATCACCATCATCACGAGCGTGCCGATGTTGGCCGGCAGGAAGCCGTTCAGCGCGACGGCCACGGCGTAGGAGGCCAGGACGGGCCGCACCGGAACCTTCACATCGGGGAACGCGGCGCGCAGTATGGTCACCCAGGACAGCGCCGCGAACGTGGTCTGGAGGATCTCCAGCGCGATGCCGCCCACGATCGCGCCGGCCGGGACCGAGCGGATGTCCTTGAACAGTTTGTGGATCCAGTCCGAGACCGGAACGCCGAGCAGGTCGAGCAGCCATAGCGCGAGCGCGATCCCGGCCAGCCAGGCGCCGATCCGGGCCAGCCGGACGAGCCGCGCCCTCCTGCCGTCCACCGGGGGCACGGGACCGGGTGCCGGGGGGGCCGCGACAACACCCTCAGCCGGCACCGGCGGGCTCCCGGCGCCCGGCCATCAGGCTGGCGCTCATCTTGATCGCCCTGACCGCGCCGGTGGCGCCGGCCTGGAGGGTGACCCCCAAGGCCAGCACGAAGATCCCGGGAATCAGCAACACCTTGGAGCCGAGCATCAGCAGCCCGATCCGTCCCAGCACGTAGGGAGGGGTGCACACGGTGGCGCCCAGCACGCTGCTCACCGCGGACGTCGTCAGCTTGTCGCGCCTGGACTGGAGGGGCTTGACCCCGAGCAGGCGCGCGGGCACGGCCACGTAGCAGAGCATCATCAGCCCGACGACGATGCTGAGCGAGATCCCGAACCAGGGATGGCCCCACCGGGTGACGATCGTCGTCGCGAAGGCGAGCGCCAGGCCGACGACGATCCCCGGCCCGGCGATCGGGCCCAGGTGCCGCCGCACCCGCGCGAACGCCGGGCCTATCTCCGGGCGACGCGGGTCGGTCACCGCGAACGCGAACACCGCGTTGAGCAGGAAGCTGACCACGGTGAGCGCCACGATCACCAGCCCGATCGGAATCAGGATCGGACCCCGCAGCACGTGGAACGAGCGCCCGTGCAGCACGTGCACCTTGAGGTCGAACATGGCCAGCCAGATCCACATCGCGGGGAGGATCTGCACGAGCAACAGCCGCCAGTGCAAGGCCATGAGGCGCAGCGCGCTCCACAGCAGCACGAACGCGCCGACGGCGAGCGCGAGCGGGGCGAACACCCGCCGCGAGCGGCTCAGCCGGAGGACCGCCTCCTCGATGCGCGCCTCGTCGTTCTGCTCGATCGCCCGCACGAGCGATCCGATCCGGGTGGCGAGCGCGGACATGGTCAGGCGGCTGCGGGGGGGTCCGCGGTTCGGCGCTTCCGTTTGCCGACGGTGCCCTCGAGCGCCTCGATGCGGGCCTTCAGCTCCCGGTTCTCATGCTCGAGCTCGGCCACCCGCCGGCGCTCTTCGATGAGATCCTGCGCCAGCCTGCGCAACGCGCTGCCGACCTGTTCACGGGAAACGCCCACCGTGTGCGGAGCGTCGCATCCGGCGCGCCGCCGGACAATGAAGCGGGCACCCCTGCCGAGCGGGTGCCGACACTGTTGCACCGCCACCCCCGGTCATCCAGACTGAGCGCGATGCCTCCCGGTCGGAGCACCCCCGAGCACAAACGGCTGGAGGAGGCCCGGACCGGCGCCGCGCCCTGGAAGGCATGGGGGCCCTACCTGAGCGAGCGACAGTGGGGCACGGTGCGCGAGGACTACAGCGCAGGCGGCGACGCCTGGAGCTACTTCAGCCACGACCAAGCCCGCTCCCGCGCCTACCGGTGGGGAGAGGACGGGATCGCCGGGATCTGCGACGAGCGCCAGCGGCTGTGTTTGGCCCTCGCGCTCTGGAACGGCGCCGACGCGATCCTCAAGGAGCGGATGTTCGGCCTCTCCAACGGCGAAGGCAACCACGGCGAGGACGTCAAGGAGTACTGGTTCTACCTGGACTCGACGCCCACCCATTCCTATCTGAAGTGCCAGTACAAGTACCCCCAGCGGGCATTCCCGTACTACGACCTGGTCGCCACCAACGGCCGCCGCGGCAAGCAGGACATGGAGTACGAGCTGCTCGACACCGGCATCTTCGACGAGGACCGGTACTTCGACGTGACCGTCGAGTACGCCAAGGCCGCACCCGACGACCTCCTCATGCTGATCACCGCGACCAATCGCGGGCCCGAGCGGGCGACGCTGCACCTGCTCCCCACGCTGTGGTTTCGCAATACCTGGTCGTGGGGCGACGAAGCACCGAAGCCGGCGCTGGCCGCGGTGGAGGGCACCGGCGAGCTGCAGACCGCGCGGGCGAGTCACCACGAGCTGGGCGACTGGCTGTTCTGCGCCGACGGCTCCGCGCGTCTTCTGTTCTGCGAGAACGAGACGAACAACCAGCGCCTGTTCGGGACGCCGAACGCATCGCCGTTCGTCAAGGACGGGATCAACGACTTCGTGGTGGACGGCGCCGAGCGAGCCGTGAATCCAGACGCGGCGGGCACGAAACTCGCGGCGCATCACGTGCTCGAGCTCGCCCCTGGCGAGACGGCTTCGGTCCGGGTGAGGCTGACCGCGACGCCCGAGTCGCGCGCGCCGGGCCAGACGCTCGCCGCCGAGTTCGATCAGGTGATGAAGGCTCGCCGCGCCGAGGCCGATCGCTTCTACGCGAGGGTGATCCCGCCCGCGCTCACCCCCGACCAGGCGATGGTGATGCGCCAGGCGCTGGCCGGCATGCTGTGGAGCAAGCAGTACTACGAGTACGACGTGCACCGATGGCTGCGCGAGCACGGCGTGGATCCCTGGGACCCGCGTGCCCCGGCGAGCCCGGTGCGCAACACGCCGTGGTTCCACATGATCGCGCAGGACGTGATCTCGATGCCCGACAAGTGGGAGTACCCGTGGTTCGCGGCGTGGGATCTGGCCTTCCACTGCGCGCCGCTCTCGCTGGTCGACGTCGACTTCGCCAAGCAGCAGGTCGAGCTCCTGCTGCGCACGCGCTACATGCACCCGAATGGCCAGATCCCGGCCTACGAATGGAACTTCTCGGACGTCAACCCGCCGGTGACGGCCTGGGCCGCCCTGTATGTGTACGAGCGCGAGGCGGAGATCCGAGGCCAGGGCGACGTCGAGTTCCTCAAACTCGTGTTCGATCGGCTCCTGACCAACTTCACCTGGTGGATCAACCGCAAGGATCCGGACGATCGGAACCTGTTCCAGGGTGGGTTCCTCGGCCTCGACAACATCGGCATCTTCGACCGCTCCGCGCCGCTGCCGGGGGGCGGCAGGCTAGAACAGGCCGACGGCACGGCGTGGATGGCCCTGTACGCCCAATGGATGCTCCAGATCGCCGTCGAGCTGGCCAAGCACGATCGCGTCTACGTCGACATGGCGCTCAAGTTCATATCTCACTTCCTGTGGATCGCGGTCGCGATGAACCCGCCCGAGGGAGACACGGAGCTGTGGGACCAGCAGGACGGGTTCTACTACGACGTGATGCGGATGCCGGACGGGCAGACGATTCAGCTCAAGGTGCGCTCGCTGGTCGGGCTGCTGCCGCTGTGCGCGGCGACCGTGTTCGAGGGCGAACTGCTCGAGCGCTACCCATGGGTGCTGGAGGGCCTCCAGGAATTCACCGGGCGCTTCTCCGATTCCCTGCCGCATCTGGCCCACGCCGCCGACACGAGCCCCGAGGGACGGCGTCTCATGGCGCTCGTGGACGAGGATCGTCTGCGGCGAATCCTGACCGTGATGCTCGACGAGGACGAGTTCCTCGGGCCGCACGGCATCCGGGCGATCTCGCGCCGCCACCTCGAGCACCCGGTCGAGTTCGACTGGGGAAGCCAGCACTACGAGGTGCGCTATCTGCCGGCCGAGTCCGACACCGGCATGTTCGGCGGCAACTCCAACTGGCGCGGTCCGGTGTGGTTTCCGATGAACCTGGTGATCCTGCGCGGGCTCGTCCAGCTTCACCGCTACTACGGCGACCGCGTCAAAGTCGAGTGTCCGACCGGCTCAGGACGCCAGCTGGACCTCCTCGAGGTGGCGGCCGAGATCGCCCGCCGGCTGGCCGCCACGTTCACCGAGGACGAGAACGGCCGCCGAGCCGTGTTCGGCGGGATCGAGAAGTTCCAGACCGACCCGCATTGGCACGACCTACTGCTGTTCCACGAGTACTTCCACGGCGACAACGGCGCGGGCATCGGGGCCAGCCACCAGACGGGCTGGACCGGAACGGTCGCGCTGCTGTTCCTGCTCGCCGGCGAGCGGCTCACCGACACGGCGACGATCGCCGCCGTGGGCGAGTGAGCCCGTAGCGATGCGCCTCCCGCCACGACCGACCATCTACGAGATCAATACCGCGGTGTGGCTGGAGCGCCTCGGCCGGGATCGGGGGCGCCCGCTCGAGCTCGGCGAAGTGCCGCCCGAGGAGTGGGACGCGCTGGCCGGCCTGCCGGTGGACGCGGTATGGCTGATGGGCGTATGGGAGCGCAGCCCGGAGGGCCTGCGGATCGCCAACGCCGACCCGAGCCTCGACGCCGGCAACCGCGCGGCGCTGCCCGATCTCAAACCCGACGACGTGATCGGCTCGCCCTACTGCGTCCGCGACTACGTCGTGGACGAACGCTTCGGCGGTCCGGCCGGTCTGGCCACGGCGCGCGATCAACTGGCCTCGCGCGGGCTCGCGCTGATCCTCGACTACGTCCCCAACCACATCGCGCCCGACCATCCGTGGACGCGCGAGCGCCCCGAATGCCTCATCGCCGGAACCGAGAAGGACCTCGCCGAGCACCCGGATGCCTTCGTCCGGACGGCGGGCGGCGGCGTCGCGGCCAACGGCCGTGACCCCTACTTCCCTCCGTGGCACGACGTGGTGCAGCTCAACGCCTACTCGCCGGCGCTGCGCGAGGCCGTGGCGGAGACGCTGATCGCGGTCGGGTCGCAGTGCGACGGCCTGCGCTGCGACATGGCCATGCTGATGACCAACGAGGTGTTCGGACGCACCTGGGGGGAGCGAGCCGGTCCGGCACCGGCCGAGGAGTACTGGCCGGCGCTGATCGGCCGGGTCAGACGCGAGCACCCTGACCTGCTGTTCATGGCCGAGGCGTACTGGGACATGGAGTGGACGCTCCAGCAGCAGGGATTCGACCTTTGCTACGACAAGCGCCTCTACGACCGGCTGGCGCACGACCCGCCGGAGGCGGTCAGGGCGCACCTCCAGGCCGACGCCGCCTACCAGGAGCGGCTGGTCCGGTTCATCGAGAACCACGACGAGCCGCGCGCCGCGGCCACGTTCGGCCCGGGTCAGGCGCGGGCGGCCGCGGTCGTGATGTCCACGCTCCAGGGTGCCCGGCTCTACCACGACGGGCAGTTCGAGGGCCGGCGGATCCACATTCCGGTGTTCCTCGGGCGCGATCCCGACGAGGCGGTCGACGAGGGCCTGCGAGCGTTCTATCAGCGCCTGGTGCGCGCGGTCGCCGACTCCGGCCTGCGAGACGGCGCGTGGACGCTGTGCGACTGCACCGGGTGGCCGGACAACGACTCCTACCACCGCCTCGTCGCGTGGTGCTGGGCGACGCCGCCGTCGCGCCACCTGGTGGTGGTCAACCTGTCCGATTCGCCGGCCCAGGCCCGGGTGCACCTCCCGTGGGACGATCTGACGGGCGAGAGCTGGCAGCTGAACGACCGCTTGAGCGGGATCGCCTTCGAGCGCGACGGAGACGACCTGGAGGGCGAGGGACTGTATGTCGGGCTCGATCCGTGGGCGTCGCACTTCCTCGCCCTCGCGCCTCACCCGGTCGGGGTGATGCCGGCGGCGGCCGCCGCTGAGACCGTGTCGATGTGAGCGCAACGCCGACAGCGCTGACCGCGCCGACGCAAGCGGCAGGGGCCAAAGCCGCGGCTCGCCGGGTGCTGGCACCGCTGGCCCTGACTCAGTTCGTGGCCAGCTTCGCGGGCTCGAACATGAACGTGGCGATCAGCAGCATCGCCAAGGACCTGGGCACAACGGTGCACGGCGTCCAGACGGCGATCACGCTGTTTTTGCTCTGCATGGCTGCGCTGATGATCCCCGGCAGCAAGCTGACCGATAAGTGGGGGCGCAAGCGGTGCCTGAACCTGGGCCTCACCGTGTACGGAGCCGGCGCGGTGATCGCTGCCGTCGCGCCCGGGCTCGGCGTGCTGATCCTCGGCTACTCGGCCTTCGAGGGCGTCGGCTCGGCGCTGATGATCCCGCCGATCTACATCCTCGCGACGCTGTACTTCCACGACGTGCAGTCGCGCGCGCGCGCCTTCGGCGTGATCAGCGGCGCGGGCGGCGTCGGCGCCGCGGCCGGGCCGCTGGTCGGCGGGCTGATCACCACCGCGATCAGTTGGCGCGCCTCGTTCCTGTTGCAGGCCGTGATCGTGGCGACGATCCTGATCCTCAGCCGCCGGATGAAGGATCCGTTGCCGGCCGATCCGACCCGGCGCTTCGACACGTTCGGTGCGGTCCTGTCCGCGGGCGGCATGCTGCTGCTGATCCTGGGGATCCTGCAAGCCGGCGAGAACTGGACGCTGTTCGCGGTGCTGTTCGCCCTGGGCGCCGCCGTGCAAGCTGCCTTCTTCTTCTACGTGCGCTCGGAGGAGCGCCACGGCAAGGAGCCGCTCCTGTCGACGAGCCTGTTCCGGATCCGGACCGCGAACCTGGCCATGGTCACGCAGAACATCCAGTGGCTGCTGCTGATGGGCAGCACGTTCGTGGTGACCGTGTTCCTCCAGGTCATCCGCGGCTACAGCGCGATCAAGACCGGCGTGGTGTTCACCGCGGCCACCGGCGGCATCCTCGTCTCCTCGCTTGCGGCGCAGCGACTGGCCCGCAGGCTATGCCCAACGGACGCTGATCATCGCCGGCTTCATCATCACGCTGATCGGAATCGGCCTGCTGCTCGCCCTCTACAAAGTCACGAACAGCGTGGCCTGGTTCACGCCGGGACTGCTGTTCATGGGCCTCGGCGTCGGCACGATGCTGACGCCGTCGGTCAACGTCGTGCAATCCAGCTTCCCCGAGGAGAAGCAGGGCGAGATCTCCGGCCTCTCGCGCAGCGTGTCGAACCTCGGCTCTTCGATGGGCACCGCGATCGCCGGCACGATCGTGGTGGCCGACGCGAGCGCCGGCAACAGCTCCTATGTCGCCGCGATGATCGTCCTGGGCGGGATCGCGATCATCGGGCTGGTGGCGGCCATCCGCATTCCCGCCCACGCCGCACAAACCTCGACCTAGGCAGGTTCCCATGGTCCCCGTCACACATCAAACCATCCAGCTGAGCAAGGGCAAGCACACCTCACCCGACGAGGGCGCCTGCGTCATGGAGCTGGCGTCGATGCTTTCCGGCGAGCCGTTCAGCGACCATCCGAGATCGGTGTGCCCGGTCATCTCGGCGCTGTTGCGCCGGTACAACGACACGCTCGACGATTGGCGGCGGCAGGACCTGTACGCGTACGCCGCCAAGGTCGTGGGGAGTCGCGGCAACGCGCGGCTCGAGCGCATGCGCACCGAGTACCTGCGGACCTGGATCGCCGACCGCTCGCCCCGGCGGCGGCAGCGGTGGTTGCGCCCCGGCTACCTGCTCGGCGTGGCCGAGCCGTCGGTCGACGTGCTGGCTGAGCGCGCGGTGCGCAAGATCTTCCGTCACGACGAACGGATGCACCTGATGATGCTCGAGCTCGTCGACGACCTGCTCGCGCTCGACCCGCGCCAGGCAGCACCGCCACCGGTTGTCCCGGCTGCGAGTCCTAGGGCACCGGGACGCAGCCGCGAACCGTCGTTCCCGCGCCCGGTCGCGAGGTGACCTCGAGCGTGCCGCCGATCGCCTCGATGCGGTCGCGCATGTTGAACAACCCGTGGCCGGCCGGCGCCCGCCTGGGATCGAAGCCGATACCGCTGTCCTGAACGGCGAACCGCAGATGCCGGCCCTCCTGACGCATGGTCAGGGTCGCGCTCACGTCGTTCCCGGCGTGCTTGGCCACGTTCTGGAGGGCCTCCAGGCAGCAGAAATAGACGGCGACCTCCAGATCCTGTGGATAGCGTCCGATGCGTGACCCGCGAACCTCAACGGCAGCGGGCGAGCTGCGGGCAGCGGCTCGCAGCGCCTCGCCGAGGCCGTACTGGGAGAGCAGCGAGGGATAGATGCCCCGCGCCAGCGAGCGGACCTCCTGGAGTAGGTCGTCCATCTGCCGGCCGACCGAGGCGAGCATCCGCTCGCCGTCGGCTGGATCCTTCCGCATCGTCTCGGTGGCCATCTCGAGCTTGAGCCGGAGCCCCACCAGGTGCTGCTGGACGCCGTCGTGCAGGTCGCGCTCAAGGCGCCGGCGCTCGTCGGCGGCCGTCTCCATCAAGCGAATCCGGGAGGCGGCGAGGTCGGTCGTCGAGGCCTTGAGATCCGCCTCCAGCTGCACCTTCTCCAACCGGATCAGCGCGGCCGCGCCCGCCGCGTGCACGAACCGCTCGTAATCGGCCAGATCGGGGTCGTAGATGACGGCCGCGACGGGGCGGCGGCCCCGCTCGATCCAGGAGACGGCCGTGTCGTCCGGAACGTGCACCGGGCTGCCGGAGCCATTCACATACGTCTCGCGCCCCCGCCGGCGGTAGGCGATCCGCAGCGACGGATCGCGCAGCGCCGCTGCCATCAGGGTCTCCGGATCCGCGTTCGGGAGGCGGGCGAGCTGGTTGACGAACTCGGCCAGCACCTGGCCCATGAACATGCGCTCGCGGCTGAGTCCCTCGAGGATGCCGAGAGGTACGAGCACGACAGATCCCACGTACACCGCACCGAGGTCGCCGGCGAGGCGAAGCCCGAGGCCCTGAGCCACGAGGTAGGCGAGAAGCAGGGCGGTCATCGTGACGGCGGTCGCGGTGACGGGGGCGAGCGAACGGCGCACCGGAGCCGGGGCCAGCCGAGCCCGGCGCAGGAGAAGCACAGGGGTCCCAATCGTGAGCGCAAGCCAGGCCACCACCATGGCTGCCTTCACGATCCCAACCGGCTGGGTCGCAGAGCCCAGCGAGAACGCGTTCGGCGGACAGTGAGGCCCGCACTGGAGGAGCGGCGTCTTCAGCGGAGGCTGCTCGGTCATCGCGATCGCCAGCCACCAGAGCAATGCCATGGTGCCGCCGGTGAACCGCAGGAACCGCTGCTCGACCCCGGAGAGCAGATGCCCGGTGGGATGAGCCAGCATCAGATACGCGAACAGCACCGGCGCGACGGCGGCGCAGACGACACCGACGCTGAACAGCAGACTGTTGCTCGACCCGTTCAGCAGCCACAGCGACGAGAACAGCCCGGCGCCGACGAGCAAGCCTCCCATCCGCGTCTGGATCTTGCTCGTCCGGGCGTAGAGCCCGGCGGCGATCAACGCGAGCACGATGCCCACCCGCAGGGGCACGGCAAAATCGCCGGGCGCGGCCGCGGGGTTGACCGCTGTCGCGTAGCCGGCACCCGCGGCGGCGAGAGCACCAAGCAACACGATCGCCGACCGCGGCCAGTGTCCGGGAAGCCGTCCCCAGTCCGGTGGCGAGTGCCGCTGGCGTCCGAGGCGCGTGGCGAGGTTCCCCATGCCTCGATGCGCGCCCCTGCGCCGCGCTCCGGTGGCTGCGAATTCTGAGTTCACGGTCTCGTCGGGATCGAAGGCGCCCTTCCCCAGGAGCTGCCACGTCCTGGCCCACAAGCTACGTCCGAATTAGAGGGCGGCCCATCCGTAGTCCGCCACGGTGTTCGTCAGTAGCCGGGCTCGCGACGAAGGTACGAGGGTTGGTCAATTGCACGCTGCAGCGCCCCGCGCCCGGCTGTGGACTAAGCGTCGCAACTGCCACGTACTCGGCTCAAGGGTGCCTGCACCCCGTTTTGCAGGGCAGTTGCACCCCGCTTCGGGCTAACCGGCCGGGGTGGTGGCTTCCGATGGCGGCGGAGGAGTGGCAGGCGACGGCCGGGCGGACAGCGCGACCGTCGTCACGTACGCGGCGACGACGCCGACGATGATCAGCGGCTCATCGCCGGTGCCGGCATGGACGGTGATCAGCGTGGCGAGGACGACCGCCGAGAGCGGCAGCCGGAGCACCGCCGCCGTCGCCGCGCCGATCCCGACGCCCACCGCCGGCGTCAGGGCGAATCCGGGAAGGTGCGATGCGAGGATGCCGGCGGCGGCCCCCAGGAAGACAGCCGGAAACGTCGGGCCTCCGCGGAAGGTCCCGAGCGACACGCTGTAGGCAATCCCCTTGAAGGCGATCAGCAGCAGAAGCGCGGACACGGACCAGGAGCCGGCGCCGGATACCAGACCCGGCAGCCCGTCCTGGCCGGAGAACAGCACCTCGTTGACGCTCTTGCCGGACGTTCCATGAAAGGCGATCGCGAGTCCGGCCACGATGAGGCCGACGAGCGGGCCCGCCAGGAGGATCCGGCGGGCGACGACCCCGTGCGTCCGCAGACCGCCGAGCATCACCACGCGCGTAACGGCGGCGATGGCCACCGCCAGCACGATCGTCCAGCCGAACTGGCCGACGCTGGGATGGTCGAAGCGAGGCAGTGCGACCGGCGCCAGCGAATAGGCGGCGCTGCTCAGCCCGGTGAACGAGCCCATCCCGAGCGAGACGAGCGTGCCGATCCCGGCCGCCATGAGCCCGGGAAGCAGGATCAGCGGCAGCCGCGCCCCTCCGATGCCGGCCGCCTCGATCAAGATCACCGCGGCGATCAGCGGCGAGGCGAAGATGAACGACAGGGCGGCGAAGCTACCCGCCGCCGCGATCACCAACAGCGTCTGCGGAGGCATCGGCCGGCGGGCGAGCCGGACGCTCAGCACGGCCAGGCCCGATCCGAGCGCGATCAGGGGAGCCTCCGGGCCGAGCACGATGCCGAAGCTGACCGCGGCGAGACCGGCCAGGATCACCCCGGGCAGATCGATCGGGTTGGCCGGGCCGCCGCCCGCCGCGAGTCCCTTGGCGGGGAGGTGGCCACCGTCGCCCGGCAGGCGGTCGATCGCGAGCGCGACGAGCAGCCCGCCCACCGCCAGCACCGGGAGATACCACCACAGCGGCGGCCCGTTCGTGTAGCCGAGGGCGTTCGGCAGGTGCGTGAACAGCTCGCGCTGGATCTGGTAGATGGCCTCGAGAAAGCACCAGGCAGCCAGCGACACGATGATGCCGACCACCGCCACGATCACGAGCAGGACGACGAATCGCTTGCTCCGAATGGTCTGGGCGGCCTCGTCGGCCGAAATCTCGGAGCCCGGAGCGCCGGTGGCGCGAGCCTCGCCGGTGGCCGCGCTCATGGCCTTCGACCGGTCATGCGTCGTGCACGGTCGTCGACGGTCGCCACGGCGCTGACGTACGCGGCGTGGGTGGCGATGCAGGTGGCCATCACATCGGGCGGCCATCGCCAGGGAGGCGGCGTGCGACCGAGCAGCGGGAACAGCGAGAACGTCGCGCTCATCAGCGTGGCTCCGAACAGCGCGCTGGCCCACGGCTCGCTGAAACGGCGCCGCAGGATGCCGTGCCAAAGCCCGAACGCGGAGCCGTAGCTCCAGCGCAGCGCCAGCCCGAGGTCGTTGTCCTCGCGCGCGGTCACGTGCGGCAGGTGCATGATCGAGGCGACGATCGCGCCGGGCACAGGCGAGTCGTCGTAGTCCAGCGGGCCGTGGTGGCTCCGGCGCACCCGGCGCTCGACGTCGTAGGACAAGGTCAGCGCTGCCGTGCCGGCGGTGCCGGCGGCGATGCTCCGGATCGGCCACGACACGTCTCGCTTGCTCATTTCGTCCTCCTCATAGGGTCACGATCCGGTCGACGAGATCCAGGCCCTCGCTCCGATGCGTGATCAGCAGGACGGTCTGGCCGCCGGCGGCGGCGAACACGTCGCGGACCAGCTCGGTGGCTGTCTCTGGATCGAGGTGGGCGGTCGGCTCGTCGAGGATCAGCACCGGCGCGCCGGCGAGCAGGGCTCGGGCCAGGACGATGCGCTGACGCTGGCCGCCCGAGAGCTCGCGCCCTTCTTCGCCGACGAGCGTTCCCAGACCGTCGGGAAGCCGATCGATCCAATCCCAGATCCGGGCCCGGCGCAGGACCTGCTCGATCTCGGCGTCGTCCGCGCCCGGGCGCGCGAGCCGGACGTTGTCGCGGACGCTGGCCGAGAACAGATGGGAGTCCTGACCGGCGACGGCGATCGCCCGCCGGACGTCGTCCTGGCGGTAGTCACGCAGGTCGTGCCCGCCCAGCCTCACCCGGCCGACCTCGGGGTCGAGAAAGCGCAGCAGCAGGTTGACGATGGTCGTCTTGCCGGCGCCGCTCGGACCCACGAGCGCGACCCGCTCTCCCGGTTCGAGCCGGAGGCTGACGCCGTCGATGGCCGGACGGGGCTGGCGCGGGTAGCGGGCGCGTACGTGCTCGAGCTCAACCGAGAACGGCCACTGTGGAGCCGGGAGGGGTCGCGGCGGATCGGCGATGGCGGATTCGAGCCCTGCGAGCTCGAGGACCCGCCGGCCGGCGGCCAGCGTCGCGGACAGCTCCCGGCCGGTCTGGCCGAGCGGCGTCACGGCCTCGAACGACGCGAGCGCCAGCAGGACGAGCAGAGCGATCAGGACGCGGTCGAGCCGGCCGTCGGCGGACGCCGCGGCCGCGACCGCGAGCACGCCACCGGCGGTCAGTCCGGTCACCAGCAGCCCCAACGCGTCGCCGGCGCCGGCGGCCAGCGCATCCCGCCGCCCGAGCGCGACCAGCCTCGCATCCGCGTGGCGGACCCGGTCCATCGCCGCGCGCTCGCATCCGAAGGCGACCAGTTCCGGTGCGCCGCGGGTCAGCTCGATCAACTCGGCCGTGAGCTCGCCGCGCGCGTCGGCATGGCGCCGACCGGCCGCCCGGGCCACGCGGCTCGAGAGCGCAGGGACGGCGACGCCCCCCGCGAGCAGGCCGGCGGCGAGGATCAGGCCGGCGGCGGGCAGGACCGCGGCAGCCACGCCGGCGGACACGGCGCCGGCCAGGATCGCGACGAGCGGCGGCTCGAGGCCGTGGAGGTACAGGTTCTGCAGACGATCGACGTCGGCGACCATCCGCGACAACAGGTCGCCGGCCCGATATGAATCGAGCTGCGCCGGCGCGAGCGGCACGATGCGCTCGTAGAACCTGGTCCGCACGCCGGCGAGGACGCGGAGCGCCAGGTCATGGGAGGCCAGGCGCTCCAGGTAGCGCACGACCGGCCGGCCCAGCCCGAAGAACCGAACCGCCACGATCGTCACCTCGAGCGACAGGATGGCGGGTCGCTCGGCCGCCCGCGCGATCAGGTAGCCGGCCGACGCCATCAACCCGACGCCGAACAGCACGGTCAGCGCCCCGAGCAGAGACGCCGCCGCCAGGCGCCAGCGGGGGACACGCGCCAGGCCGGCGACGGCGGTGAGCGTGGTCATCACGCGGCCCTCCGGTCTTGCTGCGCGCTTGCCGCGCCGCTGATCATCCGCACCACGCGGTCGACCTGCGACAAGAGTTCGGGGCGGTGCGCGATCAGGAGCACGGTTCTACGAGCTCGCAGGCGCGCGACGGCGGCCGACACCGCCGACACGCTGTGGGCGTCCAGATCGGCCGTCGGCTCGTCGAGGATGACGAGGGGAGCGTCCCGCAGGAAGGCGCGTGCGAGGCCAATCCGCCGGCGCTCACCCGGCGACAGGGTCCGGCCCCCGTCTCCGACCAGCGTCGCGTAGCCGTCCGGGAGCCGAGCGATGAACGCATGAGCGCCGGCCAGGGCGCCCGCCGTCACGACCCGCCGATCGGACGCGGCCGGATCTCCGAGCCGGATGTTGTCGGCCACGCTTCCGCGCAGCAGCGTCGGGTGTTGCGGGACCCAGGCGATGTGGCGCCGCCAAGCTTCGACGTCGCAGTCGGCGAGATCGACCCCGCCGACCGAGACGCGGCCGCCGGTCGGCGCGAGCAGACCGAGCAGCAGGGCCGCGACCGTGCTCTTGCCGACGCCGCTCTCGCCGACCAGCGCCACCGCCTCGCCCGGCGAGAGCTCCAGGTTCAGGCCGTCGAGCACGGGCACTGGACGCGCCGCGTAGCTGAACGACACGCGCTCGAACCGGACGGTCGCCCCGGCCGGGTTCGGGGCGAGGGTGCGTCGAGGGCCGTCGCGCAGCGCCGAGCCGGGCGCGTCGAGCAGCGCAAGCATCCGCTCGGCCACCGCCAGGCCGTCGGCGCTGGCGTGGTACTCGGCGCCGAGCCGTCGGAACGGCAGGTAGAGCTCGGGCGCGAGGATGATCACGGTGAGGCCCGCCTGGAGGCCGAGGGCGCCGCCGACGAGCCGCACGCCGGCGGCCACCGCGACGAGCGCCACCCCGAGCGTCGCGGCCAGCTCCAGCACCGATCCCGAGAGGAAGCTGACGCGAAGCGTCTCCATGGTGGTGGCTCGGTAGCGCTCGCTGATCTGGGCCAGGGTCGCCACCTCGCCATCGGCTCGCCCGAACGCGCGCAGCGTGGGCAGCCCTCGCACCACGTCGAGAAAGTGGGTCGAGAGCCGCCGCAGTGCCTGCCAGCGCTCGCGCGTTCGCTGCTCGGTGTAGCGGCCGATCAGCCACATGAACACGGGCACGAGCGGAAGCGTCAGCAGCATGATCAGCGCGGACTCCCAATCGATCACCGCCGCCCAGGCGATCACGATGAACGGAACGATCGATGCGAGCAAGACCTGAGGCAGGTAGCGAGCGAAGTAGCCCTCTAGCCCCTCGATGCCCTGCACGGCGACGGCGGAGATCTCGGCTGCGCTGGTGCCATCGGTGGCGATCGGCTGTGAGCGAAGGCGCCTCTCGACCAGCGCCAGGCGAAGCTCGGAGAGAACGCTCCAGGCCGCCCGGCGCCCGGCGAGCTCCATCCCCCACCCGCACGCTCCGCGCAGAGCAAAGGCCAGCACGATCAGCGCGAGGTCGCGCCACAGGCGGTCCAGCGGGACGCCGTCGAACGCGCGCGCCACGACGCGTGCGAGCAGCGTGGCCTGGAGCAGCACGGACAGCGCCGTGGCGATTCCGAGCGCGACATCGACGGTCAGGAGCGGCCGCACCGACTTCGTGCGGCCGATGAGCTCCGGGTCCAGTGCGCGCACGGACAGCCTCTAGGTCGGTGGCGCGCTCACGCGCCGGCGGAACACGTGGAATGACCAGCCCTGGTAAAGCAGGACTACGGGGAAGAACAGCACCGCGACCACCGTCATCACGACCAGTCCGTAGTGACCCGCCGCCGCGTTGTTGACCGTCAGGTTGTACGCGTGTTTCGTACTCGAGAGCATCACGTTGGGGTAGAGCGCGATGAAGATCTGTCCGATGGCGGCGGCGATCGCGAACCCGGAGGCGACGAACGCCCAGCCGTCCTCGTCGGTGCTCGCGAGGACCGTGGCGAAGATCACGGCGATCACGCCGAAGATTTGAGTCGGCTGCGGCACCGTCCCGCCTCCGATCACGACGAGCGTCCAGATGCACCAGGCGACGTTGATGACGATCGCCACCCCCCCGATCGTGCGGCCCGCGGCGTGGGAACGGTCGCGGATCTCGTCGGTCGTCTTCAGCGCGAGGAAGGTCGCGCCGTGGAGGAGGCAGAGCACGACCATGGTGACGCCGGTCATCAACCCATAGCCGGTGAGCAGGCTGAAGAAGTTGCCGGTGAACTCGTGCTTGGCGTCGATCGGGAGCCCGTGGAGGAGATCGCCGAGAGCGACGCCGACCAGCAGCGGGATCACGAGGCTGCCGATTGTCAGCGCCCAAGACCACCCGCTCAACCACCGGGCATCTTCTCGCTTGCCACGCCATTCGAATGACACGCCGCGCGCGAACAGCGCGACCAGCAGAACCACAAGCGCGAGGTACAGCGCGGAGAACATGGTCGCGTACCACTGCGGGAACGCCGCGAACATCGACGCGCCGGCCACGATCAGCCACACCTCATTCCCGTCCCACCACGGGCCGATCGTGTTGATGCAGACACGGCGGCCGATTTCCGAGCCGCCGATGAACCGGTGCAGCATCCCGACGCCGAAGTCGAATCCCTCCAGCACGAAGAAGCCGACCCAAAGGACCGCGATGAGAATGAACCAGATGGTGTGAAGTTGCATGTCAGTATGTGAGTGCCGGGACGGCGTCACCGGCCGGCTCTGTGGCTTCGGCATCGGCCCGGGCCATGCCGCGACGCGAGTAGCGGAGCATCAGTACGAGGTCAGCCCAGGCGAGCACGATGTAGGAAAGGACGAACACGATCAGGCTGATCCAGATCTCGGTGGCGCTGACCGAGGGCGAGCTCGCGTTCACGGTCTTCTGAAGGCCCTGCACGATCCACGGCTGCCGCCCGCTCTCGGTCAGCAGCCAGCCCGCGGTATTCATCAGGAACGGTGTCACCACAGCCCAAATGCACAGCATGAGGAACAACCGGGAGTTCACCATCCGGTTCTTGAGCAGGAGCCAGCCGCCCCACAGCGATAGCAGCAGGACCAGGCCCGCGAGGTAGGCCATGATGCGAATCGACCAGTACTGGATGAACACGTCGGGCACGTAGTTGCCGGGCCCGTACTTCTTCTCGTACTGAGACTGAAGCTGGTCGAGGCCGGTCACCTTGCCGTTCCACATATTGGTGGCGAGGACTGACAGCAGGTGAGGGATCGGGATGATCTCGGTCGGCGTCTTGTCGTTGGCGCCACCGCCGATCTGGAAGGCTGAGAACGAGCACGGCCGGCAGGTCGTCCACTGCGCCTCGGCGGCGGCGATCTTCATCGGCTGGTACCTGGCCTCGATCACGCCCAGCTGGTTGCCGACCGACAACTGGATCACGATCGTGGGGATCAGGACGATCAGCGCGATTTTCGCGGTGCGATGGAACGACTCCACGTGCTCGCCCTTGCGCAGATGCCAAGCGGACACGGCGAGCATCACCAGACATCCGGTGATCAGCGAGGCGAGCAGGACGTGTGCGTAGCCCCATACGAAGGTCGGGTTGACCAGGATCGCCCAGACGTTGGTCAGCACCGCCTGTCCCTGGCTGTTGATCTTGTAGCCGACCGGGTGCTGCATCCAGGAATTGGCGACGAGGATGAACATCGCCGACAGCATCGTGCCGGCGAACACCGCCCAGATGCACGCGAGGTGCACGCGCGGAGGCAGCCGGTCCCACCCGAACAGCCACAGCCCGATGAACGTCGACTCGAGGAAGAACGCCAGGATGCCCTCCATCGCCAGCGGCGCCCCGAACACGCCGCCGACGAACCGCGAGTATGTCGACCAGTTCATCCCGAACTGGAACTCCTGGACGAGGCCCGTGACGACGCCGATGGCGATGTTGATCAGCAGCAGCGTCCCGAAGAAGCGGGTCATCCGCTTGTATTCCGGGTTGCCGGTGCGGTACCAATGGGTCTGGAGGATCGCGACCAGGAACGCCAGCCCGATCGTCACCGGGACGAAGAAGAAGTGATAGATCGTCGTCGTCGCGAACTGCCACCGGGCCAGGTCGTTCGCCATCGTTACGCGACTTCTACGGGTTCCGGTTGCGGCTCCCGCGCGCTCATCCGCTCCAGCAGGTGATCGCCGACCCGCAGCGCGTTGGCCATTGCCGTCAAAGCCGGGTTGACCGCGCCAATGCTCGGAAAGAAGCTCGTGTCGACCACGTACAGGTTGTCGACTTCATGGGCGCGGCAATCGGTGTTGAGAACCGAGCTCGAGGGATCCGTGCCGAACCGGCAAGTGCCCGCCTGATGCGCCACGCCGGCCACCGGGATCTCGTTCTTGAGATACACGTGGCTCGGCAGCAGGTGGTCGTGGTGCATGCCGAGGTCCGCGAGCATCTCCTTGAGCCGGTGGTAGAGGCGCTGCTTGGGCTCTTCGTTGGTCGGGGTGTAGTCGATGACGACATTGCCGTCGCGGGCCAGCATCACCCGGTTCCCGGGCCGCGGCAGGTCCTCGGTTGAGAGCCAGAAGTCGATCGCGTGGCGCGCGACTTCCTCCAGTGACCAGTTGGGCGCGAACCGCGTCTCCCCCGGCTTCTCGCCGCGGAACATCGGCGCCTGCGACTTCCCGACCATCTGGATGTTCCCGAGCGGGAACTCGTAGTCCTCGCCGCCCGACAAGTAGAAGTCGTTGACCCCGAGTGTCTTCTGGAAGATCGTGGGGTTCTCTTCCTTGGAGAGCGCGAGCACGGCCTGGCTGTTGTGGAACATGTAGTTGCGCCCCACCTGGTCTGAACCGTTGGCGAGCCCGTGCGGATGGCGCTCGCACGCGGATGCCAGCAGCAGCTTGGCGCTGTTGGCGGCGCCGCAGGAGACGACCACGAGGTCGCCGTGGAACGTCTCCTCGCCACCGCCATGGTTGACCACGACCCCGACCACCGCGGTGCCGGCCGGGTTGGTCTCGAGCCGGACCGCTTGCGCATTCGTCAGCAGCGTGACGTTTGGATGCGTGACAGCCGGCCGGACCGCGATGACCTCGGCGTCCGACTTGGCGTGGACCAGGCAGGGGAAGCCGTCGCAGTTGTCACAGCGCACGCAGCGGCTGAACGGCATGTTGCCCTCGTCCAGGAGGATCCCGCACGGGGCGTGGAACGGGTGCAATCCGGCCTTGGCCAGGTCATCGGACAGCTGCTGGATGCGCGGCTCGTGTGTCACGGCCGGGTACGGGTACGGCGCGCTGGCGGACGGCTCGGTGGGGTCCTCGCCGCGCGCCCCGTGAACCTGGTAGAGCTGCTCGGCCTGCGTGTAGTACGGCTCCATCTCGGCGTAGGAGACCGGCCAGGACGGCGAGAGCCCGTCGTGATGCCGGAGCACGCCGAAGTCCTGCTCGCGCAGCCGGTACAGCGCGGCGCCGTAGAGCTTGGTCGCGCCACCGACGAAGTAGTGCACCTGCGGTTGGAACGGTTTGAGGTCCGCGTAGTACCAGGTGTCCGGCGAGATGTAACGGCCGGCGACGAACACGTCCTCCGCCCGCCAGTTCTGCGGCTCGCGCCGCAGCCAGTCGCCCCGTTCGAGGAGCAGGATCCGCTTGCCCGACGGCGCCAGGCGGTGTACCAGCGTGCCGCCGCCGGCGCCGCTACCGATCACGATCACGTCATAGGAGTCCCTCATCCGGTCAGCTCCGCGACCCGCTCGGCGACGATTATTCGGCCAGCCGCCTCGACCAGCGCGAGGTGCGAGAACGCCTGCGGGAAGTTCCCCAGGTGCCGACCGGTGTCGACGTCGAACTCCTCGGCGTAGAGCCCAAGCTCCGATGCCACGCGGACGAGACGCTCCATCAGGTCGCGCGCCCGCTGCATCTCGCCGATGATGGCCAGGGCCGAGACGAGCCAGAACGAGCAGATCAGGAACGTCCCCTCCTTGCCCGAGAGCCCATCGTCGGTCTCGTCTGTGCGGTAGCGCAACACGAACCCGTGCTCGGTCAGCTCCTCGGCGATGGCCAGGACGCTCGCGCGCAGGCGCTCGTCGTCGCCGGGCAGGAAGCCGAAGATCGCGGCGAGCAGCGTCGAGGCGTCGAGTGAGTCGGTGGCGTAGTGCTGGCGGAGCACCCCCCGCTCGTCGACGCCGTGCTCGAGGATGTCGCCCTTGATCTCGTTGGCGATCTCGGCCCACTCGGTGGCCAGCGCCGGCTCGCCGCGGATCTCCGCGAGCTTGGCCGCCCGGTCCATGGCCACCCAGCACATGAGCTTGGAGGAAACGTAGTGCTGCGGCGCGCCGCGCGCCTCCCAGATGCCTTGATCGGGGTCGCGCCACACCGCCTTGGCGCACTCGGCCTGGGCCTTGACGAGCGGCCAAAGCCGGCGCGGGAGGCGCTGGCTGCGACGCGTGCGCAGCAGGACCGAATCGAGCGCCGCGCCGAACACGTCGTTCTGGCGCTGGTCGAAGGCGCCGTTGCCAATCCGGACCGGGCGAGCGCCGGCGTACCCGCCGAGATCGTCGATGAGCGACTCGGTGAGGTCGCGACGGCCGTCGATCCCGTACATGATCTGCAGCCCGCCGTCCTCGTTGCGCTCGAGATCGGCGACGAACTGCATGAACTCGTCCGCCTCCCAGTCGAGGTTGAGGTAGTGCAGCGCCTGCAGCGTGAACGTCGAGTCGCGGATCCAGGTGTACCGGTAGTCCCAGTTGCGCTCCCCGCCCGGGGTCTCCGGCAGCGACGTGGTGAGCGCTGCCACCGTGGCGCCGGTCGGCATGTAGGTCAGGCCCTTGATCGTCAGCGCGGAGCGCTGGATGAGCGGACCGAGATCGTGGTCGGGAATCCGTGCGCGAGCGAGCCAGCTTCGCCAGAACCGGGTCGTGGCCTCGAGCTGCCCGAACGCCTCCTCGATCGTGCTCGGGACGTGCGCCTCCTCGGCCCAGCCGAGCGCGCAGTACACGGCCTCCCCGGCCTTCAGCACGTGGCGCGCCCGCGCCCGGCCCGACTCGATGCCGATCAGCATGTCGGTCTGGAGCCGGAGGGTCTGTCCCGCCCCGCTCGCGTCGGCCCGGTGGCGGTCGTCGGACACCGACCACTCGGCCGGCGCACGGCCGTAGTCGAAGGCCGGTTCGCACACCAGGTCGATCTCGACCGTGCCCTCGATGCATCGAGCCGTGCGCACCAGCACGTGCTCCGCATCCTCGTCCGCGGGCGGGCGGGTGTGTGGGGTGGTCACGTCCTCGCCGCGCCGCGGGCCCATGGTCAGCGAGTCCCGGACGAGCGCCCAACCGGTCGGCGTCCGCCACGACGTGACCAGCGAGTTCGTGCCGGGCTCGTAGACACGGTCTGACGGGACGTTGATCCCGAACGGGCTGAAGCGGAAGCTCCCGGCACCCCGGTCGAGCAGCGATCCGAATACGCTCGGTGAGTCGAAGCGCGGGACGCATAGCCAATCCACCGAGCCGTCGGGCGCCACCAGCGCCCCGGTGTGGCAGTTGGACAGGAATCCGTAGCTGGCGATCGGACTGAACGGGGAGGGCGCGGCGGCACTCTGCGGCATGCTCGCGGCGGCCTTGGCGTCGGCGGTCGCCGCGGGGTCGCCGTCGCGCTGCGCGGCCTTCTTGACCTTGGACGTGCTCATGTCGCCACGACCCATGGCTCATGCCAGCGCCCGTATCCCTCGAGAACCTGGTCGGCCGCCTTGGGCCCCCAGCTTCCCTTGACATATGGGTGAGGCGGTGGGGGGTTCTCCAAGAGCGGCGCCATGACCCGCCAGCATTGCTCGACGCCGTCCTGGCGGGTGAAGCGCTTGCTGTCGCCGATCAGCGCAGCGTGGAGAAGCACCTCGTAGGGCGTCGGCCCCTCTCCGCCCTCCTGGGCGAACTCCATGTCCAGGTTGATCTGCTCCGGCTCGACCGCCTCGTGACGCTGGGCATCGACCAGCAAGCGGATCCCCGTCGACGGGTCCATCTTGACGACCAGCTGGCTGGGCTCCGGCACGCGCGACCAACCCGCGAACCCAAGCCGGGGAGGACGTCTGAACACGACCCGAAGCTCGGTCTGCGTGATCGGCAGGCACTTCCCGGTACGCAAAAAGAACGGCACCCCCGACCACCGCCAGTTGTCAATCTCCAGCCTGAGCGCCGCGAACGTCTCGGTGGTCGAGTTCGGGTCGACGCCGTCGATCGACCGGTAGCCCTTGTACTGCCCGCGCACGTAATGCGCCGGATCCGCCGCCGGCATGGCCCGGTACACCGACACGAGCGCGTCCTTGAGCACGTCGGCCTCACCGGACGACGGGACCTCCATCGCCGATGCGGCCACCACCTGCATCATGTGGTTGACGACCACGTCGCGCAGCGCCCCCACCGGATCGTAGAAATGGCCGCGATCCTCAACCCCGAAGCTCTCGGCCATCGTGATCTGAACGCTCGCCACATAGTTGCGATTCCAGATCGGCTCGAACATCGCATTGGCGAACCGCAGATAGAGAATCTCCCCGATCCCCATCTTCCCCAGGAAGTGATCGATCCGGTAGAGCTGGGACTCGTCTATGTACTGGTGGATCTCCGCCGCCAGCTTTCGAGCCGACTCCAGGTCATGTCCAAACGGCTTCTCGACCACCACCCGGCCGGTGTTGGTCAGCCCCGCCTCCGTGAGTCCCTTGATCACTCGCCCGAACAGGAACGGTGGAATCTCCAGATAGAAGACCGGACACTCCGCCTGGCCAACGGCGCGGACCACCCGCTGGTAGGTGTCGGGCTGGCCGAAGTCGCCGCTCACGTACGACATCCGCGCCGCTAGGCGATCGAACACCGCCACGTCGATTTCGCCGGCGCAGTTCAGAATCGCCTCGCGGGCGTGGTCACGGAGATCGTCATCCGACCAATCGCTGACCGCGACACCCACGATCGGGCAATTGAGGAGGCCGCGCTTCTCCAGGCGGTAGAGCGAGTGGAAGGTCATGACCTTCGCCAGGTCTCCGGTGATCCCGAAGATGACGAACACGTCCGCCACCCGTTGAGGGCTGCGTCCGTCCGCGGTCCCTTCCAACCCCGGACGAGCTTCGACTGCCGTGGTCATAAGTCCGTCCTTTGTACGTAGATCGGCCGCCGGCAACCGTCTCGCGGGCGAGACCGCCGAGCATCACCTAATCCGGGTGATGTCGGCGTATGTGGCGGCGAGCAGGCTACGAGCGGACACCCCTCTCGGAAAGAAGGCGCAGATGTGTCGCTGGCTTGCCTACTGCGGTTCCCCGATCCTGCTCGAGAAGGCCCTGTACTCGCCGGCTCACTCGCTGATCGACCAGAGCCTGCATTCGACGCTCGGCGCCGAGGCGACAAACGGCGACGGATTCGGGATCGGCTGGTACGACGACCAGCCCCGCCCCGGCGTGTTCCGGAGCATCGAGCCGGCCTGGAACGACCAGAACCTCCGCGAGCTCGCCGCTCACGTGAAGTCCGGTCACTTCTTCGCTCACATCCGGGCCGCGATCGGGTCGGCCGTGCAGCAGACCAACTGCCACCCGTTCCGTCACGGGCGCTGGCTGTTCATGCACAACGGGTACATCGACGAGCTTGCCCGGGTCAAGCGCGACCTGGTGCTCGCCATCGACGAGTCGCTGTACCCCGAGATCGCCGGCCAGGCCGACACCGAGATCCTGTTCTACCTCGCGCTGACGCTTGGCCTCGAGGACGATCCGCTCGACGCCCTGGCACGCGCGATCGGCCTGGTCGAGGACGTCGGGCACCGGAAGGGGATCAAGTTCCCCTTCCAGGGAACGGTGGCGACGACCGACGGAGAGCGCATGTGGGCGCTGCGCTACTCGAGCGAGGGACGGTCGCGGTCGTTGTTCGTCACGACCGACGTCCCGACTCTTCGTGACCTCTACCCGGAGCGCGAGATCCTGTCCGAGGTCTCCGACGACACCCGGCTGATCGTCTCCGAACCGATCGGCGATCTTCCCGGCGCGTGGCGCGAAGTGCCCGAAGCGTCGTGCGGTGTGGTCGGCCGCGGCGAGGACCACATTCAGTCGTTCGCGGTGAAGCCGCCGGCCAAGTCGGTGGCGGTCGGAGCCTAGAGGAGCATCGGATGACCACACAGGAAGAGCAGTTCGACGCGCTCGACGACGAGTCGCTGGCCAGCTACCTGGCCGACGAGGTGGCCAGGCGCAGGGAGAAGCTGGCAATCGCCGAGCGGGGCGGCGGATGGGTCGCCGAGACCTACCAGACCGATGGGCTCTCGTCCGGACGGTCGGTGATGCTCGGCGCCGCCGGCCCCGATCGCCGGACGGCGATGCTGGAGCTGGCGCGCAAGCTCGTCGCTAATCGCCGGTAGCAGCCGGCGCTCAATTCGCCTTGGCCGGGGCGTGCGCTGGGACGGCGTCGTCGTCGTCCCAGTCGATCTGGGCCGCCTCGCCGCGGTCGAGCACGTGGGGTCCGCCGGTCTTGGAGAACCCATCCCAGGCCCAGTCGACGAAAGCCTCGATCTTGGCCTTGGTGCCGGTCATCAAGCTGGCGTGCACGCCGAGCCACGCCATGTGCGCGAGCTGGCCGTGGATCTCATGATGGTGTTCGCCCACCTCCGCGATCGCGGCGCCGCGGCCGATCATGGCCATGATCCCCTTGTCGTGATAGGCGAACGGCTTGCGCGGCTTGCCCTCGATGTCGGCCAGGATGTTCTTGGCCGCCGCCTTGCCGCTCTGGAGCGCGACCGAGCCGAGCTGGGGAAGCGCACCGCCGTCATCGGGGATGTTGGCGACGTCGCCGACGACGTAGACGCCCTCGTGCCCGGCGAGGGTCAGGTCGGGTTGGACGTCCACGCGGCCTCCGCGTCCACGGGCCAGATCGTGATCGGCCGCCAGTCCGGCGGCCTTGATGCCGCCGCCCCACACGACGCAGCGAGTGGGGATCGACGTGCCGTCCGAGAACACCGCATGACCGGTGGCGACCTCCTTGACGCCGGTGCCCAGGTGGATCTGCACACCCTTCTCCTCCAGCACCTTGGCGACGTAGCCGTGGGCGCTGTCCGAGAACGGCTTCAGGAGCGCGTCGCCGTAGTCGAGCAGGTGAATCTGCGCGGTGCTCGCGTCGAGGTCGTGGTACACGGCCGGCACCGTCACGTTCAGCATGTCCGCGATCGCCCCGGCCACCTCGACGCCGGTCGGGCCGCCACCCACGATCACGAAGTTCAACGCTCCCCGCTGGACCAGGCTCGGATCCCGATCGACCTGCTCGAACAGGCCGAGGATCCTCGACCGGAGGTTGGTCGCGTCGTCGAGCGAGTAGAGCGGGAACGAGTTCTCGGCCGCGCCCAGGGTGTCGAAGAAGTTCGGCTGCGAGCCGGCCGCCAGTACGAGGACGTCGGCCGACCACTGCTCCCCGTCGGTCGAGGTCACGGTCCGAGCCGCGGGGTCGATGTCGCCGACCTCGGCCAGCTTGACGTCGACGTTGTCCTCGCCGACGAATACGGCGCGCAGCGAATGGGCGATGTCGCTCGGCGCCAGCTGTGAGGTCGCCACCTGGTAGAGCAGCGGCTGGAACTGGTGGTAGTTGTTGCGGTCGATCAGCGTGACCCGCACCCCGTCGTGCCCGGCCAGCTCCTGCGCGCAACCGAGGCCGGCGAAGCCCCCTCCGACGATGACGACGTGGCGCGTGTTCATGTGTGTCTCCCCTTGGACCGGAAACACGGCTGCCGACGGACCCGTTGCCGGCAGCCGTGCTCAATGGCAGCCGCGGTCAGGCGACCGGCGCGGGCGGCTGGATTGCCTCCTGCAGGCGCTTGGTGTCCTCATCGGACAGCGAGGTCCGGATGACAGTTCCGCCGTACTGCTGGAGCGCCGCGACCGCCTTATCGGGCGTCGCCTGCTCGATCACCATGAACAGCGCCGAGGTCCCCGGCTTCAGGTAGTCGCGCACCTGCTGCTGGAACGCCTTGTCGATCCCCTTCTCACCGAAGTGCCCGAACAGCGCGCCCATGCCGGCACCCAACGCGAGACCGGCGAACGGGATGAAGAACAGGAGACCAAACAGCAGTCCCCAGAACCCGCCCCACCACGCGCCCGCGCCGGCGGACGCGCCGCCATGCGAAGTGTGCACGTGATACTTGCCCTCCAGATCGCGCGAGATCGCCGCGACCTGATCGGCCTGAATGATCAGCTCTGCCTCCAGCTCCTGAACCGTCTGCCGGGCCTGCTCAGCGGTCCCCTGATCCGGATAGCCGATCGCGACCAACGTCGCCATACGTGGATCCTCTCTCTTGTGGTTGACGAGACCCGGCGCACGGCGGCGAACCGTGAGCAGGCCGGGCGCCGAATCTCACGCCCGCAGCGCAGGCTCGATCCTCACCGGCGTCCGGTCATCACCCGAACCGGATGAGCGTGGCCGTGGGTCACGTGCTCGGGTCCGGCTCCGGCGGAATGATCCTCGGCGGGCGGTGAATCAGACGTCGCGCGGCCCGCTCCACCCAGTCGTCGGCCTTTCGTGAGCGTTCCCGGACTTCGTCGCCGACCTGGTCGGCGAACCCGAGTCCCTGCTGGGAGATGGCGGCCGTCACCGACGGGCTCGCGGCGATCTCGTCGATCATCTGCCATAGCGCGTCGCTGGCCAGCAGACGCAGCAGGAAGCGATCGAGCGCGCCGCTGGCGAACAGGCGGTCCAGGAACTGGTCGATCAGGCCGCTGTCGAACAGCTCATCGATCAGCCGCCGGACCGCGTTGCCCTGCACGGCGCGGTGCAGGGCCGCCGCGATCGCCGGGCTGTCGATCGCGGTGGTGAGAAACCGTTCGAGCTCACTGGAGTCGAATAGCCGGTCGACCGCCCGACGTTCCATGCCGACGCCGGCTTCGGCCGCGGCGTCGAACACGCCGCTCAGCGGCCGAAGCGTGAAGGCAGCGGCCTGGCTGCCGATGCCGATTATCGGCCGCAGCACGCGGACGCGGCCGTTGGTTCTGGGTTGTTCTGACTCGGACACGAGCGTGATCCTGCCGCGCTCCATGGTGCCCGCCATCACCCGAATCAGACGATGCGCGCGCGAGCGTGAAGGCCGGACAATGACGCCATGACGGAGCTCGGCCAGGAGAGCCGGTCGACGACGGAGCCCGACGAGGGCAGCCGTCCGATCTCGCGTCGACGGTTGATCGGCGTGGACGTGCTGATCAGCATCACCACGCTCCTGCTGATCGTGGCGATGTTTTCGGTGTGGGCCAACCGACTCCTGTTCAACCCCGACAACTGGGCAAACACGAGCACTCAGCTGCTCCAGAACTCCGACATCCGCTCCACCACCGCGAACTACCTCGTCGATCAGCTCTACGCCAATTACAACGTGGCCGCGCTGATCAAGAACGGCCTCCCTCCCCGCCTGCAGCCGCTCGCCGCTCCGGCCGCCGGAGCGCTGCGCAACGCCGCCGTGCAGGGGACCGAGCTGGCCCTGTCGCGCCCGCGCGTGCAGAACCTGTGGAGAGAAGCCAACCGGGCGGCCGACAAGACATTCATCGCGGTGGTCAACGGCGGAGGCCCGCGGGTCTCGGTCAACCAAGGCGTGGTGACGCTGAACCTGGGTGTGATCCTCGACAACGTCGCGGCCCGCCTGGGCCTGCCGAACGTCGCGTCGAAGCTGCCGCCCAACATAGCCAACCTGACCATCTTCAAGTCGAACCAGCTCAAGACCGTCCAGAACGGGGGACAGGCGATCAAGGGGCTCGCGCTGTGGCTGACGATCCTCTGCCCGCTGCTCTATGCCCTGGCCGTCTTCCTGGCGGCCGGCCACCGCCGGCGGACGCTGATGACCGTTGGCTTCGCGGCGATCTTCGCGGGCATCGTGGTGTTCTTCGGCCGCAACATTCTTCAGACGCAGATCACCAACTCGCTGACCGACGACGCGTCGCTGCGTCCCGCGATCCGGGCCACGATCGCGATCGGCACCGAGCTGCTGGTCGAGGTCGCCGGCGCGGTCACGTTCATGGGCGTCCTGCTGGTCATCGCGGCGTGGTTCGCCGGCCCCGCCCGCATCGCGCGGGCCGCGCGCGAGGCGATCGCGCCGTTCCTGCGCGACAGCCCGGGCGGTTCCTACGCGGTCACACTCGGCCTGCTCGCGCTCCTGTTCATCTGGGACCCGATTCCCGCCACCGGGACACCGGCCGGGATCATCACGTTCACGGTGCTCGGGCTGTTCGCCACCGCCGTCCTGCGCGTCCAGACCGAGCGCGAGTTTCCCAACGCGCGGCATGGCGCCGCAACACACGCGATCAGGACGCGCCTGTCCGGCCTGCGCCGCGATCAAAACCCGGTCGACCGCTCGGCGCCGGCCGCGTCGCCCCCGCCGGCCTCGGCCGTGGACCAGCTCAAGCAGCTGTCCGACCTCCGCGATCGGGGCGCACTGACCGCCGAGGAGTACAAGGCCGCCAAGGACCAGCTGCTGCACCATGAGTAGGGGGCGGCGAGAATTCGTAGCCGCGCTCGTGATCCTCGCGGCAGGCGCTGCGCTCGCCGGCTGTGGCGGTAGCAGCAAGCCGTCGTACTGCTCCTCGGCGAGCAACCTCGAGGCTTCGATCAAGGCGCTGCCCAGCACGGACGTCGTCAAGAACGGCACGAACGCCCTCAAGTCCGCGCTGACGAAGGTCCAGAGCGACGCCAACGCGGTCGTGAGCAGCGCCAAGAACGATTTCCCGAACGAGACCAGCGCCCTGAAGAGCTCGGTCGACGCGCTGTCCAGCACGGTCACGCAGCTGACGACCGCGCCCACGCCGGCCTTGCTCGCCCAGGTGCCCGGCCAAATCACCGCGGTGACGAACGCGGTGAAGGGATTCAGCAGCGCGACGTCGTCGAAGTGCAGCTAGCGGCCGCCCCGCTAGCGGCCACCTGATCAGAGCCCGGTCTGGGCGACGATGCGCCCGGACTTCACCGCGTCGAGGAGCGCCTGGTAGTCGCGGTCGTTCTGGTCGGCGTACGCCTTGGAGAATTCCAGGATGGCCCGGTCGAACGCGTTGCCTGAACCGAGATAGGAGGCGATCGCGATCCGGTCGCCGCTGCGCGCGTGGGCCCGGGCCAGCGTCCAGCCGCACAGCCGGCCGTAGACGACCATGCCGTCCGGGACCATCTGATCGATTTCCACCGATCCCTTCCAGTCCTTGAGCTGGCGGCCGTAGAAGTCGCGCGCCACTCCGTCGATCCCGGCCTTCACGTGCACCCAGCCGAGGAAGATGTCGCTGGTGGCCTGCATGAGCCGCTGCCCGGTCACGACGCGCTGGCCGTGGTTACGGAACTGGCTCTTGCCGAGGTACTCCTCGAGCACCGACGCCTCGGCTTCCTTCATCTGGAGAAACAGCGGATCCGAGCTGTCGCGGCCGAACATCAAGCCGATCCACGCCCGCGTCCCGACACTGCCGACTCCGACCACCTTCCGCGCGAAGTCCATGAGCTGGAACTGCTCCAGCAGCACGCGCCGGTCGTACTCCAGCGATTGGCGGTAGACGCGCAAGAGCGCGTGGAGCCACTCCATCCATTCCTCCCGCTCGGCGCCCGGAACGAGCACGCGCAACGGCACGATCAGCGGCGAGGAGTCGACGATCTCGGCACGTCCGTCGACCTGCTGGGTCAGCTTCGAGAACGCCGACATGCTGTCCCGGGTGTGCGCCTTGGCCAGGCCCTTCTCGGTCCGCTTCACGGCCCTGGCCTTGAGTTCGGCGGCGCGCTCCTTGAGCAGGGTCTCGATCTCGAGGCGCGCGTACCACACCTCGAGGTTCGTCATCCCGGCGAAGTCGCGCATCGAGTCGCGGTACTGCGTGACCGTCTCGAGCACGATCCGATCCTGGTCCTTGGCCGAGTAGCCGTTGTCGCGCGCGGCGACCAGCATGCTCACGGCCAGCCGCTTGACGTCCCACTCCCACGGCCCCGGAAGCGTCTCGTCGAAGTCGTTGATGTCGAACACCAGCCGGCGCTCGGGCGAGGCGAACACGCCGAAGTTCGACAGGTGGGCGTCTCCGCAGCACTGCACGCGCAGACCCGAGCGCGGCGTTCCCGCCAGGTCGCTGGCCATGATCTTGGCCGCGCCACGGTAGAACGTGAACGGCGACACCATCATGCGGCCATAGCGGATCGGGACGAGCTCGGGCACGCGCGTCTGGGCCTGTGCCTCGAGCAGGTCGACCGGATCGGGCCGGGCTGCCGGTGGGTCGTACTCGGCTTGCTGGGACCTGGGTACCTCGGCGCGCGCGGCCTTGCCGCGGGCGATCCGCTCCTCGACGGTCAGGTGCGGGACCGCCTTCGTCCGAGCGCTGCTGGGTGTGGCTGTCGCTGTCATGACCGGCGATCCTCGCAGCTGTGCGAGGGCGTCCATCATCCGATGCGGATGAAACGATCGGCGGCCGGGCGATGGAAGATCCCGGCTCGTGGGTTCGAACGAGGACATTCCCCGCACGCCGGCCGTTCGCGACCGCTCGTATGGCGAGGTGATGACGTGGAACCCGCAGGCACCGCGCTACCGCCTGCTGCACGTGCTGGTGTCCTGGTTGGTGGCCGGGGTGGCGGTGTTCGTGGCCGCGGCGATCGTGCCGCACGTCAGCGTGGGGAGCTTCGCCGACGCGCTGGCCGCCGCCGTTCTGATCGCGGCGCTGAACGCCGTGCTCCCGCCGGTGATCGCGGCTCTCCGCCTGCCGTTCACGCTCGCGCTCGGCTTCGTCCTCGTGCTCGTGCTCGACGCCGTGATGCTGCTGCTCGCGTCGCACATCAGCTCGCGCACGATCAGGGTCGATTCATTCGGCTGGGCGCTGCTCGCCTCGGTCGTGATCGCCGCGGCGATGCTCGTGCTCGAGGTCATCTTCGGCGTCAACGACGACGACACGTACTCGCTGCGGGTGATCCGCCGGATCGCGCGCCGCCAGGGCGGGGGCACGCGGACCGACGCGCCCGGAATCATCTTCCTGGAGATCGATGGCCTGGCCCGGCCAGTCCTCCAGCGCGCCATTCGCGACGGCAACGCGCCGCACATGGCCAGCTGGATCGACGCCGGCACTCACCGTCTGGCCGAGTGGGAGCCCGATCTGAGCTCGCAGACCGGAGCCAGCCAGGCGGGAATCCTCCTCGGCTCTAACGAGGACATCCCGGCCTTCCGGTGGGTCGAGAAGGAAACCGGCAAGGTGATGGCGTGCTCCTCGCCCGACGATTGCGCGGAGATCGAGCGCCGCCTGGCCACCGGCCGTGGCCTGCTCACCGCCGACGGAGCGAGCCGCGGAAACCTGTTCTCCGGCGAAGCGGATGCCGTGATCCTGACCGTGAGCCGGATGAGCGCGGAGAAGCAGGCGAACCCGGGCTACCGCGCCTTCCTGGCCAACGGGTTCAACGTCTCACGGCTGCTCGTGCTGTTCTTCTACGAGGCGGCGCTCGAGAAGATCGCGGCCATCCGGCAGCGGCGACGCAGGGTGTGGCCGCGCGGCGACCGCGGCGGCAAATACCCGTTCCTGCGCGCGGCATTGTGCGTCGGCGTACGGGACCTGATCGTGTTCGGCGTGCTGACCGACATGATGCGCGGCCGCCCCGCTGTGTATGCGACGTTCTCGAGCTACGACGAGGTCGCCCACCACTCGGGGCTGGAGCGGCCCGACACGCTCGAGGCGCTGCGCAAGCTGGATCAGCAGTTCGGGCGCATCGACCGAGCCCGTCGCTTCGCGCCCCGGCCGTACGAGATCGTCGTGCTCTCCGATCACGGACAGACGCAGGGCGCGACGTTCAAGCAGCGCAACGGCTACGACCTGCACGAGCTGGTATCCCGCTCGCTCGCGGGGGCAAGGGTGGCGCGGCTCGCGGACGGGGACGAGAACGACGCCGCGGTCGGACACGCGGTCGCGGAGGCCACCGGCCGGCGCGCCAGCGGGGACGGCGGGGGAGTCGGCGAGAACGACGTGATCGTGCTGGCCTCGGGCAACCTGGGGCTCATCTATCTGATGGAGGAGCGGCGCCGGCTATACGCGGAGGAGATCGAGGAGCGCCATCCCCAGCTGCTCGAGGCGTTGCGCCGGCATCCCCATATCGGCTTCCTGCTGGTTCGCTCGCGCGCGCACGGCCCGCTCGTGTTCGGCGCGCGGGGCGTCCGCTACCTGACCGACGACCGTGTCGAGGGCGAGGACCCGCTGGCGCCGTTTCCGCCGCACGCAGCCGATCACCTCCGCCGCACAGATGGGTTCGCGCACGTGGCGGACATCATGGTCAACAGCTTCTACGACCCCGAGGTCGAGCAGGGCTGCGCGTTCGAGGAGCTGATCTCCTTCCACGGCGGCCTCGGGGGACCGCAGACACAGCCGTTCATCCTGCACCCGCTCGATCTGGCCATGCCGGCCGAGCCGGTCATGGGCGCGGCCGCGGTGCACGACCTCCTGATGAGCTGGCGCCGGGCGTTGCACGGCAGCGAGCTGGGCCCGGAGATCCCGGTGCGTGCCGGGGCCGGGGCGCCCACGTCGCAAACGGCTGTAACGCAAACGACCACCGGCGGCAACCCAGCCGGTGGTCGTTAGGGCCAGCCCCTTCTACTCGATCAGCGCGTACCGAGGATGCTCGCCTTCTGCTGTGCGAACTCCTCATCGGTGAGGATGCCCTGCTCGTGCAGCTTCCCGAGCTCGGTCAGGCGGTCTATGTCAGCGGACGTGACTCCGCCGGACGGCGCCGGCGCGGCCGGAGGCGGCGGAGCGGCGGCCATCGCCGACTGCTGACCCTCGGAGTAGGCCTGCCCCTGACGCTCCTCCTCGCCCCGCTGGGCGTGCTTGCCGAGCGCGTACGCGCCACCGCCGACGGCGGCGGCACGCAGAAGCGGACGGCGTCGGAATAGCGGCATCCCGATCCCTAGCCTTCGTCCGGAAGGTCGAGCCCGAGCGCGACCATGATCTCGGGGGCGGCGGCGATGACCCTGGGGCCACCCACCTGCGGCGCAACCGCGACGAGCACGCCGAGGATCTCCTCGGGCGTGACCCCGTCGGCCAGAGCGTTGCCCAACTGCCAGGCGTAGGAAGCGGGCGGCGCGTCGAGTGCGATCAGAGTGGCGATCTTGACCAGCGCGAACGTGCGCGGATCGAGGCCGCTGGCCTCGCGGTCGGCTTCACGCAGCCCCACTGCCCGGTCGAGAATGTCGGTCTTGCCGGTCGACAGGTCCGACAGGGTCTGGTGAGTCGCTGCTCCAACAACAGGCATGTGGATCTCCTTGGATTCCGGGGTTGATGCGGAAGGCGTCAGGCGACCGGCGCGGGCGGCTGGATTGCCTCCTGCAGGCGCTTGGTGTCCTCATCGGACAGCGAGGTCCGGATGACAGTTCCGCCGTACTGCTGGAGCGCCGCGACCGCCTTATCGGGCGTCGCCTGCTCAATCACCATGAACAGCGCCGAGGTCCCCGGCTTCAGGTAGTCGCGCACCTGCTGCTGGAACGCCTTGTCGATCCCCTTCTCACCGAAGTGCCCGAACAGCGCGCCCATGCCGGCACCCAACGCGAGACCGGCGAACGGGATGAAGAACAGGAGACCAAACAGGAACCCCCAGAACCCGCCCCACCACGCGCCCGCGCCGGCGGACGCGCCGCCGTGCGAGGTGTGCACGTGATACTTGCCCTCCAGATCGCGCGAGATCGCCGCGACCTGATCGGCCTGAATGATCAGCTCCGCCTCCAGCTCCTGAACCGTCTGCCGGGCCTGCTCAGCGGTCCCCTGATCCGGATAGCCGATCGCCACCAACGTAGCCATGCTTGCTCCTTTCTCAGCTCGATAACGACGTCCTGAGCTCAGCTTGCCCGACCGCCGGCACCCCGACATCACCCGAATGGGGTGAGCACCACTAATCAGCTGATCGAGGCGGGGCCGCCGTGCAGCACGAAGCCCAGCAGTGCCTCGATCGCCTGCCACCCCGTATCGGGCTGCAGCGCCGAGGGCGAAGCTCCGGGGTGATTCGGAGCGATCCTCACCCGCAGCGCGCCGGGCAGGCTGCGGAAGCGCAGCGGGGTCTGCAGCTGCATGGCCTCGCCGTCGATGCCCGCCGGCACGGATGACTCGCCTTCGATCTCGAACGTCGGCGCCGTCCACTGCTGCATGCCGAGCCGGCGGACCACCGCGCCGCGGTCGCGGCCGGCGATCGGCGCGAGCACGGTGATCCCGAGGACCCTCTGGTCGAGCCGCGGGCGGGTGCCCGATCCGAGCGCGCGACCGAGCCGGTACTGATTGTTGGAGATGAGGATGGCCACGGCCGACTCGGGCCCGTCGGGGCCGCTCCACCGCAGCGTCGGCGGATCGGCATCGGGGCCGAGGGAGTCCGGCACGGCCTCGAGCAGCGTATGCAGCTTCGCCTCGCGATATCCGGGCCGCTGCACGGCGTCGGCGTAGAGGCCGAGTGACACGTTGTTCACGAACACCTGACCGTTGATCTCCGCCAGATCCACTCTCCGCTCGCCCCCCCCGACGAACGCATCGAGCGCACCGACGACGTCATCCCGGTCGACGCCGAGGTCGAGCGCGAAATGGTTGCGGGTGCCCGCCGGAATGCAGGCGTAGGGTAGGTCGAGCTCGGCGGCGATCTTCGCGACGATCGCCTGCGATCCGTCCCCCCCGGCCATCGCCAGGCCGTCGGCGCCTCGCTCGACGGCCGAGCGGACGAGCTGCTCGAGGTCGTCCCCTCGTCGCAGCTCGATCGGCTCGATCCCCCGGCGGCGTGCCTCCTCGTCGAGGTGGAAGCGCTCTGCCTTTCCGCCCCCCGACTTCGGGTTGTAGAACAGCACCGGATGGTCGGGGCGCGGCACCCGGGGCAACTCGGCGCGGACCTGGAAGGCCTGGCGTGCGGCGGCAAGCGCCGCGACGATTGCCGCCATGATCAGCAGGTCATCCAGAACGCGGTTCTCGATGATCACGAACGCGAGCGCGCCGGCGAGGAGCAGCGCCGCGAGGCCGAGTCCCACGCGACGCGCCCATCCCCGGCGGCGGATCGCGTACCAGGCCGCACAGACGGCCACCACGAGACATGCAAGCACCGTCAGCCCCTTGGGAAAGCGCCCCGCGGCGGTGACGACGGCCAGCACGATCGCGGCGAGCGCGAGCAGGAGAGCGGCTGCCGACCAGGCTCTCCGACTGATCACAGCGACGCCCCGTTCGGCTGAATCCGGCAAGCTCCGACTGCCGCTCTCACCTCCCGGATGGTGTTCTCAACAGCGGCGAACGGCATCACCTGATCGGGATGACGAACGCTGCCGTGGGCGGGGGTGCCGACCCTCCTCGTACACGCAAGGGCGCACCATTGCCGGGCTGCATGTGCGGTGGGATCTTGGCGCCCAGGCGACGGGTCGGGCCGGCCCGTCGGTACGACAAACGGAAGGACCGCAATGTCTGTCCACGCAACACCCGAGTCGACCAGAGGGTCCGTCGCGTACGAGGGATACGACGACGCGGAACGGGGGTATGGCTGGGTCGCCTTCGCCGGGGTCCTCCTCCTGATCGTGGGAACGATCAACTTGATCGAGGGCATCGCGGCGATCGGTAACGCGCATTTCTTCGTCCACAACACGCATTACGTCGCGGGCAGCCTCAAGACCTGGGGCTGGGTCGTGCTCTGCATCGGGGTCATCCAGCTGCTGGTGGGACTCGGCGTGTTCGTCAAGAACCAGCTCGCCCGGTGGGCCGGCGTGTTCTTCCTCTCGCTGAACCTGATCGTCCAGCTGATGATGATGCCGGCCTATCCGTTCTGGTCGCTGGCCGTATTCACGATCGACGTCCTGGCCATCTACGGACTGGTCGCCTACGGGCAGCACATCGCCGACTGACCCGACGCGGTCAGAGTCGACGGTCTTAGGCGCCGGCCCGGCAACCAAGTCGGGCCGGCTTGCCGTGCGGGGAGCCGGGCGGTCTAGAGGCGATTTCGCTCGGTTCGAGGCGGGTACAGTCGAGGGGTGCCCGCGACTTCTCGCACGCCACCGCAGCTCGTCCTGATCGTGGCCGGCATCACCGTGTTGGTCAGCATGGCCGTGTGCGCGGCGGCCATCCTGGCGCCCGCACCCCCCGCCGCCGTGCCACTGGTGGTGATCGTGTGTGTCGGCTGCCCGCTGTTCGCGGCCTGGCAGGTTCCCATTGCCGTCGTCGCGCTGCGGGCTCGACGAGCCGGCGGCGAGGCCGTGTCGATGTTCCGGCGCCGCCTCGACGAGTTGCCCGAGACCGAGCATCCGCTCGGTCTCTGACCGGTTCGCATCCGTCCAAAAACACCGGCGCACTCGCTTGACGCGGCGCGGAATTCCGCGACGCTGTCAACTTGTGAGCACCCATCTCGCAGGCGACGACTCGGGCTGGTCTGGCCTGTTCTGGCAGGCGTTCACGCGTTCGCGCAACGCGATGGTCCTACTCGATGACCAGCGGCGTCACGTGGAGGTCAACGGCGCCTATCTGGCGCTCGTCGGCCGCCCGCGTCGCGAGCTGATCGGCAGGCCGGTCTACGGGCTGTTCGCCCACGGCCCGCTGGCCAGCCCACGGGAGTGGGAGGCCGCACTGGCCCAGAAGCAGTTCACCGGCCGGGCCGAGATCGTGTGCGCCGGCGGCGAGCACGTGCTGGTCGAGTTCGCCGGCCACCCGGAGACGGTCACCGGACGCCGGCTCGTGCTGTTCGTCGCGCTGCGGACCGCCCGAGCCGGTCGCTCACTGCCGCCGAGCGCGCCGCCTCGAGCCGACGCGCGGGCGCTGTCGGGGCGCGAGCTCGACGTGATCAGGCTGCTCGCGCGCGGTCTCACCGGACCCGAGGTGGCCGCTGAGCTGCAGCTGGCGCACAACACGGTCCGCACCCATGTGCGCAACGCGATGGCCAAATCAGGCGCGCGCTCGCGCGCCCAGCTCGTGGCCCAGGCACTGGGCGAAGGCGCGTTGTGGCGCGGGCCGCCGTGAATTCACGCAGCTGCGCTAGAGCGCACCTGACGCCGGGGCGAAATCGCCTCATCCGATCCGGACGATGCCCTCCCCGGGATCCTTGCGCACCATTGGCAGCGATGAGCACCGGGACCGTGGCAGACGACGCTCGCCAACTCCTTCGCCGGCTGGCCGCCAATGACGAGATTTGCCTGGCCAGGGTCCTGGCGCCCGGAGTGCCCTCGGAGCCGACTCGGCCCGGGTCCCACCCGTTGCTGGACGCCAGGACGAGCTTGCTCGTGCGGCTCGCGGCGCTTCTGACGCTGGACGCCTGCACCGAGTCGGTGCGCTGGGCGGTCGATCTCGCCTTTGCCGCCGGAGCTGATGACGAGGCACTCGCCGCCGTGCTGATCGTCTCCGGGGCCACCGGCGGGGCGGCGCAGCTCGCGGCGAGCGCGTCCAGGCTGGCGCTCGCGCTCGGGATCGAGCCCGGCGAGCAGCTACCGGCTACTGCCCGAGCAGCCCAGCGTCGGAGGCGCGGGCAACGGCCTCGGAGCGCGACGCGGCGCCGAGCTTCCGATACACGGCGTGCGCCTGGGTCTTGACCGTGTTGGCCGACACGCCGAGCTGTGCGGCGATCTCACGGAAGGACCGGTGACTCGGCAGGAAGCGGAGGATCCGCAGCTCGGCGATGGTGAGCGATGACGGACCGGCCAGGCTGGTCTCGGCCAGGGAGTCCATGTACGACCAGGCATCGTCGAACCAGCGGCCGAAGATCATCGCCTGCGGCGTCCGGCGGGCCAGCCTCGATGCCTCGGCGAGGAGCGTGCGCGCCCCCACCACATCGGCCAGCCACAGCGAAGCGTGCCCGAGCAGGATGCGCGTCTCCGCGCCGTACCAGGGGATGAAGTCGCCCAGGGACGCCAGCAGGTCGATGCCGGTGCGCAGGTCCTGCTTGGCCTCGTCGACGCGTCCGTGATGGGCCCGGACGGCCGCCGCCGCGGCGAAGGCCAGCGCGGAGATCGGGTAACCGGCCAGACCTCTTTCCTCGGTCACCTGCCGGCTGCGATCGGTCAACTCGGCCGCGGTCTCCCAATCACGCTCCTCCATGGCGATCATCGCCGCCTGCGCGAGGCAGAGAGCGGTAATCGTCGGCTCGGCCGCGGCGCTCAGATCGGCTCCCCGCTCGAGCAGCGGCACCGCGGCGGCGCGATCGCCCACGAGATGGAGCGCGGTGCCTCGCACGAACAACCAGATCGGCCGCCAGGGGCTGTCCTGCGGCTCCGAATCGTACGCCTGTGCCGCCGCCTCCCCCATGCCGTCGATGCCGGCACGCTCGATCATCGCCTTGATCCCGAGCAGCCCGGGAACCGCGTCCGGCTGATCCCACGCGTCGCGGTCGCGGCCGAGTGCGGCCACGCCGGCCACCGCCCAATGCCGCGCCTCGATCGCGCTCCCGCCGGCCAGGTAGCTGTGCGCGGCGCACAACGCGAGCGGCGCGTGGGCGCGAAGCTCCTCGGTGTTGAAGTGACTCAGCCACGACCGAACCAGCTCCTGCCGTCCGCGCGTGAGGTAGGAGATGATGTTCTGCCAGAGCAGCTCGCCCGTCCTGACCGGATCGTGCGCCCGCACGGCATGCTCGATCGAGCGATCGGTGTCGCCCAGGGCCTGGTAGCAGCAGCTCGCGCGCCGATGAAGCACCCGGGCCAGCTCGGGATCGGCGCGGCGCAGCTCCGTATTCAGCGTCTGCCGAAGCAGCCGGTGCCACCGGTAGCGGTCGTGCGCCGGGTCGAGCGGGTGAAGCAGCGGGGTCGAGCGCTCGAGCTCGGCGAGGAGCTTCGCCGAGCCTCGTTGCTCGAGCACCGCGTCGCAGATCGGACCGGATAGCTCGTCGAGGACAGACGTCCTGGTCGCGAACTCCCGCAGCTCGGGGGCCAGAGCGGACAGGACCTCCTCCTGGAAGTAGCTCGCGATCACGTGCTCGTCGCCGCGCAGCGCGGGCTCCTCGCCGTCGCCGTCGAGCCGCCCGCGAAGCACGCTTGCGGCCAGATACAGGCCACCGGGCCAGCCCTCGGTGTGCTGCACGATCGTCTGCACGGTCTCGAAGTCGGCGTCGAGCCCGGCGCGGTGCAGCAGGACCGATGCCTCGGCCGGCGCCATGGCCAGGTCCGCGGTTCCCACCTCGACCAGCGCCCGTCCGGCCCGCAACCGCGCCAGGGGTAGGGGGGGTTCGGCTCTCGAGGCGAGGGCGACGACCGTACGCTCTCCGCCCACCGCGATCACGGCGTCGACCACCTCGCGCAGGATCGGACCGGTCGCGAGGTGCACGTCGTCGAGCACGAGGATGAAATCCCGCCGCGCGTCCGCCAGGTCGTGCAGCGCCGTGACGAACGCGCCTGTGGGGTCATCGGCTGCGTCCGTGGGCGACACCGCATCGTCGAGCAGGCCTGCGTCGGCGAGTGCGGCCAGTATCGATCTGATCGCCGCCGCCCGATCGCGACCGGTGCGTTCGTCGAAGGTGATCCAGGCCGCGGGACGCTCGTCGTGCTCGGTCCACTGGGCGAGCAGTGTCGACTTGCCGTACCCCGGCGGGGCGATGAGCACAGCCAGGACGGCGTTGGCATCGCTGAGCCGACGGACCAGCGCGGTTCGCCGCAGCAACCCAGCGGTTCCGTGATGTGCCCTGCCCCGGACAGTGACCGCGGCGCCCGCCTCCGGCGGCCTTTGCCGGGGACGGGGGGCGGTGACGGCTGCAGCTGGAGGCATGATGATCGCGACGGCTCGAGCGGACGTTGAGCCGTGATGTCAGTTGTCTCCGAGTGGGCGCCGCCAGGCAATGGGGCGTGCTTCCGTCTTGGGGAAGGCGGACACCACGTCCGGAGTTCGCGCTGGATGCGGTTCGACGGGGTGGCACGCCCTGGCCATCACCCGGTTCGGAGGATGCCCGCCGGTGCGCGGTGCCTAGGCTCGCCGTTGTGGACGAGGTAGAACGTCTCCTGCGCCGCCTCGCGCTCAACGACGAGGAATCGGTGGGGATGGTCTTGACGAGCAGCCCGCCGCCGGCCGGCTATCCGTCGCTGGTGCCCAAGGTCGATCTGCTCGTCCGACTGGGCGCGCTGCTCGCGCTGGGCGCCGCCACCAGCACGCTGCGTGCGACTGTGGACCGCGCGATCGACGCTGGAGCGACCGAAACGGAGATCGTCGGGGTGTTGATCGCGGTGGCTCCGGCGCTGGGCCTGGCCCGCGTCGTCTCGTCGGCGCCGCGGCTGGCCCTGGCCATCGGGTACGACATCGAGGAGGACGAGTGAGGGTGAATTTCGAAGCCGAGCACGATGCGATGAGCGACGCCGCCCGGGCCTGGTGGCTGCTGGTCGTGGTCGGTGTCGCCAGCTTGGTGGCCGGCGTGATCCTGGTCACCAAGCCGAGCAACAGCCTTGCCACCCTGGCCGTGATCGTCGGGATCTTTCTGCTCATAGACGGCATCGTGGAGCTCGTCGCATCCTTCGGACACCCGGCCGAGGGCCGCACGATCGCGGTGATCGTCGGGCTGCTCGGCGTGATCATCGGGATCCTGCTGATCCGCCATCCCACGCACGCGGTGACTGCCATAGGACTGCTGATCGGGATCTGGCTGGTGGCGGCCGGCGTGCTGCGGCTGCTCAGGGCGATCGCCTTCGGCGGCCGAATCCTGCTTCAGGCGTTGATCGCGGTGGTCGAGGTCTTGGTCGGGATCGTGATCGTGTGCGACCCGCACATCGGGTATGCCACGCTGGCCGTGCTGACCGGGATCTGGCTGATCGTCAACGGGATCGGGATGATCGGACTGGGGCTGGCGGTGCGCAGGGAGTTCGCGGCTTCGCGGTGACGCCGGCCTGCGGGGTGACGGTGAGCCCGGCGATCACGGAGCCGATCACGGCTCCGGCGACGACGTCTCCCGGGTAGTGCACGCCGGTGTGCACCCGGGAGTAGCCGACGAGCGCCGCGAGCACGTGCAGCGGCGCCCCCGCCGCCGGCAGCACCCGTGAGACGCCGCTGGCGAAGGCCACAGCCGCCGCCGTGTGCCCGGAGGGAAACGAGCGCGAGGATGGCATCCGGACCGCGCGCTCGGATTCGCTCGCCTGCACCGAGCGCTCGGGTCGGCGCCGGCGTCCCAGCGGCTTGACGACCAGGTTCACGAACGCCGACGTGGCAGCGACGGCGGTCAGCCCGGAGCGAGCCGCGCGGCGGCCGCGCGATCCGCCGGTCGCCGCGAGCAGCGCAGCGGACGCGATTGACAGCCGCGAGTAGTTGGCGGCGTTCGAGAGACGGCGCATCGCCGCGTCGAGGTGGGGCGTGGGCGTATCGGCCACAGCCCGGTAGACGGCGAGATCGATGCGGTCGGCTTCGGCCAGCCACGCGGTCCCGGGTTCCGGCCCCTGCGACGCCGCGGCGGTCATGCGGCCGACGAGGAGCGATCTTGCGGGGGGCGGCGGCGGAGGTTGCCCACGATGACCGACACGACCGTGACCAGGTATATCTGCCCGATCAGCGCCTTGGCGGCCGACAGCGTGTGACCGAGGTTGCCGGCGGCGGTGTAGTCGCCGTAGCCCACGGTGGTCAGCGTGATGAAGCTGAAGTAGAGGCAGTGCGCCACACTCGCCGACGCCCCGTTGGCGAAGAAGTCGTGGTTGACCCGGTCGATCGAGCCGTAGATGCCGGCGAACAACATGCCGATCAGGATGTACAGGCAGAGCACACCGAACACCGCCTCGACACTCACGTGGCCGCGCGCCCGGAGGCTGCGCACGATGCCGAGGACGACGGCCGGCGGTGCCAGGCACAGGAGCAGCACGTTGGCGAGCCGGGACGCCTGGGTGTCGACTTTGCCGTTCGCCGCTTCCACGATGCTCGCGACGACGAGAAGGATGGAGATGATCAGGGCCAGGCGCACCACGCCCGGTCTGGCTTCCGCCGCCCATAGAGCCAGTAGCAAGGTGCCGCCGAGCAGCGCGGTGACCAGGACCTGCTCCCAGCGGGCGGGCGTCGCAATCCCCTGGAGCGTGAAGGCAGCGAGGATCGCGGCCAGCAGCAGGCCGTAGCGCTCACGCCGGGCACGCGACTCAGAGGTGCGATTCATCGTGGTCCTATCGGGCCGCCACGATCGGGGCAGACGAGTTTCCCCGCATCGTCCGGATCGGGTGAGAGGCCGTGTTGCCCGGGCGTTCAGCCGGTGCGATTCCGGGTCAGCTCGGGACGACCGGGAGGTCGAGCTCCTCGACCGGGAGCGCGCTGTCGGCGACGAGGAGCCCGACCAGCACGCCGGCCAGCATCGAGACCGCGCTGGTTGCCTCGAGCGCGGGCACGCCCTTCACCGGCACAAGCTCGCGGAGGGCCGACTCGAGGTGCTCCCGCATCCCGTCATCGATCCCGAGTGCGCGATAAACCGCGTCGAAGCTCGCGGCGGCTTCGTCGGGTCCGCGCAGCCGGTTGAGCATGAAGAGATCGTGCGCGCGGGCGCATCCGTCGCGCAGCGCGTGCTGCGGTATCCGTAGCACCGATGTGCTGTGTACCCGCTAATCCGTTGTCGCTATCAGCCCACCGGCTACAGCACGGTGCGCTCACCGGGCGCCAGCATTCTGATCTCCGCAGACGGCGCGTATTGCTTGGCAAACGTCACGAATTCTCGCGCCGGCCGGCCGGGATCGGATGAGCGCCAGATCGGACGGACAAGCGCGAACGTCCCCCAGTGGATGGGGATCGTGATCGCGGGCGCGATCAACGCGGTCGCCGCGGCAGCGCCCTCCGGGTCGAGGTGGCCGGCGCCCACGCTCGACCCCCAGCCCCAGATCGGCAACAGGGCCACGTCGATCGTCCCGCGCAGCTCGGCCATGGCCAGGAACAGCCCGGTGTCGCCGGCGAAGTAGACCGACTTGGAGCCGTGGATCACGTACCCCAGCGGCTCGGCCTCGGGACCGAACGGCCGGCGCCGGCGGTCGTGCGTGGCCGGAGTCGCGGTCACTGTGAGATCACGGAGCGCGATCTTCTCGCCCAGGCGCAGGTCGACCACGTCGTCCAGTCCGTTGTCGGACAGCCAGGCCTGGCCCGGGTACGGCGCCACGATCGGGCCGGACCGGCTCACGCCACGCAGGCTGCGCAGGTCGGTGTGGTCGGCGTGCAGATGCGAGAGCAGCACGCCGTCGACGGTTCCCACGGCGGCCGGCTCGGGCACGACCCGCACGAGCGGGCCGATTCGGTGGCGCAGCACCGGATCGGTCAACAGGCGCACGCCGTCCATCTCGACGAGGACCGTCGCGTGACCCAGCCACGTGATGGCCACCTCCCCGCTCCGGGAGGTCGGCTGCGCGGGTAACGGCGTATCCGCGATCATCTGGGCTCGCGGCCGGCACGGCTTCGCGGTCGCGTGTCGGCGGCCATCCGCCGGATTGCAGCCGGGGGCTGCGCCCCCGACATCGCCCGATCGGGGTGATCGACGCGCAACAGTGGTGTGTACTAGCCAGGACGGGGGAAGCGGGCGCCCTTGCGGACATCCTCTGTCGCGAGCACGATTGCTGTACACCTTCGGCGTAGACGGAGAATCAATGGTCGGCGTCAACCAGCACGACCCCTATCACCCGGTGACCGCGATGAACGATGCGCCGCGCGCCGGTGAACGCGAGCCGCGCAAGCCGATCGGCGTCGTGGTGGCCGAGGACTCCTATGTGATCCGCGAGTTCCTGACCGCGACGCTCACCGGGATCCCCGAGGTGGAGCTCATGGCCGTCTGCTCGAACGGCAAGGAACTCGAGACCGCGATCGAGGTGTGGAATCCGGACGTCGTGCTGACCGACATCCGGATGCCGCCGACGCATACCGAGGAAGGCGTCCGCATCGCGGCCCAGCTCCGGGAGACCCATCCCAACGTGGGGGTCGTGGTGCTGAGCCAGTACGCCGAGCCGGCCTACGCGCTCCGGCTCCTCGAACAGGGCACGGGTGGACGCGCGTATCTGCTGAAGGAGCGGATCCGCGACAAGGAGGAGCTGATCGGCGCGATCGAAGCGGTGGCGCGTGGCGGCTCGGTCATCGACCCGATCATCGTGGACGTGCTGATCGCGGCGCGAACGCGCGTGGCGAAGTCTCGACTGGCACAGCTGACGCCACGCGAGCGCGAGCTGCTGGCGGAGATCGCGGCCGGCAAGAGCAACGGCGCGATCGCCGAGTCGCTCGTGCTGACCAAGCGGGCCGTCGAGAAGCACGTCAACTCGATCTTCTCCAAGCTCGACCTGCCCGAGACCCAAGACGTCAGCCGGCGCGTGAAGGCGACGCTGATCTTCCTCGCCGAAGAGGGCCTCGACGCGCGCTGACGGGGTGTGCGCACCCCCCGGTGGCCGGGTGCAGACACGCCAATCGGTCTCGCCTAAGCGTTTTTTCATGCGGCCCGCCACGGGTTGCTGTGACAACCGCGGCGACAGTCGTTGTAATAACGGCTCGGTTTGCACGATCCGCGCGCCACCACGAGCGACGGGATGATCCGCGTCGTCATCGCCGAGGATGAGTACCTCATGCGCACGGCACTCGAGGATGTGCTCTCGAACGACGAACGCGTTGTGGTGGTCGCCTCGTGTCCCGATCGCGACTCGGTGCTGGCCGCCGTCGAGGAGCAGGATCCGGACGTCGTCCTGACCGATATCCGAATGCCGCCCACGCGCACCGACGAAGGCATCCAGGTGGCGCAGGCGCTACGCGCGTCGCACCCGAGCGTTGGCGTAGTCGTGCTCAGCCAGTTCGGCGATCCGGGCTATGCGGTGGCCCTGCTCGAGTCGGGGAGTTCCGGCCGGGCGTACCTGCTCAAGGAGCAGGTGAGCGATCCTGATCAGCTGATCTCGGCCATCGAGCTCGTCGCCGCCGGAGGATCGGTGATCGATGCACGCGTGGTCGAGGAGCTCGTCCGGGCGCGCAGCATATCGGCGCGCTCTCCCCTGGCGGACCTTACGCGGCGCGAGCGCGACGTGCTCGCAGAGCTCGCGGAGGGGAAGAGCAACGCGGCGATCGCCGAGTCGCTCGTGCTGACCAAGCGCGCCGTCGAAAAGCACATCAACGCGATCTTCACCAAGCTCAACCTGGAGAGCCCGGAGGACGTGAGCCGGCGCGTGAAGGCGGCGCTGCTGTTCCTGGCCAGCGGCGAGAGCACCCGCGACGTGTGAGAGCGAGTCAGATGCGGGTTGCTGCGGTGGCCGGGATTGCCGCCCGGATCAGAGTGCCGCAGCCAGCTTCGCTGTCGACGGCGAACTCGCCACCCGTCGCCTCCACCCGGTCCCGCAGTCCCTGGAGGCCGAGATGGTCCTGCTCGGTGGCGCCCCCGACGCCGTCGTCCTGGACCTCGATCAACAGGGTCGACCCGCTGAGCCGGCTTCGGATCGTGATCATCGAGGCGTGGGCGTGGCGCTGCGCATTCGCCACCCCTTCGAGCACCACGTAGTACGCCGTCGCCTCGGCTATGTCGTCCACCCTCACCTCGGACAGCTCTGCGAGCTCCACCGGCGTGGTGGAGCGGGCCGCCACCCCCTCCACCGCCCGAGCCAGACCGAACTGACGCAGCGCGGCCGGACGGATCCCGTGCACGAGCTCGCGCAGCTCCTCGAGGGCGGCCAGGATCTCGGCCTGCGTCGCATCGAGTGATGCAGCGGTCGGGGGAGCTTTGTCGGCGTTCCTCGCCGCCAGCCCCAGGCGGGCGGCCAGCGCCACGAGGCGCTGCTGGGCGCCGTCGTGGAGGTCGCGCTCGAGCCGCCGCCGCTCCTCGTCGGCGGCCACCACGATGCGGGTCCGCGACGCGCGCACCCGGTCGGACAGCACCTCGCGCTCGGCGGCCAGCGCCGCCACGGCCAGGGCCGACACGGAGGTGATCACCAGGTAGAGCTGGACGTCGAGCAGGCTCGTCGTCAGTGAGTGCCAGGCGAACGGCCCAAGGTAGTGCGTCGTGCCCCACATCATCATCGCGGCGCCGATCACGATGGCCAGCGTCGCCCCGCGGGGGCCGAAACGCAGAGCGACCCAGATGACAGCGGGAAACGCGAGGTAGCTCAGGTGGTGACCCTCGCTGATCGCGATCCCGCTCAGCCCGGCGACCGCCACGAGCAGCAGCGTCAGCTCGATCGCCCGTCCCCGCAGCCACGGACGAGGTGAGGGTGTGAGCCAGGCGAGAGCCAGCGGCAGCACGATCAGGGCTCCGCACAGGTCGCCCAGCCACCAGGTACGCCACACCGATGCGAGCGCGCCGGCGCTGATCACGCCCCCGAATCGCGACGCGAGCGACCCGATCGTCGCGCTGACCAGCGTCCCGGTGACGAGCGCCGCCAGCACGCCGGCCAGGTCGCGAATCGTCGCCAGGGGAGCGTCGCGCCGGGTCAGCTCCCGCAAGAGCACCACCGCGACCACGACCTCGAGCAGGTTCCCGAAGCTCTGACCGATGGCCGTGCCGACCGGCAGCGTCGAGTAGTTGTTGACGAGCAGGTCGCCGACCACGATCCCCGGCCACAGACGAAGCCCGCCGAGGTAGAGGGCGGAGATCCCCACGCCGACCGGGAGCCAGACCACCGAGGCCACCGGACCGGAGAACTGCACGGCGTAGCCGAGGTGCGCCGCCGCGTAGTAGAGGGCGATGACGGCCAGGACGCGCGGCACGTAGTCGCGCGGCAGCTGGTGAACCTGGCCGACGGCCGTCCGGTTGTCCATGCGTGACAGAGCCGGTGCGCTGAGTCCGCCCGATCGCTGCGCCAATCGACGCTCGCGAAACGCTAAGCCTGTCATGTTCGTCCCCCCAACGGCAGACGTGCCCGCGTCGTGGCCCCGCAACCGTCGGTGCCGGGGAGGATATACGGTCCCGAAAGCTGAAAACGGCCCGTGGGTTCCGTGGGTTCCGTGGGTTCTACCGACCCGCGCGGGCAGCGCATCCGGATGTCCGAGCCGAACGACGGTGACATGGTGCGCTCACCATGTTCGAATGGACAGGAGCACGCGATGCCGGCCACGAAGATCGATCTCAAGCGTGAACTGCGCGAGCTGTACCTGCCGGGGCGCACACCCTCCCTGGTCGACGTGCCCGAGATGGGGTTTCTGATGATCGACGGTCAGGGGGATCCGAACACCGCCGCCGCGTACCGACAGGCGATCGAAGCGCTCTACGCGGTCGCGTACACGGTGAAGTTCGCCTTGAAGGGCATGCCGGGCGGGATTGACTTCGGCGTGATGCCCTTGGAGGGGTTGTGGTGGACCGACGAGGCGAGCGGGTTCGAGTCCGCCGACCGGTCAGCGTGGAAATGGACCGCGATGATCATGCAGCCCGACGCGGTCACCCCCGAGATCGTGGTGCAAGCTCGTCGCCAGGCGGCCGCGAAGCGCTCGCTGCCGGCGCTCGATCTCCTGCGCCACGAGCGGTTTGCCGAGGGCGTCGCGGCGCAGGTCATGTACGTCGGCCCGTACAAGGACGAGGGGCCCGTGATCCGGGCGCTGCACGCCTACATCGCCGAGCAGGGCTACACGTTGGTCGGCAAGCACCACGAGATCTACCTCGGCGATCCGCGGCGCTCGGCGCCGGAGAAGCTCAGAACCGTGATCCGCCAGCCGATCGCCGGGGTTTGACCGAGCGTCCGTACGGTCCCCAGCCTGTCGGCGCGGCGATCGGATTCTCTCGACGCCCGGGGTGCGTACGATCAGGAGCATGAAAACAACTCAAGACATCGTGGAATCGATCGAAACTCGGCTCCGCGACCTGAACCAGGAGATCGAGACCCTGACCGCCGCCCGCGCCGCGCTCGACAGCGATGACGCGCGCGCGTCGGCGCCCGTCGCCACGCCGGCTGCGGCGCCGGCCGCGGCGCCGGCTGCAGCACCGGCCGCGGCGCCGGCCGCCGCGCCCGCGCGTCCGGTGAGACGCCGGTCTCGTCGCCGCGCGCGCGGCGCCGCAGCCGCGGAGGTCGTCCCGGCTGGGCGGCTCGAGCTGCTCCTGTCCGAGAACGGCGGGCTGACCACATCCGTGCTGGCCGAGCGGACGAGCGGCAACCGCGATCAGGTGCTCACGCTGCTGCGCGAGCTCGAGGCGGCGGGGCGCGTTCGCCGCACCGGCCAGCGCCGCTCGACGCGCTGGCACGCGGTCACCGACGACGACCGCATTCGCGAACGGGCCGCCGAGCTGGAAAGGCGCCGCAAGCAGAAGCGCTGACGCACGGGGGCCTGGATGCGGAAGGGGTGTCCGGGCCCGTGTCGAAACTGACGACTGCATGCCGCCACGGCGTGTAGAACCGTCCGTCCGACCCACGAGAGTGCCATGACCGAGAAACCCGCCAAGCCTGCCAAGCCTGCCAAGCCCGCCCGTAAGCGCGTGACCACGCGTAGGAACAGGACGAGCCAGCCCAAGCCGAGCCACGACGAGATCTCCACGCGTGCCTATTTCCTCCATCTCGAGGCGCCGCAGACCGACGAGCTGGGCAACTGGCTGCGCGCCGAGCGCGAGCTCATGGCCGCCTGATCGCGCTCGCCTGATCCGGTCGCGCTCGGGGGCGGTCCGAGGCGCTTCAGGGGCCGCCCAGCTGCTGGGCGCGCTCGAGCGCTTCGAGGGCGTCCAGCCGGGCGCGGAGCGGAGGGTGAGTCGCGATCACCCGAGCCAGGGACGGCACGCGCCGGAGCAACTTGCCGCGAGGGGCCACGGCGACCAGATTGAACGCGTTGAGCGCGGCCGCGGCGCGTAGATCCTGGCTCGGAATGTGCTCCAGCGCGCCTGAGACCTTGATCAGCGCCGAGGCCAACGCGGATGGCCGGCCCGTGATCGCGCACGAGCCGGCGTCCGCGGCCAGCTCCCTGTAGCGCGAGAGGATCAGGACACCGAGCTGCGAGAGCAACCCGATCGCCGCGACGGGTATCGCGTCGAGACCGGCGGCACCGTTCGGGCGGCTCATCGCCGCCGCCGGTGCCCCGACGACGGTCATCACGAGCGCGTCCCGGTTCGCGATGTGCGCGAGCTCGTGGCCGAGCACGGCCTGGAGTTCCTCGAGTGTCAGGGCTTCGCGCAGGCCGCGGGTCACATGAAGGCGTGGCCGCTGACGGGGGACGTGCGTCACCCAGCTGTTCGGCTGCGACTGGTCGCTGAGAAACAGCTCGGGCCTTCGGATGTCGGCCAGCGCGCAGAGCCGGTTCACGATCCCGAACAGCTCGGGGTCGTCGCGTTCGGAGAGAAGGCGGGCCGGCGGCCGCTTGGGCCGCCGGGCGGCCGCGACCCGGGTCACCGCGCCGACGATCAACCCCAAGACGAGACCGGAGACGTAGCGCGAGGGCGTGAACGCGAACACGGCAGCGAGCAAGGCCAGCGCGACCAGCGGATTCAAGACCGCCACCAACGTCATCCGGACGGCGAGCGACCTGCTCCCAGGCATCCGACCGCGCACGAACTCAATTCAACCCGCGGCGGCGACCGCTGTCAACGACTCAATTTGCGGAAAGCTCTCGGGGATTTCCGCTGGCCGGAGTGATAGGTTCCCCGGCCACATAACGAGCCGAGTCACCGGACTATCCGTGGACGGTGAGCGGAGGACCCAATGCGATCCGCGTGATCGCCGGGGCGAATCGCCGTATCAGTTCGGCGTAGCGCGATGCGCGAGCCCGTCAGCTAACCCCGCAGGCTCTCAGGATGCTTGATTGGACAGAGGGAGGTCTGTGGACGCCGCGAGAGACCTTGCCCGGGATGACCCGTGGCGGAAATCAACCGAGCGCTCGCGCGCGCGTCGAGGCGCCCTCGGGCCTGGGGCGCCCCGCGCGGAGGGGACACGGACGGGCGCGACGTCGGAGCGGACACGGACGCGGCCCGTGCGCCCGCGCGGCGAGCGGTGGGTGGAGCTGTTGTCGAGCTTTCAGGCGTGGTGCGAACACGCTTTCGCCGCCGTCCGCTCGAGCGCCCCGTCCCTCGGCCCCAGGGGCGTTGCCGCACTGGCGCTGTTCGCGGCCATCGTCGCCAGCACGCTCGCCGACGGCGGGCCGCAGGACTCACCGAGCTCGGCACGCGCTGACGTCTCACACCCCGCCCTCGACTCCTCGCATACGGGCTCAAGTCTTGCGACATCCGGGGCCGGCGCTGCGGGGACGGCCGGCTGGGCCGCCTGCCCGCTCGCGGTGGCGCCGCAGGGCTACGTGAATCCGCTCGCGGGTGCCGTCGTGAAGCCCGAGCGGATCGACCAGGGGGTCGACTACGCCGGCTCGGGCACGCTCGCCGCGATCGGGAACGGCCGCATCACCTACCTGGCCACGTCCAGCTCCGGCTGGCCGGGCGCGTTCATCGAGTACCAACTGCTCGACGGCGCCGACGCCGGCTGCTACGTGTACTACGCCGAGGGAGTCGTCCCCGCCGACGGACTGTACGTCGGCGAGACGGTCAACGCCGGCCAGCCGCTCGCCACGATCGTCCCGAAATGGCCGACCGGGATCGAGATCGGCTGGGGCGCCGGCAAGGGCACCAAGGCCTACGCCAGGGTGGCCGGGCAATGGAGCGGCTCGGACGACCAGGACAACGTGGCGAGCGCCGCGGGCCAGAACTTCTCGGCGCTCGTCGCCGCGCTCGGCGGTCCGCCCGGAAAGCTCGAGGGTTAGGGCGAGGCCGAGGCGCGTACGAGCGCTTCGGACTGTTCGACCGGCTGACCTGACTCCGTTCCCGCGCGTGCGTCGCGGCGCGCGGTGAGTTGGTGCGTGCACCCTTCGACCATCGTGCTCACCCGTTTGTCCGCCATACCACCGGCGGTGGAAACTTGGCGTTGGCCCGCAAAGTCCCACCGATCGGCGAAAGGAGCGGAGATGACCCGCAAAGCCGCCTTCACGGAGCAGGAATGGAAAACGATCCTCGAGGGTCCGCCGAGCGCCGGGATGATCGTCATCACGGCCGGGCGCGGCGGCACGATCAGGGAGACGCTCGCAATGGGCAAGGCGTACGCCGAAGCGCGCCAGCAACACGGCCGCAGCGAGCTCCTCGACGAGATCGCCGCGGCCAAGCCCGAGATCGACCACACGCGTTACCGATCGTTCGACGAGCTCAAGGAGCACGGCCTGCAGCACCTGCGCGACGCGGTGGAGGTGCTGCGCAACAAGGCGACGGCGGAGGAGACCGACGACTACCGGCGCTTCGTGGTCGCGCTTGCCGAGAAGGTGGCCGCCGCTCACCGAGAAGACGGCGTTGCGGTCAGCCCGCCCGAAGAGGCCGCGATCGGGGAGATAGCCACCAGCCTCGGCGCGTCCGGCGAGTGAGCGCGAGGGGCTCAGTTCTGCGACATGAGCTCACGTTGGCTCCCGGGGGCGCGCACGGTCGCCGAGTATCAGCCATCGTGGCTGCGCCGCGACCTCGTGGCCGGGATCGTGGTGACCACACTGCTCGTGCCCCAGGGGATGGCCTACGCCGAGCTCGCCGGCTTGCCCCCGATCACGGGGCTGTACACGACGATCCTGTGCCTCGTGGGCTACGCGGTGTTCGGGCCGTCGCGGATCCTGGTCCTGGGGCCCGACTCGTCGCTTGGGCCGATGATCGCGGCGACGATCCTGCCGATCCTGGGCTCGAACGGCAGCCCGGCGCGAGCCATCGCCCTGGCGTCGATGCTCGCGCTGCTCGTGGGCGCGGTGATGATCGCGGCGGGCGTCGCGAAGCTCGGGTTCGTCGCCGACCTGCTCTCCAAGCCCACTCAGATCGGCTACATGAACGGCCTGGCGCTGACGATCCTGATCGGGCAGCTGCCGAAGCTGTTCGGCTTCTCGACCGACGCCAACGGGCTCATCCACGAAGCCCACGCGTTCATCCATGGAGTGAGCTCGGGGGAGGCGGTCGGCGCCGCCATCGCGGTCGGTGTGTTCAGCCTGGTGCTGATCTTGGGGCTGGGACGGTGGCTGCCGCGCGTGCCCGGCGTGCTGGTGGCGGTGGTGGCGGCGATCGCCGCGACCTCGATCTTCGACCTGGCCAGCCACGGCGTCTCGCTCGTGGGGACCCTTCCGCGGGGGTTCCCGCCGCTCACCGTGCCGAACCCGATCTCGGATCTTCCGCTGCTCGTCGCCGGAGCCGTGGGCATCGCGCTGGTCGCGCTCACCGACACGATCTCCACGGCCTCGGCATTCGCGGCTCGCACCGGGCAGGAGATCGACGGCGACGGCGAGATGATCGGCATCGGCGCCGCGAACGTGGCGTCCGGCTTCTTTCAGGGGTTCCCGGTGAGCACAAGCGGCTCGCGCACCGCGGTCGCCGAGCAGGCCGGCGCCAGGACGCAGCTCACCGGCGTGGTCGGAGCGGGGTTGATCGTGTTGATGCTGGTGCTCGTTCCGGGGCTTCTCAAGAATCTCCCGAACCCCACCCTGGCCGCGGTCGTGATCGCCGCCTCGCTGTCGCTCGCGGACCTGCCCGGAACGGTGCGGCTGTGGCGCCAGCGCCGGGCCGAGTTCCTGTTGTCGATCGTCGCCTTTCTCGGCGTCGCGCTGCTCGGCGTCCTGGAGGGCATCGCGGTGGCGGTTGCCCTCTCGATCCTCAATGTCTTCCGCCGGGCCTGGTGGCCGTACCACACGACACTCGGCCGGATCCCCGGCACGCCGGGCCAGCACGACCGCGAACTGCACCCCGAAGCGGAGCAGCTTCCCGGGCTGGTCATCTTCCGCTTCGACGCACCCGTGTTCTTCGCCAACGCCCGGACCTTCCGCGACCAGGTCCGGCGACTGGCCGCCGCCGACCCGCGACCCGAGTGGATCGTGATCGCCGCCGAACCGATCACCGACGTCGACACGACCGCCTCGGACATGCTGCACGACCTCGATGAGGAGCTCAACGCGGCCGGCACGTCGCTCGTCTTCGCCGAGCTGAAGGACCCCGTGCGCGAGAAACTCGAGCGCTACGAGCTGATCGGACCGCTCGATCCAAAGCACTTCTTCCCCACCCTGGACGCGGCGGTCGACGCGTTCCGTCGTCGAACCGGGGCCGAGTGGGCGGTCCCCGTGCCGGTGGGGTGAGTTATGGGAGACGTCCTCGTCCTCGCTCTCACCGCCGCCCTGAACCCGACGCTCGTGGCGGCCTCGACCGTGATGATGATCCTCCCGGCTCCGGTCAAGCTGATGCTCGGCTACCTGCTCGGCGCCCTGATGACGAGCATCACGCTCGGTCTCGTGATCGTCTTCTCGTTTGAGAGCTCGAGCACGGTCAGCACGACCAAGCAGACGCTGAGCCCGATCGCCACCATGGTGCTGGGCGCGATCCTGCTGACCGCCGCGTTCACCGTCGCAACCGGTCGCTTTCATCGTGCCGTCGAGCGGAGGCGCACACGCAAGCCGCGCAAGGAAGACAAAGAACCACCACGCTGGCAGAAGGAGCTCGGGAAGGGCTCGGCCCGGGTCACCTTCGTGGTCGGTGCACTGCTCACCCTTCCCGGCGCGTCCTACCTGGCCGGTTTGAGCCGGATCGACAAGCTGAACTACTCCACGGCGAACACGGTCCTGGCGGTCGTCGGCTTCAACCTGATCATGATGGCGCTGCTCGAGATCCCGCTGGTGTGCTTCGTCGTGGCGCCCGAGTGGACGCCGCAGGCAATCGACCGGGCGAAGGCCTGGATCCGCCGGCACGCGCACGCCTTCGCCGTGTGGATGCTCACGGTTCTCGGCGGACTGCTCGTGATCAAGGGGCTGATCGAGTTGCTGAGCTGATGCGCGCGGTTTGTCGCACGACGATCGTCACCCACGCGGTGGCGATCAGCCACCCCGCGAGGACGTCGGTGGTCCAGTGAACACCCAGGTACACGCGCGACCAGCCAACCCCCAGCGCGAGGACGACGGCGAGAATCAGTAACGCTCGGCGCAGGCCCGACAGCCAGACCGCCCCCACGAGCGCGAGGGCGACGAACGTGCCCAGCGACTGAGTGGCGTGCCCGGACGGGAACGACGTCGACTTACCCACGCTCGTCAGCCAGATGTCCATCGGCGGACGCGTCCGCTGCACGAAGTACTTGGTGAGGCTGTAGAGGCCGAGCGCTCCCCCCCAGCAGGCGACGAGCAGGCCGGCCGGGGCGCGTTGCCGGCGCGTGAGGAGGGCAACCGTGACGAGCGCGGTCAGTGGCAGCAAGACCGCCTGACTGCCGACCGTCGACATGATCCGCGCCACGGTCGTCAAGGCGCTCGTTCGGTGGTCGACCACCCACGAGGTGATCGAGCTGTCCAGCGCTGTCGAGCCGTCCGCCCGCTCGCCCAGCGCGAGCAGTTCTCCGACGCCGACCGCGCATCCCAGGATCACGCCGAAGGCGACGAGCAGCACCCAGACCAGGACCGCCGGGTTGGTGACCCGAGTTGTCAGCCAGCCCACCGTGCGGAACCTACCCCGCCGGCGAGCTTGGCCTCTCATCCGTTTGAGGTGATGATCCGGCGGCACCGCAAACCTACGTTTCGCCCGATGGGGAGACCCCGCAGGCGCAACCGAAACACCAGTCGCCGGCCACGCATCCTGCGCTACCGGTGGTGGCTCATCGTGCGCTCCCGGCGCGGGACGCGAGCCGCGCTGGTCTGTCTCGTGGCCGTGCTGGTCGTCGCGTTTGCTGCGCGCCAACGGATGGCCGCACAGCAGGAGCTCCCAGGGGATGTGTCAGGTACTCCGCCGACCTGACGGAAAATGGTTCGTAGGCTGACCTAGTCGCTTTGCTCCGCGGCGCCCAGCCGCTATGAACGCCGGTTCGAGTCGATGCGGAGGGTCGAAAGGACAGGCGATAGCGGCGACGACCGCTCGGAGGGCTTCGAGGCGAAGCGGGCCGCATGGCGCCAGGCGCTGGATCGAGTCGGAACGGCGCCGAGGTCGCGAGGCCGCCACCACCCGCGGCGCGGCAGCTCGGACTGAGGTCGCGCGCGCAAGTAGGTGCCGAACCTGACGCGTGGCCCCTGCGACGAACTGATCGGCCGGATCGGGGCGGACGCCGGCGCCGTCCGCGTCGCCTGAGCGCCGGGGCGAGTTTCTCGGGGCGGCGATACCAGCCGCCCGGCGGCGGCGGCGCGTTCTGCCGTTGCCGGGCTGAGGCGGTGGGGACGCTCGTCGGGCGTCGCGCTCGGCTTGGGTCACCGCGGCGGTTTGGGGGCCGGACCCGTAACGCTACGCTCGCTTCATGCGGGCGCAAGACGAGGATCCGCCCCCGGACGCCAAGAAGCTCCCAACCGGTCGCGTGGCGCGAACGGCTCGAGTCGGCGGGCTCGTGACTGGGCAGGGCGTTCGGTGGGCCGGGATGCGGGCCGCCAACCGCGTGCGTTCGCCTGAGCGAGCTGCGGCCGCCGAGCAGGAGCGCACCGCGGCGCTCGTCGGTGAGCTCGTCGACCAGCTGGGCCGGATGCGGGGTGCCGCGATGAAGGTTGGCCAGATCATCTCGATGGTCGAGATCGATGGCCTGCCCGAGGACCAGCGGGACGAGCTGCAGCGCAAGCTCGCGTCGCTCCGCGACGGGATCCCGCCGGTCCCGTTCTCCCGTCTGGAGAGGCTCCTGCGTAAGGAGCTCGGCGCGCCGCTCGCGCAGGTGTTCTCGGACTTCGACGAACGCGCCTTTGCCGCCGCCTCGATCGGGCAGGTGCATCGCGCTCGAACCCTCGACGGCGACGAGGTGGTCGTGAAGGTCCAGTATCCCGGCGTGGCGGAGGCGGTCGAGACCGACCTGCGCAACGCGATGCTGCTGGTTCCGCTCGTCAAGCGGCTGGCGCCCGGCCTCGACGCCAAGGCGCTGGTGGCGGAGATGCGCGAGCGCATCTCCGAGGAGCTCGACTACGAGCTCGAGGCCCAGAACCAGCGCCGGATCGAGCGGCTGATGCGCGGCCATCCGTTCATGTGCGTGCCGCGCGTCAACACCGAGCTGTCCACCCGGCGCGTGCTGGTGTCGGAGTACATCGAGGGACAGCGCTTCGAGGAGGTGCGCCGCGCCGCCGAGCCGGAGCGCGACCGCTACGGCGAGATCGTGTTCCGGTTCTTCTTCGGCCTGCTCTATCGCGACCGCATCGCGCTCGGCGACCCTCACCCCGGCAACTACCTGCTGCGCCCCTCCGGGCAGGTCTGCTTCCTCGACTTCGGCCTGCTCCGCGACATCGACGCCGCCCGGGGGGCGGCGGAGGCGGCGATCGCGTTGGCGGTCCGCGAGCACGCGGCGGTGGACCTGAAAGCCAGTCTGGTCCGTGGCGGCTATCTGCCCGGCGAGCGAGCGGCCGAGGTCGACGCGGACTTCGCGCTGCGGCTGATGCAACACGCGACCCGGTGGTACGCCGTGCCCGGTGAGCATCGGTTCTCGCTCGGGCAGGAGCGGCGCGGGCGGGAGCGGGAGGGCGAGCGGGAGCAGGAGCGGCGCGGGCGCGAGCGAGAGGGGGAACCGGAGCATGAGCGGCCCGACGGCGATGAGCGAGCCGCGGTCAAGACGCAGGTCAACCAGTTCACCCTGCCGCCGGACGCGATTCTGATCCGCCGGATGCACGCGGTGGTCGCGATCGTCCTCCGAACGCTGCGGGCCGGCGCGGACTGGGGCGCGATCGCGGCCGAATACCTGCATGGCGAACCGCCGGCGACGGCGCTGGGTCAGGCGGAAGCCGCGTTTCTCGCGAGCCGCGGTCGTCGATAGTCCACATTCCCGCCGAGTATGTCGTCGCGCTCGAGTTGGTCCATCGACCGGCGGACGGTGTGGTCAGCGCAGCTTCGGCGGAGGCCAGTCCGACGGCTGCGTCTGGAGTTGATACAGCGTTCCGTGGCCGTGAACTCTGAGGATCCGGCCGTACGCCGTGTACGGTCCCTCTGGACCGGTGAAGTAACAGTCGAACCGGCTGCCCACGGTGGCGGGAATACCACTCTGACACCGGACATCCGCCGCGCGAAAGCCGGTGTGCCGGAACACGAAAGCACGAACCGACTTCGCGGTGGCGGTCGGGTTGATCACCGCGGTGCCTCCGCACGCCGAAAGAAGAGCGACCGAGCAGGCGATGGTGGCCAATCCCTTGGCGAGCTTGAGCATCAGGCCGAATGATCGTCGGCGGTCACCGTGCCGTGGCGACGGCCCGCGCGACTAACCCGCGAATTCGGCGCGCACGGGTCGGCTCGTCGGCGCGCAGGTGCGCGGCGCGGGCGGACAGAAGCTGGAGAATGGCTGCCGTTCGGTGAAACGGGTCGGCGATGGCCGAGCCGTCGCGCAGTGAGATCGCGGCCCGCAGTCGTCCGCCTTCTTCTGCGATCAGGACGGGCTCCTGAGGAACTGTGGCGGAGTCAAGCTGGGCCAGGGTTGCGAGCCTGTCCGCGTCTTCGGCCGCGGCCAGGCGGATCGTGATCGCGGTAGGGTCGGCTGTCGGTGTTCGCGACGTCGCGGCTCGTCTGATCGCGGTCCGAGCCGCGTGGCATCGACGATCCTCGACGCGCGCCACGCTCTGCAAGTGGGAAAAGGAGGGCATCGCTGGCTTCTCTGTGGTTGTCGCAGACGTTAGACGTCTGATGATTGCGCTGTATCGATTACTGACGCGTCCGACGCCGAATCCTTCCCGGTGTCGTCGCGGCCGGCGACGGCGATAGCCTGGGGTAGGTGAGCACCTCCTCCGACAGCGCACCGCCCGCTGCGGGGCCCTATTTGCAGACAGTCTCGGGGCGCTGGGTGAACCCGTTCGATCCGGACCCTGCGCAACTCGACGCCGGCGACATCGCGCGTGCATTGGCCAACCAATGCCGGTTCGGTGGCCACAGTCGCGTCTTCTATTCGGTCGCGCAGCACTGCGTGATCGTGTCGCGCGTCGTCGAGGAGCGCGGCGGCGACGTCGAGGACGTTTTCGCCGCGCTCATGCACGACGCCGGTGAGGCCTACCTGGGCGACATGCCCCATCCGCTCAAGCACCGCAGCGCGCTCGGGGCCGCATTCCGTGACGCGGAGGATCGGCTCGAGGAAGCGATCCGCGACCGATTCAAGATCAAGCCCGACGTCCCGGAGGTCAAACGGGTTGACCGGGCGCTGCTGGCGACCGAGCGGCGCGCCTTCAGCGCTGAGGCCTGGCACTGGCCCGAGCTCGAGGATGTCGAGCCCCTCGAGCTCGAGCTCACCGCGTGGTCGCCGGATCAGGCTGCCGACGAGTTCGCCAAGCGATACGCCGAGCTCGACGCCAGGCGCTGAAACCCCGAAGTCGCATCCATCCCAGGAGGATGGCACCCCGGCGACGGCCTTGATGGCACGGACCGGGCCGTCTTTCCCGTCGGAGGTTTGGGTCTTGAGTTAGGCTCCGAGGGCAGGCATCTAACCGGTTGGCGAGAGGAGAGAGATGCTCGATTTCGGGGCCACGTTTCTGCCGGATCCGCCGTCGCGGCGTTTTGTCGAGCTCGTCGTCCGGGCCGAGGAGCTGGGCTTCACCCACGCCTGGACGTATGACTCGCACATCCTGTGGGAGGAGGGCTATGTCTTCCTGACGCTGGCCGCGATCGCGACGTCGCGGATCCATCTCGGACACTGCGTCACGAATCCGGGCATCCGCGAGCCGACGGTGACGGCCAGCGGCTACGCGACGCTTCAGGGCGTGAGCGGAGGACGGATGGCGTTGGGCATCGGACGCGGCGACTCTTCGCGCCGGGTGGTCGGGCTGGGGCCGGTGCCGGTGGCTCGGTTCGAACAGTCGCTGGAGATGATCAAGGACCTGATGAACGGGCGAGAAGTCGAGTGGAACGGCAAGAAGCTCCGCCTCGGATGGGCCAAGGGCCAGCCCGAGATCCCGATGTACGTGGCGGGCTACGGCCCGCGGGCGCTGGGCGTGGCCGGGCGCGTCGGCGACGGGGTGATCATCCAGCTCGCCGATCCCGAAATCACCGGCTGGATCATCGAACGGGCCCGCGACGCCGCCGTCAAGGCGGGGCGTGACCCCGACGCGCTGGCGCCGATCGTCTGCGCGCCAGCCGTCGTCGACGCCGACCTGCCCCGCTGGCGCGAGGAGACACGCTGGTTCCCGGCGATGGTGTCCAACCACGTCAAGGACCTGATCGCCCGCTACGGCACGGAGGGTGAGATCCCCACCGCGCTGACCGAGTACGCGCTCGCCGTCAAGGAGTACGACTACAACGAGCACAGCCTCGTCGGCGCGAGCCACGGCCAGTACATCAGCGACGAGATCTGCGACCGGTTCTGCCTGCTGGGCGATGCCGATCAGCACATAGCGCGCCTTCGCGAACTCGAGCAGCTTGGCGTCAAGCAGGCGAACCTCTACCTGATGACCTCCGAATTCGAGGAGACGCTGGAGCGCTACGGACGGGACATCATTCCGCAGTTCCAGCCGACCACGGTGGCCTGACAGTGAGGACGAGCGGCGAGGAGCCGACAACCAGAGGAGGACGAGCATGAGCGTGCTGATCAAGGGCGGGCGGATCGTCACCGCCGTGGACGACTACGTGGCCGACGTGCTGATCGAGGGGGAGACGATCGCCGCGATCGCAAGCTCGCTCAACGGCTCGGCCGATCGCGTGATCGATGCCACCGGCAAGTATGTGATCCCGGGCGCGATCGATCCGCACACGCACATGGAGATGCCATTCGGGGGCACCGTGAGCTGCGACGACTTCACGTCGGGAACCATCTCGGCGGCGTTCGGGGGGACGACGTCGCTGGTGGACTTCTGCCTCCAGTCGCCCGGCCAGTCGATCCCCGACGCGCTGGCGACATGGCACGAGAAGATCGAGCGCTGCCCGCCGGTGATCGACGTCGGCTTCCACATGGCGATCACCGACCTCCACGACGGCGGTCGGTTGGAGGACGTCGCGCGCGTGCCCGACGAAGGGGTGACCAGCTACAAGCTGTTCATGGCGTACAAGGGCGCGATCATGGTCGACGACGAGACGTTGTTTCGCACCATGCAGGTGGCGGCGCAGACCGGCGCGCTCGTCATGGTCCACGCGGAGAACGGCGACGCGATCGACGTGCTCGTCAAGCAGGCGCTCGCCGAGGGCAAGACCGACCCGCCCTGGCACGCCGCCACGCGCCCGCCGGAGACCGAGGCCGAGGCGACCAACCGCGCGGTGAAGCTGGCCCACATCGCCGGCTGCCCGCTGTATGTCGTCCACGTCTCCTGTCAGGAGTCGGTCGAGCCGATCGCGATCGCTCGGTCGCGAGGCTGGCGGACCTGGGGCGAGACGTGCACGCAGTATCTGTTCATCGACGAGACCCGACTCGAGGAGCCCGACTTCGAGGGAGCGAAGTACGTGTACACCCCGCCCCCGCGGCCGGCCAAGAACTTCGAGCATCTGTGGACGGCGCTGAAGACCGGCGTCCTGTCGGTCGTTTCCACCGACCACTGCCCGTTCCGCTGGAGTGACCAGAAGACGCTCGGCCGCGACGACTTCTCGAAGATCCCCAACGGTGGCCCCGGAGTGGAGAACCGCCTGCACATGCTGCATCAGTTCGGGGTGCGTGAGGGCCGCCTGACGATGAACCAGCTCGTCGATCTCTGTTGCACTCAGCCGGCGCGATTGTTCGGGCTGTTCCCGCGCAAGGGGACGATCGCCGCTGGTGCCGATGCCGACATCGTCGTGTGGGACAGCGAAAAGCCGCTCACGCTGTCGGCGGCGACCCACCACAGCAACATCGACTACAACCTGTACGAGGGCACCGAGGTTATCGGTGCCCCGGAGGTCGTGCTCGTGCGTGGCCAGGTGATCGTCGACCACGACGAGCTGGTCGCGGAGCCTGGATCCGGACAGTTCCTGCGCCGGGCTCGGTTCGGCGAGCCGCTCCGCGCGCGTCAGCGGGCCGCGGCCTGAGTGCGGAACGATGGCCGCCGACGCGAAGAGGATGATCACCGAGCTGCGCGAGCTCGCGGAGCTCACGGGAGACGAGCGCGGCGCACAACGCCTCGCTTGGACCGATACCTGGGCCAAAGCGCGGGAATGGGAACGCGAGCTCCTGGCCGAGCTGCCGGTCGAGGTCGACCGCGATGAGGCCGGCAATATGTGGGCGACCCTGGCGGGCGACTCGCCGCAGTTCCTGATCATCGGCAGCCACATCGACTCGGTCCCGAACGGCGGATGGTTGGACGGCTGCCTGGGCGTGCTCTCGGCGCTGGAGGTGCTGCGCTCGCTGTCCGCGGACGGCCCTCCCCCGCTGACGGTGAAGCTGGTCGACTGGGCCGACGAGGAAGGGGCCCGTTTCGGTCTCAGCCTGCTCGGCTCGATGGCCACGGCCGGACAGCACGATGCGGATTTCGTCCGTGGTCTGCGCGACGCCGACGGCGTGTCGGCGGCCGACGCGCTGGCTGCCCACGGTGTCGACGTCGACCGGATGGGCGAGTCGACCCCTCGCCTCGCCGGTGCGGTTGCGTATATAGAGCTGCACATCGAGCAGGGGCCGGTGCTCGAGGCGCGCGATCTGCCGCTCGGGGTCGTGACGGGCACCTACGGAACCGAACGATGGGCGGTCAAGTTCACCGGCCAGGCCGCCCACTCCGGCTCGACGCCGATGGACCAGCGCCGCGACGCGCTGTCGGCGGCCGCGCGGCTCGCCCTCGAGGTGCGCGAGCTGGCCCGGACGCGCGGCGGGGTCGGGACGGTCGGCCGGATCGACGCCGAGCCCGGGATCCCGACGGCGGTCGCAGGAGTCGCCACGGCACTCGTCGACCAGCGCCACGTCGACGCCGCGACGCTCGCCGAGCTGCACGACGCGGTCGTCGAGGCGAGCCACAGGATCGCCGACGAGGAGAAGGTGGAGGTCGAGTGGTCGCCGCTCTTCCGGGTCGCGCCGATCCACTTCGACGCGGACATGGTCGAGGCGGCCGGCGCGATCGTCACGGACCTCCAAGGAGTCGACGTCCGCCTGCCGAGCGGGCCGCTGCACGACGCCGCGCGCGTGGCGGAAGCCGGCGTCCCGACCGTGATGCTGTTCGTGCGCAGCAAGCGCGGGCTCTCGCATACCCGCGAGGAGGACACCGACGAGGCCGACCTGGAGCTCGCCCTAACTGCCCTTGAGCGGCTGGCGAAGGGCGAGCTCCAGAGGCGCAGCTCAGCTATGGCGAGTCCAGATACGGTCCTGAGTTAGCGGCCCTGTCGTAGCTGTAGGCGATTGCCGTCGGGGTCCTGGAACTGCGCGACGTAGCCCCAGGGGAACTCGAGCACGTCCGACACGAACTCCACCCCGCGCGACTTGAACTCCTCGACCGTCTTGCGGCAGTCGTCGGTCTCGATCGTGACCGACGCCGGGGGGCGTCCCATCGCCGGCTCGGCCTGGCCCGGTGTCCCAGGCCAGAGAACCAGCTGGAACTCGTCTCCCTTGACGCCGACGGTGAGAAACCGCGGCCCGTCGGGCGTCGGATTCTCGACCCGCTTCTCCAGGCCAAGTACGTTCGTGTAGAAGTCGAGAGCCTTGTCCTGGTCGCTGACGAGCACGCTCGTGTAGAAGACCTTCTCCAGCATCGCTGTTCCTCCAATTGTCGTGGGCAATACCCCCATGACACGCGGCGAGCGGTCAACGTGACCGCCTTGGTGCGGGGCGACAACCCGTCGTTGTCGGTGTGACAGCCGATCTGTGTTTCACAACGCGGTGCCGTGGCTGGATCATCGCCGTGCATCGGTTCTTGCGACGTGCGCTGGACGCTCCCCCTTATGCCCGTCCGGCGGCTTGACGTCACATCTCCCGGGCAGTCACCAAACAAAGGCGACAAAATGAACTCAACCCATAACGGTCATGCACTACTCGCGCCGGGCGACGGCGAAGTCATCGAGGCCCGCGGAAACCGCCTCGTGATCAAGGTGGCGAGCGCCAGCCAGTTCGTCTGCGAGTACAGCGCCCCGGCGAATTTCCCCGGGCCGCCCCTCCACGTACATCCCGGCTTCGATGAGACCTTCCTCGTCGTTGACGGGCGACTGGAGATCAGAGTCGGAGAAGAGTCTGCCGAGCTTGCTCCCGGGGCGGTTGCCCACGTCAGTGGGGACCTCCCACACACGTTCAGCAACCCGAGCGGCGATCGAGCCCGCTTCCTGCTCATCAGCTCACCGGGCGGATTCGAGGATTACTTCCGCGCCGTCGCCACCGGCGACGGGGAGACCATCGCCGCGATATCCGAGCGATTCGGCTATCGACCGGTCGACTGAGCGGTTCGCGCCAGGATCGGCGCGAATCGCCGGTCCTGGCAACCGGGAACCGACCTGGGTTGGATTCCGGAGTTCCGCAGGAGCGCCGGCGGTCGGGTCCCGGCGGCTACGCGTGTCTCAGGGGTATGCGGGGTGCGGCGGTGGGCACGTGCTCCTGGCGCTCCGCTGGGAGCGCCACGAGCGGCGAAGGCATCCCACACACGGGCTAGTTCACGCCGCCCACGAGGGTGGCGATAACGCCGTGCTGGAGGTAGTTGCCCGTCGTATCGCTCGATTGGCAGATCACCGCGATCGTGCCAGCTGAGGTCAGCGTGGCGGTGCCCATCACGCCGTCATATGCCCGGTCAAGCTGTCCGTTTGGGCCGAGGTTGATTCCCGCTGTGGGACCGTGATCAACGATCGTGCCGAGCGGCGCTTCGAGCCGGCAGATCAGCGTTGCCTGTGGTGCCGCGTCGTTGTTGGCGACAGCTCCCCCGGTGATGGCGTAGGTCCCGGCCGGGACGGCCAGCGACGCGACGGTGGTATCTCCATTGGCCGTCGGGTTCATGCTGAGGACGCTGCTGCTGACAGACGCGTAGGCATGACTAGGGCCTGGGGGCCCCTGCACGCCCTGTGCGCCTTGCAATCCTTGGGGCCCCTGCGCCGCCGCTGCGGATCTTGAGCACGATCCACCCCCTGATAATGGATTTGTGACGACTCTACGTCGCTTCGTCCGCCGTCACATCGCGGGGAACGAGCACTTCGCATTCGGCGCAGTACGAGCGGATCCTGATGCGGTGCAGCCCGCTGGGCGCGTGCACCGCGACCCGGTGCGGGCACGGCGTAGGGCGACGCTCGGACTGACGCTCGTCGACTCGTCTTTCGGGTAAGTTCCCACGCGCTGCTCCAAGCGCGTGCGCCTATCACTCGAGCCGGGGAGAGACAGTAATGTGGGCTATGCGGAGAATGTCCGTCGTGGGAGCGCTTCTGACAAGCTTCGTGGCGGTCTCGTCCGACGCGTCGGCGACCATTCGATCGGAGCCTCACACGCTGAGGATCGTGGCCAGCATCGCGGTGCGGACGGTCAGGCTGGACGGATCGGGCGCGAACCTGCGGCTAAACAGCGTCCGGGTGAACGGCCACGAGCTCACGATCGGCAACGGGAGCGGCTCGCGCACTGCCACGATGTACGGCGAGGGCGTCATCGTCCGCTTCGTCGAACAAAGTAATACCTACTCAGCATCCGTAGTCGCCATCTCCGGACATCCGGTGGTGCGCATCAGCTACACCGTGACCCGCTGAGATCCGAATCGGTCGGTCCCCGCGAAGCAGGCCTTCGCTGTGCCCATGGGATCAGCTGAGAGACGCTCTCGCTGCCGCCAACTCCAGGGCCCGGAGCCCTTGCCCCTCTCCGCAGTGTGGCTGCTCGACACTCGATGGCGAGTCAGTCGAGCGTGGCGGCGTGCAGCCCATGCGCGGGGCGCTCTCGCTCGTCCCACCACTGGTTCACGACCGTCAGTGCACCCCCGATGAGGCCCTCCTTGAACGCAGCCGTATCGTTCACGTTCGGCAGCGGCTCGGCCGGGACCGCGACCTCCAGGAAGTCGCACAGCGGCTCCCATCCTTCGCGCGGCTCCCAAACCAACAGGCGATCAGCGGGGACCTCACGCTTAACCCGCTCGTTCCAGCGAAGCATCGACGCGGCAAATGACTGATCGTCAAAGGTTGACTCAGCCGGCCCCAGCACGTCGGGCCCCCAGGTCATGACCATCATCAGGGCCATGAACCGCCGCCACAACGGGTCGATCACGGCGCGCGCTTCGCACACGTGATGCATGACGGAGTCCCCGAAGTAGATCGCCCAAACGGTCTCGCGCATGCTCCTGATCCACCCCTCGGGCTCGCGCACGCTCAGCACCACCTTCGACCCCGGGTAGTGCTCCAGCAACTCCTTGTAATAGCGCGCCGTCGGCCAGTCGCAGCATGATCCGGCATCGCCGAGAATCGCCTCCCAATCGGGCTTGCCCTCTGCCGCAGCCTCCCACAGCGCCAGCCCCGCCTCAAAGTTCGTCATCAGGTCGCGCATGTGGTAGCAGTGGCCGAAGCCAAGCATCTCGAACGCGATCGCCTGTGTTGTGGTGGCGGTCCGCGGAAGCCCCGCGCCGATTACTTTCATCGCGCTCCTCGGCTACTGGTGGACAAGGTCGCTTCTTTGTAGCGAGCCGCGCCGCGTGGCGAAGCGAAAGCTCGCGGCGATTCATTCGCGCATCGGGCGGCCATCCCACTCGCTCCGGTCCGACGCCGCGCGAATGCTACCGACGCCAATGGCACCTGCGGAGGATGCCCCGTCCGCCGTGAAATTCAGCCGCGGCGCCCGTCGGGGCTGGTCACACATCGCTGGGTTCTGTCAACTCTGCGTGAAGTTGGCTGCGTCGTTCAGGCAGAAGGCTTCGAGATATTGCTGGCGCCGACCGCGAGCCGCTCGGCGCGTTGCTTGATCCCTAACAGCATCTTGCGCTCCATCAGCAGGGAGGCAGGCTCCATAGGCACCATGCCGATGCGGTCGACCAGGCGCGGCAGGCGGAAGCGGTTGCGACTGATCAGCCTTGTCGTTCCGGTCGTTTGGTTGAGCACGAACGTCCAGACCCAGTTGCCGTCCTGCGAACGCCACGCAAGCACGCGCTCCGGTTCCACGCGCTCGAGCCGCATCCGATTCGCACCGAACCCGATCATGTCGCCAACTTCGGGATGCTGAAACTCTGGCAGGACCGTGTCCGCGCTGTGCATGTTGAGTCCAAGCAGGTTCTCAATCCAGTCGTACGTGTACGCACCGCCGCGCGGCGAAGGACCCATCTGCGCGATCCATGGCCAGACCGCCGAGGTCGGGGCACGAATCTCGATCGCACGGGTCGCTACGCCGTCCGCATCGTCGAGCAGCTCATCGCCTGGCAGCCGCGACTCTGCCTCGGCCTCGGTCGCTCCCCAGGTCAGAACCGGCCGGCGCAACAGCGCGAAGTAAAGAGCCGAACCGACGGCGAGAGAACAAACCGCAAATCGGCGCATGTCCATCACCACAGAGCATTCCGGAGCGCCGGTCGGCCCGCATCCGAAATCGGCCGCGCGACGGCGCGGAAAGCACGCAAACGACCGGTGCATGCCCGACCAGGTCGATGCAATCCCAATCCGGTATTTGCCCACGCCGATCTACCCGCAATCACCGATTCCCGTGCGCGGGCGACCGGAGGAGACTGGTGCCATGAAGTTCGCCGTAGCGTTGGCGTGCGTGCTGCTCGCCGGCTGCGGGGGCTCCGCGAGGCAGCCGCAGCGGCCGGAGCTGCAGAAAGTGCTCGACTCGCTCCGAGCCGGGCAGTTCCGGGCCGCCCCCGGGGTGGCTGCCTACGTCTCCGGGCCGCACGGCACGTGGGAGGGCGCGGCCGGGTTCGCCGACGTCGCCCGCCACATTCCGATGACGCCGGAGGTCCGCAGCCGCATCGGAAGCGTGAGCAAACTGTGGACGGCGACAGTTGTCGTAAAGCTCGCCCAAGAGGGCAAGCTCAGCCTCGACGACACGGTCGCGAAATGGCTCCCCAACACTTTCCCCTACGGCAACCGCATCACGATCCGGGAGCTGCTGAACCACACGAGCGGGATGGTGGACGACAACGACATCGAAGCGAAGCCGAGCTACTGGCTCGCGAAAATCCACGACCCCACGCTTCGCCGCGAGGTCCTCGCAATCGGGGAGGCTTCGGCGAAGAACCCGGCCCTCACGATCCCACCGATGTTCGAGATGCGAGTTGCGGCCGCACTTCCGCTGCTGTTCGAACCGGGCACGGATTACCACTACTCCAACATCGGCTACAAGACGGCGGCCGCGATCGCAGAGAAAGCAGGCCACGCCTCCCTGGCCGACCTCTACCGGCGCGTCATCATCGACCCCCTCAGGCTGACGAGTGCCGGGTATGACCCGACCGCAGCGATCACAGGCCCTCACGCCGTCGGCTACGTCATCGAGGCAGGCGGAAAGGCACGGCCGAACGCGGGCGCGGGCGAGGGATCGCTCGCTGCTTCGGGCGGAGTCGTCGTCAATGCGCCCGACGAGGCCCGCTTCCTCCTCGCGCTCGTGCAAGGACGCATCGTCTCGAAGCCGTACCTGCGCCAGATCGAACAACCCGCGTTCGCGTCCTACGGGCTCGGGACCGGTGTTGACACGATCTGCCGGGTGCACGCCTTGGCTCACGGCGGCGCCACTCCCTCCTACATGGCCGAGGTCGCGGTGAGCAGCGACGGCAGCCGCGTGGCCGTCCTACTCGTCAACGGCCGCACATACAACTCCTGGGCCGACTACCTCCCCGTACAGGCGCTCAACACCCTGTTCTGCGCCGCCTAGCCACCGACGGCCAGCCGGAGGGCCGCCAAAAGGCGACCCGGGAGCCTCAGACATGCCCCGAAGGCTGCTCAGTTAGCACCGTCGCCTGTCCGGGCCTGTCCGCCAGCTAGCAGCCGGAGCGATGTCCCGACCTGGGGGCGATTGGACGCGAGTCGTAGGAGTCCAGCACGGAGCGCGGCCTCTCGGTCGAGTACGGTGGAGAGATCGATGATGAACGACGCAAAGCCGCGGCGGACCGCCCGGGAGCTCGCCAGGGCGGTCGACGGCGGCCGGAACGTGGGTGCCGCGCTGCGGCACCTGGACGGTCACGGGTCCGAGCCCGAAGCTGTGGGGGTAGCCGACGCGCTGGCCCGATTCCTGGTTGCCCGTTGCGATTCGCACCATCCTGGTTGGCGAGTCGTGCGTCAGGTTGTCGTCGATTCGGCAGCTGACGCTCCGTGGGAGAGGTGCGCGCGGCGCGCGGTACCGCTGGTGTCGGAGGATCTCCTCAGGCTTGCCGGCGACCGTGGCAGGACGCCGCTGGCACGTGCTCAACATATCGCCGCCCAGCGCCGCGCCGAGCAGATCGCCGTTCACGTCGATCAAGCCACGGTTCTCGCCGACTTGGGGCTGGAGTGCTCTGCGGGGAGTCCCGAACGCTGGCGCGTTGCTCTTGGGTGCGCGGTCCGAGCCCGTTCACGCGAGCAGGTCGCCCGTGCGGTTGATCTCTCGCTTCGTGCGTAGCCGAACTGATTTCGCGGCGTGGTGCTCACACGCGATCGGAGCGGCCACCGCAGCGCATCGGCGCACAGGCACGTCGAAAAGCCCAGCCGCTAGCGGCACGGCCGAAGACGCACCGGCGAGCAACGGCGCGTTGGGATGCACGCCCAGCTTCGGGAGCGACCTCATGCACCTCGTCCTGGGCGAATGCACCAGCGGCGAGCCGCCAGACAGGGAGCTTGGCCGGCGCGCTCGTGCCGGTACGGAGCGGCGGCGTGGTGCCGGCAACTCATGCGTGCTCCCCTGCGATCCAAATTGTGGCCAGGTACTCGTCCAGGCCGAGCCCCGGCGGACGGCTCCTTTGTCGCGGCATACCGCTAGCGCGGATTGCCGGCGCGCGTGCCTGCGTGGTCGGTGATGCGATCACCAGCTCGGTCGTCGACGGACGATGAAGCGATCGCCCATGAGATGCGCTTTCCGCGTCTGCCTGCCCACCGTCCTAGTTTCAGATCGCACTGATAGCCCGTGTGCACACTTGGGCGACCGGCCGGCGCAGTGGATACGGCCGCTGAGCCGTCGCTTACTGGTAGCGGAGCGCCTCGGCGGGGTAGACGCGAGCGGCGCGACGTGCCGGGACCAGCGTCGTGGCCATGGCGATCGCGAACACGGTTGCGAAGATGATCGCGAGTGTGGCCCACGGCACATGCATCGCGAGGTTGGCGAACGTGCCCTGGCGCTGGGAGTCAGCGATGACGTTGTGGCCGACGATGATGCCGAGGAGCGTCCCCACCACGATCGAGGTCAGCGCCACGAACGCCGATTCGAGCAGGAAGATCGCCTCGACCATGCTGCGACGGAACCCGATCGAGCGCAGCACCCCGATCTGCTGGCGGCGCTCGACGACCGAGCGGGCGCTGATCACGCCGAGGGCGGCGACACCGACGATCAGACCGAGCCCCATGAAGCCCATGATCAGACGGTCGAAGGTCAGGTTGGCGGACACCGTGTCGCGCAGGACGTCTTTCAGCGCGTCGGCCTGCATGCCGTTGGCCAGGAACGCGGATTCCAGGTGCTTGGCGGTCGCTTTGGGGTCCACGCCCGCGCGTAGCGCGTACAGGTAGGTTGTTGGCTGGACACGCGGGCCGAACGTCGCGCTGAGGGTGCGCTGGGATGTCCAGATGCCCGTCATCGACAGCGGCACGTTGTCCGAGAGCACGCCGATCACCTTCAGCGTGATCTCATGGCCGCTCTGGGGATCGCGGACCTGGACCGGGATCGGCGCGAACGTCTTGTCCTCCACGTAGAAGCCGCGCAGGTGGAACTTCGGCGGCGCCGCGAAGTTGTAATTGGACTTGCGCGGTGCGACGAACGGGTCAACGACGGCCAGCCCGGGCTGCGTGCGCAGCGCGTGCCAGACCGCCGCGGACGTTGCGTAGCCGCTCGCCTTGGCCGAGAACTGATACGTCGTGTTCTGCAGGAACGGCGCGTCGACGCCGTGTACCGCGTAGGTCTCGGCCTGCGCCGTCGTCCCGACCTGGCGTGCCTTCACGGCCAGCGTCGACTCGGAAGCGACGACCCGGAAGTCGGCAGGATGCAGCCCGGGCGCGCTGGCCAACGCTGCGCGCATGTCCCGGACCGGAGCGGCCGGCGACGCGGTCCCCCGGACGTCGAAGCCGCCGCCAAAGGCACGCACGTTATTGGCCGACTGCACGAACGAGCCGGTGGTGATCGACCCGACCACCAGCGTGAAGACGACGAGCGTGAACATGGCGAGCATCACTCCCGTGCGAAAGACGTTTCGCAACGGGTAGGCCATCGCAATCTTCAGAACGGGCGCGAGGCGCCGTACTCGTCCGAGTGTGGACGCCAGCCCGCCGAGGAGTAGATCGGCGTTGAAGACGATCAGCCAGCTCGCTCCGATCACGATCGCGAGGCCACCCAGGATGAAGATCGAGAAGTTGACCTTCATGTCGCCGAACAGCCAGCGGCTGACCGGAAGGGTGAACCACAGGATCAGCGCGGCGCCGGCCAGGGTGTAGGCCAGGCGCTGCGGGACGCCGACAGCGCGCAGGATCGGCATCAGGCTGATCACGATCACGAGAACCCCGAAGCCCAGGCCGACGGCGTCCTTCGCCGAGGCGCCGGTCGCCGCGAGCATCGTGCCCACCGCGAGGCCGGCCACGCCGAGCGCCCAGCGGCGCTTGCGGCTGTGCGGCACCGGCGGCTCGGGCAGGTCGCGGATCGCCGTGACGATATTCATGCGGCTGACCTTGCGCGCGCTGACGACGACGACGACGAGCGTCAGCAGCACGCCGATCCCGTAGGCGATCGCGATGCTCGCCGGGCGTGCGGCGAACGTGATCGTCGCGCTCGAGTCCTGGGTGCTAAACGCGCTGGCCATGGCGAGCACCATCACGAACGCGACCCCGACACCGATCAGCGCACCGACCATGGCCGCGATCAGATCGTAGGCGACCCCCTCGTAGAGGAAGATCTGGATGAGGTGGCGCCGGCGCGTACCGACCGCGCGCGCGATGCCGAGTTCGCCGCGGCGTTCGGCCGCGAGCATCACGAAGATCAGGAAGATCAGCAGGATGCCCGCGGCGATGGAGAACGATCCGAACGTCGTGAACATCGACATGAACGCGGTGCCCTGCTGGTCGGCGACCTTGATCGCCTCCTGCTTGGTCTTGTAGGCGGTCAGCTGCAACGGCGCCGCCGCCCGGTCGAGCAGCGCGGTGACGCGCGCGGTGTCGCCGACGCCGTGGCGATTGGCGACGAAGATGGCTTTGACCCTCCCGGGCAGCCCGAGCAGGTGCTGGGCAGGCCCCAGCCCGACGAGCATCCCGGCCTGGTCGGTGCCGCCGCCCTGATACTGGACGATCGCGCGGACGCGGGCCGTCGCCACCGACGTGCCGGTCAGGACGCGCAGCGTGTCGCCGGCGTGCGCGTCGAGCTTGTGCGCGGCCTTGGCGTTCAGGTAGATCTCGCCCGGGCGTAGCTGCGCGAGCGACACAGTCGCACCGCCGGATCGCATCGCTCCGAAGGCGGCCATGCGTGCCGGGTCGCCGGCAAACAGCGTCACGCGGGGCTCAGTCTGACGAGCGCTGACGTCCTGGACGGCAACGTCCTCGATGATCACCGGGGTCACGCCCGCGACCAGGCCGGAGGAGCGGACCGCGCCGGCGATGCGGTCGGCGTACGCCTGCGGGAAGTACCGGGAGCCGGTAGCGCGCGCCGCATCGGCGGTGATGGCGCCGACGTCGAACTCCGAGGAGCCGCGAGCGGCGATGACCTCGTCGGTGCGGCCAAGCGCGGCGGTCGCCGACGAGCGGATCGTCTGGCTCATGCTGTCGCCAGTGGCCAGCGCCGCCGCGATGATGACCGTGCCGAGCATCGACCCGACCACGATCAGCGCGCTGCGCGCGGGACGGCGGCGGACGTTGCGCACGCCGAGGCGCACGAGCACCGGGTTGCGCAGGGCGAGGATCGCCACGACGCCCAGCATCACCACGAGCGCGATGCTGAGGACGGCGGCGAGCGTCCCGACGGGCATTCCGAACAGCTTGGTCACGGTGACTCGCCTCCCCTCAGCCGACGACGGCGGGGACGTCCGCGACGGCGACGTCGTACATCTCGCGGCCCGGCGGGGCCTTGAAGACCGTCACGAACTTCTGTACCTGCTCGCCGTAGAAGCCGCTGGCCATGCCGGCCTCAGCGGCCGCCTCGTCGCGCCAGAACGTGATGACCAGCGCCTTGCCCTCCGGCGTCGTGAGAACGTAGCCGCCCTCATACCCGTCCTGCGTGTGCTGGGCGGGCATCACCGCCTGCTTGTAGAACTCGATGAGGTCCTCGAGGTTCTTGCGGACGACGTCGACCTCGGCGAGCGTGACTCGCGCGACCATGTCACACCACCTCCAGGAACTCTTCGTCGACGATCTGACCGTCGACCATACGAACAATGCGATCGGTCGCGCGGCCCACCGAGATGTCGTGCGTGACGATCAGGAACGTCAGCCGGCGATCGCGGTTGAGCGCCCGCATGAGCGCAACGATCTCCTCAGCGTTCTCGCTGTCGAGGTCGCCAGTCGGCTCGTCGGCCCAGACGATCGCCGGGTCGTTGACGAGCGCACGGGCGATCGTCACGCGTTGGCGTTGACCGCCCGACAGCTCGTCGGGCACGTGCGCGGCGCGTGCCGCCAGGCCGACCATGTCCAGCGCCTCGAGCGCCTTGGCCCGCGCCCGCCTGGCGGGAAGGCGGGCGACGAGCAGCGGCAGCTCGACGTTCTCCACCGCGCTCAAAACGGGCATCAGGTTGTAAAACTGAAAGACGAACCCCATGCGGCGGGCACGGTAGTCGGTGCGCTCATCGTCGCTCATCGCGCCGAGCGCGACGCCCTCGATCAGGACCTCCCCATCGTCGATCGCGTCCAGACCGGAAAGGCAGTTCAGCAGTGTCGTCTTGCCGGATCCGCTCGGGCCCATGATCGCGACCATCTGGCCACGCGGGACCTGGAAGCTGACCCCCTGCAACGCGTGCACCTCCACCTGCCCGGTGTCGTACCGCTTATCGACATTCGAGGCCTCGACCATGGGCGCCACCGCCGCTCGTGGCTCCACGGCCGTAGGCGCGACCGTATGCTCGAGGACAGCCATCGAGACCCCTCCTCGCGTTGCTGATTCGGTCCGATCAGGATCTCACTCGATCTCGGCGCCCGACACCGCAGTTCAATGCAGATCGCAGCATGGAAATACTGACCCCCCTGATGTAACCCACCGCGCCGACGATCGCGGCGTCCGGGCTGGTGAAGAGCCGCTCGGCGAAACTGCCGGCCAGGGCGAGGTAGCGCGCGTGGATCGCCCGATGTCGAGCGTCCCGCGCGCCGGGCGGTAGCGATCGGGGCCTGCGCGACGGTCGCGTCGGACGACTACACCCAGGAGGCGCGCTGATGCCTCGGATCGGGGTGAACGAGATCCGACAGCCGGTGTTGGCGAGCGGCCAATTTGCGCAGATGGGCCGAACCGGGGCTGCGGCAACTTCCGGATGCGTCGGGGACTGGCGTCGGATGACACTGGGGACACGGCGTCCAATGTCTGTAGGACATCAGCCACTCATCCGCCGTTCACCGCGTGACGCTGCACGTGCGCGGCGCGGACACGAGCGGGTCAGCACATGGATTCGCCACAGGAGCCGGGAGGAGCGGATATTCGCGGGATGTCTGGTGCTTATCGCGCTTCACCTCGCGGTTCTCGCGCTTCTGTTACCCGGCGATGCTGGCGCGCTGGTGCGGGTCGGGACGCTGGTGGTGGCCGCTCTGGCGCCCGCGGTCCTCTGCGTGCTCTTCGTCAGCCGCGGTCAGGCCGTGCGGGTGCTGCTGGCTGGACTGATCGGCCTCGGTGCAACGGTCGCGGGGCTGGCTACGAGCGTTCCGCACGCCGTGCTCACCGGAATGGGTGGCGCTGACATTACGGGGATCCTTGCCACCCTCTCGGGCATCGCGTTGGTGGCACTTGCGTTCTGGATCGCGCTGCGCGGTCGGCCCCTGGTGGTAAAGCTGGCGGGGGGGATCATCGCGCTCTTCGTGATCGCGCAGTGGCTGATCGCTCCGGCGATCAACGCGGGCTTCGTGACGCACGCCCCGCGGGACGCGATCCCAAGCGCCCGAACCCTAGCCGTACCGGGTGCTCGCGACGTTACGTTCTCGGCGCAGGACGGGACTCGTCTGTCAGCCTGGTACGCCCCGAGCCGCAATGGCGCCGCCGTCGTCCTGCTCCACGGGTCCCACGGCAGCCGCGTCGACACCCTGCCGCAGCTGCGAATGCTGAGCTCGGCAGGCTACGGCATCCTCGCCTATGACGCCCGCGGCCACGGCCGAAGCGCCGGACAAACCAACGCGTTGGGGTGGGCCGGTGCCAACGACCTCGCGGGCGCCGTCGCGTTCCTCAATCACCAGCCTGGCATCAGCCCGCGGCGGATCGCGGCGCTCGGGCTCTCGATGGGTGCCGAGGAAGCGCTACGAGCGGCCGGATCCGGGGTGGCGCTCCATGCGGTAGTCGCCGACTGCGCGGGCGCCTCCACTCTCGGCGATGACCAGCTCGTCCCCCACGGGCTCGCCCCGGTGTTCCTATCGGAGACCTGGTTGACGATGCGCGCGATCGAGGTCGCCTCGGGCGAGACCGAACCCGCCCCGCTGAAGAGCATCGTTGCCCGCATCCACATCCCCGTGCTCCTGATCGCCTCCAACGCACCCAACGAGCACACAATCGACGGCGCCTATCGGGCACTGATTGGACCGAGAGCAACACTCTGGTACGTGCCAGACGCCGGCCACACACACGCATTCACCGAGCACCCGCAGACCTACACCACACGAGTGCTCACTTTCCTCAGAAGCGCAATTCCGAGCCGCTGACATGACGCGCACGAAACACCGTCAGTCCCTGCTGTTCGGCTGGAAGGCCCTCGTTGCCCGCGAGGGCACAGTGCTGCCCGCCCCGCGGACTCCGACCGACCGGCAACTCGAGCCATGGCTCGTCGCACTTCTCCTGCTTGTCCCGCCCGCAGGACTCTTCGCGTGGTGGCGAACGTACCGTCACCAGCGCTAGAACCCTGCGTCCACTCAGGCGACAAACGTGCGCGTCCGCTCCTGCTGCTTTCACCTCCACAGGAATCCTCATGAAAATCAACATGCTGCACCTTCAGCACCACACCGGGGTGATCGCGGTGTCGCCCGCGCCGTTTGCTTCGGCGCCAAGCGGCGGCCGCGGCTGCTGTGCTGCTGCCGCCGACGGCGACGTCCAGGATCAGGCTAGGAACCCGGTAGTCGTGAAACGGTGAGCCGCCGAGCCACGCTCGCGGCACGTTTGGCGCTCCGGAGATGCCTTAGATCGATCCTCCGACTGCCAGTCCGTAGTCGCTCGCACCGCACGTGCGTCCACCTACGGATGAGCTGCCGTCGCTGGCGCTCTACGGTGATTTGCAAGCCAAGCAACGGGAGGTGGTCAGATGCGACGCCCGATACTCGCCTCCAGCGGCGCAGCCTCCACCGCGGGTAGTCGGCCGCAAGTCTCGGGTGAGAAACCTTCGCGTGACTCAGAGCGCCGAGGCGAGCCTTTGGGCCGGCTCCGACGCGCTCTGCGATTGCTCGCTCTCGATCCGCATCACGCCATTCGCCACCTCGCGACTGGCTTCGCCCTCGGGGGCGTTGTAGTCGCAATGACCGTTGGAATCTACGCGCTGGCTGGCTGGTACCACGTCGAGGCTGTCCGCTTTGAGGCCGGTCCGCTCCTGCTTGGGGGACTCGGCAGCTTCTTCCTCGTCGCTTTCTACGAGGAATTCCTCATCAGGGGCATCGTCTTCCGAGGACTTGAGTTCATGCTCGGATCCGTGGTAGCACTCGTGCTGTCCTCGCTCTTGTTCGGTGCACTCCATCTCGGCAACCCCGGGGCGACGGCTGTTGGGGCGCTTGAGGCGGCCGCCGGTGGCGTTGTCTTCGCTTGCTTGTACATGCTCACTCGGAGCCTTTGGCTGGCCATCGGGGCGCACTGGGCGGCCGATTTCTGGCAGGGCTCCTTCTTTGGGCTCCACATCGCCGGAACTACCGTCAAGCATCCGCTGATTCATTCAACGCTTGCAGGCCCGAAGCTGTGGATCGGAGATCAGTTTGGAGGGGCGCTCGTCGCGCTCGCGATGTTCCTACCAATCGTGGTCGCGCTCCTCGCCTCGACATGGCAGCGAGGATGCTTCCGCAAACGGCATCCTCTGCATCTGACGCCAAAACTGATCCCGCACTCCCGGTAGTCGAATCCGGCCACCGCTGACGCTTCTCCGTTGCGCTCCGTAGGCGAGACTCGGCTTCGCTTCGCTCCCGTCGCGGTACTCCCCGTCAGACGACCCGAATGCCCCCTTTGCGCGGCGAGCGCGAACGCCGCCGACTTCGCGGCGCCAAACGAGCTGCCGGCGACCGCTCAGGCGCCCTATCCGCGCGTTGCAGGGCGCCGGCGCGCATCGAGCCGAGAGCTGCATCCAGAATTTTCGGGTTTCCGGGGCGGCTGGCCACTGCCGGTGGCGCCTTCCCTGCATTCGTGAGCACGCGCGACTCCGGGGTCGGCGGTCCCGACGACGGGCGGGCGGACGACGGGATACGACGCGCAGGTGGCGAGTTGCGGGGGAGATCGCGACCGTTGCGAGGACGCGTGCTTCCTCACCTCGGGGGTTTTGGCTCGACCCTAGCGACGGGCGATACGGTTCGTCTGTGAAGCAGGAGGTTCGTTTCTGCACCTCGGGGGACGGAACGCGACTTGGCTACGCGGTCCACGGGGAGGGGCGTCCGATCGTCAGAGTTGCGACGTGGCTCACGCATCTCGAGTACGACTGGGAGAGTCCGATCTGGCGCCACTGGCTGGAGGTGCTGGGTGATCGCCATACGCTGATCCGCTACGACGAGCGGGGTTGCGGTCTCTCCGCTGCGGAGTTCGGCGGCCTGTCTTTGGAGAACTGGGTCGCGGACCTTGAGGCCGTCGTGGAGGCGGCCGGGTTGGAGCGGTTTGCGCTCTTTGGTGCGTCCCAGGCCGCCGCGATCGCCGTGGCGTACGCCGCGAAGCGCCCGGAGCGCGTGTCAGACCTTGTGCTCTACGGCGGCTACGCGCGGGGCCGCAGGTGTCGCGGGCAGGCCGAGCAGGAAGGTGCGGTCGTCGCCGCGATCCCGGCGGGCTGGAGAAAAGGCGATCCAACCTTTCGCCGTCTGTTCAGCATCCTGTTCCTGCCGAACGGCACTGCGGAACAGATGGCTTGGTATGAGGATCTGCTCGTCAAGTCGACGAGTGCCGAGACCGCCGTCCGTCTGTTCGAGGCGCGCGGCGGGCTCGATGTTCGCGAGCTGGCGCGCCAGGTTCAGACGCGGACTTTGGTCGCTCACGCTCGTGACGACAGGGTCGTTCCGGTCGAGGAAGGGCGGCTGCTTGCGGCGCTGATCCCGAACGCCCGGCTGATCCTGCTCGAATCGCCGAACCACATCCTGCTGGCCGATGAGCCAGCGTGGGAGTACTTCGTCGGTGAGATGCACGCGTTCCTGGGGACCGGACCGCTGGCCCGCCCGCCGGTCGGGCGCTCCGACCTGAGCGAGCGAGAGCGTGAGGTGCTCGAACTGGTTGCGCGAGGGATGGCCAACGAGGCGATCGGCGCGCACCTGTCGATCAGCGTTCGGACCGTCGAGCGCCACCTCTCGAACGTGTACGCAAAGCTTGGCGTTTCCGGGAAGGCGGGGAGAGCCGCGGCGGCCGTGCGTTACGCCCAGCAGTCGCAGTCCGGGCCTGCCGCGCGCTAGCGAGCGCCTGCGTGTATGCCGCCGCCTCGGGCGGACGAAGTTGGGTGGTTGCGCCGATGTTGGCTCGAGCTCTCGCGCGTAGCGTCGGTCACGACACGACGGACGAAAGGATCGGGGAATGGCCAGTCAGCTTGCAGGTGCGACAGCGACGGCGGCGAAGCCGGTGGCCACGTACGAGATTCGCGGCGGCGACGGACTGCGGCTGCACGCTCGAGATTGGGGCCAGCAGGACGGCCCCGAGCTTCTCTTCATCCACGGCTGGTCGCAGAGCGACCTCTGTTGGACCAAGCAGGTCAGCGGCAACCTGGCGGCACGGTTTCGGATGGTCACGTTCGACCTCCGCGGTCACGGGCTTTCGGAGGCGCCGGCCGGCGCCGGCCACTACACCGAGGCGCGTTTGTGGGCTGACGACATCGCAGCGGTGGTCGAACAGGCCGGCCTGAAGCACCCCGTCTTGATCGCATGGTCCTACGGGGGCTTCATCGTCTCGGACTACCTGCGCGCTTACGGCGAGGGTGCTGTTGCCGGGATCAACTTGGTCGGCGGTGCCGTGATCCTGAGGCCGCCCACGTTCGATCACATCGGACCTGGGTTTCTGGAGAACGCGGGCGACGCCGCCGCATCGGACCTGGCCACGAACATCACCGCGGTCCAGCGGTTCCTTCGGGCGTGCACCGCTGAACCGCTGGACGAGCAGGACACCAGAACCGCGTTGGCCTGGAACATGGTCGTGCCTCCGTCGGTCCGAGGCGCCTTGATCTCGCGCGAGATCGACGGCAGCGCCGAGTTCGCAGCCCTTTCCATACCGGTGCTCGTCAGCCACGGCCGCGAAGACGCGATCGTCCTGCCGTCGATGGCCGAACACGTCCTCGATGCGTGCGGGACGGCAACTCCCGCCTGGTACGACGGCGTCGGTCACATGCCGTTCTGGGAGAGCGCCGAGCGATTCGACCGCGAACTCGCGGAGTTCTGCGCCCGAGTTCATTCCGCGCTGAAGACGGTGTAGATCGAAGAGATGCGGGCACGGCCGGAGGCGTCCGACTGTGACACCGTGGAGCGGACGTCGAGTGCTCCCCCCAACAGCCAGTCCGGCATCCGGCCCGGGACACGTATCTCGAGAACGCCGCGACCAACGAACCCCCTCCTCGCCACTCTCGCGCGTCCCTGCGTCGCCGGCCGGCCGGTCGTCGCCACCACGGAAGTGAAGCACCTGCTTCCGGTCGGCGGCGAGTACGCGCGACGACGTGCCTATCGAGCGATGCGCAGCCCCGCATTCATGCGGCGAGAGGTCTCTTGGCCGCCATCAGCAGCGCCCTGCTGTTCGCCACGAGCGCAACCGGCGGCGTCGCGGGTGGCGCGACGATGGTGAGCGCCCTTCTGTCCGCGCATTGCAGGCCAGCCGAGATCCAGCCCGAGATGCTCATGGCGGAATGAGAGCAGGGCTCCCGTCCGATTCGTTACCCCCTTTCGAGAGCAGCCGTCGCGCTGCCGGATTACCAATTGCAGCAGAGTGCATCGTCGGCGACGCCCTCGCCGGAAGCGACGTCGGTGCACGGGCGGGAGCTGAACAGCATCTGGGCGTCCGGACCTGTGAGCGCCCGGATATCGCGTGCTTATACGGATCAGGGACGGGACGTGCACCGGATGCCTAGGTCGTCATGAGGCGCGACACTGGCTGGAGCGGTCCGGAAGAGAGGATGAGCCGGCATGCTCACCCGTCAATGCAGCCCTGGGGCGCCGTCGCGCCGGCGGGTATTGGTAAGCGGATTTCCGCTCGCGTCCCCGAGGGGCGCAGGCCCGCTCATACGAGCGATGCCCGACGGAAGGATCGGGGCGCTCCGACGGAAGGATCGGGGCGCTTGTGGCGCGCTGATCGTGGTGGCCGTACTGAGCCTGTTGCTCGCCGGGTGCGGCGGTCAGCCGAAGACGGCGGTGCCGGGGGCGGGGGTGGCGTCTGGTGTGGCGGTTCCGCGCTTGAGATGGATGCCGTGTGGTGCCGGGTTTGAGTGCGCGACGGCCAAGGTTCCGCTGGATTACGACAAGCCGCACGCCGATACGATCTCGCTGGCGTTGATTCGTCTTCCGGCGACGGACCGGGCGCGTCGGATCGGCACGCTGTTCGTCGGCCAGGGCGGGCCCGGCGGATCCGGCGTGGCGTTCTTGCGCGATCTCGGGCGCTCGCTGTTTACCCCGGAGGTTCGCGCGCGCTTTGACCTGCTCAGCTTCGACCCGCGGGGAATCGGCCGAAGCACTCCGCTGCGCTGCTTTGCCACTGCCAAGAGCGCGGCGGCGGCCCGGCCGCCCTACGCCTTCCCGGTCGGCGCGCGTCAAGAGCAGGCATGGCTGGCATCTGATCGCGCGGTCGCCCGGGCATGCGCCCGGCGCGGCGGACCGATCTTGCACCACATGTCGACGGCGAACGTCGCCCGGGACCTGGAGCTGTTGCGGCGAGCGGTGGGCGACCGGCGCCTGACCTACGTCGGCTTTTCCTACGGCACCTATATCGGCGAGACCTACGCCGATTTGTTCCCCGGGCGGGTGCGCGCGCTAGTGCTCGACGGCGTGGTGGACCCGGTCGCCTGGTCGAACGGGCGCGGCGATCAGGCCAGCCCCAACGGTTATAAGCAAGCGCTTGGGCAGTTCTTCGCGCTGTGCACGCACGCGGGCGCCGCGTGTGCATTTTCGCATGGCGACCCGCGCGCGCGGTGGGAACGGCTCGCCCGGCGGCTGCGCGCCGAGTCGATGCGCCTGCCAGACGGCCGGACCTTCACCTACCAGGACCTCATCCAGGTCACCTTCGGTCCGATGCCTGAGCCGTCACGGTGGCCGCAGCTCGCCAAGTGGCTGCAAGCGATCGACACGGGCACCGGTCCCTTGCCGCCGCCAGCCGCCCCCGCGTCCTACGACCCCGCGCGCGAGGCCGTCATCTGCTCTGACAGCGACACTCCGGCTTCGACGGACGGGTGGGACTCGAGCATCTGCCGCATCTGGCGCGCGCTTGACACACACCGCTACACCGGCCCATGGACACGACGCACCTCTCACCCAGTCCTGCTCGTCTCAAACCGCTACGACCCCCAAACCCCGCCCATCAACGCCAGAATTGTCGCGTGGCTGTTCCCACGCGCACGCCTCCTGGTCATCAACGGCTGGGGGCACCTGTCACTGAACGCCCGTTCAACCTGCGCGGCGAACCGCATGCAGCACTACCTCCTCACCACGCGCACGCCCCCGCGCGGCGCCGTCTGCCCCGTGGACGCCCCACCGTTCGCCTCGCCATCCGGGTCCCCTCCCCCCGCACCCGGAGAGCGCTCAAACTGACACTCGCACCGCACTTGCCATCGCCGCTGCACCGTTCAGCGCGCCACGCCGCGCAGCCGGCCGCACATACCGCCCCAGCATGACGCGCCACAGCACACGTACCCCCGCCCAGAGGGGCGACAACGGATCCTCTCCCCGGACCCTCAGCGCTCGAGTCGCCGGACGAACGCAAGCGTGCGCAACCGCTCCTCGCGGACACGCGCTCGGGGACAACACTCGCGGGCGCGAGGCAAACAGACGGTGCCCAACGCCTGCCCTCGGCACCATCGCCTCGGTCAGGACCGACGTGCCAGCGCTTTGCGCGTCCTCTTCTGGACAACCGGCCACGGGCAGCACGCTCTTGATGCCCGCGCGGCGTGAAAGCGAGTCTCGGCTCGCGCGTCGCCGCGCACCTCCCATTCGCCATAGGCGCGACCGACGATGGCCGGGGCCAGCTGTCGTCGCCGACTTCCCTCCAGTCCGCGCATAACATGGCACTCGTCGAGGCGGCTCAGATGCGCGCGCCGCTGCGAAAGCAGGCGCTCCACAATGGCCGCCGGGCACACGTTGGGGCCACGTGTCAGAGTCGCGAGAGCCCTGGCGCGTTCACGTTCCTGCTGGCTCGTGGGATTTCAGGTGTTCGTGGAAGAACGAGATGATCCGCTGGCGGGCGTCTTTCGCCGAGGGCTCGTGATAGCCGATGTTCACGACTCTCATGGCCCTTGACAGCGGATCGCGGTGGTCGTTCAGGAACGCGTGCCCGGCGCCGGGATACTCCTTGATGTCGTGTTCGATGCCATCGGCGGTCAGCGCACGCTCCAGACGAGGTGCGGCGCCGCGCAAGGTGAAGTCCTTGGCGCCGTAGCTGCCGACGATCGGACACGCGCCGGCGAGGAACGTCTCGGCGTCCTTGGGGACCGTCCCGTAGTTGACGCTCGAGGCCTGAAAGCCGTGGCCGGGAGCGAGCAGCAGCGCGAACCCGCCGCCCATGCAGAAGCCGATCACGCCGATCTTGCCGGTGCAGTCCTGGCGAGTCTCAAGCCAGGCGCGGGCGGCCTCGACGTCCTCGTAGGCCCTTCCCTGCCGTGCGCGTAAATCGCGAATGATCGAGCGCACACAGGCCATCCTTCTGCCATACGCTAAGAGATCGGGCGCCAGCGCCAGGAACCCCTCGCCCGCCAGCCAGTCGGCCTGGTTGCGCAGATCCGGGGTCATGCCACTGATGTCGTGGATCACGACCACCCCCGGCCACGGCCCATCGCTGCTCGGGATCGCTAGATACGCGGGGAGCTCGCCACGCGCGGTGGAGATCCTCACGTCTGACATGCGATCCAGCACCCTCGGACGAGTCGCCCGGCCCTGATGCACCCGCGGACGGCTTGATCGAGCCCCACGACGCTCAGCCCAGCCTCGATCGCTCGGTGAGATCGGCGATCGGGCCGATCCCGCTGCCATAGACAGCGACCATACGCGCTCACCGCCGCTCGCCGCCAGACTCCAGCAACCGTTTGAGGCGGCCCCAGATGCCGCGCTCCTGCCGACGGCCGATCGGGCCGACAAACGGCGCCATCAACTTCATCGCACCGCGTGGCCGGACATTCCACGACCAGCACATCCGGGTGCCCGAGGGAACCGACTCGAACGTCAATGCGCCCTCGGTCTCCATCATCGAGGAGCGCGTCACCGATCCGAGCCGCCGCGTCCGCTCGAAGTCGGTGAACTCGACGACCATCGGCATCGTCCGCCCCGCCGTCTTCAGCTCGGTGTGGAACCGCGCCCCAGGGCCGATCTGACCCTCTGAGATCTTCTCGGCGCGAACCATCCGCGGGTTGTAGCGCGGCTCGTTGCGCTCATCGGCAACGAAGTCGAACACCTCCTCCACCGGCCGGTTGATGATGATCTCGCCCTCTACCCTAGCCATGCCAAAGCCCATTGTCCCTCCCATCCCGGTCCACGTTCCCTCCGCGCGTTGCACGACCGCCGCGTACGCATTCAACATGCTCATTCCTGGTCGAGGGAGGACTGGCGAGATTCGATCCGTCGGGGCCACTGCCTCGCGATACCAGGCGGCCCATCCAAGCTAGGCTTTCCGGCTGATGGCCCAGACGTACCGATTGAGCGGGGCGCGGCGCCTCGTCAACGTCGTGGTCAAGCCACTCGCGCGGCTCGGATTGGCGGGACCCCACACTTACGTCCTCACGGTGCGCGGTCGCAAGACGGGCAAGCTCTATGAGACCCCGGTGACTCTGATCGAGAACGGGGAGCGGTGGCTTGTGGCGCCCTACGGCGAGGTTGGCTGGGTCCGAAATGCCCGCGCGGCTGGCGAAGTCCAGCTGCGCCGGGCACGCCGCTCGGAGACTCTTCAGATCGAAGAGGTAGCTCCCACTGCCGCGGCACCGGTCCTCCGCCGATACCTGCAACAGGTACGGGTCGTCCGTCCCTTCTTTGATGTCACGCCGACCTCACCGCTTGAGGCGTTTGAGGGCGAAGCACCCCGCCATCCGGTCTTCCGTCTGACGACCAACTCGTCGAGCTAGCCGAGAGGCCTCGGCATCGATCCCATGCACCGACGCCGTGTCGTAGCCACGATCACAGAGCGGTTGATCCAGAACGTGAGGTGATGGCCGCTTGCTGATGGGATGCGGCGTCGTCTCTCGCGCCGGCTTGAGATATGCGCAGGTGACCGTGCCAGCCGCATGAGCACCGGCCGTACCAAGAAAAGCCGTTGCCTGCGGCGGGCGTCTTTTCGACGCGCGTGTTGTGCTCCGTCATCCGGCTGGTGGCTACCCCGAGCGGGCTTGAGCGTGATGTATGAGTGTTCCTAGGACGCATCGTTCGGGACAGCGGGCAGGCACTGAAGCCTTGGCTTGACGACGCCCGAGGCATCGCAACGGTCCGCCATCGGTGGTGGGGTAGGACCAACTGCGCGGCCGGTTTGAACTCGGAGCCTCACCAGCGCGGGGTCGATGACACGGCCGAGTCGCCGTGTCGATAGGGCCGCAGGCGCCGAACATGATCGCGGTTTGACACTGAGCGGCCGAGCCACAGCGAGGGGGCACGTCTAAGGCGTGAGCGACGGGCAGCAGCGTTGAGTAACGCTGAGTCAGAACCGCCACACGGAAGCGCTGGCCCATGAGCGGGTGTCTTGGGCGGCCACGCTTGGGGCCTGGCTCACCAGCGTCGTGTGCCCGGCGCGCCTTTGAACGGCCCAACGAGCTCAGCAGTGATCCATCCCCCGTAGAAGTCGCCGTCTTGCGCGCGGACGCGCTCGTCGTCGAGCCAGGCCGCGTCGATCCGGCCCGGGTAGAACGCGAGGTGGTCCGTGAGCGCGTCGTAGCCGGGGGAGGGTTGTGCGTACATCCAGCCGATCGCCTGGTAGCGCTGGTTGCTGATGAGCGCGTCGAGGTAGTGGGCCGCCCCCTTGAACTCACAGCGGGTGGAGGGCTGTCGGCTCGGCACCAGGAGGTCCTCGCGCACGTCGTCGAGCGGGACGTAGATGGTCGGCGGGTGGCTCGTCTCGAGCACTCGCAGGGCATGGTGAGACTCGGCGAGGACCTGACCGGCGAGCTCGACTCGGACATGACGCCGACAGGGCTCGACAGCCGGCGGGCGCGGATAGTCCCAGACGTTCTCCACGGCCACCTCACGCCTCCTGGACCTCGCGCACCGCCTCCACCGCGATCTCGGCGTCCGCTGGGCGCCGAGCCTGCCGGCGCCGGGCCAGTGCGCTCGGCCACCACACCCGCGCGCCGACGTCGAACACGAGCGCCGGCACGAGGACGGAGCGCACGACGAACGTGTCGAGCAGGACGCCGAAGGCGATCGTGAAGCCGAGCTCGGTGAGCGTCTTGAGCGGCAGCGTCGCGAGCATCGTGAACGTTCCGGCGAGGACGATGCCGGCGGAAGTGATGACGCCGCCGGTGACGGCCAGGCCTCGCAGCATCCCTTGCCGGGCGCCGTGGCGCAGCGTTTCCTCCCGGGTCCGGGCCATCAGGAAGATGTTGTAGTCGACGCCGAGCGCGACGAGGAAGATGAAGGCCAGGAGCGGCAGCGTCGAGGTCTCGCCCGGATAGCCGAAGACGTGCTTGAAGATCACGGCCGAGACGCCAAGCGCCGCGCCGAAGGAAAGGATCACGGTGCCGATCAGGAGCAGCGGGAGCGTCACCGCGCGCAGGAGCAGGACGAGGATCAGGAACACGACGAGGAGCACGATCGGGACGATCAGCCGGTTGTCGTGGGCAGCGGCGACGTCGAAGTCCTTCTGCTGCGCCGTCGGCCCGCCCACGATGGCCGTGGGGCTGGCGGCGCGTGCCGCGGAGCGCAGGCGCGGGATTAAGTTCTCCGCCTCGGTTGAGTATGGATCCGGCTTGAGGATCACCGAGAACCTCGTGCCGGGTCTTCCGCGCTCGAAGGCGCCGACCGCGGCCACGCCCGGCACGGCGCGGATCGCCCGCTCCACGGCCGGCAGCGCTGCGACGTCGCGGACGACGACGTCGGTGGGGGCATTGGACCCGGCGGGGAAGGCCTTGGCGATCAGCTGCTGGCCCTGGACGGACTCGACGGCTCCTCGGAAGTCCTGGGTGTTGGTCAGCCCGCTCGAGAAGCTCGTGACGCCAAGGCAACCGACCCCGAGCAGCACAGCGGTGGTCACCCACACGCGGCGCGGATGGGCGGCGACGCGTTCGCCGACTCGCCGCCAGAACCCGTGCGTCTCGTCTGCGCCCGCGGAGCCGAAACGCGGGATGAAGGGCCAGAAGGCTCGCCGGCCGCCGATGACCAGGCCGGCCGGGAGCAGCGTGAGCATCGAGAGCATCGCGAGCGCCACGCCCATGGCCCCGATCGGCCCGAGCCCGCTCGTACCGTTGACCTCGGCCAGCGACAGGCAGAGCAGGGCGACGATCACGGTCGAGCCTGAAGCCACCACGGCTGGCCCGGCCCGCCGCAGCGCCTGGCGCATCGCCTGCACCGGTGACTCGTGGCGGCGGAGCTCCTCGCGGTAGCGCGCGACCAGCAGCAACGCGTAATCCGTTCCGGCTCCGAACACGAGCACGGGCAGAACACCGGCGCTCTGGCCGTTGACGGTGACCCCCGCCTCGGCGATCGCCCACCCACAGAACCGGGAGAAGGCCTCCGCCATCAACACGCTGAACAGCGGGATGAACCAGAAGATGGGCGAGCGGTAGATGATGATCAGCAGCACGAACACCAGCCCGGCCGTGGCCAGCAGCAAGGTCCCGTTGATCGAGGCAAAGACGTTGACCGCGTCACGGGAGAACCCGGCCGGTCCGGAGACCTTGACGGTCAGGCCGAGTGACCTGAGGGGCGCCACCCGGCTCTCGACCTGTCCCACCGACGATTTGAGCAGCGTCTCCTCGCCGCGCGGGTTCAGGTTGACGATCAGCAGCGCGGTGGTGCGATCGGGCGAGACCGGTCGGAGCACGGCGCGGGAGCCGGTGACGGGCGGCGCCGCGGCCAGCGACGCGCGAACCCTCTCGATCGCGGCCAGGTCGCTAGCCGCAAGCCCGCCGTCGCGGCGGACGACGGTCACCGCGGTGAAGCGCTCGCCGGAGGGAAAGCGCTTGGCCAGCGTCAGCTCCTTCACGGACTCCGAGGAGCCTGGCAAGAACGACGATTCTTCGTTCTTCTGGATGTTCTGGAAGCGCTGCGCGAACGAGCCGCCGAGGCCACCGAAGACCAGCCACGCCAGGACGATCCCGATCCGGGCGGCTCGCGACGCGAACAGGCGCTCGAGAAACCTCATGCGGCCACCAGATCGGGGTCCCCCGCCACCGCGCGTCGGAGTGCCTCCTCAAAGCCGACCGGCTCGACGTCGAAGAGCTCCATGCCCGATGGGTCGCTCACGACCGTTGGGACGGCCAGCCCCTCGATCAAGGGCCTGGCCACGCCTGGGTCCACCGGTGTCACCAGCCCGATCCACAGCGAGGAGAGCCACGGGGTGATCAGCGGCACGGGGATCCGAGGCCGGTGGGAGAGGCCGAGAACCTCGGCCATCCGGTCGAGCATCTCGGCGTAGGTGAGCACGTCCGGCCCGCCGATCTGGACCTCCCGGCCCACGGACCCGTCGACCTCGAGCGCGCCCACCAGGTAGCTCACGGTGTCGGCAACCGCGATCGGTTGGGTCGGGTTCTGAAGCCAGGCCGGCGCGATCATCGCCGGCAGTCGCTCGACGAGGTATCGCAGCGTCCGGTAGGACTCGCTTTGCGGCCCGACCACCATCCCGGCCCGGAAATAGGTCAGCGGCGGCCCGTGCCGGCGGAGCAGCAGCGCCGTCTCGTGCCGGCTGCGCAGATGCTCGGAGTGGGGCCGATCGCCCAGCCCTCCGAGGTACATGACGCGCTCGATCCCCTCCTCCCGCGCCATCCGGGCAAAGGCCACGGCGGAGGCGCGCTCCCGGGGCGCAAAATCCCTGGTGCCGCCCCGTCCCATCGAGTGGATCAGGTAGTAGGCGGCGTCGATTCCGCGGCCGGCCCCACGCAGGCTGTCCGGGTGTAGGACGTCACCCACATGCAACTCGAAGCCGGCGCGCTCGAGAGCCTGCGCGCGGGCGCCGTCAGCACTTCGTACGAGGCAACGCACGTCGTAGCCGTCCGCGCCAAGGCGGGCCGCCAGCATGCCGCCGATGAACCCGGTGGCGCCGGTGACCAGGACGCGGCCGCTCATGCCGCGGCCTCTACAGCTCCGGAAGCGGAGCGGCCGAGCACCTCGCGCAGCCCGGCCAGCGCCTGATTGCCAATCCGGTTGAAGGCCAGTGCGAGGAGCGAGTCGCCGAGCCTGAGCAGGCCCTTCAGCCCGAGATGTGCGTCGTAGGTGACCCGCGTCCCGGTGGCGATCGCCTCGAAGGTGATGCGGTCGCGCGAGCTGACTGTCGCGTTCTCGGCCACGAACGTGACAGCGCTCGGCGGCTCATATTCGACGACGCGATAGGTGAGCGGTGTCTTTCGCCCCAGGAACTCGGCCACGAGGCGAAACTCGCTTCCGTGGCCGACTGCCCCGGTGCCGAGGCGCCCGGCCTCGACGACGCTCGGGTCCCACTCGACGCTCGTGGAGAAGTCGCTCAGGTACACGAACGCCTCGTCCGGCGTCCACTGGGTTTCGATGCTGGCTCGGTATCGCGCCATCAGTTCTCCTTAGCTGGTTCTGGGTGAGCTGAGCGCGACGCACTCCGCCCACAGACGGCTCCGCTCCGCCTCGGTTTCTCGGGTCCTCGGCAGGCGGTGGGTGGGGCGGCGCCGGCGGTCGTGCCAGAACCCACCCGAGCTGTCCGCAGGCTCCGCGGCGGCTCCCAGCCAGACGATCGTGTCGGCCCCCTGGTCCGGGCTGCGCAGCAGCGGTCGGGTCGCGCGGTGGAAACGTGGGAGCGAGGACTCGAGTCCGGCGGTGTCGGCCCAGCCGGGGTGCATTGCGTGCACCGTGATGCCGGTACCGGCGAGCCGCTGCGCCCACATCTCGGTCAGGACCACCTCAGCGCGCTTGGTCCTCGCGTACACCGTCGGCCCGTCGAAGTCTCCCTGCTCGCTCTGCAGATCGTCGACCCGGAGCTTCTGCGCGTACATGCCGCCCGAGGACACGTTGACGATCCGGGACGGGGCGCTGCGCTCGAGCACGGGGATCAGCAACTGGGTGAGCAGGAACGGCCCGATCACGTTGGTGGCCAGCGTGAGCTCGATCCCGTCGGCGGACAGCTCTCGCCCCTGGGTGAGGACGCCGGCGTTGTTGACCAGGACGTCGAGCCGTTGCGCCTCGCCGGTGAAGCGCTCCGCGAAGCGTCGCACCGACTCGGGGCGGCTGAGGTCGCACAGCTCGACGCGGACGTCCGCTTCGCCCTGATGTTCGAGGATCCTCGCCCAGGCGGCCTCGCCGCGTTCGCGGTTGCGGACGGCCAGCCAGACCGTGGCGCCAAGTCTGGCGAAGCCGCCCGCCGCCGCGAGCCCGAGGCCCGAAGTCGCCCCGGTGATCAACACCACCTTGCCCTCCATCCGCGGCAGCGGCGTCCAGCCACGGCTGCGAATCCGGTATCCGACGTTGGTGTAACCGCCGATCACCGAGAGGTCGAGCGCGGTATCGAGCAGCGAGCTGGTCATCCGGTCAGTGGGGGATCAGGACGCCATCGATGACGTGGATGACGCCGTTGGAAGCGGCGATGTTCGTCTTGATCACGCGGACTCCGCCGACCGTGACGACGCCGTTCTTCACGCGCACCCTCAGGGATTGCCCGCTGAGTGTCTTGACCGAGTGGAGCTTGACGAGCTTCGCCGCGGTGATCCTGCCCTTGAGCACGTGGTAAAGCAGCACCGCGCGCAGCTCTTTGCGGTTGTGCGCCAGCGCCGCCAGCGTCGCCTTGGGCACCTTCGCGAACGCCGCGTCGGTCGGCGCGAACACGGTCAGCGGGCCCTTGCCCTCGAGCGCGCCGACCAGCCCGGCCTGCTTGGCCAGCTTGAGCAGCGTCTTGAACTGACCCGCGCCGGCAGCGGTTTGGACGATGTTGCCGCCGCGGTGCGCCACCGCGCCGGCCGCCGGTGCCATCGCCATCACCGAAACGACGGCGATCGCCGCTACCGCAATGTAACGCTTGATTGAACTCACTTTTGGTTACTCCTTTCAGATGCGTGCCGGCAAGAGCACGCGGTCGATTACGTGGATGACCCCGTTCGAGGCTTGGATGTCGCCGGAGATAAGGTGGGCGCCGTCGATACGGATCGCGCCGTTGTTGGAGATCGCGAGGTCCTCCCCCTGAACGGTCTCGGCCGAGATCCGGCCGGCGATGTTCGCCGCTGTGATCCGCCCCGGCACGAGGTGGTAGTTGACGACGTCGGCGAGCGTGTCGGGAGTCGCCAGCAGTGACTGGACGACTCCGTCCGGCAGCTTCGCGAACGCCTCGTCGCTCGGCGCGAACACGGTGTAGGGACCCTCGTGCTGCAGCACGTCGCTCAGGCCCGCCCGGTCGATCGCGGTGAGGAGCGTGTCGAGGCTTCCCGCGGCTCGCGCCGTCTGGACGATGTTAACCGCGCGCCGGGCTGGCGGCGGCTCGCGGTCGGCCGCCCGGCGGGCCTCCGCGTCGCGGCCGTCGAGGATCGCGGCGTACACGAGCAGAGCCATGGCCGCGGCGACGATCAGCGTGACCAGCACGCCCACGATGAAGAGGCCGGCTCCGCTCACCGCTCGCTCCGGGGGAGCACGACAGCTCCGAGCGACAGGATCGAGGGGACCCACAGCCCGACGAAGATGCCCTCCTGATGGTGGCCGCTGAACCAAACGACGACCGAGAGCACGAATGAGATGAATGCCGCCAACAGGATGAGCGACTTCGCCCGTACCTCGGGAGCGCCGCCGACGAATGATTGAACCTTTTCCACGTGACCACCATCCTTGTACAAACTCTCTACACGGCTTCGACAAGGTAGCGGCCAGCGGAGCTTCTGTCAAGAGACTGTCGAAGGTGTGTATAGTCTCTGCTGTGTCAGTGGGCGGCGGACATCGCATCGGGGAATTCGCGCGGCGGGTCGGCGTCACGCCCGAGCTGCTGCGTGCATGGGAGCAGCGCTATGGGCTCCTGCGCCCGGTGCGCACGCCCGGGGGCTTCCGCCTCTACGGCGAGAAGGACGCCGAACGGGTCGCCCGCATGCGGCGAGCCCTGGACGAGGGCCTGTCCGCGGCGCAGGCGGCGCGGGTGGCGCTGGAAAGCGCCCCCTCCCCCGACGGACTGATCGACGAGGCCAGGGCACGCCTGATGCGCGCGATCGAGTCCTACGACGAAGCCGCCGTTCAGGCCGCGCTCGATGACGGTCTGGCCGCCTTCGGGCTCGAGACCTTCGTACGCGATCTCATCCTCCCCACACTCAGCGCCGTCGGGCGCGGTTGGGAGCTGGGCAGCGTCGAGATCAGCCAGGAGCACTTCGCCAGCAACCTGATCCGAGGCCGGCTGCTTTCGCTGGCGAGGCTCTGGGGCCGCGGTTCGGGTCCCCTCGCCCTGCTGGCCTGCCCTCCCGGCGAGCAGCACGACATCAGCCTCCTCGCCTTCGGTCTCATCCTGCGCTCGCACGGCTGGCGCATCCTGTTCCTCGGCGCCGATACCCCGCTGTCCACCATCCAGGAGACGGCCCGGACGACCGCGCCGGCGGTGATCGTGCTCGTCACGTTCGACACCGCACTCGTCGAGACCGAGGGCACCGCCCTCCGCCGACTCGCACGAATCGCCCCACTGTTCCTAAGCGGTCCCGGCGCGCCCCGGGAGCTCACCGGCCGGCTGCGCGTCCGACGCCTCGACGGCGACCCGATCGACGCCGCCCACGAGATGGCAAACATGCCAAACGAGTGATCTGCCCCCGCGCCATCGCGGACGGCCGCCCGCCTGCGCCATCGCTCAGGGCCAGTCGCCTCCCACCCTGTGAACTCGCTGCGCGACCGGGGTTCGTCAGGCGGCCCGACCGCTACGCGAAGCTCGTCTCACCGTCACCCGCCGTCCCGCGCGCGCAAGCGCTTCGCAGAACGCCCGGAGCACCGCCTTCGCGCCACCGTACTCGGCCCCTCGAGACCGCCCCCACCAATCAATCGCGTTGATCCTCGCGCAAGCGAGCCGACAGCCATTCTTTGCAGACGCCGGGAGTTGCGCCAGGCTTATCGCGCGGGCGGGATACCTACTGCGAGTGGTTCGCCTCAGGCTCGCTGACCGCTATGTTGAGCGCCGTCGCGAAGCCGCACCACGCGAGATACGGCACCAGCAGGCCGGCAGCGCGGCGATCTTCTACGCGCAACCTCGCGACCTCGAAGCCGAGCGAGAAGTCGAGCGCAGCGATGATCACCAGCGAGGCGCGTTTATCCCGGATTCCGAAGAAGGCTGCAGGCCATGCGCCGTTGAGCGCGAGCTGGGCGAGGTGAAACCGCCTTGTCATCGGAGAGGCAGTCGGATAGATACGCCACCCCGCGACCGCGATCGCGAGATACAGCGTCGACCACACCGGCCCGAACGCGGAGGCCGAAGGCGCCCATGGCGGCTTACTGAGTCGTTTGTAGACGGCCGGGGCCTTCCGCGAGGCGAGCCCACCGAACCCCGCCGCCGCAGCAACCGGCAAGACCGCAAAGCCCACACGACCTACATCCACTCCTCACAGTTTCCCGATTCGAGCCGGGTCCAGCGCGCAGGGAGCGCGACCGCATTCGGGACAAAGGCAGCCGGCCCGCGCCGTCACCGGCTCATACCCGCGTGAGCACGAACGCAGGTGTCCGGCCGAGGTGTGATAAGCGCCCTGCTGT
>CAWEQG010000015.1:0-518539 GCA_963811135.1 uncultured Solirubrobacterales bacterium | reverse complement strand
CTGTGACGCTGTCCTCGTCGGTCACGTCGAGCTGAACGAACCGCGCCCCGAGCTCGTCGGCCGCCGCCTGCCCGAGCGATGCATCCCGCGCGGCCATCCAAACGTCGTGGCCCTCGGCCAGCAGCCGCCGCGCGGTTTCGCGGCCCAGGCCCTTGTTCGCACCTGTGATGAGTGTTGTCTTGGTCATGGGTCCGATCGTCCGCCTCGCCGTCGTTCCTCACAAGAGGACGGCGCTGCCTAGGACTGACAGTGCGACCCTGACCGCGCCGCAATACGCGATCATCTAAGAGACGTGACGATCGCCCAGGAAGAGCTCGCCGGCTGCCTGCGCTCGTGGCGCGAGCGCCTCACCCCGGCCGAGACGGGTCTGCCCGCCGGCCGCGGGCGCCGCACGCCGGGCCTGCGGCGCGAAGAGGTCGCCGGGCTCGCCGGCGTGTCGCTCGACTACCTCGCACGGCTCGAGCAGGGAAGGGCGCAGAGCCCATCCCCGTCGGTGCTTGCGTCGCTCGCCCGAGCGCTGCGGCTGACCAATGACGAGCGCGCTCACCTATTCCGGCTCGCCGGCCACATCGAGCCGGGGCCCGGGACGATCAACCGCCACATCACGCCGAGCCTGCAACGGCTGCTGGACCGCCTCTCCGACGTCCCGGTGATGGTCGTCGACGCGGCCGGCGAGATCGTCGCCGCCAACCCGCTCGCGAACGCGCTGATGGGCGACCTCTCCGGCGCATCACGACGCGAGCGCACGATTCCTTGGCGTCACTTCAGCGGGAGCCCATCACGACTGCAGCGCACGCCCGAGGAGCACGCCGAGGCAGAGGAGGCGATGGCAGCGGATCTCCGCGATGCGCTCGCGCGCTTCCCGGACGATCAGTATCTGAACCAACTGATCACAGACCTCTGCGAGCTGAGCGCTCGGTTCGCGGAACTCTGGGAGAAGCGGCCGATCGCGCACACACCGTCGCGACGAAAGAGCTTCAACCATCCGGACATCGGCACCATCACGCTCGACTGCGACGCGCTCGCCGTGCAGGGCTCGGACCTCAGCGTGATCGTGTACACCGCACCGGCCGGGTCGCCAGACGCTGAGGCCCTCTCCCTGCTCGGCGCGATCGGACTTCAGAGCTTCTAGACACCCCGGCCCGCGTAATGCCCACTGCCTTCGCTCCGTCGACGTTCTCTTGGACGTCATCCAGGACAACGGCGTCCTCGGGAGCGACATCGAGGAGGTCACAGACGGCGTGGTAGATCCGGGCGTCGGGCTTGAGGAGACCTAAATTCGGCGTCGGTACGTAGGATTTGGTGCATGTCCACCGAGGCTGAAGCCCGACCCCTCGACGACATCGAGCGCTCGCGGCGGCGCGCGTTCGTGGCCGAGCACCGCACGGCCGTATTCGGATATCCGCGCCGGGACCACGGGCCGTCGATGTCGGTCGTCTACTACGTCATGGACGGCGACGATCGCATCCTGGTCTCGACGATGCGTGACCGCGGCAAGGCGAAGGCGGTCGCCCGAGACCCCAAGGTGTCGCTGTGCGTGCTCGACGAGCAGTGGCCGTTGACCTACGTGCTGGTCTACGCCACAGTCGAGGTCGATCCCGACCTGGATCGGGCCACAGATCTGATGATGCGGATCTCGGCGGTGATGGCCGGTCACTCGATGCCGCCCGAGGCTCGGGCCGACGCCGAGGAAATGTGCCTGCGAGAGCACCGCGTGGTGATGACACTATCGCCATATGCCACCTTCCAGACGCCCCCGCGACACGTCCGGGACGCGACGGACCTGAAGGGCCTGACGCACTGGACGAGCAAGAGTCTTCCCTGGTAAGACCCCGCGCGGCCGGTCGAGGAACTCCAGGGCACTGGCGCTAGATCCTGACTCGCATGCCGGCGATGCTGGCTCATCCTTCGCTGGAGATCGCGTTCAATCCCTTCCGCGGCAGTCCGCGCCATCGCTTTCGCATCCCGGACCGTATTGTCGCCGGCGATTGCATTGGCGACCCAGGAGTCGCCCGGCGGGCAGCGTCTAGGAACGACCGCCGCGTCTGCGGAGCCAGCGCCTTGCGTGGACGGTCGGAGGGTTCGTGGCTAGATCCTGTGGTGCGACGATTTGTCGCTCGGTGACCGTCCCGGGCGTTCGGATCCCGCGGAGCCTGGTCGAACTGGCGGGTGCGCTTCAGTTTCCAGTCACGTACTTCGCCACGAGCGGTCGCGAGCTCAACAACCTCGATAGCAACCACACCTTCTTCCGCAGCCTACGCAAGTCCAGCCAACTCGACCGCGATGCCGCGGTAGCCCATGCTGTCCTGATCGCAGAACTCGTGACGACCATCGAGCGCCACGCCCGTCTACCAGCAACCAGCATCCCTCTCGAGCGCACCGCCGAGGACGCAGGTCACGCAGAGATCGACGCCATCGCAGGTCACCTGCGACAAGCATGGAACCTGGGTGATGGACCCATCGCAAACGTGCTCGGGGAACTCGAGCGTCACGGAGCGATCGCCGCACGACTCGAGCTGACGAGGGCAGTTGACGCGTTCTCGTGGCCCGGGAACGGACATCCGATACTGATCCTTGGCTCTGACAAGGGCGACCGGGCGCGCTCACGCTTCGACGCAGCGCACGAGCTCGGACACCTGGTGATGCACCGCGAGCATCCGAAGCCAGGCGACCCCACGCTCGAGAAGCAGGCCCACCGCTTCGCCAACGTCTTCCTCCTGCCCTCTGAGCAACTCCGCGAGGAATGGCCGTCCGGTCGCCTCAACTGGCGCGAGCTCATCACGCTCAAGCGACGCTGGCAGATGTCCCTCGCCGCACTGCTGTACCGCGCGCGCCAAGACCGGCTGATTACCGACACCACCTATGAATCGGCGACCAAATACATGTCGAGAATGGGGTGGCGCACGACCGAGCCGGGCGACCTCGGACCACCAGAACGCCCACGGTTGTTACCCCGCGCGGTCGCTGCTCTGGCCGAAGCAGGGACCTCTCTCACCGACCTCGCGATCGAGGCCCACCTCCCAGTCGAAATCATCGAGGACTACGTTCGCGCGAAGGTGCCCACACGCATCCAGGTTGAGCTCTAGCGCGGACACCACACCGGCCGCACCGACCGACTTGCCTTGTCGCGTTGGGCGAATCCGCCGTGCGCTGCGGGCATCCAGCGCTCGAACCGAACGAGCGCAAGGAGATCGCACGCCGACCACCGGGCGGGAGGGCGAATGACGATCGTCCGCGACACGTGCGGTTTCTACTCTTAGGGAACCGCCCCGACTCCGCGCCGACGGGCCGCGTCCGGACATCAAACTGGGTCCGGCGGGACGATGGCTCGCGGTGAACCAGTCGTGCAACCGCCCACGGCGCAGACGACTCTTCAGTCGAAGCGCAAGCCGGCTCGGGACCGTCATCGCGATCGAAGCGATCGTCGACCAGGACGACTGCCGTCCGTCGAATGGAGCCACGGAAGGTGGCCGGCCGTTGCTGATGCACGCCTGACGGGGTCACGGCGGCTTGGTGGCCGCTTCGCTGCAAGTTCGGGAGCGCACGCGCGGCGCCACCTCGCCGCCCAGCCGCTTGCAGCTCGCGCGGAGTCGACCGCAGGTTACGTTGCAGTCTCGTGCTGGGAGGTATCGAGGAGTCCGAGCCGGTGGGCCACCCCGGCGGCTTCGGTGCGGGTTTTGGCGTCCAGCTTCGACAGGATTCGCGAGACGTGGACGCTGGCGGTTTTGGGGCTCATGTAGAGCGCCCTGCCGATCTCGGGATTGGTCCGGCCCTCGGCGATGAGACGCAGCACGTCGATCTCCCGCGGGGTAAGGCCCGCGAACTCGTTCGCGACGGCGCCGTCCTCGCCGACCGGGCGTACTCGCAGGCGGCGGGCGACTAACTCGATCTCCTCCAGGAGCGGCTGCGCGCCGAGCCTCCTGGCGGTGGCCTGCGCCGACCTCAGGGCGTCCTTGGCGCGATCCCGTGGCAGGCCCTCGCCGAGTGCCGATTGCGCTTCTCGCAGTCGCGCATAGGCACCGCGTAGGGGCCGTCCAAGGCGCTCCCATCCCGCAGCGAGTGCGCTCCATGCCTCGGCACGGTCCTCCGCGGCGGCGCGTAGCGCCTCGAGCTCGCACAGCTCCAGCTCCAGAAGCGTCTCTTTGGGCGCCGAGCCGAGCGGCCATGTCTCAGGCGTCATGAGCTCTCGCCCGCGCCTGAGCAGCGCCTGCGCTCTGCGGGTCGCCTCGCCCTCCGCGGCAACATCGCCGGCGGCGCGCGCCTGCCCCGCCAGCGTGGCCTCAGCTCGGAGTGCCAGCACGTGAAGCGGCATTACGTAGGCCGGGTACACAGGCGGGAGCTCCACATCTGGATCCAAGATCTCCCGTAGCTCCTGTGGGTGCCCGCCGGCGAGGGCGACCTCCGCCGCTGCTGCTCCCCGGGACAGGGTCCAGTAGACGAAATCGTCGCCGAGCAGACGGCTGGCCGATTCGAGGTGAGTGCGCGCGGGGTCGAGCTGGCCACGCTGAGCCTTGATCTCCGCCAGCGCCGCGTGCACCATCCCGGCGAGCGTGCCCGGCCGAGCCGTTTCCGCGGCCTCCTCTAACACGCCCGTCGCCTCATCCAACCGGCCAAGCCGCCCGAACCGCAGACCCGCCTCGGCTGCCATGTAAACGGCGGCGGTGCCGATCTGCGGCCGCAACCGCTCCCACCCCTCGCGCCCGAGCTCGGCCGCCTCGTCCAGGCGGCCGGCCTCGTCGAGCATCTGGGTGAGATTTATGTATGCCCGCCGCAGCTCCTCGAGCGCCCCGAGCTCCTCGGCGAGCTGCATGCCGGCGCGGAGAGGCTCGCTTGCTTCTTCGCCCGCCCCGAGCATCGTGAGCAAAGCGCCGAGCGTATTCAGCGCATCGCACTCGACCTCGGCCGCCCCGACCTCGCGGGCGATCCGAACTGCCTGCTCGCATGGGGTGCGCGCCTGCAGCGCCTCGCCCTGTAGCATCAGGATGTGCGCCTCCCCGGCGAGGATGCTGGCGCGAGCAGCGCTGGATTGCTCGAGCAGCAGCGCCGCCGCAGCGCGGTACTCCGCGAGCGCCTCGGGCAGGATGAAGTCGGCCAACAGATACCGTCCCAACCGCTCGTGCGCCAGTCCCGCCACCGCGGGCTCGCGCTCGGCGTCGATCGCATCGAGGGCGCTGCGCGTCAGCGTCACTGCCCGGTGGTTCTGACCAGACAGGTACGCCGCCTCAGCCGCACGACCAAGCAACCCGACGAGCGACAGCTCCTCGGGTCGCTGCTCTGGCGCCACGCCGGCCCACAGCTCGACGGCGTGCTCGAAATGGGCGTTGGCCTCCTCGAACGACCACACCTGTTCGGCCTCCACGCCAGCCTGTACCGATGCCGGGAGCGCCCGCGCGACCTCGTGCGCCGCCGACCAGTGCACGGCGCGCTGCGCCGCCGCGCCGTGCGCACCAACCGCAAGCCCTGAATCACCCTCCAGCGCCCGCGCCAGCGCGGCATGCAGAGCCACCCGCTCGCCGGGCAGGAGCTCTTCATATAAGGCCTCGCGCAGGAGCTCATGCCGAAACGCGTAGCTCTCGCTCGCCGGGTCCTGCACCAGCACGTTGTTCTCGATCGCCTCCCGCAGCGCCGCCGCCAGCCGATCATCGGCCAGACCCGATGTCGCCACCAGCAGTCGATGACCGATGATCGAGCCTACGACCGCGGCCGACCGGACCACCTGATGCGCCTCAGGCGATAGCCGCTCGACACGCAACGTCAGAACGTCACGCAGACTCTCTGGGAGCCGGCGCCCAGCACTCTCGCCGGATGCCGCCAGCAGCTCCTCGGCAAAAAAGGGGTTCCCCTGGGAGCGGGCGAACAGCTCCTCCACCAGCCTGGGATCGGGCGGCGTCTCGAGAATCGCCGCGAGCTGCTCGGCGAGCTCGCGTCGGCTGAACGGCGCCAGCTGCAGCCGTTCGACCGCCGGCAGCCGCTCGAGCTCGCCCAGGAACTGCCGCAGCGGATGGCGGCGGTGAAGCTCGTCGGTGCGGTAGGTGGCGACAAGCAACAGCCGCTCCCGCCCGATGTTGCGCACCAGGAAAGCCAGAAACCCGCGCGTCGACGGATCGGCCCAGTGCAGGTCCTCGATCACCAGCACGACCGGCGCCTCGAGCCCGGTCCGCGCAAACAGGTCCAACAGCGCCTCAAACAGCCTCGCCTGTGCCAACGGATCCACCGCCTCGCTGCGAACGCCGCCGGCCTGCAGCTCGGGCAACAACCGCCCAAGCTCCCCACCCCCCGCGCCGACCAGCTTCCGCAGGAGTTGCGGCTCCGTCTCCCGCACTAGCGTCCGAAGCGCCCCCAGCAGCGGGGCGTACGGCAGCTCTGAGCCGCCCATCTCGACACAGCCGCCGGCTAAGACGCGGGCCTCGCGCGAGCGGACCAGCTGCTCGAACTCGACGACAAGACGCGTCTTCCCGACGCCGGACTCCCCGCCGACGAAAACCGCCCCCGCCTCCCCGTTGTCCGTGCGGTCCAACGCCGCCCCCAACGCGACGAGCTGCTCACTCCTGCCAATAAAGGCCGGACTCGATACGCGCCGTCCCACCCGCACATTCTGACGCCTAAGACCCGCCTCGGTACCTAAGACGCACGGTTTCCCGCTAAGACGCAGCTTCTGTGCCCCAGGAATGGGCGACCGTCCGATGTGCAGACCCCCCGCTTAGCTCCATCGTTCTCAACGTAAGCCAACCAGCCACCGAAAGGACAAAGATGTACACGCCACTCGCATACGAAGCACAGAAGGCCATCATCGAAGAGCGGCTACGGAACGCCGCACGTGCCCAGCATCAGGCGCTCCTGCCGCATCCAAGCCGGATGTGCCAGGCCACGACGCGAGTCCGCCGGGCACGGCACATGCGGCTCCGGGACGCGATCAGGCTTCTCGGTGAGGCGCGGTCCTGATCAGTCTTCTCAATGTGCGGGGGGCGCCAAGCAGAGCTGACCGTCCCGCCGAGCGTTGCGAGCCCCACGATCCGGAAGTCTGGCCCCGCCCCGGAGCAGCGCTACCGCCCGCACCGCAAACGAGCCACGATGCCGATGCCCTCGCTGCTGCTCAGCGCGACCGCTGTCGGACAATCTCGGCAGCGCCGCACCCTCGCCCAGCATGGCCCCTCTGGTCTGAGAGCGGTCGCTGGGGCGGCGTCAGCGACCCCGGCGGCGGTGGCAGCCCGCCCCGGAAGCGAGCGCCGCGTCGGCGTCGAGGTCGCCCTTGGCCAGGACGCGGAATGTCGCCAGAGCGCAAGCAAACCTCTGCGCGGTCGAAAACGTCGAAGCGATCGCGCCGGAACGCCTAAACGTTTGCGCCCGGCGCGCTCACCGGTCGCGGCTGCTCGCCTGACGAGGGGCGGACGGCGTAAGGTCGGTCGAATGCCTGCGGTCACCTCGAACCGATGTGGCCGCTATGACGGAACCACAGGAAGATGATGAGCGCCGAGAGCAGGAGGGTGCCGACCCCGTATACCGCGAACGTCCAGAAGTCGGTGATACCACGGACCATCCAGCCGAAGTTCATCCCAAAGAATCCCGTGATGAACGTCATCGGCAGGAAGATCGTGGCGACCAGCGTCAGCTGCTTCATCGTCTCGTTCTGACGGACGCTGATCTCGTTCTGCTGATTCGAGATCACCGCCATGTTGGCCTGCAGGATCGTGGCCAGCACGTCGCGCAGCGCGATCACCTCCTCGTTGACGAGCTTGATGTGGTCGTTGACGTCGCGGAAGAATTGAGACAACTCCTCGCTCACCTTGAGATACGCGCCACGCTCAAGCCCCTCGAGCGGTCCCAGCAGGGGATGGACGGAACGGTAGAACTCGGTCGCTTCGCGCCGGAGCAAGTAGATCCGCTCGGTGGGCGCGGCCGCGCCACTGAACACGGTCTGCTCTATATCTTCGACGTCCCGCTCGAGTCCCTCGATCACCGGCGCGTACGAGTCGACGACGGTGTCGAAGATCGCCCACAGAACGGCGCCCGTTCCCTCCTGGAGAAACTCAGGGCGCGTCTCGAGTCGCAACCGGACCCCGTGGAGCTCGCTCGCCTTGCCCTGGCGCACGGTGATCACGAAGCGGTCCGAGAGGAACACCGAAAGCTCGCCCATTTCCACCTCTTCGCGCTCCTCGACGTAACGCGCGGTGCGAAGGACGGTGAACAGCACGCCGCCCTCGTAGCGCTCGATCTTCGGCCGGAGGTGAAAGTTCTGGGCGTCCTCGATCGCGAGCTCGTGGAGCCCGAAGCGGCGCTGGACCTCGGCCAGCTCCTCCGGGTCTGGTTCGAACAATCCGAGCCAGACGAACCCGTCGGTCTCGGCACAGACCTCCGCGGCGCGATTCAGAGCGAGCGGTCCCGCGTTCTGGCGCCGGCCATCTCGATATAGGGCACAGTCGACGATCACGGTCTCTCCTCGGTCCGCACGCAAGCAAGGTCGTACGGCATTGTCCTCGCCGCCGGAGACGATGAGGGCACGACGTCGCAGCCTGCCCACGCCGTCGTCGGCGGAGATGAGCTAGCCCGCGGTGACGAAACCAGCTCCTGGTTCCCCGTTCCCGACGAGGCCGGCCTGCCGGACCGCCTGCGAAGGACGACTCCTTACTTGTGCAGGGACCGCGCGTCAAGCGCGTGGTCCGGGGTTGTCGGGTTGGGCTGCTGTGTGCGCCGGGTGGTGCGTGCGCGCGGTTGGGGGATGTGGGTTCTTGTGCGCGCGGGCGCCCAGCCTTACTTCGGTTCGCGACCCTCGGGTTGGCTCCGGGGCCGGCGACATGATGTTTGATGGGGTGATCCCGCTGGGGCAAGCGTTGCGGCCGCACGGTCTTTCTGGGCGGTCCACGCGGACGTGGCGGCAGGAGTCGTTCGGGAGCCGGCCGCGGCGCATCTGGTTGACGAAGGGCTTGGCGCGCACCGGGAAGGTCATGCGGGCTGGAGCGCCTCCTCGCCGAGCTCGCGCAACGTGTGGTAGCTGCGCTTGAGCAGCTTGCGGGCGACTGACAGGCACGCGCGGTTGCCCCCAACCCGCTTCCCTGGCCTGCAGGTAGTACTCGCGGTCGGGGCTGGCCTCACGGGCTCGTGCAACCTGCGCGGCCTCGTACAGCGCCCAGCGCAGCGCGGGCGGACCCTGGCGTGAGATGTGCCCCGGCGCGCGGTGCTGATCGGACTGTTTGACGGTGATGTCCAGACCGGCGTAGCGGACCGCTTGGCGCGAGGAGGAGAAGCGCGTGCAGTCACCGAGCTCGGCGAGGATCGTGACGGCGGTCAGCTCGCCGATTCCGTAGTGGGCCATGAGCGCCTTGCACCCGGCCTGGCGGCGTGCGTACGCTCGGAGCTCCTTCTCCAGCGGTGCGATCTGGACGGCGAGCGTGTCGATCATGGCCAGCGCCACAGCGATCTGCTCACGGGCGGTCTCAGGCAACCCTGTCCGGCTTTCACCAGGGCCGCGTGCCGCGCAACAAGGGTCTTCGCTATCCGCCGGACCCGCCACCCGTGGAGGAGATCATCGCCGTGATGCGCGCCGCGGGGGAAGGACCGGAGGCGATCAGGCTGCGCGGGTTGATCATCGTGCTCCGGCATGCCGGTCTGCGGATCAGCGAGGCGCTCGCGCTGGCTGAGACCGATCTTGACCGCCAGCGCGGCGCAGTGCTGGTCCGTGCCGGGAAGGGCGGTCGCCGGCGCGAGGTCGGGATGGACCGCTGGGCGTGGGAGCAGCTCGACCCCTGGCTCGAGCTGCGCCGGACCCTGCCGGTCGGCGCGCTCTCCTGCGTTCTGCGCGGCCCGACCCGCGGGCGGCCATGCTCGCCGGCCGGGATCCGTGCCGAGCTGCATCGGACCGCGCTGACCGCCGGAGTCCGCCGCCGGTTTGCACCCCACCAACTCCGGCACGCCCACGCATCGAGATGTCCCGCGAGGGGATCCCGCTCCTGGTCATACAGCGCCAACTCGGGCATGCCGACCTAGGGATCACCTCCGCGTACCTGCGCGGGATCGACAACACCGAGATCATCCACGCGGTCCACGAGCGACCAGCACCCATGATTCCCGCCGGCCCAACCCTCCCCGGCTGAGAAGGACTCCTCTCTCACACACCAAATGGCGGTGCCTACGACCGGCAGCCCGCGCCTCAGGCACCGCCGCCCGTGCCCCACAGCACGGCGCCAGCCGATACGACCGAAATCTGCGTCCGTCGCGGGATCCGCGAAGTGCTTGCAACGCAGCACCCGTGCTGTGCTAACACGGCCCCAGCGAGTCGTCGCCTAAGCGACGCGCAACGCGAGGCGGCGGGATAGTGGAAGCGATAGTGCAGACCGCAGCCGGACGCTCGAGATTGGGCGAAATCGAAACCCCGGGGAGAGGGCGGCACACCGGCACGGCGCTGTTCCTTTCGGGGCCGGGGCCGTTAGCCGACCGCGGCGGCTTGCGGCTAGGAGTCACGCCCTGAGGATGGTCGTCGCCCGGTCGGGTCCTCGCTGCCGGTCCTCAGCCGGGAGTCGGAAGAGTGAGAAGTCTGGGCCGCCTCACGGGCGGCCACACGCTTGTGGCCTACGGCGAGCGGCTTCCCTTCGTTTCTTCTCGTACTACCCGGGCTGTAGTTCGTCCGCGAACTCGCGGAACAGCCCGGTCACAACGAACACCGTCTGCTCGGCGATATCGACGGTGTTGCTAGCGATCCGCTCTACGCATCGCGCAACCAGGATCATGTACATCGCCCACTCGCGGACCTCGAGGTGGTCGCCGATGTCGACCGCACGAGCGATGATGTCGCGGTTCAGGCGATCGATCTCCCCATCGAGGCCGACCAGTTGTTGCGCGAGGGCGACGTTCCGCGTGGCGAACGCCTCTTTGGCTTGCGACACCTGCGCGCGTGCCAGCTGACCCATGCGTTCGATCGTGTCGAGGATGTCGTTGTCCTTGGGCGCCTCGTGGCCCGACAGCCGCACGAGTTTGGCGATGTTCACGCACTGGTCGCCCATCCGCTCGACGCAGCGGATGATGTGCAACAGCGCCGCGACGATCCGCAGATCTCCCGCGACCGGCGCCTGGCACGCGAGCAGCCACACCGCACCCCGGTGTATCTGCAGGTAGCGCCCGTCGATCCGGTCGTCGTCGGCGATGACCGTTGCGGCCAGCTCGACATCCTGGAGGCTGACCGACTCGAGCGCGCGGTCCAGCTGTTGCCCGGCCATGTCCAGACCGCCAAGCGTGTCCTGCTCGAGCTCCTTGAGCGATTCTCGGAACTGGTGGCGTGCTTCCTGCATCTCGCTCCCCAGACACGGCGAAAGGCCGTCTCGTTGACTCTCTGCCTTTAGGAGAGAACCTTCTCGACGACCTTCCGTCTTCGGTCATAGTCCCAGTCGCCGACGCCGCCCGCATCCGTAATTGCCACCCAGGTCTATGCGGGGGTCACGCAAGCTTCAACACGGCGCGAAGGTCTCGAATCGCGGCTGATCGCCCGCCCGCGGATCGCCGTCGAGCGCGAGCGGACGGGGCGAAGTCGACTTTCACTGACAAGATGCGTCGCCGCGACCTTGGAGGCGGCCCGGCCGGGGCAGGACGATTGAGCTTGGGCGTCCCGTCGGTGCGTCCGAGGAGGACCGGCTCCGGCCCGCTTAGGCGGCTGCAGGTTCGCTAATGGTCCGACCAGGACCGTTCTCGCTCGGCCCACGCCGGCCTCCCGAGCCTCCGACGGGTTCCCCGACTATTCCTCAGTGGCCACTACGGATGATCGTGTCGCGATTCGGGGCTAGCGTCGCAGGCAGGCCACAACGACCCAGGAGGCCCCGCCATGGGCGCGAAAACCGACAAGATTTTCGGCCGCGCGAAGCAGGCCCTCGGCGCGATTACCGGAAACGAGACGATGAAGCGCGAAGGGCAGCGTCAAGAGGACAAAGGCAAGGTCAAGCGCAAAGTTGACTCAACCATCGGCAAGACACAAGACGCACTCAAGGACCTGAAAGGAAAGGTCGACCGTAAATGAACGACTCACCAGGCTCGCGGACGTGACCGGCAGATTGCCCCCTGCGTCGTGATGGAAGAAGCGTCCTGCGGTCAGAGCGGGGCTTTTGACAGTGCCGCTCGGGAACGAATCCAGTGTCCCTGGCGATGCCGCCGGCGCTTGCATCCGTGCCATAGCGAGCGCGCCACTTGTGAGAGCAGTTCGGAGTGGGCGAATGACGGGAGCCGCCCCAACGCCGTGTTATACCGATGTGACGGGCCGCTCGCACCGGTCGGATCCCTCTCCTGCGATTTGCGCGAAGCTGATTGCGGCAGCGGCCAGACAGCAAGGCGTAACCGGTTCACAGATCTGGTGTATTTCATTTGAGCGGGTTAAGAGCGGTGCCGGTGCTGTTATACAGCAGTGTGAGGCGCGCAAGCACGCCGGCTCCGCCTCTGGCTTGGTTATGACCTCTCTCGGAATCCCGCTCGCGTTCGCCTGCGCTCTGGCGACAAACATTGGCTTCCTGTTCAAGTATCGGGGTGCGTGCGCAGCGCCGCCGGTCGACATGCGCAGGCCATTGCGCACCGCTTGGTCGCTGTTTGGCTCACGGCTGTTCACGATCGGGATGGTGATCGCTTCGACTGCGTGGGTTTTCCACGTCGCCGCACTATCGGTGGCGCCGATGTCGCTCGTGCAGTCGGTGCTGGCCGGCGGCATGGTCCTGCTTGCCGTGATGGCCGAACGGCTCTTCGGGATGCGGATCGGCCGTCGTCAGTGGATCGGACTGGGGGCTACCGCCCTCGGGCTGATGCTCCTCGGTGTGGCGCTTCCGGTCGTTCACGGCGCCCACTCGGGCGTCTCGATCCCGGGCATGTTCGCGTTCGAGGCCGGCCTGATCGCTGCGGGGACGCTGCTCATCATCGGACCACGCATCGGAGCGCCGCGAGAGCATCACGGGTTCATGCTGGGCGCCGCCGCGGGCATCCTCTTCGGCGTCTCGGACATCGCAATCAAGGCGATCTCCGGGCTGATCGGCAGCGACGGCATCAGCGGACTGTTGACGCCGTGGACGCTGTTCTGCCTGGTCGCGTCGGTGGCTGCCTTCTACGCTTCCGCCAAGAGTCTGCAGGAAGGCGAAGCCGTCCCGGTGATCGCGGTGACCGGAACCGCCGCGAACGTCGCCGGCATCGTCGGCGGAATCATCGTGTTCCGCGACCCGCTCGCGGGCAACCCGCTGCTGCTGGCCGTGGAGTGCCTCGCCTTCATGCTCCTCATCGCGGCGGCCTGGCTCATGCCGGCGCCAGTGCGCGCCACCTCGGCCGCCGTCTAGCACAACCGCGGTCGCCCCTCGAACCCGGGCGGCGGCCCCGGGGACGCTCGCAGATGTGGACTGCCGCAATGTCGGCGCCGAGCAGCAGCCGCTCGACGCGCAGGAAGCCCTTCGGGGGCTCGTGCTCGTCGTCCATTGGGGTAGCAGCCGGCCCGTATATCCGGGCGCCATAGCGGTGTCCGGATCGCACACATCGGGTGGAGTCGATGCTCAGGCGGAGCAGTTGTCTCGAGCGAACTTCCGCAAACGTGACGAGGAGAAGTCCGCCGACGCCTTGGTCTAGTTCCCCTGCTCGTCCCTCTCCGGAAGCCACGGTCGGCCCGAGCATGGCGCCCGAGTTCTTGACGGAGCGGGAGCGCGGGCGTTAGCAGACCAACGCCGTCGCGGCTAGCACCAACTCCGGCCGAGGTTGCGGTTGGTCGCCATATGTCGAACGCACCATATGGCGACCAACCGCAGCTTCGCGAGGACGCGGTGCTAGCCGCCGACGAGCAGGCAGGCGTCCGAGGCCGGGCCTGCGTTTGGTCGCCAAGGCATCGCGCGACGTGAGGCAGCGCGAGGATCAAAGCCATCCTGGCTGACGGCACCCCGGCTTCGGGATCGGGCGGATCCGATCGTGCGCCGCGGCGGCGATCGGATCGCCGGGACGGCTCCGCGAGCCCGGAATCTGCGCGTTCCGGGAACCGACCCTGCCTCAGGGGTCGGAGCGTGCAGATAGAGGATTCGGGGCGCCGAATGCGAACTCGTCACACGAGTCAGCCGACCGTCGCTGGCTGGAGAACGGGGTGGAAAGGAAGCGCATATGAAAGGTGTAGGCCGGGCCGTGTTCGTCGCGGTCTTGTTCCTGATCATCGGCGTGCTCAACGTCATCTACGGCATCGCCGCAATCGGGAACGCCCATTTCTTCGACAACACGCAGTTCGTGTTCTCGAGCCTCCACACCTGGGGGTGGATAACGGTCATCATCGGCATCATTCAGATCACTGCCGGGCTTTCGCTCATGACCGGCGGTGGCTACGGCCGGGTGATCGGAATCATCGCCGCGACAATTGGCGCGTTCGAGTCGCTGCTGTCGGTCGGCGGAACGCACCCGTGGTGGTCGCTCGCCATCTTCGCGCTGTGCATATACGTCCTGCACGGCCTCATCATCTTCGGCGAGGGAACGCCGGCAGACGCCTAGTGGCGTGAAATCGGGAGCCTGCGCCCAGGAGCAGGCTCCCGCCTGTCCGCCACATCCTCAAAGCTCAAGAATTGCGGGGCAACATTCGTCTCGGCCCGATCGGCCCCAGCCCGGCCGAGACCACGCGCTGTGCCGCATCGGCGCGTGACGGAACGGGCGGGGGCGCGACTTTGCGCGATCCAAACGTTGATGCTTCCTGGTCCACTCGGAGCTACTGAAGCGGTCGCCGATCCCGAACCGCCGGTGCACACCGACCGACGACCTGCTCGCTTCGGGACAACGAGAAGCGGTCTCGTGAGAACGCCGTTCCATTTCAAGCAGAGGCGGCCATCGACTATGACCGTCGGCGTGTTCCTTTCCCGGCCGCGCGAGAGTCCGCCCATCGCCACTGCTAGCCGCCGAGCACTCGGTCAGCAAGCGCCATCGGCTGTCGCTTTCTCGGCCGAGCGGGCACCAGTCGCGACCGAGGTCCGGCTTCCCAGATGGACGACACGCGACGCTAGCGGGCGGGTTTCTCCTTGGCGATTGAGCATGGGGTTAGCGCGGGCCGTGCGGGAGCGCCGTGGCGCTCCCGCAGAGGTGGCGCTCGTCAGAGCTCGAGCCCGGTGCTGGCGTGCATCATCGGGGCTTTGCGGCCGTGCACCGCGCCGATGATCTCCTCCGAGGAGATCCCTTCCAGGTAGGTACCGGTGGTAGAGAGGTACGCGTGTCCGAGTTGGCGCTGAATCAGCGGCAGCGGGATGCCCTCGTGCAGCAGCTCGATCGCGTGGGCATGGCGGAGTTGGTGCGGCGCGACCCGGCGCCTGACCCCAGTCTGTGCGGCGAGGTGGCGCAGCTCGGCGCGCGCGGCGGTGGCCGACCACGCGCGGCCGCGGGTTGGCCCGTCGATCACGCAGAACAGCGGTCCCGGCGGCAGGCTGGCGCGGTCCGACGTCCAGCCGGCCAAGACCGACCATGCCCACGGGTCCATCCCCACTTCGCGACGCCGGTCGCCCTTCCCACGCCGGATCAGCAGACTGCCCCGCCGCTCGTCCAAGTCGGTCTCAGTGAGCATCAGGGCTTCGCGGATCCGTAGGCCGGCGCGCCAAAGCACGACGATCAGGCCGCGCATCCGCCGGCCGTGATGGCCGTCCCCGGCCTGGCGCATGACGGCAACGATCTCGTCGACCGTGGCGGGTCTGCTGGGTAGCGGCGGCCTTTGTTCGGCGGGATCCGCCCGACGTGGTGGCCGGGCATCGTCGCGGGCGAGCGCGGGCGGCCGGCGGCGTCCAACAACTGATGAGCAGACATGGCTCCCTCCTTTGGAGAGCGGACTGGTTTGCTGCCTGCTCTACCTGACATGCCCAGGCGGCCGGGGAAGCGCAGGTGCGGAGATCACGGCGGGCTTGACCTTCGACGCTGTTGCGTAGCCGGCCGGTTGCGGAAGCAACGTCATCAGCGCTCCTCATCGTCCGATCCAGGAGGCAGCTCGAGACCGGCGTGCACTTCTGCTCCCGGCGCCTGCTCGGTTTCCGCGCAACTCGGGTTTAGCTAAAAAGTCCGCTGGGTTCACGCGCCGGAGCGACAGCAGGTCTTGCCGGTTGAGCGACGACCCGCCTTTATTAGCCGTGCGACTACTTGTCAGCGGTCGCGAGGCGTCTAAAGGCGGGTCCCGCTCGGTGAATTGCTGCGCCGGCGACGACGGGGGTCAGTACCGCTCGAGTAGGCGCTCGGCTCGACCGATTGCTTGCGCGAGGCTGTGCGCGCCGACGACGACGGGCGTTCGGTCGCGTCCCGGCTCGATGCGGAGCATCAAGTCTGTGTCCTCGAGGATGGTATAGCCGATCAGCTTTCCGGCCGCCCACAGCTCGGCGACGCCGTGGTCGGCGGCCTCGGGGCTGACGATGCTCACGCGGATCTCATGCATGGCTGTCTTCGGTGACTGGGGCCTGCGCGTTTCGCAGCCAGTCGTCGAACCGGGTGTTGCCGATCTGCGCGTCATCGCCGGGCAGAAGGGTGCGCTGGCTGACCGCAATGCCGTAGTAGGGCGCGTGCGGGTCGGTTATCACCTCGCGAGGATCGTTGCGCGCGGTGAGCGCGCCGCGGATGAGCTCGTCGAGGCGGAACTGTTCGGGGCCCGCGATCTCCGCAATGCCGCTCAGCGGCTGGGCGATCGCGACCCGGGCGACTGCGCTCGCGACGTCATCGGCGGCCATCGGCTGGATCAGCACCGGCGGGAGCCGAACCGCGTTGCCGTCGGTCGCCTGGTCGGCGATGCCGTTCATGAACTCGAAGAATTGCGTCGCGTGGACGATTGAGTATGGGATCGAGGAGCCCTCGATGAGCTCCTCCTGGGCGAGCTTCGCGCGGAAGTAGCCGCTCTCGGTTAGGCGGTCGGTGCCGACGACCGACAGCGCGACGTGGTGTCCGACGCCCGCGGCCGCCTCGGCCGCGAGGAGGTTGCGAGATGACGTCTGGAAGAACTGCATCACCGCTTCGTCGTCCCAGTCGGGCGAGTTGGAGACGTCGACGACGACCTGGGCGCCCTCGAGGACTTCGGAGAGTCCTTCGCCGGTGAGCGTGTTGACGCCGGTGTTGGGTGCTGCTGGGATCGCGTCGTGACCGCGCTCATCGAGCTTGCCGACGAGCTTTGATCCGATCAGGCCGGTTCCTCCAATAACTACGATCTTCATGACATGCCTTTCGGTTGTGGTGAGCCGAGTCGGCCGGAGCTGACCCGGTGTTTCCGGAACAGGTGGAGAGGTGCGCGCAGCTTTGCGGGGACCGGGCCGTGCGCGTGGAGATGCCGTATCAGCAGATAGGGGCTCGCGATCACGGCTACGCACACGGCCAGCAGGCACGCCGCTGCTGCCGTAACGAGCAGGAGCGTGAAGATCAGCGCGAACGGCCCCATCAGCAGGAGCACCAGGAGCAACCACGGGCCCAGCACGTAGATGATGGGTGGTCCGAAGAAGGCTGGGGCCCCGATCAGCGGTCCCGTTTGGGCGAACACTTCGCCCCAGGTCGGGCGGCCGGGCGAAGCGGAGCCCGGCGGCCGCGAGGCGATGGGAGGTGGGGTCGCCGATTGGGGCGGCGCGTGGGTGAGTTGTGGGGCGGTGGTGTTCATGCCGCGAGGTTCCTCTAGAGCGGGCGCGCTCGCGTCCGGGCAAATGCCGCGTCGGGTCCCTAGTCGGCGGCTGGTTGCCCAGTCGACGCGCCGGGGTGCCGCAGATAAGCTCCACGTGGACCGGTGGCGAGAGGCCTTCACGAGCTGGTGCTGGTCGATCGGCCAGCGCCTGGTGCGCTAGATGCTGCGAGGCCGACATAACGAGCGCGACGTGCTGAACCGCCAACTGCAGCGCGTCCGGGCAGGGGAGAGCTCGGTGCTGGTGGTGCGCGGCGAGGCGGGAGTCGGCAAGACGGCGCTGCTGGAGTACGTCGCCGAGCAGGCGTCGTGGTGTCGGATCGTCCGGGTCGCCGGCGTTGAGTCTGAGATGGAGCTCGCGTTCGCCGGGCTGCATCAGCTATGCACGCCAATGCTCGACGGGCTGGACGGGTTGCCCGGCCCGCAGCGGGATGCGCTGCGTGTGGCATTCGGGCTCCAGGGTGGCGCCGCCTCGAATCGCTTCCTGGTGGCCCTGGCGATCCTGAGCCTGCTGGCCGAGGCGGCCGAGACGCAACCGCTCGTTTGCCTGGTCGACGATGCGCAATGGCTCGATCGGGCCTCCGCGCAGGCGCTTGCGTTCGTGGCGCGGCGCCTGCTGGCGGAGCGAATCGCCGTGGTGTTCGCCGTTCGCGAGCCGAGCCACGTCGACGAGCTCACCGGCCTGCCGGAGCTGGTCGTCGGCGGGCTCGCCGACGACGACGCGCGGTGGTTGCTGGCGTCGGCCTTGCCCGGGCGGCTGGACGAGCACGTGCGCGATCAGATCGTCGCTGAGACCCGCGGTAACCCCCTCGCGTTGCTGGAGCTGCCGCGTGGGTTGACCCCCGCGGAGCTCGCGGGCGGGTTCGGACTTCCCGACGCGCGGCCGTTAGCCAGCCGGATCGAGGAAACCTTTGTGCAACGGGTCCGCGCGCTTCCGCGCGAGACCCAGCGCCTGCTGCTCGTGGCGGCAGCCGAGCCAGTCGGCGACGTGAGCCTGTTGTGGCGCGCGGCCGACCAACTCGGGATCAGAGGTAGCGCGGGCAGGTCGGCCGAGGAGGCCGCGTTGATCGATCTCGGGATCCGGGTGCGGTTCCGGCATCCGCTCGCCCGCTCGGCCGCCTACCGGGCCGCTCACCTTAGCGATCGCCAGGAGGTGCATCGAGCGCTAGCCGAGGCGACCGACCCGGATACCGATCCCGATCGTCGCGCCTGGCATCGAGCGCAAGCGGCGTCCGGGCCGGACGAGGCGGTAGCGGCCGAGCTCGAGCGCTCGGCCGACCGCGCCCAGCGCCGGGGCGGCGTTGCGGCCGCGGCCGCGTTCCTGGAGCGAGCGGCCGAGCTGACCCCGAACCCGGCACGACGAGGAGCGCGCGCGCTTGCCGCCGCGCAGGCCAAGCTGGAGGCGGGGAGCCGCGAGGCCGCGCAGGAGCTGGTCGCGACCGCGGATCTCACCCCGCTCGACGAGCTTCAGCGCGCGGGACTGCAGCGGCTACGCGCGCAGATCGCGTTCGTGTTCACTCGCGGCAGCGACGGTCCGTTGCTCCTTCTCGATGCCGCGAGACGGCTCGAAGCGCTCGATCCCGCGTCGGCGCGTCAGACATACCTCGAGGCCCTCGGAGCGGCTATGTACGCCGGACGCGTCAATGCCGACTCCGGTGTGCTGGAGGTGGCTGAGGCGGCCCGAGCCGCGCCCGAGGCGCCGCAGCCGCCGCGATCGATCGACCTCGTTCTCGACGGCCTCGCGCGCCGGTGCACGGACGGGCCCAGCGCGGGTGTGCCGGCGCTCCGGCTCGCACTGAAGGCAGTCAGGAACGAGGCTTCCGATGGTCACGCGGAGATCATGCGCTGGCTCTTGCTGACTCCGATCGTCCAGTCGATGACTGTGTTCGAGCTGTGGGACGACGACGCGTTCCACGCGCTCGCCACCCGCGCCGTACGGCTGGCTCGCGATACCGGCGCGCTCGCCCTGCTCCCCGTCGCACTCGTCTACAGATCAGGCGTTCACCTGTTCGGCGGGGAACTCGTGGCGGCCGAGGCCCTTGTCGAGGAGGCGGACGCGATTGCCGCCGCGACCAGCAACGCAAGCCTGCTGTACGCCTGGCTCCTCATCGCCGCGTGGCGCGGCGTCGAAGCCGAAGCCACGAAGTTCATCGACATCGGTCTCAAGAACACAACGGCGCGCTCCGAGGGCAGAGTGGTGGCTCTGGCCGGCTATGCCAGCGCCGTTCTCAACAACGGCTTGGGTCGCTACCAGGCGGCAATGGACGGCGCGAAGCTCGCTAGCGACGACGGCGACTATGGGTACTCGGGTGCGGCGCTGCCAGAACTCGTCGAGGCCGCAACTCGTTCTGGCACGCCGGAGGTCGCATCCGCCACGCTGGCCCGGCTGGAAGACCGGACACTGGCCGCGGGCACGGATTGGGCGCTCGGAATCCTGGCACGCTCACGAGCGCTGATGATCGAAGGAGAGGACGCGGACGCCCTCTACCGTGAGGCGATCGAACGGCTCGAGCGCACCCGGATCCGCGTCGAGCTCGCCCGCGCCCGTCTGCTCTACGGCGAATGGCTCCGACGCGAGGGTCGCCGCGTGGACGCACGTGATCAGCTGCGCACCGCGCATGAGATGTTCAGTCGCTTCGGGGCGGAGGCGTTCGCGGAGCGTGCCCGGCGCGAGCTGCTAGCCACCGGCGAAACCGCGCGCAGACGCACCGAGGAAACCCGCGAGGTCCTCACCCCCCAGGAGGCGCAGATCGCTCGACTCGCCGCAGACGGGCAAACGAACCCCGAGATAGGCGCCCAGCTGTTCATTAGCCCGCGCACCGTCGAGTACCACCTGCGCAAGGTGTTCCCGAAACTCGACATCAGCTCCCGCAAAGAACTCCGAAACGCCTTGACGAAGATTCCCAATCGCATCGCCTAGGACCATCGAGGTCCCGTCGGCGATCACCGTCGCGCACAACGCAGGTGTCCCGCACGTGGCGGACGGAGCGACGCCGCCGGTTGCGCTCGTGGCGAGCAGCAGGTGTGCGGCGACGCGCAGTACGAGACCCGCTTTCGTTCTCGCGGGGGCTTCAGTTCTGTCAAGCCCTCCGAGATCCTGGCGCGACAGAGTCGTCGATCAGGGCGGCGACGAGTCCTGGCGGGTGCTTTCGGCGGACCGCTTGGCGGCGCTGAGGTGGGTGTGTTGGGGGTTGTCGGGGTATTTCAGACCGTAGGCGAAGGCTCGGTCGATGCCGATGTGGGTCAGCCAGATCAGTCCGAGGGCGATCGCGAGCTGGGCGTGTTGCGACCAGCCGACCGCGACCAGAATCACGGGTAGCGATGTGGTGTGTGTGACGTTGTAGAGGCGGGCGCCAACGCGGCTGCCGGCGAGGAAGCCAAACATGGACAGATCTGGAAGCAGGAACATCACCGGGATCAGCCACCAGGACTTGTGGGTGGTGCTGTAGGCGATGAGCGCTGCGGCGGTGATTGCCGCGCCTTCGAGGCGAAGCATGCGGAGGGGCGCGCCAGCGACGATGCCGTCATCGGCTGCGACGTCGACGTGGGTGGTATGCGTAGTCATGGCTGGGAGTGTGTGGTCGTCGGGTGGTGAGTCCAGTTGGTGATGGCGGTGTTGAGCCAACGGACGAGTCGGTCGAAGCTGCGTACGCGCGCGGCCAACCCAGCAAGGGTCAGCTGGGTGAGGCCAGCCCTAGGCATCGGTGTGCACGTCGAGACCGGCGATTAGCGTCTGCAGCATCAACTCAAAGGACTCGTCGACGCTGAGCGCATAGCCGAATCCGCCCTCGGCCTCGATTGAGATGAAGCCGTGGAGCGCGGATCGTACGATGCGTACGCGGTGCAGGGCGTCGTCTCCCGTGAAGCCCCAGGCGCCGAGCACGGCCACGATGACCTCGACCGCCCGCAGACCCGCCGCAGATAGCTCCGCATCTTCTGGAACCGCGCGCAGGGTCGCCGCGTAACGGCCGGCATGTGCGTGGGCGTACGCTCGATAGGCGTGGGCGACCGCTATCAGAGCGTCGGCGCCTGAGCGTCCCACGGCGGCGTTGCGAATGGCATCGGTCAGTTCCTCGAGGCTGAGGATGGTGAGCAGGCGCAGCATTCCCGGGAGGCCTTCCACGTGGTTGTAAAGCGATGGTGCCTTGACGCCGAGGCTCTCGGCAACCCGCGCCAGGGTCACCTCGGCGAGACCCTTGGAGTCGGCAATCCGCGCCGCCTCCTCGACCACCTGTGCCGTGTCGAGCCCTGAGCGCGGCATCTCAGATGCCGCGCTCTATCGCCTTCGCCATCGCCGCCAAGGGCGAGTCAACGATCTTGCCGTGCCCGGGCGCCAGGTGCGCGGGCTTCAGTGCCAGCAGCTTCTTGGCGCTCTCAAGCTCGGTCGGCTTGTTCCAGGTTGCGTATGCCGGTAGCGGGAACTTCCAGTTCATCTTCGCGGACGTAGCGACGCCGCCAAGCGTTGAGAATGCGTCGCCGCAGAGCAGTGTGTTGCTGCGCTCGTCCAGAAAGGACACATGCCCTGGGGTGTGGCCCGGCGTCGCGATCACGCGCAGCGACCCCACCGTCTCTCCATCCTCAAAGGTCCGAGTCGGCTTGGTCTCGGCACCCGGGTAGCCGCCGCTCAGCTTGGTCTTGGGCTCGTCAGGATCGAGCGTCATGTCCTTGGCCAAGAACCGCGCGTCACGGCTTGAGATCAGGACCTCGGCGTCGGGCAGCAGCGCATGTAGTGCGTCGAGCGAGCCGATGTGGTCGCTGTGGGCGTGCGTGAGGGCTAGGCGCACGATCGGCGCCCCGAGCTTAGTCGCCGCGGCCTGGATGACCTTGGCGGATCCGGGGATCATCGCGTCAACGAGCGTGAGCCCGTCGTCTTCGCGTACGAGGTAGCAGTTGACGAATCCGAACCGTGAGATGCGAGTGATGTCTGGCATGAGCGAGCCTTTCTAGGAGATCAATAACTAATGACCATAGGCTAGCAGCTATGTATCATAGTCAATCGCTCGGGCGCGGTTTTCTCACCCAGGCATCTGACGACCGTCGTGCGACTAGCGCCTTCAGGCGTCGTGCAGGGTGGGCAACACGGCCCCGACGCTCGTGGCTGTCGTCCGACAAACAACCCGCCTCGAGGTTCTCCTCAGGTCGCTACATGGATGACGCACTGCCCGAGCGGATCGAAAACCGCAAAGGCGAAAGCCGATCTCTGGCCACAGCGACTCCGTGCTGCTGAAGCGGCCACGCGCGGCGGTGACGTTGCGCTGCTGCAATAGGCTGCATCGAGGAGCCACGGAAAACGCGGAGGACGGCCAGCGTGGACCGGAGCCTCGGTTTCCTGTTGTGACGGGCCATCTCGCCGACGGCCGTCACGCGCTCGCAATGCGCGGGAAACGGACGCTGGCGCGCGTCACACCTGGCTCGGCGAATCGGCGCCCACCCGGAAGACCGGGTACTGCTGCGCGACGGCCTCGAAGTCCGCAAGAGGCGCCTGCCAGTCCACGGGTAGGTGTGCGCGGGCTCCGGGAGCGAGTTGTAGGTAGCGCTTCAGGATCGGTGCGCGGCTAGCTGGAGCGATCTCCTCGAGCCGCACGGCTTCGCGGTGGCCATGGCGGAGTACGGCATGTCCGCCTGATGCGCGGACATTCGCGACCCAGTTGGCGCCTTCGCCAAGCATTGCCACTAGGTAGCGCTCCTCACCGTAGTCCGCCACGACGACTGGAAACGAGCGGAGCTTCCCTGTCCGCCGGCCCCGCGGTTCCAGAGTGTTGAGACGGTGCGGTGGTAGACCGGCGACTCCAATCAGCCGCCAGAGGCCGTTCAGCACCTTTGCTAGCCGGTTCGGACGGCCGCCTCTGTACATCCACTCATCGAGCTGGTGCGACATCAGCGTGAGTCATGCGGCGACACGCACGCCGGTACATCCGGGCTTTCATGAGTTCGCTGACCGGCCAAGTACGTATCGCCGCTGGCCGCGACCGCGGAGCGTGCTGCTCAGGCTGCGATACCTTCGCATCGTGCCGAAGGGTCATGAGCCGTTCGCGGTGTTCAATCGCACCGCGAATCCCGTCGTGAGGGCAGTGCTCAGCTCGCCACTTCATCCGCTGTTGAGTCGCAATCTGGCGCTGATCACCATCACCGGCCGCCGCAGTGGGCGCCGCTACACCTTCCCGGTCGGCTACCACCAAGACGGCGATCGGGTGCTCATCAATGTCGGCTGGCCCGAGCGCAAGGAGTGGTGGCGCAACCTGAGGGACGCTGGCCAGGTGGAAATGCGCATCCGGGGCACACGCCGTAGAGGCCAAGCGTTAGCCCGCGGCGACGAGCGCACCGGGGTGACGGTCGAGGTCCAGCTGGACTGAAGCTGGCGTAGCGCCCGCTGGCTCCTCACGAGACCTCCTCTTGTGCTGGCGTGAGCATTCGGGGTCCTGGCCTGGGGCCCTGCTCCGCGCGGCACGCAGGGCGGTCGCCGGCGCGGTCGGCCGCCCGGCGCCGGGGTCACGTTCGTGGCGAATACGGGGCCCCACCCAGCACCCGGGAGACACCTGGATCCGGGGGATCACGTTATTGGGTTGCTGGCTGGTAGGTGATGACGATCTTTCCGCGGGCGTGCCCGGCTCGCATGTACCTGATGGCGTCTGGGACCTCGCTCAGCGGGAAGGTTCGATCGATGACGGGCGCGACCTTGCCGGCCTCAACTAGTTCCTTGAGGGCTAGGAGATCCTCCCGACGGGCCGTCGAGGTCAGCGATCGCAGCCGCTGGCTGACGAACAGCGACAGGATCGGTGCCCGCGCGATTTGGCGCTCGAAGCCTCCCGTCCACCGGCCGCCGCGCTCGCCGCCCACGATCACCAGCGTGCCGTGGGGGGTCAGCGCGCGCCGGAGCTGCGACAGGGGACGGTTCCCGGCAGTGTCGAGGATCACGTCGTAGCGGTGCTCGCTGTCCGCGAAGTCCGCTTGCGTGTAATCGATCGCATGGTCAGCTCCGAGCGAGCGGACCAGGTCGACCTTGGCGGTGCTGCACACTCCGGTCACCTCCGCTCCAAACGCCTTGGCCAGCTGTACGCCGAAGGTCCCGACGCCGCCGCCCGCGCCGATGATCAGCACCCGCTGGCCGGCTCGAACCTCGCCCTTATCGCGCAGACCCTGAAGAGCGGTGCAGCCGGAGATCGGTAACGCTGCCGCCTGCTCGGAGGTGAGATTCTCCGGCTTGGGCACGACCATGTCCGCCCGCGCCAGCGCGTACTCGGCAAACGCACCCTCGCACGTTCCGAACACCTCATCGCCCGGACGAAGCTCGGTCACGTTTGCGCCGACCGCCTCGACCTGCCCGGCGACATCCATGCCGCGAACGCGTTGCTTCGGCGCGCGCATCCCGAAACCCATGACGCGCACCAGGTACGGCAACCCCGCCATCAGGTGCCAAACCCCCTGATCGACGCCGGCCGCCTGCACCCGCAGGAGCACATCACCCTCGCCCACCACCGGCTCGGCAAGGTCGGTCAGCTCCAGAACCTCCGGCCCGCCGTATCTGTCCTGGACGATCGCCTTCATCGCTGCCCGCGCAACTCGATCGCCTTAGTGACCCGGTTCACCACCGCAGCCTCGCACGACCTCAACGGCGACCCATCCGCGATCCACCGCGACATCAATGCCGGGCAACTACGGGCACCCAAACCCAAACCGGCGAGCGTCAAGCAACACGCCTGGCACGCCAACCCGGATGCTGGCGGCTGCACCTCCGAGCGCGGACCTGCATTGCCCTCGCGACGAGCAACTTGCCGACCGGATCCCTCCGCCCCGAGCCCTGAGTTACGCGGAATCCGAGTCAGTCGAAGACGCTAGCTACGGGCCCGTCTGCCGGCTAAGCACCGGCCGACGGCTCACGATCGCTCTGCTCGCCCCAGACGGTCGAGGTCGGCTTGCGCTTCGCCACGAAATGAGTCGCCGGCTTGGCCCGGGCGGCGACTGAGCGTCAACGTTGCCCGCAAGCGTTGCCCGGAGCAAGAAAGCTGCCGTCGTTCCTACTGAACCTGGCCAAAAACGTGCGAGTTGCAGGCATTGCGCGAATGGGCGGTACTGGGCTCGAACCAGTGACCTCCTGCTTGTAAGCCCGTTGGCGCGACGCAGTCTTCGAGTGCGCGCCGACCGGCAGGGCTGCCGGCAGGCCAGCACTGGTTATGCGGCTGCGGCGAACGCGGCCTCGATGGCGGCGGGCGCGACGTGGACCTGCTCGGGCAGCGTCACGATCAGCTCGCCGTCCCGGTCGAGCAGCCACTTCGCGTTGATGAGCGTCAGGCCGATGATCTTGCCGCTCGCGTCGAAGCGCAGCACGTGACCCTCCGGAGTCTGCTCACTGTCGGCCGCGGCCTGGCGCTGGCCGACGTGCAGGTAGAGCACGTCGCCCTGCTCGTCGTAGCTCGCATGGTCAAAGGTCAGCGGTCCGATCTTCACAGTCATGGCGTCCAACCCGGGGGGTCTCTGCGGTTGCCGTAGGCGGTCACGATGCGCGCCGGCACCGAAACGTAGTCTACGACCACCATCAGCCACCGGCTCGGGCCGAATCCCCGGCGCCAGTAGCGCTCGCGCCCAGGCCGAGGATCAGCGCCGCGGTGATCCGGCGTGGCAACGGTCGCGAGCACCGTTTCGCGATGAGGCTCCAACTCCCGGTGCTCATCGACGATGTGGTGCCAGCCAACCGCGTCGAGCACCACCCGACGGCCGTCAGGGTCAACCGTTTCGTCGGACGTCACTTGACCGCCGGAGCGGGCACGGTCGCCGGCGCGAACGCAGCGTCCAGGCGCTCGAGCTCCTCGGGACGAGCCTTGGCGCTCACATAGCGGTCGGTGGTCGACAGCTTTCGATGACCCAAGAAGTCGCGGACAAAGACGGGGTCTGAGGTACGGGCGACGAGGCTGCCCGCAGCATGCCGCAGCCCATGAAGACGGACCGGTCGCAGGCCCGCGGCCATGCACCCCCGCTTGTAGCGGCGCCGCAGCGCAGAGGCATCGAGCCGGCGACCGAAGCGGTTAACGAGGACATAGTCCTCGGGACTCGTGAAATCGTCGCGCGTGCTGAGTCGAGCGAGCGCATGAACCGCAGGCATGGGGAGAGGCACGATGCGAGGGCGGCCGCCCTTCGGCAGGCCTCCACGCCGGCCGAAAGGCCGCGGCGAACGAACAACACCCGGCCGTCGAGGTCGATGTCGTCCCACCGCAGCGTGAGCAGCTCCCCGACCTGCAGACCGGTGTAGAAAAGCAGTCGGAACGCCTCCGCATCCTGCTTGTCCTCCTGGTGCCGCGCCTCACGCTCGGCCTCGTCGAAGATCTCTCGGGGCTCGCGTTGCCCTCCCTGTTCGCACGCGCGAGCGAGGGCCTCGACTTCCTCGACCTCGTAATAGTCGAGCGCCGCCGGCGGCGCCTGCCGGCGTTTGTCCGTCCCGAGCACCGGGTTCACCGGAAGCCCGGAGGCGTCCGCGCGGCAGCCGTACGTGAACATCGCCGAACGCCTTCATGATCCGGCCGGCCGTCTTGCCCGGCAGCTCCGGGTCGGTAGGTGGCCGCGGTGTCATCGAGACGTCCTACCCTTGCAGCGCACCGTTAGCGGTCGGTACTACGACCGCTTCGAGCGCCGCAATGGCCAAGTGGCGTTTCGTCGAGAGGCGCGTTCAAACAGATCTAGTCGGCGATGTGAGCCGCCATCTTCGCCGCCCCCCGACGACCAATAGCCCAATCCCGGAGTACCCCCTCGAGAACGCGCACCCCCTCCTGGGACGCCCAGTTCACTCTGCCCCGGGCGGGCGAGCTCTCCTGGGCGGCATGCGCGAGCGCGCCCGTCCGTCACTTGAGGCGCTCGTTAGTAGCTCAGCTGCTCCCACCAGTCGGTCGGACGTCCTTCGGGGGTCAGGTCGAACAGGTTCCAGAGCGGCTCAAGAGTGCCAACGTGGCGTGGCTCCTGATCGCCGTCCGTCGGTGCGGATAAGAGCTCTGAGCTCCAGAAGTGGCGGATCGTGTCACCGTCGCGGTGGAACACGTTGAGCATCGGGCGCTGCAAACCCTCGGCGGTTTCTCCGTGGTAGTCGCGGTTGTATGTGTTGGCGGCCGAGGACAGGAGCCGTAGGCGACGCCACCGGCGCTCCTTGGCGAAGGTGAGCAGGCGGGGGAGCGACGTCTTCGCGACGACGGCGAAGTTGATGTGCTGCCCCGCGTGCTCGACGGTGCCGTCAAGCTGGTCCAGCAGCGCGGTGCATGAGGGGCACGGGCCTTCCTCCAGCGGCAGCAGCGCCGTCTGGCCGGTCGCCGGCCCTGGGGAGGTGTCGCCTGGATCGCGCGGGAACATGAAGTTGTAGATCACGAGACTGCGCTTTCCCGCCTCGAACAGGTCGGACAGTTTCACGATCGTGTGGGCACCCTCCCCACCGTGGCCATCGAAGGCATAGTCCTCCGGAACCGGTCCACCCGGCGGCAGCGCTCGCCGTGATACCGCCACCGCCTCGGTCGCCCGGCGCAGCTCGATCTCTTGCGCAAGCAGCCGGTCGCGCGCTGCTCGGTAGTCCGCCGATTCGCCTGGGAACGCGATGGTCACGATTCTCCCTTCGTGTGTTGAGGATCCCGACCATAGGACCGATGCGAGAGTCCTAACTCATCGCGCTCCACCGAGGCGGTCCCGCATTGCCGTTCGTCGCGCGTTGCTCCACGCGCCTGGAGCAGTCACGTCCGCGTGGGTACCACTTCGCGCCTAACGGGTCGGGCAGTCCGATCAGGACTGCCCGCTCGGCGACGAACGAGCCGCCTCGTTCGGCGTGCCGATCTTCCAGATCGACCTGAAGCGCTCAGCCCGCGAGGACGGGAACGGCTGCGGGATCGGCGCCGGCGGCCTCGTCGATGCGGGCCGCCTTCGAGTGTTCGTGGCTGTCACGCGAGGAGATCAGCACGGCGGCGAGGATCGCTCCGGCGACGGCGAAGCCGGCGCCGACGAGGAAGGCCCGGTCATAGCCGTTGGTCAGCGCCACGGCCGAGCTGTGGACGCCGGCGTGGAACAGGCTTTGCGTGCGGCTGTTGGCGATGGTCGCGAGGATCGCGAGCCCGAGCGCGCCGCCGACCTGCTGGGAGGTGTTGATCAGACCGGACGCCAGGCCCGCCTCGTGCGGCTCGGTTCCGGTCACGGCGGCGATCGTCACGGGCACGAAGGCCAGTCCGAACCCGACGCCGGCGAGCAGCGATGGGCCGAGGACGTCCGCGGCGAACGAGCCGCCTGTCGCTGGCACGTGTGAGAACCACAGCAGGCCGCCGGCGACAAGCAGTATGCCGGCGATCAGGGGTGCTTTGAAGCCGACGCGGGTGACGAGCTGGGAGGCGCCGCCGGCCGCGATGATGATCCCCACCGCCAGCGGGAGGTAGGCGAGGCCGGTCTTGATCGGCGAGTAGCCCATCACGTCCTGGAGGTAGAGCGAGATGAAGAAGAACATCGAGAACAGCGACATGCCGATCAGCAGCCCGACGATGTTGGCGCCGCGCAGGGTCCGCAGCCGGAAGATCGAGAACGGCATCAGCGGGTCACGCTGGCGCAGCTCGATCGCGACGAACGCGATCAGCAGCACCCCGGCGCTGGCCAGGCAGACGACCGTTCGGGTCGCTCCCCAGCCGACGTTGACCGCGTCGACGACGGCGTAGACGAGCAGCGCCAGCCCGCCGGTGACGGCCACCGCCCCGGGGATGTCGAAGGAGTTGCCGGCCTCTTCGCGGCGGCTCTCCCCGAGCGTGCGGGGAGCGAGCGCGGCGGCGAGGAGCCCGATCGGGACGTTGACGAACAGCACCCAGCGCCAGCTCAACCCGCTGGTCAGGATCCCGCCCAGCAGCACCCCGGCGGCGCCGCCGGCGCCCGCCACCGCGCCCCAAATGCCGAGCGCGCGGTTGCGCTCGGCCCCGTCGGCGAACGTCGTGGTGATGATCGACAGCGCGGCGGGGGAGACGATCGCGGCGCCCAGGCCCTGGACCGCGCGGGCGGCGATCAGCCACGTCTCGGACTGCGCCAGGCCGCCGGCCAGCGAGGCCAGTGAGAACACCGCCAGACCGAGCATGAACATCCGGCGTCGTCCCAGCAGGTCGGCCATCCGTCCGCCCAGCAGCAAGAAGCCGCCGAACGTCAGCGTGTAAGCGTTCACGACCCAGGTGAGGTCGTCGCGGGAGAAGTGCAGGTGGGCGCCGATCGACGGCAGCGCGACGTTGACGATCGAGGCGTCGATCACGATCACGAACTGCGTCATCGCCAGCAGAACGAGCGCGAGATTCTTGGTGCGAGGCGTGTGCGCGGTCATCGGCTCATCCCCAGCATCCGGCCCAAGCCCGACAGCGACGCGAAGGCAAATCGCTGGAGGCGCGAGGTTCGGATCGCGGTCGGGTGGGCTTTGAACAGCATCGCTGCGTAGATCGCTTGACGCGGACTGTGAGGTGCTCCGGCGCCCATCTTCCCGGTCGACGTCAGCGACGCCATGTCGCGAAAGAACCCCTCGTAGTCGGCGGCGGGGCGGTGGCGATTGATGAACCTGACCGGCTCATCGTGAGTGTTTCGCAGGGTGTGCCGGACACCGGGAGCCGCTGCCGCGCGCTCTCCCGGACCATAGGTACGCCAGCTGCCGTCGAGCTTTACGTCAAGTCGGCCCTCGACGATCTCAAAGCTGTCCTCAGCATTGTCGTGCACGTGCACCGGGGGGCTGGGGCTGTGGGGACCGAGCCAGCCATTTACCTCGAGAACTTCACCATCGGTGTCCTCGCCGTTGCGCACGATCTCCCAGCACATATCCATGCCCGGGCGAAAGTCAATGCGCCGAGTCGCGGTAGGGCGGGTTGCAGGGTCAAGGGAAGCAGTAGTCACAGGGGGCTCCATTAGGTCATTGGTTCTTTATTGGTTGCAACGCTTGCGACGGGTCGTCGCGAGATTGACGTGATGCAGCGCCGACGACGGCGCGGCATCGACGTTCAGAACTTCTCCTAGTAGTTCACCTTGGTTGACAAGTTGGGAGAACCTTCTCACGGATCGTGGCGTTTGTCAACCCAGGTGAACTACAATGGCGTGGACATGCCGAAGAGCCTCCAGATCCTCTTCCGCAACGCCCGCGACGCGATCGAGGCTGCCGTCCGCGCCGATCTCGCACAGAACGGCTTTGGCGATGTCACGCCCGCGCACTCCGCGCTCTTGCGCAATGTCGGCGATGACGGTGCTCGCCCCAGCGAGCTCGCCGCACACGCCGGCGTCACGCGCCAAGCCATCACCAAGCTCGTAGACGAGCTCGAGCGGCTCGATCTCGTGCGCCGCGAACCAGACCCGGACGACGGGCGCGGCGTGATCGTCAGATACACCGACCGCGGACGCGCCGGCGTTGCTATCGCCCGCGAGCGGATGCTCGCGCTCGAGCGCGCCTACGCCGGGCAGGTCGGCGCCGACCGCTGGGCCGAGGTGCGCTCAACCCTCGAGACCCTGTTCGGTGACGATCCTCAGGAGGACCTGAACCCTCCTACCGCCCCAGACCTATCCAACCGCGAACGCCTGGACCACAATCAAGCACGCGCGACCGGCGAGTGACCGGTCAGGCAGCGGGTCCGCGCCATGCGCCAACCACCCACCAAACCGCCCGCACGAACGCACAGACACCCGTCTAGCGCCAGGAAGGCGACCGATGAGAGGGGGACCAGCCACTCGCCCATGGGCGAGTTCCGCGCAGCAGTGATCGTGGCATCGTCTGCGTTTGTCCCGCCGTGCAGACAGCGCACGGATCGGGGTTGTCGGATTACGCTCGATCTGAAGGCGGCTAGCGGAATCAGCGCTTCCGAGGGCCGATGCCTACGCACTCGTTGTCCGAGACTGTGCAACCTTCCGGTTGCTCGTTCTGGTCGTCGGGCCTGCCGGAAGGGACGACTTGGGGCAGCCTCGGGCCAAGCGTCGACGCCGACGTCCGACAGTTCTGGAGGTCGTTCATCCGTGAAGAGATGCGAGGGTTCGATCGGGCGCCCGCTCTCTCTGGGAGTGCGACAGCTGCGGACCGCTTGCTGGTCGGCGCCGGTCAGGTGATCGCAAGCGCCCGCCCGACCGCATCGTGAGCACCGGCGTCGTGCGTGAATTCTGCCAAAGGGCGCAACGCCGAGCTGAGCGGGAGCGGCGGCCTGAGCGGCCGAGCACGCCGCGTCTCGAGTTTGGCGACTGCGGGTGTTTCGCCGCTGCCCCGAGAGTCTCGGATTGCGCGGCAAGCGGGCAACTCAGAGGGTGAGCTGGCGATGGCCTCGCCACGAATCATCACCCATTGATCGAGCCTTCCGAGTTGGCGGATCCCGACCTTGGTAAGAGGTCCGCTTTGACTGTCGTCTCGCTGCGCGGGTACACGGTGCAAGCAGCGAAGCCGCGTTCACCCGCCCAGGTTCCTGGCCGGGGCGGCCGAAACGATCGGCAACAATTCGCGGCGTGGAGAACTTCGCTGATATCCCCGCTGAGGTGAGACGCCGCGTCGAAGATGACGAGCGCGTCGCCCTGATCTTCCTCGATGCGTTCGGGCTCGAGTTCCTGGAGCGCCATCGCGATCATCCACTCATCCGGCGTCTCGACGTGACACCGGTGAGTGCGCAGTTCCCGTCGACGACGACCGCACACGTGACGACGGCGCATTTCGGTGTACCAGTCCACGAGCACGGTCTGTATGAGTGGAACGTGCTCGAGCCCTCGCTTGAGGAGATCATCTGCCCGCTTCGGTTCAACTCGACCGGCTTTGAAGCGGAGGAGACGCTCAAGGATCGACTGGACCCGTTGGTGCTCGCTCCGGGGCCGACCTTCTACGAGTCGCTTGGTGTGCCCTGTGTCGTCGCGCAGCCCGGCCGGCTTGCGGGCACGTTCAGCGCCGTCGCGACCCGCGGCGCCGGTGTTATCGGCTTCCGGCATCTGGACGCCGGGGTGCGCGCACTCGCCGACGCGTTCGCGCACGAGGAGTGCCGTTACGGGTTGCTGTACTGGGATCTGATCGATCGCGCTGGACACGATCACGGTCCGGGCTCACCCGAGTTTGCCGCCGGCTGCAAGCGCTCACTCGATGAGGTGTGGGAGGCGGTCTCGGAGCTGCGCGGGGTGACCGTGCTGATCACCGCCGATCACGGTCAGGTCGACGTCTCACCCGAACGGGTTGACTATCTCGACGACCTCTGGCCTGAGTTGCCGGCGGTGCTCTCCCTGTCGCGGCCGGCGGGCTCTTCGCGGGACGTCTTCTTGCACGTGCGCTCGGAGCACGTGCCGACGGTCATCGCCGAGCTCTCGGCGAGGCTCGACGGCCGGGCCGAGGTCCGGCCGGCCGCCGAGCTCTTCGACGCGATCGGTCCCCGGCTCCGGGACCGCCTCGGCGACGTCGCGGTGCTGCCATCGGCCGGCCGCCAGGCCTGGCTTCGCCGAGCCGCCGCGAGCGAGCAGCGGTTCCGCGGGCAGCACGGCGGGCTCGACGAGGCCGAAACCTCCACGTACCTTGCCGAGCTGACGAGATAGTTTCACGCCATCAGAGTCAGCGTGCCTCGCCACGTTCCCCGGACGCGAGTCCGTCGTCGCGCTGAAGCGACAGCGGTCCGAGTTGCGCCTTGGACCGGTCCGGGCGGAGCGTTCCGAGGATGCGAGCCCCAGCCCACCCGCGTCGGGCGTTGTCGCGTTGGACGAGCTTCAGCAGCGCCACGTCCGCGCCGGTGCCGTGCGATCCAGTGCTTGCCCACTTCGCGCGGATGACCGGGAGCAAGCGGCGCCGCGCACACATCGCCCGCCGCGGGCGGAAGCATGGGAGCAACCGTCAGGGGCTGCCACGCCGCGTCGATGCAATCCGAAAGCAGGCGTCCGCCGGCCCGGCGTTCGGAGGCCCGGATGGGTCCATCCGCGCGCTGGCTTAGAGTCGCGAACACATGTTCGACGTCCGATCCGATCCGAGATCGCCGCCCACGCCCGGGTTGCTCGTTGAGGAGTCGCCGTGGTTCGAGGAGCTGAACCTTGACCAGCGCACCGCGGTTCGCCATCCGGGCGGGCCGCTGCTGATCTTGGCGGGTGCGGGGACGGGTAAGACCACGACGCTGTGCGGGCGGGTCGCGTGGCTGGTCGCCGGCGGGGTAGCGCCGGAACGGATTCTGCTGTTGACATTCACGCGTCGCGCGGCGCGTGAGATGTTGCAGCGTGCGCGGGCGTTGGTGGCGATGCCGAACGGCGCTCGCGGTGTGCTTGGTGGCACCTTCCATTCCGTCGCCCATTACTTCGTCCGCCGGCACGCGGCGTCGCTCGGGCTGCCGGCAGGTTTCGGCGTACTTGACGCGGGAGACGCCGCGGACGTGATCGACCTCGTCCGCGAGGAGCACGGTCACGCCGAGCGTGGGCGGCGGTTTCCGAAGAAGAGCACGCTGCTCGATATCTACTCTCGCACGGTCAACGCGCAGCGGCCGCTGTCCGGGGTGCTGGCCGAGTCGTTTCCGTGGTGCGAGGAGCATCGGGACGACATCGCCGGGCTGTTTAGGGCGTATACGGCTCGAAAGCGTGCGCTCGGGGTCATCGACCTCGACGACCTGCTGTTGTACTGGCGAGGCCTCGTGGCCGACGACGTCGTCGGCGCGCAGATCGAGGCGCTGTTCGATCACGTGCTGATCGACGAGTACCAGGACGTCAACGGCCTGCAGGTCGACATCGTCCGTCACCTGCGGCGGAAGCGCCGGGAGGTGACCGCGGTCGGAGACGACTTTCAGGCGATCTATGGCTGGCGAGCCGCGTCGGCGAGGCACATCCTCGACTTCCCTGACCACTTCCCCGACGCCACGGTCGTCACCTTGGAGAGCAACTACCGGTCGACCCAGCCGATCCTCAACATCGCGAACGCTTTGTCGGAGCAGGCAGAGCGCGCCTTTCCCAAACGGCTGCGAACCGATCGCGAGGGCGGTGTCCCGCCTGAGCTGGTCTTCTGCCGCGACGAGGCCGCGCAGGCCAGCGAGATCGCCGACCGTGTCCTCGAGGCCAGGGAACGCGGAATGGACCTGCGCCAGCAGGCCGCGCTCATGCGAACCTCGCACGACAGCGCCCTGCTGGAGCTCGAGCTGTCGCGACGGCAGATCCCGTTCGTCAAGTACGGCGGGCTCCGCTACCTCGAAGCCGCTCACGTGAAGGACCTGATCGCGCTGTTTCGCCTCGCCGACAACCCCGTCGATGAGATCTCATGGTTCCGCGTGCTCCAGCTGCTCGAAGGAGTGGGTCCGGCGACCGCCCGGCGCGTCCTCGACCTGCTCGTCACCGCGGACGGCGACATGCTCGCGGCGTGGCCGACCGCACGGGACAAACTGCCCGCGGACGCTCGCGGACTGGCCGACGGCGTGATCGAGGCTTTACGCGCAGCCCGGACAGAGACCGCGGCCGGCGTGCGTGCGGAGCGTCTCGGACGATCGCTGGCGCCGTTGATCAAGGCGAGGTATCCCGACGGCGCGCTGCGGCTTAAGGACGTTGACCAGTTGGTCGCGGCTGCACGGGAGGCATCGGCGCTCGGCCAGTTCGTCTCCGAGCTGGTCATCGATCCTCCCGTATCGAGCTCGGACCTCGCGGGGCCGCCGCACCTGGACGAGGACTACCTCGTACTCTCTACGATCCACTCCGCCAAAGGCCTTGAATGGCACGCCGTTCACGTCCTCGCGCTGTATGACGGCAACTTCCCAGCGTGCATGGCCGCTGCGTCGACGGAGACGATCGACGAGGAGCGTCGGCTGCTCTATGTTGCGATGACGCGCGCCCGACGCCAGCTCCACCTCTACGTCCCGGTCCGCTACTACCACCGTCCCCACGGAATTGACGACGCACACGGCTACGGCAAGCCGTCGCGGTTTCTCACCGATGACGTGCAACGCCGCTGCAGCATCACCCGCCCGCGGGATTCCGTCGCCCCCGTCGAGCCAATTGTCAGCCGGCGGCGGATCGAGGTCTCGATCGACTCGTTGTTCGAGTAGCCGGCGAGATCGTTCGCGCGGATGCTCGGGTGATCCATCATCCTGTCGCGGGACGGTGATTGCGTTCGACGACACTCTGCGCCGGGCGATTGCGGATAGGCTGCGCGCGCACCCGCGCAGCCAGCTGACGCTGGATGGGCGGCGACATGCCGCGGTGGCGATCGTGCTGGTCGACAGCGACGTCGAGCGCCACGATGTCGATCCCGTCCAAGAGCAGGAGATCGACTGGGCTGAAGTTCCCGGGTATCCGTGGGACGCCGCAGAGTCAGCTCGGTTGGACGGGCGGATGGTCGGGGTGGCGGGAGGCGCGGCGTTTCTGTTGTGCCGTAGGCCGTCGAGGATCAAACGGCATGCGTCTCAGTACGCGCTTCCGGGTGGGCGGATCGAGGCGGGCGAGGCGCCGCTTGACGCCGCGCTGCGGGAGACCGCCGAGGAGCTCGGGCTGGGGCTGCGCGCAGAGGACGTCGTCGGGTGGCTCGACGATCGCGCGACGCGGTCGGGCTTCGTGATCACCCCCGTCGTGCTGTGGGGCGGCATCGACCCCGCGCTAGACCCGGATCCGAGCGAGGTGATGGCCGTCTACAGGGTCGGGTTACACGCCCTGCTCGACTCCAAGCCTCGCTTGACCCCGATTCCGCAGAGCAGCTTGCCCGTGCTCCAGTTGCCGCTAGGCAATGATCTCATCCATCCGCCGACGGGCGCGATTCTCTACCAGTTTCGTGAGGTCGCGTTGCGCGGTCAGCTCGGTACCCGCGTCGATCAGATGGAAGAGCCGGGTTTCGCATGGCGCTGACCCGGTGTAAGCGCACGGTCCAAGCGTGGCGCGGCGGGCGGCGCTAACCGAGAGTCCAGCGCGGGGCAGCCGGATCGGATTCGTGGCAAACCAGCAGCCAGATGCCCTACGGAGGCAATAGCGCTGCATCCGTTTTCCTCAACGCGGCGGCTTGACCTTGACCTTGGGGTAAGGCGCAGACTTGTCGGGCAACTGTCATGTCGATGAGGAGCCAGCACGTGGATCAGATGAGCATCGGAGAGTTCGCCAGACGCTCGCGGCTGTCCGCGAAGGCGCTGCGGCTCTATGACGAGCTGGGTCTGCTGCCGCCGGCACGGGTGGATGAGGACTCTGGCTACCGCTTCTATGAGCCCGGCCAGCTCAAGCAGGCTCGCCTGATCGCGGCGCTGCGCCAGCTGCAGGTCCCGCTGGCGGAGATCAAGCGGATCCTGCCGCTTGACCCGGTCCAGGCAGCCGACCGCGTCCGCGAGTTCTGGGCGGCAACCGACGCCGAGCACACGGCCCGTCGCGCGCTCGCCGCATACCTGATCGACGAGCTGAGCGGAATGAGGTCCGTTATGTATGAGGTCAGCACAAGGGACATTCCGGAGCGCGCGCTGCTGTGCATAAAGCGCAACGTCGCGAGCGAGAAGGCGGCGTGGGCGTTCGGCAAAGAGTTCATCGGCCTGCTTCGGCACTACAAGCTGCCGCAGATACCGGGACGCGCCGGCGCGTTCTTTTGCATCTTCTGGGGTGAGGTCAGCGAGGACAGCGACGGACCGATGGAGTGGTGCCGTCCCGTCCCGGCAGACGAGGCAGAGGCACTCGCCGCCCGCTGCCCGGAGCTGATCCTGCGTGCCGAGTCCGCACACCAGGAGGCGTTCGTGAAGCTCGGCGATGGGCAGATCGGCGGCGCCGACTGGGAAGTGGTGTCACGATCGCTGGAGGCTTGGAGCGAGCAGCAGCCAGACATACTCATCGACCGATCTGGGCTTGCGAATCACCTATCTGCCCAGCGAAGTGGGGCAGGATACCTACCAAGACTTCGCGGTCCCGTTCAACGGTCAGTCACGCGGATGACGGCGGTCGTCAAAGCCGAGTCGTTGACCAAGCGCTTTGGTCAGGTCTCAGCGGTCACGGATCTGTCGTTTGCGTTGGAGGCTGGGACGATCACGGGCTTTCTCGGCCCGAACGGCGCTGGCAAGACGACGACGCTGCGGATGATCCTGGGTCTGGCGGCGCCGACGAGTGGACGAGCACTGGTGTTCGATCATCCTTACGCGGAGTTGCCGCGTGCGGCGTTGCGGATCGGTGCCGTGCTCGAGGCGACCGATTTCCATCCCGGCCGTTCGGGCCGCGATCACCTGCGGATGCTCGGGCAGGCGGTCGATGTTCCTGACTCACGTGCGGACGAGGTGTTGCGCTTGGTGGAGCTCGGTGACGCCGCCCGGCGGCGTGTGAAGGGATATTCGCTTGGGATGCGTCAGCGACTCGGGCTCGCGGTGGCGCTGCTTGGCGACCCGGAGCTGCTGATTCTCGACGAGCCGGCCAACGGGCTTGACCCGGAGGGCGTTCGCTGGCTGCGGGAGTTCCTGCGCAGGCTGGCCTCAGAGGGCCGCACGGTGCTCATCTCAAGTCATGTCCTCGCCGAGGTCGCGCAGACGGTTGACCGGGTGCTGATCATCAGTCGCGGGCGGCTCGTGCTCTCGTCCTCGCTGGCAGAGCTGACCGCCCGTGCCGGCGGCGCGGTTCGCGTCCGCAGTGGCGATCCGCAGCGGCTCACTACGGCGCTGCGTGACGAGGCTCTACAGGTGACGACGGGTACCGACCACGCGCTGCTCGTCCAGGGCGCATCGAGCGAGCGGGTCGGTGAGATCGCCTTCGCCGCCGGCGTCCCGGTTCACGAGCTGGTCAACGAAGGAGGCGTGCTGGAGGACATCTTCCTCGAACTAACCTCGGAGGCACCGGCATGATCGCTCAGATCAGGGCAGAGCTGCTGAAGATTCGCTCGACCCGGACCACGATCGGGCTGATCCTCGGGATGATCGCGTTGATCCTGCTCTTCACGCTGCTCACCGGGCTGCTCACCCACCCAAGCGGGCTTGCCAGCAAAGAGGACCAGCGTCAGCTGCTGAGCGTGGGCAGTCTCGCAGGCGTGTTCTCAGCACTTGCCGGGGTGTTGCTTGTGACCAGCGAGTACCGCTTCGGCACGATCCGTCCGACGATCCTGTTCAACCCCGAGCGCTCACACGTCCTCGCCGCCAAGGTCGTCGCCGGCGCATTGGCCGGAATCGCGTTCGGGGTCCTCGGCGAGGCAATCGGCTGGGCGATCGGATACGCGATCCTCGACGGGCGTGGCATCACCGCCGTGCTCAGCAGCGGCGACATTCTGCTGCTCACGCTTGGAGGGCTCGCCGGCGTGGCCCTGTGGGGCGCGATCGGCGCCGGCCTCGGGGCGATCATCCACAACCAAGTCGGCGGCGTCATCACGCTACTCGCCTGGGGCCTCGTCGTCGACAACCTCCTGTTCGGCCTCGTCCCTTCGCTAGGGCGGTTCACGCCAACCCGTGCTTCGGACGCACTCATGGGCCTCCGAGTCCATCACCTGGTCTCCCCAGGCGCCGGCGCCATCACCTTGATCGCCTGGGCCGGCGCACTGGGGGTGCTCGGTATCGCCCTGTCCGTTCGGCAGGACATCAACTGACTCCCTGGGTGCTCGGTATGCGGACCTCTGATGTAGCGCTCGCTCAACGGCGATTCAGGAACTTCTCCCACATCCGCTGGTGGAGGATCTTGACGTCGCCGAACCATGTGCCGCCGGTGAGGATGATCCGCGGCGCGCCGTGTACCGCGGGGGTTTGCTCCTGCTTGAGCTTGCCGATCAAGGCATTGGCGCGCACCTCCACGTCCACGCCCTCGGGCACCAGCAGGACGATGTTCCCGAACGGGGTACGAGCGTCGATGTGGAGTTCCTGCGCGGTGATGGTCGCTTCTCGCAGATCCACGATGACCGCGCCGAAATACGAGCGAAAGCGGCACTCGGCCGGGACAACCCACGCACCCTTACGCTTGATGTCCCCGACCTTGCGTACGTCGGCCGGCTGCGAGTGCGATCGCCCGACGGCCACCGGGAGGTCGGTGGTCAGCGGCATGAGTTCGCTACGCATCACCGCGTTCGATGCCGCCTCGATGCGGTCGGTGAGCTCCTCGAGCGTCAGCCGCCCCTCAGCGGCGGCCTCGCGGAGCCGTTCGACGGTCGCGTCACGTTCGGAGTCGGAGGCGCGGACGTCTATCGAAGTCGCACCCTACGCCAAAGCCAACTCTGCGGCGAGCTACGGCCGTGCGTCCTGGTTGCTGATCTTGTGAGCAGACGATCTAGGGAAGGCCCGCCCGTGGGACAGCGACGGTGGCGCTGAGCAGCACCGCTTCGCGGGCCGCCTTCCGGGCCTCCTCGTTGAAGTCGGGCGCCGCGCAGGCGATCAGCGTCCGGCCGTCGTCGCCGCCGAGCCCGCAGGCGAACACGCCGAGGCCTTCGGGCATCGCGATTTCGTCGACGATCCGACCGCCCGGCGCGACACGGCAGACCGCCGCGCCCAGCGCGTTGGCCGCCCACACGTGGCCCTCGGCATCGAGCGCACAGCCGTCGGGAGCGAAGCTGACCGCCGAGAGCATCGTCTCCGTGTCGCCCGGCTCGGGCGACGGCTGGACCTGAGCCCACACGCGTCGGTTGGCCAGCGACCCGTCGGCCTGGATGTCGAACGCGGTGAACCGCGCAGCGAACGTCTCGGCGACGATCAGCGTCCCGTCGTCGGTGATCACCATCCCATTGGGAAACCACAGGTCCTCCGCGGCGACGGCGGCGGCCCCGTCGGGGTCGACGCGCACGAGGCTGGCCGGCGCCGGGGTCCCGCCGCTCATCAGGTCAAAGCCGAAGTTGCCGACGAAGGCTCGGCCCTGACTGTCGACGATCATGTCGTTCACGTGACCGGTGGTCAGCTCGGACAGCTGCGCGTGCGTGCCGACGGTGCCGTCCGACCGGCGTCGTAGAACCCGGCGGTCCTTCATCGAGACCACGAGCAGGTCGCCGTCGGGCAGCCAACCCAGCCCCGACGGCTGAGCCTCGACCTCGAGCTCGAGCCGCTCGCGACCCTCACCGTCGTAGCTGAGGACCGCGTGGCGGTAGAAGTCCGAGATCCACCACCGGCCCTCACGCCACCGCGGGCACTCGAAGTAGTTACCGCCCTCGACCCATGTCGTCAGTGTTCGCTCGGTCGCCATCGCCTTGCCTCACGCCGCCACGGCTGCCCGGGCGGTTGCCATGAACGCCTCGAGCTCGCGACGGATGTCCGGACCGCAGGGTTGGAAGACCAGTTCGGTCACGCCGCCGGCCGCGAGCTCGCCGAGCCGGGCCGCGACCTGATCGGCCGTCCCGCTGACCGTCGCCTGTTCGAGCATGGCGTAGCCGCCCGCGTCCCAGGCCGCTTGGTCTGCCTCGTTCAGGTCCACGCAATGTTGCACGTGGACGGCGAGGTGTCGCTCGCCGGGAGCTGTGCGCTCGATCACGGCCGCCCACTCGGTCCCGCCTGGAAGGTCGGCCAGCGGCGTGTTGAACTCGTAGGCCCCGTGGTAGGCCAGCGCGAGCCCCGGTCCTCCGGCCGCTCGCACGCGCTGTGAGCTGGGATCTTCGCCATCTTCGAGCACGGTGCCCCACAGGAGGTAAGACACCTCCGAGAACTCCTTGGCGAACTCGGGAAGCATCAGGGTGGCGAACAGACCATCGGCCAGGTCGCGCGTGACGGCAGCCCCCTTGGGCCCGAGCGCGCTGATCAGGATCGGGACCTCGACCGGTCGCGGGGCGGCGTGACCGGGCGGATGCAGCATGCGCATCCGCGCGCCTTCCCACTCGACTGTCTCACCGCGCAGCAGCCCGCGGTAGGCGCGAATGTAGGCGTCCATGTACGCCCATGGGATCGCGCGATAGCCCATTGCCCGGCGCCCCGAGAATCCGGTCCCGAACGCCACGGCGACCCGGTCGGGGGCCAGCTCCACCAGTGCGGCCGTGGCCGCCGCGTTCACCATCGGATGCCGCAGGCTGGGCACGAGGACACCCGGGCCGAGGCCGATGCGCTCCGTGCGCTCCGCGGCCAGCGCGAGCATCATCCACACGTCGGGGCTCTGCTGGGGCGTGTCATAGAGCCACGCCCGCTCGTACCCGAGCTCCTCTGCCAGCGCCACGTGCTCAGGAGAATCCATCGTGGTCGGAGACGCGCATGAAATCTTCATCGGCATCCTCTCTGGGCGGCCTGCCCGGTCGAAACACTCCCCCCTGCACGAGTACCACAATCACGACTAGTTAGCAAGCGCTTACCCATCGAATCCCGGGCCGGCCAAGCGCTCGCTCGGCGACCTTCTGGGGACACGTGCGGTGTGCGACACTCAGCTGGATGCCGAACGCCCGGAACAGGAAGCGGCGGCAGGTGGGTCGGTTCGAACATGACCCGGGGCTGTGGACGCATATCGAGCCCGAGTCCTCGCGTCGTTTGCTTCTGTCGGCGCTGGAGGCGTTCTCGGCCAGAGGGTTTCATGCGGCCACAACGCGCGAGATCGGCGAAGGCGCAGGCATGAGCGCGGCCGGCGTGTACGTGCACTACAAGTCGAAGTCCGACCTGCTGTACGAGATCAGCAGGATCGGGCATGACGCGAGCTTGGCGGCGGTGCAGTCCGCGCTCGAGCAGGCGTCAGACGACCCGGTCGAGCGGGTCTATTCGTTCGTCTGCGCGTTCGCGAGGTGGCACGCGGACAATCACGTCCTGGCCCGGGCGATCCAGTACGAGTTCAAGAACCTTCCGACACGGCAGTTCCAGAAGATCGTGCTGATCCGCAAGCGGTTCGAGGAGTTGATGCGCGATGAGCTGCGCGGGGGTGTCGCGGCTGACGTGTTTGAGATCAGTGATCTCGAAGGCACGATGCTGGCCATCCTTTCGCTGTGCATCGATCTCGCGCGCTGGTACGAGCCCTCCCCCGAACACACCTCCGAGGCGGTCGGCAGGCTCTACGCGCAGCTCGTCATGGGCATGCTGGGAGCGCGCGTGCCGGCGTCAGTCGCCTGAGGCGTCCCAGTTCGCCTCGGTCGAGCTTAGAGGGGGCCTCGGGCGGGTAATTGCTAAGCGCTTGCTTACTCCGTGCCTACCTTTGCGCCGTGCGAGTGTCGGGAGGCAGCGATGCACACCCCGCCTGTCCGGCCTCGCGGTTCGCCCGAGCGACACGGGAGCGCTCGGGGAGATCGACGCACGCTCGGAGGCGACGATCCCGGTCGATCGCCTGGACGTCACCGCCACGAACATCGCGACCGCGACGATCGACGCCGCGCGGGCCAAGCTCGACTGTCACGCAACGCCGCACCTGGACACGGACGGTCCCGTCACGATCACCATCGCCGCCTGCGACCGGACGATCCAGGCCGGCGCCGGCACCAGCACCTGGGAGCTCTAGCCATGCACAATCGCACACGCGCAGCGCGCAGCCCGTTCGCGGCATTGCTGGGAGCGATCGTCGCTCTCGGCCTGTTGGGCCCGGCAGCGGCGGGCGCCACGACGACCACGCCGTCTGAGCCGGTCACGATCCAGGTCCTCTCCAACCGAGCCGACCTGATCTCGGGCGGCGACGCTCTCGTCCAGGTCACCCGGCCGGCCGGGACCGCCGGGGAGAAGCTGACCGTCACCGTCGGGGACCGTGACGTGACCAATGCGTTCAACTCCAGCGGGGTGGGGCTGGTGAGCGGCCTCACGGTCGGTGCCAACACCCTGACCGCCTCGCTCGCCGATGGGCGCGGCGCGCGTATCGTCATCACCAACCACCCGATTGGCGGCCCTATCTTCGCTGGCCCCCAGGTACAGCCTTGGGTGTGTAACACCCAGAACCCGCCGTCCAACAGCGGCGGCACGCCGACCGTGGCACCGGTTGGGCTCGGCCCGCCCACCGACGCGCAGTGCGATACCGAGCCGGCGATCAGCTACGTGTACAAGGACGCGATAACCGGCCAGTTCACCACGTACGACCCGGCCAACCCGCCGGCCTCCTCGATGATCGCGACGACCACGACCGATCAGGGGCACACCGTGCCCTACATCGTTCGCCAGGAATTCGGGGTCGAGGACCGCGGCATCTACGCGATCGCCATGCTGAGCGCGCCGGGCGGCTGGAACCACAAGCTGCTGACCTACTTCGGCGCCTCGACGGCGCCCGACCACCTGCAGTCGCAGCCCTCCGCGGTGCTCGACGACATGGCGCTCAGCCGGGGCTTCATGACCGCCAACTCCAGCCTGAACGTGAACGGTGAGAACACCAACCAGAACGTCTCCGCCGAGGCGCTCATGATGCTGAAGGAGCACATCATCGAGAGGTACGGGTCGATTCGCTACACGATCGGCGAGGGGTGCTCCGGTGGCTCCTACCAGTACATGCTCGCGGCGATGTATCCGGGGCTCCTGAACGGCATCCAGCCCAACTGCAGCTTCACCGACATCTGGACGACCGCGCCCGACGTGTTCGACTGCGGCCTCATCCTGCACTACTTCGAGAACAGCCCCACCGAGCCGTGGGTGCCCGCGATCGACGGTCACCGTGACCCCAGCGACTGCGCCGCGTGGTACGCGCTGTTCTACGGTGCCGGTGACCCGACCACCGCCGGCAACTGCAAGCTCCCCGACGGCACCGTGTACGATCCGGTGCTGCGCCCGACGGCCGTACGCTGCGACGTTCAGGATTACCAGGAGGCGATCTGGGGACCGCGCCCGCGCAGCGAATGGACGGCGGTCGAGAAGCAGATCGGCTACGGGTTCGCGAACCGCCCGTGGGGCAACGCAGGCGTGCAGTACGGCCTCGAGGCCTTACAACAGCGGCTCATCACACCGGCCGAGTTCGCCGATTTGAACGCCAAGATCGGCGGCCTCACGATCGACCACCAGAATCAGCCCGAGCGCTCGGTCGTCGACGCCCAGACCGCCGCCATCGCCTACCGCGCCGGCCAGGTCACCGATCCCCGCCAGCTCGCCACCGTCCCGATCATCGACCTGCGGGGCTACAGCGAGACCGGGGAAATCCACACCTCGTTCTACAGCTACAAGATGCGCGCCCGCCTCGATGAGGCCAACGGCGGTCACGGCAACCAGCTGATCTGGACGTTCCCGGCGACCGAGCCGATCATCGGCGTGACTCCGCCGCAGGACATCGTGGTCAAGTCGTTCCTGCTGATGGACCGGTGGCTGTCGAACATGGAGGCCGACCACAGCGGCCGGACGCTGGCCCAGAAGGTCCTCGCCGACAAGCCGAGCGACGCCGTCGACGCCTGCTTCGTCGACCCGGGCGCGCCCGAGTACGGGCTGCCGTCCACCGGGCAACCCGTAGAGATCACCGACGCCTCGCGGTGCGCGACGCTCTACCCGCATTACGGCGACACCCGGACCGCCGCCGGCGCCCCGGTGACCGACGACATCATCCAGTGCCAGCTGAAGCCGCTGAGCCGCGGGGACTACAACGTCACGTTCACCGACGCCGAGTGGGCCCAGCTGCGCCAGGCGTTCCCGAACGGGGTGTGCGACTACAGCAAGCCGGGGGTGGGCCAGCAGCCGTCCCTTCCCTGGATGACATTCGCCGACGGTCCAGGCGGCCAACCGCTCGGCCCGGCGCCGCAGTCGGTTCCGTTCACTCGCGCCGGCACGTCGTGACCACGCGATGAATTTCGCTACCCCAGCGAGTCGATCCAGCGCTCGAGTCGCCGCCCCTCGCGCGCCATCAGCTCGGGGTCGCGGAAGGTGTTGGTGAGCAGGGCGACGCCTTGGTAGGAGGCGATGAGCGCGACGGCGAGCTCGCGTGCATCGCCTCGCCCCATCGCGCGGAGCTGTCCCTCGGCCCATTCGATCGGCAGGCTTATCAATTGCGCGCAGGAACGGCTCAGATCATCGTCGCGCTTGTCCAGCTCGGAGCAGAGGCTCCCCTGCGGGCAGCCATAGCGGGCCGCGAGTTCCCTTTGATCGGTCAGCATCCGAACGAACGCCTTTAGCCGCGTCTTCGGCGTGCGGTGTTGCTCCAGCGACGCCAGCCTGGTCCTGACCTCGTCGGCGTGTGCGGCGATCACCGCGTGGACGAGGTCGTCCTTGGTCTTGAAGTAGTAGTAGACGTTCCCGACGGGCACATCGGCGGCATTGGCGATATCGGCAAGGGTCGTGCTCTCCACCCCCTGGGCGTGGAGTACCTGCCGGGCGCCGTCGATCAGGCGCTCGCGCTTACCGCCAGACGGCCGCCCGCCGCCACCGGCATCGCGACTTCCGCCGATCAAGTCAGTCATCTCACTCAGTCTAGCGAGCGAGCCGGAACCGATCTGGTAAGTTAGTCAGCTCACTGACTCCATCGTGCCTCGGAGGTCGCCCGCATGTCTCCCGAACCCTCGTTCCTCGCCACCCGCCGCGGCAGGTTGACGCTTGCCTTCCTGTGTGGCGTCGCCTTCCTCGATTTCGTCGACGCGTCGATCGTCAACGTCGCGCTCCCCTCGATTCAGCACAGCCTGCACTTCTCGATCCAGAGCCTGCAGTGGGTGCTGAGCGGGTATCTGCTCACCTACGGCGGCTTCATGCTCCTCGGTGGCCGGGCCGCCGATCTGATCGGGCGCCGCCGTGTTCTCGTGGCGGGTACTTCGCTGTTCGGACTCGCCTCGCTGACCGCCGGCCTCGCCGGAAGCGAGGGGATGCTGATCGGGGCGCGCCTGGCCCAGGGGATCGGGGCGGCGATGATGATTCCCGCAGCACTCTCGATCCTGACCACGTCGTTCACTGAGGGCAGCGATCGCAACAAGGCGATCGGGGCCTGGGGCGCGACGGCCGGCCTGGCCTCCGCCCTGGGCGTGTTCCTCGGCGGCGTGCTTTCCGAGGGGCCCGGCTGGCGGTGGGTGTTCTTCGTGAACCTTCCAGTCTGCGTGCTCGATCTGCTCGTCGTCTTCCGACTCGTCTCCGGCGAGCGGCACCGTCCGCGCCTGGCCAACTTCGACGCCCTCGGCGCCCTGCTGGCGACGAGCGGGATGCTGTTGCTGATCTACGCGATCATCAAAGCCCCTGAGGTCGGCTGGGGCAAGGCGCGGACGATCGGCGAGCTCGTGGGTGCGGCCTTGCTATTCGTCGCGTTCGCCCTCAACGAGGCGCGCCAACGCCACCCGCTCTTCCCATTCTCGATCCTTCGAATCAAGGGACTCGCGGCGGCCGACCTCACGCAGGTGATTGCCATGGCGGGCTTCTACGCGATGTTCTTCTTCCTCACCCTCTACATGCAGAACGTGCTCGGCTTCTCGCGCATCCAGGCTGGCGCCGCGTACATCCCAACCACCCTCGGCGTCGCGATCTCCTCCGGGATCGCTTCAAAGCTGTTCGAGCGCACGGGCACGCGCCCGATCATCATCACCGGCGCGCTGCTCGGTGCTGCCGGCGTCTTCTGGCTCTCCCACATCCCCGTGCAAGGCTCCTACCTCAGCGACCTCCTGCCCGGCCTGCTGATCATGAGCGCCGGCCTAGGAGCAGTGTTCGTCGGCGTAACCACCGCCGCCCAGGCCGGAGTGCCACCGGACAAGGCCGGGCTTGCCGCCGCGCTGATCAACACGTCAACCTGGCTGGGCGGCGCGCTGGGGATCGCGATCGCCTCTGCGATCTCAACCTCGCGCGCGGATCACCTTCTCGCCGCCCACGCGACCGCCCACCAGGCGCTCACCTCGGGATTCCAACGCGCCCTACTCGCCTGCAGCATCGCGATGCTCGCCGCCGCAGCGCTCGCGCTACGAGCGACCAACACCCGCGGCGAACCCGTACTCACCCGTCCGCTCGAGGTCGTGCCCGCGCCCGAGAACGCCTGAACGCAACGGAGACCTGAGCCGCTGGGCGCTGCGTTTCCACTAACGCGCTGGAGGCACCAGCAACGTCTTGCCGATCGTGGCGCGAGCCTCGATCGCTCGATGCGCATCGCCGGCACGCGCCAACGGAACCTCCTGTCCGATCACGGGATGAAGCGCGCCCGCGGCGGCGCTGGCCAAGGCGCGGGCGGTTAGTACACGCATCTCACCCGGGTCGGCGCGAGTGCCGCGTGACTGCGTGACGCCACGGTCCATGAGCTCCTCCTCGCTGACCATGGCAAAGCTCCCGGCCGCCATGCCGAACGTGCACAGCCGACCACCCGGCCGGAGCAGCTCGAAGGCAGCGCGACCGATCGACCCTCCTACCCCGTCAAACACGACGTCGACCCCCGCGCCGTTTACGGCAGACGCGACGTCATCGGTCCATGATTCCCGGCGATAGTTCACGGCGAGGTCCGCGCCGAGCGAGCGCGCAAGCTCGAGCTTGCGCTCCTCGCCCGCCGCCGCGACCACGAACGCGCCGGCGTGCTTGGCGAGCTGGACCAACAGCGATCCGACCCCGCCCGCCGCTGCCTCGACGAGCACAGTGACTCTTGGTTTGATGGCCGCCAGGTCCAGCAACCCGAGCGCGGTCCGGCCATCGGCCAAGAGCGCCGCTGCGTCGGCCAGCGAGACTTCCGCGGGAACCGCGATCACCCCAGCTTCCGGAACCGACGCCAGCTGGGCATAGCCTCCGGTCCCCCCGGTCGTTGAGACAACACGGGCCCCGAGCACGCCCTTACCGACCCCCGCGCCCACACCCACGACAATTCCCGCCACCCCGTTGCCCGGAATCGCAGGCAACCGCGGCAGCATCGAGACACTCGGCGCCCGCCCCCACCGAACCTGCGTCTCAACAAAGGTCACGCTCGAGAACGCGACCTCGATCAGCACCTCGGCGGGACCGCACACCGGGTCCTCAACCTCGCGCAAAACGAGCACCTCAGGCGGCCCGAACTCCTCCATCACGATCGCTCGCACGTCCAACGCTCCGGTCCGACGACGAGCCCGATCATGCGGCACGACCGGGCCAACCACAATGCGCAATTAGCCCTAGGACCCTGGAGGCGCTGATGCCTTTACTTAAGTATTTACTTGTGCTATTCTCACGAGTGTAAGCAAATGAAGGGAGTAAGAGATGGAAGGCATCTCAGAACCAACCCCCACGAAGTACGAGCAGGTCACGGTCGAGGTTCCCGAGGAGCGCCTGGCGGAGTTCCACGCGTTCTTCGCCCGGTTCCTGGGCGGTCGCGGCCGACGCCGCCGGCACGGCGATCATGGCCGCCACGGCCATGGACGCGGGCGCGGGTGCGCCCAGCGTCACGAGCGGGCCGATCGTGGCGAGGCCTACGAGTCACCGGCTGAGACCACCGGCCAACCTACCGAGACCACCGAGCTCTAGGAGATGGCCGACAAGCAGATCACAGTTGCCGTACCGGAGGAGCGCGTACCCGAGTTCTATGCGTGGTTCGCGGACTTCCTGACGGCCGAACCTGGGACTGCACGGTCGAGCATGCGGGGGCGCCACGACCATCGCGGTCGTCGCCTCCGCTCCGACGCGAGCGCCTGGTCGGCGGATGACGCCGACCAGGCCGCTTGGCTATATCGCAAGCTTGCACCCCCCGCGCGCGAGCTGTTCGACCTGCTTCTGGATGCGCCGGGCGAGCGGTTCGGCGGCGAGACGGTCGCCAAACGGCTGGGCCTCGAGAAGGGAGCGCACGGCGTGGCGGGGATCCTCGCCTGGCCGGGCCGCTACTCCCGCCACCTCGACCGCGTCCTCCCGATCGACACCGAGGGCCGAGCGGACGGCGGCACCGACTACTACATCGACCCCGACACGGCCGCGATCTTTGCAGCCGCCCGGGAACAGCCACACGCGCCGAGGCGGAGGCGACAAACCCGCGGCGAGCGCTGAGGCGGTCCCGCACCTCAGCCTCCGCGCCAATCCGCACGGCGCCCGCTCGATAGCGGCGCCGCAGGAAAGGAGGCCGCCCGGCCCGGCTGCCTGCCGGTCAACCGTTGCCGTGATGCCCATTGGGTGACTCGCCGCACACTGCCGCCAGGTGCATGAATGCGGGCGAGTGGGCGTTGACCGAGAGCGGGATGCCGACCCAGTACCCGCCGTCGCCCATCAGCGTGCCGTAGCGGTTGGTGACGGATGATCCGGGCGGGGGCGGCGGGTCGCGCTCCGGGTCGGAAAGGCCGGAGATCCCGTGTGTGCGCATGCAACTGGCCCAATGGAGCAGTCGTGCATATGCCGCCGCGGATGGTGGCCCCGAGGGGCCGCGCTTTACGGGCTCGAGCTGCTTGCAGGCGGTCTGGGCGGCCCTGAAGGCCGGGGAAGATGGGTTGATGCCCGCCACGGCGATGCCGAATCCGCCGCCGTTCGGGCTCGGGTCGGGGAAGCTGGATACACCGTGGGAGCGCATGCAGCGGGCAAAGTTCAACGCCTCCTGTTGGAGCTGCGTCGGGCTCGAGCTCGCGCCGGAACTGCCCGAGGACTCTGAGCTGTTCGATGCGCTTGAGCCGCACGCGGCGATCACCGCGCTGGCCAGGACTACGGCTGCCGCCGCTGGAAGCCTCACAGCAACCCGATCGTTCACAGGCTGAGGGTCGGGCGAGAAGCTGAGATCGAGCTGAAGTACGCCGCTTCTTCAGCCGATCTTCAGCTGCCGTTTGGCGGTCCCGGTTCCGTGTCCCGGTCCGCCGCAGCCCGGCGCCGTTGCGCGGATACCGTCGCTCGCCTGAACAGGGCTCGCGCCTCGACCCGCACGGTCCACGGGAGGGGGTCGATCAACTGGCCGAGCGCGCTGAGATCGTTGATCAGGCGGTCGTCCGTGACGGTCTCAGGTTTGTCAGAACCTGGTCGGCGGGGTTCCACTCTAGGTAAGAGACGCCTCGCCACGGCTTGGATACAACTGTGCCTGGGAGGCCTGCAGGAGCTGGGCTTGCCATCGTGCCAGCTGCGCCCGCTGGCAGGCACCGCAGGTCCCCACATGACGGACGTGGCCGCATGCCCGAGTACTCGGCCGCCCACTTGTCGAATGACCGATCATCACCGGATCGTCTCCTTGCCATGGACGAGCGCTTCGCGGCACGGGTCGGCCAGCTGCCACAGCCGTTCGAGGTCTCGCGCCGCGGCTTCTTCGCGATCGAGCGCGGCGCGGTAGGTGAGATACGCGCTCGCGCGCTGAGATCCGTCGCTGGCGAACCACGCGCGCAGCGCGGCCTCGGCGTCGCTCTCGGCACTGAACCAGGCCAGATATGCGTCGTCGAGGAGGCGAACGCCGATCTCGGCGACATTGGTGTCAACTCGTTCGTTCATCTCCGTTCCCTTCAGTCGACCAACAGGTTCAACGTGCCTTGCGTGTCGAGCTCCCGGCGCAGTCGCTCGAGCGCGCGCTGCCTGGTCGGGCCGATGCTCCCGATCGGCATATCGAGCGCGCCCGCGATCTCCTCATAGGCGGGGCGGGGATCCGCCATGAGCAGCCGGAGCAGGGCTTGGTCACTCGGGCGCAGACGCGAGAACCCGCGCCGTAGCGCGTCGTCGCGTGCGCTCAACAGGACGGCGTCGACCGGCGGCGTATCGGTCGACTCGTAGTCGGGAGCGTCGTCGCCGTACAGCACGCGACGCTGGTTCTCGCGCAGGACGCGCAGGCATTCCCGCCGTGCGGTGGTGGCCAGCCACGCGCCGACCGCCGCGGGCTGCCTCAGGTCCCCGAGGTGCTCGAGCAGCCGAAGCCAGGTCGCCTGAGATACGTCGGCTGCGTCGGCTGCGCCCAGGCGGTGTGCCCGGGCGACCGACCAGACCATGCTTCCAAACTGCTGCACGAGTCCGTTCCAGGCGCGCTGGTCGCCCGCGGCTGCGGCGGTGACCAGCTCGATGATCCGGTTGCCCGGGAGCCGTCCACGCGTCACGCGCGCGGGCGGCCCGGGCGTCAAGTGGGTCGTCATTGGGATATCTCCCGTGGTCAGCGAGATGGCGCTCATCGCTCCGGCGCCCCCGCGTGGACAAGGTCGTGACGGGCCGTCTGAACCGGCTGCGACTGGGCGGCCGGCTGAGCCGGCGCGCGCTCGGATCGACTCTCGGCCGCTGGGTGAGCGGCGGCGGCCCTGGCGCGTTGGTCAGTCGCGCGTTCACGTGCGACTGCCTGGATGATGTGAAGGTTGAAGGGCATGTCGCTCCTTGGTCGTGGGGACAGGCGACACGATCAACCGAGGCGCTCACGGGGCGGTCACGGCCGCTCACCAAACGCTCACCGGGTTGGTGAGCGCGACACGACGGGTTGGTGAGCGCGACGCGAAGGGTTGGTGAGCGCGACGCGAAGGGTTGGGGAGCGCGACGCGACGTGTTAGCGTTCGCGTTGTGGGGGACCCGCTCGAGCTGGGGTTGCTTGGGCCGTTCCAGGTACGGATCGACTCCGGCCCACCGCTGCCCTTAGGCGGCTTGCGTCAGCGCGCGTTACTCGCGGTGCTGGCCCTGCACGCCAACGAGGTCGTATCCAAGGACCGGCTCATCGACGAGCTCTGGGGCGAGCGCGCGCCGGCCAAGGCCGGGCACACCGTGCAGGTGTTCGTCTCGCGGCTTCGGAGCGCGCTCGGCGGCGCGGGCGAGCGGCTCCTCACGAGACCTCCGGGCTATGTGCTGGAGCTCGGCATGGACGAGCTCGACTCCGCCCGGTGCGAGCACCTCTACGAGGCCGGGCGCGCGGCGCTGGCCGCCGGTGACGCCGCCGCCGCGGCGGCCCTGCTGGGCGAGGCCCAGGCGCTATGGCGCGGTCCGCCGCTGGCCGACTTCACCTACGAGCCATTCGCGCAGGCCGCGATCGCCCGGCTCGAGGAGCTACGAGTGAGCTGCCGGGAGGAGCTCATCGACGCCGGCTTGGCCCTCGGGCGTCATGCGGAGGTGGTGGCGGAACTGGAGGCGCTCGTCCGCGAGCAGCCCTTCCGCGAGCGGCCGCGCGGGCAGCTGATGCTCGCGCTGTATCGGTGCGGCAGGCAGGCCGACGCACTCGAGGAGTTCCAGCGCGCCCGCCGGATGCTGGTTGAACAGCTGGCGGTGGAGCCGAGCGCAGCGCTGCGCGAGCTCGAGCAGGCGATCCTGCGACAGGACGAATCGCTCGAGCTGCCGGCGGCCGCGTCGCCCGCAGCCACCGCTCCGGCCGAAGGCGTCGGCCCCTCCCACGACGCTCAGCCTCAGGCTGGCCCGGCGGACGTGCGGTTCGACGCGATGGTGCGCAGGACCGCGACCGTGCTCGTCGGCAAGCTCTCGACCGCGGGCCCGGCCGACCCCGAGACGGCGCGGCGATTGATGGCGGAGGCCCGCGGGCGGGCGAAGGAGATCGTGGGCCGGCACGGCGGCGCGTTCGTAGGGGCCCTGGGCGGCGAGCTCGTCTGGGTATTCGGGGTTCCGCTCGTGAGGGAAGACGACGTCTTGCGCGCGTTGCGCGCCGCCGAAGAGCTCCGTGGGCAACTCACCGGATGGCCCGAGCCCGCGCCACACGGTCTCATCGTGCGCATCGGTCTCGCCACCGGCGAGGTCGTCGCCGAGACCGTCAGTGATGTATTCGGCGAGCCGCTCAACCGCGGCCTCGGCTTGACTCAGCTCGCCGAAGCCGGCGAGATACTTCTCGCCGACGCCACGAGGCAACTAGCGGCGGCCGAGATTCGCGTCGAGCCGGTCACCGAAGCTGGGGCATGGCGATTGATCGACCTGGTCCGGGACTCCGTGCCGGCGGTCCGGCTCGAGGTCCCGATGGTCGGACGCGACCAGGAGCTCGAAACCACGGTGGATGTGTTCGAGCGCGCCGCGAGCTCCGGGGAGGCCCACCTGCTCACCGTGCTTGGCGACCCCGGCATCGGAAAATCGCGGTTTGCCCGGGAGCTGTGTGGACGGCTGGCCGATCGCGCCACGGTCCTGACCGGACGCTGCCTCTCCTACGGTGAGGGAATCGCCTTGTGGCCGCTCCGCGAGGCGCTCACTCAGGCCGCGGGCGACGAGTCACATGGCGGCCTGCGCGCCTTGCTCGGGGAAGCCGAGGACGCCGATCTGGTCGCGGACACCGTCGCCATGAGGTTTGGTCTGATCCCGGCGCAAAGCGTCGCCGAGCAGGTGCCGTGGGCGTTTCGCCGGCTACTCGAGGCGCTGGCGACCGCGGGTCCGCTCGTGCTCGTGATCGAGGATGCGCACTGGGCGGATTCCGAGCTGGTCGACCTCGTCGACTATCTGATCGATTGGCTCAAGGCGCCCGTCCTCGTCCTTTGCCTGGCCCGGCCGGAGCTGCTCGAGGCGAAGCCGGCCTGGGGAGGCGGCCGGCCCCGGGTCAGTTCCATCACGCTTGCTCCTCTCGGAGGCGAGGATGCCCGCCGCCTGCTGGAAGCGAAGATCGGGAGCCGGCAGCTCAGCCCGGTGCAGACCGGGCGCATCGTCGAGGCCGCCGAGGGCAACCCGCTGTTCGTCGAGCAGCTGCTCCAGGCGAGTGCCGAGGATCCGGCGTGGGACCCGACCGCGGAGATCCCTGGAACCATCCAGAGCGTCCTCGCGGCTCGCCTGGATCGGCTCGGACCCGGCGAACGCGCATTCATCGAGCGTGCTGCGCTCATCGGACGCGAGTTCTGGCCGAATGCGGTGTTCGAGCTTCTGCCCGAACAAGCACGCGGCTCGGCCCCGCAGCACCTCCGGTCGCTCGTCCACCGCGGGCTGATCCATCCCGACCGGAGCAGCCTCGCCGGCGAGGACCAGCTCCGCTTCCACCACATCCTGATCCGAGACGTGGCCTATCTGAGCACGCCCAAGGCCCTGCGCTCCGAACTGCACGAGCGGTTCGGTGAATGGTTGACGCGTCGGCCTGCGCGCTACGACGAGTTCATCGGCTACCACTTCGAGCAGGCCTTCCGCTACCGCAAGGAGCTCGGGAAGAGCGGCGCGGGTGCGCTGGCCGAGCGGGCCGCCGACCACTTCGCCTCAGCCGGCCGGCGCGCGATGGGGCGAGGCGACGCGAACAACGCGATCGACCTCCTGAGTTCTGCGGCTGGCTTGTACGACGCTGCCGGCGTCGAGCGCCCCGACGTCCTCGTCGACCTCGGGATCGCCCTGGATGAGAGCGGCGCATTCGATCGGGCCAAGCAGGTCCTACTGATTGCCCAGAAGCAGGCGGCGGCCGCGAAGGCCGAGGATCTTCGCGCCCGCGCTGAGATCGAGCTCTCCTATCGGCGAACGATGGTCGAAGCCGGCGCGCTGGTGCAGGAAATCGAGCCGGTGGCGAAGCGAGCAATTCAGGTATTCACCTCGCTCGGCGACGACGAGGGGCTTTCCCGCGCGTGGCGCCTGATCGCCGACGCGAAATGGAATCAGTGCCGGTGCGCGGAGTCAGAGGAGCTGCTCGAGCGAGCGTTGCAGCACGCCGAGCGAGCCAACGATCGCCGGGCGCGACCGGGCATTCTGACCCGCCTCGCGATGGTCACCGCGATGGGTCCGCGGCCGGTCGAGGAGGCAATCCGCCGGTGCAACGCGATCCTCGAGAAGGCGGAGGAAAGTGTCAAGGTGATCGCGATCGTCGACGCGCTGCTGGCCTATCTCGAGGCGACCCAGGGCAGAGTCGAGGACGCTCGAGATCGCTGGCACCGCAGCGAACGCCGGCTCGATGACGTCGGGCTCTCCTTCACTCGGGCCGCGTTGCACATGTATCCGGCGCTGATCGAGCTGATGGCGGGTACGCCCGAGCGCGCGCGGCCGGCGGTTGCCGACGCATATGCCTTCCTAGAGCGCGCCGGCGATCGCAACCGGCTCGCCACGATCGCCGGCCTGCTGGCCCGGATCGACTATGCGCTCAGACAGTACGACGAAGCCGAGCGCTTCTGCCGGATTGCTCGCGACTGCTCGGCAGAGGACGACATCGCGTCGCAGGTGCTGTGGCGCGGGACGCGAGGCAAGATGCTGGCCCGCATGGGCGACGAGCGAGAGGCGGAGGCGCTCGCCGACAGCGGCGTCGCACTGGCGGCCAACACCGATCTGCTCATCCCGCGAGGAGATTCGCTGTGCGACCGAGCCGAGGTGCTGTCTCTGCTGAATCGCCCAGGAGAGGCCGCGCGAGACCTGACTGAAGCAATTGCGCTGTACCGGACGAAACGGAGCCGGGTATCGGCGGAGTCCGCGCAGCGGTTGCTCGAGGCGCTCGCCCCCGACCGGCTCGCGACGGCCGTGAGCTCAGAGGAGCCGCGGTGATTCGCGGCCGTTCTGCGCAGCGGTGAAGCGCAACTCCAACGGCGAACCACCTGCGCTTCTCGGTCCGCACCCAAGCATCGCGATGACGCCCTCATCGACGCCATTCAGACCGAGGCTGGCCTCGATGTCGCGTCCGTTGATCGCGATTGTTATGAACGCCCCCAGGCCAAGGTCGTCGCTGACCAGATACAGCGTCTGGCTGAGATGGGCTGCGTCCATGAGAATGCCGACGTAGGCTCTCTGCTGGCGGCGATACTTCCAGTGTGAACGGTAAAAGCGGGCGCTGAGCACGAACGAGACGTGGGCGCCGCCAAAATACGACTGACCACACATCAACGACGTCGCCAGCCGAGCGCACTCATCTGCGGGCATGGGCGATAGCAGCCCCAATGAGTGATCGCGCGGGCTGTAGTGATACATGCCGGGCTCGACCCCGGCGACATTGGTCACGATCGGATAGACCTCGATTGGGTGAAGGCCCCCACCAGATGGACTCGTCCGCTTCATCATCACGACGTTCGAAGCCGACGCCGCGTAACCGTGGCACCCGAACACGTACCGCAGTACGGTGTCGAACTGTTCGAGGCTCATCGGCGTTTCGCGGTCGAACGCGCGGGTCGTCTTGCGGGCGGTTAGCCGCCGATAGAGCGCTCCATCCCGCTCGACTGCGGGCAGCGTCAGCCGGGGCGATCCCCGGGGCTCGGCGAACGCGGGTGGTGGCGGACCGTACGTTGCGAGGAACTCGCGAGCGGTCGCGATGAACTCGGGTGTCACCTCGAACGTCTCCGTACCATCACGGATGTCGAAACCGCTCCATTGCGTCATGTAGTGATAGAGCGCTGCGTACGGGTTCCATTCGCCAGCCGAGAGACCTCTCTTCGCGCTCGCGGAAACGGGCAAGGCGTTCATCGTCGCTCGTGCTGATGACCAATCCGTGGTCGCACAGGTCGGTCAACACCGTCGAATCGAGACCGGTCGCGTCGATCCACCGGTCGGCGGGGATCGTGCGCAGCATCGCGAGCGCCTCGGGACCGATGCGGTGAGGCGTCCCGGTCAGGACCGGGAGCGCGACGATGCGAGCCTCGTCGGCGGCGCGGGGCAACTCGCCGGTCAGGATCGCGGTCAGCTCGAGCGGGTAGTCGTCCTCGAGATAGAAGAACGCGTACCGACTCGCGTCGTGACCTCACCCCCCGTAGTAGCCGGCATGAGTCTTCGTGTAGTCCATGCTGTTCGGATCGCCGAGCAGCGTTCCCGTGCGGTGGCTTCTCACGACCTTCGCGAAGTGGCTTCGCGGAGCAAGATCGGTCTTGAATTTCTGCAGCGTCTTTTCGTCCGGCGGTTTGATGCCAAACATCGCGTACACGCGCCCGGGGTCCTGTTTGAACTCGTCGTAGGTCGTATACGCCGGGTTGCCCAGTTGCTCGAGGAGCCTGATGATCAGTTGCTCCTGTGACGGCTGCCCGGCTGGACGGCGGCTCGTCCCCTGAGCCGCGCCGGTGGACTTGCTCTGGTTGACGAATTCGTCGACCTTCTTCTTCAGCTCACTGGCGTACACCCGGCTGGAATCACGTGCCGCGCGGGTGCCGGTGGTCCCGACCCGCGCCAGGTCGAGCGGGTCCACGGCGGTTTGCTTCCCGGTCGCCTCACGTAGCGGGGTCCCCGGTTGTTGGTCGATGTCATTGTCGGCACCGGTGCCCAACGTCTGACGCACGGAACCATCCGGCATGATGTAACTCACGCACGCGCCGGCGGTCAGTGTGAGCGGGGCACGGAGCGCACCGGTGAACGAGTAGGGCACGTCCCGCGTGGTGGATGGATCGTAGTAATCGGGGGTCACGAAGTCAGAGACCGCGACGTCGCCGATGAGGTAGAAGACGTCCTGGCAGGGATCGCACACCTCCACGATGTACTGACGCCACCCATCGTCCGGGGTCCATACGGGTGTCGTCAGATTGCCCGCCGGGTCGACCAGCATCTCGATCATCTCGTGGCTGGCCAGGACCGACCAGGCGGTCCCCGCTGTGTACTGGACCACCGCCATCGGCAAACCCTGTCCCGGCACGTGGTAGCCGTGACCGCCCTGGACGTCTTCGACTAACAAGAGCGGAAAGTAGCCCGGCGGAACGTCCTCCAGCTTCTCGAAGGCGGAGATGATTCCCTGCACTCCCCAGGCCGGTGCGACGTCGCGGGTGGCCTGCGTCTGCAAGGCGGCAGCGACAGCAAGGATCTCTTCCATCGGCACGCGCTCGTCGTGTCGCACGAGCGCGATCTGTATTGGCGGCATGGCGGCAGTAACCCCCCTCAAATGCACGAGTTTGACGAAGCCGGCCGCGTCGGTGATTGCCGGCGCGACCCAATGCGCCGAGGCCCTCTCAAGCGTTGGTGGCGCCCAGGGTCATCATTTCTCGACCCGGTTGCCCCAGAGGGCTAGCTACGCATATCCGGACCAAGAAGTCAAGAGGCTTTACACCTCACGCGGCCCGGTGGTGGAACAAACAAAACCTGCTTAAAGCTCCGTTGTCACTTCTCGCGCGCTCACAACGGATAAGAGCACCACAGCGCCGCTGTGATACATGATCTCTCGTGGGCGATCGAGGGTAGAAGGCTCTCTGCGAGAGCACCTTGCTGCGCCCCCGGTCCCGTGCAGTGGGGGGCTTTCGCTCCGAGCCTGGCCCCGCCCGCCCGCGCCCCCCGGCCCGTCCCGGTGCGCGAAGTCCTCCCGACCGCCGGATGGTCCCCAACGCCGGGCCCCGATGAGTCAAGCGGCGCGAGGGGATGAGGTCGGCGCGTCAGGCCGGGCGGTAGGTCCGGCCGCCGTGGACCACGAGCGCGTAGATCACGAGCATGTCCAGGCTCCAGAGCGCTAACGACCAGGCCGGATACGCCTGGATCATCAGCATCTGAGCGAAGGTGTTGCCGGCGGCAAAGGCGACTCCGAGCCACCGCGCGAACTGATTCTTGACGAGAATCCCGACGCCGGTCAGCCCCTGCGCGACCCCGATGATCCAGATCACCCAGCCCCAGCTGTTCAGATCGCCAAACAGATAGTGGGCGCGCGGTGTGAAGAAATGGGACCCGGTCACGGCCGCGACGCCGTCGATCGTGTTCGCGCAGCCGAGCACGAGCAGCATCACCCCCGCGAACATCACCCAACCGACACCGCGAGGGTCGTCGCCCAGCCGCAGGGGCTGGGGTGCTGGCGCAGCAACGCTCACCGATCCTCCTTTGGAAGTCCTGTCTGGTTCCGAGCCTCCCGGACTGTCCCGCACCGGGCCCGACCGGACAATGAGGCATGCCCGTGTCGGCTGGGGGTGCGCCCCCCCAGGTCCGTGAAGGCCTCACGCGATTCGTGAAGGCCTCACGCGCTTCGGATGAGGGCCGCTCGTCGTCGTCGCGGGCAATGGCTAGCGCGCCGCGTGTGACAGGCAGAACGGACTGAGGTCCAGGTCGACTCGGCTCCCCGTCACCCACTGGGCAACCGCCTCGCCGATCGCCGGCGAGTGCTTGAAGCCGTGCCCCGAGCAGGGGGACACGATCAGGACCGACTCGTGCACGGGGTGGCGGTCGATGACGAACCGGCTCCCGCGGGTGCACGTGTAGAGGCACGAGAGCGTTCGTACCGGGTCGGAGCCGAGCCACGGAAGGCGCGCCTGAACGCAGTGGCGGTACATGGCGGCGGTCTCCACCGGCGTCGAGGGGTGCTGACGCCCGTCGGGAGTGCACGTCGTCTCGTAGGTCTCGGTGGCGACCTTGACCCCGCCGGCCGGGCCGTCCACGGCCGGAAAGCCGTAGAAGCCATCGAAGTGGACGAAGCCGCCCCGCTCGCCGCCGAAGTCCCACACGAACACCGGCATGTCGCGGAGCTGCTCGTATCCCTGGCGGATCGGGAACCAGATCTGAACTTGGCGGTGCACGGCGAACAGCTCCTGGCCCTCGGGGAACAGCCCCGGCAGCCACGGACCGGCGCACAGGATGAGCTGCTCAGAGGCGTACCTGGTGCGGTCGGTGACCACGCTCACGCCGTGGGCGGATGCCGACCAGTCGAGGACCCGCTCGCCGAGCCGAAGGTCCGCGCCGCCGCGACGGGCCAGCTCGAGCTGGGCCCGCACCGCGTCCTCGGGCCGCACGAAGCCGGCCGCGGGCTCGAAGTAGCCCGCCGTCTCGTCATCGACGGCGAACATCGGGAAGCGCCCGCGCAGCTCCGAGGGAGAGAGCTCCTCGTGCTCGATCTGGAGCCGGCGCGCCAGTTCGCGCGTCCCTTCGAAGAGCCAGCTTCCAGGGCGCCCCATGATCAGCCCGCCCGGCTGGGTCAGCAGCCGGGTCCCGGTCTGTGCCTCGATCTCGCGCCATATCTCGTGAGAGCGCCGGACGAGCGGGACGTACTCGGCGCCTTCGCCGACCGCGAGCCGGGTCATCCTGGTCTCGCCGTGCGTCGACCCATAGGCGTGAGGGGGGTCGTACTGGTCGATGCCGATGACCGACGTGCCGCGACTGGCCAGCGCAGCGCAGGCGGCGCTTCCCATCGCGCCCAGCCCGACCACCACCACGTCCGCCCGCTCCGGCACCGCCATGCGTGTGCACGCTACCGCCCTGCTCGTTCACACATTGGTAGGAGCCCGATCCCGCGACGGGTGTAGGGTCAGCGTTGGGCGCCGACGGGAGCATTCGAGACAACCGGAGGAACCATGAGCGCGATCGAGCACGTCCATGCCCGCCAGATCCTGGACAGCCGGGGCAACCCGACGGTCGAGGTCGATGTCCGCCTCGCCACGGGGGCCTGGGGCCGCGCCGCGGTGCCCTCGGGTGCATCAACCGGGACGCGGGAGGCCCTCGAGCTGCGCGACGGCGGCACGGCATTCGGCGGCAAGGGCGTCCGGCGAGCGATCGAAAACGTCAACGGCGAGATCGCGACCGCCGTCACCGGGCTGGATGCGAATGACCAGCGCAGCGTCGACGACGCCCTGATCGGGCTGGACGGAAGCGAGGGGAAATCTCGCCTCGGCGCCAACGCGCTTCTCGGCGTGTCGATGGCGGCGGCGCGTGCGGCGTCCGCGGATGCCGATGAGCCTCTGTGGCGCTACCTGGGTGGCGAGGACGCGAGCCTGCTGCCCGTGCCGACCATGAACGTTCTCAACGGCGGCGTTCACGCCGACAATCCCGTCGACTTCCAGGAGTTCATGATCGCGCCGGTCGGTGCCGGCTCGTTCGCTCAGGCCATCCAGATGGGCGCCGAGGTGTACCACGAGCTGCAGCGGACGCTGAAGAGCCGTGGCTTGGGAACCGCCGTCGGGGACGAGGGAGGCTTCGCGCCGGCGCTCGACTCCAACGAGGCGCCCCTCGAACTGCTCGTCAGTGCGATCAGCAGCGCGGGGTACCGGCCGGGTGAGGACCTGGCCATCTGCCTCGACCCTGCCGCCAGCGAGTTCTTCAAGAACGACCGCTACGAGCTGGCCGGTGAGGGTCGATCCCTGGCGTCCGATGAGATGGTCGAGCTCTGGGCGTCGATCTCCGACCGCTACCCCGTGGTGTCGCTCGAGGACGGCATGGCCGAACAGGATTGGGATGGGTGGCGCAGGCTGACCGAGCGGCTGGGAAGCCGACTACAGCTCGTGGGCGATGACATCTTCGTCACCAATCCCGCGATTCTGCGCGAGGGGATCGAGCGCGGGGTGGCGAACTCGATCCTGATCAAGCTCAACCAGATCGGGACGCTGACCGAGACGCTGGACACGATCGCGCTCGCTCACGACGCCGGCTACCGGGCGGTGATCTCGCACCGGTCTGGAGAGACCGAGGACACGTTCATCGCGGATCTGGTCGTGGCAACCGGCGTGGGGCAGATCAAGACGGGCGCGCCGGCGCGCAGCGAGCGCGTGGCCAAGTACAACCAACTGCTGCGAATCGAGGAGGAGCTCGGCGCGGGCGCCCGCTACGCCGGACGCGAGGCCGTGGCCCTGGCCTGACCGCATCACCCCCGAGCCACGGACCGCCTTCACCCCCGGGGCCGCGCACGGCGTCAACTATCCTTTCGTGGACAGGCGATGAAGCTCGCCTTGGACTGCGCCTCCTGGCGCTGATGGCTTCTACGGTTGGCCGTTTCCGGCTGACCGCCGCAGGCAATTCCCAGGAGGTGATCGTGACCGACAAAACGGCGGAGAGGCAGGCGGCCAGGCGTCCGCGTCTGGTCTCAGAACTCGAACGGCTGCTCCAGGATCCGGGGTGCCCGGTCTGCCGATACGTCGAGGAGTCGGAGCGAAGCTTCTTCTCCTGGTTCCAGATCGAGAGCTTCACCGCCGCCGAGGTGCAGGCGCGCCTGCGCGCCGCCATGGGGATGTGTCCCGCTCACTCGCGCCGTCTGGTCGCGGAGGTCGGCGCAGGCGAAGGCCACATCATGACCACCGTGATGCGCCACGCCCTGGCCGGCGCACGGCAGATCCTCAGAGACGGCGGTCAGCCGGGACCCTGCCCGGCCTGCGAGGCTGTCGCCTTCGCCACGCGGCGAGGCCGCACCCTGGTTGTCGGCGGCCTGTCGGAGAGCGGCCATGCGCACCTGTACTCCGAGCACGACGGCATCTGCCTCCCACACCTTCTGCACGCCGCCGAGGTTGCCGAGCGCCCAGTGCTCAGGCTGCTGGCCGAGCGACTCGCGGCGCGCCTCGAGGCACGAGCTGGCTCAGCCCTCGTCAGCGCAATCGCGGGCGCCGATCCGGACGCACTTCGGCGCGCTACCTGCCGCGAGCGTCTGCCGGACCGTACGGGCGACGGCTCGGCCGTGGCGCGGCTGTGCGGGCAACTCGAGTCCGAGTCGTGCCCGGTCTGCCTAGCGCGAGGGCAGGCCGATCGCCGGTACGTTGATTGGTTCGTGGAGCGGGCGAGCGAGCGCGATCCGTCGTTGGAGACAGACCCCGGCCACCTGTGCGCCCCCCACCTGCATGACGTCGAGACCGTGGACGAGGCAGGAGCCACCTCGGCGGCCCGGCGCCAGCGGACGACGAGGCTCGGGCAGCTCCGCCGGTTGATCGACCGCCTCGACCAGCCACCGCGCCCGCCGCGCCGCGGCCGACGTGGCGCAACCGAGGATCCGGTCCCCGGTCGCAATGAGTTCGCCCTCACCGATCACTGCCCGGCCTGTAATGCACGGGATGGCATCGAACGAGCCCAGCTTGCGCTGGTCGCTGCCGCCCTCGGGCTCCGTCCAGTACGAGACCGCTACGACTGCAGCCACGGTCTGTGCGTCCGGCACGCACTCCGGATCCCGGAGGGCCGCGCGACGGACATGACGCACCGACACGTCGACGCCCGTCTGTCCTTGCTGTCCTGGGAGGTCGAGGAGACCGCCCGCAAATACGCGTGGGCCTACCGGCACGAGGCGAGCGGCCCCGAGATTGATGCGTGGATCCGCGCGATGGGTCAGATCGACGGCCGCGTGTTCGAGGGCGCCCCCGCTGTCCCTTCCTGCCCGACCGCGGATCCAGTGGAGGGTTCCCGTGCCGCCAACCTCGAGCTCTAGCTGTATGCAAGCGGTCAGGCGGCTGGTGGCAATCGGGCTGCTGATTAGTGCGTGCCTCATCACCGCGGCCTGTGGCGGGGGCTCCGGCAAGAAGCGGGCTGCCTCGCCGCCCACGGTCGGCGGTACACCTCCGAGCGCGCCGGCCGTCTTCCCAGGGCGACCGAACATCGTGTTCGTCCTGACCGACGACCTCTCTGCCGACCTCGTCCGGTTCATGCCGCACGTCCTCGCCATGGAACGCCACGGCCTCACGTTCAGCAACTACTTCGTCTCGGACTCGCTGTGCTGCCCCTCCCGCGCCTCGATCTTCACCGGCAACTTCCCCCACGACACGCACATCTACGGCAACTTTGGATCCGAGGGCGGATTCGACGCCTTCTACCGAAGACGCGAGGAGCGGCACACGTTCGCCGTCGCCCTGCGGCGCGCCGGCTACCGCACCGCGATGATGGGGAAGTACCTGAACGGGTATGCGCAGGCCGCCGGACACGTGGCGGACGGCGCCGCCACCGACGTTCCGGCCACCTACGTTCCCCCCGGCTGGAACGAGTGGGACGTCGCGGGCTGGGGCTACCCCGAGTTCAACTACACGCTGAACGAGGACGGTGTCCTGCGGCGCTACGGCCACCAGCCCGACGACTACCTGACCGGCGTGCTCGCCCGAAAGGGAGTCGCGTTCGTAGACGCCGCGGCCCAGAGTCACCAGCCGTTCTTCCTCGAGCTGGCCACGTTCGCGCCGCACTACCCGTACACGCCCGCGCCGGCTGATCGCCACGATTTCCGCGGGGTGCGGGCACCCAGGCCACCGAGCTTCAACGTCCTCCCCACCCACGCGCCGCAGTGGCTCGCCTCCCACCGGCGGTTGACCCGCAAGCAGCTGGCGCGGATCGACTGGGCGTTCCTCCGCAGGGTCCGATCGGTACAGGCGGTCGATCGCATGATCGGGCAGATCGAGGAGACGCTGAGCGCCGACGGGCTGGCCGGGAGCACCTACCTCGTGTTCAGCTCGGACAACGGCCTGCACACCGGCGAGTACGGGCTGATGCCCGGCAAGCTCACCGCGTTCGACACCGATATTCGGGTCCCGCTCGTGGTCACCGGGCCTGGGGTCCCGCAGCATTCGCGCACGCCGCTGATGGCCGAGAACGTGGACCTGGCCAAGACCTTCGCGGCGATCGGCGGATCGCGGCTCGCCGACGACGGACACAGCCTCCTGCCGGTGCTCGAGGGGAAGCCGCGCACGGATTGGCGCAGTGCGGTGCTGATCGAGCACCAAGGACCGGCGCTCTCGGTCCGCGATCCGGATTATCAGCAGCCGGCCAGCGGCAGCCCCACCACCTACGAGGCGATGCGGACCGACACGTTCCTGTACGTCGAGGACGCCGACGGAGAGCGTGAGTTCTACGACCTCCGCTCCGACCCGTTCGAACTGCACAACGTGGCCGACCGCCTGACCTCGCGACAGCTCTCCCGATTGCATGACGAGCTGAGAGCGCTGGAGCGCTGCCACGGAGCCAAGGCATGCTGGAGAGCCATGCACGTGAAGACGTGATCAGGGACGGTCGCGAGTTGGGGGCGATCTTTGCCGGCGGCGCGGTCGGCGCGCTGCTTCGGGTGGCGCTGCTGCAAACGCACGCCGGTGCGGCTCCCGGCTGGCCGTGGGTGACGTTTGCCGAGAACATCCTCGGCACGTTCCTGCTCGGCTACTTCGCGACGCGCCTGCAGGAGCGCCTACCGCTGTCGGCGTACCGGCGCCCGCTGCTCGGCACCGGATTCTGCGGAGCCTTCACGACGTTCTCGACCATGCAGGTCGAGCTGCTGACCATGCTCGACGCGCATCGCTACGGGCTCGCCGTGGCCTACGCCGCATCGAGCATCGTCGCCGGTTATGTCAGCGTTCACCTGGCCACCTCGTTCGTGCGCCGAGCCAGGACGGTCGTATGACCGTGCCGGTCTGGATCGCGATCGGATTGCTCGGCGGGTTGGGCGCGCTGCTTCGGTTTTTCGTCGACGGCTGGGTCGCGGATCGCGTCAGCCGGGATTTCCCGCTCGGCACGTTCGTGGTGAACATGAGCGGCGCGGCGGTTCTCGGACTGCTGGTGGGCCTGGGGCTCGGCGGGGATCGGCTCGTGCTGGCCGGCACGGCCACGATCGGCTCCTACACCACGTTTTCCACCTGGATGCTCGAGAGTCAGCGGCTGGTCGAGGACGGCGAGCTGGTCGTGGCGGGCGGGAACGTGCTGCTCAGCCTGGGCGTCGGGCTCGGCGCGGCGGCGCTGGGTCGCTTCATCGGAGCTCACCTGTGAACATTCAGTGGAGCTCACCTGTGAACAACGACTGTCTGAAGCTCACCACATACTTCGGCGAGCGCCACCGAACCGATGACCAGTTCGTCGCCGATGCGCTGCTCGATCTGTACGGACGTGAGGGGATCGAGGTGAGCGTCATGTTGCGCGGCGCCGAAGGCTTTGGCCTCAAGCACCATCTGCGCACCGACCGCCTGCTCACCTTGTCGGAGGATCTCCCCCTGGTGTCGGTAGCCGTCGATACGCGCAGCCGGATCGAGAACCTCCTCGATGAAGTGACTCACGTCAAGCGTCACGGTCTCATCACGCTCGAGCGGGCCAGAATGCTGACCGGCGAGTTCGAAGCGATAGCGCTGCCGGAGGAGCTGCACGAGGCGACCAAGCTGACCATCTACGTCGGCCGCCAGGAGCAGGTCGCGGGCGCTCCCGCGTTCGTCGCGATCTGCGACCTGCTGCACCGCCGCGGCATCGCCGGCGCGACGGCCCTGCTCGGGGTGGACGGGACAGCCCACGGAGTGCGCCGTCGCGCGCGTTTCTTCGGTCGCAACGCCGAGGTGCCGATGATGATCATCGCGGTGGGCGCCGGGGACCGGATCGCCCGCGTCCTGCCGGCGCTCGGCGGCCTGCTGGAGCGTCCGCTGCTCACGCTGGAGCGCGTGCGCGTGTGCAAGCGGGATGGCCAGCTGCTCTCGCCGCCTACGCCGATCCCCACGAGTGACGAGCAGGGTCTGGCCACGTGGCAGAAGCTGATGGTCTACTCGTCCGAGCAGGCCCGCCATGGCCGGACTCCACTGCATGTGGCGCTCGTTCGCCGCTTGCGCGAGAGCGGGGCGAGCGGCGCGACGTGCCTGCGCGGGGTCTGGGGCTTCCACGGGGATCACCCAGCGCACGGCGATCGCCTGCTGCAGTTGCGCCGTCACGTGCCGGTGGTGACGATCATCGTCGACACCCCCGAGGGCATCGCGGAGTCGTTCGGGATCGTCGACGAGCTGACCGACGAGGCCGGGCTGGTGACGAGCGAGATGGTGCCGGCGATGGCGTCGCTCAGCGAAGGAGAGCGCCAACGCGGCGGGCTGCGCCTCGCCCGGCGTCGCGCCTGACCGAGAAGCTATGCTCCGCGACCCACTCACTCGGGTCGAGCACCGGAGGTACAGGCATGACCGACGACATCCTCGACGTCGCCCGCAGACAGGTGCTCGAGCGCGGCATCGGGTTGGGCCAGGAGCAGATCCTGGCCGTGCTGCGGTTGAGCGACGAACGCGTGCCCGATGCGCTCGAGCTCGCCCACCAGGTGCGGATGCGGTGGTGCGGCCCCGAGGTCGAGGTCGAGGGGATCGTGTCGGTCAAGACCGGAGGGTGCCCCGAGGACTGTCACTTCTGTTCGCAGTCGGGCCGGTTCGACACCCCGGTCCGGGCCGCCCGGCTCGACATCCCGTCGCTCGTGCAGGCCGCCCGCGAGACGGCGGCGACCGGCGCGACCGAGTTCTGCCTGGTGGCGGCGGTGCGCGGTCCCGACGCCCGGTTGATGGCGCAGGTTCGCGAGGGCGTGGCGGCCATCAAGGAGGCGGTCGAGATCAACGTCGCCTGCTCGCTCGGGATCCTCACCCGCGAGCAGGCCGAGGAGCTTCGCGATCTCGGCGTGCACCGCTACAACCACAACCTGGAGACGGCCCGGTCTCACTTCCCCGAGGTCGTGACGACGCACACCTGGGAGGAGCGCTTCGAGACGCTCGAGCTGGTGCGCGAGATGGGCATGGAGGTGTGCTGCGGCGGAATCGTCGGGATGGGCGAGTCGCTCGAGCAGCGCGCCGAGTTCGCCGCGCAGCTGGCCGAGCTCGAACCCGACGAGGTTCCGCTGAACTTCCTCGATCCCAGGCCGGGCACGCCGTTCGGAGAGCTCGAGTCGCCGAGCACGATGGATGCTCTGCGGGCGATCGCCGCGTTCCGCCTCGCGCTGCCCAGAACCGTGCTCCGATTCGCGGGCGGCCGGGAGCTCGCGCTCGGGGATCTCGGCACCCGGCAGGGGGTCCTCGGTGGGATCAACGCGCTGATCGTCGGCAACTACCTCACCACGCTCGGCCGCTCGCCCGAAGAGGACCTCGATCTGCTCGCCGAGCTGAAGATGCCGGTCAAGGAGCTCTCGAACACGTTGTGAGCCACTGCGACGGGTGCGGAAGGCCGGTGCAGGACGGGGACCACTCCGCCTGTCGCGCTCGCCGGGGCGCCACCGATCCACCGCGCTTCTGCACCCGCTGTGGCCGCAAGCTCGTCGTCCAGGTGCTCCCGAGGAGCTGGAGGGCACACTGTGTGAAGTGCGGCCCGATCGGCTGATTACCGTTCACTAGCGGCAAAGGGTGAGGTCATGACGATTCTCGACAGATTCCGATTGGACGGGCGAACCGCGATCGTGACCGGCGCGTCGTCGGGTCTCGGCGTGGCGTTCGCCCAGGGACTGGCCGAAGCGGGCGCGGACGTCGCCCTCGGCGCGCGGCGCGCCGAGCGACTCGCGTCGACGCAGGAGCTCGTGCATGCGGCCGGCCGGCGCGCCATCGCGGTGCGAACCGACGTGTCGGTGCCCGAGGACTGCGACCGGCTGGTCGAGGAGACCATCGGCACCTTCGGCAAGGTCGACATCCTGGTCAACAACGCCGGCGTGGGGACCGCGCGATCCGCTCTCAAGGAGACACCGGACGAGTTCCGATCCGTGATCGACGTCAACCTGAACGGCTGCTACTGGATGGCGCAGGCGTGCGGCAGGGTCATGCCCGCCGGAAGCTCGATCGTCAATGTCTCGAGCGTGCTCGCCTTCACCACGATGGGTTTGCCGCAGGCGGCCTACTCGGCGAGCAAGGCGGGGCTGATCGGCCTCACGCGGGACCTGGCCCAGCAGTGGACGAGCCGCAAGGGCATCCGGGTCAACGCGCTGGTGCCCGGGTTCTTCCCCACCGAGATGTCCGACCAGTACCCGGAGGGGTACATCGAATCGCAGACGCCCCGCATCCTCGCCGGCCGGCCCGGCGAGGCCGAAGAGCTGGCCGCGGCCGCGGTTTTCCTGGCGAGCGAAGCCTCCGCCTACATCACCGGAACTAGCCTGGCCGTCGACGGCGGCCTGCTGGCCGGCTGAGCCCGCCCGGGGCCTCGAGTCAGGCCGGCTGCAGGATCGCCTCGAGGTCGCGCAACTGCCGGCGCACGCCACCGCAGACCTGATCGCACAGCTCGAACACGCTGAGGTCGCTGATCGCGTACACGGCCTGGGTTCCGTGCTTGGTGCGGCTGACCATGCCGGCGGCGTGGAGGATCCCGAGGTGCTTGGAGACGTTCTGTTGTGAGGCGCCCAGCGCATCGCGGAGCTCGCCGACCGTGGCCTCACCCTCCCGGAGCCGGTCCAGGAGCTTGATCCGCATCGGCTCGCCGAGCACACGGAACCGCTGGGCCACGAGTTCGATCAGCGGCTCAGGCAGGGGGTGGGGAACGGGGTCGCGCTTAGCCATGCTCCGGAGCATAGCACAACCGTACCGTTGTGGAGTTGACAATCTGTAGAGACCGCGCTACGCTCGTTCCCATATCTACCACTCCACAGTTGTGCAGTAGCAAGGTATCGAACATGGACACGAACATCACACACCTCAGCGAGGAGACGCAGCTTGTCGAGGCGCTGGACCGGCTCGCGGCCGCGCCGGCGAGGGCGGCTGCCTGATGGCAATCATCGAGCAGCCGCGCAGGCTCGGCGATGGGGATCTGCGCGGCGACTACCCGCACGCGGCGAAGGTCGGCCCGATCGGCCGTCTCGGCCGCTACACCGCCACGCATTTCAAGGTCGTGCTGGTTGGGTGGGTGGTCCTCGCGCTGGTGCTCGGGTTCTTCGCGCCGCGCGTCGAGACCGCGCTGTCGGGAGCCGGCTGGGAGACGAGCGGCTCTCAGTCGGTGCAGGCCCGGCAGCTGATCAACCGCGACTTCCGTGGCCTGTCCAGCTATGGCCTGATGACCGTCCTCTACTCACCCGCGCGCACGGTGAGCGATCCGGCATATCAGCGTGTGATCGCCTCGGTCGAGCGCACGCTCCGCGCCAACCCGGCGGTTCGAGGCGTCGTGCCGCCGTCGGCAGGGGTGTCTATCTCGCGCGACGGGCACACGGCGATCGTGCAGGCCGGCGCCGGGCGAAGCTCGAACGGAATGGTCGCAGCCGCCGACCAGCTCAAGAACAAGCTTGCGCGCGTGTCCAGCGCCGGGGTGACCGTTCGCCTCACGGGCGCCGCGGGTATGTGGTCCGACTTCAACGCCGCCAACCGCGCGGCGATGATGAAGTCCGAGGTGATCTCCTGGCCGGTGACGCTGGGGATCCTGCTGCTCGCGTTCGGATCGCTGGTCGCCGCCGGGCTGCCGTTGCTGCTCACGATGGTCGGCCTGGCCTGCGCAGCGGGTCTGCTGTACCTGGGCACGTTGGTGATGCCGATCTCGATCTGGGCGATGAACTTCGCGCTGATGTTCGCGCTGGCGCTCGGCATCGACTACGCGCTGTTCATCGTCCACCGCTTCCGTGGCGCGTTCTTCGGCCACGGGCTGTCCGCGGTCGATGCGACCGCGGTGACGATGGACACCGCCGGCAAGGCGGTCCTGTTCAGCGGCGTCACGGTGCTGATCTCGCTGAGCGCGGTGATGCTCGTCCCGAGCCCTGCCTTCCGCTCGATGAGCCTCGGGATCATGCTCGCGGTGATCTTCGTGCTCGCCGCGACGCTCACGCTGCTGCCGACGCTGCTCGCGCGCCTGGGGCCGAAGGTCGACAAGCTCGCGCTTCCGTGGGCCCGTTCGGGTGAGCACCACTCCGCGCGCTTTCAGGCCTGGGGCGAGCGGCTGTGGCGCCAGCCGATCCGCTATGGATTGGTCGCGCTGGCGATCCTCGTCGGGCTCGCACTCCCAATCACGCAGCTGAAGACGTCGATGCCGTCGATCAAGGTCGTGCCGTCGGCCGACTCGTCCCGGGTCGGATATCAGCAGGTGCAGGCGGCATTCGGCCCCGGAGCCACGGGTCCGCTCCAGATCGTCATCCCCGTCGGTCAGGCAGCCGCCGCCGCGCAGATCACCAGCCGCGATCCGGGCATCGCAGCGCTGATGCCCACGCAGAACAGCAATGGCCACGCGCTGATCACCGCGATCCCAAGGCAGGATCCGTCCAGCCCGGCGGTCGGGCGCACCATCGACCGGCTACGCGCGGAGCTTCCGCCTGGCTCGCTGATCGGCGGAGCGGTGGCAGAGAACCACGACCTGCAGGCCGCGCTGTCGGCGAAGACGCCGTTGGTGATCGGCGTGGTGATGGGCCTGGGCTTCGTGCTCCTCCTGGTTGCGCTCCAGGCGCCGCTGATCGCCGCGGCCGGCGTGCTCACCAACCTGCTCGCCACCGGAGCCGCCTTCGGCGTGGCCAAGTGGATCTTCCAGGACGGCGCGCTGCACTCGCTGCTCGGCTTCCAGTCCCAGGGCTTCCTGGATGCGTGGGGACCGGTGTTCTTCTTCGCGATGATCTTTGCGATCTCGATGGACTACACCGTGTTCCTGCTCTCGAGCGCCAAGGAGCACTGGGACCGCAGCCACGACGCGCGCGCTGCGATGGTCGGGGGCGTCGCCCATTCGGGCCGGGTGATCTTCGCCGCGGGCGCGGTGATGGTCGCGGTGTTCCTCACCTTCGCACTGTCGGGACCGCTCCCGCCGAAGGAGATGGGGATCATCCTCGGCGTCGCCGTCCTGCTCGACGCGGCGCTGATTCGCCTTCTGCTGTTGCCGGTCCTGCTGCGCCTGATGGGGCGGTGGGCCTGGTATCTGCCCGGCTGGGCGCACCGGCTGCTCCCCGACGTCACCTTTGGACACGCATGAGCCAGGAGGTATGAACATGTCACCCACGCTCGATCTGTGGCAGACCGAGTGGTGCCCCGCCTCCCATCGCGTACGCCAGCGGCTGACCGAGCTCGGCCTCACCTACACCGCCCATCAGGTACCGGTGAAGCGCGATGACCGAGGGCGACTCGAGCAGGCCACCGGGGACCGGACGATCCCGATCCTCGTCGCCGGCGATGAGGTGATCATCGGCGAGGAGCCGATCCTCGCCTATCTCGAGGAGCACTTCGACGAGCCGCCCGACGCTGAACAGCAGCGCGCGAAGGCGGCCATGGCAAAGCAAAAGGAACTGGAGGAAGCATGCCGCGAGTTGGCAGCAGCTACACACTGACCGCCCCCACCGAACTGCCGTTCGCCGACGCCGTCGCGCGAGTGCGCGAGGAACTCGCCCGCGAGGGATTCGGGGTCCTGTGCGAGATCGACGTGCAGGCCACACTCGAGCAGAAGCTCGGCGTCGAGCGCGAGCCCTACCTGATCCTCGGCGCCTGCAATCCACCCCTGGCGCACCGGGCGCTCGAAGCCGAGCCGGAGCTCGGCGTGCTGCTCCCGTGCAACCTGGTCGTCTACCAGGAGCAGGGCCAGACGCACATCGCGGCCGTCGACGCCGAGCGGATGCTCTCGATCGTCGGCAACGACGAGCTCGCCGCCACGGCCGCCGAGGTCCGCAGGCGGCTCGAAGCCGTCGTCGAGCGATCCGCCGGTGACTTGGCCTGAGGCGGAGCGGTGCGCGCCGCTAGCTGCCGTCTGGCGCCGCGTACCACGCGACGATCATGGCGCGGCCGAGCGTGTGGGAGAACAGGTTGAAGCCGAGGAACGCGGGCGTGGCGTTCTTGTCGATGCCCAGCGACTCGACGTCGACAGCGTGGACGACGAAGTAGTAGTGATGGCGTCCATGTCCAGGTGGTGGGGCGGCACCGACGTACTGCGTCACTCCGGCGTCGTTGCCTAACTGGAACGCCCCTGACGGGAGACCGCTCCCCTGCTCGTCACCGGCACCGCGCGCCAGCTCGGTGACGTTCACCGGAATGTCGACGACGGCCCAGTGCCAGAAACCGCTGGCGGTCGGCGCCTCGGGGTCGTAACAGGTCACCGCGAAGCTCCGGGTACCCTCCGGGAAGCCGCTCCAGGCGAGCTGCGGCGATATGTCCTCACCGCCGGCGCCGAACAAGCCGCTCAGTTGCGGTTGCTGGAGCTCCTCACCGTCGCGGACGTCCTCGCTGGTGAGCTCGAACGACGCCACCTTGGGCAGTTGCTCGTAGGGGTTGTAGTCGGCCATGCTCTCCTCGCTCCCGGCAGTGGACAGGGACCCGCTTGGTTCGGGTGGAGATCCTAACCACCGTCAGACGAGCAGCGGGTCGTCGGCCGCTCGGGGCTGGACGCCAAGCTCTGCTCGGGCCGCGGAGTCGGGGGCGCGCGTCGGCGGCGCGATCGGCGACTGCTGCACGTGCAGCACCGGGACGCCCAGCGCGGCGATCTTCCGTGGCAGGTCGACGCGCAGCCACTGAGAGACCCGCCACGGCAGGGTGGAGATGATGATCTCGTCGAAGCCGCGCAGGTTGAGCGCGTCGTGCACGGCGCACACCGGGTTGGGGTCGCCCACATGACCGGTGACCACGTGGCCGGCCGCCTCGGTGAGCAGCGGGAGCGCCTTGGTCAGCCGCTCCCGGGCCACCTCCTGGCCCGCATCCTCGGGGTCGACAACGCGATGGAGGCCGGAGGGATTCGCCGGCACGACCAGGTGAAACGTGGCGGGCCCGCGCGCGGCGCGTCGCCGGACCGCGTCCAGAAGCGGCGCATCGGCGGCGGTTCGGTTGGCGACAAGCAGCACGCGGGTGGGTTCCATGGGTGTCACGCCTCTCGTATCGATTGTTACTAGCATCGTGGCAGCGAGCGGCGCGGCGAACCATCCGGATTGCTCGTGTTCGCATAGCCGGCGGTCTATGCCGGCGGTCTATGCCGGCGGTCTATGCCCTGGCGGTCTATCCCCTGGGGTGGCCGAGCGCGGCGGTGCCGGCGAAGCTCACCTGATCTTCAATGTCTCCTCGGTTATTCTTAGACTCTTGGCTATAACTGTCACCCAACTCACGGCGTTCCTCGCCGTGGTGCGCGGCGGCTCGGTCACCGCCGCCGCGGACGAGCTCGTGGTGACGCAGCCGTCGGTCTCCTCTGCGGTTGCCGCGCTCGGTCGCGAGCTCGGGTGCGAGCTGTTCGAGCGCGCCGGCCGGGGCATCCGCCTCACCGAGGCCGGCGCGGCATTCAGGCCGTACGCGGCGGACATCGTCGGGCTGCTCGAGGAGGGTCGCCATGCGGCACGAGAGGCGGCTGAGATGGCGGCTCGGCGTCTGCGGATCGCCGCGGTGACCACCGCGGCCGAATCGTTCGTACCGCCCCTGATGCAGGCGTTTGCCGCGCTGCATCCCGACATCGAGCTGACGCTCGACGTGGGCAACCGCGACTACGTGTTCGAGCGGGTGCTGAGCCATCTGGCCGACGTGGCGATCTCCGGGAGGCCACCCGCCGATGAGCGCCTGGTGGCGGAGCCGCTGCTCCAGAACGAGATCGTCTGCATCACGAGCCCCGACGACCCCGCGGCGGCGGCCGGGCCGCTGGAGGCGACGGACCTCGCCCACCGCGTTTGGCTGCTGCGCGAGCCCGGGTCGGGGACGCGCTCTCTGGGCGAGCAGTACCTCGACGGTCTCGGCCTGACCCCGAGGACGCTCACGGTCGGGTCGAACGGCGCGATCAAGCAGGCCGTCCGGGCCGGCCTCGGCGTGTCCCTGCTGTCGCGCGCCGCGGTCGAGGATGAGCTGCGCTCGGGCTGGCTGGCCGAGATCACGCTCGCCGACGGCCCGGCGCCGCGGCCGTGGTTCGTGCTGCACTCGCGCGTCGGACCCGTTCGCGCCCCGACCGCAGCGTTCGCGGAGTTCGCCCGGGCGCAGGGGCAAGCGCCGACGCACAGCTGACGCGCGGCCGCGGGTCGAGCGCGTCCGCATCAGCCCGCCCAGGCCGACGAACCTGCCACTCGGCGCGCGTCTGCGGTCGAGTGGCAGGAAGCTCGCGCCATGCGCGAGTGAATCGCCATTCATCGTCGGCCGGACGGCGAGTGGCAGGTTAGTCGCTACCGGAAAGAGGTGCATCGGAGTTGGTGGCGGGTGGGTCCTCAGGGAGCAGTGGGGTCCCGGGGGCCGGTGGGTCCCGGGGGCCGGTGGTATCCCGGGGCGCGGTGGCCGTGGCAGTAGGCGCGTTGCGGACCACCCGCCTATATATGTTTACCTATACAACTACGGTGAATTAGAACTTGATCTCTATGACTTGGCCACCGTACCCTCGCCGCCGAGGCCCCGATCGAAAGGCTCCGGCGATGGCGCTTGGCACCGCAGCAACGACCACCGACAACAAGAAGGGCCGCTGGGCGTCCGGCGTGACGCCGTACGCCGAGATGGGCTACTTCAACCCGGACTACGTCCCGAAGGACACCGACATCCTGGCCGCCTTCCGGATCACGCCGCAGCCGGGCGTCGACGCCGTCGAGGCCGCCGCCGCGGTGGCGGGCGAATCGTCGACCGCGACGTGGACGGTGGTGTGGACCGACAGGCTGACCGCGCACGAGCAGTACCAGGCCAAGGCCTACGACGTGACGCCCGTACCCGGGCGCGAAGGCGAGTACATCGCGAAGATCGCCTACGACCTCGACCTGTTCGAGGAAGGCTCGATCGCCAACATGACGAGCTCGATCATCGGCAACGTGTTCGGGTTCAAGGCGCTCAAGGCGCTGCGGCTCGAGGACCTGCGAATCCCGACGCAGTATGTGAAGACGTTCCAGGGCCCGCCGCACGGCATCGTGATGGAGCGCGAGTACCTGGACAAGTTCGGACGGCCGCTGCTCGGGGCCACCGTCAAGCCCAAGCTCGGACTGTCGGCCAAGAACTACGGACGCGTGGTGTACGAGGCGCTGCGCGGGGGGCTCGACTTCACCAAGGACGACGAGAACATCAACTCCCAGCCGTTCATGCGCTGGCGCGACCGCTACCTGTATGCCATCGAGGGCGTCAATCACGCCTCGGCCGCCACCGGTGAGATCAAGGGTCACTACATGAACGTCACCGCGGCGACCATGGAGGACATGTACGAGCGTGCCGAGTTCGCCAAGGAGATCGGCAGCATCATCATCATGATGGACCTGACCGTCGGCTACACCGCGATGCAGTCGATGTCGAGGTGGGCGCGGCGCAACGGCATGCTGCTGCACCTCCACCGCGCCGGTCACGGGACGTACACGCGCCAGAAGACCCACGGCGTGTCGTTCCGGGTGATCGCCAAATGGTGCCGGCTGCTCGGCGTCGACCATCTCCACGCCGGCACCGTGGTGGGCAAGCTCGAAGGCGACCCGTCGATGATCGCCGGCTACTACGACACGCTGCGCCTCGATCACGTGCCCGAGAACCTGCAGAACGGCATCTTCTTCGACCAGGACTGGGCGTCGCTGCCGGCCGTGATGCCGGTGGCCTCGGGCGGCATCCACGCCGGTCAGATGCATCAGCTGCTGCGCTACCTGGGCGAGGACGTCGTCCTCCAGTTCGGGGGCGGGACGATCGGGCATCCGATGGGGATCGCGGCCGGCGCCACCGCCAACCGGGTCGCCGTGGAAGCGATCATCCAGGCGCGGAACGAAGGCCGCGACTACTTCCAGGAAGGTCCCGACATCCTCGAGAAGGCGGCGAAGGGATGCCCCGAGCTGAACGCCGCGCTCCAGGTCTGGAAGGACGTCACGTTCGACTTCCAGTCCACCGACACGCCTGACTACGTCCTCACGCCGACGCCGGCCTGAGCAGGAGGCAGCCACCATGCGCATCACGCAGGGAACGTTCTCGTTCCTTCCCGACCTCACCGACGAGCAGATCGCCGCTCAGGTTCGCTACGCGCTCGAGCACGGCTGGGCGATCGCGATCGAATACACCGACGATCCCCATCCGCGCAACCCGTACTGGGAGATGTGGGGTCTGCCGCTGTTCGACCTGCCGGTCGAAGACGTGGCGCTCGTAATGCGTGACGTGCGCGCCTGCCGTGAGGCACACCCGCACCACTACATCAAGGTGATCGCCTATGACGCGTCATACGGACGGCAGACCACGGCGCTCAGCTTCATCGTGCACCGCCCCGCCCATGAGCCGGGATTTCGCCTGGAGCGGACCGAGGCCCACGACCGCGTGCAGCGCTACCGGTCCTATCCGTACGCGGCCGACAAGCCGGTGGGCAGCCGCTATCTGAACGGCTCCGCGCCATGAGCGCATCGGCCCCGGCCTCGCAGGACATCGCGGCGGTGGTGCGCGAGGCGAACATCGAGTCCGTGCTCGACGAGCTCGACCGGGAACTGGTGGCGCTGCGCCCGGTCAAGACCCGGATCCGGGAGATCTCCGCCCTGCTCGTGATCGACCAGCTGCGCCGGCGGGCCGGGCTCGCGGCGGCCCGGCCGACGCTGCACATGTGCTTCACCGGCAACCCCGGGACGGGCAAGACGACGGTCGCCATGCGGATGGCCGACATCCTCCATCGCCTGGGCTACATCGAGCGCAACCACGTTGTGGCGGTCACCCGCGACGACCTGGTCGGCCAGTACGTGGGCCACACCGCACCCAAGACCAAGGAGGTGCTGAAGCGTGCCTACGGCGGCTTGCTGTTCATCGACGAGGCCTACTACCTCTACCGGCCCGAGAACGAACGCGACTACGGCGTGGAGGCGATCGAGATACTTCTGCAGGTGATGGAGAACGAGCGCGAGCGCCTGGTCGTGATCCTGGCCGGCTACAAGGACCGCATGGAGGAGTTCTTCCGGCTGAACCCGGGCATGTCCTCCCGCGTGGCGCACCACATCGACTTCCCCGATTACTCCCCCGAGGAGCTCCTGCAGATCGGCCGGCTGATGCTCTCGGCCGGGAGCTACACGTTCTCGCCAGACCGCCGAGGCAGCCTTCCACGAGTACATCGTCCGGCGCATGCGCCGCCCGCGGTTCGCGCACGCCCGGAGCGTGCGCAACGGGATCGAACGCGCGCGCCTGCGACACGCCAACCGCGTCTACGAGATGGTTCGCGGTGGCTCCGAGCCGACGATCGAGATGCTGAGCCAGATCGAAGCGGGTGACATCCTGAAGAGCAGCGTGTTCGACGACGACCGACGCATCGAGCCCGAGCGAGACGCGGCATGAGCGCGCAGGCAACGGCAAACCACTGGCGCACGGCGCGCCCGGTGATCCTCGGCGTGGTCGGCGACTCGGCGGCGGGCAAGACGACGCTCACCCGCGGCCTCGTCCGCGTCCTCGGCGAGGAGCACGTCGCCCACATCTGCACCGACGACTACCACCGCTACGACCGCAAGCAGCGGGCGGAGATGGGGATCACGCCGCTGCACCCCGACTGCAACTACATCGACATCATCGCCCAGCACCTCGCCCACCTGCGGCGCGGCGAGCCGATCCTCAAACCCGTCTACCGCCACAAGGACGGCACCTTCGGACCGCCCGTCCACGTCCAACCCGAGCGCTTCACGATCATCGAAGGGCTGCTCGGCTACTACCTGCCGGAGATGCGCGACGTCTACGACGTGCGGGTGTTTCTCAACCCGCCCGAGGAGCTCCGGCGCCGGTGGAAGGTCCGGCGCGACTGTTCGCGCCGCGGCTACACGACCGACGAGGTGCTCGCCGAACTCGACCGTCGCGAGGCCGACTCCGAGGCGTACATCCGCCCGCAGCGGCGCTACGCCGACATGCTCGTGTCGTTCACCGCATCCGACGGCGAGCCAGACGAGGATCAGACCCACCTCCAGGCCGAGCTCACCCTGTGCGAGGGGTTGCCCCATCCAGATCTGACTCCGTTCATCAACGCCAAACCGGACGGGTTGACGCTGGTCGAGCGGGACGCTGTGAGCGTGCTGCGGATCCCCGGCCGGATGGATCCTGATCACGCAATGGCCGTCGAGGAGGCGATCTGGGCGCGCATGCACTTCGCCACGCACCTGCGTGCCCGCCGGCTCGGTGAGTTCACGATCGGCACCGAATTGCACCGCTCGGAGTCACTCGCGCTCGTGCAGTTGCTGATCCTCTATCACCTGGTCACGGCCAAGGCGACGGTGGCGCTCGGAGGCGAGAGCACGCGCAAGCCGACCCCGCTCGCCGTCTCGGCGTGACCTGACGCCGCGGCCGCGCGGCGAGCCCACGATAAGCTCGCGAAGGTGAAGGCGCCGTCCGTCCGGCCGATGGTGGCCGCCGATGTGGCGGACGTGGCCGAGCTCGCCGCGGCCGCGTTCTCGCGCGAGATCGCCGACGAATACGCTGCACGCCGCTGGCGGGAGCGGATCGCCTTTCCCCTCGAGACCGATCCCGAGGGCGCGTTCGTCGCGGAGCTGGATGGGCGCATCGTCGGGGTCGCGGAAGCGATCGTGCGCGAGCGGCTCTGGGTCCTGTCGCTATTGGCCATCCAACCGGGCATCCAGAGCGCCGGCGCCGGACGCGCTGTGTTCGACCACGCGCTCGCCTACGCGCCCTCGGCGGACGCCGGCCTGATCGTCAGCTCGAATGACCCGCGTGCTCTGCGCCTGTACGCGAGCCGCGGATTCGCGCTTCACCCGACGCTCCGAGCCGATGGTCTGGTCGACCGCCGTGCGCTCCCCCGCGGTCACTCCGCGATACGGGAGCATGACCTTGGCGAGGACCTCGAGTCGCTCGCCGCGCTGACCCGGGCGATCCGCGGGGCGCCGTACACCGGTGAGTTGCGCTGGGCGCTCAAGCGCGGGGCGCGACTCCTGCGCCTGGCCGATCGCGGCTTCGCAGTCGTCGGGGAGGACGGCGCGATGCTCGAGCTCGTGGCGCGCGACGATGAGGCGGCGAGCGCGTTGCTCTGGCACGCGCTGGCTGTAGCCGAGGGGCCGACGCACATTCGGTGGATCACTGGCGCGCAGCGGTGGGCGGTCGACGTGCTGGTGGCCGCGCGCCTCGAGCTCGCCGCCTACGGCGCCCTGTGCGTGCGCGGGACTCCGGGCTCGCTCCGGCCGTTCCTGCCCAGCGGCCCGTTCGCCTGACAGCGCGCAGGTCTCAGGGGTCGGCGCGACGCGGAGCGACGCCTGCCGCAGTCAATCGCCGCCGGCCAGCCAGGCCGCGATGTCCTCGATCACGCGCGGGTCGACGTGCTGGGCGGGCTCGTACTCGGCCGGGCTCGACGGGCCGCTGCCCGGAGCGAACAGGTGGTTGAGGTCCGGGTAGACCCGGATCGTCACCCCGGCGCGACCATCCAGTGCCGCTTTCCAGCGTGCGAGATCGTCTTCGACCGTGACCTGGTAGTCGCGCGCGCCCTGGAGGATCAGCATCGGCTTCCCGAGCGTGGCGGCGAGCTTCGCCGCGTCGTAGCCACGCAGATCCAACCAGTACGAGGCCGGCGCACCGAGCGGGAGGCGGTCGGGCGGCGTGGAGGGCGTGAGCTCGGAGCTGTCTACCAGTCGTGCCTTCTCGGTGAGGGTCTCGATCAGCGGTCGCGAGGCGGCCTCGGTCTCGGGACGCAACGCGGCGATGTAGCGGTACTGGCGGACGATCGTCCAGTGCAGCGGCTGCACCCCACCGGCCAGCGCGACGATTCCGGCGATCGTCGGATCGGCCGCGACGACCCGAGGAGCGACGGTGCCCCCCAGGCTGTGGCCGAGCACGAACACCCGGGCCGGGTCGACCGCCGGATGCTCCTGAAGCAGGTGGACCGCCGCGAGTGAGTGCGGCAGGTACTCGTCGTCGAGCGTGAAGTGCGTGGAGTTCTCGAGCTCGCTCGCGTGGGCGAAGGTGACCTTGTCGAACCGGAGCACGGCGACACCCCGGCTGGCCAGTCCCCAGGCGACGTCCTTGAGCGGCTTGTTGCGTCCGATCGTCTCGTCGCGGTCGAGCGATCCCGAGCCGGGCAGGAGCACGACGGCGGGAACGGCCGCCGGCCGGCGCGGCACGCTCATGGTTCCGGACACCGACAGCGGCCCCGAGCCCACGGCGACCTCGTGCTCGTCGAAGGTGTTCGGATCGGCGTACCCGGGCGCCTCCCACGGAGCGATCGGCGCCGCCGCGCCCAGGGGTGCGAGCTGGAGCCCGGCGAGACGGCCGTCCGGTGCGACCGGTGCGATCAACGCGAAGCCGCCGGACTGACAGACGACCGGCACCTTCACCACGATCATGCCGGCGGCCGCCGGCTCGCTCACCGGACCGCCGATCGACACCACCTGTCCCTGCCGGTCGAGCTCCGCCTTCCAGCCGGTCTCGAGCGCCTCCGGCGTCACGAGCGACTGGAGCTGCGGCGCAAACAGGTCCCGGATCTCGGCGAAGCGGCCGGCCTGCGCCATCTCGAGCGCTGCGAGCGCGACCTCGACCGGCTCACGCGGCATCAGTCGACCCCCCGGCGCCGCCCTCGGGAGCGCGGGTTGCTTTCGCTGGCGGCGCCGGGGGCAGCCTCGGACGCCGGGAGGAACACCGTGTAGACCATCCGCCGCTTGCGCCCCTTGCCGGGTGCGTTGGCCAGCCGCGGCTGGAAGACGATCGAGAGATCGCGCAGCAGCTCGGCGAACTCGGCGTCGGTCAGCCACAGCGCGCCGACGCGGTAGTCGGCGCCGTCACGCGCGGGATCGACCTGGCCGGAGGCGAGGTAGCGGTCGGCGTCGGCCAGCATGCCCGCCACGTAGACCATGAACGCCTGGGCATGCTCGTCGGCGCTCATCTGCTTCGCCTCCTCCGGGCTGACCGTCGCCGCGAACAGCCGCAGCGTGTACGTGCGCTCGACCGCGCCGCGGACGCGCCGCTCGGCAACCACCTGCAGCACGCCCGCCTTGACCAGGAGCGCGACGTGGCGGTAGAGGCTGCCCGCGGGAACGTCGTCGAGCTCGGTGGCGAGCTGGCTGGTGGTCAGCGCCCGGTCGCCCAGGAAGGCCTTGACGATCCGCAGCCGGACCGGGTGCAGGAGGAGATCGGCGCTGGCCACATGGGAAGCGTACACAATCATTCACAGAATTGCTAACGTTCACATATGTGGGAGGGTGCCTTGGGCGGGCGGGTAGGTGAGCAGTCCATCCGGATCGACGACGGCGAACTCGGTCAGCTGGTGGACGGCCCGGCCGTCGCCGACGCCGAGGTGTTCGACTCGCCAGCCGCGCACGAGGAGCGCATCGGCGATCAGCCGGCGGTGACAGCGCCACCACACCGCCTCGGCACACATGACGGCGGTCGCGGCGTCGCGCCCGGCGGCCTCGAGCTCGGCCAGGGCGCGCTGGAACTCGGGCGAGCGCATGTGATCGGCGTAGCCCTGGAACGCGGTGTCGTGCCAGCCGCCGTTCGGCGAGCCGGGAACCGGCACGCGCCGGCCACCGAGCTCGGGCATGTGCCGGTACGCGATGCCCGCAGCCGGGAGCCAGCCGGTCAGCGCGTCCCGGTTGAACTGCGGATGCCGGCGCGAGCCCGGGAACGCCCTGACATCCACCAGCAGCTCGACGCCCACGTCGCGCATGAGCACGAGCAGCTCCTCGCAGCTGCGCGTCGAGTGTCCGATGGTGTAGAGCGTCGTGCCTGCCATGGGCCGCCGCGGGCCAGGCTAGTCGGCGCCGGTCCGTAGTTCGCCCCTCCAAACGCCCGGTAACCCCCGATGAAGCGGCCGTCCGCGTGGCCCATGCTTCGCGGCCACACGCGAATTCCGCGCACGGAAAGGAGCTGGGCATGAGCGCGCTGGTGGTTTACGAGTCGGTATACGGGAACACGCGGGCGATCGCCGAGGCCATCGCGGAAGGCCTCGGGGGCGCCGACGTGACCGCCGTGCACGAGGCCCCGGAGCGGCCCGAGGGAATCGACCTCGTGGTCGTCGGCGGTCCCACGCACATGCACGGACTGGCCACCGTCCGCAGCCGCCAGATGGGAGCGGACGCGGTGAAGGAGGATGGAGCCGGCCAGGTCGAGCCCGGCGCCACCCAAGAGCCCGGCCTCCGAGCCTGGCTGGCCGCGCTGCCCGACGGCGAGGGGACCAAAGCCGCCGCGTTCGACACCCGGCTGGACAGGTCGCCCTGGCTCACCGGGGTGGCCTCGCGCGGGATCGCCAACCGCATGCGCCAGCGCGGCTACGAGATCGTCGACCGGGAGAGCTTCCTGGTCGAGGAGTCCGAAGGACCGCTGGCCCCCGGCGAATTCGAGCGAGCCCGCGAGTGGGGCCGGACACTGGCCGGCCTGGTGCCGCTCGGCGTGGCGAGCGGAGGCGCGGGCTAGAGCCGGCGCCGCACTCCTATCCGGCGGTGAGCACCCGGCGCAGCTGCCAGACCGCGATCAGCGTGGCAGCGGCGGCGAAGGCGAGGAGCACGCCCACCTGCGGCAGGACGGTGGCCAGATCGCCACCGTGATCGAGCAGCTTGGAGAACGCATCGTTGGCCCAGGCATGCGGGGTCACGTGCGCGATCGCGCGCGCCGTCGACGGGAACACCTCCAGCGGTGCCATCGAGCCTCCCAGCGCGGCCAGCCCGAGACCGAGCAGGAAGGCGATCGGTTGTGCCTGCTGCTCACTCGTGCAGAGGGTGCCGACCAGGATCGCCGCACCGGTGCCGACGAGGCAGAAGGACAGGATCACCGCACCGGTGCCGAGCGGATCGCCCCAGGTGACGCCGAAGAACACCATCGAGCCGATCACGATGATCAGCGCCTGCACGAGCGCCACCGCGAGGCGCCCCAGCAGCTGCCCGGCGACGATCGCCGGCACGGAGGTCGGCGTGGAGAGCACGCGACGTGCGATGCCGAGTCGGCGCGTCTCGATCACGAACGCGGCTCCGGTCATCGAGGTCAGGAAGATGAACAGCACAAGCTCCGTGCTCGCGCCGTGCTGGAAGCGTCCCGAGACGGGCTTGTAGACACCCCCGTCGGACGCGGTGAGCGCGACGGCGACCCTGGGGGTGGCGGCCGCCACCGCTCGGGCTCGGGCGAGCGCCGCGGTGAACGACAGCCTGTCCTGTCGCTGGAGCACCTGTGCCGCAGCGATGGCGATGCTCTGGTCGGCGGCGACCGACTGGGTAGTGGGACGCAGTTGCTGGGCGATCGAGCTCGGACGGGCGAAGAAGCCGGCCGTCGCGGTTTGGCCCCCGCGCAGGCGGAGGTCGTAGTCGGCCGGGATCAGCAGCCCGGCGTCGACGTCGCCGTGCGCCACCGCCTTCTGGAGCGCGCTCGCCGTCCGGTAGCGGACGAGCCGGGTGGAGGGACGAGCGGCCAGCGCGTGGGTGAACTGCCGGGCCAGGGGACCACCGTCGCGGTCGAGCACGCCGATGCGAGCCGTCTGAGCGTTGCCGAACACCGCCCCGAGCAGCAGGATGATCAGCATCGGCAGGACGAAGAGGAAGAAGAGGTTCGCCCTCCAGCGCAACAGCCGACGGAGGTCGGTGGCGGCGATGGCGAGCGCTTTCATCGCGCCACCAGCCGGCGGGCGCGCATCAGTGCGAACGTGCCGGTGACCGCGGCGAAGGCGAGCATGGCGAGGGCCGGTCCGAGCACCGCGCCGGCCCCCGCTCCCCCGGTCATGTTCTCAATCCCGCGGATGAACCAGGCCTGTGGCGCAGCCAGACTGAGGGTGGCGAGCAACCCGCCCGCCTGGGCGACCGGGAAGAACGCGCCGCCGAGCATGCCGAGGACGAGCGCCACCATGGCCTGCCAGGACTGCGCCTGGTCCGGCGTCTTCGCGAGCGTCGCCACGAGCGTCATCACCGCGGTGGCGGCCAGGACGCCGGTCACGATCAGGATCGCCACGCCGACCACATTGCCCCAGTGGGCGTCGATCAGGAAATGCGTGGCCACGGCCAGCACGGCCATGCTCAGCGAGCCCAGCACCAGGCTGGTCAGCAGCTTGCCCGTGAGCACGGCGCTGGAGCGGATCGGCGCGACGAGCATCCGCGCGAGCGTGCCGTCCCGCCGCTCGGTCAGGATGCTCGAGATCCCGAACTGAACGGTGAAGAACAGGAAGAACACCGCCATCCCGGCGGCGTAGAAGGTGCCGGCATCAAGCTGCCGGTTGCGAGTGGAGACGTCGGCGATCGCGATCGGGGTTGGCAGCGAGGCGACGCCGTGGGGAGTCAGCACCCGCGCCCCCGTGGCCACGGCCACGATCCGCGCGGTGTCGGTCTCGTCCGCGAAGGACTGGGCGATCGACTGGGCCACCTGCGTCCCGATCGACGAGTCGACATCGCCGATCACGCGCAGCGTTGCGGGGCGGCCGTGGCCGATCGCGGCCGAGAAGCCGGCCGGTATGACGAACGTCGCCGCGATCTTGCCCTGGTCGGTGTCGCTCCGTCCGGCGGTCACCGTCGGCTCGCGCTTGATCGAGATCAGTCCCTGGCGCTCGAGCGGCGACAGCGCGCTCGCCGTGAATGCCTGGGCCGCCGAGCCATGATCCAGGTCGACCAGCCCGAGCTTGAACGAGATGCGGCCCCCGGCGGCGTTGTGGAAGATCAGGCCGAAGATCGACGCGAGCACGAGCGGCACCACGACCGCCACCAGCAGCGCCGAGCGGTCACGCAGCCGCTGGCGGAGGTCCTTGCCGAGGATGACCAGCGCCGCGTGCATCGCTAGTCCCGCAGTGCCTTGCCGGTCAGGTGGAGGAAGACCGACTCCAGATCCGGCTCCTTGACCTCCACCGAGCTGACCGACACGCCGGCGTCGCCGGCGACGCGGAGGAGGTCGGGCAGCACGCGGCGGGCGTGGTCGACGATCAGCTCCGCCGCGCCGTCGTGGACGCTCGCGGCCTGCACCGGTGCGAACTGCCGGGAGGCGCGGACCACCGCTTCGAGGTCTCCGGACCCCTCGAGCGACACACGATCGTGCGCGCCGACCAGCGCGACCAGCTCGGCCCGCGTGCCCTCGGCCTTCAGCTCACCGAGGTCCAAGATGCCGATGCGGTCGCACAGCCGCTCGGCCTCCTCCATGTAGTGCGTGGTGTAGAGGACGGCCATCCCCTCGGCCGAGAGCTGCTCGACGCTCTCGAGGATCGCGTTGCGGCTCTGCGGATCGACCCCGACGGTCGGCTCGTCCAGGATCAGCAGGCTCGGCCGGTGCAGCAGCCCGATGCCGACGTTCAGCCGCCGCTGCATCCCGCCCGAGTAGTCCTTGGTCTGGTCGTCGGCCCGGTCCGCCAGCCCGATCACGTCGAGGACCTCGTCGATGCGCACGCGCGCGTCCTCGGAATGCAAGCCGTACAACCGACCGAAGAACCGGAGGTTCTCGCGCGCGGTGAGATCCGGATAGATGGCCAGTTCCTGCGGGACGTAGCCGATCGCCGCCTTCTCGGCCACGCTGTGGGTGCTCAGCCGCCTGCCCGCGATGAACACCTCGCCTGCGTCGGGTTCGAGCAGGCCGCACGCCATCGAGATCGTCGTGGTCTTGCCCGCGCCGTTGGGACCGAGCAGTCCGTAGGTCTCCCCCTCGGCGATCCGGAAGTCGACGCCGCGGACGGCCTCCAGCTCGCCGAAGCGCTTGCGCAGGCCACGGCACTCGAGCACGCTCTGGGCGGAGACACTCGGCACGCTTAGATGTTGGTCCGCGCGCGGTCGCGGCTTCATCCGGTCCGGCGCGGATCCCGGCCTCGGTTTTCCCGCATCTATGGCAGGCCGTCGACGGCCAGCCGCTTGTTCTTGTAGCGGGGGTCGTCGGTCACCTCGCGCCCCAGCCACGCCGGCGGGGTGAAGGCCGCCGCCGCATCCGCGGAGCCGAATTCCACCTCCGCGGTGAGAAGCCCGGTGAGTGCGTCGCCGTAGACGTCGAGCTCGATGCGCAGCCCGTCTTCGGCCGGGATCACGTAGCGGCGCTTGCAGATCCGCCTGCCCTGGGTGAGCGGCCAGAGCGAGCGAAACCTCCGGTCGTCGATCTCGATCTCCTCCTCCAACCGCACGGGTCCGGCGCCCGACTTGATGGTCAGGAACGCCTGCCCGCCGTACTTGCGGATCCGAACCTCGAGCCCGTCCTCGGTGATCGCGAGATAGCCCTGGTCGATCTCAGCCGAAGGGTACGATTCGAGATCGCCCGGCACGTCATCCACCACGAACTTACGCTCGATCTCGACTCCGGAAGGCACGCCGCTCATCCTCTCAAAGCGCGCAGGGCGTTGAGGATGACCGCGAGGTCGATGGCCTCCTGGAGCAGCGCGCCGGCGACCGGCGGCAGGTAGCCGAAGGCGGCCACGCCCATCGCGACCAGGCTCATCCCCATCCCGGCGAGGACGCTCTGGCGCGCGATGTAGAGCGCCCGGCGTCCCGCATGGAGCGCGTCGGCCACCCGGTCCACCCGGTCAACCGTGATCACGGCGTCCGCGGTCTCGGCCGAGACGGTCGCGCAGGCGCCGCACGATCTCGAGCTTCTCCTCGGGGGCCAGCTCGGCGTAGACCCGGTCGAGGCCCAGTTCGCGTCCGGCTCGCTCGGCCACCGAGCGGCGATCGCCCGACACCATCGCCACGTGACGGACGCCCTCGGCCCGCAGGCGCTCCACGATCCGCCGGCTGTCCGGGCGCAGCTCGTCGGCCATGACGATCACCCCACCGACATGACCGTCGACGCTCACCGTCACGTGGCTCCTGTACCGCGTGTGGCACGCTCAAGTTCAGACTCGCGTCCCCGGCGGCACGAACCAGCGCCTCGCCGAGAACATGAGCCGAGAAGCGGTCCAGCGAGGCGGCGAGGCGCAGCAGCTCGGCCGGCCCGACGCCGTCAGCTGGGAACACATCACGAACCTCAGGCGTGCCGACCGTCAGCGTCCCGGTCTTGTCGAACAGCACGGTGCGCGCCTGCCCAAGCGCCTCGATGGTCGGAGCGCCCTTCACGATCACCCCGGACCGAGCAGCCCGCGATAGTCCGGACACGAACGCGATCGGGGCGGCGAGGATCAGCGGACAGGGCGTGGCGACCACGACCACCGCCAAGGCGCGGACCGGATCGCCGCTCAGCGCCCAGGCGGCGGCAGCGACGATCAACGTCGCGGGCAGGAAGAAGCCGGCGTAACGATCGGCCATGCGCACGAACGGTGCTCGCTGCGCCTGCGCCTGCCGGACCAACCTCACCACCGCGGCGTAGGCGCTTTCTGCGGCGGCTCGGGTGGCGCGTAGCTCGAACGGCGGCCCGGCATTGGCCGACCCGCTGAGAACGGGCATTCCGGTGCCTACCGTCGCCGGGAGGGGCTCGCCGCTCAGGGTGCTCATGTCGAGCACGGCCTCGCCGCCGATGACCGTGCCGTCGACCGGCACCACCTCACCGGTCCGCACGAGCACGGTATCGCCGGGTTGGACCTGCTCCACGGGGACGGCTACGACGTCGTCGCCTCGCCGAAGCTGCGCAACTTTGGGTGCCCTCTCGAGCAGCGCGGTCAACTCGCGTCGCGCCCGGGTCGACGCGAGATCCTCCAGCGCCGCGCCGCCGGTGAACATCAGCCCGACGACGATTCCGGCCAGCTCCTGACCCAAGGCGAGCGAGCCGACCATTGCCACGAGAGCGATCGTGTCCACGCCCATGTGGTGCTCGACCAGAACCGTGTGGGCGACCTCGATCGAGAGCTCGGCCGCCAGGATCGCGACGGCCGCGGCCCAGACATCGCGTCCGCCGCCGATACCCGAGAGCTCGAGCAATCCTCCGACCATGAGCGCGGTCAGCGCGAACGCGGCCAGTATCCGCGAGCGGTGGACGATGAGACGTTTCACGCCACCGTCCACGATCGTCGCTGCCGTCGCCGCGCATATCCGTAAACCCCCACGACCATGCCGCACACAACTTCGGACGCGCTTAACCAGGAACCCGACATCATGGAGGGATGCAACGCTCCACGTCCGTGGGGTTCAGCCAACCGGCCACATCCGAACAGCAGGGCGCCCTTGTGCTGCTGGTCGAAGACGAGGAGTCGATCTCCGAACCGTTCGCTCGGGCGCTGGCGCGGGCCGGGTTCCGGACCAGGGTGGCGCGGACCGGCAGCGAGGCGATCGAGCTCGCCTCGGCGCTCGAGCCCGACGTGGTGCTGCTCGACCTGGCCCTGCCCGATCAGGATGGACGCGACGTGTGCCGCCGGCTCCGACAGGGTTCGGACGTCCCGATCATCATGGTGACCGCGAGCGGCGCGCTGACCGACCGCGTCGTGGGCCTGGAGCTCGGCGCCGATGACTATGTGGTCAAGCCGTTCAGCGTGGCCGAGGTGGTGGCGCGCATCCGTGCCGTGCTCCGCCGCGTCCGACCCGACGCCTCGGACGGCGGGCCGCTGACGCTTGGCGAGCTGCGCATCGACGTGCCGGCCCGTCGCGTGTGGCGCAGCGGGCAGGAGATCGAGCTGACCCGGAAGGAGTTCGACCTTCTGGCCCGGCTGGTCAAGGATGCCGGCCGGGTCGTGACGCGCGAGGCGCTGATGTCCGACGTGTGGGACATGAACTGGTTCGGTTCCACCAAGACACTCGATGTTCACATCGCGTGGTTGCGGCGCAAGCTCGGCGACGACCCGGCGCGTCCCACCTACATCCACACCGTGCGCGGCGTCGGGTTCCGGCTTGCCGAGCCGAAGGAGGTCTCGCCGTAACTCTGCGCACACGCCTGCTGGCGGCGCTGGCCTACGTGCTCCTGCTGGCCGTGATCGCGCTGGGCGTGCCGCTGGCCATCAACCTGAGCGCGCGGGTCAACGCCGAGGCCCGCACCCAGGCGCAGGGGCAGGCCGACCTGGTGGCGGCGACCGCATCCGACCTGCTGGGCACGGCCGGGCGCCCGGCCCTCCAGACGCTGGCCCAGAACGCCTCCGGCTCGGTACGAGGACGGGTTCTCATCGTCGACGCGAGCGGCCGCGTCCTGGCCGACAGCGCCGGGCCGGGCCAGCTCGGCACGAGCTACGCCAGCCGGCCCGAGATCCAGGCCGCCCTGAGCGGCCGGGCGGACCAGGTCACGCGCAGCTCGCGGACGCTGGGCCAGGACATCCTGGCCACCGCGGTGCCCGTCATCCACGACGGCCGCCGGGCCGGCGCGGTACGAGTCACGCAGAGCATCGCCGCGGTGCACAGCGCGGTCCGCCGCGCCCAGCTCGTCGTCGTCCTGATCGGCTTGATCGTGCTCGCGCTCGGGCTCGCCGCGGGCACGGTGATAGCCGCCCAGTTCGGGCGCCCGATCGGGCGGCTCGAGCAGGTGGCACGGCGGGTCGCCAAGGGCGACCTGACGGCACGGGCCGAGGTCGAGGGAAGCAGCGAGCAGCGCTCCCTGGCGACATCGTTCAACGAGATGACCAGCCGCATCGAGCGGCTGCTCGCGGCTCAGCGCGACTTCGTCGCAGACGCGTCGCATCAGCTGCGAACGCCGTTGACCGGTCTTCGCCTGCGCCTGGAGGAGGCCAGAGCGATCGAACGAGACCGGGATGCGGCCGCCGAGCTCGACGCGGCGATCGTCGAAGTAGATCGCCTGGCCCACACGGTCGGCGAGCTCCTGGTGTTGAGCGGCTCCGGCGAGCGCCGCGCAGCCGGCAGCGCGGTGCAGCTCGACGATCTCGTCGCTGCGGCCGCCGAACGCTGGCGCGCGACGGCCGTCGAGCGCGGAATCGACCTGGTGTCGCTCCACGAGGGAGGCGCCGTCGCCTGGGCCGCGCGCGCCGATGCCGAGCGGGCGCTCGATGCGCTGGTCGAGAACGCCCTTCACTACTCGCCGTATGGATCGGCGGTCGAGCTGGCCAGCGCCCCGGGACGCGTCGAGGTGCGCGACCGCGGACCGGGTCTCGCGCAAGACGAACGCGACACGGTGTTCGAGCGATTTCACCGCGGGCGCGCCGGCGTGGCCGGACCGCCGGGCAGTGGCCTCGGGCTGTCGATCGCCCGCGAGCTCGCGCGGGACTGGGGCGGGGAGGTCACGCTCGAGAACCGCGAGGGCGGCGGCGCGGTGGCGACCCTGTCGCTGGCGACGCGCGCCGATGAGCCGGCGGCTTTGCCGGCGCTTAACCCGACGCCGAGTAGCTTCGGCTGACCGTGAACCGCCGCACGTTGTTGTGGGTCGCCGCCGCCCTGCTCGGCATCGCGGCCACGGCAACCGTGGCCTGGTCGGCGAGCCAGTTGGCGGCCACCCGCATCGGCCTGGCCGGTGACCCGGTGTCGGTCACCTCAGGGCTGGCACCGGCGAGCACCTCCCCACCCGCCCAGGTCCGCACGTCGACCGCCCCCACGACGACCGCCGCGCCCGGAACGAGGACACACAGCACGGCACGTCACGCGCCGGCGCATCCGGCGACGACGTCTTCTGCGTCGAGCGCGCCCAGCCCGCTGCCGGTCACCCCGGCACCGTCCGTCACGCGGACGGTGATCGTGGCGCCGCCGACCACGACGGCACCACCCACACCGGCGCCCCCGCGCCACACGTCGACCAGGCACCACGACGATGGTGGCGGCGACGGCTCGGGGAACCCGAACCACGGGCGTGACGATTAGCCGGGGACCCGAACCACGGGCGTGACGGATAGCCGGTCAGGGATAGATCGGCTCGCTGGTCTCGGCGTCGACGAGCCGGATCGCGACGCTCGGACACGCCTCGGCGGCAGCCAGCAGCAGGTCGTCCGGACCGTCGCCGACCACGCGGACGACATCGTCCAGCGCGAATACCTGAGGGGCAAGCTCCACGCAGTCGCCATGGGCCGCGCAGGCAGCCTCGTCGATTTCCACCAGATAGCTCATGGGGCTCCTTTCTCGATCAGTTCACGGAAGGCAGGCAGGGAACGGCGACGGTCGACCAGCAACGCGGCGACCGGGCAACCGGCGCGGGTGAATGTCGCGGTGAACGAGCGCGCGGCCGGGTGGCCGTCGATGTGCACGGCGTCGGTCGGCTGGGCCCGGCCGAGATATTGGATCCGGATGCCGTACTGGTCGGTCCAGAAGCTGGTGAGCGGAGCTGGATCCGGTTCGAGCCCGAGCATCGCCTGTGCGGCCCGACTCCCCTGTCGCCCGGCCGCCTCCCAGTGCGACCCAGGGACGTGGCGACCGAGCACCAGGTCGAACGTGGCCGCCGCGTCTCCGGCGGCGAACACGGTGTCGACTCGCGTGCGACCGTCCCGGTCGACCGGGACGCCGAGGGGAGTGTCGAGGCCGCTGCCGGCCAGCCAGGCGGTGTCACTCCGTACCCCCACACCGGCGAGCACGTGGTCGGCCTGGACGGTGTTGCCGTCGGACAGGACCAGCCGCTCCACCCGGCCGTTGCCCACGACGTGCTTCACGGTGGCGCCGGCGATCACCTCGGCGCCCTCGGACCGATGCAGCTCGGTGAACCAACCGCCGAGGGCCGCGCCGAGCACGCCCTCCAGGGGGCAGGCCGCCGCCTCGATCATCGTCACCTGCGCGCCGAGCGCGCGGGCGCTGGCGGCCGCCTCGAGCCCGATGAACCCCGCGCCGACCACCGCAAGCCTCGGCCGCGTCGCCAGTACCTCGCGCAGGACGATCGCGTCGTCAAGCGTGCGGAGCACCGAGACGTTGTCGTAGCCGGCGAGTGCCGGCAGCATTCTCGGCCGGCTTCCGGTCGCGATGAGCAGCCGCGCATAACGGAGCGTGGCGCCGCTGGAGAGGGTCAGCCGGCGCTCGCCGGGGGCCAGCGCGGTGGCGCGGACGCCGAGCAGCAGGTCGACGTCGTGCTGCGCGTACCAGCTGCCCGGCCGGTAGGCGAGCGATTCGCCGGCGACGGAGCCGACGAGCAGTTGCTTGGAGAGCGGCGGGCGGTCGTACGGCGTCCGCGCCTCGCCACACACCATGCGGATCGCGCCCGCGTATCCCGCACGGCGCAGCGCCTCGGCGCAGCGCTGCCCGGCCAGTCCTCCACCCACGATCACGATCGGGTCGCGATGGGTGCCTTTCCCGTTTGCCTTGCTCATCTCGAGGCCAGCTTGCTGCGCGCGCGTAAAGAGATGGCTGGGTGACGCTAAGAAGATCGTCGGGCGTAATCAGAGGTCACCTCTTAGCCGAATGTTTGCCTTGGCTTGGCGGGCCGATAACCCGCCACCCGACAGAGTCGCCCCGATCCCACGACTCGGAGGCGTTCTTCCATGCGAACGAAGTACTCGCGCATTGCCGCGGTCGTCCTGGCGGTAACCGCCGGCGGCCTGGCGGCATTCGCCTTGAGGCCTGCGCCCGGCAGCAGCACGGCGACCGTCGCCGCCCGCAACCCGGCCGTCGAGGTGCGCACGCAGGTGATCCGGCGCACGATCCACGTGATTCGCCACGAGCCCGGTGCCAGGCTGCGCGGCTCACATGGCTCCCCGGCGCTCGTCGTCAAGGGCCATGGCCGCGCCCGAACCGGCGCCAGCGGCGGACACGGGTCGGGGCACGGGGCGGGGACGGCAGCGGCGACGGCGGTGGCCACCCGCGCGAGTGGCGCGCACGCGGTCGCCGGCGTTCAGCGCAGCTCGTCGGCCGCCCCCGTCGCGACTCGGAGCAGCGGATCGCACAGCACCGCCGCATCGCCGGCGCCCGCGGGCCAGAGTCACCCGGTGAGCACCCGGTCCAGCGGAGCCCACGGCAGCACGTCGAGCGGGTCCAGCGGGACGGCCGCGCACCCGGTCACCCGGGCGAGCGGGGGCGGTCACACCCATGGCGGAGATGGTGGCGATGGCGGCGGCCGCGACGACTAGCTCGCGCCGCGCGTCCGCGTCCGCGGCCGGGTCCCGTCCGGGAGCCGGACCGGATCGGATCACCGTGATGCTCCTGACGCTGGCGGTCTTCCTCGTGATCCTCGCCGGCCTGGCGTGGCAGGTGCGCTCCGCGCCGGCCAGGCCGGTGCACCGCATGGTCGTCCTGCGGCGCGTCTACGAGACGCGCGTGGTCGAGACGGTGGTGGGCGCGGCAGGCGGGAGCAGCGTCACGCAATCGGTGTCGAGCAGCGGGTCGGCCTCGGCCCTGCCGGCCGCCGCCACGACCCGCGCTTCCTAGCCATGGGCCCGCAGCTCGACTACACGTTCCACGCGATGGCCAGCGACGTGCGGTTGCTGATCGGGCCGCGCCTGCGCCGGACGGCTCCATCGCCGCTCGACGCGGCCGATCGCGAGAAGGCCTTCGTGCTGGAGTTCGGCCGCCGGCTGTCGCGGTTCGCGCCCGACAGCGATCTGTCGGCTCTGAATCGGGATCCGCGCCGCGTCGTGCCCGCCTCCCCGCTGCTCCGCGCCGCCATCCGCGCCGCGTTGTGGGCGGCGGAGCGAAGCGACGGGCTGGTGGAGCCGACGCTCGTCGGCGCGCTCGAGCGCGCGGGCTACTCGTCGTCGCGCGACGGAGTGGCTCCCGAATCGTTGCGCGGCGCGTTGGCCGAGGCGCCGGCGCGCCGCGCGGCGCGGCCCAACCCGCGGTCGCGCTGGCGGGAGATCGTCGTGGACGACGAGGCGGGCACCATAGAACGTCCGACCGGCGTGCGGCTCGACACGGGCGGGACCGGAAAGGGACTCTGCGCCGACGCCGTCGCCTGCCGCCTGGCCGGCTATGCGCGCTTCCTGGTCGACTGCGGCGGGGACATCGCGGTGGGCGGCGTGGGAGCCCAGCTCGAGCCCTTCGAGATCGACGTCGAGCACCCCCTGTCCGGAGAGCGGATCGGGCGGGTCAGCCTGGGCCGCGGGGGCATCGCCACGTCCGGCCTGAACGTGCGGATCTGGCGGCGCCCGGACGGCAGCGTTGCCCACCACCTGCTCGACCCGTGCACCGGCGAACCCGCCTGGACCGGCCTGATCGGCGCGACCGCGATTGGAGGGTCGGCACTCGAAGCCGAGACGCTGTCGAAGATGGCACTCCTGGGGGGGCCGGACGCGGCGCGTCGGCTGCTGGCCGAGCACGGCGGCGTGGTCGTGCACGACCGCGGCGAGGTGGAGTGGGTCGGGCCGCTCGAGGCGCGGTTGCCCGCGCCGGCGTCTTTCCGGGCTGTCGCGTAGCCGGCGTGCGACCCGAGCCGCTCCACTACCTCTGGTGGCTGATCAGCCGCGCGTCCGGCGTCGTCGCGCTGGTGCTGGTATCGCTGTCGGTGCTGATGGGGCTCTCGATGGCGGCGCGCGCGCTGCCACGCCCGAGCTGGAAGCGCGCCGTCGTGAGGCTGCACGAGCACGTCGCGCTGGTCGCGCTGGCGGCGGTCGGCCTGCACGGTCTCTCGCTGCTCGGAGACGCGTGGCTGAAGCCGGGCCTGGCCGGGATCACGATTCCGTTCGCGCTGCACTACCGGCCCGCGTTCACCGGGGCCGGGATCGTCGCCGGCTACCTAATGGTGCTGGTTGGCCCGAGCTTCTATCTGCGCCGGCGGATCGGCGCCGGCCGCTGGCGAAAGCTGCACCGGGTGAGTGCGGGAATCTGGGTTCTCTCGGTCGCGCACACCCTCGGAGCCGGCTCGGACGCCAAGGCCATGTGGCTGCGCGGCCTCGTGCTCGCGCCGGTCGCGCCGATCGCCTATCTGCTCGTGCTGCGGCTGGCCCGTCAGCGGCGGGCGGCTCCAGCCAGGGCCGGCCTGCGCTCGCGTCCGGTCCGGCCGCCGGCGCCACGCCTGCGGCTGGCCGACGGGCGCGGCACGATCAGGATCGAGCAGCTGGCGTCCCGAACCAACGTCTCGCCGACGCCGCCGGCCACCAGCCGAGCGACCGGACCCCAGCGGCGCGAGCCGACCACGACGAGATCGAGCGCCTCAGACAGCGCGCGCATCTCGTAGCCCGGATCGCCCACGGTGGCGGACACCTCGGTAGCCACGCCCAAATCGCTCGTTGCGTGCCGCGCCTCCGCCAACGCTTGACGCCGCGCCGACTCCCACATCTGCTCGTGACTCCAGTCGGCCAGTGCGATCCACGCATCGCCGCTCAGGAGCGGAACTCGATCCTCCACCACGCGACGGACTTCGAGCCGTGCGCCGGCGTCCCGCGCCAGGTCGGCGGCTATGCCAAGCGCCGCCTCGCCTTCCGGACCTCCGTCGTAGCCGACCCCGACCGCACCGATTCGAAACTCGTGCCGATGCAGATCACGGGCGGCCACACCGAGTGCGAACGGCGCGTCATAGATGAGCTGGCGCCCGTGACGACCGATCGCCACGTGTCCGGCCGCCGCGCGACGGCTCGATCCGACGATCACCAGGTCGACGTGGGCGCGCTCGGCGTAGTGCCGGAGGGCTCGCGCCACCGAGCCGTCGGCGATCGTGTGGATGAACGCGCCGGGCGCGAGCAGATCGCGCTCGCGGCGCAGCGCGTGCGTCGCCTCGGCGCGGAGCGTCTTGCGGTCCGACGTGCCGATGATCGGCAGGAAGGAGGGCGAGAACACGCCCACCAGCGAGAGCCGGGCGCCGGTCACGGAGGCGATCGCCGCGCCCAGGGCGACCGCATCCCTCCCTTCGAGGCTGCCGTCACAGCCAACGGCGATGTGCTTGAACATGGCGATCCTCCTGGCTATCCAGGCTTCACGGTATGTCGCGGCGCCCGTCCGGACATCGCGGCGAAGCCGCGCATCAGCCAGTAGTTGTCCGCGAGCGACGCCAACGCGCGGGGGTTGCAGAGCTAACGCAGCACTCGGGCGCGCGCCGCCACCTCTGCGGCCAGCTCGCGCAGCCGGCGCAGGGTCGGCAGGTTGTCGCCGCGCCGCCAGGCGATCGCGATGCCCATGGTCGGCTCGGGCGGCGCGAAGCGCCGGTAGACGGCGCCGGGGATCCGCAGGCTGCGCGAGCGCTCGAGCATGATGAACGAGATGCCTGCGCCCTCGGCCACGGCCGAGACGATCCGCTCCTCCTCGGGCTCGGCGCGGGCCAGCGGCGGCCAGGGCGGGTCGCCGCAGACCTCGCGGCGGACCTCGCGCCAGGCGCCCGGGCCGTGGGCTTCGGGCCACCAGACGAGCGGCTCGCCCGCGAGGTCGGCCGGGCGGACGGTCGACCGGCGAGTGAGCCGGTGGCCGCGCGGCAGCACGCAGACCATCGGCTCGCGGCCGAGGCGGAGCTCCTCAAGGCCTGGCTCACCGAGCGGGGGGCGGACGAAGCCGACGTCGATCTCGCCGGCGCGCAGCTGCTCGACGTGGAGCATCGTGGTCCCCAGGCTGAGGCTCAGCTCGACCTCGGGATAGCGCGCACGATAGGCGTCGACGATCGCCCCGGCCACGCCGCCGGTCAGCGACCGGGTGAGGCTCATGCGCAGACGGCCGCGCTCGCCCGTCCCGGTGGCGCGGGCGATCGCTCCGGCTCGCTCGGCCCGGTTCAGCAACTCGCGCGCCTCCTCGAGCAGCGCCGCGCCGGCGGAGGTGAGCGTGGCACCGCGCCGGTTGCGCTCGAACAGCGGAACGCCGAGCTCGGCCTCGAGCGTGCGGATCTGCTGACTGACGCTCGGCTGGGCGAGGTGGAGGCGATCCGCGGCGCGCCGGAAGTGCAGCTCCTCGGCGACCGCGACGAACGAGCGCAGCTGCCGGAGCTCCATCTGCGCATGATAGGCGCTGCCTTTCACAGCCGTGAGTTTTCGTTCTTGATCGCCGAGCCCTGAGCGCCGTAACGTCAGGCGCCCCGCGCGTCCAGACGGATCTGAGAGGAGAGAGCGCCAAATGACCGCCACCCAATCCGACGTCCGCGGCTTCCTCAGCCCGTTCGAGGTCCCCACCCCGGAGGGCTGCGAAGGCTGGGAGTCGATGTATCCGTACTACGCGCTGTTCTCAGAGGAGCGCCGGCAGTCCGAGGAGGCGCGAGGTTGGTTCCGCGACGGGATGCACTTCCCCGAGCCGATGTTTCCGTTCGACTTCGTGACCGCGGACTCTCCGTACATGTGCCTCGGGCAGGCGAACTCGCGGATCTTCGCCGTGCCGCCGGCGCTCGGCATCGACCACCGCGTGCTGTACGGGTGGGTGTACATGAGCGCCAACCCGGTCACGGACCCGGCCGAGATCGGCCGGCGGGCGGAGCTGTTCGGCCCCCGCGCCGGGTTCTATTTCCAGAACTGGGACGAGCTGTACGCGCGGTGGCGCGGCAAGGTGGAGGAGACGATCGGAGAGCTCGAGGCGCTCGAGGTCCCCGACCTGCCCGACATCGAGGACGAGGCGGTGGTCACCGAGGGCCGCGGGGTCGGCGCCACCCACACGCTGCTCGTCGCCTACAACCGCCTGCTCGAGAGCGTGGACCGCATCTGGCAGTACCACTTCGAGTTCCTCGGTCTCGGCTACGCGGCCTACCTCGTGTTCTACGAGCTGTGCAAGCAGAGCTTCCCGGACATTCCCGACCAGACCATCGCGAAGATGGTGAGCGGCATCGACGTGGTGCTATTCCGGCCCGACGACGAGCTCAAGCGGCTGGCCGGACGAGTGCTCCAGCTGGGCGTGGCGGACGAGGTGCTCGGCGCCGGCGGCGGTGAATCCGAGCTCCGGGAGGTCCTGTCGGAGAGTGAGCCCGGGCGCGACTGGCTGGCCGACTGGGACTCGGTGAAGGCGCCCTGGTTCTACTACTCGAACGGGAACGGGTTCTACCACCACCATCGCTCCTGGATCGACGATCCGGACGTTCCCCTGGCCCACCTGCGGGCGTATGTGGAACGTCTTCAGGCGGGCGACGATCTCACCCGGCCGCTGGCCGAGGTGAGCGCCGAGCGCGATCGGATCACCTCCGAGTACCGGTCGCTGCTGGCCGACCCCGACGCCGTGGCCGCCTTCGATCAGAACCTGGGACTGGCTCGGACGGTGTTCCCGTACGTCGAGAGTCACAACTTCTACGTCGAGCACTGGTACCACACCCTGTTCTGGAACAAGGTGCGCGAGTTCGGTGCGCTGCTGGTCCGCCACCGGTTCCTGGATGAGGCGGAGGACATCTTCTACCTCCAGCGCCACGAGCTGTCCGACGCGCTCGTCGACCTGCGCCTGGCCTGGGCGGCCGGCTCGGAGGGCCGAGGCCCCGGCTACTGGCCACCGATCGTGGCCCGGCGCAAGCGGATCATGGACGCGATGCGGCGATTCACCCCGCCGCCTGCCCTCGGCGCCGTGCCCGAGGCGATCACCGAGCCGATGACGATCATGCTGTGGGGCATCACCACCGAGCGGGTCCGGGAATGGGCGGCGGTCGATCGCGACGACGGGTCATCGCTGACCGGGTTCGCCGGTTCACCCGGCGTCGCGGAAGGGCGAGCGCGGGTGATCCTCGACGTCGAGGGCCTGAGCGAGCTCGAGCCGGGAGAGATCCTCGTCGCCCCGGTCACCTCGCCGAGCTGGACGCCGGTGTTCGGGAAGATCGCCGGCGCCGTCTCGGACATCGGCGGGATCATGTCCCACGCCGCGATCGTCTCGCGCGAGTACGGGTTGCCGGCGGTGGTCGGCACCGGCAACGCGACCGCCCGGATCAGGACCGGCGACCGCGTGCGGGTGGACGGCGACCGCGGCACCGTGACGATCCTCGGTTGAGGCCAATGCCCGGACCCCGACCCCGAACCGAAGATACGAGACTGACTCTAGGAATCATTCTCATGGATGGGTGGTGGGTCGTGGCTCGTGGGTGGTGGGTCCGTGGGTGGTGGGTCCGTGGGTCGTGGGTCCGTGGGTGGTGGGCCGTGGGTCGTGGGCCGTGGGTAGTGGGTGGTGAGTGGTGAGTGACGCCCGCTACGACGCCGTGGTGGTCGGCGGCGGCCACCACGCCACGATCATCGCGCCGTACCTGGCGCGCGCCGGGCTGTCGGTCCTGGTGCTCGAACGCAGCGCTCACCTCGGCGGCGGGGCGTGCGGGAGCGAGGGACCGGCGCCCGGGTTCACGATGAACCACTGCAGCCACTGGACGCGCTTCTACGGCCACCCCGCCTACAGCGATTTCGCGCTGCACGACGAGGGGCTGCGCTACCTGTTCCCCGACGAGAACGAGGGGATGATCTTCGACGACGGCTCGTCGTTCGTGGGCTTCTCGGCCTCCCGCGTGGTGGATGCTCGGACCGGCAGCCAGGAGCGCAGCGAGGAGAACGTCCGCCGGACGTGCGAGCAGATCGCGCGGTTCTCCCAGCGCGATGCGGAGGCCTACCTCGGGCTGCTCGACGCGTACGAGCTTTACTGGAAGCAGGCATTCCGCCGTCACCGCTTCGGGGTGCCGCCGCCGTGGGGCATTCCGGATCCGCTCGAGGAGCTCCTCGACGTGCCGGGCAGCCGGATCGAGCCGGTTCATCAGTACATGACGCTCCGGCAGCTGGCGCAGGACTTCTTCGAGAGCCCCGAGCTCCAGATCCTGTTCATGCGGGCCGCCACCACGTCAACCGGCTGCTTCCCCGACGACGTGCCCGGGTTGCAGGGGCTGATCCACTGCCTGCCGTTGACGCTGTCGTTCGAGCCCGCGGCGATCGCGGTGGGCGGGAGCCAGGCCATCACCGATGCCCTCGTCTCGGCGGGACGCAAGCTGGGTGTGGTGTATGAGACGTCGTCCGAGGTCGACCGGATCGTCGTGTCAAACAGCCTGGCCACCGGAGTGGAGCTGGTGGACGGATCGCGGGTCGCCGCCGGGGTGGTGGTCAGCGATCTCGGCCTGGCCCAGACCGTGCTGCGGCTGCTGCGCGACGCGCGCGTCGAGGACCGGCTGCGCCGGCGGATCGCCAACATCCATTACGACCGCGGCCAGCTCCTGTGGGCCAACCTGGCCATCCACGAGCCGCCGGAGTACTCCGCCGAGCGCGACAATCCCGGGGTGGGTGCCCAGCCGCGCCTGTACTGGGGCCGCAAGGACCTCGACTACCTGCACCTGCGCTACCAGCCCGAAATCTTCCTGAACGGATTCGCCGGCCGGCCGTATGTGCTGTGCTCGGTCGACAGCCTGTGGGACTCGACCCGCGCTCCGGAGGGCATGCACATGGTCGGGGCCGAAGAGTTTTCGGCCCCGCGGCGGCGCTTCTCGGCCGCCGAGTGGCGCGCGGTCAAGGAGCGGTTCACCGAGAACCTGCTCGGCGCGTGGGCGGCCTACGCGCCGAACATGACGCGCGAGAACGTGATTGCCGCGCGGGTCTATTCCCCCGATGACATCGCGCGGGAGCGGCCGAACATGATCGAGGGCGGTTACTCGACCGGGAGCACGATCGCCTCGCAGCTCGGCCGCTTTCGTCCCATCCCCGATCTGACCGGGCACCGCGTCCTGCTGGACAACGTCTACGACTGCTCGGCGAACCTGCACTCGGGCTCGGGGATCGGGCGCGGGTCGAGCTACAACTGCTTTCAGGAGATCGCCCGGGACCTCCATCTCGATCACGCGGCCGCCGCGGCATGAGCGCAGGCGCGCGGCTGGCCGGTAAGCGCATCATCGTCACCGGCGCAGCGCAGGGCCTCGGACGCGAGTTCGCCCTGCACCTGGCCTCGCTGGGGGCGCGCGTGGTGGCCGCCGACGTCGCCGAGGCCGAACTGGAGGCGACGTGTGCGCGGGCACGCTCGGACGGGCTCGACGTGGTGCCGTGTGTCGCCGATGTGCGCTCCGCCTCGGCCACGCGGACGCTGGCCACGACCGCGTCCGAGGCGTTGGGGGGCGCCGATGGTCTGGTCAACAACGCGGGGATCGTCGCCGGGCTGACGCGCCGGCCATTCGACGAGATCCCCGAAGACGAGTGGGACCGCGTCCTCGACGTCAACGTCAAGGGGGCCTGGCTGTGCGCCCGCGCGGTGGCGCCCCTGCTCCGCGCCGCCGGCCGTGGCTCGATCGTCAACCTGGCCTCCGAGGTGGCCTTCTCGGGCTCGCCGGGCGTCGCCCACTACGTGACGTCGAAAGCGGCGATCATCGGCCTGACCCGCGTGCTGGCGCGCGAACTCGGGGCCGAGCAGATCAGGGTCAACGCGCTCGCCCCAGGGTTCATCGCCGGGGAGGGCAGCGCCGGCATGTTGGGCGGCCGTCACTACGACACAACCGCCACCCCGCTCGGCCGGGTCGGGCAGCCGGAGGACCTGCTGGGGACCGTGGCCTTCCTCCTTTCCGACGAGAGCGCGTTCGTGACCGGGCAGACGCTGCTGGTCAACGGCGGGCGGCTGTTCTCCTGAGCAGGATGGGTGGTTTCCCGCACGCGAAGCGCTCGGTTTCGCGGAGGGCAGGCGGGTCTGGCAGGACTACCTTGCGTGCTATGTCAGCGCACCTGCATCTCGCCCACAACCTGGGCTCCGAATCGGCAGAGAGCGACCTCGCGACGATCAGCGTAGTCCTCGCCGACGACCATTACCTGGTCCGGCGCAGCCTGCGCCTGCTCTTGGACGGCGAGCAGGACTTCGACGTGATCGGCGAGGCCGGCGACCTCAGGACCGCCACCCAGCATGTGTTCGGCAATGCGCCTCGCGTCCTGGTGCTGGATTTGGAGATGCCGGGAGGTTCGAGTGTGGAGGCGATCCGGCAGCTCCGCAAGCGCGTTCCCAAGACCGAGATCGTGGTGCTGACGATGGAGCGCAGCCCGGCCTTCGCTCAGCGCGCGATCGACGCCGGCGCGATCGGCTTCGTGCTCAAGGACCGGGCGGATGCCGAACTGCCCGAGGCGGTGCGCCAGGCCTCGCGCGGCGAGGAGTACGTGAGCCCGCACGTGGCGGCCGCCCTCGAGGCGCTCCGGCGCACGGTGAACGGCGATGGCCTCAGCCCCCGAGAGACCGAGGTGCTCCGCGCGATCGCGCTGGGCTACACGAGCGCCGAGATCGCCGGGAAGCTGCACCTGTCGCGGCGGACGATCGAGACACACCGGGCCAACATCCACCGCAAGCTCGGGCTGGCGACGCGCGCCGAGTTGGTGCACTTCGCGCTACGACGCAATCTGATCGGCGCGTGATCGCGCCGCCGCGCCGTCGGCGGACACCGGCAGGCGCGCCCGGACGGTGGTGCCGCCGGGACCCGATTCGACGTCGAGACTGCCGCCTGCCAGGTACACCCGCTCGTTCATCCCGGCCAGGCCGAACCCGGACGTCTGAGCCTCGGTGTCGAACCCGTCGCCGTCGTCCTGGACCTCGACGAGGACGTCGACACCGGTGACCCGCACGGTGACGTTGACGCTGGTCGCCTGGGAATGCTTGACGATGTTGGTGAGCGTCTCCTGAAGCAGCCGGTAGATGGTCGTCTCGAGTTCGGGCTCGAGGCCATCGGGCTCGCCGAGTGCCAGCTCGGCCGCGATCTCGAGCCCCGCCACGCGCCGGCGCTCGAGCAGCGCCTCGATCGCCGGTCCCAGTCCGAGATCGTCGAGCAACGACGGTCGCAGGTCGGTGATGATCGCGCGCAGGTTGTCGGTCTCCAGCTCGATGTCCTCGATTGCCTGACCGATCGCGGGCTCTCCGGCGAGCGCCGGGTTGCGCCGCTGGGCCGAGGCGAGCAGCACGCGCAGGCCGCCGAGCGCCTGGAGCGTCTGGTCGTGGAGCTCGCGGGCCCAGCGCGCCCGCTCCGCGTCAGCCGCGCTGATTGTTGCCCGCAGCCGGTCCGCCTCGACGCTGCGGTGGATCACGACCGCATTGGCAGCCGATGAGGCGAAGGTGCGCAGCAGCTGCTCGTCGTCGACGCTGAACGTCCCGCTCTCCTTGCCGTGGTCGAATGCGGCCAGCACGCCCACGGCGGTGCCCCGGTGGATCATCGGCACGAGCAGAGCGGTCTGGACATCCGGCACGCCGAGCTCTTTGGGGCCGATCCGCAGGTGCTTGGACACGTCCGAGATCCGCTCGGCCTGCCGGAGCTCGAACACACGCCCGGAGGTCGACTCCGCGATCGCGACTCGGCGACCGCGCGTGTCCGCTCGTGTGGCCAGCGGCGGCCGCGATCAGCAGGTCGTCGCCCTCGCGCAGCATGATCAGCACCGCGCGCGCGTCGACCAGCGCCCGCCCGCGCTTGACGATCAGCTCGAGCACCTTGTCGAGCTCGTTGACGCCAGCGATGGCGTCGGTGATGTCCCGCGCCGCGCGCAGGCCCTGAAGCGCCCGCTCGGCCTCCTTGCGCCGGCGCTCGCTCGACTCGTACAGCCGCGCGTTCTCGATGCCGACCCCCGCCCAGTGCGCAAGAACAACCGCCGCCTGCTCATCCTCCTCGGTGAACTCGGCTCCCCCCTCCTTCTCGGTCAGGTACAGGTTTCCCCAGGCCTGACCACGGATCAGGATCGGCACGCCGAGGAAGGTCCCCATCGCCGGATGGTTGGCCGGGAAACCGAAGCTCTGCGGGTGATGCCCGACGTCGGCGAGCCGGAGCGGTCGAGGATCTTCGATCAATACGCCGAGTACCCCTCGCCCGCGCGGGAGGTTCCCGATGGCGCGCTGCGTCGCGTCGTCGATCCCCGTTGTGATGAAGCGCTCCAGCTCGGTCCGCTGCTCGTCGAGCACCCCGAGCGCGGCGTACCGGGCGCCGGTTACGGCGCGCGCCTCCTCGATGATGCGGGTCAGCACGGCCTCGGGATCGAGCTCGGACACGAGCTTCTGACCCACCTCGAGCAGGCGTTGGATCCTGTCTTGTTCGGGTGGCGCTTGCATCCTCGAGTTGTAAAGCAACTGGCCGACACCCCACCACTCCGAGGATAGCCCGCGGGCCGGAGACGCGGATTCCGTAGGAACTACGGGTCTACGTAGTTCCCCGCACTCGAGTGCGGGTGACCGCCGATGGCGACGGCCGCCCGGCGGGGCATGCTCCTCCGTTCACATGGGAGCGATGGACCGTGATCTGACGGGGGACGGCACGCTGCGGTGCGCGAAGTGCGACGAGATCATCGGCGTCTACGAGCCGCTCGTGCACGTCGTCGGCGGGATCGCGCACAGGACCTCGCGCGCGGCCAAGCCGGAGATCGTCCACGCCCGGCCCGTCTACCACGCTGCCTGCTGGGACCTCGACGGCACCCCCTCCGGCGCGGCCGAATAGTCCCGGCCCGGCGGTCGCCGGACGCCCTCCGCCCGCGGCACTACCGAGATTCGGATCCGTATTTCTGTGCATCGCCGAGGCGGCCCGGCGCGGATAACGGGCGACCCGCGGCCCGACGCGATGAGTGCCGTCACAGAAATCAGCACGGAGGGTTCAAGCAATGTCACGCAAGGTTTTCGATCTACTCACGAGCACCGGTGGCGCGGTCGTCGTCGTCGTGCTCCTGATCGCCGGTGGCTTCCTGACCTGGGGCCACAGCTTCGTCAACTCCAACGTCCACGATCAGCTAGCCCAGCAGCAGATCTACTTCGCGCCGAAGGCGGCGTTCGACCATCCCAAGGCGGGCACGGAGATCACGCCGTCGATGATCCCGTCGGTCTCCCAGTACGCCGGCCAGCAGCTGCTGACCGGCCAGCAGGCCAACGTCTGGGCGAATGACTTCATGAAGGTCCACCTGTCCGAGATGCCCTATGGCGGCGTCTACTCGAAGGCCAGCGCGGCCCTGCTGAAGAATCCGAACAACACCCAACTGCAGAACGCGGTCGCCACGATCTTCAAGGGCACCACGCTGCGTGGCCTGCTGCTCGAGGCCTACGCGTTCTCGGAGATCGGCACGATCATGCTCTACGGGGCGATCGCATCGTTCGTCCTCGCAGCGATCATGGCGATCCTGGTCGGGCTCGGCTTCTGGCACGCGGCACGTACCCCGCAGGAGGAGGAGTTGCTGACCCAGAAGGCGGCCCCGGCTCCCAAGCCTATCCCGGCAGCCTGAAACCAACACGGCATCGGAACATGCATCGAGCCCCGGCGGTCTACGGACCGCCGGGGCTCCGCCCGTTTGAGAGGGTCTGACGGCCGGTTCTCAGGAGCCGGCCGTCAGCACGGCCCCGGCAAAACTGACCAGCGTGTCGGCCAGGCCGCGCAGGCGATCCGGAATGTCCTTCGGGGGGCTCTCGAGCAGGCACTGCTGAACGAGCTCGGCGATGCCGCCCACCAGCGCGCGCAGGAACTCGTCCGGCACGTCGGGCAGGTCCGGCTCCTCTGCTCGGGCGCGCTCCCGCAGCCCGCGGTAATGCGCCACGTAGTTGGCCAGCACCTGCTCGCGCATGGCCAGCGCGCGCGGGCCGGCACCGAGCACCTCGACCAGGAGTACCCGGGCGAAGTGCGGCTCGGTGGCCAGGATCGAAAGGTAGGTCTCCAGCGACACCCGCAGACGCGTCCGCCAGTCGGGGTCATCCAGCGAGCGCAGCGCATCGTCGATCTGCGCGATCCCGTTCTCGCAGCCGGTCCGGTAGGCCTCCAGGAAGCAGTCCTCCTTGTCTTCGAACTGCTCATAGAACGTGCGCCGTGAGATGCGGACCCGCCCCACTACGTCCGCGACCGTCGCCGCGGCATACCCACGCTCGGCCACCACGTGGGCCATCGCCTCGCAGATCCGGGCGCGCGCGATCGAGGTGCCGGTGGCCTGCGCCTCGTCCCAGTTGCGGGGCGCGGGCACCGAATAGAGAAACAGGGACGTGGTCGCGGCCATCGAGGGACACGATAGCGGGGCGGCCCGGCGCCGGATCGTGTACGTACCGAATTTGACGTACTTCGTTTCCGTGTGGTACGAATGTGTTTCCGAACCCTGGCAGGGGTACGTGAGGCCGCTCGGCGGCCAGGTCTTGTCGATCGCTATCGAGCGGGAGCGCGAATGCGAAAGCACGTTGTCTGGAAGGTCGTCCTCGGTCTGGCGCTGACGCCTGTGGCGTGCGCCGGGCTCTTCGCCGGCAGCGCACTGGCCTGGTCGCCCGAGCCGGCCACGTATGGGGTGTCCGAGCAGCAGAACGTCCCGGTGACGATGACCGACGGCACCGTGCTACGCGCCAACGTCTACTACCCAGCGGTGAACGGCCAGCCGGCTGCCGGCACGTTTCCGGTGCTGCTCACCCAGACCCCGTACGGCAAGGACACCGCCGGCGGAGTCGCCGGCGGCGGGACCGGGGAAGACAGCTACCTGGTGCAGCGCGGGTACATCGACGTTGTGGCCGACGTGCGCGGCACGGGCGACTCGGGCGGTGAGTTCGGGCTGTTCGATCCGGCGCAGCAGCAGGACGGCGCGACCCTGGTGCGCTGGGCCGCCGCGCTGCCCCACTCCGACGGCAAGGTCGGGCTGTACGGCGATTCCTACCTGGGGATCAACCAGCTGCTGACCGTCGGCCAGCTCGGGCCGAACTCGCCGGTCAAGGCGATCTTTCCCGTGATCTCGGCCAACGACATCTACCGCGACACGTCGTTCGACGGCGGTCTGATCGACGTCGAGTTCGGCGGACTGTACGTCGGGCTGACCGGCTCGCTGAACGAGGTCAATCCGGTGGCCGAGAACCCGCAGGACCCGCTCGACACGCTTCGAGGTCGAGCTCCAACACACCGCCGACCTGGCCAGCTTCGATCTGCCGTTGCTCCTGAACACGACGTTCGACGGCGATCAGGCCTACGACGGGACGTACTGGCAGGCGCGCAGCCCGATCGGCGCTCTGGAGCAGGTGGTGCGCGATCACGTCCCGGCCTATCTCGTCGGCGGCTGGTACGACATCTTCCAGCGAGGCGAGCCGCTCAACTTCTCGGGCCTGCAGAACGCGCTGGCCGGGCGCTCGGTGTACGCGCCGATGTCCCCCTCGGTCCGGTCGAGCGGCCGCTACCAGCTGCAGATGGGGCCGTGGTACCACCTGACCGCCTCCAGTCAGGACTTCGACCCGACGATGCTCGCCTGGTTCGACCGGTGGCTGAAGGACGAACCGACCGGGATCGACCAGACCTCCACGCCGGCCCATCTCTACCAGCTGGGCACGGACAAGTACGTCGACGAGACCCAGTGGCCGCCGGCCGGCCTCGAGCCGACCACGTGGTATCTGGGCGCCGGACCATCCGGCAGCAGCGCGCCGTCCCAGAACGACGGCACGCTGACCCAGACGGCGCCGACCGCGGCGACCGGCTCCGATCAGGTCGAGTACGTGGGCGCAAACGCGCCGTGCTCGCGCGAGCTCGACCAGTGGAGCATGGGCGCCTTCGAGGACGTCACCAGCCCGTCCAATCCGAACGGCGACCCGTGCGCCGACAACGACGCGCTGACGGACACGGGGCCGGGCGCGCTCACCTACACGAGCGCCCCCTTCGGTCAGGACACCGTGCTGGGCGGCCCCGTCGACGCGACGATCTACGCCACGTCGACCCGGCCCGATACCGAGTTCGTTGGCACGCTCGAGGACGTCGCGCCGGATGGGACGGCCACCCCGATCACCACCGGGGCACTGCTCGGGTCGCTGCGGGCTCTCGACAGCTCGCGCAGCTGGGTGGAGCCCGACGGACGCATGATCCTTCCGTTCCACCCGTACACCGCTCAGTCCAAGCAGTTGGTGTCCCCCGGTGCGGTCACTCGGTTCGACATCGAGATCCGTCCCACGTTCGCCGACATCGCGGCCGGCCACCGCCTCCGCCTGACCCTCACCACGTCGGATCTGCCGGCGCTGATCCCGACCGCCGCCGACGCGACCAACCTGGTGGGCGGCGTCTACCAGGTCCAGCGCAACCAGGCCGCGGCGTCGTATGTCGAGGTGCTGAGCGCACCGGCCTCGGCGGTGCACTGATGCGGAGGCTCCGTTTGGCCGCGGTAGCGCCGGCGCTGGCTGTGGTCGCCGCGGTCTTGTACGCGACGCCCGCGGCGAGCGCCGCCACGGCGTGCACGACCTCGACAGCGGGCGGCGACTGGCCGGTGTACGGCCACGACGTCGCCAACTCGCGGACCCAGCCGGACGAGCACGGACTCGGCCCGAGCGCGGCGGCCAACCTCACGCCCGCCTGGTCGTTCTCGACCGGCTCGACCGGCGACGGGACCCAGCTGACCACCACGCCCGTCGTGTCCGCCGGCTGCGTGTTCATCGGATCGTTCGGCGGCTACGTGTACGCGCTCGACGCGGGGACCGGGCACGTGGTCTGGCAGCGCAAGCTCGACGCGCCCAACCCGGGATCGGGCGGCGTGATCGTCGGGGCGGCGGCCGTGTATCGCGACGAAGTCATCTTCCTGGTGAACGAGTTCACCGCCCCCTACGCGATCGCGCTCGACCGCTCAACCGGGGCCGTCGTCTGGCAGAGCGCACCGTTCGCGCCGCCGCTGAGCAGCTCGGCGGCGCAGGCCGGGTCCTATACGAACGCCAGCCCGATCATCGCCAACGGGTTCGTCGTCGCCGGCTACTCGCCGCCGGAGGGCGACCCGACGGCCAGCGGCGGCTTCTCGCTGATCGACGCTGCCACCGGACGGGTGGTCGCGACCACGCCGACGATCTCCCCGGCCGACCAGGCGGCCGGGTACTCCGGGGGCGGCCTGTGGAGCACCCCGGCCTTCGATCCGTCGACGCAGTATCTGTACTGGGGCGCCGGCAACCCGTCGAGCAAGGACAAGGCGGATCCGAACACCGACGCGATCCTCAAGATCGACCTGGATCCGGCGCGAGCGTCGTTTGCACAGATCGTGGCCTCGTACCAGGGCAACGTGGATCAGTACTCGAGCACACTCCAGGCGCTCAGCCAGACGCCGGCCTGCCAGGTGTCGGCCGACCCGGCCGTGCCCGATCCGCTCGACGATCCGGTCTGCGGCCAGCTCGACCTCGACTTCGGCGCCGCGGCCAACCTGTTCCGGACCAGCAGCGGGACCGAGCTCGTGGGCGACCTGCAGAAGTCGGGCGTGTACCACGTGGCCGACGCCGCCACCATGAAGCCGGCCTGGACGGCCCTGGTCGGCGCCTCCTGCCAGGTCTGCAACGCGGCGTCGACCGCCGTGTACGGGGGCTCTGTTTACGGGGTCGGCACCCCGGCCGGCGTGGCGTTCTCGCTCGCCGGCGACACCGGTCGCTCCGATTGGCTCAGCCCGGTGGGCGATGGCATCCACTACGAGTCGGTCAGCGCGGCCGACGGAGTCGTCTGGACGGTCGACAGCCAGGCCAACCTGGATGGGTTCGATGCGGCCACCGGGCAGGTGCTGGTGCGCCGGCCGCTCAGTGTGGACGCCGGCGCACCGATCGTCAACAACACGAGCTCGGGCGTGGCGATCGCCGAGCACGAGCTGTTCGTGGCAGCGGGTGGCGCGGGCTACGCGTCGACGACCGGATACGTGGTCGCCTACCGCGCCGCGGGCTCGTAGGTCGCGCGCGGGTTCACCACCACTTGCGCTCGCGCGCGCGACGCGTCCCCTCGGTGTGGTCGAGGGCATCCAGCGCGGCCATGTCCTCGTCCGTCAGCGCGAAATCGAAGATCTGCGCGTTCTCCTCGATCCGCTCCCGGTGGGTCGACTTGGGAATGACCGGGATCTCGCGCTGGACGCACCAGCGCAGGAGCACCTGGGCCGGGGTACGTTCGAGCCGGTCGGCGATCCGCGTGACGGTCGAGTCGTTCAAGTGGCGGCCGGTGCCCAGCGGGCTGTAGGCCTCGAGCACGCACGAGCTGCGTTCACATGCCTCGAGCAGGGCGCGCCGGTACTCGAACGGGCTGAACTGGACCTGGTTCGCCACCGGCGCCACGCCGCCCGCGGCGATCACCTGCTCGAGCTCGTCAACGTCGAAGTTGGAAACGCCAATCGACCGGGTGTGGCCAAGCTCGCGGGCCTTCTCCATCCCCGGCCACGCCCAGGTCGGACCGCCCTCGGGCCAGTGGATGATGTACAGGTCGACGTGGTCTACGCGCAGTCGCCGTAGGCTGTGTTCTAACTCGGCGGCCGGGTCCGCGCGACGCCGTGGGTAGAACTTGGTCGTGATGAAGACGTCCTCGCGGGCACACGAGCTCTCGTGTAGGGCCTGCCCGACGCTCTCCTCGTTTCCGTACGCCTGCGCGGTGTCGACGTGCCGGTAGCCGAGCTCGAGCGCCCAGCGGACGGCGTTGACGCACTCCGGGCCGTTCGGCACCTGCCACACCCCGAGCCCGAGCAGCGGGAGCTCGTTGCCGTCCGCCAGGCGACGCATGGCCACGGTCACGCGCCGATCCTCTCGGTGGCCGGCTGCCAGCCGATCGCCGGCGCGATCTCCCGAGCGATCGTCTCGAGCATCCGCGCGTTGTACTCGACGCCGAGCTGGTTGGGCACGGTGAGCAGCAGCGTGTCGGCCACCTGAACGGCCACGTCACCGGCGAGCTCCTCGGCGATCAGGTCGGGCTCGCCCGTGTAGCTGCGGCCGAACCGGGCGAACGCGCCGTCCAGATGACCGAGCTGGTCGCGGTCCTCATCGCGGCGGCCACCGAAGTAGGCGCGGTCCTCGTCGCTGACGATCGGGATGACGCTGCGGCTGACCGACACCCTCGGCTCATGCGACCAGCCGGCCTCCGACCACGCCTGGCGGAAGATCGCGATCTGCTCGGCCTGAAGCTCGTCGAAGGGGACGCCGGTGTCTTCCAGCAGCAGCGTCGAGCTCATCAGGTGCATGCCCTGCTCGCCGGTCCAGCGGGCGCTCTCGCGCGTGCCCGATCCCCACCAGATGCGCCGGTCGAGGCCCGGAGACTGAGGCTGGATGGCCAGACGGCCGGTGGCGCCGGTCATCGCGGGGTCCGCCTCGACGACGCCGCCGCCGGCGATGGCGGCGCGGAACAGCGCGGTCTTCTCGCGGGCGAGGTCGGCGTCGGTGCTGTCCTCGGGCGGGATGTAGCCGAATGCGTGGGCGCCGCGCAGCGCCGGCTCGGGCGAGCCGCGGCTGATCCCGAGCTGGAGGCGGCCGCCGCTGATCAGATCCGCCGCGGCGGCGTCCTCTGCCATGTACAGAGGGTTCTCGTAGCGCATGTCGATCACCGCGGTGCCGATCTCGATCCGGCTGGTGCGCGCGCCGATGGCGGCCAGCAGCGGGAACGGCGAGGCGAGCTGGCGCGCGAAGTGGTGAACCCGAACGAACGCGCCGTCGATCCCGAGCGCCTCGGCCGCCACGGCCAGCTCGATCGTCTGGATGTGGGCCTCGCGCGCGGTGCGCGTGCGTGACCACGGCGCCGCCTGCCAATGGCCGAAGGAGAGGAACCCGATCTGCTTCACAAAGTGAAGTCTAGGAGAGCGGCGTCGGTGTGCATCGGCCTCCTGCACCCAGGCTGGGCGTGGTGGTCATGTTACCTACTATGCTGCGTCGTAGCATGCGAACCCATTGGAGGTGGCGATGAGCTCACGGCAGGCTTCGAAGGCCGCGGCACGGCAGGCCCGGATCGCGGCGGAGATGCGTTCGCGGGCCACGGTGCGCCGGCGGCGCCGGATGCGGATGTTCGCCGCCGTCGGGGTGGCGGCGCTGGTCGCGGTCGCGGCGGCGGTGGCGGTGTCGAGCCAGGGCAGCGCGGCGGCCGGGGCGGCCACGGGAGGACGGGTGGCGGGCGCGGCGCTCTCGAGCCGCCTGTTCGCGGGAATCCCGCAGCACGGGATCGTCCTCGGACGCGCGGATGCTCCGGTCCACCTGGTCGAGTTCGCGGACCTGCAATGCCCCTATTGCGACGAGTACGCACTCCGAGCGCTGCCCACGCTCGTGGACCAGTACGTGCGGACCGGCAAGGTGCAGATGCAGTTCGAGAACCTGTCGTTCATCGGTCCCGGCTCGGTCGCGGCCGGTCGGGTGGCGGCGGCCGCGGCGCAGCAGGACCGGCTGTGGAACTTCGTCGACCTGCTGTACCTCAACCAGGGCGAGGAGAACACCGGCTACGTGACCGCTGGATATCTGCGCCGCCTGACCACGGCGGTGCCGGGTCTGGACGTGGCCCGGGCGCTCGCGGCGAGCCAGACGCCGGCCGCAGACGCGGCGCTGGCTCGAGCCAGTCAGCTCGCGCAGGCGGACGGAGTCGACGCGACGCCATCGTTCCTGATCGGACGGGCCGGCGGCCCCCTGCACACGTTCACGCCATCATCGCTGACCGCCGGACCGTTCGCGGCGGCGATCGAGCAGGCGTTGCGCTGAGGTGCGAAAGATCGGCGCCGGTTTTGGCGTCTGGGACCTTCAGAGATGAGTGTGTCCGTGTCCGCCCGCGGCTCGGGGTCCGCGACCGCCGCCGCCGCGCGGGTGAGCCGTGCCGGCACGCTGCTCGGCGCAATTGGATTGGCCTCCTCGCTGTTCGTGGTCTGGCGGCTGGTCGCGACCTGGCGGGTGACGCCGGAGGCCGCATCGCATCGCATCTCGATCCTCGGGCAGCAGCTCACGTATCCGGCCGCCAACCTGGCCGCGGTGATCGTGGTCGCTCTCGCTCTGCTGGGACTGGCCGTGATCGCGATGACCGTGAGCGGCGCCCTCCGCGAGCTGGCCGCGGACCGCCGTCTGCGTCGCTGGCTCGCCGCACACGCACGCGCGATCCCGGTGGGTTGCCAGGCGGTGGTGATCGAGGACGAGCGACCGCGCGCGTTCTGCGCCGGGCTGCTGCGACCGCGCGTCTATGTGTCGAGCGGGGCGCTGGCGCTGCTGGACGAGTCTGCCCTCGGCGCCGTCCTCCTGCATGAGCACCACCACGCCCGCCGGCGCGATCCCCTGCGCCTGGCCTGCGGACGGGTGCTCGCGCGGTCACTCTTCTACGTCCCGGGCCTCGGCGAGCTGGGCCGCCGCCAGCAGGCGCTGGCCGAGCTGAGCGCGGACGAGCGCGCGATCCTCGCGGCGCCCGGGAACCGAGCCGCGCTCGCCCGCGCCATGCTGACCTTCGCGGAGCGCTCCCGTCCCGACGACCCGACGGGCCTCGATCCCGAGCGGATCGATCACCTGCTGGGCGAGCCACCGAGCTGGCGCTTCCCGCTCCTGCTCTGCCTGCTCTCGCTGTGTGTGATCGCGCTGCTCGGCGCGGCCGGCGTCCTGGCCGGGCAGATCGCGTCCGGCTCGAGCACCCTGGCTCCTCCGTTCCTTTCCCGGCAACCCTGCGTCATCGTGCTGGCCACCGTCCCCGCTCTCCTCGGGCTGGTCGTGCTCGGGCTCCGCCGGCGGGGTGGGCCAGGGCACGACAGGGCGTCGTAGTACCAGCCGTCGCCCGGAGCTATCCTCCCGATCGATGCCCCGCTCGCGCGCACCGAAGGCGCCACCGGTCCTGCATGAGCTCGAGACCCAGATCATGGACGAGATCTGGCGGCAGGACGAGCCGACCACCGTGAAGCTCGTCATGGACGCGCTGAACCGGAAGGCGAAGCCGCCGCGCGCCTACACCACGTACATGACCGTGATGCGCCGCCTGAACGACAAGGGCCTGCTGACCCGCCGGCGGAGCGGCCGGTCGGACACCTACGTCGCGGCGCTCACCCGCGAGCAGTATCAGGAGCGCCGGGCCGGCGTCGAGGTGCGAGGCCTGGTCGACCAGTTCGGCGACGTTGCGCTCGCCCACTTCGCGCGTAGCCTGTCGGCGCTCGATCCGGCTCAGCAGCGCCGGCTGCGCCGGCTGGCCAGCGGGAAGTAAGGACCGGCGCGCGCCTGGGAGTAACGCGCGCCGGCCATGATCGATCTCCTACGCAGGATAGTAGTTAGGCGCGCGGACTGTCAAGCGCCGTCTCCTACTTTCGGCTGACCAGCGATTCCATCCCCGCGGCCGATGTGCGACGGCCCCTCCGGTCCGATTCTTATGGCATGCAAGCGATACATGCCAATCAAGATCACGACGGGCCGGCGCTCGAGACAACCGGGCTGACCAAGCGCTTCGGCGAGCGGCTCGCGGTGGATGCAGTCAGCCTGTCCGTCCCGCGCGGCACCGCGTACGGCTTCCTCGGCCACAACGGCGCCGGCAAGACCACCCTCATCCGGATGCTGCTCGGGCTGACCGGAGTGAGCGCGGGCAGCGCCCGCGTGCTGGGGTTCCCGGTGCCTGCGCAGCGGGCGCAGGCGCTCTCCCGGGTCGGGGCGATCGTCGAGGAGCCATCCTTCTATCCGCACCTCACAGGGCGGGAGAACCTGAAGGTGGCTGCCGCCGTCCGCGGGCCCGAGGCCCGGACGCGAGTGGACGCCGCGCTTCACCGGGTCGGGCTCGACAAGCGCGCCGACGACCGGGTGCGAACGTACTCGCTCGGGATGCGCCAACGCCTCGGCGTGGCGCGATGCCTGCTCTCGGATCCCGAACTGCTGCTCTTGGACGAGCCGATGAACGGACTCGACCCGGGCGGCATGCTGGACATGCGGCGAATGATCCGGGAGCTGGTCGAGGAGGAGGGACGCACGGTGTTCATCTCCTCGCACCTGCTCGACGAGGTCGAGAAGACCTGCGATGTCGCGGCGATCATCGACCGCGGCCGGGTGATCACCCAGGGCCCGATACATGAGCTGGTAGCCGACGGGGCCGGTGAGCTGATCATCGAGTGCGACGACGCCGAGCGGGCGCTGTCGCTGCTGGCCGGCGAGCCGACCCTGCGCGACCTGCGTCGCGAGCACGGCGGCCTGCGCATGAAGCTGCGCGGCCCCGAGCAGGCGGGCGAGATCAACGCGCGGCTCGTTCGGGCGGGCGTCGTGGTGACTCGGCTCGAGCCGGTGCGCCACAGCCTGGAGGAGCGATTCCTGGAGATGACGACGCGCTTGGAGGTGGCGGCATGACACGTAATGTGACGGTTGCGCGACAAATGGTGTGGGCGGAGCTCCTGCGCCTGCGCAAGAAGCGCGGGTTCATGGCGCTGGTGCTGGCCGCGGTGCTCGGACCCCTGGTGATCTGGACCGGCTACCAGGTGATCGAGCACGCCTCCAACCCGGCGCAATACGATCCCGCGGGCGGTCTGCAGCACTTCTCGAGGATGCTCAGCCTGCTGGGCGTGTTCATGGGCCCGGTGGCGGCGGTGCTGATCGGCGCCGAGGCCGGCGCGGGCGATCTGGCCGCCGGGGTGTTCCGCGACAACGTGCTCACCGGCCGCTCGCGGCTGGCGTTGTTCCTGGCCCGGATCCCGGCGGCGCTTGCGGTGACTTTCGCGGTCATCGGGCTGGGCTTCGCGTTCGCACTCGCGGTCACGTTCGGGTTCGCCGGAGGCCTGCCGACGCCGAGCCTGTCGGTCGTCCTCGAGTCGGCTGCCTGGCTGGCCCTGGCCAACGGCCTCGTGTGCGTGATCGCAATCGGGGTGGCGTCGCTGAGCGGCTCACGGCCGGGAACGATCACCGCACTGATCGGGTGGGAGCTCGTGCTCAGCCCGTTGCTGGTCCAGTCCACCACGCTCGGCACGCTGCGCCGCGGGCTGCTGGACGGGGCGCTCCTGTTCCTCAAGCCGGGGCCGACCGGCGGCGCGCCGATGATCCCGATGCCGGTGGCCGTGGCCGTCGTCGTACTGACGGCCTGGCTGGTGGTCCTGCCCGCGCTCGGGGCCTGGCGGATGCAGACCCGGGACGCGTGAGCGCGCTCCCCGGCCGGAGTTACTCTCAGCGCATGGCTCAGGTCTCCGCAACGGTGGCGGCGGTTCGCGACGCGATCCGCCGCCACCCGTGGTGGACGGACTCGCTGCTGGCGCTGTTCCTGACGCTCGTCTCGGTCGGATCGACGGTCGTGGCCTTCCGCAAGGACGGAGCGGCCGTGGCCGTGCTCAGCGTGGTCCTGGTGCCGCTCACGACCGTGCCGATCGCGCTCCGGCGTTACCGGCCGGTGGCGGTTCTCACGGTGACCGTAGCGGCCGAGACGGTGCTGCTCCTGTTCTCGAGCCGGGTGCAGGTCCCGCTCGGGGTGATCGTGGCGCTGTACACGGTGGCCTCGCGCTGCGAGCGGCGGGTGTCGATCCGGGCCGCCGAATGGGTGGCCCTCCCGATCACTGTCGGGGTCATCGTCAGCAACGGCCCGCACGCGGGCAGGATCATCCCGGAGCTGGCCGTGTTCGCAATCGCTTGGGTGGTGGGCGACAACATCCGCACACGGCGGGCCTACCTGGCCGAGCTCGAGGCTCGTGCAGCTCGGCTCGAGCGCGAGCGAGAGGAGCGGGATGCGCGAGCGGTGGCGGACGAACGGGTGCGGATCGCCCGCGAGCTGCACGACGTGATCGCCCACAACGTCAGCGTGATGGTCGTGCAGGCCTCGGCCGGCGAGGAGCTGTTCGACACCGATCCGACGCGCGCCCGCGAGTCCCTGTCCTCGGTCGCCGCCACCGGGCGCGCGGCGCTGGCCGAGCTGCGGCGGCTGCTCGGGGTGATCCGCACCGAGGAGGGGAGCGATGCCGCGGCCTCCTACACGCCCCAGCCGGGGATCGCATACCTCGACGAGCTGATCGGGCAGGTGCGAGAGACGGGGCTGGCCGTCGAGCTGTCGGTGCTCGGCGAGCCGCGGGAGCTTCCGGAGGGAGTCGGGCTGTGCGCCTACCGGATCGTCCAGGAGGCGCTGACCAACACCCTCAAGCACGCCCACGCCACCCATGCCCAGGTGAGCGTTCGCTACGTCGATGACGCGCTCGAACTCCGGGTCCTGGACGACGGGCGCCGCACGGCCCCCGCCTCCGCCGCGAACGGAGGGCAAGGCGGGCACGGGCTGATCGGCATGCGCGAGCGAGTGGCGCTGTTCGGCGGTGAGCTGACCGCACGACCACGCTTCGAGCGCGGCTACGAGGTGTGCGCCCGGCTTCCGCTCGAGGAGGCGCGGGCGTGAGCGTTCGCGTTCTGATCTGCGACGACCAGGCGCTGGTCCGGGCCGGGTTCCGGGCCATCCTCGAGGCCCAGCCCGATGTCGAGGTGGTCGGCGAGGCCGAGAACGGCGCCGAGGCGGTGGCGCTGGCGGCGCGGCGAGCGCCGGACGTGATCCTGATGGACATCCGCATGCCGGTGCTCGACGGCGTGGAGGCGACCCGGCGACTCGCCGCGGACGGATCGCCGGCGCGCATCCTGGTGCTGACCACCTTCGACCTCGACGAGTACGTGCACGCGGCGATCCGCGCCGGCGCCAGCGGGTTCCTGCTCAAGGACGTCACGCCGGCCAAGCTGCTCGAAGCCATCCGGGTCGTGGCCTCCGGCGACGCGCTCCTGGCACCGTCGGTGACGCGCCGGCTGCTCGAGCGGTTCGCCAGCACGCTGCCCCAGCGCGATCACTCGAGCGAGGCGCTGGCCCAGCTCACCGCGCGGGAGACCGAGGTCCTGCGGCTGCTGGCCGGCGGCCTGTCCAACGCGGAGATCGCCGCGTCACTGGTGGTGAGCGAGGCGACGGTAAAGACGCATATCTCGAGCCTGCTGCGAAAGCTCGGGCTGCGCGACCGAGTTCAGGCGGTGATCCTCGCCTACGAGACCGGCCTGGTCCAGCTCGGCGGCTAGATCCCGAGGGCGCAGCCGTCCTTGCGGGCGTCCGAGCCGCCAAACAGGGTGCCGTCGCGGAGGATGATCGCCTGACCGCCGCCGAACGGCCCGCGCTCGGTGGCGCGGCGGATCGTGAGGCCGAGCCCGGCGAGCTCGCCGGCGCGATCCCAGAGCGGCGGCTCGAGGTTCAGCGTGCCGCCGTCGATCCGGAAGCGTCCGCGGTCGAGCGCGGCCTGCGGATCGCCCGGACCGTCTCCCCCGTCCATCAGCGCACACACGAACTGGGTGTGCGACTGGGCCTGGATCATGCCGCCCATCAGTCCGAACGGCCCGACCAGCCGCCCTTCCCGCGTGAGCATGCCCGGGATCAGCGTGTGGTAAGGCCGCGTCCCGGCGATCACCTCGCCCTGCAGAGCGAACCCCGCGGCGCGGTTGTTGAGGACGATGCCGGTGCCGCCGGCCACCACGCCCGAGCCGAATCCCTCGTACAGGCTCTGGAGCAGTGACACCGCCATGCCGTCGCGATCGACCGCGCAGACGCACACGGTCCCGCCGGCCGGCTCGGCCACGGCACCCGGGAGCTGCGCCCGGCGGGCGGCCACGTGATCGTCGGCCAGCAGGTGCGTGACGTCGGCGCCGTCGCGCACGTTGGCCAGCGCGTCCTCGAGGGCCAGCGCCACAGCGATGACCTGAGCGCGCAGATCGGGATCGCCGTCGCCGCCGCCGAGGATGGCGAGGGCCTCGAGCGCCACCACCCCCTGGGTCGGGGGCGGCATTTCGGCCACCTCGACGCCGCGGTAGGTGCCGATCAGGGGCTCCACCCAGCGCGGGCGGTAGCCGGCCAGATCCTCGACGGTCAGCCAGGTGGCCGCGGCGATCGCCTCGGCGGGCGGCCCCGTGTACAGGTAGCGCGGTCCGCTGTCGGCGATGCCGCTCAGCGTGACCGCTAGCTCGGGCAGGCGGTAGCGCCCTCCGTGAGCCGGCGGTGCTCCGAACGCGGCCGGCGCCCGCGGGCTGGCGCGCCAGTTGCGCGCCGTGTTGTAACCGGCCGGCACGCCTTGCTCGGCCAGGGCAATCGCTGGTTGGAGGCAGCGTTTCAGGCCGCTTCGCCCGAATCGGTCGGCCAGCTCTCCCCAGCCGGCGACCGCACCGGGGACGTCGACCGAGCGAGGCCCGTGCTCGGCGGGTGGCTCCCGGGGGGCGAGCACGGGAGCCGGGCCGGCGGCGTCAAGCCCGTGCAGCGCGCCCGAGGGCTCGCGGACGAGCGCGAACAGGTCGCCGCCGACCCCGGTTGCCTCGGGCTCGGTCACGCACAGAACCGCGGCGGCGGCGAGGGCGGCGTCGACCGCGCTCCCGCCCTCGCGCAGCACGTCGAGTCCGCTCAGCGTGGCCAGGGGCTGACTCGAGGCCACCATCGCGTGTGACGCGACTGTCGCCGCCCGCGCCGGCGAGAGTGAGAAGGCCACTACTGGCTGAGGCCGTACTGCTCGATCGCGTAGCGGTCCAGACCGCACGCCGCGAGCCGGTCGACCGGCGCCCGGAAGGTGACCTGGACCACGCCCGGGTGTCGCCCGATCTCGATCGCCCCGGCGATCGTGGCCCGGTTGCGGACCTCCCCCACTGACAGGTCGAGCAGTTGCGCCGCGCGCGCCAGGCCGTTGTCGGTGGCCGTGTTGAGGTCCGGGCCGGTGCCGACGACCGAGATCGGCAGCGAGTCCTCGATGTGCTCCATGCCGTAGCGCCGGCCGAGCGCACTCGCGCGCATCCGCTCCTCGGGTGAGAGCGGCCGGGCCAGGAACGGGAGATCCTCCACGACCGGGAACAGGACCGGGCCGTCGATCCCGAGGCGCTTGAGCACCTCGACCTGGAGCGTGACCGTGCCCGACACGTCGCAGGTGTGACCGGCGATCTCGCCGTCGCCCTGGAGGGCGTGCATGTCGCCGAGATAGAGGCCGGCGCCGGGCAGCTTCACCGGGCAGACCAGGATCGCGCCGGCCCGCACCGCGTCGATGTCCATGTGCCCGTCGGTCTTGTGCGTCTGGAGTTCGTCAGCGGTCAGCGCGTATGCATGCGAGGCGCCGATCAGGAACGCCCCGAAGTCACCCGCGTTGTGCGAGTCCGGCATGGTGATCGAGGGGGAGGTGCCGATCTGGCCCAGGAACGGCCGCAGCCGGGTGGCCAGCGCCACGATGTCGTGCGGAGCGAAGGTGAGGATCGGGTTCTGCGCCGAGTTGTCGGGCAGGGCGGCAAAGCGCGGGGCCTCGCGCGCGAACGTCTCGGCGACCTCCCGGGGCACGGTCAGGCCGACCGTGCGCAGCTCGTCGAAGGCGATCGTGTAGCCGTTGGCGAACGTGAACGGCGTGGCGTCGGCGCCGCAGTTGACGCACCGCACGGCCTCGGGACCGATGCCCTCGAGCCGGGTCTCGGTCCACTCGGTGCCGCAGCCCGGGCAGACCGGAGCGCAGAACGGGTCGCCGTCGAACCGGCCCTCCATCGGCTGATCGGTGCCCGAGGCGGTGGCCAGCGAGGTGACCTCGATGTCCTTGATGCGGATCGCGATCGCGTCGCCGGGCTCTGCGCCGGCGACCGCCACCGGCTGGGCCACCTCGTGGCCGCCGCGGATCGCCGGGGTGATCATCGGGCCCCAGCAGCCCGGGGTCGAGTTCCACACCACATGGCCGCCGTCTGCGACCGGACCGAGCATCGCCACGTCGGGCCCGAGCAGGCCGTTGGTGAAAGTGTCGACCAACACGGTCTGGTGCGCATGGGTTACACCGGTTTCAGCCGGTTCGATCGCCATGGGTCACTCCCTTCTGAATGGGTTGTTCATCCTCCGGCCACCGGGGTCAGGAGCGCGATCTCCTCACCGGGCGAGAGCGGCCGGCCTTTCTCGACGTGCGCGCCGGCGACCACGGGCAGGGCCGAGGCGAGCGCGGGGCCGAGCTCGGGCGTGCTGCTGGCCAGGCTGGCGTAGAGATCGTCGATCGTCGCGCCGGCGGGAAGCTCGAGACTGAGCATCGGGGCCGGCGCGAACCGCGCGAGATTGCTTCCGAGGCGAATCCGAACGATCATGCGGCCGGCCTCGATCTTACGTCGGGGGCGGCGGTCGGTAAAGGTCGCGGGGGTGGCGGTCTAGCCGGATTTGCGATTCGCCTTGCGCCGCTCGCGGATCACGCCTTCGACGTCGTGCGGCACGAGCATCAGCGGCGGTCCGGCGATGCCGGTCCGGTTGGCGTTCCGGATCTTCTCGTTCACCGCCTCGAGGATCCGCCGTGCATCGGCGTCCGACCGCGCGTCGAGCGCCGCCGCGCGCGCGTCATGGACCTCCTTGCGAAGCGCCACCGCCGGGGACATGTACGTCAGCCCCTCGCGACGCAGCTTGTCCTTGACCCACCACAGCTCGTCGTAGGGCTTGTCCAGGTCCGCGATCGGCCGGCCAGCGCCGGGCAGGTCGTCGAACTCGCCTCGCTCGGTCGCGTCGCGGATCTGGCGGTCGATCCAGCTCTCCCAGCCGAGACCCGGTGGCTTGCGCGCGCTCATACCTCGAGGGTAGGAGGCCGAGTAACGCAACACTCGCGCCCCGGCGGCTGCCCAATGTGGCGAAACTCGTGCCAGAGCCGAGTTCGCGCGCACTCGCGACCGGGGAAGTGGCGAGTGTTGCGATAGTCGGTGCAGAAAAGAGGTGCATTGCCGGCGGGGGGAAGGGATGGCTGGGGCCGGGGGGATCGTGAGGGGTCGGGGAGGGGCCGGGGAGGGTCGGCAGGGGCCGGCGAGGGTCGGGGAGGGGTCGGCACGGGTCGGTGAATCGTCTAGGCACGGTGCAAACGGTCAGAGCCGAGCGCCGCCCGGCCGACGCACGTAAGTGCCGTGAGCCCGTTTCGGACCATTCGCGCTGGCGCGGCCGCGCTCGCGGTCGGGCTGGTCGCTGCACCTGCCGCCCACGCGTCCGTGACCTACGGACCGGCGATGTCGGCTGGCGAGGTTCGCTCGATCCAGGCCCAGGGCGTGCGGGAGATCATCGTCAAACGCGACCCGGGGCTGTCCGCGGCCCAGGAGAGCGCGCTGCGGGCGCAGGCGGGCGTCACCTATGTCGGCCCGGGGCCGCTTCCCAACACCGAGCTCGACCAGGCGCCGGCCGGCGGGCTTGCCACCGCGGTGGCGTCGCTCAAGCGCGATCCGGCGGTTCAGTACGCCGAGCCCAACGGCGAGGTTTCCGCCGCCAGCACGCCGAACGATCCGTACTTCGGCCTGCAGTGGGCGCTCTCGAACACGGGCCAGCCGGTCCTGGGTACGCGAGGCACGCCCGGCGACGACATCGGCGCCACGTACGCGTGGCCGCACGCCACCGGCGCGAGCGTGACCGTCGCCGTGGTCGACACGGGCGTCAACCTGACCGCGACCGACCTGGCCGGGCGGCTCGTCCCGGGTCAGGACTACGTCAGCACGCTCAACAACACACAGGACCAGAACGGGCACGGCACGCACGTGGCCGGCATCATCGCGGCGGACCAGAACAACTTCACCGGCGTGAGCGGGGTGGCGCCCGCGGCCGAGGTGATGCCCCTTCGCGTGCTCGACGGGAGCGGGTACGGCAGCCTCGACGCCGTGGCGGAGGCGTTCAACTACGCCGGCCAGCACGACATCCGGATCGTCAACGCCAGCCTGGGCGGCGGCGGAACCTCACAGGCCCTGGCCGACGCGGTCACGTCGAACCCGAACACGCTGTACGTGGTCGCGGCGGGGAACGACGGCACGAACGACGACGATCCGAGCGCGCCGTTCTATCCGTGCGACATCCCGGCCGCCAACCTGATCTGCGTCGGCGCCTCCGACCAGAACGATCAGCCCGCGTCGTTCTCGGACTACGGCGCGAGCAGCGTCGACCTGTTCGCCCCCGGCGTCAACATCCTCTCCACCTATCTGACCGGCAGCCCGCCCTACGCCTATCTGAGCGGCACCTCGATGGCGACCCCGATGGTCTCGGGCACGCTCGCGCTGATGCTCTCGCACAACCCGTCGCTGAGCGCCGCGGGGCTGAAGAGCGACCTGCTCGCCAGCGTCGATCCGGCGCCGCAGCTCGCGGGCCTGTCGGTCACCGGCGGCGAGCTCGACGCGGCGGCCGCGGTGGCCATAGCCGGTGGGGACGGGCCCTACGCCGCGCCCGGGAACCGCGGGCGGCCGATCGTCAGCGGCAGCGCCACTGTCGGCGGGGCGCTGAGCGCGAGTCAGGGCAGCTGGAGCCGCGGTCCCACCAGCTACGCCTATCAGTGGCAGCGCTGCCTGCAGGCGGCGTGCCTGTCTATCCCGGGCGCGACCAGCGCCACCTACGCCCTGTCCGACAGCGATGCCGGCGCCACGTTCCAGGTCGTGGTGACGGCCGCCAACGGGGCCGGCTCCTCCGTGGCGACCAGCGCCGCCACGAGCGCGGTCACCCTGCCCGATGGCTCGCTGCCGGTGCCTGCGCCGACGTCAAGCGCCACGGACCCCACCGGGGCGAGCGGCGGATCGTCGCCGTCGACGAGGAGCCACGCGCTCAAGCTGACCAAGGTGGCGCTGGTCGGACGGGGCGGCGCCGGGCGCCGGCGGGTCCTCGTGTTCACGCTGTCGGCGAGGGGCAGCGTCCAGATCAGCGTGGTGCGCGCGAACCTGGCCCGTCAGGCGGCCGGCGATGCGGTCCGACTTGCGTTGAGCGCACGAAAGGGCCAGAACCGCTATCTCCTGACCTCGCTGCTGCGCGGGCGGCACCTGCCGCGCGGCCAGTACCTGCTGACGGTTCGCGCCGGCAACCGCACGGCGACGCTCCGCCTGACCGTCTGAGCCAGCTCAACTCCCCGTCGGGCCGAAGCGCTCGGTCCTGATTCGCTCGGGCGCGTGCCCGAGGCCGACCAGCCAGCCGGCCGCCGCTTCGACGAATCCGTTCGGGCCACACACGTAGACCAGCGGCTGCTCGTCCGGCGGCCCCGCGGCCTGCGCGAGCAGCGCGGGATCGATCCGCCCCGTGTGGCCGGTGAAGTCCTCGGGCCACTCCCGGGTCAGCGCCAGCCGCACCTCGACGTTGTCAAACGACGAGGCGTAGCCCAACAGCTCCTGGCGGTAGATGACCTCGCTCAGGGATCGGGACGAGTACACCAGGCGGACCGGTACGGTCCGGCTTCCGACGGCCCAATGGCGCAGCATCGAGCGCAGCGGGACCACGCCGGACCCGCCGCCGATCAGCACGAGCGGCCCGCCCAGCGACTCCTCCCACAGGAAGTAGCCGCCGATCGGGCCGCGCAGCTCGAGCTCGTCCCCCGGGCGCAGCTCGTCGACCAGGTACGGCGAGACCTCGCCGTCTTCCAGGCGCTCGACGGTCAGCACGACTCGCTCGTCCTCCGGAGCGGACGCGATCGAGTAGCTCCGCTGGGCCTGATAGCCGTCCGGCGCAGTCAGGCGCACGTCGACGTGCTGGCCGGCGCGGTGTCCCGGCCAGCTCGGCAGGTCGAGTACCAAGCTGGAGACCCGCGCCGTCTCGACCACAAGCTCGACGACGCGGGCGGTCTCCCAGGTCAGTCTCCCTGGTAGCGCTGCTCGAGCCACGGATCGCCGCGGTTGTGGTAGCCGTAGTTCTCCCAGAAGCCGGGCTCGTCGTCAGCCGTGAGGGTCAATCCGCGCACCCATTTGGCGCTCTTCCAGAAGTACAGGTGCGGGACCAGCAGTCGAGCCGGCCCGCCGTGCTCGGGATGGAGCGGCTCGCCGGCGTACTCGTAGGCCACCCACGCCTTGCCGCCGGTCACGTCGTCCAGCGGCAGATTCGTCGTGTAGCCGCCGTCCGACCACGCGGTGAGGTACTTGGCGGAACTCGAGACCCCGCCGAGCAGGGTGTCGACCGACACGCCCCTCCACGTTGTGTCGAACTTCGACCACTTGGTCACGCAGTGAATGTCGACTGTCGGCGTTTGCGCCGGCAACGCGAGGAACTCGTCCCACGTCCACGACACCGGTTCCTGCACCTCGCCATTGATCAGGAACGTCCACTGCTCGAGCGGCGTGTGCGGCGTCGGTCCCGCCGCCAGGACCGGAAAGCCGGTTTCCAGGTACTGACCCGGCGGTAGCCGGGCCGGGTCGGCCACCGGGCGGCGCCGGCCCCTGAAGCCACGGGAGATTGGCGACATCAGCTCGCGCCCAGCGGACGGCCGCGGGCATCGACCATCGAATGGCCGAACTGGGCCCGGATCATCCACAACTGCTGCTCGAGGGCGCGGACGACCTCGATCACCACGTCCTGCGAGGCGGCGTCGATCTCACCGAGACGATCCATCCGCTCGCGTGCCCGCTCGGCGACGTCGGCCACGCGAGTGGTGAGCTCGCGCACCACGATGTGATCTTCGAGGGCGCCCCGCTCCACGCCGCGTAGCCCACTCGAAGCGGACACGGCCGCGCTCTGGCCGTCCGGGAAGTAGCCAACGGCAACCGCGCGCTCGGCCACCAGGTCCGACAGCTCGCGCCAGGCATCGACGAGCTCGTCCAGGTGCTCGTGGAGGGGCTTGAACAGCGGCCCGGTCACGCTCCAGTGCAGCTGCTTGCCGAGCAGCGAGAGGTCCACGAGCTCGACCAGCAGCGCCTGCAGCTGATTGCCGACCTCGTCGCGCTGATGCTCTCCGAGCGAGGGAAGATGGGCCTGCGTCGTTGCCATGTCGCACTCCTGATCGCGGTTGCCTGCAACGGGACGCCTCCCCCTCGACCACGGAGCTTAGTGACCCGGTGCGCGAGAATGAAAAGATGAGCGAGTCGAATGCGTCGGCGAACCCCGGGCGAACCGGCGAGAAGGCGGTGCCGCCTTCCCCGATGCCGCGTGACAAGCAGGGATGGCGGGTCGCGCCGGCGCCCGACGGACGCGGCATGCCCGACGAGCACAAGCCGCCCCCGCCGCACCGCTGGCGCGGGTTCTGGATCTTCTTCGTCGTGCTGCTCGCACTCAACTGGCTATCCGTGCTCCTGTTCCAGCCGGCGGCGGAGCCGAGGGTCAAGGTGCCGTTCAGCCCGTACTTCCTCGATCAGGTCGCGGCAGGTCAGGTCTCGTCGATCTCGTCCAAGAGCGGAACGATCAACGGCACGTTCAAGACGAAGGTCCGCTACCCAGCGAACGACCAGAAGGCGACGCCGACCACGCTGTTCGCCACGCAGGTCCCGTCGTTCTGGAACACCAACGAGCTGACCGCGGAGCTCAGCAAGCAGAAGGTCCAGGTGAACGCCCAGAACCCCAACCCGGGCACCTCGCTGCTGACCGAACTGCTGCTCGGCTTCGGCCCGACCCTCCTGCTGGTCGGCCTGTTCATCCTGCTCGCACGGCGCGCGGTCGCCGGCGGCGGCGGGATGGGCGCGCTTGGCAACTTCGGACGCTCCCAGGCCCGCCGCGTGGATCCCGAGAAGATCCGGGTGACGTTCGACGACGTGGCCGGCATCGACGAGTCCAAGGCCGAGCTGACCGAGGTCATCGACTTCCTGAAGACCCCCGAGCGCTACGTCCGCCTGGGCGGGCGGATGCCGCACGGGGTGCTGCTGTTCGGCCCGCCCGGCACGGGCAAGACGCTGCTGGCCCGAGCCGTGGCCGGCGAGGCGCACGCCGCGTTCTTCTCGATCGCCGCCTCGGAGTTCATCGAGGCGATCGTGGGCGTGGGCGCCAGCCGCGTCCGCGACCTGTTCGCCAAGGCCAAGGAGGCCGCCCCGTCGATCATCTTCATCGACGAGCTCGACGCGATCGGGCGATCGCGGCAGGGAGCGGTGTCGATCAGCGGCGCCAACGACGAGCGCGAGCAGACGCTCGACCAGATCCTCACCGAGATGGATGGGTTCGAATCGACCGAGGCGGTCGTGGTTATCGGCGCCACCAACCGAGCCGAGATCCTCGACCCCGCGCTGCTGCGGCCGGGCCGGTTCGACCGGCGAGTCGCGGTGCAGCCGCCCGACCGCAACGGCCGCCGGCAGATCCTCGCCGTCCACACCCGGTCGATACCGCTGGCCGACGACGTCGACCTCGATGCGCTGGCCTCGGCCACGCCGGGAATGGTCGGCGCCGACCTGGCCAACCTGGCCAACGAGGCGGCGCTGCTGGCCGCCCGCCGCGACCACGACAAGGTCAAGCAGGCCGACTTCACCGACTCGCTCGAGAAGATCCTGCTCGGCGCCCCGCGCGGGATCATGCTGAGCCGGGCGGACCGGGAGCGCACCGCCTATCACGAGTCCGGCCACGCGCTGGTCGGGATGCTCACGCCCGACGCCGATCCGGTGCGCAAGGTCTCGATCATCCCGCGCGGGATGGCGCTCGGCGTGACCCTGTCGGCGCCCGACGCCGACCGGGTGTCGTACTCGCGCGAGGAGCTCGAGGCCAAGATCAGGGTCTCGCTCGGAGGCCGCGTGGCGGAGGAGGTCGTCTACGGGAAGATCACGACCGGCGCGGAGTCCGACATCCAGCAGCTGACCCAGATCGCCCGTTCGATGGTCGGGCGGTGGGGCATGAGCGAGAAGCTCGGGCCGCTGTCGCTGCTGCCGTCCGACGGGCAGGGGGTGGGCGGGGGCTGGTTTCCCGGCGCCAGCGAGACCTCGCCTCAGACCCAGTGGCTGATCGACCAGGAGGTCCAGCGACTGGTCGAGGAAATGCACGTCGAGGTGACCGAACTGCTCTCGAGCCGCCGCCCGCAGCTCGACAGGCTGACCCAGGCGCTGCTGGCCGCCGAGACGCTCGACGGCCCCGCCGCCTACGCCGCCGCGGGCGTGCCGATGCGCGCCGCCGAGACCGAGCCCGCGGCCGAGTCCGGGGCACCGGCACCCGTCTGATCCGGCGCCGCGCGAGGCTCGAAAAAAACCCTCGGAAATTCCGGGTTCGCTTAGACTCCCGGCCTCATTTGAGCCCCCTGCGACGCATGCCCGATCTGGTACAGCGCCTGCCGCAGACGCGCGCAGCGCTCCTCTATGCCGAGGAGCGGCACGCCGGCCAGCGGCGCAAGGTCGACGGAGCGCCGTTCATCGAGCACCCGCTCGAAGTGGCGTGGCTGCTCTACCGCGCCGGCGCGACCGACCACGTGATCGCCGCCGGCGTCCTGCACGACACGATCGAGAAGACCGGCGCGGACATTGCCGAGCTGCGCCGCCGGTTCGGGACGCGCACGGCGGCGCTCGTGGCCGCGGTGAGCGAGGACAGCAGAATCCCGACCTACGCCAGGCGCAAGGCCGCGCTCCGGGCGCAAGTGGCGGCGGCCGGCCCTGAAGCGCTGATGGTGTTCGCCGCCGACAAGGTCTCGAAGGTCCGCGAGCTGAGCGGCAAGCCAACGCCGCACCGGCCCTCGCAGCGGCGCATGACCCACTACCGGCGCTGCCTCGAGCTGCTCGAGCGCCTGCTCAGCGATTCGCCGCTGGTCGCACAGTTGAGGCTCGAGCTGGGCCGGCTGACCGCGCCGGCGCTGGCCGCCTAATCCGCGATCACGGCGTCGGTCAGCGCGTCGATCACGGCGAGTGGCGCTGCCACGTCGTCCGGCACTCCGTAGCGCGCCGCCAGGGCCGCCGGCGCGGTGAAGGTGAGCTTGGTCTGGCCGCCGTCGTCCCATACGAGCACCTTGAGCGGGAGGTCGAGGGCGGCGAGCGGCGCGGCCTGCATCACGGGGGTGCCGCCCTTTGGATTGCCGAAGATCACCACCTTGGTGTCGCGCAGGTCGAGCCCGACGGCATGGGCCTCCCCGCTGTGGTCGATCACTCCGAACAGCGTCATCCCCCGCTGGGCCACGAGATCGGATAGGCGCGCGACGGTGTCGGACACCGAGGCCGGGCTCTCCTTGGTCACGAGCTGATCGACGGTCATCGGACGATCCTTTCCGGGACAGCCTCGGCGACCGGCACCCCCTCGTCGACTCGCTCCAGTTGACCGCGCGGGAGCCAGCGGAGCGCCACGACGAAGGTGGCGATCAGCACGCCGGCCATGATGTAGAAGACGGTCTGGGTCGAGTGGGCGAACGCGAGCTGGACGTCGTGCACGAGCGCAGCCGGCTGTCCTCGGCCGGCTCCCGCGCCGGGGCCGCTGCCGCCGAACGAGGCGGCGACCCGGTGGGCGACTCCGCTGGGGACACCGTGCCTCGTCAGCGCTGCGGTGACGTTGGTGTCGTTGCGCGTGATCAGGATCGCGCCGAGCACGGCCAGGCCAAGGCTGGCGCCGAAGTTGCGGGCGGTCTGCGTGATTCCCGTGACCTCGCTGTAGCTGGTGCTGGGGGCCCGGTTGACCGCGTCGGTGCTCGCCGGACCGAGCATCAGGCCCAGGCCGGCGCCGGCGATCGCGATGTCGAGCCGCTGCGCGCCGAGCGATAGATCCGTGAGCTTTCCGGCGAGCAACAAGAAGCCGACGGCGCCGAGCGCGGCGCCAAACACCACCGCGGGTCGCGCACCGCGCCGGTCGAGAATCCGGCCGCCGACCTGGGCCGCGATCACGAACCCGACGAAGAACCACAGGATGTACTCGCCGGCCTGCGAGGAGCTCTTGCCCAGCGCCACCTGGGCGTACACGCTCCCGAAGAAGAAGAACGGGACGAACACGATCGACATCAGCGCGAGCACGACGGTGTCGGTCGCGAAGGCGCGGTCGAGGAAGATCTGCAGGCGCAGCAGCGGCCGCGCGATCCTCAGCTCATACCGGACGAACACGACCATCAGCAGCAGCCCGATCACGATGCAGGCCCACGTCGTGACGCTGCTCCAGCCCCACACGCTCGATTGTTCCAAGCCGAGAATGACCAGCGCCATCCCCCCCGTGATCATCGCGGTTCCGCGGTAGTCGAGCTTCTGCGGCTGGGGCAGATCGTCCGGGCACGAGATCCGGGTGAGGACCAGGGCGATGATCGCCACGGGAATGTTGATCCAGAAGATCGACCGCCATGTCCACTGCGTCAGGAACCCGCCGGCGATCGGGCCGATCGCGGTGAGGCCACCCGAGATGCCGAAGAAGATCGCCATCGCTCTTCCCCGCTGGCGCAACGGGAACGAGGCAACCACGATCGCCACCGCGGCCGGGAACAGGAGCGCCGCCGTCGCGCCCTGGACCACGCGCCAGAAGATGATCCATGTCTCGGCGATGGCGCCCTTCGGCGTCAGGCCGCAGGCCGCCGAGGCGATGGCGAAGCCCGCCACGCCGGTCAGCACCATGCGCCGGCGTCCGAGCACGTCGCCGAGCTTGCCGCCGAACGCGAACAGGGCCGAGAGCGCCAGCAGGTAGCCGTTGATCACCCATTGCGAGCCGGTCGGGGACAGCGAGAGCTCCTGCTGGATCTTGGGGATCGCGATAGCCACGATCGTCTGGTCGATGAACGTCATCGCGACGGCGAACACCATCGCCGCCAAGACGAGGTTCCTACGGCCCGCGCCCTGAGCGTTCACCGGCCGATCCTCTCGCATCGCGGCGGCCGCGCGCAAGATCCGGTGGCCGAAAGATCACACCACCGCGGCGAGGCGCTGGTGAACGAGCCGCACGGCCATCGACCCCTCGCCCACCGCCCCGGCGACGCGCTTGATCGAGCCCGAGTGCACGTCGCCCACGGCGAAGATCCCCGGCAAGCTCGTCTCGAGGAAGAATGGCTCGCTGCTGTAGGCCATCAGGTCCTCGCCGCGCACGTCGCGGCCGGTGAGCAGGAAGCAGTGCTCGTCCATGGCCACGTGGCCGCGCAGCCACTCGGTGTGGGGATCCGCGCCGATGAACACGAACAGCGCGCGGCACTCGAGCTCGGAGCGAGCGCCGGTCCGGGCGTCGGCCACGACGACCGCTTCCAACACGTGGTCGCCCTTCAGCTCGACCACCTCGGTGTAGCTCATGAGCTCCACCTGCTCGCGGCGCTCGAGCTCGTCGATCAGGTAGCGCGACATCGACTTGCCCAGATCGCCGCCGCGGATCAGCAGACGGCAGCTGGCGGCCTGCTGGGAGAGGAACATGGCCGCCTGCCCGGCCGAGTTGCCGCCGCCCACGACCAGCACGGGATCGCCGGCGCACAGCTGGCCCTCGGCCTGGGTGGCCGCGTAGTAGACGCCGAGGCCCTCGTAGCGCTCGAGGTCGGGCAGGGGCAGCTTGCGGTACTGGGCACCCGTAGCGACGATCAACGTCCGGCCATTGACCTCCGAGCCGTCGGCCAGCTCGATCGTGTAGTGGCCGTTGTCAGCGCGCAGCCCGACCGCCATGGCCGGGACGACCATCCGCGCGCCGAACCGGCCGGCCTGGAGGATCGCGCGCTCGGCCAGTTCGCCGCCTGAGATCCCGGTCGGGAAGCCCAGGTAGTTCTCGATCCGGGCCGAGGTGCTGGCCTGCCCGCCGAACGCGACCTTCTCGATCACCTGCGTGTCGAGGCCCTCGGACGCGCCGTACACCGCAGCGGCCAGACCGGCCGGCCCGGCGCCGACGATGACCAGGTCGCACATCGGAGGCGCCGCGCCGCGGGAGCCGAAGCCGAGCATCGAGGCGATCTCCGCGTTGCTCGGATTGCGCAGCACGTCCTCGCCGCCGATCACCACCGGCGTCTCGCAGGCTCCCACCCCGAACGCGCGCAGCAGCGCCTCGGCCTCCTCGTCCTCCTCGAGGTCCATCCAGTGGTAGGGCATCCGGTTGCGGGCCAGGAACGTCCGCACGCGCCGGCTGTCCTCGCTGTAGCGCGAGCCGATCACCTTCACGCCCGCCCCGATGTCGATCAAGATCGTCCGGCGCGACATGAACGCGCGCAGGATCACGTTGCTGAGCTCCTCGTCCTCGGCGAGCAGCGCGCGCAGCCGTTCGGCGGACACCTCGATCAGCTCGCCGGCGTCGCGCACGACGGCGGTCAGATAGGGCGGCGAGCCGGTGACCAGGTTGATCTCGCCCAGGAAGCGGTGCCGGCCGTGGACGGCAATCACACGGTTCTCACGCCCGTAGCCCTCGACGATGGTGACCGCGCCGGACTCGACCACGAAGAAGTCGTAGCCGGCGTCGCCCTCGCGGAAGAGGATCTCGCCGGACTCCACCGCTCGTACGCGTCCGACCGCGCGCAGACGCCCGCGCTGCTCGGCGTTCAGGCGGGGAAACGCGCCATTGCGGTCGAGCGGCTCGGCCATTCCGGCGCCGAGCGGCTCGTCAGCGACCAGCGGCGAGCCGGTCACGGGGCCACCAGCCGGAACATCGCGTCGTCGACGTAGCAGTAGGACCAGTCCTCGCCGGGCTCGACCGAGGTGACGATCGGATGGTCGGTCTCATGAGCGTGGTGGGTGGCGTGGCGGTTCGGCGAGGAGTCGCAGCAACCGACGTGACCGCAGGTGCGGCACACGCGCAGGTGCACCCACGTCGCGCCGATCTTCAGGCAGTCCTCACAGCCGGCCACGTGGTCGGGCCGCTCGACCTCGACCTGATCGAGATGCGTGCAGGTGACCTCGCTCATGACCGGGCTGTCCGGGCGCGCGGGTTGACCAGCGGCGTGAGGGTGGCCTCGAGTCGCGCTCTGAGGTGCTCGTGCTGGGGAGGCAGCCGCAGCTGCTCGCCGAGGTGCTCGGGATCCTCGTCGATGGCGAAGCCGGGGCTCGGCGTGGCCAGCTCGAACAGCACACCGCGGGGCTCGCGGAAGTAGATGCTCAGGAAATATTGGCGGTCGATCACCGGCGTGGGGCGCTCGCCGGCGGCGGCCAGCCGCCCGCGCCAGGCGGCGTGCTCGTCGTCGCGGTCGCACCAGGCGATGTGGTGCACCGTGCCCGCGCCCTGCAGGCCGACCGCGGCCGGCGGGTCGTCGTATCCGTAGGTGGCGGTGCGCCGCCCGTGTAACCGGTACTCGCCGGGTGCGTCGGACTCGAAGCCCATCACCTCGGTGAGGATCGTGTGCTCCTGGTCGCGACCGGGGCCGTACGCCCGGACGCCGTCGAAGCCGAGCAGCGCGTGCTCGGCGGGGATGTCGTCGGCTCGCGCGAGGAGCGGCGCGTCGTCGGTCGGCGCCACGGCCAGCTCGAGGTCGAGTCCCTCGGGGTCGGCGAAGCGAATCGCGCCGTCGACCGGCGCGACGTCGACGCCCTCGTTCGTGAGGCGATCCGACCAGAAGGCCAGCGCGTCGTTCGAGGCCACGCGCCAGCGCAGCCGGTGGATCATTCCCGCCCCGGGGCGTCCGGGCGCCGCGTCGGGGAACTCGAAGAAGGTGAGGATCGACCCGGGCGCCCCGCATTCGTCGCCGTAGTACAGGTGGTAGACGTCGGGGGCGTCGAAGTTGACCGTCTTCTTGACGAGCCGCAGCCCGAGCAGACGCGCGTAGAAATCGACGTTGCCCGGCGCGTCGGCCGTGATGCACGTGATGTGGTGGATGCCGTCCAGCTTCATGGTCCCTCGATTCGTGCGTGACGCTCACCACCACCATGACAAAGTCGTCAAGGCCCGCCGGGTCCTCCCGGCCCTGTGGTACCTCCCGGCCACCCGGCGGGGCGGGTTTCGGGGTTGTGAAGCCGGCTACTGGAGGTAGCGCTCGACGGTGTCCGCGTCGCGGGCGTGCGCTTCCTCGGGATCGCCGCCGGCGGTGCGCAGCGCGCGGCGCTGGCGAAGCAGGTCCCAACAGCGGTCGAGCTCGACTTCCACCGCCCGCAGCCGGCTCTGGTCGTCCTGGAGTCGCTCCACGTCGTGGCTGTCGGACTCCTCCCGGTGGCGCAGCTCATGCTCCTCGGCGACGAGCGCCTCGATACGGTTTGCGATGCTTTCGTCGGTCACGACCGCCAATCCTACGCTCGCGCCTAGTCCCTGTGGTGATTGACGACCTCGATGTTGTTGCCGTCCGGGTCGAGGACGTAGGCGGCGTAGTAGCCGGGGTGGTAGCGGGGGCGCTCGGCGGGGGGCCCGTTGCTCTCGTAACCGGCGTCGATGGCGAGACGGTGAAAGCGATCGACGTCCGCGTCGTCGCGGGTCGGGAAGGCCATGTGGAGGTACTCCGTGGGTTCGCCGGTCAGGAGCGTGAACGACCCGGTCTCGCCTCGGAACTGCACCCGGCCGGGCGTGTCGCGGTCGTTGCGCAGACCGGCGGGGGCGGCGATCGTCTCGTAGAAGGCCCGGGCCGCCTCCACGTCGGTCACCCGGATCCAGACGTGATCGATGATCCCGCCGCGCCGCGTGCCGACGTAGTGCACGGCCTCCGCGCTGTTGCCGTCCGGATCGAGCAGGAATCCGCCGTAGTAGTCGGAGCCGTACTCCGGGCGGGGGCCCGGGCGACCGTCGTCGGGGTAGCCGGCATCGACACCCGCCTGCCAGAACCGGTCCACGCGCTCGCGGTCGGGTGCGACGAAGCCGATGTGGAGCCGCCGGGTGGGCGGATGCTCGGCGTCGGCGGCGGTCAGACCGAAGTCCTGCCACTCGGTGAAGGTGCCGGTCCGGTAGCTCTCGTCGATCCCGAGCGTCTGGAGCACCGTGTTGTAGAAGCGCTCCGAGGCGGCCCTGTCGGCGACGCGTATCGTCACATGGTCGAACATGACCCCGACAATCTACGAGCCTGAGGCGGTGCTGTTCGATCAGGACGGCGTCCTGATCGACTCCGAAGGCGCATGGGATGCGGCGCGGCGGGCGATCGTGGCCGAGAACGGCGGCCGCTGGAAGGCGGAGGCCACCCGCGCGATGATGGGGATGAGCGCGCCGGAGTGGTCGCGTTATCTGCGCGACGCGCTCGGCGTCGCCCTGGAACCGGCCGAGATCTCCGAGCGCGTGGTGGCGCGCCTGCTGGCCGGCTACGAGCGCGAGCTGCCGCTGCTGCCGGGGGCCGTCGACGCGGTCAGGCGGATCGCCGCGCGCTGGCCGGTCGGGCTGGCCTCGTCGGCGAACCGCGAGGTGATCGACGCCGTGCTGGCCGCCAGCGGGCTCGCCGGCACGTTCGGCGCGACCGTGTCGGGCGAGGAGGTGGCCAGGGGCAAGCCGGCGCCCGACATCTACCTGGAGGCCGCGCGCCGGCTTGGCGTCGACCCGCAACGATCGGCCGCCGTGGAGGACTCGACGAACGGTCTGCGCTCGGCGGCGGCGGCCGGGATGCTGGTCGTGGCGCTCCCCAACCGCGAGTTTCCCCCGGAGGACGACGCGCTGGCGCTGGCCTCTCTGGTGCTGGGTTCGCTCGACGAGCTGACCCCGGCGGCACTCGAACGCCCGGTAACGTGACCCGATGTCCGATCGGCGCAAGCGTCTGTCGTTGCTGGCGGCGATCATGGGCTCGTTCGTGGCCGGGCTCGACGCCACCGCGGTCAATGTGGCGCTGCCCGCGATCCGGGCGGACCTGGGTGGCGGGCTGGCCGGCCAGCAGTGGGTGTCGAATGCCTACCTGCTTTCGCTCGGCTCGCTGATCCTGATCGGAGGCTCGCTGGGCGACGTGTTCGGCGAGCGGCGCGTGTTCTCGATCGGCGTCGCCGGCTTCGGCGCGGTGTCGCTGCTCTGCGCGGTCTCGCCCAGCATCGGGTTCCTGATCGCCTGCCGGGGACTGCAGGGCGCGTTCGGCGCGCTGCTGATGCCGAGCTCGCTGGCGGTGATCGTGGCCGCCTTCCCGCGCGAGGAGCGCGGCGGAGCGATCGGGTCGTGGACGGCCTGGTCGGGGATCGCCACGGTGATCGGTCCGCTGGCCGGCGGATGGCTGGTCGACGCGGTCTCGTGGCGGCTCATCTTCGCGATCAACGTTCCGTTCGTGATCGCCACGCTGATGCTCGTCTCGCTCGCCGTGCCTCGCGGCACGTCGACCGCACGCCGCGGCCGGGTGGACTGGGTCGGCGCGGTGCTCACGTTCTTCGGGCTGGCCGGCCCCGTGCTGGCGCTGATCCGTCAGCCGGTCGTGGGCTGGGGCAGCCCTGAGGTGTGGGCGCCCCTGCTCGGCGGGCTCGCCCTCCTGGGCGCTTTTCTCTACTGGGAGGCGCACACCCCGTCGCCGATGCTGCCGCTGGGGTTGTTCAAGCAGCGCAACTTCGCGGTTGGCAACGCTCAGACGTTCTGCATGTACGGCGGGCTTAGCGTCGTCTTCTTCATGCTCGTGCTGTACCTCCAGGAGGTCGCCGGCTACACAGCGCTGCAGGCGGGGTTCGCATTGACGCCCTCGACGATCGTGCTGTTCCTGCTCTCCAAGCGGATGGGGCGGCTGGCCGACCGCTACGGACCCCGACTGTTCATGGGGCTGGGTCCGCTCACGGCGGCGCTTGGGGTGGCTTTGATGCTGCGGCTGGGCGCCCACGTGAACTACCTCACCGATCTGTTCCCGGCGCTGCTGGTGTTCTCGCTCGGCCTGGCCGCCACGGTGGCGCCACTTACCGCGGCCGTGCTCTCCGATGCCGACGAGGCCAACGCCGGGATCGCCTCCGGGGTCAACAACGCGATCGCGCGCGTGGCCGGGCTGATCGCGATCGCCGCGATTGGCGCGATCATCTCGTCCCAGTTCAAGTCGGCGCTCGACGAGCGCCTGGCTGGACTGAGGCTGTCGGCGGCGGCGCGCGACGCGGTGGCCCAGGCGCGTCAGCAGACCCTGGCTCGGGTTGACCCCGCGCGTGTCGGTGTGGCGGTCACCCACGCGGTGCAGACGGCCTCGGTTGACGCCTTCCACGTGGGGATCGGGATCTCTGCGGCGCTGGTGGCGCTCGGCGGGCTGCTCGGCCTGGCCGGGATCCGCAACCCGAGGCGCGCGGTGCGCTGCGCGGAGTGCCCCGGTGGCCAGTTCGCCGGCCAGCCGCTCGACGCCGCACGCGAGCGGACCCTGCCGGCGCTGCCGGCGACGGCCGACGCGCCCGCCGGGTCCTAGCGTGGGTCCTCTGGCCCTCGTGGTTTGGGCCCGTCCCGGGCACAAGTTGAGCTCAGCGGCTCTTGGCGACTGGGCCGAGAAGCGGTCGAATGCTGACGATGCAGCCGAGGCTTTCCTCCGAACGCGGGCAGGACACGGTGGAGTGGGGCGCCCTGCTCCTGCTCGCCGCCCTGTTGACGGGGGCGCTGCTGGCCTCGGGAATCCTCGCCTCGATGGCGAGCGCGGTCGAGTGCAGCGTCACGAAGATCGTAGGGGGCGCGCAGCGCTGTACCCATGAGGTGGGTCAGCCGACCTCGGATCCGAGCGCGCCATGGAACTCGTCGAATCCGGTGGCGAAGGCGACGTGGGGAACGTACGTCTCGCTCGGCGATTCCTATTCGGCCGGCGAAGGGCTCGGTAACTACGAGGCGGGCAGCCACGTCGATCAGAGTCAGTGCCGGGTCTCCGTGTTGGGTCACTGTGTCTACCACAAGGATCCGAAGGTGATCGACGGATGCGACCGCTCGAGCTCGGCTTACAACTCGACTGTGTCGGGGGCCTATGGCTTCCAGGACGGCAAGCAGACGTGGGCCTGCAGCGGGTCGATCACGCGGGATATCTACGACGGCCCGAACGACCCGAACTGCAGTCAGGGCCACGCCTCGGGATCCTACGGCGAGGGCTGTCAGGTGAACCGAGTAGGCGCGAACACCAGTCTCGTGACCATGACCGTCGGCGGCAATGACGCCGGGTTCGCCAATGACCTGAAGACGTGTTACATGGCAGAGCGGCCGGGCGGCGCGCACGAGGCGGGCTGCGTTGGCCAGCAGGGCGAGATCGACGGCGAGATCGCCCAGATGAAGCCCCGATTGATCGCCGACCTGCAGGCGATCCGGGCACGCGCCCCACACGCGCGGATCGTCATCCTCACCTATCCGCGCCCGTTCCCCGCGAACCCGACGGGCACCGGTGCATGCCTCACGCTCGGCGCGTCCATCGCTAGCTACCACCTGTGTCTGTCACCCGGCGACCAGCGCTTCCTGAACGACGAGGCGGCCAAGCTCGACACAGCGGTCTGCTCCGCGGTGCAGTCGGCGGACGTGGGAGCCGAATGTGTCAACGCCTACAACGCGTTCGCCGCCTGCGAGATGGGCGATCCCCACTCGTGCCTGCAGCCGCCCACCGCCCACGTCAGCGGCAGCACGGTGATCGGGATAAACCCCGGCGCCTACCATCCCACGGCCGAGGGACAGCAGATCCTTGGACAGCTCATCAATCAGGAGATCTCGAACCCGCCGCCGACTGCCGGTGGGCCATAGCGCAAATGGCACCAGGGCGAGAATGATTCCGAGACTCAGTCTAATTTCTGCCGCCCCAAGGGCACGGCGCCGCGGGGCGGTGGCTCAGACCGCGGGCAGCGGAGCGGACGGCGTCGCGGGTCGGGGCTCGCCTGCCGCTGCCGGCGCGGGCCTGCGCACCGCGCGGAAGCCCATCGCCTCGAGCTCGAGTGCCGCGCACGCATGGCTCTCCAGCGTCACGCACTCCTCGATCACGATCAGCATCGAGCGACCGTCGTCAAAGCGCGACAGCACGCGGAACAGCCCACGGCCGTCGGTCAGGTAGCGCCCCGGGGCGAGGGCGCTGCGACGGAGACGGCGACCGAAGAACGGGATGGCCATGGTCATGCGAGTATCGGCAGCGGACCGGGTCAACTGCAACGCGTCGGGATACGCGGGTGGACGCGCGCGAACCGCGAATGCTCAACGGTGAATTACGGATGCCGGTTCGACGGCGCTCACCGATGGGCGCGCTCGGCCCGGGCCGAGCGTGCCTGCTCTGAGTCCATCCACATCTCCCACCGGCCAGAGGCTGAGGCCCGCGGCTCACCGAAGTGATACGGACGGCGTCCCGCGAACTCCAGGCGTCGCAGATGGCACACGCCGCCCAGGACGGACGCGATCCGGCGATGCGGCCAGCCCAGCGCGTCCTCGATGGCCGGGAAGGTCCGCGGGCAGTCGGGCACGCTCGCGAGCTCGTCCAGAAGTGCGCGCATCAAATCGCTGCAGCGGTCGTAGAACCGCGCGATCTCGTCCGGATCGACCATCGCGTTCTCGGGAACGTGCTCGGCGAGGGCGGCGCGGACGGGCATGGCCGCGCGGAGCTTATCCGCAGCTCGCAGCGGGGATCCGTAGTCCACCACTGCGGCCCACGGGACGGCGCGGATGTTCGGCGCGCGCCGAAGCCCGATGGTTTACGACGGAATGCCAGGGACCTTTTCAGCGCGTGAGCGTGCCGAGATCGTGATCGTCGGTGGTGGTGTCGCCGCGCTCGAGACCGCGTTGGCCCTGCGGGCGCTGGCCGGCGACCGCGTGAACACGACGCTCGTGTCGGCCGATCCCGAGCTCACGTTCCGGCCGTCGGCGGCGTTCGAGGCGTTCGGGCATCCGGCCGCCCCACGCTACGCGCTGGAGTCGATCGCCGATGATCTCGGCGCCAACTTCCGCCTGGGGCGGCTGGAGGCGGTCGCGCCCCAGAACCGGACGGTGCGGCTCTCGTCGGGCGTCCGCCTCGAGTACGACACGCTGGTCCTGGCCATCGGCGCTCGCGCCACCGCCAACCTTCCCGGCGCACTGACCTTCCGTGACCAGCGCGACGTGCCCGCCCTGCGACGTGTCCTGCACGGGCTCGAGGCCGGCAAGCTGGCGCGGCTGGTGTTCGCGGTCGCGTCGGGTATCACCTGGACGCTTCCGCTGTATGAGCTCGCGCTCCTGGCCGGGGTCCGCGCGGAGCTGTTCGGGACCGGGACCGAGGTCGTGCTGGTGAGCCCGGAACGCAGCCCCCTCGAAGTGTTCGGCGCGGAGGCTTCAGCCCGGGTCGCCGAGGTGTTGGCCGACCGCGGCGTGACGTTCGTGGGCGAGTCGCCGGCGACCGGCTGGAACGACGGGAGGCTGACCATCCAAGGGGACGCTCCGATCGAGGCAGACCACGTCATCACCGTCCCACAGCTGCGCGTTCATCGCATTCCCGGCATTCCGGCCAGCTGGTGGGGGTTCGTACCCACCGACTCATCCGGTCGCGTCGAGGGGCTGACCGACGTCTATGCGGCCGGCGACATGACGACCTATCCGATCAAGCAGGGCGGCCTGGCCACACAGCAGGCGGACCGGACCGCCCACACGATCGCGGCCTCGCTCGGCGCGACGGTCCGGGAGCTGCGCAGCACGCAAATCCTGCGCGCCCGCCTGCTCGGCGGTGAGCGCCCGCTGCTACTGCGCACCGAGCTCGACTGGCAGGGCCGGCCGAGCAACGGAACGGTCGAAACGGCGGAAAGCGACGTCGCGGCCGACATCACCAAGATCTTCGGGCGCTACCTCACGCCATATCTCGAGCGTCTCGGGCGAAGCGCGGCGGTTGCCGCCTGACGCCGGCGCGTTCGGCGCCGACCCGCGACACTTGCGGGTCATGACCGACGCTCATCACCACAGCTCCAGACTCAGCCGCATCCGCGTCCGCGACTGCATGCACCACGGCGTGCTGACTTGCGGGCCCGAGGACTCGCTCATCGACGTGGCCGCGATCATGGCCAACCATCGGGTACACGCCGTGCTGATCTCCGATCGCGGGGGTGGCCGGCCGCTCGGGGTGGTGTCCGACCTGGACGTGGTCGCCGCAGCCGCCCGGGGAGACGATCACCCGACCGCGCGCGAGGCGGCCGGCCGTGAGCCACTCACGATCTCCTCCGACGCACCGGTGCAGGACGCCGCGCGGCTGATGAGTGACCGTGGGGTCTCGCACCTGGTCGTCGTGGACAGCGCCAGCGGGTATCCCGCCGGCGTGATCTCGACGCTCGACGTGGCGACCATCTACTCCGCCGGTTGAACGGGGCAGTCGGCCCCCAGAGGAGCGAGTCCGCCCTGAGAGGACGGGCTCAGCCCTCGAGGAGGTGGTGGTTCAGCGCGTAGCGGACGAGCTCGGCCCGCGATGCCAGGCGCAGCTTCTGCTGGATGTGCGCCCGGTGGGTCTCGACCGTGCGCACCGACAGATACAGCTCGTTGGCGATCTCGGCGTTGGTGTGGCCGAGGGCGATCATGCGCAGGACCTGGACCTCGCGCTCGGACAGGCCGTCGGGCGGGCCCGGGGGCGGAGCGGCGGCCAGCCTCGCGCCCAGCCGCGGGTTCAGGTAGGTATCGCCCGCGGCCGCGCGCCGGATCGCGTCCACCAGCTCCGTCTCGGCCGCCTCCTTGAGGACGTAGCCCAGAGCGCCCGCACCGAGTGCGCGGCGGGCGTACTCGGGCTCGTCCTGCATGGTCAGCACGACGATCTGCGTGTGCGGGCACTCGGCGCGTATGTCGGCGATGGCGTCGAGGCTCGATCCCCCGGGCATGTTCAGATCGAGCACCAGCACATCGGGGTGATGACCCCGCGTGTAGCGGCGGGCGGCGTCCAGATCGGACGCCTCGGCGACGAGTTCGAACCCGCCGTCGGCCTCGAGCACCTGACGCAGTCCGCGGCGGACCACGGCGTGGTCATCGGCGATCAGCACCTTGATCGCCGACGCGGCGCCCGAGGTTGAGTCGGGACCGTTGGTTTCGAACTCATGCACGCCGCGGATCGTAACGCGGCACGCCCCCGATCCCCTAATGGCCGCCGAGATTCATCCCGGGCAACCCGTATGTGGTATGGAACAAGAATGCGGAAAGTGATCATCATGGGCGCCGGCGGCCGGGACTTTCACAACTTCAACGTCGTGTACCGCGATGACCCCGACACCAGGGTCGTGGCGTTCACGGCGACTCAGATCCCAGGGATCGCGGGCCGGATCTACCCCCCGTCGCTGGCCGGCCCGCGCTACCCGGACGGGATCCCGGTTCATCCCGAGCACGAGCTCGCCGAGCTGATCGACCGACACGGCGTGGACGAGGTCGTGTTCGCCTACTCCGACGTATCCCACGAGCATGTGATGCACCGGGCCTCGGCGGTGCTGGCGGCCGGGGCGGATTTTCGCCTGCTCGGCCCGGACGCGACGATGCTCGCCGCAACCCGCCCCGTCGTGGCGGTCTGCGCCGTGCGGACCGGAGCGGGCAAGAGCCAGACCACCCGGCACGTCGGACACCTGCTCCGCGACGCCGGACTCCGGGTCGCACTGGTGCGGCACCCGATGCCGTATCACGACCTCGAGGCGATCAGCGTGCAGCGGTTCGCCAGTGTGGCGGACATCGACCGCTCGCATCCGACGATCGAGGAGCGCGAGGAGTACGAGCGGGCGGTCACCGAGGGGTTCGTCATGTACGCGGGCGTCGACTACGCCGCGATCCTCGAGGCCGCCCAGGCCGAGTCCGATGTGATCGTGTGGGACGGGGGCAACAACGACTTCTCGTTCATCCGGCCGGATCTGCTGATCGTTGTCGTCGACCCTCTGCGCGCCGGTCACGAGCTCGCGTATCACCCCGGCGAGACGAACCTGCGCATGGCCGACGTCGTGTTGGTCAACAAGATGGGCAGCGCCTCCGCTGAGCAGGTCAACGAGCTGATGGCCAGCGTCGGCTCGGTGAACCCCGGCGCGGTCGTGATCCGCGCCGACTCCGTGGTCGCGCTGGGTCCAGGGCCGCCCCTCACCGGCAAGCCGGTGCTGGTCATCGAAGACGGTCCCAGCGTGACGCATGGTGGCCTGGCCTGGGGAGCCGGCACGGTGGCGGCGCGGCAGGGCGGTGCGGGCCAGCTGGTCGATCCGCGTCCCTGGGCGGTCGGCTCGATCGCGCAGACCATGCAGAGCTACCCGCACCTCGGCCCGGTTCTGCCGGCCATGGGCTACAGCGATCGGCAGCTACGTGACCTCGAGCAGACGGTCGACGCCGTCGAATGCGAGGTCGTGGTGGCGGGCACACCGGTGGAGCTCGGACGGCTGATCCACACGCGTCATCCGATCCGCCAGGTTAGCTACGAGCTCCGTGAGCTGGGCGAGCGCACGCTGGCGCAGACGCTCGCCCCGATCATCGAAACCGGCCGGCGCGCGAGCTCAGTCCAGCCGACGGGTTAGCCGGCGGAGCATCAGGCCGGCCCCGGTCAGCGTGGCCCCGCCCGCGGCGAGTAAAACGAGGTCGAGCCCGGTGAACGGAAGCGCGCCCGATGTCTTGGCGCCGCTCGGCGACGCTCCTGTGGTGACCGATGTCGCCCCGACCGACGAGCACGTCTGCGGGTTGTATGCGTTGCACGTCGAGCTTCCGGAGGCGACGGCCACGCTTGGCGCCAGCAAGACGAGGATCAGCGCTGCCAATGCCCAGACGCGCCCGATGCGTCTTCTCGAGTCCCCTACCACTCGATCAATCACGGCCTACCTCCTTGTGATCGGATTGTCCGAGATCGAGTTTCTACCTCAGAACCCGCCCGCACATCGGAGGAAGACCCTGGCTCGGGACGGTAGTTCACCTCAGGCGCAGGATCGCGGCGACGGTGAGCATCATGATCTTGAGGTCGAGGGCGAGCGACCAGTTGCGGATGTAGTAGTTGTCCCATTCGACCCGGTCGGCGATCGAGGTCTGGCCGCGCAGGCCGTTGACCTGGGCCCAGCCGGTGATACCGGATTTGACGCGGTGGCGATCGTTGTAGCGGCGGACCTCGGCGCCGAAGCGAGCGACGAACTGGGGGCGCTCGGGGCGGGGTCCGACGAGGCTCATCTCGCCGCGCAGGACGTTGATCAGCTGGGGGATCTCGTCGAGCGAGAGGTCGCGTAGCCAGCGGCCGAGCGGCGTGCGGCGGTCCTCGCCCTCGATACCGCCGGGCGCGCACCCCTCGGGGGGCACGAATTCGGCCTCGCCGGCGGGATCAGCCTCGAACATGGTGCGGAACTTCAGAACGTCGAACACGCGGCCGTCCCGGCCGACCCGGCGCTGGCGGAACAGCACCGGACCCGGGGAGGAGAGGCGCACGGCCAGCCCGATCACCCCCAAGAGCGGCGCCAGCAGGATCAGCGCGAGGGCGGCCAGGGTCCGGTCGAGCGTGTGCTTGAGCGCGAACTGCCACCCGCGCGGGTTGGTCGGGCGCAGCGAGATCAGCGGCAGGCCACCCACGTGGTCGAGGATCGCGCGATCGTTGATCGCCTCGAACAACCGCGGCACCAGCGAGACCTCGATCCCCAGCTCCTCGCACTCCCTGACCTTGTCGACCAGCACGTGATCGGGCTCGGACGAGAAGGCCAGGATCACCCGGCGCGCGCCGGTCTGACGAATCGCCTGAGCCAGGTCCTCCAGACCGCCCAGGACCGGGATGTCCGTCGCCGACGACGAGAAGCCACTCGACGACATCGGATCGGAATCCAGGAAGCCGACCGGGCGCAGGCCGTAGCTCCGGTCACCCACGAGGCGCTTCACCAGATGCTCACCGATAACCCCGGCCCCCACGATCAGAGTCGGCACCGTGGCGGTCCCACTGCTCACGGCGCGATTTCGGGCGGACTGCAAGGCGATCCGCGCCCCGCCGGCATAGACCACCGCGAACAGCCACAAGCGCAGCGTGAGCGCCACCGGATGGTGGGCGGCCATGAGCGAGGCAGCGGCCAGGGTCAGTACGCCCGCCGAAGACAGGACGCCCACCGCGTGGGTGCCGGCATCGAAGCCCGAGGCATGCAGGCGCTGGTCGGCGCTCCCCCGCAGGCGCATGATCACGAGGGCAACTAGCGGGAAGAAGATCGCGAGCAGCCCGTTGGGTCCCGCGGAGAGATGCGGAGCGGCGAACACCGCGGCGCTCGAGGCCAGAGAGAGCGCGACGACGTCGGAGAGGAACAGGATGCGCAGCCACACGGCCGGCTGAAGCGCGCGGGCCGTGGCCGCTGGGTCGGCAAATGACCCCTGCATGGGGAGCCGAGCCGGCCGAGCGGCGTATGATGCGACAGGCGTCATGGCGCGTGATTAGTTGTCTGACGACTTCATCATGCGCCGCGCGACCGCATCCGCCATCGGCAGCTTGCCCGGAGCGGACGAGCGGATTTCTACGCATGTAGGTCCTCGCTCCCCGGACCCGCGACTCGTTCACGGTCGTCGCGCGCTGAAGATCTCCGGCCACCTGCCGATCAAAAAGGAAGCGGGTTCCCTCGACCCAGGACTTCCCCCGTGGACGTGCCGTCAATGAGCGCCTTCACTCCCAGTCTGCCTGCCGTCGCCGGCTCCACGCCGGTCGCCGTCGGCACCCTGCCGCCCTCCGGCGCCGAGGGCACGCTGGGCGCCCTGGCCGACCGGCTCGGCATGAGCGCCGACAGCCTGCAAGGCGCCCTCAAGCAGGGTCAATCGATCGCCGGACTGGCCGAGCAGCAGGGCGTGCCGCGCGAGGCGGTGGCGCAGTTCGTGGCGGCCCAGATTCAGCAGGCGCGCTCGTACAGCGGTCAGGCGCCGCTCGACGAGGGATCGCTCGATCGCATGGTCGACCGTGCGCTCGATCGCGGCCGGCCCGCGGACACCGGCGCCGGCTCCCGCGGAGAGGCGACGAGCCCGGAAGCCGGAGGCGTCGGCGCGTACGCCAACAACGCCCGGGTGACCTCGGCCGGGATACCGGCCGGGCGCACGATCTCGCTGCTGGCCTGAGCCCCCTGATAGAACTGGCCCGTGCCGCGCGCGGTGAGGTTCGATTCCTACGGAGACGTCGACGTCCTGAACGTGGTCGAGGTGGAGCGACCCGTGCCCGGGCCGGGGGAGATCCTGGTCCGCGTGAAGGCGGCCGGCATCAATCCCGGTGAGGCGTCGATCCGCCAGGGGCTCATGCACGAGCGCTGGCCGGCCACGTTCCCATCCGGGGAGGGCAGCGACCTGGCCGGGCTCGTGGAGGAGGTCGGACCGAGCGTCGACTCGTTCTCGGCCGGCGATGAGGTGATCGGCTGGACCGACCAGCGCGCCAGCCACGCCGAGCTCGTCGTCGTGCCGGCCGGGCATCTGACCGGCAAGCCGGCCGGCGTCTCCTGGGAGGCGGCCGGCGCGCTGTTCGTCGCGGGAACGACGGCGTACGCGACGGTCCGTGCGGTGGGCTCCTCGGCGGACGACACCGTGGTGGTCTCGGGCGCGGCCGGCGGGGTCGGCTCGCTCGTCGTGCAGCTGGCCCGACGGACCGGTGCGGCGGTGATCGGCCTGGCCGGCGAGTCAAACCACCAGTGGCTCCTCGAGCACGGCGCGATCCCGGTGGCCTACGGCGACGGCGTGGCCGGCCGCATCCGCGAGGTCTCCGACGGGCACGTCGATGCGCTCATCGACACGTTCGGGGGCGGGTATGTGGCGCTGGCCGTCGAGGAGCTGGGCGTGGCCCCGAAGCGGATCGACACGATCATCGACTGGGCGGCCGCGCAGCAATACGGGGTCAAGACCGAGGGGACCGCGGCGGCGGCCAGCGCCGACGTGCTGGCCGAGCTGGCCGCGCTGATCGACAGCGGCGAGCTCGAGGTCCCGATCGCCAAGACGTTCCCGCTCGATCAGGTGCGCGAGGCATACCGCGAGCTCGAGCGCCGGCACACGCGCGGGAAGATCGTCCTGATCCCGTAGGGGTGGGGGCGGTTTGGGTGCGCGGCCGTGTCAGTACGGGATGCGGCCGTGGCCGCGCCACGCGGCGAGCTTGACCAGCGCGCTCGTCGGCACGCCGCGGGCCGAGAGCACGCACGTGTGCCCCTGCCGCAGCCAGGTGACGACCTGGCGGCCGCGGCTCGTCGAGATCGCCAGCAACGTGCCGGCGCGCACGACGGGCCGGGCCCCCGCGACGGGCTCAAGAGCGTCGCCCGGCACGATCGTGTACGCGATGTGCTGCGCGCCGCGGCGGTAGAAGACCGTGGTGAGGGAGCGACCGTCGAGGCGGTCGTTCCGCACGCCGGTGGCGTGCCAGCCGAAGCGGTCCTCCCAGTAGGGGAAGGGCAGGCCGCCGGCATTCAGCCGGGGGAGCGTCACGTCGTCGTCGGCGGGCTCGGCCACGACGGCGGTGGCGGGACGGGCGGCGATCGTGGCCGCCTGGGCCACGGTGAGCGCCGCCTCTCCGCCGCCCAGCCCGATGAAGGTCCATACGATGGCGCCGGTCGCACCGGCCAGGCCGAGGCCGAGCAGCGAGGCGCGTCGGCGGGTATGCGCGGTCGGCGTGTCGTACTCCATGCGCAGGCCGAGGGGCGCCCGCTCGTGCTGCGCCACGGCCCGGGTGGCCGCCACGGCCCGGCGCTGCTCGCGCAGGGTGGCCTGGAGCTCGGGCGAGTCCGCGACCAGTTGCCGGACGCGCTCGCGCTCGGCCGGGTCGAGCGTGCCGTCGGCCAGGCGGGTCAGGTCGCGCTCGATCGCGGCGCTGCTGCTCGCGCGGGAGTTTCGGCCGGGAAGGCGCATGGCGGTCAGGCGGGCGACTCGCCGCCGAGGGCCTGGGCGAGACGCTGCCGGGCCCGGTAGAGCCGGGTGGTGATCGTCGCCTCGCGCACGCGCAGTGCGCGGGCCGCCTCGCGGTAGGACAGGCCGACCACGTCGATCGCCACCACCGCCTCGCGGAACGGATCGGGCAGGCCGGCGATCAACGCGTAGAGCTCGGAGGACTGCAGGGCCGCCTCGGGTCCGTGGGCGCGGTGATCCTCGATGCGATCGAGCTCGTCGGGGAGGGGATCGGGGCGCGGCCGGCGCGCGGCTGCGCGCAGGCGTGAGAAGTGCGTGTTGCGCAGGACGCGGAGCAGATACCCGAGGTCCTCCTCGGAGCGCAGCATGCGCGGCTTCTGAAGGATGCGGGCGTAGGTCTCCTGGACCAGGTCCTCCGCGTCCTCGCGCGAGCCGCAGAGCGCCCAGGCTGCCCGGTAGAGGCGATCGAGGTGGTCGCCCAGGTGGTTGGGGTCCAGGCGGCGTGCCGCGGTGCCGGCGGTTGCGGCCGTTGCGGCGGGCGCGGCGGCGCGTGGTAGTGCGTGGTCGGTGGCGATCCCCATCTACGCCAAGAGACTCCACCTCCCGGAGAACCTTCCCGGCGGTCCCGCGATCGGACTTTGGCGATCCACCTGCAATAGGCGAGAGTGCAGCGCCAAAGTCCGCGGCGATCTACGTCGCCGCGGGCAGGGTGAAGCGCACGCGTGTGCCCACGGCGGCGTCGGCCAGCCAGATGCGCCCGCCGTGCGCCTCGACGATCGCGCGCGAGACGGCCAGCCCCAGGCCGGCGCCCGGGTGCGTGCGCGCCGAATCAGCCCCTCCGCGGTAGAACGCGGTGAACACGCGCTCGCGCTCCTCGGCGGCGATCCCGTCACCGGTGTCGGCCACCTCGAACTCGATCCCGGTCGCTACCGACTCGGCACGCACGACCACGCTGCCGTCGGCCGGCGTGTGCCGGATCGCGTTCTGGATCAGGTTGAACAGCACGCGCTGGAGCTTCTCGGGGTTGGCCTGGGCGGGCTTCAGGGTCTCGGGGACGTCGGCCATGACCGCCACCCCCTTGGCCTCGGCCTGCACCCGCATCGCCTCGACGGTCTCGCCGACCAGCTCCTGGAGCGGGACCTGCTCGATCGTCCAGCTGATGTCGCCGGCCTCGAGGCGTGAGAGCTCGAACAGATCGTCGATCAGCACGCTCAGGGCGTCGATGTGGGTGCCCATCCGCCGCAGGTAGCCGCGCCGTGTCTCGGCATCCTCGACGATGTCGTCGCCCACGGCGTCGGCCAGCAGCCGCAGCGAGGTGATCGGCGTGCGCAGATCGTGGGACACGGCGGCGATCAGGTCGCGGCGGGCGGCTTCTGACTGATCGCGGCCGGCCTCTTCCTCGCGCAGCTGGTAGATCATCGCGTTGGCGGCCGCGGCGAGCTCGGCGAGCTCATCGTGGGCCGAGGTCTCGATCGTCACCTCGCGCCGGCCGCGCCCGACCGCCATCAGCCCGTCGCGGATCGCCTCGACGTCGCGCATGATCCCGCCCGCCACCATGCGGGCCGCGACGACGGCGAGCAGGCCGGCGCCGATGACGATCGCCGCCACGATCGCGACGCCGCGTTCCGAGACCACCATCAGTGCGTCGCCCACCACCAGCGCGACCAGCACCGGCGCCACCACGATTGCCACGACCAGCGCGAACTGGCGCCCGAGCGATCCGGCGCGGGCCCGGATCCAGGCGGCGAGCCTCATGGCTGGAAGCGGTAGCCGACGCCCCACACGGTCTGGATGTGGCGGGGCCGGGCCGGATCGGTCTCGACCTTCGAGCGCAGCCGGCGGATGTGCACGGTGACGGTCGAGGTGTCGGTGTAGAAGGAGTACTGCCAGACCGCGTCCATCAGCTGGTTGCGCGAGAAGGCCTGGCCGGGATGGCGAGCCAGGAACAGCAGCACGTCGAACTCGCGGTGCGTGAGTGCGACCTCCTCGCCATGCACGAACACCTGCCGGGCGACCGGATCGATCGTCATGTCGCTCAGCTCGATCGGCGCCTCCTGGGCCCGCGAGGTGTCGAAGCGGCGCAGCACGGCGTCGACCCGCGCCACCAGCTCGGCGGGCGAGAACGGCTTGACCACGTAGTCGTCGGCGCCGAGGCGCAGCCCGATCACCCGGTCGGACTCCTCGCTCTTGGCGGTGAGCAGGATCACCGCCACGCGGTCGCGATCCTGGTCGCGCAGGCGGCGCATCACCTCGAGGCCGTCGATCCCGGGCAGCATCAGGTCGAGCACCACGAGGTCGGGGCGCTGCGCGGCGGCAGCGTCGAGCGCCTCGCGGCCGGTGGCGGCGACGCGGGTGGCATACCCGGCGCGTTTCAGATACCGGGCGACGACTTCCGTGATCGTCGGCTCGTCGTCGACGACCAGCACCGAGCCCCGGACGTGGTCCTCCATGGAACCGATTGTCGCAGCGAGACGGCCCGGGTTCGAGCGATCGGGGGCGCATTCATCGGTTGTTCAGATCCGCGGGAATCCGGCCCAGCAACCGACGGGAGTCGGTATCCGCGCCTGGGGCCCGGATTCGCCGGGAAGCAACCCGCTCCGGCCGGCGTCTTTGCAGGCAAGCCACGAAATCCGGGGGGCCAGGGAGAAAACGATGAGACACCTACGCATTCCAGTCGCGGCCGTCCTGCTCACGCTGCTCGTGAGCGCCTGCGGCTCGGCCTCGTCCACCTCGACTCAGAGCGTCGCCGCGACGACCCCGGCCTCGACCACCCAGTCCACACCCGCGACCACGACGGCCACGACGGCCACGACGGCGGTCACGCCCAAGGCGAAGCCCAAGCGACACGCGCACGCCAAACCGACCGCGCACAAGGCGGCCGCGACAGCGGCGGCGACGGTCCACACCACGACGAGTGCGCCGCCACCGCCCCCGACGACAACGCACGCGGCGACGACGCACACGACACCGCCTCCCCCGCCTCCGACGCACACGACCCACACGACGCCACCGCCGCCCCCTCCGACGACCACGCAGCACACGACGACCGCTTCCTCGGGCGCCGGCTGCATCCCGCAGGGCGGCGGCGGAGACGACGACTCAGATAACCATGGCGGGCCGAGCGACGGCGACGGCTGCCTCTGATTAAGCGCACGCATTGACAAGCCGCTTGCGTTAGCCGTGGGTATCCTGCGGCGCACGTGATCGGCGACATTCTCTGGACGCCCCGCGCCGACTGGCGCGACACGACCGAGGTCGGCCGGCTCGTGCATTGGCTGCGCGAGAACCGCGGCGTCGAGCTGGCCGACTACGACGAGCTGTGGCGCTGGTCGGTGAGCGACCTCGAGGGCTTCTGGGGCGGGCTGTGGGACTTCTACGGCATCCGCGCGCGCACGCCATATGAGCGCGTGCTCGGCCGCAGGACGATGCCGGGCGCGGAGTGGTTCACGGGCGCCCGGCTCAACTACGCCGAGCACCTGGTCGGACGCGAGGAGGACTCCAACCACGTCGCGGTGGTCGCGCGCTCGCAGACCCGACCGCCCCGGGAGCTGACCTTCGGTGAGCTGCGGGAGCTGGCCGGGCGTGTGCGCGCCGGGTTGCAGCGGCTCGGCGTGGGGCGCGGCGACCGCGTGGCGGCCTACATGCCGAACATCCCCGAGACGCTCGCGGCGTTCATCGCGACCGCGAGCCTGGGCGCGATCTGGGCCACGTGCGCGCCCGAGTTCGGCGCCCGCAGCGTGATGGGGCGGTTCGGGCAGATCGAGCCACGCGTGCTGATCACGGTCGGGGGCTACGGCTACCGCGACCGCTACGTGGACCGGCGCGCCGAGGTGCAGACGATCCGCGATCAACTGCCAACGATCGAGCACGTCGTGACCGTGCCATACGGCGAGGCGCAGGTCCCCGATGCGGTCGACTGGGAGGCGCTCACCGCCGAGGAGGCGCCGCTCGAATTCGAGGCCGTCGACTTCAACCACCCGCTCTACATCCTGTTCTCCTCGGGGACGACCGGGCTGCCGAAGGCGATCGTGCACGGGCACGGGGGCCAGCTGATCGAGCACCAGAAGAACCTCGGCCTCGGCTGGGACCTAAAGCCGGGCGGGCGGCTGCTGTGGTTCTCGACCACGGCCTGGATGATGTGGAACGCGCTCGTCGCCGCGCTGCTCCTGCGCTCCTCGATCGTGATGCTGGACGGTGACCCGGCCTGGCCCGACCTGCTCGAGCAGTGGCGGCTGGCCGAGGAGCTCCGCCCCACCGTGATGGGCGTGAGCCCGGCCTACCTGATGGCCTGCCGCAAGGCCGGTGTGCAGATGGGTCGGGACTGCGACCTGAGCAGCATCCGCGTGCTCTGCACGGCCGGATCGCCCCTGCCGGCCGAGGGATACCTGTACGCGTACGAACAGCTCGGTCCGGAGATGCTGCTCAACAACGGGTCGGGGGGGACCGACGTGTGCACCGGCCTGGTGTCGGGCAGCTTCGCCCAGCCCGTGTACGAGGGCGAGATCACCGGACCCTGCCTCGCCGTCGATGTGCACGCGTTCGATCCCGAGGGCAAAGAGGTGCCGGTCGGCGAGCTCGGCGAGATGGTGATCACGCGGCCGATGCCCTCGATGCCGGTCGCGTTCTGGGGCGACGCGGACGGCGAGCGCTACCGCGGGGCGTACTTCGATCACTACCCCGGCGTGTGGCGTCAGGGCGACTGGATCAAGTTCACCGAACGCGGCAGCTGCATCCTGACCGGCCGCTCCGACGCGACCCTGAACCGGGGCGGGGTGCGGCTGGGCACCGGCGAGTTCTACGCGGTGGTGGAGGACATCCCCGAGGTCGTCGACGCGCTGGTCGTGCACCTCGAGGACGGCAGCGGCGGCGCCGGCGAGCTGCTGCTGTTCGTCGTGCCGGCTCCGGACACCGTGCTCGACGAGTCGTTGCGCGACCGCATCGCCAAGGCCCTGCGGTCGGAGCTCTCGCCGCGCCACGTGCCCGACGCGATCGTTTCGGTGCCGGCGATTCCGCGCACGCTGACCGGCAAGAAGCTCGAGGCGCCGGTCAAGCGGATCCTGCGCGGCGACTCGCCCGAGCGGGTGGCCAGCCGCGATTCGCTGCTCGATCCGACCGCTCTCGACGCATTCGTGGCGCTGGCCACCGAGCGCGAGGCCGTGTAAACCAGCTCGCTCGCCGGCGCTAGGATTGTCGCCAGGACCAGTCAAAAACGGGTCCGACACGGAGAGATCGAGAGAGAGGACAGCTGCTCTGGGCGACGCGCTTGCATCCGCTGTGGAGCCCACCCCGGCCGTCCGCGACCCGGAGCGGTGGCGTGTGGCCGGCGGTGACAATCGCCATCGACTCGATGAGTGGGCGGACATCCTGGCCGCCACCCACCTTGCGTTCGAGGTCCACCCCACCGACCGCACGCCGAGCGAATTCCGCGGCGCGGTGACTCGCCGCCCGATCGGCGACCTGATGCTGGTCGACTGCGCGGCGTCGCCGTTCCTGGGTCATCGCGGCCCGGCCGTGATGACGCCCGAGACCGAGCAGGAGGACATCCTGGGCTTCCAGTTCGTCTGCAAGGGAATCGAGACCGTGCGGGAGGGTTCGCGCGTGCTGGCCCTCCGACCCGGTGACGTGGTGATGTGGGACGGCCACCAGCCGACCGACGTCGAGATCGTCGAGGCGTTCCACAAGCGAACGCTCCTGTTCCCGCGCGAGCGCGTGCTCGCGGTCTGCCCGCGCCTGGCCGAGCTGCGAGCCCTTCCCCCGCTGGACGGGAGCGGGGCGGCTCGCCTGCTCGTGCGCTACATGAACGCGCTGGCGCTCGAGCAGCCATGGCTCGAGGATGCCGCCGGGGTGGCCGCGGCCAACGCCGCGCTCGAGCTGCTGCGGGCGACGGTCGAACCATGCGTGCCGACCAGCCGGGCCGCCACCCGCGAGGCGATGCGGGCCGAGATCCGTCGCTACGTGCGCAACCACCTACAGGACCCGGCGCTCGGGCCGGCCTCGATCGCCAGCGCCTACGCGGTGTCGGTGCGAGCGCTGCACGCGCTGTTCGAGGACGTGGACGAGTCGGTGGCGGGCCTGGTCCGCTCGGAGCGGCTCGCCCGCTGTCAGGAGGACCTCCAACGGGTCAACGGCGGGTCGGTCACCGATATCGCGTTCCGGTGGGGGTTCTGCGACGCGGCGCACTTCTCGCGCGTGTTCAAGCGCGCGTTCGGGGTCACCCCGAGCGAGGTACGCCAGCAGGCGCTCAGCCGCGACTAGCAGTCGGCGGTCGACGACGCGGACCGCGGACTAGCGGCGGTCGACGACGCGGACGGCCTTGCCCTCGCTGCGGGGGACGCCGCCGGGGTCGAGTACCGACACGACGATCCGCACGCCGAGGCCTTCGCGCAGGTGATGCTCGAGCCGGTGGGCGAGGGCGTCGCGGTTGACGCCGTCCGCCGCCGGCTCGCATTCGAGCGTGAGCTCGTCCATCAGGTTCGGGCGCTCGACGAGGAGCCGCCAGTGCGGCGAGACTCCCTCCGCGCTAAGCAGCAGGTGCTCGACGTGTGACGGGTAGACGTTGACGCCGCGGACGATCACCATGTCGTCACGCCGGCCCGAGAGCTTTGTCAGGCGGGCTGTCGTGCGACCACACCGGCAAGGCTCCTGGGTGATCGCTCCGAGGTCGCCGGTCCGGTAGCGGATCAGCGGGAGCGCCTCCTTGGTCAGCGTGGTGAACACCAGCTCGCCGACGTTGCCCGGCGGGACCCGGGTGCCGCTGTCCGGATCGATCACCTCGACGATGAAGTGGTCCTCGTTGACGTGCAGGCCCTCGCGGGCCGTCAGGCACTCGGCGGCGACGCCCGGGCCGCACATCTCCGACAGCCCGTAGAAGTTGACCGATTTGATGCCGAGCGTGCGGTCGATCTGGGTCCGCAGCGCGTCGGTCCAGGGCTCGCCGCCGAACAGCCCGAGCTCGAGCGGCGTTTGCGCCGGGTCGACGCCGGCGTCGGCCAGCGCCTGGGCGATGACCAGCGCATACGAAGGCGTCGAGACGAGTACCCGGGCGCCGAGATCGCACAGGAGCATGGCCTGGCGGGAGTTGAAGCCGCCGGAGACCGGCACCACAGTGGCGCCGATGCGCTCGCCGCCCTGGTGGAAGCCGAGCCCGCCGGTGAACAGCCCGTAGCCGTTGGCGTTGTGGACCAGCATGCCCGGACGCACGCCGGCCATCGTCATGCAGCGGGCCATCAGGTCGGTCCAGGTGTCGAGATCGGCTTTGGTGTAGCCGACGACCGTGGGCTTGCCCCGCGTCCCGCTCGAGGCGTGCAGGCGCACCAGCTGCTCGCGGGGGACCGCGAGCAGGTCGAACGGGTACGCGTTGCGCAGGTCGTCCTTGACGAAGAACGGGATGTTGGTCAGCTCATCGAGCGAATCCACGTCCGCTGCGGAGGCGATGCCGGCCTGCGCCAGCCGCTCGCCGCCCAGGGGCTGTCCGTCGATGACGCGGGCCACGGTCTCGCGCAGGCGGTCGAGCTGGAGGCGCTCGAGCTCGTCGCGGGGGAGCGTTTCGGCCGAATCCCAGATGTCCCCGGCCGTCTCAGAGGCTGCGGCGGTCAGCGTTCCAGTGCTCCTCGAGGTTGCGCACGAGCGCCGGGCTGAGGTGGCAGTAGGCCTGCTCGCGCGCGTACGTGGACATGTACTCGCGGAACAGGTCGAGCGGCTCCTGGCCGACGCGGATCGCGCTGCGGTTGGCCGCCGCGTTGATCAGGCCGGAGCTCGTTAGCGCCTCTATGCGCCTGTCGATCGCGGCGTCGACCTCGCCCGGCTCGACGATCTCGTCGCAGATCAGATCGGCGTCGGGATCGCCGGCCGTCCACTCGCGGCCGGAGAGGATCGCCTGGCGCGCGGCCCGATCGCCCACGAAGCGGGGCAGGCGCAGGTTCGAGGCGCCCGGGATGATCCCCTCCTTGCGCGCCGGCAGGTACAGGCGGACGCCTCTGACCGCGATCACGTGGTCCATCACGTGGAGGAGCTGGCAGGCGCCCCCGATGGCGAACTGCTCGACCCCGGCGACCCACAGCTTCTCGGTGGCGGGGGATTTCGACCCGGCCGCCCCTGCCGCGGGGCCCGCGGCGATCCCCCGGTAGATCTTGTTCACGTAGCCCAGGTCGCGGATCAGATAGAAGAGGAAGTCGATCCGGCCGTGGTAGAGGTGGGTCAGGTTGATGCCGGCGCCGAACGGGCGCTGGCCGGCGTAGCGGGGGTGGTCGACGACGCCGCCCCGGAACACCCCGACCTCGATGTCGGGATCGAGCAGGACCAGATCGACCGCGGCCTCGGTGGCGGCCAGCGTGGTGCCGTCCTCAGCGTTGAGGTGGCGGGGGTTGCAGAGCTCGAGCACGCCGGCGCGTCCGTGGCGGGTGACACGGGCGGCGCCGAGGTCGGCCCGGCCGGTGCTGCGCAGCTCGTCGAGGTGCTCGCGGGCGAGCGGGGTGGGTTCCAGCATCGACTCGACGAGGTGGTGTCCGGTGCGCGGGTTGGCCAGGATCTCGGCGGTCAGGAGGCCCTGGTTCAGCTCGACGCCGTGCTTGTCCGCGAGCTTTCTCCCGCGGTCGGCCTCGACCTCGGCCCGGGTCGGGGTGAGCCCGGGAACGAGCTCGGCGGCCGCGTAGAGGAGGTCGTCCAGCCGGACCGGCTCGGTGGCGTTCTCGGTCAGCTCGTCGTAGAGCTCCTCGACCGTGAGGCCGCGCTGCTCAAGGATCGTGGCGGGCGCGGGTTGCTCGGTCGTGGCCATGGTTCAACTGGCAGGATATGTTCTTGGGCATGGACAAGGTGAACCTGGCCGAGAAGCTCGCGCGCATCGACGAGGTGTACAAGCCGAAGCTCGTCGCGGAGTACAACGACAACAAGGTCCTGCTGACCCGAGCGCGGGGAGACTTCGTCTGGCACAAGCACGACGAGACCGATGACCTGTTCCTGGTCATCTCCGGTCGGCTCGTGATCCAGCTGCGCGACCGCGATGTCGAGCTGAACGCCGGCGAGATGTTCGTGGTGCCGCGCGGGGTCGAGCATTGCCCGCGCGCCGATCCCGAGGCGGAGATCATGGTGATCGAGCCGATGGGGACGATCAACACGGGTGACGCGCAGGCGAGTGAGATGACCGCCGATCCCGAGCGGATCTAGCCGACAGGCGTACCGCATCTGCGGTATTGCACCTCGCTCACAGCCTTTCTACGGTGCACCGCTCCAAACGACACGGGAGCACGTGACCACATGACCCATCACATCGCGCCGGAAGGGGACGCACGGCCCAAGAGTGCCCACGAACACTCGGCGCGAGCCCAGGCGCCGAATGACGACGCAGTGCTCGACCACCACGTCGAGGAGCTGCTCAGCGCGCTCGGCGATCTCGACCTCCTGAGAGGGGACACGAGCCGCGAAAACGGCGGCTAGATCGTCATCGGGCACGACCGGGGCGCGCCCCATCCCATCGCCGGCGCGCGCCCCATCACCTCGCCGGCGCGCGTGAGCACCGGCAGGGTGCACAACTCACAAAACCCTGAGTCCTTGCCGGGCTTTCGGCAACATAAGCGCCTCTGAGGCGCTTATGTGCAGGTTGGGGCGGGCGCGGTGGGGGCTTTTGCGACTTTTGCACCATCCGCCGGCACGGCCATGGTGATTTCTCACAGCACTTCGAGCAGCTCCGCCACCCCATCGATGACGGCGTGGGGGCGTTGGCGCTCGGGCAGCGTGTCGAGGTCGATCGCGCCGCTGATGCCGCTGCGCACGAGGACGGTCGTGGCGCCGCCCAGGCGGCCGAGCGCGATGTCCATGCCGGCGTCGTCGCCGATCACCGCGATCTGATCGGTCGGCAGCTCGAGCCGGGTACCGATCTCCTCGACCGCCGCGCGCGAGGGCTTGCCGACGATACGGGGACGGGCGCCGGTCACCTTGGCGATCCCGGCGGTGACCATCGCGCCCTTGCTGAAGATGATCCCGTTGGCGCCCGCGTAGCCGCGCGCGTAGCTGCCGGTCAGGAGCGGCGCGCCGCGACTGACCGCGTGGGCGGCGTGGTCCATGGCGGACAGGTCGACCTCGTCCACGTGGGCGACGAACACCACCTCGGCCTCGTCACCGTGCGCCTGGGGGATGCCCGCGGCCACCATCCGGGCGCGGATCACCTCGGTGGCGAACAGCAGCGCCGGCCGGTCGGGATAACGACGACGGATGTAGGTGATCGCGCTCTCAACCGGGGTGAGCATCTCGTGGTCGCCCACCGGCAGGCCGTCCTCGCGCAGATGCCTGGCCATCGTCTCTGAGGGAACGTGGCTGCCGTTGGTGAACAGCGTCAGCGGGCGGCCCGAGGCGCGGATCCGCTCGAGCACCTCGACCGCGCCCGGCTGGGGGTGGGCCCGGCCGTCGTGGCCTCGGTGGGCGAGCGTCCCGTCCACGTCGAACACGAACCCGCGAACCTGATCGAGGCGCAGGCCGTCAAGCATCGGGGGCCGCGTCGGCTCGGCGCGCACCGTCAAGCACGGCGCCAAACCACGGTGTCGCCGTCCTGGGTCAGCTCGAGCTCGGAGATGGCCGGGCGCCGGGCCAGCTCCTGGAGCAGGGTGACCAGCGGGCTGCGCCCGGGGCGGGCGGCGGCCATCGGCGGCGCCTTTCCCCGGGCCTCGATCATCGCGTCGACCTGCTCGGCGGGCATGGTCAGGCGCAGCAGCAACTCCTCCTCGGAGATCCGCCGGCCGAACCGCTCTCGGGCGCCGTCGAGGCTGATCGGCTCGAGGTCGCGCAGCTTGGCGGCCTGCGGTCGCGAGAGGACCTTCTCGGCGATCTTCGGGTCGACCGGCGCGGCCGGCTCGCCGTAGTGGCCGAGGAAGTAGCGCACGGTCTCATCCGAGACGTTCGCCCAGCGCTCTGGATCGATCACGTTGCGGGCGGCCTGGCTGGCCACGAATTGCGACACCGGCGTGACCAGGATCGGGTAGCCCATCTCGGCCCGCACCCGGGTCACCTCGTCGAGCACGGCGTCGAACAGCTCGGGGCGGCGCAGTTCCTCGAGCATCCGCCGGGTGGTGGTGACCATCCCGCCGGGCAGCTGATGGTGGTAATAGACCGCGTCGAACTCGCGCGGGGCGCCGGGCGGCAGCCCCTTGGCCCGGGCGAGCCGATGGAAGTGCTCGGCCACCACCGCCTCGGCCTCAAGGTCCAGGTCGTGCGAGTAGCCGCTCGCCTCGAGGTTGCGCATCGTGCTCACGACCTCGGGCTGCGAGGTGCCGCGCGACAGCGGCCCGGACGCGGTGTGCACGACCTCGAAGCCGGCCTTCACGCCCTCCACGTACACGATCGGGGCCATGCCGATCGTGCAGTGGCTGTGCAGCTCGACCGGGCGCTCGCCGGCAGATGCGACGAAATGCGGTGCGAGCTCGCGAACCGCATCGACGGTCAGCAGCCCGCCCGGGTCCTTCAGGTACAGGCGATCCATGTCGGGACAGTCGGCCAGCGCCGCCGCCCGCTCGGCGTAGTACTCGTGCGTGTGCACATCACTGATCGAGTAGGTGAGGCCGATCACCACCTCCTCGATGCCCTCGCGGCGCGCCATCGCGGCGAGGCGGATCAGGCGCTCCGGGTCGTTCGACGGGTCGGCGATCTGCATCCGGCGCAGGCCGTTGCGGGCGACCAGCCGGAAGGCCAGCGCGATCACGTCCTGGTCGGCCGGAACCCAGGAGATGAAGCGCATGCCGGTGGTGATGATGCTGAGCGGCGTGTTCGGCATCGCGGCGCTGACCTGCCGGATGCGCTCCCAGGGGTCCTCGCGGTGGAAGCGGACCGACACGGCCATGTGCGTGCTCGAGGTGAAGTCGAGCGCCTCGTAGCCGACCCGGTCCATGGTCGGGGCGATGGCGAGCACGTCGGGCGTGGTCAGGCCGGTGGCGCTCCAGAGGCTCTGGTTGCCGTCGCGCGTGGTCGTGTCGACCACCCCGATGGGCGGGCGGGCGCGCATGCGATCACCCGTCATACGATCGCCCGCTCCAGCCAGTCGGTGGTCACCGCACCACGCCGGAAGTCGTCGTGCCCGAGCACGCTGATCAGCAGCGTGCGGTTGGTCTCCACGCCTTCGACGTCGAGATCCTCGAGCGCCTCGATCAGCACGTCGAGGGCCGCGTCGCGATCGGCCGCGTGCGCGATCAGCTTGGCCATCAGCGAGTCGTAGTAGGGCGGGATCGAGGCGCCCGGGTAGCAGTGCGTGTCGACGCGCAGGCCGGGCAGGTCGGGCACCGAGAACAGCGACAGCGTCCCGGGCGTGGGCAGGAAGCCGCGCGCCACGTCCTCGGCGTTCAGCCGGCATTCGACCGCGTGCCCGTCGAGCACCACGTCCTCCTGGGCGAACCCGAGGGGCTCGCCGGCGGCCACCCGCAACTGCAGCGCGACCAGGTCGCGGCCGATGACCGCCTCGGTCACCGGGTGCTCGACCTGGATCCGGCAGTTGATCTCGAGGAAGTAGTGCTCGCCGGTGTCGGCGTCGACGATGAACTCGACCGTTCCCAGGTTGCGGTAGCCGATCGCGCGCGCGAAGCGCACGGCGGCGTCGCGGATCGCGTCGCGGACGGCCGACGCGAGGGCCGGGGCGGGCGCCTCCTCGATCACCTTCTGGTAGCGGCGCTGCACCGAACAGTCGCGCTCGCCCAGGTGCACGACCTCGCCGTGCTCGTCGGCGGCGATCTGCACCTCCACGTGCCGGGCGGCGGCGATGAACCGCTCCAGGTACAACCGGTCGTCGCCGAACGCGGCGCCCGCCTCGCTGCGGGCCAGGCTGAGCAGTCCGTCGAGCTCGTCGCCGTCGCGCGCGAGCTTGATCCCGCGGCCGCCCCCTCCCCCGGCCGCCTTGACCAGCAGCGGGTACCCGATCCGCTCGGCCACCCGGTGTGCCTCATCGGCCGAGCCCACCTCCTGGCCGGGCAGCACCGGGACGGCGGCCCCGGCCGCCTCCTCGCGAGCGCGGAGCTTGTCGCCGCTCAGCTCGATCACCTCGGCCGGCGGCCCGACGAAGACCAGACCGTTCTCCCTCGCGCGGGCGGCCAGCTTGGGGCTCTCGGACAGGAACCCGTAGCCGGGATGGATGGCGTCGCAGCCGGTGCCGAGCGCCGCCTGCACGACGACGTCGTCACGCAGATAGCTCTGCGCGGCCGGTCCTGGCCCGATGCACACCGCGCGGTCGGCCCGCCGCGCGGCCAAGCCGCTCATGTCGGCCTCGGAGGCACCGACCACGGTCTCGATCCCGAGGTCCTGGCAGGCGGAGACGATCCGCACCGCGATCTCGCCCCGGTTGGCCACAAACGCCCGTCTGATGCGCTTCACGCCTGCTCCACGCGGAACAGCGGCTGCCCGTACTCGACGAGCTCGGCGTTGTCGGCGACCACCGCGGTGATCGTTCCCGACACGCCGGCCGGAACCGAGTTCATCATCTTCATCACCTCGATGATGCACACGATGGTGTCCGGCTCGACTCGGCTGCCCACCTCCACGAACGGCGGCTTGCCCGGCGCCTCGGCCCGGTAGAACGTGCCCAACATCGGGGAGGGGATCGTGACCAGGGCGTCGCTCGTTGAATCCGGGGCGGGCGGGATTGCCGAGGCCTCCGGACCGCCCGGCGCTTGGCCTATCTTGCCGCGGTCCGTTTCGGATCGAACGCGAGGGCGGCCGGACGCCTCGGCATCCCCCCCACCCTTGCGTACGTAGAGCGACAAGCCGTCGGTCTCGATCTGGAGTTCAGCCAAGTCCGACTCGTCGATGATCCGCAGGATCTCGCGAACGTCTTCGTCGCTCAGCGGCATGTCGTCAGTCGTTGCCCCGCGGCGCGGCACCGAACGTGCTCATGATCAGCGACATCGCGGACTGCGCCTTCTCCGGTTCGCGCTTCTTCGGCACCGCGGTGACCGGGCGCGCCTGGACGACGAACAGCGCCTCCGGATCGCCGCGGGCGATCGCCCACTCGATGTCCTGATGCGACCCGAAGTAGCGCTCGACCCGACGCCCGATCTCGACCAGGCGCTCGAGCGCGGGCTGGTCCAGACAGCGGACGTCGCGCCGCTGGTCGGGGACCGCGACGCGGACGGCACCGCTTCCACCGGCATCGGGGACGTACTGGACGTCCTTGGAGTGAACGTGCTCGCGGACCAGCTCACCGGTGACCTTGCTGACCAGGAAGTCGTCGGGCGTGACCTCGCCACCGACCACGGCCAACCCGAGGCCCCAGCTCGCGTTGATCGCGACCATGCTCGGGTCGCCGCTCACCGGGTTGCAGGTGAACATCACGCCCGAGATCTCGGCGTCCACCATCAGCTGCACGGCGACGCCCATCGCCGGCGGCCGGCTCGGATCGCCGAGCCGCAGGCGGTAGCTGATGGCCGGCGGGCTGTACAGACTCACCCAACAGTCGCGCACCGCGTCACACACGTGCTCGACGCCGCGCACCCACAGGTAGGTCTCCTGCTGACCGGCGAACGTGGCGTCCTGACTGTCCTCACCGACGGCGCTCGAGCGGACCGCCACCGGCGGGGAGTCCTGCCCCGACGCGTGGCCGATCTGCGCGTAGTGCTGCTCGACCTCGACCCGCACGACGTCGGGCACCGGGGCGAAGCGCATCGCCTCACTGATCGAGTGGGAGGCCCGGCCGATCGCGTCGACGTCGCCGACGGTCACGCCGGCCAGCGCGCTGGCGATCCGGTCGTGCAGGCCGGCGTCGTGGACGAACATCTCGAACGCCGCCGTCGAGATGGCAAAGCCGGGCGGGACCGGGATCTCGGCCGCCAGCAGCTCGCCGAGGTTGGCGCTCTTGCCGCCGTAATGCGGCTCGTCGCTGCGAGAGAGTCGCTGGAGCGGCCGGATGTACTCGGTCACAGCACCGTGACCGTTCCCTCGGTGCCGTCCACCCTGATCGCCTGCCCGGTGCGGATGGCGGCCGTGGCGCGGCCGGTGCCGACCACCGCGGGCATCCCGTACTCGCGCGCGACGATCGCCGCGTGCGACATCACCCCGCCCACGTCGGTCACCGTCGCCTTGATCTTCGAGAAGATCGGCGCCCAGGCCGGCGAGGTGGATCCGCACACGAGGATCTCGCCGTCGCGCACGTCGGCGATCTGGTCGACCGACCTGACCACGCGTGCGGGGCCTTCGACGATGCCGGGCGATGCAGCGGCGCCACTCAACACCGAGCCGCCCTCCTGCTGGCGCGCCCACTCCTGAACGCGCGCCGTGGTGACTCCCCACAGCATCACGACCATCGGGTCGGTGACCGCGTCGGGGGTGACGCCGATCGCCGGCGGCGGGGTCCAATCGCTCAGCCGGCGCAGGATGTCCTTGCGCCGGGCGACGATCGGCGGCCAGTGCTGAGGGCCGAGCGGCGCGCCGCCGGTGGCCCAGGTGAGGACGAGCTCGTCGAGCGCCGAGGCCACCTCGTAGCGCGAGAGCTGGAAGACGTCCTCGCCGTCCTCCAGAAAGCCTTTGCGCGCCAGCAGGGCACCGAACTCGCGGATCTTGTTCCACCAGCGGGTGAGGAACCAGTAGTCGCAGAAGAACTTGTGCTCCTCGACGTACGGGAACACCGTGCGCGACAGGCCCAGCAGGTCGTTGAAGCCCGCGCGGGACTCCTCGTCGAGCAGCGCGCCGTATTCCTCGGCCAGGCGCTCGCGCTCGCGCACGATCTCCTCGGTCGGACGGTCGATCTGCTCCCCCGCCCGGAGCGCGCTGATGTGCCCGGTCAGCGCCGCATAGGGGATGCTCGGGTCATCCAGCCAGCTGCGGTAGTAGTGGTAGAGGCCGTCGCCGGTCGCCATGTTGAACCACGGATCCTTGACCTTCTCGAGCTCTTGCAACCACGCGCGGCCGGCGTCGGTCTGCATCAGCTCGGCGTCGATCTCCTGCGGCGTGCGGTCCTGTTCGAACGCTCCGTCGACCTCGGTCTCGATGGCCAGGCGAGCCAGCCGGCGAAGCTCGGCATCGGGCCGGAACAGCAGCACGTCGATGCCGGCGACCATCTGCGCGATGTGCTGGTCGGGGATGTCGGGGAGATGGCTCTTGCAGAACTCCACGAACGTGCCGTAGGCGCCGTAGCCGAGCAGCAGGAACTCGAAGTGGTGCTGCCACATCAGATCGCCCAGCCGCAGGACTCGCCCGTAGGCGGTGAGCAGCTCGTAGAAGGCGGTGTTGCGCTCATCGCCGAACGCGACCTCATCGGGCTCGTACTCGGGCAGGTCCGGGACCTCGAGGTCGCCGAGCTCGCGGATCAGCGCCTCCATCTTGGCCCGCCACTTGCCGTAGAGCTCTGACCAGTTCTCGTAGTAGTAGCCGGCCCGCTTCTGGAAGTACTGGGCGCGCTCGCCGATCTTCTCCGGATCGGTGACGGGGTTGCCCGAGATGTAGATGTAACCGTTGACGCAGCGGTAGTCGATGCCCATGGCCGGCGGCACGGCGAACACCCGGTTCTGCCACGCCCCGACCGCCTGGTAGGGCGAGTCGATGCAGATCACATCGAACGCCGGCATCGGCATCGGGAAGTGCATCGAGTTCCAGAACCAGAAGCGGTTCTCGTCGATCTCGCGTCGCCGTTCGTCGAACAGCGCGTAGTAGGGATACATCTCCTCCCAGCCCTCGCACCCCGGCGGGGTCTCGATCTCGTACGGGCTGGGGAACGCCCCGGCCTTCGGCGCTGTTGTAGCCATCCCTCTCGCCTTCCTCGCTCGCTGCTGGTGGCGAGAGTCTAACCGCGGGGATTTGCCGTCCAGCGAACGGCTGTGCGGGTCGCGGCCCAATGCGCGACGGGTAGGACATAGGATCCGAACCATGGCCAGGATCCTGCTCGTGCATGGGGCGTTCGGACGCGCGGCGACGTGGGATCGGGTGATCCCCGGCGTGCGCGCGGCGGGGCATGACGTGGAGGCGATCGACCTCCCCGGACAGGGCGACGACGACACGCCGGTGGCCGAGGTGACGCTCGACCGCTACGCGCAGCGCGTGTGCGACGCGCTCGCGGACGGGCCGCCGGCCGTGCTCGTCGGCCACAGCATGGGCGGCGTGGTGATCACGCAGGCGGCGGCCAACTGCCCGCAGCACGTCGACCGGCTGGTGTACGTCGCGGCGTTCCTCCCGGCCGACGGTGAGAGCCTGATCGACCTGACCCAACGGCCCGAGGGCGCCGGCGACGCGGTGCAGGCCAACCTGGTGGTCGACGGCGACCCGCCGGTGGCCACGATGCCGGACGCGGCAGCCCGCGCGGGGCTGCTGCACTGCTGCGACGAGGAGGCCGCCGCGTGGGCCATCTCGCTGCGCGGCGCCCAGCCGGTCGCCCCGTTCACGCACCCGGTCCGGCTCGACGGCGACGAGTTCGCGGCGCTGCGGCGCGCCTATGTCGTGTGCCTGCAGGACCGGGCGATCAAGCCTGCGCTCCAGCGGCTGATGCTCGAGCGGGCCGGCTGCGATCCGGTGCTCGAGATCGACACCGACCACTGCGTGTGGGCGTCGCGCCCCGACGAGCTGGTCGCCGCCCTCGACCGGTTGGCGGCCTGAGAGGCTCTAGCCGAGCCGTTCGGCCCGCTCGCGGCCGACGAGCAGCGCGAGGTGGACGTCGAGAATCGGGTCGGTCAGCTCGGGCAGCGTCCGCGCGCCGTGCTCGAGCACGTGTGCGGTCACCAACTCGTTGACGGCGCCGACCGCGGCGCGGAAGGTGAGCGGCCCGACCTCGGGGATCTCCGGAATGTCGGCACGAGCGCGGCGGTGCACCGCCTCGAGCTGGGCGGCGAAGCGGTCCTGGACCTCGCCGCGACGCTGGAGCGCGGCAGGCCCGGCGCCAAGCGCCTCGAGCAGGAAGGCGCGGGCGAAGGCCGGGCTCGCCGCCATCGCCTCCAGGTACACCTCGACCGCGCGGCGCGCGGCGGCCAACCAGTCGGGCGCCAGCGTGGCCAGCGCCTCGTCGATCGCCGCCAGGAGCCCGTCCACCCCGGCGTCATAGGCCGCCAGGAAGCAGTCCTCCTTGTTGGCGAACTGCTCGTAGAACGTCTTGCGCGACACTCCGGCGCGCTCGATGACGTCGGCCACCGCCACCCGCGCGTACCCCTTCTCGGCCACGACCTGCACCATGGCGTCGAGCATGCGCGCGCGCTGCGCCTGGCGCACCACGGATCGAGGCGCGGCGTGACGGCCCCGCGGCAGGACGGTCGGGATCGGCGTTTTGGCCTCGACGCTCATGGGAACATGATTGTACACTCGAGAACATTATTGTTTCTTGGATGACCGGGAGAACGACATGACGGCTGAGAAACGCGACTTCCGAGTAGCGATCCTGGGCGCCGGATTCGGCGGCCTGGGCATGGCGATCCGCCTCAAGCAGGCGGGCGTCGAGGACTTTGTGGTGTTCGAGCGCGACGAGGAGGTCGGCGGGACCTGGTGGGCCAACACCTATCCCGGCTGCCAGTGCGACATCCCGTCCCATCTGTACAGCTTCTCGTTCGCGCTCAACCCGGAGTGGACGCGCACCTACCCGCTCCAACCTGAGATCCGCGACTACCTGCGCGACTGCGCCGACCGCTACGGCATCCGTCCGCATCTGCGACTCGGCTGCGCCGTCGAGCGCGCCGAGTGGGACGACGAGGCCCGTGCGTGGCGGCTCGAGACGACCGACGGCCCGTTCACCGCGCACGTGGTGATCGCCGCCCCGGGTGCCCTCAGCGAGCCCCGGATCCCCGAGCTTCCCGGAATCGACGTTTTCGGCGGCACGATCTTCCACACCGCACGCTGGAATCACGAGCACGATCTGACTGGCCGCAAGGTGGCGGTGGTGGGGACCGGCGCGAGCGCGATCCAGACCGTCCCGCGGATCCAGCCGATCGCCGAGCAGGTGACGGTGTTCCAGCGCACTCCGCCGTGGGTGGTCCCACACCGGGACCGTCCGATCACCGGCTTCGAGCACGCGCTCTACCGCCGCGTGCCCGCGGCCCAGCGCACGGTGCGAAGCGCCGTATACCTAGGCCGTGAGCTGCTCGTGACCGGCCTCGCCTACCGCCCGCAGCTGATGAAGGCCCTCCAGCGGGCGGCCGAGGCCCACCTGGCCAGGCAGGTGCCCGATCCCGTACTGCGCGCCAAGCTCACCCCGGACTACGTGCTCGGGTGCAAGCGGATCCTCCCCTCCAACGACTGGTACCCGGCGATCACCCAGCCCAACGTCGAACTGGTGCCGAGCGCGGTGACCGAGATCCGGCCCGAGGGCGTGGTCGGGACCGACGGCGTCCTGCACGAGGCCGACACGCTGATCTTCGCCACCGGCTTCCACGTCACCGACATGCCGTTCGCCGAGTTCATCCGCGGGCGCGACGGCGCGCGCCTCGACGATCTCTGGCGTGGCAGCCCCCAGGCCTACCGCGGCGCGTCGGTGCCCGGCTTCCCCAACCTGTTCTGGATCGTCGGGCCGAACACGGGGCTCGGGCACAACTCGATGGTGTTCATGATCGAGGCCCAGATCAACTACATGCTGGATGCGCTCGAGACGATGGAGCGCCGCGGCGCGACGCAGGTCGAGGTCCGCCGCGACGCCTACGACGCCTACAACGCCCACCTGCAGGACCGGTTGAAGGACACCGTCTGGAGCACCGGCGGGTGCTCGAGCTGGTACCTCGACGCCAACGGCCGCAACGCCACGATCTGGCCGACGTTCACGTTCCGCTTCTGGCAGCAGACGCGCCGGTTCGACGAGCCGGCCTATGTGATGACGAACGGGTCCGGACGGGGCACCCGGCCCCAGGACGCCGGGGAATTCGGCGTCGAAACGCCCCGGGCTGAGTCACGCATCGGCGCCGAATTCCCTTAAGCGGAATCCGGCCGGCACGTTCACGCGACGTTCAGCGCGGGGGCCGGATTCCGCCGCGAAGCGGCCCCAAGCGCGGGGAGCCTCGCAAGCGTGGCCGGCGACCGCTAGGCCAGCGCCGGCGACCGGCGAGGCTGGCGCTGCGCGCGGCGCCACGTCTTCCAGTAGTCGTGCAGGCGCCGATGAAACGCCTTGCACGGCTCCGCGTACAGCCGGTCGCCCACCAGCAGCGCCTCGGCCAGCAGCTGCTCGCGACGATGGTCGATCAGTTCGATGACCGCGTCGATGTCGACGGCGAGCTTGCCGGCGCCGTCGTGCAGGGTCTCGCGGAGGATCGCAAGGTCGTGGTCGTCGCCGAGGAGGTCCGACAGCTCGTCCGCCTCGTCGGCGTGGCCGCCAACGATGGCGGGCGCCATCGGCTTCAGCATCCGCAGGTGGTACCAGAGGTCCTTCGTGCGCTTGCGCCACTGGTGGAGGTTCTCGACCGTCGGCTCGCGGCGCGCGAGCTGCATCGCCTCCCGGCCGCGTGAATAGCTCCGGAGCAGGCCCGGTGCGAGCGCGTTCCAGCCACCCTCGCGCATCGGCAGGTCGTCGATGCGGGCGCGCACCTGGCGCAGCTCGTCGGCTACCTGATCGGTCAGGCCGGATTGCATCAGACGCTGCCGGGCCGGGCCCCGCTCGGCTTCGAGGTGTCGGCGCACGGCGCCGAACGTGCTGCTCGGCAGGCGTCCGGCGAAGCGCCGCGAGAGCTGCTCGACGGCCTGCAGCTTGACCTCCGCGTCGCGGGCGGAGGACAGCGCCCGCCCGGCGTGACGCAGAGCGGCGTTGTCCCTCCGTCGCTCGTCGCCGTCGATCGCTCCGCGGCCGAGGCGCAGCAGCGACCGGGCCTTCTTGAGCGCCTTGCGCGCATCGTGCACCGCGTCGACCGGATCGTCGTCGACGCGCGTCGTCAGCTCATCGATCGCGCGGTCGAGCTGCTCGCGCGCGCACCGCCGCAGTCCGTCCTGCACCGTCTCAACCGCTTGCAACTTGTAGGCCATCTGCTTGCTCCCGTGTCGCCTCTCTCCTTCTTCGGCGCTACCCGGCGGCGGATGCCGTCAAGCGCAGGCGAACGAATATCCGGGAAGCCGATTGCCTTTTGGTAGTTTGGCGACCTCTCGCGATCAAGGAGAAACCGATGAGCTCGACCGACGAACTGCTGGGCAACAACGATGCGTACGCGGAATCGTTCGACAAGGGCGAGTTGCCGCTGCCGCCGGCCAAGAAGGTCGCGGTCGTGGCCTGCATGGACGCCCGCCTCGACGTGTCCCGGGCCCTGGGCCTCCAGGAGGGCGACGCGCACGTGATCCGCAACGCCGGCGGCGTGGTGACCGACGACGCGATCCGGTCGCTGGCCATCTCCCAGCGGCTGCTCGGCACCGAGGAGATCATCCTCATCCACCACACGGGGTGCGGGATGCTGACCTTCACCGACGACGAGTTCCGCCACTCGATCGAGCAGGACACCGGCATCAAGCCGGAATGGGCGGCCGAGTCGTTCACCGACCTCGAGGGCGACGTGCGCCAGTCGATCGCGCGGATCAAGGCCTCGCCGTTCATCCCGCGCAAGGACGCCGTTCGCGGCTTCGTCTACGAGGTCGAGAGCGGCAGGTTGCGCGAGGTGAGTTAGGGGGAAGCCGCCTCGAGCGGGTCACACCGCAGGGGCGGGGCCGGCCCGGCCGGCGGCCCGTGCTCGAGCTGGCGCTCCACCCGCGCCGGGATGGCGCGCAGCTGCTCGAGCGTCTGAACGGCGCCGTTGCGTGAGTCCGACAGCAGGGCGAGCAGCAGGTGCTCGGCGCCGAGGTGGTTGTCGCCGCGCCGGGTCGCCTCGCGCCGGGCGCCCTCGATGATGCGCCGGGCGTGGGCGCTGACCGCGTACTCCTCGGCCGGGCGATCGAGCGCTGAGGGCGGGATCCCCGGCATCGTGGTCTGAAGGCAGGCCCGGGACGCCTCGAGCGTCACCCCCTCGGCGTTCAGCGCCTTGGCCGCAAGGCTGCCCTCGCAGCGGAGGATGCCGAGCAGGATGTGCTCGGTCCCGACCGCGGGCTGCCCGAGCTGCTTGGCCTCCTCTCGCGCGAACTGGATGCTGCGCCGCGCGTCGCTCGAGATCGTGAGACGCGGGGCCCCCGGCGTCTCGCCCCAGGCCTGGTCGAACAGGTGCCGGTACTTGCGATGGGCTGCCTGCTTGGTCACGCCGAGCGCACGGGCGATCTGGCTCCACGAGGCGCCGGCGTGGAGGGCCCGCTGGACGATCTCGGGCTCGGTCGCGTCGAGCTCGCGCCGCAGCGCGGTGAGGGCCCGCAGCGCGGTCTCCGGATCGGTGATCTCGACGGTCTCCCGGGCGAGCTGCTCGATCGTGGCTGGAGCCGTCATGGACGACCTATACCCGCCCGGCTCCGGTCGGCAATCGCAGTTGCCGCGAGCGTCACGCCAGGATGACGGACCGAATTTCGGCGTGGCCGGGAATGTCCTGCAAACCGAGGGTTTCCGGGGATTGCGCGGTTGCGTGGCGCCCGGGCGGCGGGTTTGACCTGCACGGGGCCGGGCATCTCGTCCGGCGACAGGTCGCACAACGGACGGGTGACACAAGGAGGCCGTGATGGAAGAGCGCGTATCGAAAGAGGAGATCGAGGCCGAGGACGCCGTATCGCTTCCGAACAAGGAAGTGCTCTCGCTGCTCGACGTCAACGCCAACGTCGACCTCGGGCTGGATCTGGCGGCCCCAGTGGACCTGGCTGCGGCTGCGAACCTGAACGTCGCGGCCCCGATCGAGGCTGCCGCGACGGCCAATGTCCTGAGCTCGGGCGCCGAGGCGGTCGGCTACGCCGCGCAGCAGGGCCACATCGACCAGAACCTCAGCGGCACCGCGGACGCCACGGCGCCGCAGCACGCGACCGTCGATCAGACCTCCGGTGGCGGCACTCCGGGCACGCCGGGCACGGCCGGTCGAGTCCGGCGCGGCGGCCACTCCGGTCGAGTCCGCCTCGGGCACTCCGGTTGAATCCGCCGCCTCGGGCGCCACCGGCGCGGTTGGCGACGTCGGCAGCGCCGCGGGCGGCGCCGTCGGGGATGTCGGCAGCGCCGCAGGAAGCACCGTGGGTGCCGTCGGTGGCGCCGCGGGCGGCACGGTCGGCGAGGTCGGTGGCGCCGCGGGCGGTGCCGTGGGCGACGTCGGCAGCGGCGTCGACTCCCTGCTCAACGGCGGCAGCCTGCTGGACGCCAACGTCACCATCCATGCGGACGCGAATCTCGCGGCGCCGATCGACGGCGCGGTGGCGGCCAACGGCAACGTCGCGGCCCCGATCGATGCAGCCGTGGGCGCGAACGTCGGCTCGCCGGACGCGGTGTCCGAGGCGTTGGCTCCGCAGGAGGTCGACATCTCGCAGAACCTCGACCACGTGACGGCTGACGCGCAGGCCACGCAGGACGCCAACGTACAGCAGCAATAGCCACTGAACGCCGACAACAAGGTGGGGCACGATGACGGCGACAGCTGACCCTCCCGTCGGGGCGACAGAGACGGCCACGCACCCTCCCCTCCTCGCCAGGGGGGAGGGTGTGGAGCTGTTGGGAGAGGTTGACGGCTCGGGATACCGCGAGGGTGCGGCCCTGGTCCGTCGTGGCGATGGCCAGATGGTGCAGCTCGGGCCGCTCATGTACGCGCTGCTGCACTCGGTCGATGGCCGGCGCGACGGGCCGGCGCTGGCCGACGCGGTATCGGAGCATGTGGGCAAGCGGGTGGACCAGGAGGCGGTCGCCGCGCTGGCCAAGAAGCTGGCGGCGCAGGGCCTGCTGGCCGGCTTCGAGCAATACGCACCCCCGAAGCGCAACCCGCTTCTGGCACTGCGCTGGAAGGTCCTGGTCACCGACCCGGTCCTGACCCGACGGCTGACCGCGCCGTTCACCTTCCTGTTCCGGCCCTGGCTGATGTGGCCGATCCTGGTCGCGTTCGTCGGAGTGCTCTGGTTCGTCCTGTTCCACAAGGGCGTGGCGGGCGCCACGTCGGAGGCGTTCCACAACCCGGGCCTACTGCTGCTCGTGTTCGCGCTCGCGGTGGCGTCGGCCGGGTTCCACGAGCTCGGCCACGCCTCCGCCGCCCGCTACGGTGGGGCCGCGCCGGGCGGCATGGGCATGGGCATCTACCTGGTCTGGCCGGCGTTCTACACCGACGTCACCGACACCTACCGGCTGCCTCGCCGGGACCGGCTCCGCGTCGATCTGGGCGGGCTCTACTTCAACGCGGTGGTGGCAGTCGTCACCATGGGCGTGTGGCTGCTATGGCGTAACGATGCACTGCTCCTGCTGATCGCGCTGCAGGTGCTGCAGATGGTCAAGCAGCTCTCGCCGATCATCCGCGCCGACGGCTACCACATCCTTTCCGACGCCACCGGCGTCCCGGATCTGTTCTCGCACATGGGGCCGACGCTTCGCTCCGTGCTGCCGCGTCATCGCGACGAGCCGGCCGCTCTGGGCGGCTGGCAGCGATGGCTGGTCACGGCCTGGGTCCTGATCGTCGTGCCGATCCTGCTCAGCCTGGCGATCGGCGCGGTGCTTGTCTTGCCGAAGCTGGTCACGAGCGCGTGGGACAGCGGCCGGGTGCTCGTGCTGGGGATCCCGCACGAGGTGAGCCACGCCCAGGTGATCGAGATCCTGGCCTCGATCGTCCGACTGCTCGCGCTGGCGCTGCCCGTGCTCGGGAGTGCGCTGGTCACCCAGAAGATCGTGCGGACGACCTGGGGAAGCGCGCGGAACTGGAGTGCCGGTCGCCCCGTGCGCCGCGGTGTGGCGGTTGCCGGTGCCGGCCTCGCGATCGCCGGCGTGGCCTGGGCCTGGTGGCCGTCCGGCCAGTACCAGCCCGTGCGACCGAGCGACGGCGGCACGATCGGCTCGCTCGTGCGGTGGGTGTCGGCGCCGACCACGCTGGCGCGACCGGGCGGCGAGATGGACTTCGTCGGCCCCGCCAGGGCGACGCCGGCACACGTAGCCCCCGGCACGCACCTGGCCGTGGCGATGGTGCCGGTCGGTGGCGCGACCAAGCAACATCCGGCCCTGTTCGTGATCCGTGGCGGTCAGGGCAAGCCGCCGGTGGCGATCTTGAGCACTTCGGCGCCTGATCCGGCCGGGGTTCCCAAGACCGGCACGCTCGCGACCGGCACGCCGGCCGCCTCGGGTGCGACGAGCGCGTCGACCGCCCCGAAGACCACGCCGTCGTCGCCCACCGACGCCACCGCGTTCCCGTTCGCGCTGCCGAAGCCCCCGGGTCCGGGTGGCACGCAGGCCCTGGCCACCAACACGCAGGACGGCGGCGTCAAGTACGACGTGGCCTACGCACTGGTCACGGTTAGCGGCGGCGGGAACGTGACCAACACGAACAGCGCCTACGCGATCGCGCACTGCCGCGCCTGCACCACGGTGGCGGTGTCGTTCCAGCTCGTGCTCGTGGTCGGCCAGAGCAAGGTGATCGCGCCGATCAACGCGGCGGGCGCGCTGAACTACGACTGCCCGGCCTGTGTGACCACGGCGCTGGCCGACCAGATCGTCGTGACCCTGAAGGCACAGCCCTCGCAGCAGCTGCTCGACACGCTGAACGGCTACCTGAAGCAGCTGAATGCGCTGCCATCGCTCGGTGCCAATGGGACACCGGCCGCGGTGGCGTCCGAGGTCGGCACCGTGCAGCAGGAGATCGACACCGCGCTCCAAGCCAGCGGCCTGGAGACAAATCCGCCGAGCTCGACCCCGACCTCCACGGACGCGACCGGGACCTCGTCCACGACCACGCCGGCGCCGGCCACCTCCACGCCGGCGACGACCCCGACCGACACGTCGAGCACAACCCCGCCGGCGACCGCGCCCACATCGAGCACGACGAGCACGACCCCGCCGACGACCTCGAGCGCGGCGACGACCGCAACGGCGACGACGCCGAGCACCACACCCACGGGGACGACCTCCGCGACGAGCGCGCCGCCGCCGGGTTAGCGGGAGCGCGAGCAAATCGCCACTCGTCGACCCGCGCCGCTCGAGTGGCGGGGAACTCGCGCTATCCGCGAGTGAACGTCCATTCACCCCCCCGGGCCGGGGCGAGTGGCGAAATACTCGCGGTTGGTGGACGGTGGAGCGGCGACGCCCGGGGGACCGCGACGCGCGTATCGGCAAGGACAAATGCGCTGGATGACTGGACCGATTCCAGCCTGCGGCGGTACGGTCGGACTCACACGAGAGGAGCGACGATGGCCGACATCCCCCTGATGGCTCTGTACTGGACGGTGGCGGGGCCCGTCGAGATCCACGCTGGTCGCGAATGGAGCACGTTCAGCTGGCGCGACCGATGCGAAACGGTGGCCGGGGGCGGGTTCAAGGGCATCGGGCTGTGGCATGCCGACGTCTCGCATCAGCTCGAGACGACCACGTACGCCGAGATGAAGCGGATCTTCGACGACGCCGGCCTGGAGTACCTCGAGGTGGAGTTCCTCTGGGAGTTCTTCGTCCCGCCCGGGCAGCCGGCGCGCGCCGATTCGGACCGGCTGCGCAAGCAGCTGTTCGAGACCGCCGCGGCGTTCGATGCCCACCACATCAAGGTCGGCAACATCCCCGAGACGCCGTGTGAGCTCGACCGGCTGATCGAGGAGTACGCGGCGCTGTGCGACGACGCCGCGCAGCACACCGACGCGACGATCGTCTACGAGATCATCCCGTTCGACCCCAACGTCAACACGCTCGACGCCGGGCTGAGGCTGGTGACCGAGACGAACCGCAAGAACGGCGGCCTGGCCATCGACACGTGGCACATGGGCAAGCTGCGGATCGCCCCCGAGGAGCTCAAGCGCATCCCGGGCGATCAGCTCGCCTGGGTGGAGCTGAGCGACGGGCCGGTGGAGTTCATGGACGACCCGATCGACGAGGTGATAAACCACCGCCGGCTCCCGGGCGATGGCGAGTTCGACATCCCGGGCTACATCGAGGCGTGCCGCGCGATCGGCTACGACGGCCCGTGGGGGGCCGAGATTCTTTCCGCGGAGCTGCGCGCACTCCCGCTCGAGGAGGCGGTCAAGCGCACCTACGAGGCGACCGTCGCGCAGTTCGGCGCCGGCGTGACGAACCCGTAAAAGGAGACCAGATGCAGGAGCTGGACAACGACAGGCTCGTCTGGATGTTCACCCAGATGCTGCGCATCCGGGAGTTCGAGGAGCGCGTCAAGCGGACCTTCGAGGAGCACCCGGGCGTGATCCGCGGGCACACTCATCTGGCCGACGGCGCCGAGGCTTCGATCGTCGGCTCGCTGGCCACCCTTCAGCCCGGTGACCAGCTGCTGGCCACCTACCGATGCCACGGCTATCCGATCGCGCTCGGCACCGACACCAAGGCGATCATGGCCGAGATCTACGGTCGCAAGGACGGGCTGTGCGGCGGGTACGGCGGCTCGATGCATCTGGCCGACCCGGGGCGGGGCTTCCTCGGCACGAGCGGGATCGTCGGGCAGGGCATCCCGCAGGCGACGGGCGCCGCCTGGGCCGCCCAACTGCGGGGAGAGGGCCAGATCGTCCTCGGCTTCTTCGGCGACGGCGCCTCCAAGCAGGGCGCCTTCCACGAGTCGCTCAACCTCGCCTCGCTGTGGAAGCTCCCGATCGTCTACGTGATGGAGAACAACGGCTACAACGTGGCCACGCACTCCGAGCAGGAGGACGCCAACGCGGCCGCCGGCGAGCCGCTGTCGGTCAAGGCCAAGGCGTACAGCATGCCCGGCGTCACCGTCGACGGGACCGACCCGGTCGCCGTGTACGAGGCGGTGGGGCAGGCCGCAGACCGCGCGCGCGCCGGCGACGGGCCGACCCTGGTCGAGTCCAAGGTCTACCGCCTGTCGGCCCACGGCAACATCATCGCCCCGCCGGGGGTGCCGCTGCACTACCCCGAGCACGAGGCGATCACCGTGTTCGGCAATCGCGAGGAGTACGAGGCGGCGCTGCGCGGAGACCCGGTGCCGAGGTTCCGGGCCCGGCTGGTCGAGCAGAGCGTCATTGACCCTGCGCGGGCGGACGAGCTCGCAGACCAGGTCCGCGACGAGATGGACGCGGCGGTCCAGTACGCGCTCGACAGCCCCTATCCGGAGCCGGAAGCCGCCGCCCGCACCGACTACGTATACGCCTAGGAGAACGCAAATGGCACGAGAGATCCCATACATCGCCGCGGTGCAGGAGGCGATCCGCATCGAGATGGAACGCGACCCCACGGTCGTCTTCTACGGCCAGGACGTGGCGCCGAGCGACGAGGACCCGCTGGTCCAGGCGTTCGGGCGCGACCGCGTGCGGGTGTCGCCGATCTCGGAGACGGCCGAGATCGGCATGGCCGTCGGCCTCGCGCTGGCCGGCTACCGCCCGATCGTCGAGCTGCTGATGGCCGAGTTCATGTTGGTGGCCATGAACCAGGTGGTCAACGAGGCACCGCGCCTGCGCTACATGAGCGGCGGCCAGGTCAAGGTGCCGGCGGTGTTCAAGGCCGGCTATGGGTTCACCGCGGGCTGGGCCGGCCAGCACACCGGCTCGATCTACGGCATGTTCATGGGCTTCCCCGGCCTGAAGATCGCGCTTCCCTCGACGCCGGCCGACGCCAAGGGCCTGATGGCCTCCGCCGTGCGCGACGACAACCCGGTCTGCTACCTCATCAACTACCTCCTGGTCCTCGAGCACGGCGACGTGCCCGAGGGTGAGTACGTGGTGCCGTTTGGACAGGCTGCGGTGCGACGCGAGGGCGGCGACGTCACGATCGTCGCCACCGGCTGGACGGTGGGCCGGGCACTGGCGGCGGCCGAGACGCTGGCCGGCGAGGGCATCCAGGCCGAGGTGATCGACCCGCGCACGTTGAACCCGCTCGACACGGCGACGATCCTGTCCTCGGTCGAGAAGACCGGCCGGCTGGTGATCGTGGATCAGGGCACGCGGCACGGTGGCGCGTCCGCGGTGATCGCGGCGGAGGTCGCCGAGCACGGATTCGGTTCGCTGAAGGCGCCGATCGCCCAGGTCACCGCGCTCGACGTGACCGTCCCGTACTCAGAGCCGATGGAGGCCTACGTCCTGCCCAACGAGGAGAAGATCGCGGGCAGCGTGCGCCAGGTGCTCGGGGAGGCGCCGGTCGCGGCATAGGGCTGCGGGCCAGGACGCGCGAGACCGAGGCGAGGACGTGGACAGGGACCTCGCCGTCGCGCTGCTCCGGACGATGTGGCGGATCAGGCTGTTCGAGGAGCGGGTGGCGCAGCTCAAGCGCAACCTCCAGGTGCACGGCCTGATCCACCTGAGCATCGGCGGCGAGGGCGTGGCGGCGGCCGTGTGCGGAGCCCTGCGCGACGACGACGCGGTCTACAGCGGGCACCGCGCGCACGGGCATGCGATCGCGAAGGGAGCTCCGGTCGATCGGCTCATGGCCGAGCTCATGGGCCGCGCGGGCGGGGTGTGCCAGGGGCTCGGCGGCTCGATGCACCTGGTCGACACCGAGCACGGGTTCATGGGCGCGACCGGCGTGGTCGGGGGCAACCTGCCGCTCGCGCTGGGCACCGCGCTCGCGCATCGGCTGCGCGGCGGCGATCGGGTCAGCGTCGTGTTCTTCGGGGACGGCGCGGTTCAGGCCGGCCATTTCAACGAGACGATCAACCTGGCCGCGCTCTGGCGGCTGCCGGTGATCTTCGTGTGCGAGAACAACGGCTTCGCCGAGTTCACCTCGCGCTCGGAACACTCGACGATCGAGCGGGTGAGCGACGTCGTGGCGCCGTACGGGTTCGATCGCGTCACGGTCAACGGCTCCGACGTTCCGGAGGTCCACGGCGCCTTCGGCGAGTTCCTGACACGGGCGCGCGCCGGCGAGGGACCGTTCCTGCTCGAGTGCCTCACCTACCGGCGTCGGGGCCATTACGAGGGAGATCAGCAGAAATACCGCGACGCCGCGGCCGAGGAGGAGTGGGCCGAGCGCGACCCGGTGGCGCGTCTGACCGGCCGGGCGCTCGAAGCAGGCTGGATCGACGAATCGACCGCAGCTGCGATCGAGCAGGAGGCCGGCGCCGAGATCGAGGACGCGGTCCGCTTCGCGCGCGACAGCCCGTTCCCGGACCCGGCCGTCGCGACCAACCTGGTGTACGCGAAATGAGCGCCGAGGCGCTCACGTTCGTCGAGGCGATCAACCGGACTCTGGCCCGCGCGATGCGCGAGGACGAGCGCGTGATCGTCCTGGGCGAGGATGTCGCCGAGGGCGGCCCCTACCTGGTGACGGCCGGACTCGCCGACGAGTTCGGCCGCGAGCGGGTGCGCAACACCCCGATCAGCGAGGGCGCGGTGTGCGGCGTAGCCGTGGGCGCCGCGCAGGCGGGCCTCAAGCCGGTCGTCGAGATCATGTTCATCGACTTCATCACGCTGGCCCTCGACCAGCTGGTCAACCAGGCGGCCAAGGCGCGCTTCATGTCCGGCGGGCAGCTGTCGGTGCCGCTCGTCCTGCGCACCCAGGGCGGCTCGGGGCAGCGCAACGGCGCGCAGCACTCGCAGAGCCTGGAGGCGTGGCTCACGCATGTGCCGGGCTTGAAGGTCGTGATGCCGAGCGGCGCGGCCGACGCCGCCGGGCTGCTGGCGAGCGCGATCGCCGATCCCGATCCGGTCGTGTTCGTCGAGAACAAGTCGCTCTACTTCCGGCGCGAGGCGGTGCCCGACCCGGTCGAGCCAATCCCGCTCGGCCGGGCGCACACCGTGCGTGCGGGCCGCGACGTTACGATCGTGGCGCTGTCGCGGATGGTCGGCGACGCAGTCGAGGCGGCCGACGTCCTGGCGCGCGAGCACGGGGTCGAAGCCGAGGTGATCGATCCGCGCACGCTGGTACCGCTCGACCTCGACACGCTGGCAGCGTCCGTGCGGCGCACGGGCCGCGGGATCATCGCGCACGAGGCGGTGACCGCCGGCGGGTTCGGAGCCGAGCTGGCCGCGCAGCTCCAGGCGGCTGCGTTCGACTACCTCGAGGCGCCGATCCAGCGGGTCGGCGCGCCGTTCACGCCGGTGCCGGTCAGCCCCCCGCTCGAGGACGCCTACCGGCCGGGCGCCACGGAGATCGTGCGCGCGGCGACCGTCGCGCTCGAGTGGGGCCAGCACGACGCCGAGCCGTGGGAGAAGGGTGCGCTCGCCGCGCCGTAGCCGCGGAGCGCTGTCACGCTGGGCCGCTGTCGGTGCCCGGCGCGAGGGCGAGCAGCGACGCTCCGGGTACCTCCTCGAGCAGGCCGCGGTGGCTGAGCACGATCTCGAGGTTGGTCAGCGACAGGTGCGCGTGCTCGCGCGCGATGCTGTCGGCCCGAGCCCCTTCGCGCTGGGAGATCGCCTCGACCAACCCCAGATGGTGGCGGTGCGCGACGACCAGGATCTCGCGCGACTCGGGCAGCTGGGCGTGCTGAAGGACGAGCGCGCTCGGGCTGGCAAAGGGCAGCGACAGGACCGCGTCCAGCGTGCGCGTGAGCAGCGGGCTGTCCGCCATCTTCAACAGGCGTTCGTGGAACGCCTCGTTGAGCGCGACGTACCGTTCGAACGACTCGTAGTCGGCGCGGCGGACGAGCGGCTCGACCGACTCGTTGATCGTGCGCAGCGCCCGCAGGTCACGCCGGCTGGCGCCGCGCTCGGCGGCGAAGCGGGCGGCCGTGCCCTCGAGCACGCCGCGGATCTCGATCGCGTCGCGGATGTCGGCGCGAGTGAACTCGCGGACCACATAGCCGCCGGCGGGGAGCGTCCGCAGCAGGCCCTCGTGCTCGAGCGAGGCGAGTGCGAGGCGCAGCGGGGTGCGCGAGACGCCCAGGCGCTCGACCAGCCGCAGCTCGGACATGCGGTCACCGGGCTTGAACTCGCCGCTCAGGATCTGCTCGCGCAGACTGAGCAGCGCACGGGTCATCTGAGTACGGTTGGCATGAATCGACACGGCAGGCGGGCGGAGTGTATTGCGAGCGGCGCCGTTGCATGCAGAAACCTGTCCGAGGTGCGACTGCAATCGTTTCTTGTGGTCTCGTTAGGACGCCATTGCATACAGCGATTCCTGTGAATAAGATCATCGCCTCGCCAAACCGGGGCGGGTTCCACCGATAGATTCGCGGAGGAGGACAGAGGTGAGGATGCATCACCACGCGCTACGCGTGCGCCTGGGCTTTGCCCTGGCTGCCGTCATCGGCGCCGTGTTGCTGGCCGCGTGCGGCAGCAGCAGCAGCAGTAGCACCAGTTCGAGTGGCGGATCCGCAAGTGGCGGCGGATCGAGCGCCACGTCGTCGACATCGGGCGGCTCGAGCTCGAGCACCGCGTCGAGCGGCACGTCGTCATGCGGTCCCAAGCCTGGGGTCGCGGCCACAGGCACGCCGATCAACATCGGCACGATCGACACCAAGCAGCCCGGGACCGACTTCAGCGACGGTCCGAACATGATCAACGCGTGGTTCTCGTGCGTCAACGCCAACGGCGGCGTCAACGGGCATCCGCTCAAGCTGTTCGTCCAGTACGACCAGACGCAGCCGGCGCAGATCGCGGCGGCCGCCAAGCAGCTGATCCAGACCGACCACGTGGTCGCCATCGACGGCGTGTTCGACCTGCTCGAGTGCACGATCGACCAGAGCTACTGGAAGCAGCTCGGCATCAACGAGATGGGCGCCGGCATCGCTCCCGAGTGCTGGTCGACGCCGAACAGCGCCGCGGTCAACATGGGCCCGCGCTACAGCTCCGACGGTGCCGTGCAGTACGGCCTCACCCAGCACCCGTCGAAGATCGTGTTCGTGCAGTCCAACGTGCCGGGCACCGGCTACATCGCGGCAGGCCCGAAGGCGCTCGCCGCCGCGGCACACGTGCCGATCACCGCGCTGACCGCCAACGTGCCGATCAACGACGCCAACTCGCTGGCGCTGAACCTGGTCAACTCGGCCGGCTCGAACGGCTGGGTGGTGCTGAACTTCACCCCGCCTGAGGCGCTGGTGATCCTGCAGGCGGCCCAGAAGCTCGGGCTCGAGGACCGGGTCAAGGGTTGGGGCTGCTCGACCCCGTGCAACACCGACTTCCTGGCCAGCGCGCTGGGACCGAAGTGGAACCACAAGCTGTTCGTCAACGCCGAGCTGACCTCGCCCGACGACCACAACGGGCCCGAGATGCAGCTCTACAAGGCGATCCTCAAGCAGTACGGGTCGGCGGTGGCCGGCGGTCTCGGCTCGTTCAGCGAGATGGGCTACCTGCTCGGGAAGTTCCTGACCGACGCCCTGCAGAAGGATCCCGGTCCATACACGATGGCGAACGTCAACGCGGCCATCAAGGCAATCAAGGGCGAGAAGACCGAGTTGCTCTGCCAGCCGTGGGTGTACGGGAACTACCCGCTGCACATTCCCAACAACGCCGACTTCACTACGACGCCGGACAATGGGAAGATGGTCACGGCCCAGGGATGCTTCAACGTCTCCTCGGCCGATCCACAGATCGCGGCGTACAGAAGCGCCGCGGGAACGGCACCGTCTACGAACCCACCGACGCAGTAGAGCCAACGCGAGCGAAAATCGATCAGGGCGTCTGAGCACCGATGCCAAGCACGACTGACCTCGAGCAGTTCCTGATCACCGGCCTGTCCCTCGGCGGGGTGTATGCCCTGTCGGGGGTGGGCATGGTGGTCCTGTACCGCGCCACCGGGGTCCTGTACCTGGCCTTCGGCGCGGTCGGTGCGATGGGCGCCCTGATCGCCTGGCAGCTGTCCCAGCAGGACGGCTGGAACATCTGGCTGTCGTTCGTGGTGGCGCTGCTGTTCAGTGGGGTGATCACGCTCGTGTACGGGATGATCTTCGGCCCGGCGCTGGCCGGCCGAGATCCGCTGGTCAAGGCCACGGCGACACTGGGGCTGCTGCTGATCCTGCTCGGCGTGATGGATCTGCTGTGGCCGTCGAGCGGCGGAGCCTCACGCGCACTGACGATCCCGACCGACAACAACACGTTCCAAGTCGGACAGATCTCGGTCACGTACACGAACGTGATCGCGCTGGCGCTGGGGCTGTTGATCACGATCGTGACCGCCGCGTTCCTGCGCTTCACCAAGCTGGGCACGGCGATGCGGGCGATGGCCAACGATCGTGAGATCACGGCCGCGCTCGGCGTGCCGGTTCGCCGCGTGGAGGCGGCTGCCTGGTTCGGGTGTGGCGTGCTGTCCGGGATCGCCGGGGTCCTGCTGGCCGACCTGGTCGCGCTCGATTCGACGAGCCTGACCTTCCTGGTCATCTCGACGCTGGCCGCGACGCTGGTCGGACGGCTGCGCTCGATCGGGATCACGTTCTTGGCGGCGCTCGTCATCGGGGTGATCACCGCCGAGGTGACCCCGGTCACCTCGATCTCGAACTACCGCGACATGACGCCGTTCGTGATCGCGGCGATCGCGCTGCTGGTGCTGAACCGCCGGCGCGTGATCACGGTCGGCCGGCAGGGGGTGTAGGCGATCGAGTCCGCCGGCGTGAAGACCGAGACCGGCACGGAGCCGGCCGAGAGCGCGCCGCCGTCGGGCGGCTCTTCGATCGTGACAGCGCGCGCGGGGCGCGGGAGGGACCCGCGCTCGTTCGTACGACCGGTGGTGATCGCAGCCCTGCTGGTCTGCGTGCTGCTGTTCGTCCCGTCGATCTTCAGCCTGTACTACGTCGACGCGTGGACCCAGGTGGCGATCTACTCGATCGTCACCCTCGGGCTGGGCGTGCTGGTCGGGCGGGTGGGCATGGTGTCGCTCGGCCAGGGCGCGGTGCTCGCGATGGGCGCGTGGGTGGCCGCGCGCTTCCTGTTCGCCACCGGACTGCCGTTCCCGGTCGTGCTGCTCGCGGCGGGGCTGATCACGATGGTGCTGGGCACGCTGGTCGGGCTCCCGGCCCTGCGCATGAGCGGCCTGTACCTGGCCCTGATCACGCTGATGCTGGCCGGCGCGATCACGGTGGTTCTCCAGAACATCAACTTCCCCAACGGCGGCCACGGCTTCACCGGCTACAACGGCAGCACGGTCCACATCCCGCCGATCCGCCGGCCCAGCATCGCCACGACCGACCCGGCGTTCTTCCGCTACTCGGTGATCGTGGCGATCCTCATGTTCCTGCTGGTCCTCGTGCACCTGCGCGGGCGGCCGGGCCGTGCCTGGGCGGCCATCCGGCAGAGCGAGGCTGCTTCGCTGGCCGGCGGGATCAACACCACGCTGTACAAGCTGTGGGCGTTCGCGCTGGTCTCGTTCATCACCGGCGTGGCCGGCGGCCTGGTGGCCGGCAGCTACCGGTACCTGAACTCGCTGACCTTCTCGACTTCGGACTCGATCACGCTGCTCGCCGTGGTGCTGATGGGCGGCGCCTACAGCATGACCGGCGCGATCGTCGCCGCGTTCCTGCTCAAGTTCCTGCAGGCGCTGCTCAACGACTGGGGCGTCTCGCCCGACTGGCTGACGATCCTGTTCGGCATCGGGGTACTCCAGGTGCTGACCACGGCTCCGCGCGGGATCGTGGAGCAGATGCCCAAGGACATCGCGCGGCTCGCCCGGTTGGTCCGCGGTCTGTTCAACCGCCCGGCCGCCGCCCCGGAGCGCGAGTCGTGATCGAGGTCTCCGAGCTGACCGTCCGCTTCGGCGGCGTGCTTCCGCTCGACCGCATGAGCGTGACCTTCGAGGAGGGGACGTGCGGGCTGATCGGGCCGAACGGCGCGGGCAAGACGACCTTCTTCAACGTGCTCAGCGGGTTCGTCAAGCCGGCCGCCGGGCAGATCACCGCCTTTGGCGAGGACCTGCTGAAGATGGCGCACTACCGCCGTGCGCGCTGGGGGGTTCGCCGGACCTTCCAGACCGAGCAGGCGATCGAGGAGCTGTCGGTCTACGACAACGTCGCGATGATCCACGAGAACTCCAAGACGACCGGTTCCTCGCGGCGCGAAGACGTGCTGGGCGCGATCGAGTTCGTCAGGCTGGACGTGGACCCGGGCGCCAAGGTGGGTACGCTCGGTGCCGCAGAGCGCCGCCTGGTCGAGGTCGCCCGCGCGGTGGTCGGCAAGCCCCGGCTGGTGCTGCTCGACGAGCCCGCGGCCGGACTGCCCGACGAGGAGACCGCGGTGCTCAGCGAGGTGATCCGCGCGATCCCGGAGCACATGGGCGCGCTCGTGATCCTGGTCGATCACGACATGAGCCTGGTGTCGTCGTGCTGCGAGAAGACCGCGGTGCTCGACTTCGGAAAGATGATCGCCTCGGGGCCGACCACCGAGGTCCTCCGCGACGAGCGGGTCATGCGCGCCTACCTCGGGACCGAGGAGGTCATGGCGTGACTTCGGACGCGGGCCGGCTGTCGCTGCAGGGACTGACCGTCGCGCGCGGCGGGCGCAACGTCGTACGCGAGGTGTCGCTCGAGATCTCAGCCGGCGAGGTGACCGCGCTGCTCGGCCCCAACGGCGCGGGCAAGTCCAGCATGGTGCTGGCGATGGGCGGGATTCTCAAGCCGGTGGCCGGCAAGGTCCTGCTCGGCGACGTCGACTTCGCCGGCCGGCGGCCGGAGCGGATCCGCGCCGCGGGAATCGCGATCGTCCCGGAAGGCCGGAGGCTGCTGCCGGAGCTGACCGTCGGCGAGAACCTCCGTGTGGCGACCTATACGCTGCCCACGGCCGAGGCCGACGCCGGGCGCAAGCGCGCGCTCGAGATGTTCCCCGAGCTCGAGAAGCGGCTCGACTACGCGGCGCGTTCGCTGTCCGGGGGCGAGCAGCAGATGGTCGTGCTCGCACAGGCGCTCGTGTCCCATCCGCGCTTCGTGATCATCGACGAGCTGTCGCTGGGACTCGCGCCGGTCGTGGTCAACCGCCTGATCCCGACGATCCGCTCGATTGCCGAGGCGGGGATCGGGGTGCTGCTGATCGAGCAGTTCGCCACGCTCGCGCTCGGGCTGGCCAACCGCGCCTACATCATGGAAGGCGGCCGCATCCAGTTCTCCGGCACGGCCAGCCAGCTACGCGAGAACCCCGAGCTGCTGCAATCGGCGTACATGCTGCGAGGCAGCAACGGTGCCGCCGACTCCCCGGCGACGGCGGGCGCCGAGCCGCGCCCGGCATGAGGGTCGGGCCGATCGAGCACGTGCTCGTGCTCTCGGACGACATCGACGCCACCCGCGACTTCTACCGCGATGTGATCGGGCTGTCGGTGGGAGAGCGGCCGCCGTTGGCCTTTCCCGGCTACTGGTTGTACCCGAGCGGTGGCGGCGGGGCCTGCGTGCACGTGGCCGACCGGCGCTCCTATGCCGCCCACGCCGCCGGTCTGGGTTTGGCCGTCCCCGAGCGCGATCCCGGCGTCGGCCCGGTCGACCACGTCGCGTTCAGCGCTGAGGACTACGATGGGCTGGTCGAGCGCCTGTCGCGGATGGGAGTCGCGGCGGTGCGCAACGCGGTGCCCGGCGGGCCGCGCCAGGTGTTCGTCCAGGATCCGAACGGGGTCCGGATCGAGATCAACGTGAAGGACCGCCCCAACGGAAAGCGAGATCGTGGATGAGCGAGGTGCAGACCGAGGCGGCGACCGGGCGCCGGAGCACGCCACCGTTCCGAGCCGACCACGTGGGCAGCCTGCTGCGGCCACCGGAGCTGCTGCAGGCGCGCGACGATTTCGCCGCCGGGCGGATCGACGCGGACGCGCTGCGGAGCGTGGAGGACGCCGCGATCCGCGACGTGGTGGCGCTGCAGCGCAACGTCGGCCTGCAGACCGCCACCGACGGGGAGTTCCGCCGGGCCACCTGGCACATGGACTTCATCTACCAGCTGGGCGGAATCGACAAGGCGCCGGGAGACCTCAAGGTCCAGTTCCGCAATGAGCAGGGCACGGTGGAGTGGACGCCGGCCGCGCTGCACGTGACCGAGAAGATCCACCTCTCGGAGCCCATCTTCGCGGGCGCGTTCGAGTTCCTGCAGGGGGCGATCGAGGAGGGCCAGACACCGAAGCTGACCATCCCCTCGCCCAACATGGTGCACTACCGCGGCGGGCGGGCGGCGGTGGACGAGAGCGTGTACCCCGACATGGACGAGTTCTGGAGTGATCTCTGTGCGGCCTACGCCGACGAGCTGCGGGCGCTGGGCTCGATGGGGTGTCGATATCTCCAGTTCGACGACACGTCGCTGGCATACCTGAACGACCCGCGCCAGCGGGAGCAGATGGCCGCGAGGGGGGCGAGCGACGTCGAGCACCTGCACGAGCAGTACGTGCGAAACATCAACCGCGCGCTCGAGGGCCGGCCCGAGGGAATGGCCGTCACCACCCACCTGTGCCGCGGCAACTTCCGCTCCTCGTGGGCGGCCGAGGGAGGCTACGACTTCGTGGCCGAGGCGCTGTTCGGCGGCCTGGGCGTCGACGGCTTCTTCCTCGAGTACGACGACGCCCGCTCGGGCGGGTTCGAGCCGCTGCGGTTCGTACCCGAGGGCAAGTACGTCGTGCTCGGGTTGGTCACCACCAAGCGGCCCGAGCTCGAGGCCAAGGACCTGCTCAAGCGGCGGATCGAGGAGGCCTCGAAGTACGTGCCGGTCGAGCAGCTGTGCCTGTCGCCGCAGTGCGGGTTCTCCTCGACGGTCGAGGGCAACGCGCTCACGCAGGAGGAGCAGATCGCCAAGCTCGAGCTGATCGTCGAGACCGCTGCGGAAGTCTGGGGCTGAGCGAGGGACTGATGCGGGCCGCGGTGACCGAAGGCGTGGGGGCGATGGCGCTGCTCGAGCGCGCGACGCCGCCCGAGCCCGGCCCGCATCAGGTCCTGGTGGCGCCCGAGGCGGTCGGGATCTGCGGCTCGGACTACCACTTCTTCGCCGGCGAGCTGTCCGAGGCGGCCGGCGGCTCTCAGTTCCCGCGGGTGCAGGGCCACGAGATCGGCGCGCGTGTTGTGGCGGTGGGCAACGGCTGCCGGGCCGAGCTGGCGGTGGGTCAGCGCGTGGCGCTCTGGCCGTTGCAGGCGTGCGGGGAGTGCTACCCGTGCAGCGTCGGCCGCGACAACACCTGCGACGCCTTCGAGTTGATCGGGATCCACGTGGACGGCGGCCTGCAGGAGCGGCTGTCCGTCCCGGAGGACCAGGTCTATCCGATCCGGGTGGATGACCCCGCGGTGGCCGCGCTGGCCGAGCCGGTGTCGATCGCGGTGCGCGCGGTCAACCGGGCGCGCGTGCAGCGCGGCGAGCGCGTGGTGGTGCTGGGCGCCGGGCCGATCGGGCAGTGCATCAGCCTGGTGGCCCGCGAGCGCGGCGCCCACGTGCTGGTGGTCGACCTGCAGGAGAGCCGGCTCGAGCTCAGCGCGTCGATGGGGGCCGAGACGCTCGTGTGGACGGACGCTTCCGAGGTGGTCGCGTCCGCCCGCCGGTGGGCGGTGGGTGGCGGGCCTCCGGTGGCGTTCGACGCCACCGGGGCGCCGGCCGCCGTGCGCGCGATGGTCGACATGGTCGCCTCGGCCGGCCGGGCGGTGCAGGTCGGGATGTCCGGCGAGGAGGTCACGCTGCGCATCGGCAGCCTGACCGAGAAGGAGCTCGACCTGCTGGGCGTGAGCTGCTGCAACGCGTCGGAGTTCGGGCAGGCCGTGGCGGTGGTCGAGCGAAACGCCGATCTGCTCGAGGGGCTGATCAGCCACCGGTTCGGGCTCGAGCAGGCGCCCGAGGCGCTCCGCTTCGCCATGGAGAACCCCACCGAGGTGATGAAGGTCGTCATCGGCGGGGCGTAGACGGGCCGCATCTTGTCTTTCCCGTTGCTCTGAGTTAGTAGCCGGTTAGCCTGGGCACCAGCACGGGTTAAGGCCGCCGGAACGGTGACCGATACAGGACTTCCCGGCCTAAGCTGGCCGTAAATCAGGACATGGGAGGGAGCCCCAGGTGCCAGGTTTGACCGGCCCGCATGAGGCCGTACGACGGATGCGTCGACGTCGAGCCGTGCGGCTGATCGCGCTCGGCGGCGCGCTCGTGGCGCTGGCCGTCCTGCTCGTGCCGCTCGCGCTGGCCAGCATCGGAGACAGCGCGGGACCGGCCGCGGAGCCCAGCCACCACCTGGCTCCGGTATTCGGCTCCGGGGCGGCGTCGGCCCGCCATCGACGCGGGCGCGCCGCGGCTGGGTCGGCGCTCCCGACGGCGACGCTGACCGTGGCTTCGAACGCGAGCACCGTGCCGGTGCCCAGCTCGTTCCTCGGGATCTCGACCGAGTACAGGACGCTGCCGATGTTCGAGAGCAATACACCGGTGTTCGAGCGGGTGCTCGCGCTCCTGCACGTGGCCGGCGACGGGCCGCTGATCCTGCGGATCGGCGGCGATTCAGCCGACGAAGCGTTCTACTACCGGCGGTGGCGGTCGATGCCGAGCTGGGCCTACGAACTCACCCCGGGCTACCTGTCGCGTCTGAAGGCGTTGGTCGTGCGCGACCGGGTGAAGTTGATCGTGGACCTCAACCTGGTCACCGACACGCCGGTGATCGCCGCCGCCTGGGCGCGGGCGGCCGAGACCTCGCTCCCCCACAGCATCATCGGCTTCGAGATCGGCAACGAGCCCGACCTCTACTCCCGGCGCTTCTGGGTGGACACCGTCGCGCGATCGCCGTTCGATGCCCGTCCGTTTCCGCCCGAGTTCACCCCCGAGAGCTACGTCCAGGCTTTCGCCTCGTATGCCCGTGTCCTGGGCGAGAGTTCGCCCGACATACCGCTGCTCGGACCGGCGGTGGCCCACCCCCGGGTCAGCCTGCCCTTCATCTCGGCGCTGATCGCCGATCAGCGGCCCGAGCTCGGGATGGTGACCGGGCACCTCTATCCCTATTCCGCCTGCGTCAAGCGGCCGAAGGCGCCGGGCTACCCGACCGTGCCCCGCCTTCTGAGCCGCAACGCCACGTCGGACTTTGCCACCTCCGTCGCCGGCGCGGTGGCAACCGCCCACGCCGCCGGGCTCGAGTTCCGGCTGACCGAGTTCAACTCGGTCACCTGCGGCGGCAAGCCGGGGGTGAGCAACACGTTCGCCACCGCGCTGTGGGCGCCGGACGCGCTGTTCACCGCTATGCGAGCCGGCGTGGACGGCGCCAACCTGCACGTTCGGCCCAACGCGATCAACGGGGCGTTCACGATCAGCCGGGGCGGGCTGGTGCCCCGGCCGCTCCTCTACGGGCTGATGATGTTCACCCGGACGCTCGGCCCGCAGGCGCAGCTGGTCAAGCTGCAGCTCAGGACGCCCCGGTCACTCGACCTGAGCGCCTGGGCGGTCCACGTGAGGAACCGGATCCTCCACGTGCTGCTGATCGACAAGAGCAGCCGGAGCATCCGGGTCGATCTCCGCCTGCCGGCGGTCGCACCGGCCAGCGTCCAGCGACTGCTCGCCCCCTCCCCCTACTCGCGCTCAGGGGTCACGCTGAACGGCCAGCAGCTGAACTACGCGGGCAAATGGGTCGGCAACGCGCGGACGCAGACAGTCGCGCCCGCGGCGCGCGGTGCCTACTGGCTCACCGTCCCGGGCCGGAGCGCCGCTCTGGTGAGCGTGCGCCTTGCCGGTCCCCGGCGGCCGACCTCCCGGCGGCGCGCGGTCTCAAAACACCACCGTCGTGTTGCCGTGACGAAGCACCCGGTCCTCGCAGTGGGCCTGGACCGCCCGCGCCAGCACTAGACGCTCGACGTCGGCGCCCAGCCGGGCCAGCCCGTCGGCGTGGTCCCGGTGGGTGACCCGCATCACGTCCTGCTCGATGATCGGGCCGGCGTCGAGCTCCTCGGTCACGTAGTGGGCGGTGGCACCGACCAGCTTGACCCCGCGCTCCTTGGCCCGCTGGTAGGGGTTCGCGCCGGCGAAGGCCGGCAGGAACGAGTGGTGGATGTTGATCACCGGAACGCCGACCCGATCGAGGAACTCGGGCGAGAGGACCTGCATGTAACGCGCGAGCACGACCAGCTCGCAACAGCCGTCGAGCAGCTCGAGCTGCCTGGCCTCGGCCTCCTGCTTACGGTCCTTCTCGACCGGCACGTGGTGGTAGGGGACGTCGAACAGCTCGGCGTCGTCGCGCAGGTCGGGGTGGTTGGAGATGACCATCGTGATCTCCGCATCGAGCTCGCCACGCCGCCAGCGCCACAGCAGATCGAGCAGGCAGTGGTCGTAGCGCGAGACCATCACCGAGATCCGCTTGGGACGAGCGGCGTCCCACAGCCGCCAGGTCATGCCGAGCGGCTCGGCCACCTTGAGCCCGAAGCGCTCAGCCAGGCCCTCGCGCTTGTCGGCAGGCAGGGCGAATTCCATGCGCAGGAAGAATGTGCCGCCCTCGGGATCGGTCGAGTACTGGTCCGAGCGGACGATGTTGGCGCCGGCCTCGTACAGGAACCGGGAGACGGCGGCGACGATCCCTGGCCGGTCAGGGCAGGAGATCAGGAGCCTCAGCAGCCCCGGTGTGGCCGCGCCGGCCGTCACGTCGTCTCGAGCGGGACCGCCACGTGCTCGAACTGGGTGATCTGCCGCAGCTCCGCCACGCGGGTGTCCACCTCGCCGGCGGTCAGCCGCTCCATCCGCTCGGTCCCGAACTCCTCGACGTTGAACGAGGCGAGCGCGGTGCCGTAGGCCATGGCCTGACGGAGAACCGGCTCGCTCAGCTCGGAGTGGTCGAGGTGCCTGGACAGATAGCCCATGAACCCGCCGGCGAAGGTGTCGCCGGCGCCGGTCGGATCGACCACGCGCTCGAGCGGATAGGCAGGAAGGGAGAAGAACTCGCCGTCGGTGAGCAGAGCGGCACCATATTCGCCCTGCTTGGCCACGACCGCCGAGGGGCCCATTGCGAGCACCTCGCGTGCCGCCGCCACGATGCTCGGCTTCTCGGTCAGCTGACGCAGCTCCGCGTCGTTGAAGACCACGCAGTCGACCCGGGCGATCACATCCAGCAGCGCGTCCCGTGCGCTCTCGATCCAGAAGTTCATCGAGTCCATCGCGACGAACTTCGTCTCGCCACACTGCTCGAGCACGCTGAGCTGGAGCTCCGGCTGGATATTGGCCAGGAACAGCACGTCGCAGTCACGCGAGGACATCGACAGCTGCGGCTGGAAGTCCTGGAACACCCCCAGCTGGGTGTCGAGCGTCTCGCGAGAGTTCAGGTCCCAGCCGTACTCGCCCGCCCAGAAGAACGTCTTGCCGTCGGCGACGCGCTCAACGTCGGCGACGTCCGTGCCGCGGGTGGCGAGCACCGCCAGCTCGTCATCGCCGAAGTCGGGACCGACCCGTCCCACCACGTGCACCCGGTCGAAGAACGACGCGGCGAGCGCGAAGTACGTCGCCGCCCCGCCCAGCATCCGCTCGCGCTCGCCAAACGGCGTCTTGACCGCGTCGTAGGCGACCGACCCGACGACGGTGATGGTCACGCGCCGACGACCTCCGGTGAGCCCAGACCGGCGGCGGCGCGCAGAGCGTCCGCCTTGTCGGTCCGCTCCCAGGTGAAATCGCCGTCCTCGCGGCCGAAGTGGCCGTAGGCTGCGGTCTTCTGGTAGATCGGCCGGTGCAGCCGCAGATACTCGCGGAACGCGCCGGGGCGCAGATCGAAGTGCTCGTTGATCAGCCCGAGGATCCTCGATCGGGAGACCTTCTCGGTGCCGAAGGTCTCGATCATGGTCGAGACGGGGTGAGCAACGCCGATCGCGTAGGCGACCTGGACCTCGGCCCGGTCGGCCAGGCCCGCGGCGACGACGTTCTTGGCCACGTAGCGCGCGGCGTAGGCGGCTGAGCGGTCGACCTTGCTCGGGTCCTTGCCGGAGAACGCGCCACCCCCGTGCCGCGCCATCCCACCGTAGGTGTCCACGATGATCTTGCGCCCGGTCAACCCGCAATCGCCCATCGGACCCCCGATCACGAACCGGCCGGTCGGGTTGACCAGCAGGCTGCGGCGAAGCTTCTTGGGCTCGAACAGCTCGTCGGGCAGCTCGGGCTCGATCACGTGCTCCCACAGATCCTCTTTGAGCAGCGACTCGGCGCCGTCGCGATGCTGGGTCGAGATCAGCACCTTCTCGATCTCCACCGGCCGGCCATCCACATAACGCACCGTCACCTGCGTCTTACCGTCCGGACGCAGATACGGCAGGATCTCCGCCCGCCGCACATCGGCCAGCCGCTTGGCCAGCTTGTGCGCCAGCGAGATCGGCAGCGGCATCAGCTCCTCGGTCTCGTTCGACGCGTACCCGAACATCATCCCCTGGTCGCCCGCGCCGGCGATGTCGAGCTCGTCATCGTCGTTCTCGTTGGTACGGGACTCCCAGGCGCGATCGACGCCCTGGGCGATGTCCGGTGACTGCTTGTCGATCGCGTTGATCACCGCGCACGTGTGGTAATCGAAACCGAACTCCGCATCCGTGTAGCCGATCCGCTTGATCGTCTCCCGCGCGATGTCCTGGATATCCACATAGGTCGACGTCGTGATCTCGCCCGACACCACCACCAAACCCGTGTTCACCAGCGTCTCGCACGCCACCCGACCATTCGGGTCATCGCGCAGCACCGCATCCAGCACGCCGTCCGAGATCTGATCGGCGACCTTGTCCGGATGCCCCTCGGTCACGGATTCGGACGTGAACAGGAACTCGTTGTCGGCGTGAGTCATGCGCTTGTACCTTCCTTACGGGTGATCTCGAGCAAGTAGGCGGCCATTACATCCGTCGCGCCGAGCTTCAGGTGGTAGGCGTCGGACAGCTCTTCGACGCGGGCGATCTGTTCGCGCGCGTCATTGAACAAGCCGGTGAACTCGAACAGTCCGAAGTCCACGACGCGGGCCTGATAGCCCAGGCGTTCCAGCAGCTGGGTGGTTCGCCGCTCGCCGATGATAGACAGTTGCATCACATATGCGGTGCCGTCGTCGGCCAGTGCGTCCGGCAGCATCCGCATCAGGTGGTCGATCAGGCTGCGCCCCCAATAGTCGAGCGGGCGGTGCGAGACGACCGGTTCGAACGGGTCGACCGGGGTCTGGTAGAGACTGGCCACGATCACGTCGTAGCGCTCCTCGGGAACCCACGGGTAGATGTCCTGCACGGCTGCCGTGACCCGGTCGGCCACGCCGTTGCGAAACGCGTTGGTCAACGTGTTCTTGATGGCTGCGCTCGAAATGTCAAGGGCGTGGACGTGGGCCGCGCCGTTGCGGGCAAGCTGAACCGTCAGCAGCCCCGATCCGCAGCCGATGTCCAAGCAACGTTGGTGAGCCCCCACCGCTTCCTCGTAGAGGTACTTCCAGACCATCAGGCTGCCCTGGGTCGGTACGAACACGCCCGGTTCGAGCGTGAGGTCGGGGAAGTCGAGCGGGTACGTCGGCCGGCCGCGCCCATCGCTCCAACGCGCCGCCGGGCGGCGCCGGGAGTCGCTCGCGGCGTCGGCTGAGCCCGGATCGGGGAGGGCGTCGGGGCGGGCGTGGCCGGGCTTGGTGTCCTCGAGCGCGGCGCGGGCGGCGGCGATCTGCGCGGGCCCCACCCCGCAGCATCCGCCCACGATCTGCGCACCCTCCTCTCGCCAGCGCAGCGCCAGGTCGGCGTACTCTGCGGCGCCGATGCCGGCCTCGTGGCGCCAGCCGGCGGCCGACAGATAGCCCAGGTTCGGATAGACCCCGAGCGGCAGATCGGTGAAGTCGCGCAGCCAGGCCAGCATCCCGGTCACGTGATCGGGAGGCAGGCAGTTGATCGCCAGCGCCCCGATCCCCATCTCCTCGAAGCGCCGCGCGGCTCGCCCGAACGCGTCGCCCTCGGGACCTCCCCAGTGCTCGCCGTACACGCCGCATACGCCGTGGCGGCAGCGGCGGAAGCTCAGCCAGACCGGCAGCCCGGTGTCGAGCAGCGCCTCGACGGTGGCGTACGTGGAGGTGCGCACGAGGGTCAGCGTTTCGACCAGGATCAGATCGGGTGGGTCGTGCTCGAACGCCCGGGCCAGCAGGCGGATCGTCTCGCGGCCGTCCGGCGTGTCCACGTCGCCGTTGATGCTGAAGGCGACCGCCACCTGGTCGGCCCGGCTTCCCTCGGCCGCCGCGGCCCGCGCGATCCGGACCGCGCGGCGGGCCACGTCCATCCAGTGCACGGGCTCGCTCGTCTTCCACAGCCGGGCGCGGCCGTCGCGCAGGGCGGTGGCCAGGCCCCACGTGTCGGTGCAGATCACGTCACATCCCACGTCGACGTAGCCGCGATGTACGGCCTGGACGTCGGCCGGCGACTCGAGGATCGCGGTCAGCCCCCAGAGGTGCTCCTCGATCTCGGGCCGCTCGCCCGCCACGCGAATCAGCTCGGTGCCGGTGGCCCCGTCCATGATCACCGCCCGATCGGTGGCGATCATCCGTGTGAGCCGCTCGTAACGGGTCTCACTCTGCCGGCCCGCGGTCTCACTCTGCGCGCCCCGGATCTCAGCCTGCGTGCCCGCGGATGAGGCCGGGAGGCCTTCGATCGGGGTCAGATGGGTGCTCATATGGCTCTCTCCCTCGGTTCCGGCCGACGATCGCAACAGCTTGCCGGTGTGCCCGGTGACCCGCCACTCTCACAGCGCCGGATTAGCCTAGACTTTAGAGAGGGGCCGAAGAACCAGGTTCGCGAAGTGGCTACGGAAGATCGGGACACCGCCCTTCTCGATTGGCCAGGTAATTCCGGCCGGATGAGAAGGGCGCTCGGCCATGCGCGGCGATACGTTCTGCGCTGTGTCAGCCACGGCTCGACCGCAGCGTCCTCTCGAGCTGGCCCTGCGCCAGGCCGGCGCCGTTCTGTCGACTCGCGCTGGGCGTCCGATGGCCGTTCACTTCGGATCGGCCGCCGCCGAGCTCGCCGTGTGCGTGCGCGCGGTCGGGCTGGTCGACCGCTCGGAGCTGAGCACGATCACGCTCGACGCGCCGCCGCCTCAGCTGGCTGCCGTGATGAGGCGGCTGGCCGGCGCGACCGTCGCCCCCGGCGGACTGGTATCCGCCGGCGGCGCCTGGTGGTGTGGCGAGACGTCCGACCGGGTGATGGTCGTCTGCGACCCGCGCACCGGCGGCCGGCTGATCGACGCGCTGCACGCCGAAGCGGCTCGCCACGTGGCGGTGCGCGACCGGTCGGCCGATCTGGCTGCGATCGCTTTGCTCGGACGCAACACCGGCAGAGTCCTGACCGCGCTCGGTGTGTATGGCCCGTCCGGGGATGCCCGCCAGGCCAAGCCGTTCACCCGAGGCTCGGTGGATGGGATCCCGGCCCGGTGGCTGCTCGAAGCCGACCACCGCGCGATCGCCCTGGTCGACCGCGAGCGGGCCGGCGAGGCGTGGCTGGCCATCGAGCAGGCGGGACGGCCGTTCGAGCTCAGCTGCGTCGGGCAGGAGGCCGCCTTCCGCTACGCGCTGATGGAGCGCCTGCGGCCGGGCGCGCCCGCCTTCGCCTGAGCAACGTCGGAGGACACCGTGGCTGATGGGGCCGCGGTACAGAGCGTGCTGGTCGAGCTGCTCGCGCTGGAGCGCGAGATCGTCGAGGCGGAGTATGTCCGCCGAGCCGATGCGCTCGAGCGCGTGAGCGAGGCGGTCAGGCGTCTGGGCGAGGTCGGCTCGCCCCAGGGCATCCTGGACCGGGCGGCCGAGGAGCTCGGGACGAGCTCGGAGTTCGACCGGGTGCTGATCGGCGAGGTCGGCCCGGACGGCCTGCGCGCACGCTCGCTGTGGAGCGCCGAGGACCCAGCGCAGGCAGCCGCCGCACTCGAGGAGCTTCGCCGGGCGCCGGTCGCGCTCGAGTACCCGTCGATCGAGGACGAGGTGACCCGGCGTCAACGGACCGAGATCGTGAACGTGCGGGCCGCTCGTTCACGTGCGGCCAGGCGGCTCACCGCCGTGCTCGGCTGGGAGATCTACGTGGTCGCCGCGGTGGTCGTGCAGGGCCACACGGTTGGGCTGCTCCACGCGGATGCGGGTGCCGGTGGCGGCCCGGGTGCTCGTGCGCTCGACGTGCTCGATGCCGAGGTCTCCACCCGGTACGCGGAGGGGCTGGCCGGCGTGTTCGAGCGAGCCGTCCTGCGCGAGATGCTCCAGCGCCACCATCACGAGCTGCGCGCGGCGGTGGGCTGGATGAGCGCCCGCCTCGGTCAGCTGGCCGGCGGCGCGGCCGACGCGTCGGTCGCTTCCGAGCCGGGCGAGGCGGCGAGCCACGACGCGTTGACCCCGCGCGAGCTCGACGTGCTGCGGCTGCTGGCCCGGGGCCAGACCAACCTCGAGATCGCGCGCGGGCTGATGGTCCGCGAGGGGACGATCAAGTACCACGTCAAGAACGTCCTGCGCAAGCTGGGGGCGACGAGCCGGGCCGACGCGGTGGCGCGCTACGCGCGGTCCGGGGGGCTGTCGTGAGCTCTGGGGCCGTCGCGCGGGCACACCGCCTGCTCGGCCTGGACGACGACGGCGCGCCGGTTGACCTGGCGCAGGTGCGGGAACTGATCGACGCGTTGCGCGAGCGACTCGGTGCGGAGGAGCTCGCGGCGAGCTCGGTCGCCGAGCAGGAGGGCGCCCTCGAGCGGCTGCGCCAGCGGTTCGAGGCGCGCTTCCAGGCGCTCGACCGAATCCAGACCGCCGTGGGCGCGCTGCGCGAGGTCACCTCGCCACGACAGGTTCTGGTCCGGGCGCCGGCCGCGTTGTGCGCGGGCTCCCGCTTCGAGCGCGCGATCCTCAGCCTGGTGGCGGGCGGGCGCATGGTGGCCGAGGCGGTGTATTTCGCCGGCGCCGGCGCCGGTCAGGAGCAGGCTGCGGCGGCCGTCCTGGCCGAGCTCCAGGCCAATCCGCTGCGGCTCGAGCACCCGCTGATCGAGACCGAGCTGCTGCGCCGGCGGCGCGCGACGATCGTGGTGGACGCGGACGTGCATCCCCGCGTGGACCGGCGGACGGCGGGCCTGATGGGATGGCGGTCCTACGCCGCCGCGCCACTCGTCGTCGGCGCGCAGGTGGTGGGCGTGATCCACGCCGATCGCGGGCCCGGTCAGGCACTCGACGTACTCGACCGCGACGTGCTGTGGGAGTTCGCCACCGGCCTGGCCCAGGCCTACGAGAGCGCGACGCTGCGGCGCACGCTGCGCGACGAGCGCGACCAGATGCGCGAGTTCCTGGAGTGGCTGCGCATCCGCTCGAGCGAGTTGACCGACGCGCCGGTCACGCTCGGGGCCGGCGGGCGGGCGCCGCTGTCCGCGCCGGCTCGGCTGCCCGAGGAGGTGGCCGGCCGCGCGCGGGACGACCGCGTGGTGTTCGAGGGACTGCTGACGCGGCGTGAGCTCGACGTGCTGCGGCTGATGGCCGAGGGCGCCACCAACCGGCAGGTGGCCGACGCGCTCGTCATCTCGAGCGCGACCGTCAAGTTCCACACGGGCAGCATCCTGCGCAAGCTGCACGCGGCCAACCGGGCGGAGGCGGTGACGCGCTACCTGCGCCTGATGGGGATGCGGGTGCCGTAGTCAGTTGCTCGCAACATTTTTCGGTTAGTGCCGTTTAAGCGGGTGACGTGAAAGGACGGAGAGGTGTCGTCGGGGGCGCCGCGGTCGTGCTGGGGCTGCTGTTCGCCTCGCCGGCGCTGGCTGCCTTTCCAGGGTCGAACGGCTTGTTGGCCGTGCAGCCGGTGTCCGGGGGCGGGATCCTGCTGGTGGGCTCGAACGGGCATGTCGTGCGCCGGATCTGCACGGTCGAGCCGCGGTGCGGCACGCCGCGCCGGCCGCGCTGGTCGCCCGATGGCCGGGCGATCGTGTATGCCGCGCCCGCGATCCGGATCGTGTACACGGACGGGTCGTGCATGGATTGCCGCTTCGGCGCCGCCCCCGACCCGGCTTTCGAGGCGAGCGGCACGTTGATCTCGTTCAGCCAGCGCGGCCGCGTGACCGTGGATGGGATCGACACGCTGCGCAAGCCTGCCCCTGCGGTCAGTGGCGTGACCGACTCGGTATGGTCGGCGACCGGGGAGCTTGCCGTGGTTCGTGATGGCGCGCTGTGGGCCGGGCGCCCGAGTCGGCTCAGCAGGCTCGCCCTGGGTGGCCAGCCCTCGTGGTCGCCGCGGGGTGACAGCATCGCGGCCGTTCAGCGAGGTTGGGTTGTCATCATCGGCGTGCGCAACCACGACACGCAACGGCTGGCGCGGGGAAGCTCGCCGGCCTTCTCGCCCGACGGGCGGTGGATCGCGTTCGTGGCCGCCGACCAGCGATTGATGCTGGTCGCGGCGCGAGGAGGGCGCCCGAGGCCGGTGGGGCACATCCGGGCGGTCTCGGTTGACTGGCAGCCGCGGCCGCGCGGCCGCATTCCGCGCTGCGCCGCGCCGCCGCGGTCGCGCGTGATCGCGCGGAGCAGCGCCGCCGTCGTGACCGGGGACGGACCGTCGCCGTACACACTGGTGCATACCGCGAGTTATGCGCCGGTCGCATACATGGGATGCCTGTACGCCGACGGCCGCGAACGGCTGCTCGAGCGGATCACCAATATCCCCGACGAGGTTTTTTTCGCGCACGCCGCGCTGGTCGCCGCCCCGTTCGCCGCGCTCGTGATGCGCGACGACAACGTGCACGACGGAGTCCTGACGGACACGATGGAAGTATTCGACCTGCGCACCGGCGAGCTACGCAAGGACCTGGGCGGCGAAAGTGACAGCTGCCCTGACGACCCGGCCTGCTCGGTGCTCGATCACATCGTGCTTGGCCACGACGGGACGTCAGCCGCTCACTGGCAGGCGGTGGAAACGCGCATTCTCGTGGCGACCCCTCTTAACCAGGTCTCCTGCGCGCCCGCCACCACGCTTTGCATCGCGACCGACAAGCTGCTGGATGACATCCTCACCTCGAGCGACCCGACCGGCGGGCGGGCAAGCTGGACCGCCGGCAAGTTGTCCGGGGGAATTTCCCCAGCCGAGCTCACGTGTCCATCGCAGTCGTTGTGTGTCGGAGTGCAGCCAGGCCTCGATGCATCGTCTGACCCCGCGGCCGGGGCGCCCACTTGGAGTGCGACCCCACTGCCCGAAGGTGCCACCGATGCCTACGGGATCAGCTGCCCGACCGTCTCGCTGTGCGTCATCACCCTTGACGACGGCAGCATCGCCACGTCCACCGATCCGGCGGGCGGCGCCGGAGCGTGGACGAGCGCGCGGGTAGGGTCGCCGTCCGGACTGGGCGCGGTGGTCTGCTCGACGGCGCCACGCTGCTTCGTCACCGGCTTCGACCCGTCGAGCACCGTGTTCACCTCGGCCGACCCGGCCGGCGGCGCCGGCGCATGGGCGGTCAGCCCACAAACGCCCCCCTTCCAGTCGGGGGCGTGTCCGACCACCAGCCTGTGCGTGACCGTCAACAATCGGGAGATAGCCACCACGACGAACCCGACCGGCGGGGCGTGGACGCAGCGGTCGATCTCGGACGGCCTCTCAAGTGTCAGCTGTCCATCCGCGTCGCTCTGCGTGGCCGTCGGTACCCCCGGGGGGACGGCCATCGGTCAGACCGGCGCACTCGACTTCTCGACCGATCCGGCATCGGGCACGTGGACCCACGTGGGCTTCAACAGCCTGCCCCCGCTGCTTTCCATCTCGTGCCCGTCCACTTCGCTTTGCGTCGCCACCGACTCCCGTGGCGACGTGATGGTCTCGACCAACCCCACCGGCGATGCGTCGGCGTGGACTGTGACGCCGGTCGAGCCCGCGCCGTGCGTCAATGCGCTCCCCTGCACCGTCGAGCGCGTCGAGGTGTCGGACAAGACCGGCCTGCACACCATCGATGAGAGCGAGTCCGTTGGATCTAACTCGCTGCTGACGGGGCTGACCCTGAACGGCGACACGCTGTCGTGGAGCCACGACGGATCGGCGCGGACGGCCACGCTCACGCCGCCGTAAGCGGCGCCGAGGCTCAGACCGCGAAGAAGACCGTCTCGTTCGGTCCCTGGAAGCGGATGTCGATGTGGTAGCCGCCGTCGACCGGCTCGGCCAGCAGCGTGGCGCGGCGTTCGACCGGCACGCGGGCCAGCGCTGGATCGACCGCGTTGGCCTCGGTCTCGTCGGCGAAGTAGATGCGGGTCACCGAGCGGTGAAGCATCCCGCGGGCGAACACCGACACGTCGATGTGGGGCGCCTGCGTCTCGCCGTCCAGGCCGGGCACCGGACCCGGCTTGATCGTGAGGATGTCGAACGTGCCGTCGCCGTCCTCCAGGCCGTAGCGGGCAAAGCCGCGGAAGCCTTCGAGCTCCGACGTGCCGCCGTGGCCGTGCATGTCGGCGAAGCGCCCGTCCGGGTCCGCTTGCCAGGTTTCGAGCAGGAAGTCGGGGATCGGGATGCCGGCGCCGTCGTAGATCGTGCCGGTGATGTGGATCGCGCCCGGCGTGCCCTCGGGTACGGCGAACGGGCCGACGTCGAACGGCAGGCCGATCGCGAAGTACGGGCCGACCGTCTGGGAGGGGGTCGTCTCGAAGATCAAAACGCCTCCTCGAACGGGGTCGCCCCCGGGCCACGGAGGTAGATGTCCCACTCGTACGCGTGCGCCCAGTTCGGGACGGTGTCGTGGATCGAGAAGCTCGAGATCATCCGCTCGCGGGCCTGGGGATCGCGCACCGAGTTGAAGATCGGGTCGTAGGGGAAGAACGGGTCGCCGGGGAAGTACATCTGGGTGACCAGGCGCTGGGCGAAGGCGCGCCCCAGCAGCGAGAAGTGGATGTGGGCCGGGCGCCAGGCGTTGTAGTGGTTGCCCCACGGGTAAGGACCCGGCTTGATCGTGGTGAAGGTGTAGCGGCCCTCGTCGTCGGTGATGCACCGGCCGGCGCCGGTGAAGTTCGGATCGAGTGGCGCCGGCCAGCGATCCCAGCGGTGCTTGTAGCGCCCGGCCGAGTTGGCCTGCCAGATCTCGACCAGGGTGCCCCGGAGCGGCTTTCCCTCGGTGTCGAACACCCGGCCGGAGACCACGATCCGCTCGCCGATCGGCTCGCCCTCGTGCTGCACGGTCAGGTCGTTGTCGTTCTCGCCCATCAGCACCGGTCCCAGCTGGGGTCCGGTGATCTCGGTGATCGTCTGGGGCAGGTAGACGAGCGGCTGCTTGGGATGACGCAGCGCGGTCGACTTGTAGCCCTCGAAGTCCAGCGGCGGGTGGGCCCCCTCGGGCTCCCGTTTGTAGCTCGTGGGCGTGTCCGCGATCGGGTCATAGATCACGCGGATCCCGCCGCTGTCGGTTTGAAGCTCCTCGGTCATCTCATGCCTCCAGTACGACTGCCAGTCCCTGACCGACGCCGATGCACAGCGCGGCCACCCCGTAACCACCACCCCGGCGGCGCAGCTCGTGGGCCAGTGTGCCCAGGATCCGCACGCCGGATGCCCCGAGCGGGTGACCCAGGGCGATCGCGCCGCCGTTGGGGTTCACCTTCTCGGGATCGAGCCCCTTCCATTCGCCGATGTCGGCCAGGCACTGCGAGGCGAACGCCTCGTTCAGCTCGACCACGGCCACGTCGTCCCAGCTGATGCCCGCGCGCTCGAGCGCGATCTCGGCCGCCCTGACCGGGGCGATCCCGAACACGTCGGGGTCGGCGCCCGCCGCGCCGCGCGAGACGATCCGCGCGATCGGGTCTCGTCCGGCGATCCGAGCACCCTCCTCGGAGGCGAGCAGCGCGGCGCCGGCGCCGTCGTTCAGCGGCGACGAGTTGCCGGCGGTCACCGTCCCGTCCTTCACGAAGGCCGGCTTGAGCTTGGCCAGCTTCTCGAGCGACGTGTCCGGCCGGATGTTCTCGTCGCGCTCGAGCTCGGTGTCCGGCACTGGGATCACCCACTCGCCATAGAAGCCGCTCTCCCAGGCGGCGTGGGCGCGCTGATGGCTGCGCAGGGCGAACTCGTCCTGGGCCTCGCGCGAGACCTGGTAGATGCCGGCCAGCTTCTCTGCGCTGTCGCCGAGCGAGATCGTCCACTGGGCGGGCATGTTCGGGTTGACCATCCGCCAGCCGAGCGTGCTCGAGTAGAGCAGGCCCGGCTCGGCCGGGAAGGCGCGCTCGGGCTTGAGCACGATCCAGGGCGCCCGGCTCATCGACTCGACCCCGCCGACCAGCACGACATCCGCCTCGCCGGTCTCGATCTCGCGGCTGGCCTGCATGGCGGCGTCCAGCGACGACCCGCACAGGCGGTTGATCGTCGAACCGGGCACGGAAGTGGGCAGCCCGTTCAGCAGCCAGGCCATGCGCGCGACGTTGCGGTTGTCCTCGCCGGCCTGGTTGGCATCCCCGAACAGGACCTCGTCGACGCGCTCGGGGTCGAGCTGCGGCGAGCGGTCGAGCAGCGCCCGCACCACGTGCGCGCCCAGGTCGTCGGGGCGCACCTTCGACAGGCCGCCGCCGTAGCGGCCGAACGGCGCGCGGACCGCGTCGAGCACGTACGCGGCGCTCATCGGTCGAGCAGCTCCCGCAGAGCCGAGAGCTCCTCGTCGGTCGGCGGCTCGGTCGTTCTCAGATCATCGGCCAGGCGGAGCTCCCAACTGGTCTCCTCGCGCACCTTGTCGACCTCGACCCCGGGATGGATCTGGCTCAGCACGAGCTCGCAGCTGTCTGGATCCGGCTCGAGTACGCCGAGGTCGGTGATCACCGCGGTCGGACCGCGGCCGCGGAAGCCGAGGCGCTCGCGGGCGCCCGGACCGTCGCCGTGGCCGACCGTGGTCACGAAGTCGAGCTTTTCGACGAAGGTGCGCCTGGCGTGGGGAGCGATCACGATCACCTGGCCGCAGCTGGCCGCGATCTCGGGCGCGCCGCCCGCCCCAGGCAGGCGCGTCTTGGGATGCTCGTAGTCGCCGATCACGGTTGAGTTGAGATTGGCGTAGCGGTCGATCTGGGCCGCGCCCAGGAACGCGACGTCGATCCGCCCCGCGCCGATCCAGTAGTTGAACATCTCCGGCACGGACACGATCGAGTCGGCCGTCTCGGCCAGCTCGCCGTCGCCGATCGAGAGCGGAACGTGGAACGGCTTGGCGCCGATCGTCCCCGACTCGTAGACGAGGATCAGCTCTGGGTTGTGCACCATGCGGGCCAACAGCGCCGCCGTGCTCGGACGCCCGACTCCGATGAACACGGTCTTGGTGTCGCGCAGCCGGCGAGCGGCGACCACCGTCTGGGTCTCACCCGCGGTGACCTCGGTGCTCGTGGCGGTCATGTCGTCGGGACCTCCCTTCCCAGAACGTTCTCCTGCATCCACTCGGTGAACTGCTCGCGGTCCCGGCTCAGCTTGTCCCAGAACTTGTAGAAGTCGTTGTCGCGATTGGTGATCCCCAGGCTGTAGGACGGACGGGACCCGCCCGGCGCCTCGGCCACTGCGCTGATCACCCATTCCGGGATCACGATCCCGCCGGGCCTGAGCTCGAGCTCGTCGACGATCCGCTCGACCGTGACCAGCGAGCGCGAGGAGGCCAGGATCGCCTCCTTCTGGACCCCGGGGATCCCCCACAGCTGCACGTTGCCGTCGCGGTCGGCCTCCTGGGCATGGACGATCGCCACGTCGGGGCGCAGGGCGGGCACCGCCGCCAGGCGCTCGCCGGTGAACGGGCAGGCGATCTCGGCCACGTTCGTGCGCTGCATCAGGTCGGTGCCCACGTACCCCCGCATGACCGCGCACGGCATGTCGGCCGCGCCCGCCGCATAGCGGTTGGCCATCCCGGCGTGGCTGTGCTCCTCGATCTCGATCGGGTGCGGCCATCCATTCTCGATCACGTCGCGAAACCGATGCAGCCCGCCCACGCCGGGATTGCCGCCGTAGGAGAAGACGAGCCGCCGGGCCACGCCCATCCCGATCATCTGGTCATAGAGCAGGTCCGGCGTCATCCGGATCAGCTCGAGCTCGCGCCGGCCCTGGCGGATGATCTCGTGCCCCGCCGCGAATGGGATCAGGTGGGTGAAGCCCTCGAGCGCCACCGAGTCCCCGTCGCTGACGAGGCTCTCGACCGCGTCGGGGAGCGCCATCAGCTCGGCCATCCTGCCCCCTGCAATCGTTCGCATCGTGAACGTCCGATCACATACCGAACTGTACCGCGTTGCCCGCCTATCCGCCGGGCGTCCCTGGGCGCCGGTCGTGCGTGGTCAGTGAGCCGAGGTGGCCGGCCGCGAGGGACGCCGGACGGGCAGCGCGGGCCCCATCAAAACGCGAGTTTCCCGCCACTCGCCACGGATCCGGAAGGTGAATGGAGGTTCACTCGCGAGTCGCGCGAGTGAACGGCCATTCACCTCCGCGGGGAGTGCCGAGTGGCAAAGTACTCGCGCTACTGGGCGGGCGTGACCGTCCGGTTGCGCGCCGCGGCCAGGCCGAGGAGCGTCTGGGGCACGAGCAGGGCCAGCAGCACGATCAGGGCCGGGGTCCAGGAACCGGTCAGGTCGTGGACGGCGCCGATGGCGAGCGGCGCCACGGCCGCGATCAGATAGCCGACCGTCTGGACGAGCGTGGACAGGCCGGCGGTGCTGGTGACCGTGCCCGCACGCAGGACGATCATGGTCAGGGCGAGCGGGAACGCGGCGTTCTGGCCGATCCCGAGCAGGACGACCCACAGGTACGGCGCCACGGTCGGCGCGAGCAGGATGCCCAGCCAGCCGGCGGCGATCAGGCTGACGATCACGATCACGAACGGGCGCTGGTCGCGCGAGCGCGTGGCCAGGGAGGGAACGGTGAGCGCGGGTAGGAGGCCGACGATGAGCGACAGGCTGAGCAGGAAGCCCGCCGCCGAGGTGCTCTGCCCGTGGCTGTGGAACACGCTCGGCAGCCAGGCCAGGGTGGCGTAGAAGCCGGCCGACTGGACGGCGAAGAACAGGGTGACCGCCCAGGCCACCGGGTCGCGGAGCAGCGGCCGGACGCCGGTGACGTGCCCGGCGGGGACGGGCGCGGCTCGCCGCGGGCGGCCCAGCTGAGGGGCCCAGACGACCAGCGCGATCGCGGCGGGGAGCGCCCAGATGGCCAGGCCAGGCCGCCAGCCCCCGCCGAACGCGTCGGCCACCGGCACCGACACACCGGCGGCCAGGGCGGCGAAGCCGACCAGCGCGGTCGTGTACATGCTGGTGAGCGGGCCGACGCGATCGGCGAAGTTGACCCGAACCAGCACCGGGAGCAGCACGTTCCCCACCGCGATCGCGGCGCCGGCCAGTGCGGTGCCGAAGAACAGGAACCCGAGCCCGGGCACGAGCCGCACGAGCAGGCCGGCCAGGAGCACGACCAGCGCAAGCGCGGCGGTGGTCCGCTCGCCGAGCCGCCGGGCCAGCGCCGGCGCCAGCGGTGCCAGCGCGCCGAAGCAGAGCACGGGTAGCGTGGTGAGGACGCCCGCGCCGGTCGCCGACAGGCCCGTATCGGCCCGGATCCGGCCGATCAGCGGTCCGACCGCGGCCGCCGCCGGGCGCAGATTGGCCGCGAGCAGGACCATGCCGACGGCCAGCAGGACAGAGGCCCGCGGCGGCTGGATGCGCCGGCGGCTCAATCGACCGTCTTCAGCGGATCCCCGAGCTCGCCGCCGGCGAGCCATTCGGCGCCGCGGCGATACAGGCGCTCGACGGCCGGTCCGACCAGGCCCGGCATGTCGCGCTTGACCTCGAACCCGATCTGCGACTGCACGTACCCGAGATGGCGGTATCCGACCGGAAACCGCGCCAGCCGCTCGGCGTCGAGGGTCAAAGCGGCCGCCGGATCGACCGGGTCGAGTCGGTCCTTCTCGTAGATCGGCTGGCGCAGGACGATGCCCCAGCGCCCGTCGCGCCGCTCCAGGAAGTCGTAGAAGCGGCCCGTGCAGACCACGTCGCACTCGACGCCGTGCACCTCGGCCCGTTGGGAGATCGTCATCTTGGTCTGGGCGATCGCGCGCCGGCGCTCATCGGCCAGATCGATCGCGGTCCCGCCGAGGAAGTGGAGGATGCTCACGCCGCGCTCGAAGCCCTCGCGGCTGACCCGGATGAAGTCCCCCGCCGGCCCCTGAAACCAGGTGGCCATCATGAATCCGTCCTCGTGCCACACGGTGGCAAACCGCTCCCAATCGCCGGCGTCGCGCCACACCGCCCAGTTCTCGACCAGGTCGCGGATCAGCATGCGGTCCTCGCTCAGCGGCTCGGTGCTCTTCATACGACGGTGGCCCCGGGCGGCGCCGGGATCTGGCTCGTGGGCGGGATCGGCGGTCCGGTCGCCTCGCCGCTGATGTCGGGCGTGCCGTAGGTGTGAAAGGTCTCGATCGTCTTGACTCCCCACGCCTGACCGCGGGCGCGCTCGGCCTGGGTCCAGGCGACCGGCTCGTAGGCGGGGTCGAAGATGAAGTGCGTCCCGGTGGTGACCTCCACCCGGTTGCCGCCCGGCTCGTACACGTAGAGGAACATGCCCTGGGCCACCGCGTGCTTGGACGGGGCGGCCTCGATCGGCACGTCGGCGTCGAGGAACAGGTCGGCGGCGCGCAGCAGCTCCTCGCGGGTGTCGACGAACCAGGCCAGGTGGTGCAGGCGGCCGCGGCCGCCCCCGTGGTCGGCCGTGTAGATGAGCTCATGGGCGGCAATCGACAGGCTCATCCAGGCGCCCTGCTCGGAGCCGTCGTCGTTGACGACCTGCTCGTAGAGCCGGTAGCCGAGCTGATCCATCGCGAAGGCCCGGTTGGCGGCCACGTCGGCGGCCAGGACGTTGACGTGGTCGATGCGCTTGACCGAGGCGCCGCGGTCGACGTGGCGCTGGGGCACGTTCTTGAGTCGGGGGCGCAGGTGCTCGGGCGGCACGTAGCGGTCCTGCTCGTAGAAGACCTCGAACCTGTGCCCATCGGGGTCGCCGAACTCGTAGGCGGGTCCGTGGCCGTGGTCGCCGTCGTTCCAGCCGGTGCCGAGCCCGGTGGCGTCGATCGCACTGACCCGGCGCTCCAGGGCTTCCGGGCTCCAGGCGCGAATCGCGGCGTGGCCCAGACCAGGCAGCCTGGCCTCGGTCAGCTTCAGGCCGTAGGGCTGGTACTCGCCCCAGCCTCGCAGGAACACCGACTGGCCCTCGCGGTGCTCGATCTCCATCCCGAACAGCTCGACGAAGAAGCGCAGGCTCTCGTCCGGGAACGGCGTGAGGAGCTCGGCGTGGGCGATGTGGGCCAGGTCGTGGACCGGCTCGGGGCTCATGTCTCGACCTTATCCCGGAGGCCGTCGAGGTCGTAGGAGAGGGCGCCGTCCTGGAGCTTCTCGCGCTTGACCCGCTCGCGCTCGAGGCGCTCCCGGGCTGCCTCGAGCACCTCGGTCACGCGCTCCTGTTCGACAACGGCCACGCCGTCGGCGTCGAGCACCAGGATGTCGCCGTTGCGGATCGTCGCGCCGCCCACCGCGACCGGCTGGCCGATCGCGCCCGGGGTGTCCTTGACCGCGCCCTTCACGCGGACCCAGCGCGCCCAGATCGGGAGGCCCAGCTCGGCCAGCTCCTCGACGTCGCGGACCGAGGCGTCGACCAGGATCGCGGCGGCGCCCTGGGCCTTGGCCTGGGTGGCCAGCAGGTCGCCGACGAGCGCCACCGGCCGCGGCTCGGGCATCGTCAGGACGAGCACCTCGCCGGCCTGGACGGCCGCCATCGCCGCGTGGACCATCAGGTTGTCGTCCTGGCCGCAGACCACGGTGCGCGCCGGCCCGGCCGCGCGCGAGCCCGGGACGATCTGGATCAGGTCGGCGTCGACGTAGCCGCGACGCCCGCCGGCCTCGTACACGGTGGCGGACCCCAGTTGGGCGAGCTCTTCATACGCCTCGGCGCTCACAGGGCGCTCACCACGTTGGGAGTCACCCGCTGGAAGGCCTCGGCCTGGCGGATGTCCTGGTTGCCCGACGACCGGCGGGCATGGTTCCCGCGCTGGTCGGCCCGCTGGGTGTAGTAGGTCTGGAGGTACTTCTGGGCCTTCATCTCCTCCATGGCCTTGAGCTTGGCCTCCATCACGTTCGTGATGTCGACGAACGTGTTCGGCGTGAAGTTGCACAGCTCGGGCTGGTGGGGCTCGAACAGGTAGAACGCGGGCGGGGCGATCGTCTTGAACGCGCTCGACACGCCGGCGCCCGCGGCCAGGCCGCGCGCGCGGTTCACCGCCGCGAAGGCCACCGGATGATCGGGGTTGAACGGGTCGGTGTCGGTGTGGGTGATCAGGACGTCGGGGCCGAACTCGCGGATCTTGTCCGAGATCAGGTTGAGGCGCTCGACGTCGATGTCCAGCGGGTAGTCGCCCAGGTCCAGGCACTCGAACGTGGCCCCGAGCGCGGCCGCGGCTCGGCCCGCCTCGCCGTGGCGGACCTGCTTGACGTTCTCGATCGTCTGCCCCTCCTCCTTCCACAGCTCCCCGGACTCGCCGCGCTCGCCGTATGAGAGCGCGATCACCTTGGCGGTGCCGCCATTCGTCGTGGTCACGGCGCACGCTCCACCCGCCCGCCAGACGAAGTCGGCCGAGTGCGCCCCGATGACCATCAGGCGCTGGGCGCTCACAGGGCCTCCGCCCCCGCCACGATGCGGGTGTTCACGACCGCCATCACGTACACCTCCTCCTCGGTGAAGCCGGCGCCCAGCAGCCGGTCGACCATCAGCGCCATCCCGTCCTCGACGGGCGGGTTGAACACCTGCCCGAGGTCGGTCGACAGCACCGAGGTCTCCGGCCCCACGGCCCGGATGTTCTCGATCCAGCGCTCCCAGGTCACCTTGCCGGTGTGCGGCGTGGTGAAGCAGCGCTCGAGCAACGCGCCCCGGTCGGCAAGCGCTCGCTGGTCATCGACACTCAGGTCCTGCGAGGGGAACTCGGGATGGGTCACCACGATGTCGCGCACCCCGGCCTCGAGCGCGGCGTCGACCACGGCGAAGATCTCGTCCCGGCTCAGGTGCCCGGTGGCCAGCAGCATGTTGTGCCGGGCGATCAGCGCCAGTACCTCGCGCAGCGCCGGCAGCACCGTGCCGTCCCGGTCGTGCACGACGGGCACCGGGGGGATCTCGATGCCCTGCTCACGCAGGTCGAGCTGGAGCTTGACCCAGACCGGGACCTTGGCGCCCGGGGGCGCCTCGCGCTCGTGCGACTCGTTGACCGAGTCGACGGTGGGAAGCCAGACGGTGCGGGCACCCTCGCGAGCGGCGATCTCGACCGCCAGCGGGTTGATCCCGCCGACGGCGCGGTTGAGTGCGATCGCGCCGAGTGCGTTGATGCCGGGGACGGCCGCGCGGACCACCGCGGCACGCTCGGCCGTCGAGCCGTAGTGGGACTTGAGCACGAACCCGTCCATGCCGAGCTCGCGGAAGCGCTTCGCGAGCGTGATGTCGTCGATCCTGCGCTCGACCACGTCGGGAGAGATGTGCATGTGGGTGTCGTAGGCGCCACGCAGGAGGTCGCGAGCGCGGTCCGACGGCTGCTCTGCGTTCATGCGCGCTCCTCGTGGATCGCCCCGGCCAGGGCCCGCTCGCCGCGAAGCGCCTCGGCCACGTGGGAGAGGTGGACGCGCATGGCCTGCTCTGCGGCGTCGGGATCGCCGGCGGCGATCGCGCCGACGATCGCGCGGTGCTCTCCGAACGAGCGCTCGCTGCGGCCCGGGAGCATGATCGTCCGGTACTGGAAGCGGACCAGCTGAGACTTCAGAGTGGCGATCAGGCGAGCCGCCGTCGCGTGGCCCGAGATCTCCAGGATGCGCCCGTGCAGCACCGCGTTCTGATCCGAGGCGCCGAGCAGGTCGCCGGCGTCGAGGCAGCGGCGCATCCCGTCCAGGATCGTGCGCAGGCCCCGCACGTCCTCCGGCGTGGCGTTCGTCGCCGCGTGACGGGCGGCCAGCCCCTCGAGCACGGCGCGCGTCTCGAGGATCTCAACGGCCTCCCGCGCGCCGACCAGCCGCACCCGCGCTCCGCGGTGACGCTCGTGCTCGACCAGCCCTTCGTGCTCGAGCCGGGCGAGCGCGGTGCGCACCGCCGAGCGCCCCACGCCCAGCTCGCGCGCCACCTCGACCTCGATCAGTCGCTCCGAGGGCTGGAAGCGGCCGGTGACGATCGCCTCGCGCAGCCGGTCCTCCGGGCTGGACTGACTGGGATTGTCGACAATCTCGTCAACCATCGTGAGGAGCGTATCGCGCGAGGGGTCGCCGCGCGCGCAAAACGGCGCTGTTGGTCAAATCATTTGCCGATGCCGGACGAGGCGCTACGCGGTGCGGCCGGGATCGACCACGGCGCCGCCGGCCTCGCCGGGCGCCAGCACGATGTCGTTCTCCAGCGAGACCCAGTCGCCGTCGATCGCCGGCGGCCGGTCGGGATCGTCGGGTGAGCGCTCGACGAACGTCCGCAGCAATCCGTGCTTGACGGCGAACACGGTGTCGGAGTCGAGGTACTCGCTGGTCGCGTCGAACACGTGGGTGGTGACGGTCTTGTGGCCGGGCGCGCGCACGATCATGTGGATGTGGGCCGGACGCCAGGGATGCCGGCCGGTGGCGGCCAGCATCCGCCCCACCGGGCCGTCGTCGGGGATCGGATATGGGACCGGGCGGACCGCGACGAACGCGTAGGTGCCATCGTCGCGGGTCAGGTAGCGGCCGCGCAGATGGTCCTCCTCGGCCTCCGGGCGCTGGACCGCGTAGAGCATGTCGGCGCCGTTCTGCCACACGTCGAGCTCGGCACCGGCGATCGGGGCGCCCGAGGTGTCTAGCACCCGCCCGTAGACCCAGGCCGGCGTGCCGGCCCCGGCCTCGATGACCATGCTCTCGCCGTACTCGCGGCGCGGCGAGCCGGGCACGTAGAACGGGCCGAGCACGGTCGACTCGGTGGCGCCGGGAGGGAGCTCGTGCGCGAGCGCGTCGACCAGCATCGAGAGCCCGAGGGCATCCGACCAGAGGATGAACTCCTGCCGGCGCTCGTCGGTGATGTCGCCGGTGGCGGTGAGGACGGCGATCATCTGGCGCCACTCCTCCTCGGTGAGCGAAACCTCGCTCGCGAATCCGTGCAGGTGGCGGACTAGCGCCTGCATCAGCTCGCGCAGCCGCGGGTCCGTACAGCCCTCGAAGCTGGCCACCGCCGCGGCGGTGATGTCCGCCGGGATGGTCTTGCGCGCGTCGGTCGTCGCCACGCCTACTCCCCCACCACGGCTTCCAGCAGCAGCGGCTCGCGCCGCGCGACCAGGCCGTCCATGGCCTCGTCCAAGGTCGCGATCAGCTCCGCGTGCGTCTCGACGCGCACCGAGGGACAACCCAGCCCGCGCGCGATCGCGCCGATGTCCACCGACTCGAAGGCCGGCCAGGCGGCCGCCGCTCCGGCCCGCCGGGCCAGGCCGTCCATCACCGCGTAGCGGCCGTTGGCCAGCACGACCAGGAGCACGCCGACGTCGTAGCGCGCGGCGCTCCACAGGGCTTGGATCGCGTACATGGTGGAGCCGTCGCCGAGCACGGCGACGACCGGCCGGTCGGGCAGCCCCATGCGCAGCCCGATCGAGCCGGCCAGCCCGAAGCCGAGGCAGCCGTTGGCGGTGCTCAGGAACCCGAATGGCACCCGCACGGGGATCCGCTGGTAGAGCTCGGGCTGGCTCGAGGGGCATTCCTCGACCAGCAGCGCGTCGTCCGGCAGGCGCTCGGCGAGCGCGTCGAGCACGTGACCCGGCCTGAGCGGCTCTCCGGGCGCCGGGGGCGCGAGCGGCCCCGGACGGCGGACGGGCTCGGGCGGATTGCCGGTGCGCGCCGGCAGTTGCTCGACGAGTGCCTGGCAGGTGGCGCCCACCGGAGCGACGACGGCCAGCTCGCATGGGCTGCGGTGCGCCTCGGCCGGGTCGGCCGTCAGCACGGCGACGCGCGTCTCGGGCTCGACCAGCGCGACCGGCTCGTCGAACAGATAGGCCCGGAAGGCGTTCGTGCCCACGGTCAGCACGACGTCGTAGCGGGCCAGCACATCGTGCATGAGCCGCCGCTGCCAGGGCAGGTGGCCGGCGAACAGGCGATGATCCTGCGGGAAGCCGACCCGGCGGCTGAACGGCTCCTGCCAGACCGGGCAGCCGAGCCGCTCGGACAGCGCGACCACGGCGTCCCAGTCCTCGGCCTCGGGCGCCCCGATGATCAGCGCCGGCGCATCGGCAGTCGCGAGCAGATCGGCCAGCTCGCGGATCTGGGAGGCGGCCACCGACTGCGGCCGGAGGATGCGGGCCGGGGCCCCGGCGCCGAGCTCGTCGGCCGGCTCGAGCCAGTCGCCCATCGGCACCACGACCAGCGCTGGGCCGCGCGCCGCCTCCGCCTCGTGATAGGCGCGCGCGATCGCGCCGGGCACGTCCTGGGCGCGGCCGGGCAGCTGACGCCAGACCGGATACTCCCCGGCCAGCCGCTCGAGGGCTCGACCGGTGAGGAACGGTTCGAAGGCGATCTGCCGGCGGTCCTGCTGGCCGACCAGGATCACGAGCGGGGCGCGGCAGTCGCGGGCGTTGGCGATCGCGTTGATCGCATTGCCCAGTCCGGCCGCCGTGTGGAGGTTGACGAAGGCCGGCTCGCCGGTGGCAAGTGCGAAGCCGCTCGCCATCCCCACCACCGAGCCCTCGTGCAGTCCGAGCACGAACGTCAGATCGGTCGGGAGATCGGTCAGGAACGGGATCTCGGTCGACCCGGGGTTGCCGAAGATCGTGGTCAGGCCGTGCCGGCGCATGACCTCGAAGGCGGCGTCGCGGACGGTCAGGCCGGCGGGCGCGCGGTTGCCGTTGCCCCGCCCGGTGGCGGGCTCCACACCGCTCGTCTGGCTCATCGCGCCTGATCCTACTTGCCGACCTCGTAGTGGCCGGCTCCTGGCGGGGGCGCCGTCGGAATCTCCGATAGTGTTCGCATGCCGAACGGAAAGCGCGATGACCGACAAACCGACCCAGAATTCGGATTTCGTCCAGTCCCTGGAGCGGGGACTCGCGGTGATCCGCGCGTTCGACGCCGAGCATCGCGAGCTGGCCCTCAGCGAGGTCGCGCGCTTGACCGGCCTGACCCGGGCGGCGGCGCGCCGGTTCCTGCTCACGCTGGTCAAGCTGGGCTACGTCAACTTCTCGCAGGGTCGGTTCTCGTTGCGCCCGCGGGTGCTCGAGCTCGGCTATGCGTACCTGTCGAGCCTCAGCCTCCCCGAGGTGGCACAGCCGCACATGGAGCAGCTCGTCGCCCAGGTGAACGAGTCGTGCTCGATCTCGGTGCTCGACGACACCGACATCGTGTACGTCGCGCGGGTGCCGACGCGGCGGATCATGAGCATCACGCTGGCGGTGGGGACGCGGCTACCGGCGTTCGTCACGTCGATGGGCCGGGTGCTCCTCGCCGGGCTGCCCGAGGACGAGCTCGAAGAGCGCCTGGCCAGGGTCGAGATGACGCCGCTGACCGCGCGCACCGTCACCGACAAGGACGCTCTGCGCACGATCCTGGCCGGGGTCCGCCGGCAGGGATACGCGGCGACCGATCAGGAGCTCGAGGAGGGGCTGCGCTCGCTCGCGGTGCCGCTGCGGAGCGCCTCGGGCGCGGTGACGGCGGCCCTGAACGTGTCGGTCCACGCCAGCCGCGCGTCGATGAGCGCGCTCCGGCGCGACTACCTGCCGCTGGCGCTAGGAACCGCGGCGGCGATCGAGGAAGACCTGCGCGGAGCGAGCGACCGGCGCACCGGATCGTTCGCCCTGCCCCAGTCGTGAGCGCCCGCCGTGGGGCGGGGGCCGAGCGGTCCGGGCCGCGGCCAAACCGCCGCTGAGAACCGCGCCGGGCAGGACATCGACCGCCATCCGGATCGTGCTCTCGTCGATTCCGGCGGTCGCCAGCGCCGCCGCGGCCGGCGTCAGCTGCGGCGCCCGGGCCGGCGAGTGGGCGTCGGAGGCGAGCAGGAAGGGCATCCCGGAGCGGGCCAGGGAAATGGCGACGCGGCGCGCCTCGGCGCCGTGGCCTCCGGTCAGCGACGAGGCGTTGAGCTGGAGAACCGCCCCGCGCGACACCTGCGCCGTGCAGCATGGCTTGGCAGCGCGCGGTCAGCGCCGGCAGGGCCTCCACGTCGACGAGCCGCACGTGAGGGGTCGTGACCACGCGCCGGGTTCCGTCGGCGACGGCCAGGCGGGCCAGCTCGATCGCCTCCTGGTCGTCGCGGGGACCGTCGTCGACGCCCGGCAGGAGATGGAAGTGCAGCTCGGTCCTCACTCTGAGGGCCTACCCGCCTCGGGTTGCTTTCCCCGGTAAATCCGGCCCGCATGCATGCGACCGAGGTTTGCGGATCGGTGAGACGGAAAAGATTGGGCCAGAGCCGGTTCACGGTGCGGCGGCGACCGGATCGGGACGGCTTACAACATCACGAGACGGACGCACGGGTCGCTTGAGCAGTGGCCCTCCGGACCACGCGTGGCCAGCCACCACAGGAGGTCCCATCGAACGTCATGAGCATGGCACCACGTGGGCTCCCTCGACTCTCCGACGAGGAGCTCTTAGAGACCTACCACGTTGATCGCGATCCGCGGGCTCGCGAGGAGCTCGTCAAACGCTTCCTCCCGTTCGCCCGCAAGCTCGCCCTCCGGTACGTGCACAGCCGCGAGCCGCTCGACGACCTCGTTCAGGTCGCCTCGGTTGGGCTCCTGAACGCGATCGAGCGCTTCGAGCCGGGTCGCGGCAAGAAGTTCACGAGCTTCGCCGCCCCGACCATCGTGGGCGAGCTCAAGCGTCACTTCCGCGACAAGGGCTGGACGGTCCACGTCCCTCGTGACCTGCAGGAACGGGCGCTGGCGGTCAGCCGCCACACGGAGCGCCTGTCAGCGGTGCTCGGTCGCTCGCCGACGCTGGATGAGCTGGCCGAGGCCCTCGCGTGCACGATCGAGCAGGTCATGGAGGCGATCGATGCCGCCCACAACTACCACCCCGCGTCGCTCGACGCACCCGTCACCCATGACGGAGAGGACCGCTGCGCGCTCGCGGAGACCTTGGGCGATGAGGACGGCGGCTTTGAGCTCGCCGAGCACCGCCAGGCCCTGGCGGCAAGGTGGTCGACCCTCAGCGAGGTGGAGCGCGAGGTGCTCAGCCTGCGCCTGGTCTGCGAACTCACCCAGCGCGAGATCAGCCAGCGGATAGGGTGCTCTCAGATGCACGTGTCGCGACTCCTGCGCCGGTCGATGACCCGCCTCGAGGCAGGGGCGACGGCGAGTTGATCGCAACGACCGGGGGCGTCGCGCCGGCTCGATATCGGCTCACCGGACGCTTGCACTCTGGAGCTTTGGGTACCTCTCCTTAACGTGGGAGCGTTATGAGTGGAGAGATCGATTCACCGTGGGTCCGGCTCGAGCTGATCAGCCGTCCTGAGGCGGCGAGATTGGTTCGCAGCATGTCGTCCGCCGCCGGCGAGGCGCTCGGGTTCGATCCCGAGCTGCTCGCCGACGTCAACACCGGGGTGACCGAGGCCTGCAACAACGTGATCGTCCATGCCTACCCTGACGGGGTGGGCCCCATGGCGGTCGAGCTCACGGCCCGGCCCGAGGGCGTGCAGGCGCGAATCAGCGACCGGGGCTGCGGCATTCACGAGGCCGCACGCGATCAGGACGGTCTGAAGGTGGGGCTCACCCTGATGACCGCCGTGGCCGACCGCGCGGAGTTCATCAACGTGCCCGACGGCGGAACCGAGGTGCGGCTGTCGTTCCGGGCGCCGACCGGCGACACGAGCGGATCGTGGCCGGTGGGTCATGTCGCGAGCGCGGGATCGGCGGCGTGGCAGGCCGAGCTGCACTCGGGCCTGACCGGTGACGTGGTGCTCACGGTCTCCCCCGTAGCGCTCCTGGCTCCGGTGTTGGGACGGATCGGCCGGGCACTCGCACCGAGCGCCGGCTTCTCGCTGCAGCGCTGCTCGGATGTGTACGACGTGAGCGACGCCCTAGCCGCTCAGGCCGAGCAGGCCGCCGAGAGCACGGCGATCAGCGTCGCGCTCGGAGCGCGCCAGCACCGACTCGACTTCGCGCTGGCACCGCTCCGGATGGGCACCAGCGCACAGTGGCAGGAGGCGGGCTCGCGCCAGCGGGCCGGCACGCTGACCGCGCTTGGCGAGGACCTCGCGTTCGTGGCGCGCGACGGCCACGAGACCCTACGCCTCTCGATGGTCGATCACCTGCGGAGCTGAGAGCGCGCGGGCGATCAGGGGGCGCCGTGCGCCTCGAGCAGCTCCTCGGGCGACTCGACGATCGTGAGCCCGTCGCTCACGCCGGTCAGCTCGAACAGGCGCTGGACGTTGTCCCCACCCCGGACGAGGGCGAAGCGCCGGCCCAGCTCGTCCATCCGGTGCTGGGCCTTGACGAGGGCGTGCAGGCCGGTCGAGTCCATGAACTCGAGTCCCCGCAGGTCGACGATGATCAGTTCGGCGTCCGAGGCAAGGACGGCGTCGAGCGCCCGCTCGAGCGCCGGGCTGGATACGAGGTCGAGCTCGCCGCCCAAGGCAAGCGTCGTCGCCCTCTCGAAGGTATGGGTCCGTACGGCGAAATCGGTCTTCATGCTCCTGTCCTTCGCCCAACCGTCACGGCCAGGCCTGGTGCGGCATCAACGGGTGTGGTTGGCCCCGGCCGCGACCCGTCCGAGCGAATCGCCGTCGTTCCCAGCTACAAGACTTCCCATCTGCCCCCGGAGCAGTGAGCAGCGACAACGCTAGCACGCGGCCGGGGAGGGTCCGGGTGGGCCCGCGGCCCGAGAGACCGCCTCAGGCGCCATCGCCCCGGGTCGCGCTCGTCCAATAGGTGGCGCTGAAGTCCTCGTCGCCGTGTTCCTTGGCCCCCTCGTCCAAGCGGCGGCGGATGGTGCTGAACAGCGGCACATCGAGTTCGTGCCGCTGGGCCGACTCTTCGATCAGGCGAGCGTCCTTGGCCGCCAGCGAGAGCCGGAAGGAGGGCTCGAAGCTCCGCTCCATGATCGACTTGCCCTTCATGCGCAGGTAGGGCAGATCCAGCGCGCCACCCTCGATCGCGTCAAGCAGGAGCTGAGGATCCAGGCCGAGGCCCTCGGCCAATGCGAACGTCTCCGCCACGCCCTCGACGACGGTCAGCACCCAGCTGTTGGCGACGATCAGAGTGAGCCCGTATGTCTGCGCCACCTCGGCGCAGCGATCGGTACCGGCCTCGCCGATCGTGCTCATCTGGAGCCACAGCGTGTCCGATCCGGCGCTCGGGGCCACGTCCTCGATCGCGTCGATCACTGCGTCAGCGTCGGCCAGCATAGTCAGGACTACGTCGGCGGCGTCGACCGCCTCGCGGGCGGTGTCGAAGATCTCGGCGCCGTCGCCCTCGAGCGGGCGCGCCTTCTCGGCGGTTCGGTTCCAGCCGCGCACGGCGATTCCCGAGCGGGCGATGTTGCGGGCCATCCCCAGCCCCATCGTGCTGCCGGCGCCGAGTACGGCCACGGTGCCCTGGTCGTTCATCGAGGCGCCGTTACCCACCGGACGACCGCGTATGCGCGCGGATTTGGGCGATCTGGGCCGGGTAGGGGATGAAGATGACCCCGAACGATTTGCCAGCACAAACGTACGCGACCCCGTGGTATCGCTGACGCCGTGAACCGCCGGCGCCTTGCCATCTACCTGAACGACCACATGGCTGCCGAGACCGGGGCCGTGGAGCTCGTGCGGCGCGTGGCGGCCAGCAACCGTGGCACCCCGTACGGCGAGGCCCTGGCCGAGCTGCGGACCGAGATCGAGGAAGATCGGGCCGCGCTGGCCGCGATCATGGACCGGCTCGGCGTGCGGGCCGACGAGGTGCGCAAGGTGATCGCCTGGAGCGTCGAGAAGCTCGGCCGGCTCAAGCTCAACGGGCAGCTGACCGGCTATTCGCCGCTCAGCCGGTTCGAGGAGCTCGAGATCCTCGAGCTCGGGGTGACCGGCAAGCTCATGCTGTGGGAGGGGTTGCGCCGGGCCGCACCCGCCGGCCTCGACGATGAGGAGCTCGGGCAGTTGGCCGACCGGGCCCGCTCCCAGCGCCAGCGCGTCGAGGATCTCCGTCTCGAGGCGGCCGACGAGGCGTTAAACCGCACCTGACGACAGCCCGTAGGACTGCCGCCAGGTGAGGGAGGAGAGGAGAGGCAAGTGCGACCATCGTGGCCACACCGGCTGCCGCTCGCATTACCCTACGCAGAGTTCAGCAAACCGCTGTGCGCTGAAGTTGCACAAGCCAGCTCGCCAATACCGCAGAATTGCTGCAAGGTGCGGGGGTTTTTCCGCCGGATTCGCCGGCCGGGGACGGCCCGAGACATAACGCCCCAAGCCACGGTTCAAAGCCGAATTCCCTTAAGCGAATCCGGCCCCGGACGGTCTCGAGCGACATCCGCGATTGGCGCCGGATTCGCCGGTCACACCAGACCGAGCAGCTTCGCCGCGTTCTCCTTGAGCACCAGCGGCCGGACCTCGTCTCTGATGTCGAGCTTCTCGAAGTCGGCCAGCCAGCGGTCGGGCGCGATCAGGGGGAAGTCCGAGCCGAACAGCATCTTGTTCTTCAGCCGGGTGTTCGTGTACTGGACGAGGATCGGCGGGAAGTACTTCGGCGACCAGCCGGACAGGTCGATGTACACGTTGGGTTTGTGCACCGCGATCGCGAGGGCCTCTTCCTGCCAGGGGAAGGACGGGTGGGCGAGGATCATCTGAAGCTCGGGGAAGTCGGCGGCGACGTCGTCGATGCACATCGGGTTTGAGTACTTGAGATGGACGCCGCCGCCGCCGGGCATGCCGGCGCCGATCCCGGTCGTGCCGGAGTGAAACAGGGCGATCAGCCCGGCTTCGGCGATCACCTCGTACAAGGGGTAGAAGGCCCGGTCGTTGGGCCAGAACGCCTGCGTGTTGGGGTGGAACTTGAACCCGCGAGCCCCGGCCTCGATCCACTCGCGCGCCTCGCGGACGCCGAGCTTGCCCTTGTGCGGGTCCACGCTGGCAAACGGGATCATCACGTCCGCGTTGGCGCGGGCCGCCTCGAGCACCTCCTGGTTGCCCAGGCGCTTCCGGCCCATGCCCGCCTCGTCGTCCACGGTAAAGACGACCGCGAGGATGTTGCGCTCGCGGTAGTAATCGGCCACGTCCTGCGCGGTCGGCTGGTTGGGTGCGGAGCCGAAATAACTCGAGGCGGCCGCCAGCAGCTCCTCGGTGAGCGGATCCTGCGCTTCGCCGGCGTTGCGCTCGGCGTGCACATGCACGTCGATCGCGACCAGCGACTCGACGTCGATCGGGGTCACTGGCCGCCGTAGATGCGCACGAGCGACTCCGCCACGCAGGCCGGCTTCTCCGAGTCCTTGACCTCGATCGTCACCTTGGACTTGATCTGCAGGCCGCCCGGGATGTCGGTCACCTCGAGGATCTCCATGCCGCCGCGCCAAGAGGCCCCGACCGGCAGCGGCGCGGGGAAGCGCACGCGATCGAGCCCGTAGTTGACGCCCATCAGCGCGTCGGTGACCTTCATCAGCTGTTGCGAGGTCGGGGCCACCAGCGACAGCGTGAGGAAACCGTGGGCGATCGTGCCGCCGAACGGGGTCTGCTTGGCCCGCTCGGGGTCGACGTGGATGAACTGCTGATCGTCGGTCGCGTCCGCGAACTGGTCGACCCGCTCCTGCGTCATCTCCTGCCAGTCGGTGTAGCCGACGTGGGTGCCTGCGCGGTCGCGCAGCCCCGCGATGTCGGTCACCAGGCCCTGGGTGTTCGCGCTGGTCATTGCCTCTCCAGGAAGTCGAAGGTTGGAGTGGGCACGGTATCAGCGCAGCCCCGGCCCTGGACGGGGAAAAGGGGCGCCCTGGACGGGGAATGGGGCGCCCTGGACGGGGGAAGCGGGGCGCCGGTGGCGGTCGGACAGGCCCGTTTGTCCAGTCCGTACTAACTACGGCATCGAAGCGCGGTTCGCTACCGATACGTATTCGATGTTGGCTCATGTAGCGACAGACCAGACTGCGCGAGGCAATCACTTTTCATGCACGATGACCGCGGTTCTGCTGGCCCGGGTGGCCGCGTTCGGCGGCCAGCAGGCGGTCGAGGAGGTCCTGCGGCGGGCCGGTAGCCCACGGACCGTCGAGTACCTGCTCGACATCACGAACTGGATCGCCTATGACGAGGCGGTGGCGCTGTGGCGGGCCGGCGGGGAGGTGACCCATCACCCCGAGTTCGCCCGGGCGGTCGGGGTCGACGCGGCCGCGCGCCTGGGAACCTCCCAGGTGGCCGCGATGCTGCGCTCGCTCGGCTCGCCGGAGAAGGTCTACGGCGCAATCGCCTCGGGTGCGGCGGAGTTCAGCACGGTCACCAAGCTCGAGGTCGTCGTCGCCCGCCCCGGCTACGCCGAGGTGATCGCGGCGGCCGCCGAGGGCTTTCCGCGCAGCGTCGACCACTGCGCATGGACGTGCGGGCTGCTCACCTGCCCGCCCGCGCTGTTCGGCCTGCCACCGGGCGTCGTCGAGCACGAGGCGTGCCAGGCGATGGGCGCGGATCGCTGTGTCTACCGCGTGCGGTGGGAGCCCTCACCGGACGCGGGCGAGGCCAGGCGCTCCGGGGAGCTCACGGCGCTCACCCATCAGCTCGACGCGATGAAGGAGCGTCTGCGCAGCGTGTTCGCCACCGCCTCGGACCTGATCGAGGTCGAGGACCTCGACGAGGTGCTGGCCCGGATCACCGCGCGGGCCGCGCTCGAGGTTCGGGCCATCCGCTACCTGCTCGCGGTGCGGGTCAAGCCGACCGGGGAGCTGCACACGCAGCACAAGGGCTTTGAGGATCGGGACATCGGCGAGTACCTGGACGACCTGCTCGCCGGCGATCCGGCGACGCATCCCGAGTCTTGGCTGGTCGCGCCGGTGGCCTCCAATCGCCGCGAGTACGGACGGTTGCTTGCGGTGCGGGGTTCGGGGCAGGGCTTCCTGCCCGAGGAGCGTGAGCTGTTCGAGGTCTACGGGCGCTACGCTGCCAGCGCGCTCGACGGCGCCTCGGCCCTGGCCGAGGCCAAGGAGCGCGGAGATCAGTCCGGTGCGCTCCTGTCATTGGCGCGGGCGCTGGCCGCCGCCGGGACGAGCGGCGAGGTGGCACGCCGGCTGGCCCACTCGGTCCCGCTCGTGGTCGACTGCGATCGCGTCAGTGTGTGTCTGTGGGACGCGGCGCGCGGTGAGCTCACGCGGCGGGCGGTGACCAAGCACGGCGGCGAGGTGGCGCCCGAGTCCGCCGCCTGGGTGCCGGCGCGGGGCGACTGGCTCGACCGGATGCTCATGGACGAGAGCGCATCACCGCTGTTCGTGGACGACACGGTGGAGGCGGAGCCGCTTCGAGACATCCACCGCATGCTCGGGATCGCGTCGGCGATCATGGTGCCGCTCCGGGCGGGCGACTCGTTCATGGGGCTGCTGGTGGTCTCGGTGTTCGACCGCCCCGATCGCCTGAAGCCGACGCCGGACCTGCTCAATCGCCTGTCCGGGGTCGCCGCCCAGGCCACGACCGCGCTGCAGAACGGCCGCCTGCTCGACGAGATGACCCACCACGCACATCACGATCAGCTCACCGGCCTGGCCAACCGGCTCCGGTTCACCGATCAGCTGCGCTGGGCGATCGAACGCGCCCGCGAGGAGGTCCACGCGGTCACGCTGCTCTATCTCGACCTCGACGGGTTCAAGCCCGTCAACGACGAGTTCGGCCACGACGTCGGCGACGAGCTGCTCGTCGCGGTGGCCAAGCGCCTGTCGGCCTGCACACGGTCCGAGGACACCGTGGCCCGGCTCGGAGGCGACGAGTTCGCGGTCCTGATCGACTCCCGAACCGGTCCGGGGTATGCGGAGGAGGTATCGGCGCGCCTGGTCGCCGCGCTGACGCGGCCGTTCATGATCGACGGCCATCAGCTCCGGCTCGGGGCGAGCATCGGACAGGCGGTGTTCCCGATCGACGCCGACGATCCCGACGGCCTGCTTCGGTGTGCCGACGCCGCCATGTTCGGCGTCAAGCGCGAGACGCGGGCCCGCGCGCTGAGCACCGCCGGCCGCCGGTAGTACGACCTCCCGGCCGGTTCGACGCCGGCATGGAGCTGATCGTCGAGGCCGCTCGCTCGCTGGGACCGCGACGACCGATCGATTGGCTCCGCATTAAGCCGCAGCCGAAGTACCGGGAACGCCCGTTTGTCCGGTCGCGGGCGAGGCGTACGATGTGGACATGACCGCATTAGGCGTGTCATTGCTGTTGGTCGGGGCGTTCTTGATCCTGGTCGAGGCACACGTGCCGACGCTGGGGGTCCTCGGCGGACCCGGCGTGGTCGCGCTGGGCGCGGGCGCTGTGCTCGCCGTGCTCGGGCTGGGCGGCGGGGTGGTGCTCGGCGTCGTGGCCGCGGTGCTACTCGCCGGCGCCGCCGGCGGCGTGCTGGCCATCACGGTCGGCAAGGGAGTAGCGGTGCGCCAACGGCAGATCCGGGCCGGTCCCGAGAGCCTGATGGGTCACGTCGGGACGGTGCGCAGCTGGAACGGGGTGGCTGGGAGCGTGCTGGTCGACGGAGCGCTGTGGCGCGCGCGCCGGTCGGTGATGGACGACGAGGACGAGGAGGAGCTGCATCAGGGCGATGCGGTCGTGGTAGATCACCTGGATGGCCTGACTATCAGGGTCCGCCGGGCCGAGGAATGGGAGGTGACGCGATGATCGTCGCGATCCTGGTAGTGCTGGCAATCCTGGCCGTGATCGCGCTCACCGCGGTGGGTGCGTCGATCCGGGTGCTCCGCGAGTACGAGCGGGGCGTGGTGTTTCGCCTGGGGCGGGTGATGGACCTGCGCGGACCGGGGCTCGTGCTGCTCGTGCCCACGATCGACCGGATGGTGCGGGTTTCGCTGCGTACGGTGACGCTCACGGTTCCTCCGCAGGAGGTGATCACCCGCGACAACATCCCCGTCCGGGTCACCGCGGTCGCGTACTACCGCGTGGTTGATCCCAACGCCGCGGTCAACCAGGTCGAGAGCTTCCACAACGCGACGCTGCAGATCTCCCAGACGACGCTGCGCTCGGTGCTCGGCGGCGTCGACCTCGACTCGCTTCTGGGCGAACGCGAGAGCCTCAACGAGTCCCTGCAGCACGTGATCGACGCCCAGACCGAGCCGTGGGGGATCAAGGTCACCACGGTCGAGATCAAGGATGTGGAGATCCCGGAGCGCATGCAGCACGCGATCGCCCGGCAGGCCGAGGCCGAGCGCGAGCGGCGCGCCAAGATCATCAACGCCGAGGGCGAGGCCCAGGCGGCCACCCGCCTGGCCGACGCCGCCGACATCATCGGGCGCAACCCGACCACGCTCCAGCTGCGGTACCTGCAAACCCTGCGCGAGATCGGTGGCACGCAGAACACCACGGTCGTGTTCCCAATGCCGATCGACCTGATCAAGCCGGTGCTCGACGCGATCCAGCAGGGTGGCGCGTCGGCGTCGGCGCCGGCGTCGGCGCCGGGGGCGGGCGCTTCGGGCGGGTCGCTGCCGGCCGGCGCCCGCGCGGAGAACGGCGCGCTCGAGCCGGGTGCGTCGCGGGCGCTCGGCGCCGGTGACGCGGGTTCGGGCGCGGGTTCGCCGGACCACCCCGCCACGGCGGCCGAGGAAGTCCCGGTCGACCGGCCGCAGTAGGCCGCCGGCTGCCACCGCGCGGCTCGCCACAGCGCTGAAGGCGCGCCTGCTAGTGCGCCTTCAGCTTCAGCGACACCCTGGTAGCCGTGTGCTTGGCGTCGGTGACCTCGAGCCCGAAGGTCAGGTCCCTGGTGTGGTGCTTCTTGACCTTGGTCTGAAGCGCCTTGGTCTCGGTGACAAGCGGACCGCTGAGCGTGATGGTCACGGTGTCGGCCGGCTTCTCGAGCGTGATCAATGCGTACGCCCCGCGACACCGCAAGAAACACGCGGTGCCGCGGGACGTGGCGTGCAGCTAGTGCGCCTTCAGCTTCAGCGACAGCGCGGTCGCCGTGTGCTTGGCGTCGGTGACCTTGAGCCCGAAGGTCAGGCTCTTGGTCTGATGCTTCTTGACCTTGGTCTGAAGCGACTTGGTCTCAGTGACAAGCGGACCGCTGACCGTGATGGTCACGGTGCCGGCCGGCTTCTTGAGCGTGATCACGAGCTTGCCGCCCTTGATCGCGACCGTGTTGGCCTTGCCGCCGATGATGCCGAGGCCCTTGATCAGGGTCGTCGTCGTGCACTTCTTCTTCTTGTTCTTGGTCGTGCACACCTTCTTCGACACGATCGCCGAGCGGGAGAACTTCAGCCCGCCCGGAAGACCGATCGCGACGGTGGCGACGCTCGCCGCACCCGTGCCGTGGACGATCTTGAACTTCAGCTTCGGATGCCCGCTGGCCAGGCCGCCGGTCGAACCGCTCCCGGTCGGCTTCAGCGCGCAGTTGCTGAACGTGATCGCCGAGGTCACCGCCACCGCGGCGGCGCCGCTCTGCGGTGTGAACGTGCCACCGATGTTGGCCGGCGCGCAGTCGGTGTTGAACGCCTTGCCACCACTCGCCGGACCGGTGATGTTCAGGGTCAGACCGGTCAGCGGCACGTCGGGGACGCTGGCGAACGTGACCGAGTTGCTGGTCAGGCTCACCGCACCGTTGATCGTGATCGCGAACGGCGCCGGGAAGGCGATCGCGATGGTCGGCGCGGTAGCCGAGCCGCCCAGCGTGACCGTGCCGTTGGCCAGGGCCGCATTCGGGATCAGCGGCGAAGTGGCCGTGGCGGTCCCGACCTTGCAGCCGGTGCCGCTCAGGCACGGCACGTCAGCCGTCACGTTCGGCGACAGCCCCTTGGGGAGCTGGAGCACGATCGACTTGCTGGCCGATTCGGTCGCAGCCTGGGTGATGCCGATCACCATGGCCGCACCGGTGCCGGTCGAGTCCCTGGTGATCGTCGCGCTCAGCTTCGGCGCGTAGGTCAGGTCGTTGCAGCCGGTCGGCGTGAGCGGACCGGAGGCCGAGCTGGCGGTCGTCGCCCCGTAGTACGCTTACGCTGAATCGGCTGTCTGTCACGCTAGCGCAGCTCGACGGACAGCCGGTCGAACTCCCGCCCGTTCAGCGTCTTGAAGTTCACCGCGAACTGCTGGCCTGGTGCGGGGCCGGGTTCGGGAACGTCGTGGTGAGGTTCAGGCCGGCTGGCGCCGTTGGGTTGATGTCACGCCGATGTACTGGCCGGCGTAGGCTGCTCGGCGCCAGGCACGAACGCCATGCCGGCCACGTCGCCCGACTTGCGGCGGAGCGACCAGATACAAGTTGCCGGGAGACCGCCGTCCCGTCCGGCCGTCACCGTCCCGTACCGATCTGGCAGCGCAGCGTCGGCTGCGCCGAGACGATCAGCCAGCCGGATGGCACTCAGGTTGCCCAGCATGCCGGGCGGCCATGACGTGGACCACGGTCTTGACCCCGTCGTCGCCGCGTTCGGCGAACTTCAGCGTTGGACCCGACAGCCGGGCGCTGCCGGCGGCCGTGCCCGCCGTCTGGTCCGCGTGACGGTGCGCGTCTGCTGGCGGCCAGCGCGGACGCCGGAAGCGCAGCCAGCGCTGCAGCCGCAGTTACGAGCCCTACTAGGGCTCGCCTAGGTCGTAGTGACACTTGGCAGATACCTCCTGTAGATGACGTGCTTCTCCGCGGGGGCCCTCCAGCCCAGACTCCCACCACGCCGGCCGTGTCTTTCGAGGCGTGGAGCGGGGACGCGGAGGTCGCGCGCCAGCAATGCTAGCGGCATGCCTGCAATCCTGCAGATTACGGGCTATCGATGAGGATCTTGGCCTTCAGCGACGTGCACCGCGATGAGGACCGCGCCAGGCGGCTCGTCGAGCTGGCGGCGGAGGCCGACGTCGTGCTCGGCGCCGGCGACTTCGCGACGATGCACAAGGGGCTCGAGGGCACGATCGAGGTTCTCGGCGCGATCAGCGCGCCCAGCGTGCTCGTGCCCGGCAACGCCGAGTCCGACACCGAGCTGTGGCAGGCGTGCGCCGGCTGGCCAAGCGCCCATGTCCTCCACGGACAGGCGCTTCAGCTCGGAGGGATCCACGTGTTTGGCCTGGGGGGCGGCGTGCCGCCGACGCCGTTTCCCTGGAGCTTCGACCTGAGCGAAGACGAGGCGGCGGCCAAGCTCGAGAGCTGTCCCGAGGGCGCCGTCCTCGTCGTTCACTCACCGCCGAAGGGGCACGTGGACGAGGTCCACGGGCGCCATCTCGGCAGTCGCTCGATCCTCGAGGCGATCGAGCGCAAGCGCCCTGTCCTCGTGGTGTGCGGGCACATCCATCAATGCTGGGGCGAGGAGGCCGTGATCGGTACCACGCCGGTGGTCAACGTCGGCCCGGACGGGCGGTTCATCGACATCTGAGGCTGGGCGGCCGGCCGCGCAGGGCCTCCGGTGGGCGCCCCGCTGCCGCTGCGCATCAGCCGAGTGGCCAGCAGGACCAGCGCCGGGATCGCCACCACCGCCAGCATGGCGAGGAACCACAGCTGCCCGGCGTCGGTGCCCATGCCGATCGCGTGGACGAGCCCGGCCAGCCAGGCCAGTGCGGTGAACCGGTGAAGCTTTCGCCACCGAACCGCGCCGATCCAACGGCGGGCGTAATACGAGAGCCCGAGCAGGACCAAGCCCCACCCGCCGACGATCCCGAGCGACGTCCACAACGTCTTGTAGCCCGAGACGAACGGAATCGCGATGTCGAAGATCGTGGGATGCAGGAACTGGTCGCCGAGCAGCGCGAGGCCGTGCACGACGATCGCGACGATCGTGGTCAGCGCGAGCGTGTCGTGCGCGGCGCGGAGCTCGCTCGTGCGGCCCTTGAGCAGCTTGGTGCTCATCAGCAGGCCGGCCGAGACGGCCAGGCTGGCCACCACGAGCGCGGCGAACCCGGCGGCGCGGCTGGTTATCCAGAACAGGTGAGGGGTCGGGTCGATCATGGCTCTAGCTTCGGTGGCCGGCGATAGACGCGCGTAGGGAACGCGTAAGAGCTTCATAGGAGCGCCTGCGGGCGGCGCCCGCCGCCCGGTTCAGTGCTGGATGTAGCCGGCGCGCACGCGGGCGTCGCGGGCCAACGACCGGGTTGGCTGTGCGGGCGCGGTGGCGTAGGTGACGGCGAACGTGCTGCCGCCCCCACGCAGGGCCGACGGCGCCGCCGTGCCGGTCGTGTCGCTCGAGCCCCGGGCGACGATGAAGCGCTGCGACCCAGGCGTCAGCTTGATCTTCGTGCGGCCCCAGCCGCTGCCGGCGACGGAGCCGACGGCGCCGTCGGTCGTGACCGCGGTCGCCGCGTCGAAGCTGACCGAGCCGAAGTTGGCCAGCGGGAGGGCCTGGCACGCGTTCTGGCTGATGCACTCGGAGGGCGCCTCGACGATCCATTCGGCCGAGCTCACGTCGATCACGGGCGCGTCGAGCGTCTTGCGGAACGTGGCATGTCGAGTCAGGTTGTCGAGCTCGACGACGACCTGATGGCCGGTGACCGTCACCGAGGCGTGGAGCGCGTCGCCGGGCCGCACCGCGAACCGGATCGTCTTCGAGGGGGCCGGGACCAGCTCGTACCAGGCACTCGAGAGCACACGGCCGGCGGCGCCGCAATCGACCTCGGTGCCGATCTGCTCCAGGGCATCCGAGGTCGGGGTGTAGCCGCCGAGCCCCACCCACATCGCCGAGTAGCTCGGATGCCCGCTGACGCACGTGGCGCTCGGTTGGGTCCAGCTCGCCGAGATCTGGTGGAAGGAGACGCCGTCCCGGTGGATCGCGTACCCGGCCCAGTTGGTGCTCTTGGTCGTGTTGGCCATCGCCGCCGGCGCTCCGAGGAGGAGCACGGCGGCGAACACCAGCAGACCGGCGAGCCCGAATTGGCCCCGCTTCAGATCCCGGTCGAGCAATCCCTGCAAGTGGTCACCCCTTTGCCGCCTGGAGAATGGCCGCGGCGCGTCCCTGGCAGTCGTACAGCGTCGTGGTTGCCCCGCTCGTAGTTAACGTGACAGCCCGGCAGGTGCTTGCGACGACGTTCATCGCCGCCTGGCTGCCCGTGCGCGTGTCGCCCGGCAACCCGCCCGCCTGGGTGGCGTCCCCGATCACCCAGCGCAGGCGTCCGGCCGCGACCTGCTGCGCGAGCCAGGTGGCGCTCACCGAGCTTTCGCGCCCGGAGAAACCACCGAGTCCGGCTACATCCGCGTTGGACGAAACGATCGCCGCAGCGGCACTGCTCTGACTGGACACCCCTAAGACACCCCCACCGTGTTGCTCTACATAACGTATCGCGGTCGTCAACGAGGCACTGTCGCCTCCGAAGCCACCCGGGCCGCCGGCGGCCGCGCCCGCGCGCCCCGCAGCGAATCCACCGGCGCCCGCCTGCGCAGGCGCGAAGCCGCTTCTACCCAGATTCGGGGGCGCCACTCCACCTCCTTGCGGGGGCGCGAACCCGCCGCCGAACCCGCGGCCGGACTGGCGGCCAACGCCGCCGCCCGGGCCGGCGCCCGGGCCGCCGATCGAGGCGGCCGCAGAGCCGCCGGCCGGGAAAGTGCTGCTGGTGGCGTGGCCCAGGGTGTCCGCCGCCCACGCGGCCGGGGCGGCCAGGAGCACGGCCATGGACGCGGCGAGGACCAGCGCCCGGACGCGTGGAGACAGCCTCAGGGCGAGGATCACCGCGCCCGCGCCGGCCGCGCCGATGAGGAGCGGCCGGGCCCAGGCTTCCGAGCCGCCCAGGTTGCCCAGGACGACCAGCTCGGTGACCACGCCGGCCGCGATGGCCAGCGGGGCGATCACACGCGCGGTCCGCATGTCGTCGGCTGCGCCGCCGAGCGAGCGCGGCACCATCAGCCCGGCGCCGGCGCCGACCAGCGCGGCGGCGAACGGGGCCAGGAACGAGACGTAGTAGGGGTGGAAGATGCCGGACGAGAAGCTGAACACCACGGCCGAGACGAGGAACGCGCCACCGACCGCGATCAGCCAGCCGGTGCGGGGATCGCGCCGGCGCAACCGCGTCAGCACGAGGATGGCGAGGCCGGCGACAACGGCGAAGCCGAGCAGCCATCCGGCCTGATCGCCCAGTGCGGACTGGAGCAGGCGGAAGGGCCCGGTGGCGCCACCGAACAGGCTGCCTGCGCCGCCGCCTCCCCCGCCGCCCGGACCGCCACCGCCGCCCGGACCGCCGGTCTGCCCGGCCACCCGGCCGAGGCCGTTGTAGCCGAAGATCAGCGACCAGATGCTGTTGTCCGAGGTCCCCGAGATCCACGGCCGGTCGGCCGCCGGGGTCAGCGTGACGAGAAGTGGCCAGGCGCCGCCCACGACGACCATGGCCGCACCGCCGGCCAGGAGCTGGCGTAGCGCGGTCAGCCGGGCGCGCCAGGTCGCGCCCCACCGGCTCCACATCCAGGCCAGAGCGATGCCCGGGACGACGAGCAAGGCCACTCCCATCTTGGCCTCGAAGCCCAGACCCACGCACACGCCGGTGAGCACCAGCCACCTCGTTCGCCCGGTCTCGAGCGCGCGCACCGTGCACCACAGCGCTGCGACGCAGCAGAGGATCAGCAGCTCATCCGGGTTGTTGTGACGCGCGACCGCCACCGTGATCGGCGTGAGCACGAAGGCCAGGCCGGCCACCGCCCCGGCCACGCGCCCGAACATCCGCCGGGTCATGTCGTAGACGAGCGCCACGGCCGCGACGCCCATGAGCGCCTCGGGCACGAGGATGCTCAGGGGGTGGTAGCCGAAGACGCGCACCGACAGGGCCTGGACCCAGAAGGCCAGCGGCGGCTTGTCGACCGTCATCAGTCCCGTCTTGTCGAGCGAGGCGAACAGGAAGTCGTGCCAGCTCGTGCTCATCGAGCGCACGGCGGCCGAGTAGTAGGTGTTGGCCCAGCCGTTGATGCTGAGGTTCCACAGGTTGAGCACCGCGCTGAGCGCGAGCAGCCCGATCAGCTCAGGCCGCGCGACCAGCCAGCGCAGGCGCTCGGCCCGGCGCCCGCGAGCGCCCAGCCGAGCGCTCGCCGGAGCCGGCGCGGGCGCCGGGTAGGAGATCGAATCCCAGCTCATGGCTGGTCGGGTGCGCGGTGCGACTCGGCGGCGACGCCGGCGGCGGCCATCGCCGCGAACACGGTCGCTGCGGCGGCGACCAGGGCCCAGGACAGGATGCTCATCATCGGGTTCCTCTCAGTTCGGGTCGGAATCGTTCCGAGAGGAGCATCGGGTGGCGGGCGAAGCCGGCGTGAAGACGTGCCTAAGAGACGCGTAGGAGTGCTGCTCGGGGTGGGCGGGCGACAAGTCCTAAAGTGGACGGCACCCAGAGAATCAGGAGAACGAACCGTGAACCCCAACAGCTACGACGCGAAGGCAACGCTCACCGTGGGTGGGCGTGACCACGAGATCTTCCGCCTGGATGCGCTCCAGGCCTCCTACGACATCGCGCGCCTGCCGTTCTCGCTCAAGGTCCTGCTCGAGAACCTGCTGCGCAACGAGGACGGCGAGTCGATCCGCGCCCAGGACATCGAGGCGCTCGCCAAATGGGACGCCAAGGCCGAGCCGGCCACCGAGATCTCGTTCACGCCGGCGCGGGTGATCATGCAGGACTTCACCGGCGTCCCGGCCGTCGTCGACCTGGCCGCCATGCGCGACGCGATGAGCGAGATGGGCGGCGACCCTCGCAAGATCAATCCGCTCGCGCCGGCCGAGCTCGTGATCGACCACTCGGTGCAGGTCGACGTGTTCGGGACGAGCGCCGCGTTCGCGAAGAACGCCGAGCTCGAGTTCGACCGCAACCGCGAGCGGTACGCGTTCCTGCGCTGGGGCCAGGGCGCGTTCCAGAACTTTGCCGTCGTCCCGCCCGACACCGGGATCGTGCACCAGGTCAACCTCGAGTACCTCGCGCGCGTCGTGTTCGTGAACGAGAAGCTCGGACAGGCCTACCCGGACACGCTGGTCGGGACCGACTCGCACACCACGATGATCAACGGTCTCGGCGTCCTCGGTTGGGGCGTGGGCGGGATCGAGGCCGAGGCGGCGATGCTCGGCCAGCCGATGTCGATGCTGATCCCGCAGGTGCTCGGCTTCAAGCTGACCGGCTCGCTGCAGGAGGGCGCGACGGCCACCGACCTGGTGCTGACGGTCACCGAGATGCTGCGCCGGCGCGGCGTGGTCGGGAAGTTCGTCGAGTTCTACGGCGACGGCCTGGCCCGGCTGCCGCTGGCCGACCGGGCCACGATCGGCAACATGTCCCCCGAGTTCGGCTCCACCTGCGCGATCTTCCCGATCGACGCGGAGACGCTGCGCTACCTGGAGTTCTCAGGGCGCCCGCCGGAGCTGATCGAGCTGGTCGAGACGTACGCGCGCGAGCAGGGGTTGTGGCATGACTCGGGATCCGAGGAGCCGACGTTCACCGACAGGCTCGAGCTCGATCTCTCGACCGTGGTGCCCAGCATCGCCGGGCCCAAGCGCCCGCAGGACCGAGTCTCGCTAACCGAGTCGAAGCCGGCCTTCCGGATGGCACTCGAGGGCTACCTGCCTGAGGAGGACTCCGAGGACGAGGCGGTGGCCGACAGCTTCCCGGCATCCGATCCGGTCGCCACGCATGTGCCGAACGGCGACGGCCACGAGCCGGCCGGTGGGACGGGCGGCGCGCAGGTGGCCGACCGGCCGGTGACGCGCTGCGCGGTCACGTTGGGCGACGGGACCGAGACGTTCCTCGACCACGGGCACGTGGTGATCGCGGCGATCACGTCGTGCACGAACACCTCGAACCCGTCGGTGATGCTGGGGGCGGGATTGCTGGCGCGGAACGCGGTGCAGAAGGGACTGACCGTGAAGCCGTGGGTCAAGACGTCCTTGGCCCCGGGTTCGAAGGTGGTCACCGAGTACCTCGACCGCGCAGGACTGACCGAGTACCTGGACGAACTGGGGTTCAACCTGGTCGGCTACGGCTGCACGACGTGCATCGGCAACAGCGGACCGCTACCGCCGGAGGTCTCGGCCGCCGTCCAGGACAACGACCTCGCGGTGGTCTCGGTCCTGTCCGGCAACCGGAACTTCGAGGGCCGCATCAACCCCGACGTGAAGATGAACTACCTGGCCTCCCCGCCGCTGTGCGTGGCCTACGCGATCGCCGGGACGATGGACATCGACCTCTACGACGAGCCGCTGGGCGAGGATCGCCACGGCGAGCCGGTGTTCCTCAAGGACATCTGGCCTGATTCGTCCGAGGTCGCCGCGACGGTCGAGGAGGCGGTCCAGTCGGACATGTTCCGCAAGAGCTACGGCGAGGTGTTCGACGGCGATGAGCGCTGGAACTCGCTCGAGGTGCCGACCGGCGAGCGGTTCGAGTGGGATCCACGCTCAACGTACGTCCGCCGGCCCCCGTACTTCGACGAGATGCCGCGCGAGCCGGTTCCGCCCGAGGACATCGAGCGGGCGCGCGTCCTGGCCGTGCTCGGCGACAGCGTCACCACCGACCACATCTCGCCGGCGGGCTCGATCAAGCGCGACGGCCCGGCCGCCCAGTATCTGAATGAGCATCATGTGGAGGCGCGGGACTTCAACTCGTACGGGTCGCGCCGGGGCAACCACGAGGTGATGATGCGTGGGACGTTCGCCAACATCCGCCTGCGGAATTTGCTGGCACCTGGGACCGAGGGCGGCGTGACGCGCTACCTGGGCGCCGAGGGCGAGGGCGAGCAGCTGTCGATCTATGACGCGGCCATGCGGTACATAGAGGCCGAGGTCCCCCTGATCGTGCTCGCCGGCAAGGAGTACGGCTCAGGATCCTCGCGCGACTGGGCGGCCAAGGGGACGCGGCTGTTGGGCGTCCGGGCGGTGATCGCCGAGAGCTTCGAGCGCATCCACCGGTCTAACTTGGTCGGCATGGGCGTGCTGCCCTTGCAGTTCGCGGCGGGTGAGTCGGTTTCCAGTCTCGGGCTGACCGGGGCCGAGACGTACACGATCGCCGGCATCGCCGGCGCCGATCCGATCCCGCGCGAGCTGACGGTGCGCGCCGACTCCGGGGCGCAAGCGCCCTTGGCGTTCACGGTCACCGTCCGGATCGACACGCCGAAGGAGCAGTTGTACTACCGCCACGGCGGGATCCTCCAATACGTCCTGAGGTCCCTCCTCCGCTAGCCGATGGCGATGCAGCTACGTATTTGTTAGTTGGATCGCCAAAGTCAGTCGTTTGCAGGCCGTTTCTCCGGGTAGAGAACCCGCGATGTCTGCGTTGCTACATCTGGCCCGGTGGATCGCCTGGCACATCGGCGAGCACGACGGCTCGCCCGGCTACCCGCCGGCACACATCACCGTTCTCTCGTCTGACGGCGTCGAGGACTTCTAGGCCGCGGGGCGGCCCGCTCTAAGCGGCCGGGCGGAGGGCCTCGAGCTCGTCCGACTCGGCCAGCTCGGCGAGCGCCTTGCGCTCGAGCTTGCGCACCGCGTCCGAGGAGATGCCCAGCCGCCGCCCGGCCTCCCGGAGCGGCGTCGGGTCCGCGCCGGCCATGCCGTATCGCAGAATGACCACCTTGCGCTCGACCTCCGGCAGGCGCTGGAGCGCCCGGTGCAGGGCGGCGTCGCGCGCGGCGAGCTCGACCTGCTCGTCGGGCGCGGTGGCGTCCGAGGCCAGCAGGGCTCCGAGCGTGGTTTCCTCCTCCTCACCGACCGGCCGGTCGAGACTGGTCACCACGCGGGCGATCTCCCGGGTGGCGTGAACCTCCCGAATCTCGAGCTCGGCGGCCTCGGCGATCTCCTCGTCGCTCGGCTCACGCCCGAGCTGGGCGATGAGCGCCGCCCGCGCGCGCCCGATCCGCCGCTCGCGCTGCCCGATGTGGACGGGGACCCGGATCGTCCGGGCCCGGTTGGCGATCGCTCGCTGAATCGACTCGCGGATCCAGAACGTGGCGTAGGTGGAGAACTTGTAGCCCTTGCGCCAGTCGAACTTCTCGGCGGCCCGGATCAGCCCCAGCATCCCTTCCTGGATCAGGTCGAGCAGCGGCAGGTCGAGGCCCTCGTAGCTGCGCGCGTTGGAGATGACCAGGCGGAGGTTGGAGTTGACCAGGCGCTCCTTGGCGCGGAGATCCCCGCGCTCGATCCGCCTGGCCAGGGCCACCTCCTCGGCCCGGGTCAGCAGCCGGTGGCGGCGCACCTCGGCCAGGAACAGCGACATCGCGTCCGTGGTGCGCTCGGCGGCTTCGCTCGGAGGCGGCGCCGGCTCGGGCTCGCCGTCGCGCTCATACCGGCGTTCATCCGGAAGCTCGATCCCGCGATCGGCGAGCAGGCCGCGCAGGGATTCGAGCTCGGACTCCCGCTCGTCTACCTTCAGGTCCGAGGACATGCCCGATTGCTACCCACCGCGGCGGGCCTACACACGCAGGAAACCTGCCATGCTCCGCAATCGGGCGGATTAGGCAATAGCCTTTCTCGGCGTGCCGGTCCCCGAATTCCTGCTCAAGCTGCTGAGTACCCCCGGCCCCTCGGGGCACGAGTCGGACCCCGCTCGGGTGTGGCGGGAGCATTGCGCAAGCTTCGCGGCGGACGTCGGCGGTGACCGTGTCGGCTCCTCCTACGCGCGCGTGGCGGGGACGGCCGACGGCCTGACGCTGGCGGTGGTCGGACACATCGACGAGATCGGGTTGCACGTATCGCACATCGACGACGACGGATATCTGCGCTTCGGCCAGGTTGGCGGCTGGGATCCCGGCGTGCTGATCGGCCAGCGCGTGCGGCTGCGCACCCGTCAGGGCGAGATCCCGGGCGTCATCGGCCGCAAGCCAATCCACCTGCTCAAGGACGAGGACCGCAGCAAGGTGCCCGAGACCAAGGACCTTCACATCGACATCGGGGCCAAGGACGGCGAGGAGTCGCGGGGACTGGTCCGGATCGGCGACGTCGCGGTGATCGACGCGGAGCCGGTCGAGTTCCGCCACGAGCGCGTGGTATCGCGCGCGCTCGACAACCGCGTCGGGTGCTATGTCGCGGCCGAGGCAGCGCGGCTGGTGGCCGAGTCGGGCGGCGCGCCCGGCGACGTGCTGGCGCTGGCTGTGACCCAGGAGGAGACCACCTTCGCCGGCGCGCGCACGAGCGCCTTTGCTCACGAGCCGGACGTCGCCGTGGTGGTCGACCTGACCTTCGCCACCGATCAGCCCGGGATCGAGCTCGGGCCGATCACCAAGCACCCCATGGACTCGGGGCCCGTGATCGCCCGGGGGACGTCGCTGCATCCGTTGGTGTTCGAGCGGCTGTACGAGGCGGCCGAGGCGGAGGGCATCCCGTTTACGCTCGAGTCCCTGGGCAAAGCGACCGGCACCGACGCCGACGCCATCCACCTGACCCGAGCCGGCGTCCCGAGCGGGCTCGTGTCGATCCCCTGTCGCTACATGCACTCGCCGGTGGAGATGGTCTCGGTGGCCGACATCAAGGCGGCGGCCCGGCTGATCGCCGCATTCGCTCGACGCCTCGAGCCTGGCACGTCGTTCGAGCGCTGAGCTCGGGCGTGCTGGTGCTGTTCGACATCGACGGCACTCTGGTCGCCGGCGCGACCGAGGCCCACAGCGCGGCACTCGACCGCGCGATCCAGGAGGTGCACCGCGTGGATCCGCGTGGCGTGCGCAAGGCGATCGCCCCGGCCGGCCGCACCGACGGCGAGATCGCCCGGCTGATCCTGCTCGACCTGGGCGTGTCGGCGCGCCGGATCGACGAGCTGGCGGTCGAGGTGCGCGACGCATGCTGCCGGGTCTATGCCGAGATCTGCCCCCCGGACCTGAGCGCGCACGTCGTTCCGGGCATCCCGGACGTGCTGGCCTGGCTGAGCGACCGAGACGGTGTCGAGCTGGGTCTCCTGACCGGTAACTACGAGCCGGTGGCGCGGCTCAAGCTGCGCCGGGCCGGCATCGGAAAGTGGTTCTCCGGCGGACGGGGCGCGTTCGGCTCGGATTCCGAGGACCGCGCCGCGCTGCCGGCGATCGCGCGTCGGCGAGCGGGGCATGTCTCGCGGCAGGACACGATCGTGATCGGCGACACGCCGCGAGACATCGCGTGTGCCCGGGCCGACGGGGTGCGCTGCGTGGCGGTGACCACCGGACCGTACGCCGCCGATCAGCTGACCGGGGCCGACGCGGTGGCGACCGACGTGCCCGACCTCCGCGCCAAGCTGACCGGCCTCGGCGTAGGTGAACGGAATTAGGGCTTCGGGGTGGGGAACTGCGTGCGCATCAGGAGGTCCCAGAGGCGATCGGGCAGCAGGCGGCGCTGGTTGATCATCACGTGGGCGCTTGCCGTAACCGGATAGCGCGTCTTCGGGCGATCCGCCGTGATCGCGGCGGAGATCGACCTGGCCACGGTGTCTGGCCCGCCGCCGAGCTTTGACAGAGGTCCGCGGTACACCTCCTCGGTCGCCTGGGCGACCGCCCGGTTGAACACGGTGTATGGCCCGTCGCCGCCTACCGAGGCCGACGCCGACGCGGTCTCCCCGAAGTTGGTCACGATCAGGCCGGGCTCGATCACGATCACCTCGACGCCGAACCCGCGCACCTCGAAGCGCAGCGCGTCCGAGATCGCCTCCACCGCGTACTTGGTGGCGTGGTACATCCCGCCCCCCGGGAACGTGAGCCGGCCGCCCATGCTGCTCAGGTTCACGATCCGGCCCCAGCCCTGCTCGCGCATCCCGGGCAGCACCAGCTGGCACATCCGGACCAGCCCGAACACGTTGGTCTCGAACTGCCGGCGCACCTGGTCGATCGGCACGGATTCGACCGCGCCCGACTGGCTGTAGCCGGCGTTGTTGATCAGCACGCCGACCGCGCCCTCGGCGTCCACGACCGCCTGCACCGCCGCCGTCATCGAGGCCTCGTCGGTGACGTCGAGGGCCAGCGTCTTGCACCCACTCTGCTCCAGGTCGACCAGGGTCTCCTGCCGGCGCGCGGTGGCATAGACGGTCCAGCCCTCGCGGGCCAGCAGCTCGGCGGTGGCGTGTCCGATGCCGCTCGAGCAGCCCGTGATCAGTACCGCCCGCGAGACGGCCATCAGCCGCGGACCAGCTTCTTGTACGTGATGCGGTGCGGCCGGTCGGCCTCGGCCCCGAGCTGCTCGTGGCGGAAACTTTCGTAGGCCTCGAAGTTGCCCTCGAACCAGCGGACCTGCGAGTCGCCCTCGAAGGCCAGCACGTGGGTGGCGATCCGGTCGAGGAACCAGCGATCGTGCGAGACGACCACCGCGCAGCCGGCGAAGGTGAGGAGCGCCTCCTCGAGCGCGCGCAGCGTGTCTACGTCGAGGTCGTTGGTCGGCTCGTCGAGCAGGAGCAGGTTGCCGCCGGTCCTGAGCAGCTTGGCCAGGTGCAGGCGGTTGCGCTCTCCGCCCGACAGCTTGGCCACCTTCTTCTGCTGGTCCGATCCCTTGAAGTTGAAGCCCGCCGTGTAGGCGCGGCTCGAGACCGTGCGCTCGCCGAGCTTGATCTGGTCCTGACCGCCCGAGATCTCCTGCCACACGGTCTTGTCGGGGTCGAGCGCGTCGCGGGACTGGTCGACGTAGGCGAGCTCGACGGTCTCCCCGATGCTCAGGCTGCCGGCGTCGGGCTGCTCCTGACCGGTGATCAGGCGCAGCAGCGTGGTCTTGCCGGCGCCGTTCGGCCCGATCACACCGACGATCCCGCCCGGCGGCAGGATGAAGCTCAGATCATCGATCAGCACGCGGTCCCCGTAGGCCTTGCGCAACCCGTTCGCCTCGACCACGTTCGAGCCCAGCCGCGGACCCGCCGGGATGTGGATCTGGACCTGGTCGAGCTTGACGTTGCGGTCCTGGGCGAGCAGCGCCTCGTAGGCGTTCAGGCGGGCCTTGGGCTTGTTGCGCCGGGCGCTCGCGTTGAGGCGCACCCACTCGAGCTCCTGGTCGATCGTGCGCTTGCGCGCGCTCTCCTGCTTGGCCTCGGTCTCGAGGCGCTTGCGCTTCTGCTCGAGCCAGCCCGAGTAGTTGCCCTCGTACGGGATCCCGCGGCCACGGTCGAGCTCGAGGATCCAGCCGGCCACGTTGTCGAGGAAGTACCGATCGTGGGTGATCGCCACGACGGTGCCCTTGTACTCCTGGAGGTGGCGCTCGAGCCACGCGACGGACTCCGCATCGAGGTGGTTGGTCGGCTCGTCGAGGAGCAGCAGGTCGGGCTGTCTGAGGAGGAGCCGGGCCAGGGCGACGCGCCGTCTTTCGCCGCCGGAGAGGGTGGTCACGTCGGCGTCGCCCGGGGGGGTGCGCAGGGCGTCCATGGCGATCTCGAGCGTGGTGTCGAGGTTCCAGGCGTCGACCGCGTCGATCTGCTCCTGAACGCGAGCGAACTCGTCGGCAGTCTCGTCGGAGTAGTTCATCGAGAGCTCGTTGAAGCGGTCGAGCAGAGCCTTGGTCTCGGCGACGCCCTCCTCGATGTTCTCGCGGACGCTCTTTGCCTCGTCGAGGTGGGGCTCCTGCTCGAGCATGCCCACGGTGGCGCCATGGCCGAGCTGGGCGTGGCCGTCGAACTCGGTGTCGAGGCCGGCCATGATGCTGAGCAGCGTCGACTTGCCGGCGCCGTTGTAGCCGATCACGCCGATCTTGGCGCCGGGTAGGAACGACAGCGAGATGTCGGTGAGAACCTCGCGATCGGGGGGATAGCGGCGCGAGAGCTTGTAGGTCGTGAAGATGTACTGGGTCGACATGCGGATTCAGAGGATAGGAGGCCGGCGGTGCGTGTCCTGGCCGCGCTGTTCGCGCTGGTCGCGGTGATCTGCATGACGGTGGCGATCGTCGGCATGGTCACCGGCCGCCCCGGCGATCGCGCCGGCTGGGTAATCCGGGCGCTGGCGGTGGCGTGCTTCGCGACGGCCGTGGTGCTGAATGCGGCCTCGCATTGACGCGGCGTAAGCTTGCGCGCTCAACGTTCGACATGCGAGGAGCGAGGCAATGGCGAAGGTCGTGTACACGGCAGAGGCAACCGTCACCGGCGGGCGCGAGCAGGGCCACGGCAAGACGAGCGACGGCGCGCTCGACGTGCAACTGCGCCCGCCCAATGAGGGCGGCGGCACCAACCCCGAGCAGCTGTTCGCGGTCGGCTACGCGGCCTGCTTCGAGGGCGCGCTCGGCGTGGCGGCTCGGCGCGCGAAGGCCGAGGTCGGCGACGCCTCGATCGACAGCAAGGTGAGCCTGGTCACGACCGAGGATCGCGGATATACCGTGGCGGTCGAACTCGACGTGACGCTGCCACAGGTGCAAGACGCCGAGCAGGCGAAGGAGATCGTCGCGGCGGCGCACCAGATCTGCCCGTACTCCAATGCCACCCGCGGCAACGTCGAGGTCACGCTGACCGCCAACGGGCAGCCGGTCTAGCCCTCCGGCTGCCAGCCGCTGAGGACCCACTGGCCCTGGCCCTGCTCGGTCACGGTGGCCAGCGTCACGTGCCAGGCCGGTTTCAGGCCCTGGTAGGCGGTGGTGTTGGTCGCGGTGGTGGATTCGAGCGTGACGACCACGTACTGGTCGGGGTGGTGCGCGAGCGGCGCCACCGCCTCGACCGTGCCCTGGTTGGCGATGCCGCCTCGCTCGAGCTCGTAGTCATCCGCCGTTTCGGCGGCGGCCAGCACCATTGCCGAGCGGGCCTGTCCGATGCTCTGCGTCGCGAGCGACCGCATGTCGGGCGCGACGGTCTGGGCCGTCCAGTTGATGTAGGCGGAGGCGAATTTGCGGATCGCCTGGACGGCCGTCGGGGCGGCCCGGTTGGCCGTTTGCCGGGCTGGAGGCGGGGACGGGTACTCGTGCGTCGCCTCGGCTCGGGCGAGCTCTGACATCGTGGTGGCTCGGGCGTGGTGCGTCGCGCCGCACCCGGTGGCGGTGAGGATGCAGAGAGTGGCTACGGCAGCCCCGCGCACCGCGGATTACAGGCCCACCGGGTGCCGGGCGACGAACCCGGCCGAGCTGCGGATCAGCGGATGCCAGCCGATCCCGCTCGAGCCGTCTCCGGGTCCGGCGGCGTCGTGGGTGTCCCATCGCAGCCCGGCCACGTACATGAACACGTGGTCGGGATTGGCGTACAGCGTGACCCAGCGGCCGGGGCCGGGCTGCCCGAAGGACTCGAGCGTGCCCGACGGGGCGTCGTAGGTGAGCGCAAGCAGGCGGGCGCCGTACAGGAGGTGCTCGACGCTGCTCGAGCAGTCGTAGGTGGGGGCGACCTCGTCCAGCGCAGTGCCGTGGCCGCCGCCGACCTCGTACGGCTTGCCGGCGATCTGATTGCCCGCGGCGATGATCTGCTGGACGGCGGCGGGGGCGCCGGCCGGCGCGGCGGCGAGCCCGTTCGGGAGCAATTGGGCGCGCTCGCCGCTGGTCATCGGGACGCCCTCGAGCGGCTGTGGCGCGCACGTGCCGGGATCCTGGGCGTCGGGGTTCGGAGGGATCAGCGTCGTCGACGCGGCGGTGCTCTGGCCCAGGACGTTTCCGGCACCCGCGTCGGGAGGCCGCGCGATCTGCACGGGGCCCGACCAGAGGCCGTCCTGGTACGGGATCCCGAGCGCGCCGGCCAGCTCCCACCACAGGTCGACCACCCTGGGCAGCCCGTCGATCGGGCCACCGCCGAGGCCGATGTCGCGCTTGTAGGCGATCGCCGAGCGGCCCTGCCAGGTGATCCGCAGCGCGGTCTCGTACGGCAGGCCACCCATCGCGGTGGCCGTCTGGAAGCTCGTGCCCCCGAGCTCGGCGTAGCTGTCGGGTAGGTCGAGCAGATTGGCTCCCGAGGAGCCGAAGCTGCCGCTGCTCGGATCGCCCGGACCGCCGTACTCGGTGGCGCCGACGACCTGGCCGGTGCCGGGCGGACCGAGCACGATCCCGCCACCGGGGCCGGCCGGCGCCGCACTCGCAGCGGCCGAGGAGCCGCACTGGCTGCCCGTGCCGCCGAACACGCTGGTCAGCAGCGCGAGCATCCCGGCGACGAGGCCCGCCGCGAGGATCGGGATCGCGGCGGCGAGCGCGAGCAGGCCGCCACCGCCGTGCCGCGTCTGTCGAGTCCTCATGGCGCTCAGATTAGGCCATTTGAGTCTAACTGAGACCTAATGAGATCGAATTGTTGCAGGTGCTCTTGCGTCGAGTCTCGGCGAATTGCTCCGCCTCCCGCTTGGCCGCGCCGCTAACTTTCATAGGTCATGCCACGCATCCTCGACGTCGAGCAGGCTCTCCTCCTGCTGGAGCTCGAACCGCCGTTCGACCAGCGCGCGGTCCAGCTCGCCCGGCGGCGGATGGCGAAGCGGTGGCATCCGGACATCGCGCCACCCGGCCGACAGCACGAGCATCAGCGCCACCTGCAGGCGATCAACGAGGCGGCCGATCAGCTCGAGCAGCTGGCGGAGTCCTCGCGAGGCGGGCGCGTCAGCCGCAACGCGGTCAAGGTCTCGGCGGCGGCGACGCGCAAGGCGCGCGCGGAGGCCGGCCGGCGCGCCTACGAGGCCGAGCAGCGCGTGCGCAGCGCGGCCGAGGAGCGCGCCAAGCACGACCCGTTCGGCTCGCGCGTGCCCGACCACTCGGTGGTGCACCGCTATGCCCGGTGCCTGTCCTATCCGGAGTGGGGCGTGGGGAGCGTGACCGGGATCTACTTCTCGGGCGACGAGGACGACGTCCAGCAGTGGGCCCGGCTCAAGTTCCAGGTCGGCATCCGGACCGTTCCGGCCGGCTCGCTTCAGTTCGTCGACTTCTCCAAGCCCGATCCGGCCGCCGACCGGGTGCAGCGCTTCATGACCGCCGCCCAGCACGCCCTGGCCGAGGGCGACGCGCAACTGGCCGCGCAGCGCCTCGTCTACGCCCGGGACGCCGATCCGACCAACCCGGTCGTGCTCAGGCTGCTCACGAGCGCGTTCTGGCAGGCCGGGAATCTGCCCGCCGCCGCCCGCGCCGTGCGCGACTGGGCCCGGGCGGAGACCGACCGCCCCACGCCCGAGCGCTTCGCGGCGCGGATCTACGAGGACATGGGGGCGATCGACCTGGCCGCCGAGGCGGCCGAGCGCGCTGCGCACCGTGCGCCCGCGGACGCCTCCTCCTGGGAGCGGCTGGGCCGCCTGCGCCTGCGGTTGATGGACCGCGCCGGCGCGATCTCGGCGCTCGAGCAGGCCCGGCTGGCGGGCCCGACCGTCGAGGGTCTCTTGTCGCTGGCGCTCGCGTACCACCTGGCGGGTGACGTCGGGGCGGAGGTCTCGGCGGCCGAGGCGGCCACGCGGCTCGACCCCGACTCAGCGACCGCGTGGAACGCGTTCGCCCATGCGCTGGCGCGCACCGACCGGGTCAGCGAGTGCATCGAGGCCTGCCACCGGGCACTCTCGCTCGACAACAACCCCGAGGTGTCAGACCTGCTCGAGCGGGTGCAGGCGGCGCAGCCGCGGTCGCTGTCCGAACGGACCGCGGCGTAGGCGGAGCGGCGCCGCGGCTGCGTCCTGGGCCGTGGGCGAGCCGGGGGGGCGCGTCCGCGGCCCTAGGCGATCGAGCCCTCGCGCCCGCAGACCGGGCAGGACTCGCCGGCGGCCAGGGGACGGCCGCCGCAGCCGGGGCAGTTCTCGACCGACTCGAGGACGCCGAGCAACTCGCCCACGCGGCAAACCAGCAGCCGCTCCTCCTCGACCTCGATCCACACCCCCGCGGAGGCGGGGAACACCACGTGGTCGCCGGGCCGGACCGGCATCGCGATCCCGACGTTCTCCCACCAATCCAGCCCGGGCCCGACCGCGAGCACGATGCCGTGCTGGGGCGGCGGCTCCTCCGAGCCGGGTGGCACGATCAGGCCGGAGCGGCGAACCCGGTCGGGGTCGAGCTCCTTGATCACGACGCGGTCGAATAGGGGGCGAAGTTGCTGGCGCATGACGGGAAACGTCCGCATCGGATCATAGGGTGGAGCGGGATGCGTCTGATAGTCGCCCGCTGCGAGGTCCGCTACCGGGGCCGCCTGAACGCGCTCCTGCCCGAGGCGCTGCGCCTGATCATCGTCAAGGCCGACGGATCGGTGCTGATCCATGCCGACGCCGGCGGCTACAAGCCGCTGAACTGGATGACGCCGCCGACCGTGATCGAGGAGTCGGAAGCCGGGATCGTCGTCCGCAAACGTGCGAAGTCCGACGGCGACCGGCTCGAGATCGACATTCGCGAGATCCTCTCCGACGTGATCCACGACATGGGCCCGCCCGACGAGGACGCCGCGCTGACCAAGGACGGCGTCGAGGCCCACCTCCAGGAGCTGCTGGCCGAGCGGCCGGGCTGGTGCGGGGAGGGGCTTCGTCTGGTCCGGCGCGAGTGGCCGACCGACATCGGCCCGGTCGATCTGATGTGCCGCGACTCGGGCGACGAGTGGGTGGCGGTCGAGGTCAAGCGGGTGGCCGGGATCGAGGCGGTCGAGCAGCTCAGCCGCTACCTGGAGCGAATCCGGCTCGACCCGGCGTTCGGGTCCTGCCGCGGCGTGCTGGCCGCCCAGACGATCAAGCCGCAGGCGTGCGTGCTGGCAGCCGCCCGGGGGATCGAGTGCGTGGAGGTGGATCTGGCCGTGCTGCGCGGCGAGCGCGAGCCGGACCTGAGATTGTTTGCGGCGTGAGCGCTGATCCAGCCGCGAGCGACCGCCCGGTTCTGACCGAGCGCCGTGGTCGCATCCTGATCATCACCCTGAACCGTCCCGACCAGCGGAACGCGGTCAACGCCGCCGTGGCGCAGGGCGTGGCCGCCGCACTCGACGAGCTCGACTCGGACGCCGGGTTGACCGTGGGCGTCCTGACCGGCGCCGGCAAGGGCTTCTGCTCGGGGATGGACCTCAAGGCGTTCCGGGACGGTGAGCGGCCGCACGTCGAAGGGCGCGGCTTTGCCGGGATCGTCGAACGCGCGCCCGAGAAACCGATAATCGCCGCGATCGAGGGCTTCGCGGTGGCCGGTGGGCTGGAGGTGGCGCTCGCCTGCGACCTGATCGTGGCCGCCCGGGGAGCCCGGCTCGGCATCCCCGAGGTCAAGCGCTCGCTGGTCGCCGCGGGCGGCGCGCTGCTCCGTCTCCCGCGCACGGTGCCGCGCAACGTGGCGACCGAAATGGCGCTTACCGGCGACCCGGTGGAGGCCGAACGGGCCTACGAGCTCGGGCTCGTCAACCGGCTGACGGAGCCGGGAGGGGCCCTCGAAGCCGCGCTCGAGCTGGCCGAGAGGATCGCCGCCAACGGACCGCTCGCACTCGCCGCGACCAAGCGGGTCATGGTCGAGTCCGCCGACTGGCCGGACGACGAGTTCTTCGCCCGCCAGCGGCCGATCATCGATCCGGTGTTCAACTCCGAGGACGCGCGCGAGGGCGCCAGCGCGTTCGCCGAGCGCCGCGACCCGGTCTGGAAGGGTCGCTAGCCCCCGTCCGCTCCAAACAGCGTCGCCACCACCGACCGTGATCCACCCCGGTTGCGGTGCTCGCACAGGTAGATCCCCTGCCAGGTGCCGAGGGCGAGCCGGCCACGGGACACCGGCAGCGTGAGCGACGGCCCGAGCAGCGAGGCCTTGATGTGGGCGGGCATGTCATCGGCCCCCTCGAGCGTGTGCGTCCAGTACGGGGCGTCCTCGGGGACCGCGGCGTTGAAGTAGGCCTCGAAGTCGCGGCGCACGTCGGGTGAGGCGTTCTCGTTGAGCGCGAGCGAGGCCGAGGTGTGCTGGATCAGCAGGTGGAGCAATCCGACCCCCACTTCGCCCACCTCGGGGAGGGCGCCGACGATCTCGCGCGTGACGAGGTGAAAGCCGCGGGGACGGCCCTCCAAGGTGATCTCGCGTTGGACCCACATCACGTTTCGGGGAGGCGCGCTACCCGCAGATCGACGCGCGAACCCCGGAACGGCACGCCCTCCCGCTCGAGCAGCGAGCGCTGCCGCTCTCCCTTGGCCAGCGTGCCGTCGGCCCGGACCACGCGATGCCACGGGACCCGCGGGTCATCGCACGCGTGAAGGGCCGCGCCGGCCGCGCGCGGCGCGCCCGGCGACACGTCGCCGTAGGTGCGCACGAACCCGACGGGGATCGCCCGTACCCGCGCCAGGATCTGCCGCTCCCGATCGGAGGCCACGTTCCGGAGCATATGGGCGCTCCGCCTTGATATGGTGCCCGCGCCGAGTTTCCCGCCGGTTGAGCGGGAAAGCGGGGGACCCACGTTCCCTGGGGCGAGTCACGGCCTGATGGCCGTGTAGCGCAGCCGCCGCGCGAGCCCGACAGCTAACCCCGTAGGCAACGAATATGAGCTTTGGAAGGCGCACGATTCCTCGACCGCTGGTCGCCGGCGCGGCCACGATGGCGGCCGTGCTCGCGCTGGCCGCCATCCCGGTCTCCTCGAGCGCCGATCCGAGCCTCGGGCAGCTCAACTCGCAGCTGGGTGCCGAGCAGGCGCGCCAGCAGAGCCTGGCGTCGAGCATCGCCAGCCTGTCGCACCTGATCAGCTCGCTTAGCGGGCAGATCGCGCTGGTGGAGTCGAGGGAGGCCGAGGTGCGCGCCGACCTGGCCCGCGACCGCGCCCGGCTCGCGTCGGTGCAGAGCGCCCTGAACCGCGAGCGGCGGCTGCTCGCCATGCTGCGGGCGCGGCTGGCCCGGGCGCGCATGCTGCTCGCGCGCCAGCTGGTCAGCAACTACGAGCAGACGAAGCCCAACCTGGTCTCGGTCGTGCTCGAGTCCAACGGCTTCAAGGATCTGCTCGACCGGCTCACGTTCCTGCGCGACGCTCAGCAGGCGCAGCAGGTGATCATCACGGTCACCCGCGAGGCCAAGGCGCGGGCCGATGCGGCGGCGAAGCGCCTGGCCGTGCTCCAGGCGAGCGATCGACAGATCACCCTGGCCACCGCCCAGCGGGTCGCGGCGCTGGCCGGCATGAACCAGCTCCTGCACTCCAAGCAGGCGGCGCTCCAGCAGGCGCGATCGATAAGGCAGAGCGCGCTGGCGGCCAGCCAGGCCCGGGGCAGCCACCTGCAGGCAGAGATCGCCCACATCGAAGCCGAGCAGGCGGCCGCTGCCCGGGCCGCCGCCGCCGCCGCGGCCGCCGCGTCCCAGAGCGCCCCCACCCCGGCCGGCCCGACGTACGGCCCCTCCGGCGGGTGGGCCATCCCGTATGCGATCGTGCTGTGCGAGTCCGGCGGCCAGAACCTGACCCCGAACAGCGCCGGCGCCTCGGGCTACTACCAGATCCTGCCCACGACCTGGAAGCTGTTCGGCGGGACCGGACCGGCCGCCTATCTGGCCAGCAAGTCCGAGCAGGACGCGGTGGCGAGTCGGATCTGGAACGGTGGCGCGGGCGCGTCGAACTGGGTCTGCGCCGGCATCGTCGGCATTCACTGACGCGCGGCCGATCGAGGGCATAACCTGCCCGCGATGTCCCGCGCGCTGAGAGCCGGGCTGATCGCGGTCATCCTGATCGGGGCGCTGGTGCTGCGCATCGACGCGGTGCAGGGGACGGACTCGACGTACCGGCCGATCAACGACGCAGGGTCGTACCTGACCTTGGCGAGCTACATCGCGCACACCGGCGACTACTCGCTCAGGCGCGAGCCGGGCTCCGGTGCCGGTGGCACACGTGGCCCGAGCGCGTACTTCGCGCCGGGCTACCCGTACTTCCTGGCCCTGGTCGACCTGATCGACGGCCACACGGTGCGCCGTGACGGCGCGATCCACCCCGCCCGCATCTCGCAGGCGGTCCTGGGGACGATCACGGTGGCGCTGGTCGGGCTGGTCGCACTCGAGCTGTTTGGTCCCGTCGCCGGCCTGATCGCGCTGATCCTCGCCGCCGTCTATCCGGTGCTGATCGAGCTTTCGGCCACGCTGGCGGCCGAGAACCTGCTGACCCCGCTCGTCCTCGGCGCGGTCTACACCGGGCTTCGCGTCCGCCGGGCGGGATCGCCGCCAACCCGCTATGCCTGGATCGCGGGCACCGGCCTTCTCACCGGGCTGGCCACGCTCACGCACGAGAACGGCATCCTGATCATCCTGCCGTTGATCGCGGCGGTGTGGACCGCGCGTCCGCGACTGAAGCCGCGCTCGCTCGCCGCACCCGCCCTGCTGATCGTCATCACCGCGGTCACGATCGCGCCCTGGACGATCCGCAATGCGGTGGTCATGCACACGTTCATCCCGGTGTCCGACGAGACCGGGATCACGCTGGTCGGCACGTACAACCCGGCCTCGGCCGCCAACCAGCAGCTCCCGTACAAGTGGCGGATCTTCTACGGCATCCCCGGCGAGCGTTCCCTGATCCACGAGGCCCCGAGCCTGACCGAGCCCCAGATCGGCGAGAAGCTGCAGGGTCAGGCGCTCCACTACATCGCCAAGCACCCGTTCAGTCCGTTCGCCGTGGCGTTCCACAACACGCTCAGGCTGTTCGAGCTCGAGGGCGCTGTCGCCTGGCACGCCTCGGCCCGCGCGCAGAGCATCCCTGCTCACACCGCCGGGACCGGCGTCGTCAGCTTCTGGATCGTGTGCGTGCTCGCGCTGATCGGCGTGCTCACGCCGCTCGTCCGCGCCGCGCCCAAGTGGATCTGGTGGGTCCCGGTGCTGCTCGCGCTCAGCGTGGTGCTGGTCAACGTGGAGACGCCACGCTTCCGGGCGCCCGTCGACCCGTTCCTGATCCTGCTCGCGTCCGCGGGCCTCGCCGCGCTGGCCGGCTGGCTCGGCCGCCGGGTCCTAGGTGACCGTGCGCCAGTCGGGCGTGAGGGACGGGACGCGGTGGCGGCTCGCCCGGCTGAGCTGGTCGAAATGGGCCAGTGCCTGGCCTGACCCGAACGCGACGCAGGTGAGCGGCGACTCGGCCGAGACCACCGGCATCCCGGTCTCCTCCCCCACCAGCTCCTGGAAGCCGCGCACGAGCGTGCCGCCGCCCGCGAGCAGGATGCCGTCCTTGGCGATGTCCGAGGCCAGCTCGGGCGGGGTGTCCTCGAGCGTGTCGCGGATCGCCCGCAGGATCTCCCGCGCGGGGGCCATGATCGCCGAGCGGATCTCCTCTGAGTGCAGCTCGACGGCGGTCGGCAGCCCGGTGACCAGGTGGCGGCCCCGGACCTCGACCGTCTCCTCCGGATGCAGGCGCGTGACCGAGCCGATCTCGATCTTGATCCGCTCCGCGGTCCGCGAGCCGATGGCCAGCTGGTGCTGGCCGCGCAGGTAGGAGGTGATCGCCTCGTCCATCTCGTAACCGCCGACGCGGACCGAGCGGGAGACGACGATTCCCCCGAGCGAGATGACCGCCATCTCGCTCGTCCCGCCGCCGACGTCGACGACCATCCGCCCGACCGGCTCGTCGATCTCCAGACCGGCGCCGATGGCGGCCGCGATCGGCTCCTCGATCAGGTGCACGCGCCGCGCCCCGGCGGCCAGCGAGGCCTCCTCGACCGCCCGCTTCTCAACCTCGGTCACTCCCGAGGGGGCGCAGACGATCAGCCGCGGGTGCGCCATCGCGACGGTCGAGCACCTTGCGGATGAAGTAGCGAAGCATCTGCTCGGTGACGTCGAAGTCGGCGATCACACCGTGGCGCAGCGGCCGGGACGCGGCGATCGTGGCCGGCGTGCGGCCGATCATCACCTCGGCGTCGGCGCCGACCGCGTGGACCTCGCCGGTGTCGACATTGGAGGCGACCACCGATGGCTCGGACACCACGATCCCGCGCCCGCCCACGTAGACGAGCGTGTTCGCCGTGCCCAGGTCGATCGCCATGTCGTGCACGCCGATGGCCGGCGTCAGGTGGCGCCGGGAATTGTCCCTTCGCGATCCGTCTCTACGAAAGCCGATGGGCACAAGGGTGCCAGAAATCGCTTCGGCTGCCCACCCCATCGGCGGCACGGCGCTTTCCGGGCCGGACGCGCGGCTTCGCAGCGGCCGGTCGCTCGGCCCCGGCCGTGCTCGCCGGGGCTGTCCCATCGCTCCCGCTTACCGTTCGCCAGGCAGCTTGCGCGGGTACTGCGAGACCGCCTCGCCGACGTTGAGCGCGGTGTCGATGATCCGGTGTTGCTCGGCGGCGTGCGCCACCGGATAGCCCTCGCCGGAGGCCGCCCGCTCGGGCCGCCCGATGTAGCCGAACCTGAGGTGGTGCGGGAGGATCTGCATGAGGCGCGGCGACATGTGGGCACGGGCGCCCATGTTGCGCGGCTCCTCCTGGACCCAGACGACCTCCTCGAGGTTCGGGTAGGTCTCGGCGAGGGCCAGGATCTCGGCCTGGGGGAACGGGTAGAGCAGCTCGACCCGGCCGATCGCCACGTACGGATTGCCGGGACGGGATTCGTGGCCGGCGAGCTCGTAGTAGAGCTTGCCGCTGCACAGGATCAGCCGGCGCACCAGGGTCGCGTCCCGCTCGCCGGGCTCGCGCAGCACGGGCTGGAAGCGATCCTCGGCCAGTTCCCGCAACGTGCTCGTGGCCTGGGGCAGACGGAGCAGGCTCTTGGGGGTCATGACCACCAGCGGGCGCTGCTTGGCCACGCGCGCCTGCCGGCGCAGGAGGTGGAAGTACTGGGCCGGCGTGGTCGGGTTGGCCACGCGGATGTTCCCCTCGGCGGCGAGCTGGAGGAACCGCTCGAGCCGGGCCGAGGAGTGCTCGGGCCCCGAGCCCTCGTAGCCGTGCGGCAACAGCAGGGTGAGCCGAGACGTCTGGCCCCATTTCGCGAGGCCCGACACGATGAACTGGTCGATGATCACCTGGGCGCCGTTGGCGAAGTCGCCGAACTGGGCCTCCCACAGGACCAGCGTCTCGGGCGCCTCCTGCGAGTAGCCGTACTCGAACCCGAGGCAACCCATCTCCGACAGCGGGCTGTTGTGCAGCTCCATCGGGGCCAGCGCGCCCGGCAGGTGCTGGATCGGGCAGTGCTCCTGACCGGTCTTGGGGTCGTGCAGGACGAGGTGGCGCTGGCTGAACGTGCCGCGCTCGGTGTCCTGGCCGGTCAGGCGGATCGGGATGCCCTCGGTCAGCAACGAGGCGAACGCGAGCGCCTCGGCGTGGGCCCACAGGATCCCGCCGCTCGCGCCATCGCCGTCGCCCGACGCGCCCGCTGAGAAGACCTCGCGGCGCTGCTCGAGCTGGCGCACCAGCTTGGGGTGGATCGTGAACCCGTCGGGCACGGCCAGCAGCTCGTCGTTGAGCACGGCGAGGCGCTCGGACGAGACCGCGGTCTTGACCTCGGGCGAGGGGGTGCGGTCGAGCTCGTACTCGCCGGTGGCGTGCCGGACGTCCTTGGCGGCGGCGATCCGCTCCTTGAGCTGCTGGTGGGCCTCGGCGAGCACCTCCCAGACGTTGTCGGTCAGCTCGGTGGACTCCTGCTCGGACACCACGCCCCGCTCGATCAGCCGGCGGGCGAACAGCTCGCGCACCGGCGGGTGCTTCTTGATCACCTGGTACATCTCGGGCTGTGTGTAGGCGGGCTCGTCGGCCTCGTTGTGGCCGAAGCGCCGGTAGCCGATCAGGTCGATCAGCACGTCGTGGCCGAACTCCTGGCGGAACGCGAACGCGAGCCGGACGGCGCTGATCGAGGCCTCCACGTCGTCGGAGTTGACGTGGATGATCGGGACGTCGTAGCCCTTGGCCAGATCGGAGGCCCAGGTGGTCGAGCGCGAATCGTCGGGATCAGTGGTGAAACCGACTTGATTATTTTGAATCAGGTGGATCGTGCCGCCGACGGTGTAGCCATCGAGCGCCTGTAGGTTGAGGGTCTCAGCGACAACACCCTGACCCGGGAACGCGGCGTCGCCGTGCAGGATCACCGGGACGGCGGCGTTGGTCTCGCGGTTGGCGTGCGGGCCCTGGCGGGTGGTCTGGGCCGCGCGGGTGGCGCCCGCGGCGACCGGGGCGACGAACTCGAGGTGACTCGGGTTCGACTCCAGGCGCACGATGATCGACTCGCCGCTGGGCAGCTGGTAGGAGCCCTGGGCGCCGTGGTGGTACTTGACGTCGCCGGTGCCGCCCTGGGGGATCGTGGTGATCGGCTCGAGGGTGGAGGAGCCCTCGAACTCGGCGAAGATCGAGTCGTAGGGACGGCCCAGGTTGTGGGCCAGCACGTTCAGCCGACCGCGGTGGGCCATGCCGATGACGACCTCGCGGGCGCCGCGGGTGGCCGCCAGCTGGATGAGCTCGTCGAGCATCGGGACGGTCACGTCGAGCCCCTCGATCGAGAACTGCTTCTGGCCCAGGTACGCCTTGTGCATGAACCGCTCGAGCGCGTCGACCTCGGTCAGGCGCCGCAGCAGCGTGGTCTGCTCCTCGGCGGCCAGCGAGGTGCGGAACCGCCCCGACTCGATCGCCTCGCGCAGCCACAGCCGCTGACGGTGCGACGCGATGTGCTCGATCTCGTAGGCGATCGGCCCGCAGTAGGTCTCCCGCAGGTGAGGCAGCGCGTCGGCCAGCGTCTGGCCGGGCACGTACATGCGCAGGATGCGGGCCGGGATCCGCTCCATCAGCTCGGGGGTCAGGCCGAGCGGCTCGGGATCGAGCGCCGGGTCGCCCTCGGGCTCGCGGCCGAGCGGATCGAGTCGGGCCGCCAGGTGCCCGTGGGTGCGGTGGGCCTTGAGCAGCGACGTGGCGGCCTGCACCGCCTGCATCATTTCCTCATCGAAGGCGGGTGGCGGCGCGGCGGGTGCGGGCGAGGGGACGGCGGCCGGCGCGGGAGCTGCCGCGAGGGCCGGGGCTGACGGCGGGGGCGCCAGCGCGGGCAGAGCCAGCCCGAGGTCGCCGAACACGCGCTCGTAGAAGCCCTCCTCCCCCTGGAGCAGAGCGTCGATCCGCTGGAGGAAGCGACCCGACTCCGCGCCCTGGATGATCCGGTGGTCGTAGGTCGAGGTCATCGTCATGACCTTCTCGGCCCCGATCGCCGCGCCGATCGCGCCGAGGCCGGGCGGGTAACCGATCGCGCCGGTGGCGACGATCGTGCCCTGGCCGACCATCAACCGCGGCACCGAGGCGATCGTGCCGATGCCGCCGGGATTGGTCAGCGTGATGTTCGCGCCGGTCAGGTCGTCGGCGGTCAGGGTGTTCGTGCGCGCCTTCTCGACCAGCGCGTTGTAGGCCTCGAGGAACTCGGCGAAGCTCTTGCCGCCGGCGTCGCGGATGACCGGCACCATCAGCGTCCGGCTGCCGTCCTTCTTCTCGACGTCGACGGCCAGGCCCAGATTGACATGCGGCGTCGTCGACGCGGTGCGGCTTGCCGTCGATCTCGGCGAAGTGGTTGGCCATCACCGCCATGTCCTCGGTCGCCACGCGCGCGATCGCGTACGCGATCAGGTGCGTGAACGAGACGCGCTGCCCGGCCTCCTTGAGCTGGGCGCGGCGCTGCTCGAGCACGCCGACGGTGAGCGTGCGGAACGAGGTGGCGGTGGGGATCGAGCGGCTCTCGTCCATGTAGCGCGCGAGCGCGGCCGCGCCGCCCCGGATGGGCTGCGCGCCGGCGGGCGCCGGAGCCGGCGCGGTCGGAGCCGGCGCGGTGGGCGGCGGTCGGAGTCTGAGCCGGAGCCGCGGTGGCGCCGTTGCCGCCGTTGGCCTTGGCCGCCAGCACGTCGGCCTTCGTGATGCGGCCGCCGCGCGCGGTGCCGCGCAGCGCGGATAGGTCGACGCCCTGCTCGGCTGCCATGCGGCGAGCGATCGGCGAGATGTTGGCCGGCGTGGCGCCACCGTCGCCGAACGCCGGCGCCGGTGATTTCGCACCGGATTCAGAGGCGTCATCTCTGGGGGGAGTCGGGGCCGCGCCGGCGCTCGCCTGCATGCGGGCGATCACCTGCCCGACGCTCACGGTCTCCCCGTCCTGCGCCAGGATCTCGGTGATCGTGCCGCTGGCCGGCGCCGGCAGCTCCATGTCGACCTTGTCGGTCGAGATCTCGACCACGGTGGCGCCCTGCTTGACCGCGTCGCCGACCTTGACGCTCCACTCGAGGATCGTGCCCTCGGTCACGGACTCGCCGCCCGTAGGGGTGACGATGTCGATCGTCTCGCCGGTCGCGGCCTCGACGGCGGCCACGCCCTCGGCTTCGGTCGTGGCGCTGGCCACGGCCTCCTTCGCCGTGGCCGGCGGCGACTCGCCCGAAACCGGCGTGGCGGGCACCTCGACGGCGCCGTCCCCGTTGGTGGAGATCTCGGCCAGCACGGCGCCGACGGCGACCGTCTCGCCCTCGGCGGCGTGAATCTTCACGATTCGGCCGGCGGCGGGCGCGGGGACCTCGGCGTCGACCTTGTCGGTCGAGATCTCGACGAGCGTCTCGTCGACCTGGACCGCGTCGCCCTCCTGCTTGTGCCATTCGAGCACGGTGCCTTCGGCGACGGAATCTCCCATCGCCGGCATGACAACTTGGACAGTGCCACTACTGACTGCCATCGAGCACCTTCAACTGTAGCCCGGAAACCGCCTCCTGCCTACGCCGGCGGCTCTCGACCACGAACCCGATCGTCCCCGCGAACGGCCCCAGTCCGCCGAGCACCGCCACGGTCACGGCGAGCCAGTACGGGATCACTCGATACCGCGCGGCGGCGATGCACACGAGCGACATCCCGATCCAGATCAGGCCGTGCGCCATGCCCAGGATGAACGTGGCCGGCTGGGGGTTGCCGAGCGCGAAGGCGCAGACCAGCAGCGACAGGTAGACGGTCGAGTGGATGAACGACACGACCTCGAGTCGCCCGAAGGTGACGATGCGGGTGAACGCGTTCCGGCCCATCAGCCGGACACCAGCGCGGCGACTCGGTGCAGCGCGTCGTGGGCCTCCCCCGGCCAGCGCGCCGGCTCGGCCGGCCACCAGGCGAACTCGTCGTGCTCGTGGTCCGGGGTCACGGTGGCGCCGTCCGCAAGCCAGGCCTGCCCGACCATGAGCACCATGTCGCTGGGGAGCAGGAGAAGCGCCTCGACCCGCATGCGCTCGGGCTCGACCGACCATTCCTCGCGCAGTTCGCGGCGGATGGTGTCGATCGGGTTCTCGTCGACCTCTACCGATCCCCCGGCCCCGAGCGCCCAGCGCCCAGCCCACGAGGCCAGCCACTGCGCCCGGCGCCCCGCCAGCCAGCGGCCATCGGCGGCACGAACGGGGCACAGGATCGACAGGCTCCGGGCCGCCCCGTCCGCGATCAGGCGCAGCGACCACCGCACGGGCTGAAGCTCGAGCGACAGGCGATCCGGTGCGATGTCGAAGTCGACGAGCCGGGCGGCGAAGCCGTCGTGGCTGGGCGAGCCACGCCGGCGCAGCTCATCCAGGGCCAGGTCGGCCGCGTCGATCGCCTCGCCCGACGGCTCGAACGGCTCGGCGCGCCAGGCGACATCGACCTGATCGGGTTCCCAGGGACCACGGGCGAGGACGCCGGCGGATACGGCCACGCCGCACAAGGTACCGTCGGCCTCCATGGAGCGACGCCGCAAACACTGGGGGTGGGGCTACGAAGACGAGCAGCTCTCGCGTGAGGAGCTGCGGGGCGCCGCGGAGTTCCTCACCGGGCGCCTCGGGTTCGGTGCAAGCGAACCCGAGCTCCCGGTGGCGCTCGACGAAGTCGAGCTCCCCGCGCCACGCCTGCGCCCGCCGGCAGCGCTCGCGGAGATCTGCGCCAGCGACGACTACGAGCGTTCTCTGCATGCCTACGGGCGCTCCTACTCGGACGTCGTGCGGGCGTTCCGGGGGCGGTTCGACCATCCGCCGGACGTGGTCGCCCATCCGCGCGACGAGGCCGAGGTCCAGGCCGTGCTCGAATGGGCGCTGTCGGCGGGGGCGGCGGTGATTCCGTTCGGCGGCGGCACCAGTGTGGTGGGCGGCGTCGAGGCGTCCGGCTGTGCCGGTTACGCGGGCGTGGTGACCATCGACCTCAAGCGCCTCGACCGCGTGCTCGAGGTCGACCCGACCTCGCTCGCGGCGCGGATCCAGGCCGGCGCCACCGGCCCGGGGCTCGAGGAGCAACTCGGCGCCCACGGGCTCACCCTGCGCCACTTCCCGCAGTCGTTTCAGTTCTCCACGCTCGGCGGCTGGATCGCCACCCGCGCCGGCGGCCACTTCGCCACGCTCTACACGCACATCGACGACCTGGTCGAGTCGGTGCGGGCGCTGACCCCGGCCGGTGTATGGGAGTCACGCCGGCTGCCCGGCTCGGGAGCGGGCGTCTCGCCCGACCGGATGCTGATCGGCTCGGAGGGGACGCTCGGGCTGATCACCGAGGCGTGGGTCAGGGTGCGCCGGCGCCCCGTTCACCGCGCCTCGACGCCGGTGCGCTTCAGCGAGTTCGGAGCTGGTGCGCAGGCCGTCAGAGCCCTATCGCAGTCCGGCCTCTACCCCACGAACTGCCGCCTGATCGATGCCCGCGAGGCCGAGGTGACGGGCGCCGGCGACGGCTCGCATGCGCTGCTCGTGCTCGGGTTCGAGTCGGCCGAGCACGACGTGGAGCGCTGGATGACGAGCGCGCTGGAATGCTGCGGCGACCACGGTGGGATGTGGGAGCGCCGCGGCGCCGAAGACCGCGAAGCGGTCGGGAGCTGGCGCGAGGCGTTCCTGCGCGCTCCTTACCTGCGCGATGTGTTCATAGCCATCGGAGTGCTGTCCGAGACGTTCGAGACCGCGATCACCTGGGACCGCTTTCCGGCCTTCCACGAGCGAGTGGTTTCGGCGGTGCGCGAAGCGGTGCGCGACGCGTGCGGCGAGGGCACGGTGACCTGCCGCTTCACCCACGTGTATCCCGACGGCCCGGCGCCCTACTACACGGTCCTCGCGCCGGCCCGGCGAGGCGAGGAGCTCGAGCAGTGGGCCGAGATCAAGCGGGTCGCCTCGCAGGCGGTGATCGACGGAGGCGGGACGATCACCCACCATCACGCGGTCGGCCGCGACCATCGCCCGTGGTACGACCGCCAGCGCCCCGAGCCGTTCGCCACCGCGCTGCGCGCGGCCAAGGCGGCCCTCGATCCGGCCGGCGCGCTCAACCCGGGGGTGCTGATCGACCCGTGACACCGGAGCTCTACGACAGCATCGGACGCACCTACACGAGCACGCGTCACGCCGACCCGCGGATCGCCGCGGCGATCCACGCGGCCCTGGGCGATGCGCGCCGTGTGCTCGACGTGGGCGCCGGCGCCGGCAACTACGAGCCGGCCGACCGCGAGGTGGTGGCGCTCGAGCCCTCTCCGGTGATGATCGCCCAGCGCCCGCCGGGCGCGGCGACGGTGGTCCGGGGATACGCCGAGGAACTGCCGTTCGATGAGGACTCGTTCGACGCGGCGATGGCCGTGCTCAGCGATCACCACTGGTCCGACCGGCGCCGCGGCCTGGCCGAGCTGCGCCGGGTGGCGCGGGGACGGGTCGTGCTGTTCAACGCCAACCCCGACGAGGCGGATCTCTTCTGGCTGACCGCCGAGTACCTGCCCGAGTTCCGCGAGCTGATTCCGCCTCGCTACCGGCAGCCCGGCGCCTGGCACGACGACCTGCGCGAGGTGCTCGGCGCGGTCGAGCTCACCGCCGTTCCGATCCCCCACGACTGCACCGACAGCTTCTACGGCGCGTACTGGCGCAGGCCCGAGGCGTACCTCGATCCCGCCGTCCGGTCGGGCACTTCGGTGTTCTCGCTTGTAAGCTCCGGCGCGGTGGACCGCGCCATCGACGCACTCGGCGCGGACCTTCGGGACGGCAGGTGGCAGGAGCGCCACCGCGAACTGCTCAGCATGGACGAGCTGCACCTCGGCTACTACGCGATCGTCGCCGAACCAACACCTCAAGACAGGAGACGTACATGAAGGTAATCGGCGCCGGACTGCCCCGCACCGGCACCCTCTCGCAGAAGGTCGCCCTCGAAATGCTCGGGTTTGGCCCCTGCTACCACATGGTCAACGTCCTCACCGACCTGCCGCTGGCCGAGCAGTGGGAGGCGGCGATGGACGGCGAGCCCGACTGGGAGGGGATCTTCGGCGAGCACCAGTCGACGGTCGACTACCCGGGGTCCTTCTTCTATCGCGAACTGGCCGACGCCTACCCCGAGGCGAAGGTCGTGCTGAGCACCCGCGATCCAGAGGCGTGGGAGAAGAGCATGCGGGACACGATCTGGGAGTTCTTCCACGGCGATTCGGTGATGGCACACCTCGTCAAGGCACGCGCGCTGGGTCGACCCAGACTGGCGGGCCTACGTCCAATTCGATGACGCGGATGTGGGCGGCGGAGGGGATCTTCGCCGGCAACGAACTGCGCGCCCGGACAGCTCGCCGAGGGGATCGCCCGCTACGAGGAGAAGGTCCAGCGCAACATTCCCGAGGAGCGGTTGCTCGTGTGGAGCGTCCAGGAGGGATGGGAGCCACTGTGCGCGTTCCTCGAGGTCGACGTGCCCGATGCGCCGTTCCCGCGCCTGAACGACTCGAAGATGTTCATCGATCGGGTGGTCGACGGCGCGCTGGTCGTGCTCAAGGAGTGGCGCGAACAGGGCGGCGAGGTGCTGGAGCCGGCGCAGCAGCCCGTTTAGCGAAGCGCGGCCAGCACGGCCGGCCCCGCCGGCGCGAGCTCCGCGGGCAGCCGTGGGAGCAGCTCGCGCCAGGCCGGCTGAAGCTCGATCGCGCTGCGCACCATCGCCACGCCCGCGTCGAGGTCGCCGGACGCGGCGGTGCCGAGGCCGGCCCAGAACAGCAGCTCGTGGTTGCCGGGCGCGCGCTCGCTGGCCTGCACGTACAGGCGCCCGGCCTCCTCTTGCCGGCCGGCGTTCAGGAGCTCGTCGGCCTCGCCGGCCAGCCGGTAGGCGCTCTGCAGCGTGACCAGGCGGCGGAGCTCGGGCAAGGGCTCGGGATGGTCCTCGACGCGCAGCGAGACGCGCGTGCGCCACGGCTCGCCCTCGGCGGGGACGACCAGGATCGCGGCGGACTGGCGGCCGCGGAGATCGCCGCCCTCGCGCTCGGCGGCATCGAGGGCATCGAGCAGACGCATCGTGAGCGAGGAGCCCGAGGCGGCGCTGAACGCGTCGAGCATGGCCGGCCACACCCGCTCGGAGGCCATGATGTTGGCCTGGCAGGAGACGCCCTCGCCGGTGATGTGCCCGGCGAAGGCCATGCACTTCGGCCCCGTGTGGACGCCGACTCGGCCGGCCGCGTCGACCACGGCCACCTGCCGCGAGGGCCCGCCGGGGTCGGCGGCGAGGAGTCGCTCGAGCGCGTCGGGCGCGGGCACCCCGTCGGCCAGCAGGGCGAGCGCGCTCGGGCCGTAGGCCGCCTCCGCGTTGGCCTGGGTGGCCACCGCGCCGACGCCCGGCCGCGCCCAGGTCACGATCGAGCCGACCGAGAACCAGTGCGACTGCACGGCGACCCCGAGCTCGCCGGTGTCCGGATCGCGGGCGACGATCGAATAGGTCACGGGCCTCAGCCCTTGCGATACCAGCGCGGCGAGGTGGTGGGCGGCGGCTTGAGCGAGGCGCGGACCACGATCATGCGCGGCTCGCCGGCGGCGATCGAGTCGCGCAGGACCCGCTCGAACTCGCGGCCGAAGCCCTCGACGCGGTCCGCCGGCACCCCGAACGAGGCGGCCAGCGCGCCGAAGTCGGGGGTCAGGAGATCGACGCCGAACGGCGTCTCGCCCGCGAGCTGCTGGTCATAGCGCAGCATGCCGTAGCCGCCGTCGTCGACGAGCACGATCGTGAGCGGGATCCGCTCCTGGACGACCGTGGCCAGCTCGCCGCAGGCATACATGAACCCGCCGTCGCCGCACAGGCAGACGGTCGGGCCGGCGCCGGCCAGGGCGGCGCCGAGCGAGGCCGGGAAGCCGAACCCGAGCGTGCCCCAGCCGAGCGGGTAGCCGAGCTTGCGCGGGCGGGGCACCTGCCAGTAGCCGCCCAGCCAGTAGCCGGGAATGCACATGTCGGTGACCACCACGGCGTCGTCGGGGAGCGCGCGATGGATGACCTCGAGTAACTGCGCTGCGGCGGGCTCGTCGTCGCGCACCCAGTCCGACACCGCATCGCCGATGTCGGCCAGCCGACGCTCGAGCTCGGGCAGGCCGGGGCGCGCGGCGACCCGCGGGACCAGCTGCTCGAGCACCGCGCGGGCGTCGCCGATCAGCGCCACGTCGGCCGGGTAGTTCTTGCCCGCCTCGGCCGCGTCGACGTTGACCGAGATCAGCACCGGCGGCGCCGGCATCTTCCAGTTCTGGGTGTTGGTCCCGTCGAAGTCGGTGCCGATGGCCAGCACCACGTCCGCCTCGTCCCACAGCGCGCCGAGCTCCGGGGCGTGCACCGGGCCCGGAGCGGCGCAGGGATGATCGGGCGCGATCAGGCCGCGCCCCATGTAGGTGGTGAGGACCGGGGCGGCCAGCTTGAGCGCAAGCTCGCCCACGAGCGACCCGGCCCCGGCGCGCACGGCACCGCCCCCGGCCCAGACCAGCGGCCGCTCGGCCCGGGCGAGCAGGTCGGACGCGCGGTCGAGGAGCGCCGGGTCGGGCGGGGCCGGCTCGGGCCCGGGAGACCCGGGCCCGGCAGACCGGTGCGCCGGCGCGTCGGCCGACGCCTGCCTGGACAGCAGATCGGTCGGGACCCCGAGATACACCGGCCCCGTCGGCGCGGCAAGGGCGAGCAGCCCGGACTCGAGAACCGCGCCGCGGATCTCGTCGACCCCGCCCAGCAGCCGCGCCGCCTTGGTCACCGGCACGAACATCGCGGTCTGATCGCGGGTCTCGTGCAGCGTGCCGCCGTAGACGCCCTCGCGCCGCAGCGCGGTGGCGATGTCGGTGGCGATGACCAGCACCGGCGAGCCGGCGGCCATCGCCTCGCCGGTGGCGCCCAACGTGTTGGCGGCCCCCGGGCCGGTGGTCACCACCGCGACCCCGAGGCGGCCGGTGGCGCGCGCGTACCCGTCGGCGGCGTACACCGCGGTCTGCTCGTGGCGGACCCCGACGAGCCGGATCTCCGACTCCGACAACGCCTTCCAGATCGGGAGGTTGTGGACCCCGGGCAGCCCGAACACGAGCTCGACGCCGAGTTGCTCCAGGGAGCGGAGCAAGCCGTCCGCGCCGATGGCCGTGGTCCTCGACGCCAGCTCGGTCAACGCGCCGCCTGAGCCGACTCAGAAGGGCGGGGTGACCCGCGGCGCCTGCCCAGGCGCCTGCAGCGGCTGCGCGAGCTCCTCGCTGGCCACGGCGTCGACGACCTCTTCCTCTTCCTCGACCTCGCCCTGGTCGTGCTGTCCGTCGCACAGGATGCGGAACTGGCCGGTCTGGCCGCCGTCGGCCTGCAGCACGATGCCGGGGATGAGCTCCTCGCCCTCGTCGAGCTCGAGCCGTTCGATGTCGAAGTTCGCCATCCCGATCCCCCACGTGTGGTGGTCGGGGTTCTCGCGGTCGTGGGCGTTGACGCCCATGGCGACCTGCTGCAACAGGATGGCGATCTTGCTCGGGTCCGCCACGACCCGATCAAGGCTAGCTGAAGTCAGTCAGTCTCGATCAGCTCGATTCGGTAGTTGTCCGGATCGCGCACGAAGCAAATGCGGTTGCCGCCGTCCCGGACCGTGTACGGCGGGCGGTCGGGCTCGATCCCCTGCGCCTTCAGCCGCTCGAGCGTCGCGTCGAGGTCGGGCGCGGAGATCGCTATGTGGCCGTAGCCACTGCCGAGGTCATACGTGCGGCCGTCGTGGTTGTAGGTCAGCTCCAAGACGGAGTCGTGGTCGCCGAGCGAGAAGAAGTAGTTCGTCGCCTCGGTCTCGCCACCCCGGACGATGTCCATGTCGCGCTCGAACCGGAACCCAAGCGCCTCGTAGAAGGCACGGCTCCGGTCGGGGTCGGTGATGCGCACCATCGTGTGCAGGAAGTTCGCGGTCATGGCCCCATCCTACGGCGCTGGCCAACGAGTAGGCTGCGCGGTGTGATCGTCGAGCGCTCGATGAACGACGACTACCTGTCGAACACCTACGTGGTGGCCGACGAGCCGGGTGGCCATGCGGTGATGATCGATGCCGGCGGACCGGTCGAGCCGCTGCTGGAGTTCCTGGACCGGGGGCAGTTCAAGCTCACCCACATCCTGCTCACCCACCACCATCACGACCACATCTCCGAGGTCGACAAGGTGCTGGCGCGCCACCCTGGAACGCCGGTGCTGATCCATGAGCTCGAACGCGGGCAGGTCGCGGCCGCCACCGGGACGATGGCGCCGGGAGAAGCCCTCGAGAGCGGCGCACTGACGATCGAGCCGATTCACACCCCCGGGCACACGGCCGGGATGCTGTCGCTGCTGATCAACGGGAGTGACGTGTTCACCGGCGACACGCTGTTCAAGGGCTCGGTGGGCGGAGTGCACGCCCCCGGCAGCACCGGCTTCGCCGACATCAAGTCCTCGATCATGGACAAGCTCCTGAAGCTCCCGGGTGCGACGCGGATCCACCCGGGTCACACCGACCCGACCACGGTGGCCGGCGAGCTCGAGCACAACCGGTTCGTGCGCATCTGGCGCGGGCTGGATCCCGAAGGAGACGAGCCGTGCACGGCGCTCGGCGAGCCGGCCACGCTGATCCTGCTCGGCGACGACTACGACGGCGGCCACAAGGCCTGGGTCCGCTGGCCCGACGGCTCGGACGACATCGTCCCGGGCTCGCGCGTCCAGCCCGGCCGGTAGCGGTGGCCGGCCGGGCCGTTCTGGTTACCGGGGCCTCTCGCGGCATCGGCGCGGCCGTCGCCCGCGCGTTCGCCGCCTCCGGCGATCGCGTCGGTGTGCACTACGGGTCGCGCCGCGACGCGGCCATGCACGTGCGCGAGACGCTGCCCGGCGAGGGGCACGTGGTGGCGGGCGCCAACCTGGCCGATCCGGAGGAGGTCCGGCGCATGGTCGACGAGGTGGCGGGCGCGCTCGGCGCGATCGACGTGCTGGTCAACAACGCAGGCGTGTTCGAGCCCCACGCCGCCAGCGACACGAGCTATGAGGAATGGCAGGCGGCGTGGGCCCACACGCTGGGCGTGAACCTGGTCGGAGCCGCCAACGTCACCTGGTGCGCGCTGCGCCACATGGGCGACGGCGGGCGCATCGTCAACGTGTCCTCGCGCGGGGCGTTTCGGGGCGAGCCCAACCATCCGGCCTACGGCGCGAGCAAGGCGGGGCTGATCGCGTTCGGGCAGTCGCTGGCCCGCGCGCTCGGCGATCGGCGGATCTCGGTCACCGCGGTCGCGCCCGGCTTCGTGGAGACCGAGATGGCGGCGGCCGAGCTCGAGGGAGAGAGCGGCCGGCGCCGGCGGGCCGAGAGCCCGCTCGGCCGCGTGGCGACGGCCGAGGAGATCGCGGCCGCCGTGCACTACCTCGCCTCGCCGGAAGCCGAGCTGGCCAGCGGCGCGGTGCTCGACGTCAACGGCGCTTCCTATCTGCGCATGTGAGTCGTGCGCAACCGCCCCCCAGCTAGCATCTAGAAACAGTGCCGAAGGACAAGATCCCCACCTCGCGCGTGGGGCGCACCGCCAGGATCGGCGGGTTGGCCGCGGGGCAGGCGATCCGACAGGCGGGCACCCGCGCGGCCAACGTCACCCGGTCGGGTGAGCAACGCAAGGTTGCCCTCGAGAAGCGCCAGCTCGAGGCGGCGGAGCAGATCGTGGCCGCGCTGGGGACGATGAAGGGCGCGGCGATGAAGGTCGGGCAGGTGCTGTCGTTCCTCGACGTCGGACTGGTCCCCGAGGAGTACCGCGACGATTTCCAGCGCAAGCTGGCCGCGCTGCGCGACGCGGCGCCCAAGGTCTCCTTCAAGGACATGCGCAAGGTGATCGAGCAGGAGCTCGAGGAACCGCTCAAGGAGGTGTTCGCCGAGTTCGACGAGGAGCCGGTGGCGGCGGCGTCGATCGGCCAGGTGTACCGCGCCCGGCTGCAGGACGGCCGCGAGGTCGCGGTCAAGGTCCAGTACCCGGGCGTGGCGGCGGCGGTGCGCTCGGACATGCAGAACCTCGGCCTGATCCTGCGGCTCGCCAAGCGCATCGCCCCCGGGCTCGACCCCGCGGCGATCGGCCGCGAGATCTCCGAGCGCATCCACGACGAGCTCGACTACGAGCTCGAGGCGCAGAACCAGCGCACGATGGCGCGCATCTTCCGCGGCCACCCGTTCATCGTGGTGCCGGACGTGATCACATCCCTGTCCCGGGAGCGGGTGATGGTCTCGGAGTTCATCAGCGGCACCGGCTTCGAGGAGCTAAAGGGCTACCCGCAGGAGGAGCGCGACCGGATCGGCGAGATCCTCTACCGGTTCTACTTCGGGTGCCTGTACCGCCACCAGCAGTTCTCGGGGGACCCGCATCCCGGCAACTCGATGCTGCTCGATGACGGGCGGATGGTGTTCTTCGACTTCGGGCTGTTCAAGCGGATGCCGCCGGGCGCCGTCGATCTCGAGATGCAGGTGGCGCGCGCGATCGTCGAGGGCGACACCGACTCGATCATGCGCCTGGGCACCGAGGTCGGCTTCTTCCCCGAGCCCGACAAGTTCGATCCCCAGCGGGTGCTCGCCCACTTCCGCGCCGCCACCTCGTGGTACACGGTCGACCAGGACACCGAGCTCACGCCCGAGTACGCCACCCAGGTCCTGATCGACATGAGCGACCCGCGCTCGGAGTACTTCGGGCAGCTGCGCCACGAGTCCGCGCCGCCCGACCACATCTTCGGCCGGCGCATGGAGGTGCTCACGCTCGCCGTGCTGGCCCAGTTGCACGCGCGCGGGAACTTCCACCGGATCGCCCGGGAGTGGTTCTACGACGACCCGCCGGCGACCGATCTGGGTGAGGCCGAGGCGCAGTTCTACGCGCGTCGCGCGGCGTTGCGCGAGTAACCCGCCATTCGACCCACCGGCCCCGGGGCAATGCGGCACGGGACCGGACGGGCCCTCGTTGGCCCCATGGACGCCGCGCGCCCGGGCCGCCGGGACCGTCGCCGCGCGCGGCGCCGGCGCGCGGCCCAATCAAACCCGCTGGATCTGGAACAGGCTGGTGGTTCCGGGGCGGCCGGATGGCAGGCCGGCGGTGATCCCCACGCGCGCGCCCGACTTCACCCAGCCCAGCTCGACGACGCGGCGGGCGGCGTCGGCGATCAGCGCCTCGGTCACCTCGTGCCGGCGCATCGAGGCCGCCTGCACGCCCCACATCAGGCTGCAGCGGCGCACGGTCTCCTTGCCCGGGGACAGGACGTAGATCGGGACCTGGGGGCGGTGGGCGGAGATCAGCCGCGCCGAGCGGCCCGACAGCGTCGGCACGACCAGCGCGGCCAGGTGCAGGTCGCGCGCGGCGGCGCAGGCGCCGTAGGCGATCGTGTAGGCGGGGTCGCGGGCGTCGCGCCGGACGCGCTCCTCGTTCCACGTGCGGTAGGGCAGCGTGTGCTCGGTGCGCTCGGCGACCGCGGCCATCATCTCGACCGCGCCGACCGGGTAGGAGCCGATCGCCGTCTCCTGGGAGAGCATCACGGCGTCGGTGCCGTCGAGGATCGCGTTGGCCACGTCGGCCACCTCGGCCCGGGTGGGACGCGAGGAGTTGACCATCGAGTCGAGCATCTGGGTGGCGGTGATCGCCGGCCGGGCCAGCTTGCCGGCGGTCCGCAGCAGCTGCTTCTGGACGATCGGCACGTCCTCGATCGGAAGCTCGATCCCGAGGTCGCCGCGCGCGACCATCACGCAGTCGGCGGCGCGGATGATCTCCTCGGCCGAGTCGACCGCCTGCGGCTTCTCGATCTTGGCGATCAGCGGCAGGCGGGTATGCCGGCGCACGCTGGTCACGTCCTCGGCCGTGCGGACGAACGACAGGGCCACCAGGTCGACCCCGATCGACTCGCCGAAGCGCAGCATGTCGAGGTCCTCCTCGGGGACGGCGGGCAGCCCGCGCGTGGAGCCCGGGATGTTGAGACCCTGGCGCGTGCTCACGCTGCCTCCGATCTCGACCGCGGTCTCGACCTCGCCGTCGCCCTCGCGCACGGTCTGGACGCGCAACCGGATCGCGCCGTCGGCCAGATAGATGATGTCCTCGGGGTCGACCGCGGCGGCCAGGCCCTTCCATGAGACGGACATCCGCTCGCCGTTGCCGACGTGACCGTTGTCCCCGCACAGGAGCACGAGCTTCTCGCCCGGCTTGAGCTCGACGGTGCCGTCCTCGAGCTGGCCGATGCGGATCTTCGGGCCCGGGAGGTCCTGGAGGATGGCCACCTGGCGGCCGGCCGCGGAGGCGGCGCGGCGGACGAGATCGGCGTTCTCGGCGTGCATCTCCCGGTCGCCGTGGGAGAAGTTCAGCCGCGCCACGTCCATGCCGGCCTCGGCCATACGGGTGAGCGTCTCCAGGTCCCGGCAGGCGGGTCCGACCGTGGCAACGATCTTGGTTCGGCGCATCTCGGAACCGGAAGCTACTGCACCGGGGCGCGATGGTCGTTTACGCGGTGTAAGCGGTCAGTTAGGCGACGGCCAGTTGCGCATCATCGGCGGCGCCGCGCGAGTGCACGACGGCGCCGAAGGCTTCGACCACATCCGGGTCGAACTGGGATCCCGCGCAGCGGCGCAGCTCGGCGAGTGCGGCGTCCGAGGTCATCGGAGTGCTGTAGGGACGCCGGCTCCTCATCGCGTCGAACGCGTCGCACACGAAGATGATTCGCGCGCCGAGGGGGATCTGCTCGCCGCTCAGGCCATCGGGGTAGCCGGCGCCGTCGAAACGTTCGTGGCTCGAGCGCACCAGCTTGGCGGCACCGGCCAGCGCTCTGGACTCGATCGGCAGCGATCCGGCGTTCTGTGACCCGGTGGTCCGCAAGCTGACCAGCGGAGAAACATGGACGGCTTGTCGATGCGTCCCGGACCGCACCGTGACGCTAAAGACCTGCGACGGGGGGCCGAGAACCAGGCGAACCATCCGGGCGCGTGTGCGCCCCTACTCGAACGCCTCCACCAGAAGGGATCCACGAACTCGTGTCCAGGACCAAACGTGCGCTGATCTCGCTGACCAGCTCAGCGGTACTCGTCAGCGCAGGCGCCACCGCCGCCGGCGCCGCGCCGCAGCACCACCACCGCCATGCCGGCGCTCATCGGAGCGGCAAGCTCGTCACCGGGCACCTGAACGCGAGCGGCTACACGGTCGTGGCGCTGGGGACCAACGGCAAGATGGTCTGGACCAAGGCGCGGTCGTTCTCGCTGCGCCCGCCCGCGCCGCAGTACACGCTTCAGCTGATCAACTCGCGCGGCCTGTACGCCGGGCCCGTGGTCGTTGCCGGCGACGCTGGTGGGCACAAGGTGATCGTGGGCCTTCACGGCGGGGTCGCGCTGGGCGCGATCGACGTGGTGGCGACGCGCGGATATGCGCACGTCGTCCATCGTCTGGCCGCCGCGTCGCTCGTGCGCTCGCGCTGGGCCTGGGCCAGCCACGGCGTGCCGATCGGCAACGGCCGCAACTTCGGGCTGGTGAAGTCGCCGACCAAGGGCACCGGTCCCTCCGGTCCCGGCGGCGACAGCGACCGCAGCGGGATTCCCAACGTGTTCGACATCGCGTCGAACGGCAACGGCGTGATCGACGCGCTGGCCCCGCGCCGCGCTGGACTGGGTGCGCGCATGGCGGATGCCGGACCGCCGATCGGCGGCCCGGGCGCCGGCTCGAGCTGGATGAGCCAGCTGTTCCTGCCGATCGACCAGACGATCAACGCGGACGCCGCGGGCGTCTCGCAGGCCGAGATCGACGCCGCCCTGCAGAAGAACCTGAACCTCAAGCTGGTGGGCCTCCCCGCGGCCGACAAGCTCGAGCTCGACTGCAACGGCCTGACCTTCTGCTCCGAGGGCGGGACGGGTCAGGCCGCCGAGGAGGGCCTGCTCGCGAATCAGGGTCTCTACCCGACGGTCGCCTTCCCGGGCGGCTCGCTCGACCCCACGACGGGCTTCGGCGAGGTGATCGGGCCGGACACGCCGAACGGGCTGCTCGGCACGCTGACGCAGGGCGGCAACCAGGAGTTCAGCCTGTTCCCGAACGCGACCAGCTCGCAGATCGGCTCGGGCGACGTGATCACCGAGGAGGCCACGAGCGGCGCCACCACCACCCAGACGCCGACCACGATCGAGTTCGTGTTCAACACCGTGCCGGCCATCGCCTCATACGACGACGGCCAGGGCGACTCGGCGACGATCTCCTACCCGGACAGCTCGGGTCTGGGCGGCCCGAACAACCCGATCAAGGTGGCGCCGGGGCCGGACGGCCATGTGCGCGTCACGTTCACCGTCGACCGTCCGCAGCGGACCGGGATCGCCGGCGCCGGTGAGCCGGCGTTCATGGACCTGGGCAACCTGTGGTACGCCTTCGACTCGGTCTCGCCGCAGGCTCCGGGCCAGACCACGGTCGGGCAGGCGGTCTCGCCGCAGTGCTCCACCGCCGACTACTCCAACCTCTCCTCCACCCTGGCCAACTCCGACGGTGCCTCGTCCACCAGCCAGTTCCGTTCGCCTCCGGGCTCGGGCATGCTGGTCGACTCGGCCGCCGATCAGCCGGCCAGCGCGGCCAACACGATCAGCTTCACCGTCGACGTGACCGGGTGCATGACCGACAAGGGGCAGACGTTCCCGGTCGGCCAGCCGGTCGTGTTCGACATCTCGGCCAACAGCCAGTCCTCGCAGGACCACTCCAACCAGAAGTTCTGGCTGGAGCGGACGCGGTAGGCATCTAGCCGATGTCCACGGTCTCCCCGTCGGCGGTCAGCCGGCCGCCGGCGCGGAGATCGCAGATCAGATCCCAGTGCAGGGCTGACTCGTTGCGCCCGCCGGTCTCCGGATAGGAGCGGCCGAGGGCCAGGTGCACGGTGCCGGCCATCTTCTCGTCGAGCAGGATCGAGCCGGTGGGCCGGTCGATGCCGGCGTTGGTGCCGATCCCGATCTCGCCCAGGAAGCACGCGCCGGGGTCGGTGGCGAGAGCCGCGTCCAGGTAGGCCTGGCCGCGGGCGGCGGTGGCCGTCGTGACCTTTCCGTCCTCGAAGGTGAGCGTCACATCCTCGACGAGCACGCCACGCGGACTCGAGGGGATCGTGAAGCGGATCGTGCCGGTGGCCGAGTCCTCGAGCGGGCCGGTGAACACCTCGCCGCTCGGCATGTTGCGACGGCCGTTGGAGTTGATCCAGGTGCGGCCGTCGACGCGGAGGGTGAGGTCGGTGCCGTCGGCCTCGATGCGGATGGTCTTCGCCGTGTTCAGCCGGTCGACCACGCGTTGCTGGCGATCGTTCAGCTCGCGCCAGGCCGCTGCCGGGTCCGGGCGGTCGAGGAACAGAGCGCGGTTGACGAACGCGGCGAAGTCATCGTCGCCCATGCCCGCCTGCTGGGCGAGCGCGGAAGTCGGCCACAGCGTGCCGCACCAGCGCTTCGACATCCGCACGTCGCGGATGGGCGCTCGGCCGCGAGCCGCGCGAGCGATCACGCTCGGGTCGACGCCCGCCAGTGCGCGGACGTTGTGCGGTGCGTCGATGTACAGATGCGAGTCGATCGCCTCGATCTCGGCCAGTTCGACGGGTGCGAAGCCGTCGAGTTGCTCCTCGCCGGCCAGCCTGTAGAAGTCTTCGGTCACGCCGGGCGGCGAGACGCGCAGTGCCGGCCAGGCCTTCCGGACGACGATCGCGCGGTTGAGCGCTCGGAGGAGCGGTGCGGCGAGCGGGCTGGTCACGATCATGACCTGGTCGCGCTCGTGCACGTCGAGGCACCAGTCGCACACCAGGTCGGCGAAGGCGTCGGGGTCGGGGATCACGGTGCCTGGAGCTCCGGGAAGTGCTCGGCGGTGTGTTCGCGCAGGACATCGCGCACGAACCGGCGCTCGTCGGCGGTGGCCATGCGGTAGCGGCCGAGTAGCTCCTTCTGGCGGGTGATCTCGAGACCCGAGATCGTCCACGACACGGCGAGGCGCTCGAACAGCAGCTCGGTGGCGCGCTGCCAGGAGTCCTCCTGGTTCAGGCCACCGGCCAGGATCTCGGCGTACTGCCGACGTGAGCCGGGGGTGAGCGAGCCGCGCAGCGTGAGCACGTTGCCCTCGGCGTCGCGGTACTCCGAGGGCGGGGCGACGAGCTTCTCGCGCTTTTGCTTTCGCTGCTTGGCCACGTGTCTGGCGTGGTCAGGCCGGGGCGGCCGCGGCACGCTCGAGCGCGGAGGTGACGTCTCCGGTGACCGGGTCGGCGTGGCCGGACCAGACGGTGGCGGGATCGAGCGCGGCCAGCTTGCCGATCGAGGCGCGGGCCTGCTCGGTGTCCTGGTTGAAGGCCGAGTGCGGGACGTGGGCCGGTTCCTTGCGCCCGCTCTGTGGGTCGAGCGTGTAGATCGTGTCGGACACGAGCGCGAGGCGGTCGGACGAGCGGAACAGGGCGATCAGCCCGGGGGCGTGGCCGGGCAGGTGGACGACGTCGAAGCCGGCTATGCAGTCGCCCTCGGTCAGCGTCCCCGCGATCTCGACGGGGCCGCCGTCCCAGGTGGCGATCAGCCGCCACAGCACGGTGCGCCCGCGAGCGTCGAGCTTGGAGCGGTCCCAGTAGTCGCGGTAGGGCTCGGGCGACTGCGCGGCCTCGCGCTCGGCCGGGTGGCAGTAGACGGGCGCGTTCAGGCCGGGCGCTGCGCCGCGGTGATCGGCGTCTGCGTGACCCAGCACGACTCGCTTGATCCCGCCGAGGCGGGCGGTGACGGCGGCCAGCGGCGCCGCCATGTCCGAGCTGCCGGCGTCGAACACGGTGACCCCGCCGTCGTCCTCGATCAGGTACACGTTCATGACCCTGGGGATGCCGCCTCGGACGAGCCACACGCCCTCGGCGATCCGTTCCGGTTCGGAGCCATGGATCCAGGCACGCGCCTTGGTTCGCGCGTTGGCCAGCTGGGTCAGGCGGCTCTCCGCCCGCGAGCCGGCCGGCGGGAGGACGCCCAGCTGGCGGGCCACGTCGCCGCTGTCGAGATACGCGTCAAGGCGCTCGATCTTGCCCTCGGGGTTGATCGTCAGGACGTCGCAGCCCTCCATCGCGAGGTGCGCGCCGTTGGCCACGAAGCCCTGAAAGTCGCCCGGACCGGCGAAGGTGCCGCTCGCACGCCAGCGGACGGCGACGCGGTCGGAGCTGTCCGAGCCGATCACGTCGACGACCTCCCAGTGGAGGTCGGGGAACGCGCGGCGCAGCTCCTGTTGGAGCTCCCGGACACCGTCCGGCGCTCTCAGCTCGCGCTGCCCGACGACGCGCTCGATCCCGCCGGGCGCCCACATGGCGACCGCTGCGTCGAGGTCGAACGCTGCGATCGCCTCGAAGTACCGCCTGGCCACGTCTGCGCTGGACATCCGCGCGCCGCAGTCTAGGGTTCGCCGCCGGATGCCGCGCAGACGTGAGCTCGGGCGTGGAGAGCGGGTGATTCCCGGCCTGTGGCGCCTGCGGCTGCCGCTGCCGTTCGCCGGCGTGCCGCATTGCAACGCGTGGGCGATCGCCCGCGGTGAGGGCGTGGTCCTCGTCGACACCGGGATGCACGAGCCGGGGTCGATGGCCGACCTCGAGCGGGCGTTCGGCCAGGTGGGGCTCGACGTGGACGCGGTCGATCTGGTCATTTGCACGCACGCGCACGCCGACCACTGGGGTCAGGCGGCGACCATCTGCGACCGGACCGGGGCCGAGATGTGGATGCACCCCAACCACGAGCACGGCTTCGCGCACGCCACCGACCCGGATGCGGTACTCGCGCGGCGACTCGAGGTGGGCCGCCAGAGCGGCGTGCCGGAGTCGGCGCTGGAGCGCTACGCCGAGCAGGCGCGCGGGAGCCCGTCCGGGATCGCACGGGTGATCGAGCCAGATCGCGACCTGGTTGCGGGGGTTTCGCTCGACAGCGACCTGGGTGTCTGGCACGTGTACGAGACCCCGGGCCACGCACCGTCGCACGTCTGCCTGTTCCAGCCGGAGCGACGACTGCTGATCTCGGGCGATCACGTCCTCGGGCGCATCTCGCTGTACTTCGACTACGGCTGGACGCCCGATCCGATCGGCGAGTTCCTGACCTCGTTGGACACGGTCGACGAGTTGGACGCGCGGCTGGCGCTCTCCGGGCACGGCAAGCCGTTCCTCGACGTGCACGGCCACATCGAGAGCAACCGCCGGCTGGTTGGCTCGCGGCTGGACGCCGTGCTGGCGACGCTGAGCTCGGGGCCGCGGACGGCCGTGGAGATCACGCCCGCGCTGCACGAGGAGCCGTTGAGCGAGACCAACGCTGGCTGGTGGCTGCCCGAGACCCTGTGCTACCTGCAGCATCTCTCGCGTCTGGGCCGGGTCGTGCGCGAGCCCGATTCGGGCGCCGAACGCTGGGCATTGTCGAAATAGGCGAACAAAACCTTGACATGATCTTGTCAAGGTTGGTACAGTGCGCGACCATGCGAATCGATGAGATCCTGGCCAGGGGGCACGAGCCGGTCTTCTCGTTCGAGTTCTTCCCGCCCAAGACCGAGGAGGGAGCTGAGAAGCTCCGCGAGACGCTCGGGACGCTGCGCGAACTCGAGCCGGACTTCGTCTCGGTGACCTACGGAGCGGGCGGCTCGACCCGCGGCCTCACACTCGAGCTCACGAAGTGGATCAAGCAGGACCTCGGCATCGAGGCGATGGCGCACCTCAGCTGCGTGGGCGCCAGCCGCGACGAGCTCTGCGTGATCCTGGACAGCCTCGTCGAAGCCGGGATCGAGAACGTGCTCGCGTTGCGCGGGGATCCGCCGCAGGGCTCGGCTGGTTGGCGCCCGCATCCGGACGGGCTGCGCTACTCCAGCGAGCTGGCTTCCTTGATCGCCTCGCGCTATCCCGTGTGCGTGGGGGCGGCGGCGTTCCCCGAGGTCCACCCCGAGGCGGTGGACATGGCAAGCGATCTGCGCTTCTTGAAGCAGAAGGTGGACAGCGGGGTCTCGTTCCTGATCACCCAGCTGTTCTTCGACAACGACGCCTACTTCCGGTTCGTCGAGGAGGCCCGCGCGGCCGGGATCGAGGTCCCGATCATCCCGGGGATCATGCCGATCACCGATGTGGGCCAGATCAAGCGGTTCACCGATATGTGCGGCGCGGGGATCCCGACCGCGCTGCTCGAGCAGCTCGAGTCGCGGGCGCACTGCCCCGACGCGGTGCTCGAGCTGGGGGTGTCGTACGCGACCCTGCAGTGCGCGGAGCTGCTCGCGCGGGGCGCCCCGGGGATCCACTTCTACACGCTCAACCGCTCACCGGCGACGCGGGCGATCCTGGCCGCTCTGAGGCTCTTGCGGCCGTGGGTCCGACGGGAGGTCGTCCGGACCGACTGAGGTGTGAGGGCCATGGTGGCCCCGAACTCAGTCGCTGCCCGGTGGCGGGACGATCTCGGTGATGTGCGCGACCTGCGGCTGGCCGTCGACTTCGTAGCGGATGTCGATCTCGTCGTTGCGCTTGTAGGTCCCGATGCCCCAGAAGCCGAGCAGCCAGGCCCTGACGCCGAGCCGCTGGCGGATGAGCTCGCGCTCGAACAGCAGCTCGCCCTCCGAGACCCGGTAGTCGCTACCGAGCTCCTGGCGCACGCCGTTGACGTACACCTCGAAGGGTGACCGGACACCCGGGGGAAGCTTGACGCGCCAGTACGGGGTCGTCATCGGGGATCGTCGGCTCGGGTCATGAATCGAGGTCGGCCGGGATCAGGGACAGGATGACCATGTCGATCCCGTTTCCGCGCCAACGCCGATATTCGCGCAGGACGCCCTCGCGTGTGAACCCGGCCGCCTGCGCCGCGCGGATTGCCGCCACGTTGCCGGGCTCGGCCAGCAGCTCGACGCGGGCCAGCCCGACGGTGGTGAGCAGCCACTCGCCGGCCAGCCGCAACGCGTTGCGACCGAGTCCGCGGCCGCGGGCCTGCGGCACCAGCCAGCTCGTGAGCTCGGCGCGCGCGTGATCTGAGTCGTCGGCCTCGACTCGGATCTGGCCCAGGCAGGTGTCGGAACCCGGCTCGAGGATCGTGAGCGTCGCGTGCTGGCCGGCGGCGCGGGCGGCGGGCTCGCGCTCGGCGCGACTGCCCAGCTCCGCCCCGCTCGGTGGACGATGCTCGCCGGTGAGGTGGTGCAGCCGGGGATCGTCCTGGTAGGCGATGAGGATCTCCGGAATGTCCCGCTCGGCGTAGTCGCGCAGGACGACCTTCCCGTCGGTCAGCGGGTCGGTGAGGCGGGGGAAGGCGCTCATGTCGCAAGCGGACCGTACCCTTGCGGCGTGGAAAAGGTCGTCCACCAGGTTCGCCGCCGCTGACCGTACTCTGTCGCGCCGTGGAAGAGGTCGTCTACAAGGTGCGCCGCTCGGACCGGGCACGGCGAGTCCGGGTGACCGTCGACGCCGTGCGCGGGGTCGAGGTCGTGCTGCCCCGGCGGGCCCCGGAGCGAGAGGCGTCGGCGGCCATCCGCGAGCTGCGGCCCTGGATCGAGCGACGGATGGCCGAGGTGGCCGGAACGCGGGCCGCGGTGGCGGCGCGGGGCGACAACGTCCCCTATCTGGGGCGGAAGCTCGCGCTCGTGACCGATTTCCCGGGGCGGACCCGCGTGGCGCGGCGGGGCGACACGCTGCTCGTGCCGTCGGGTGAGGAGCGGGTGCGGGCGCTCGAGCGCTGGTACCGACGAGCGGCGCGCACCGAGATCAAGCCCCGCCTGGACCACGCCTGCTCGCTCGTCGGCACGTCCTACTCCCGGTTGACGATCCGCGGGCAGCGGACCCGGTGGGCGAGTTGCTCGCAGGGCGGCGCGATGAGCTTCAACTGGCGGTTGTTGCTTGCGCCCGAGGAGGTGCTCGACTACGTGATCTGGCACGAGGTCTGCCACCTCGAGGTCATGGATCACTCCTCGCGCTTCTGGCGCCTGCTGGCGAGCCGCAGCCCGGGCTACCGCGAGCACGTGCACTGGCTTCGCGTGCACGGAGCCATGCTGGTGCTGTAACTCCTGCGCCCGGCGAGAAAAGAAAAAGCCGGGCCGAGCGCCCCCCGCGCATACAGGAGGCGTCTGCCCCCCTGGGCGAGGGTCGAGGCTCGGCCCGGCATAACCCCTTGCGCATGCCTGCCGGTCTACGCCTGCGCAAGAGCATGTAGCCGCCGGTCCATTTAGGGCTTGCGTGCCGCTACATTGTTAGGTAACCTACCAAGCGACCCCGGTGCCTGTCAAGGTCATCGTGTCACCTCGACCTTGGCGGGCGCTAGTCTGCCCTCCCAGCCAACCGCGATGAACAGCCCGAGCACCAAACCCTTTGGAGAGTCGCTACGAGCGCTGATGGACGCGCGCTCGCTCACCTACCGTGGCCTCGCCGAGGCGACGCGCAAGCTCGACGGCAAGGGCATCACCCACGCTCACATCAACATGCTGGCCAACGGGCACGACAAGCCGTCGATGCGGGCGATGGAGTTGATCGCCGCCGCATGCGACGTCGACCCGGACTACTTCGCCGAGTACCGGCTGGCTGCCGCCATGCGCGAGCTCGATCCGGCCGAAGTCGGTCTCGAGCAGGCGCTCGAGAACCTCAACGCTCGGCTCGGTGCGCGCCGGCAAGCCGGCGCCAAAGCACGATCATCGCAGCGGCCCCAAGCACAGCCTCGTCCCACGGGGTAGACAGCGGGTCCAGCGGGGGCAGCGCGATCACGAACGCGAGCGCCCACACGCACCACGCCATCTGGACACCGCGTCGGGTGACCTCGGGATAGCGCCACAGCGTGCGGGCGAGCCGGTCGGTGAAGTAGCCGAGCTCGTCGCGCTCGCCGAGCACCTTGGCGGCGGTGGAGAGCGCCGCGAGGGCGAGCACGAACGCGAGGTAGCCGATCGGCCGCACCACGAAGCGCAATATCGATAAGGGACTGCTCATCAGGACGGAAAACGATACCCGAGCGCCGGGCCCCCAACGAGGGCCTCAGCGGTTGCCGAGCGCCCGGCGGAGGCCCGCGACCCCGTCCTCGCCCTGCGCCGGTTCGATGGCTCGCCGGCGCACCCGCCCGGTGTAGGCCTTGGTGCTGCCGTCGCCGTGGACATCGACGCCGGCGTGGACCTTGGCCAGGCGGCGCTCAGGACCTGAGAGCTCGAGCCGGGCCACCACCTGCTGCTCGGCGCTGTAGCGTCGCAGCCTCGTTTCTGCCGGCGTGTTCGCGGTCGCCTCGGCCAGTTCGGCCGCCCGGAACTCGAGGGCGGCCAGCGCCGGCTCCAGCGCATCGAACCGCAGCCGTTCGACGCGGGAACCGGCCCTGATCGTGAGCGTCCAGGCGGCTACTGGTCAGGCCCGCTGATCCATCGTGACGTAATCCCGGCCCCGCGAACCGGTGTAGATCTGGCGCGGCCGGGCAATCTTCTGCTCCTTGTCGTCGATCATCTCGAGCCACTGGGCGATCCAGCCGCTGGTCCGCCCGATCGCGAACAGCACCGGGAACATCTCCATCGGCATGCCCAGCGCCTCGTAGATGAGGCCGGAGTAGAAGTCGACGTTCGGATAGAGCTTGCGGTCGATGAAGTACTCGTCCTCGAGCGCGATCTTCTCGAGCTCGAGCGCGATATCGAGGAGCGGATTGGTGCCGGTTACCTCGAGCACCTCGTCGGCTGCCTTCTTGATGATCTTGGCCCGCGGGTCGTAGTTCTTGTAGACCCGGTGGCCGAAGCCCATCAACCGCTCCTTGCCGTCCTTGACCCCCTTGACGAAGTCGGGGATGTTGTCCTTGTTCTCGATGCGGCGGAGCATCCGCAGGGCCGCCTCGTTGGCGCCGCCGTGCAGCGGCCCGTACAGCGCAGCGACACCGGCCGCCACCGCGGAATAGGGATCGACTTGGCTCGAGCCGACGCTGCGCACCGCGCTGGTGGAGCAGTTCTGCTCGTGGTCGGCATGGAGGATGAACAGAACGTCGAGGGCGTGCTCGAGCCGCGGGTCCGGCTCGTAGCGGATCTCGGTCATCTTGTAGATCATCGAGAGGAAGTTGCCCGGGTAGGACAGCTCGTTGTCCGGATAGACGTAGGGCTTGCCCTGGTTGTGGCGGAAGGAGAACGCGGCCAGCGTCGGCATCTTGGCCAGCAGCCGGATGACCTGGATGTAGCGGATGTCTGGATCCTTGATCTGGCTCGCCTCGGGATAGAACGTGGACAGGGCACCGACCGAGGCGAGCAGCATGCCCATCGGGTGCGCGTCGTAGCGGAAGCCCTGCATGAACTCCTTGACGTTCTCGTGCACGAAGGTGTGGATCGTGATCTGGTGCGTCCACTCGTCGAGCTGCTGCTGGCTGGGCAGCTCGCCGTGGATCAGCAGATACGCCACCTCGAGGTAGCTCGAGCGCTCCGCCAGCTGTTCGATCGGATAGCCCCTGTACTCGAGGATGCCCTTCTCGCCGTCGATGAACGTGATCGCCGAGCGACACGACGCGGTGGCCATGTAGGCCGGGTCGTAGGACATCAAGCCGAAGTCGTCGTCGTCGACCTTGATGTTGCGCAGCTCGGTGGCGCGGATCGTGCCGTCCTCGACCGGAATCTCGTACTGCTTCCCGGTCCGGTTGTCGGTGACTGTCAGGGTCTCGCTCGCCGTCGCTGCGCCGGCGCCGTCCCGTTGCTGCGTCTCTGTCGTCATGGCGCTCCTTCTCACGCGGTTGCCGGGCGGTCCACCGGCCGGGGGCGTGGCCAGGGCACCACCATTGAATTTAGTACCCGAACGGGGCCGGGGGGACGCTGGTCCTGCGCGCGGGCCGGCCCCGGCCGTTTCGCGCTCTGAGGCGACTACTTCGGGAAGGCGCTGGTGATCACGGCCATCGCCATGGCCAACAGCATCAAGACGAAGGTGACGAGCATCACGCCACGGGCGCCGCGCTGGTTGTACGGGAAGGCCGGCCGGGTCAGCCCGACCCCCGCCAGGGCCACCGCCCAGATCACCAGAAGCCCGCCGGCGACGTAGAACGGGACCTTGGAGGGTTCGCCGGCGGCCAGCAACAGCGTGAACACGACGCGCGAGCCTACTCGATGGGCTCGGAGTTCGCTGCGCCGGGGGACTTGGCTGCGCGCAGCCCCTCGTAGCGGCTCTCGGTCGCCGCCCGCTGGCCCTGGTAGTGGCTGCCGAGCTCGGGGCTGCCGTAGGGCCGAAGCGCAGGCCGGTCGAGCGCCATGAACGACAGCTGTGCGATCGGGAGGCCGGGGTACAGCTTGATCGGGACCCGGGTGAGGTTGTTCAGCTCGAGCGTCAGGGTTCCCCGCCAGCCGGGGTCGCAGAAGCCGGCGGTGGCGTGGACGATCAGCCCCAGCCGGCCGATGCTCGACTTGCCTTCGATCCGCGCCACGATGTCGTCGGGGAGCTCGACCCACTCGAGCGTCCGGCCCAGGCAGAACTCACCCGGGTGGATCACGAACGACTCGTCCGGCTCGATGCTGACCTCCTCGGTCAGGCCGGACGGCGGCTCGCGCAGGTCGATGGCCGAGGCGCGGTGGTTGTGGAAGACCCGAAACGAATCGCCGAGCCGCAGGTCGACGCTGGCCGGCTGCACCAGGCCGGGATCCCACGGATCGATCCGGATCCGGCCGGTCTCGACCAGCTCGATGATCGTCGCGTCGGAGAGGACGGAGACGAGCGCGCTCATTGGTCGGAAGTCTGCCAGCGCCGGCGGACCTGCGCGGTGGCGCGGACGCGGATAACACGTCACAGCAGGCCCAGCCGAGAACGCGTGACGAGCTACGCGCGCCTCAGACGCATGACTCGTCACGCTGCCGCCCTGGGCGCCGGCGTGACGTGTTATGCGGCTGGGGACGGTGGCGCGGTCAGCGCTCGACGGTGCGGATCCGGCTGCGGGCGGCGCGCACCCGGGGCGGCGGCAGCGGCGCCGGGTCGCCATGGGGGCCGCGCCGCGGGTGGCGGGGGAAGGGGGTGCGCGGGTGGCGCGGGTGGCGGCGGATGCCGCCGTCGTCGTCCGAGGACGACGCCTCGTCCGGTTCCTGCTTGATCGCCCACCACACGATGTAGATCAGCCCTGCCAGGGGGATCTTCAGGGCGAGCATCAACCAGATGAGTCCCCAAGTCACGTGCCCGCGATCCTACCCGCATCGAGAAGCGAAGTCACGTGCGGATTGTCTCAAGCCTGACGGCCTGAGGGAAGTTCCGGCCTGGAGATGACCTCTCAGGCAAGCTGCTGCTCGAGCCGGCGGTCGCCGGCTCGGGGCATCGCCGGCACCGGCGCCGGCGGCGGCCGGCGCGCGAGCGCCACCCCGATCGCGAGCAGCGTCCACGTGATCGGGTCCTCGAGGAAGTCGGCGTAGAGCAATGTGTGGAACAGGAGCGCGACGAACGCCGCCGCGATCGCCACACGGGCGGGATCCGGCCGGGCGCGCTGGAGCAGCGTGACGACTGCCGCCACCACCAGCGCCAGGTATACGAGCTCTCCGATCAGACCCTGCTCGGCGGCGATCGTGATCGGGATCGTGTGGGAGGCTGACGTGGTCTGGCCGAACGCGTGGTGCCGTGCGCCGTACTCCTTCTCGAACGACCCCGACCCGTACCCCCAGATCGGGCGGGACTTGAACAGGCCCAGCCCGCCCGACACGAGGCCGGGGCGACCGCTCGAGGCGCCGTTCAGTCCCTGGTTCAGGCCGAACGTGGTGGGCGAGATCGCGATCGCGACCGCCGCCAGCGCGACCACGCCGGCGGCCACCAGCACCGCCCGGCCGACCCGCCAGCGCAGCGCCGCCAGCACGCCCAGCCCGACCAGCAGCGCCCCCAGCGAGGAGCGCGAAAGCGTCAGCACGAGCCCGCCCCACAGAATCGCCAGCACGGCCAGGGTCCCAACGCGGGTTCGTTCCCGGCGCGCGTAGAGCAGGACGGCACCGAGCAGGACCATGACGAGGGCCAGGAACCGGCCGAAGATGTTCGGGTCGAAGAACACCGAGTTGACCGTGAAGTACACGTGCTCCTGGTTGGCGGCGATCAGCTTGGGGTTCAGGAAGATGGTCTTGGTCGCGTACTCGACGAAGCCGACCATCGCGAACACGACCGCCAGCCCGGCCAAGAGGCCGAGGCAGGTCCGCGTCAGCCGCGGCGACCAGTCGATCCGGCGCAGCAGGCAGAAGGCCAGCGCGAACGGGACATAGAAGAACGCGACCTGCTGGAGGGCCGTCTCGAACTTCACCGAGTACGCCGCCTGCAGCGCGTACAGCACGACGTAGGCGGCCAGCAGCCGCTCGAGCCAGCAGGCCGGCGTGACGGCGGACCCGGGGCCGGCATCCGGCTCGCGCGGTTTCGCGGGTCCGGCGCTCGCGCCGCCCCGCAAGGCCGTGACGATGAACGCGAGCGCGCCGGCCGCCACCACGAAGTACAGCGGCACGAGCAGGTTGTATGTCGTCCCTCCGGCCTGGATCGGGATCCGGAACGGGAGCGCAACCAGCACGGCGCACGGCAGCACCGCCGGCCGCCTCCCGACCACCAGCGCCGCGGCGGCCACCGCGGCGAGCGCCACGACCGCGGCGAGGACCGCCACCAGCGGATGACGGTGGACGACGCTCAGCTGCGGCGAGTGCCAGATGTCGGCCAGCAAGAGCACCGGCGCCAGCACCAGCGCGCCGAGCATGGCGAGCGCCTGGACGCGCGTGTCGCGGTGGAGCATGGCCACCGCGACCAGAAGGGCGACCGCCACCACCCCGAGCTTGGGAAGCGGTCCGCTGACAGCGCCGTAGACGAGCACCGTCGCAATGATCCTCTACCTTTGTTCGGCGCATGCCCCCAAGGAGAGTTCTCACCTCCCGCTTGCTCGCGTTCGCCCTGATTGCGCTCATCGTCGGCGGGTGCGGCGGAGCGGTCAAGGTGCAGCCGAGCGCGTCGGCCGGGTCGTCCAAGCTGGCCAGCCGCGGGCGGGTGGACGCCCCGGCGACCGATATGCACGATCACCTCGGGTGCCTGCAGGCCGCGCACCTGCCGGTCCAGGCGATCAGCCCGACCCAGCTCCAGGTTGGCTCTGCGCCGGCCGGCCCGACGATCGTGTTCACGGCCAGCCCGGCGGTGGCCCAGGCAGCGCAGATCAACGGCAAGGCCCAGCCGGCTGAGGTGATCGGAAGCGCGCTGGTCTATCCGAACCAGGGCTCCGACGGCGAGCTGGCCAGCATCGGGGCGTGCCTGGCGCAGGGCGTGCAGCAATAGGCGCGTCTAGAATGCCCGCGACGCCCCTGCGCCCGATGCGCGGGGGCCGTTTCCGCGTCTGCCGCCGCCGTGGGTAACTTGCGAGCGCGGCACAACCCGATCTTCCGGTCCACTTGTCTGTTCCCACCGCAGAGCTGACTGCACCGGCGCTCCCGTTCGATGCCGCGGAGCGCACTCGCGGGCTGCCCGATTGGCTGCGCGGGGGACGGCTGTACTTCTGGCTTGGCGGCGTCGCGCTGGCGATCGGCGCCCTCTCGCTGCTGGTCCCGTCCACGCCGAGCTACGACCCATGGGCGTGGCTGGTGTGGGGCCGGGAGATCGCGCACATAGACCTCCAGACGACCGGCGGCCCGTCTTGGAAGCCGCTGCCCGTCCTGTTCACAACCGTGTTTGCGGTGTTCGGCAAGGCTCAGCCGGACCTGTGGCTGGTGATCGCGCGAGCCGGCGCGGTGATGGCGGTGATGATGGTGTTCAAACTGGCCTGGCGACTCACGGCCGACCTGGTTGCCAGAGCGTCGCCGCAGGCCGAGACGTCCCGCCGGTTCGCGATGGTCGCGCCGCTCCTGGCCGGGCTGATCGCAGCGGGGAGCCTCGTCAACTCAAGCGGGTTCATCTCCAACAACGCGCTGGGTTACTCGGAGGGGCTGGCCACGGCACTCGCGCTGATCGCCGTCGACAGCTATCTCGACGGTGCGCCTCGCCGAGCCTTCGTGATCGGCTTCTTCGCCGCCCTGGATCGGCCGGAACTGTGGTTCATCTGGGGTCCCTACGGGCTGTATCTGTTCTGGCGCGACCCGGGCGCTCGCAAGCTCGTGGTCGCACTGTTCGCGCTCATCCCGGTGCTCTGGTTCCTCCCCGAACTCTGGGGATCGGGACACCTCCTCCGGGGAGTCACCCGGGCGCAGCATCCTCGCTCGAACAGCGCCGCGTTCGCGAAGTGCCCGGTGTGCACGGTGTTCAGGAAAGAGGCGTGGCCAGCAGTCTGGGACCGGGTCAAGATCCCGGGGATGATCGCGCTGCTCGTGGCGGCGATCGGCCTCTGGCGCACGCGCGACGCCTGGTGGAAGCGCCGGGTCCTCGATCGAGGCGTCCGCGCGCGCGCATGGCTGCTGGGGCTCGGGGTGTTCGGCTACGCGTGGTGGCTCGGCGTGGCAATCGAGACGCAGGCGGGATTCTCGGGCAATAACCGGTACTTGGTGCTCGGGACGGCTCCGGTGGCGATCGTCGGCGGCGTCGCATGGGGGTGGTTTTCGCACGCGCTCTCCGAGGGGCTGCGAAGGCTCTCGGCGCGGGGCGAGGGAGCGGGGCGACTCGGAGTCAGCTTCACGATCCCAGCCGCCGCGGCGGTCGCCGTCGTCCTGTTCCTCGCGCTTCCGTCGTGGATCGGCAAGGGCATCGTCAGCCTGCCCCGGACCCATCACGCGCTCGTCTATCAGGCCCACCTGCGCGCGGACCTGACGGCCGCCGTGCGCGAGGCCGGCGGCTCGGGCGCGCTGCTGGGGTGCGGACCGGTGATGACCGAGGGCTTCCAGGTGCCGATGACCGCATGGACGTTGGGCGTCCACACGCTGCGCGTCGAAGCTACGCCGACCAACCTGGTCGGGCCGCCGTGGCCGGCGGTCATCCTTCAGACTCGCGCGCAGTCCAACTCGCGACTGCTGCCGACCCCAGCGCAGATCATCGCCTGGGAGCACGCGGGGGCGCGCTACCGCCTGGTGGCGCACGTGCGTACCTTCCGGGTGTTCTCGACCTGCGCCGGTAAGGTGACTGGCTAGTGGCCACCGTCACCGCCCCGCCCGGCGGCATCCCACGCGTCGCCGACGTCCGGACGCCCAAGCGGCTCGAGCGCGTTCCCGTCTGGGTCAGCACGACCGTGTTCCTGATCGTGCTGATGGCGATCTCCGCCTTCGTCCGCACACGCTATTTCAGCGCGCCCATCGGCCAGTTCTGGGAGGACGAGGCGATCACCACCGGAATCGCCTCACACTCGCTGAGCGCCATCCCCGGGGTCCTCCGCCACGACGGCTCGCCACCGCTGTTCTACCTGCTGCTGCACGTGTGGATGAGCGTGTTCGGCGCCAGCGAGCCGGCCACGCACGCGCTGTCGCTCGTGTTCGGTCTGCTCTGCATCCCGGCCGGCATGTGGATGGGCTGGAGTCTGTGCGGCCGTCGCGCCGGGATGTACATGGCGGTCATATGTGCGTTCAGCACGTTCCTGACCGCGTACGCCCAGGAGACGCGGATGTACGAGCTGATGGCCCTGCTCGGAATCCTGGAGACAACCGCCTTCATCCAAGCCTTCGTCAACCGCCGAAGGGGCTACCTGATCCTGTTCGCGGTCTGCCAGGCGCTGATGCTCTACACGCACGCGTGGGGCCTGTTCTTTGGTGCCGGCCTGATCGTCGCGCTGATCCCGATCTGGCTGGCGAGCGACGACCGGCGCGGCGTGGTGCGCGATGCCGTGCTGGCCTATGTCGGCGCCGGCGTCCTGTTCCTGCCGTGGGTTCCGAACTTCATCTACCAGGCGACCCACACCGGTGCGCCCTGGGCGCCGACGATCCGCTTCGGAGTCCCGGTGCTCCTGTCGCGCGACCTGCTCGGCGCCGACCGCATCACGGTCGCGCTCGTTACCGCCTGGATCATCGGGCTGGCGCCGCTGTTCACCAAGCGCCTGCGGCGCACGCACGACGGCACGATCATGTGGTCGCTGATCTGGCTGATCACCGGCACGCTGATCATCGCGTGGCTGGCCTCCCAGATCACCCCGGCGTTCGTGGCCCGCTACATGGCGCCGCTACTGCCCGCGATCCTGCTCCTCGCCGCGTGGGGCGCGGCGCGCTCCGGTGTGGTGGGCCTGGTGCTGACCGTTCTGTTCCTGGCCTTCATCGTGCACCCCTCCTCCTACGCCCCGCGCTACAAGAGCGACATGCAGGACATCAGCGGCGTGATGACGCCGCTGCTGCACAACGGCGACCTGGTGGTCAACGCACAGCCCGACTCCACGCCGCTGGCCTGGTACTACCTGTCCCCGGACTTGCACTACGCCACGACGATCGGACGGGTGTCCGATCCGAGCTACATGGATTGGGTAGATGCGCTCAAGCGGCTTCAGAACGCCCCACCCGCGGCAACGCTGAATCCGCTCATTGCTAGCCTCAGGCCCGGCCAGCAGCTCCTGTACATAAGGCCGCTGACAGAGGGCGCCCAGAACTGGAAGGCACCCTGGACGTCACTCGTACGGCTGCGCGCGGCGCAGTGGGGTCAGATCCTCCAGAACGACGTCGACAGCGGCATGCTGAAGCCGGTGGCCTTCGGACCCGACAACTACCGCGGAGCCGCCATCCTCGCCTACAGCGCGGTGCTTTACCGGAAGGTTTCCTGAGATCCCGAGATGACCGAATCCACTCCCACTCCCCGTCCGGATGGCCCGGCAGCCTCGGGCGCAGACATCACGCCCGAGCGGCCGGTGGTCGCCCTCGGCGGCGGACCGGCCGGCCTGACCGCCGGCTACCTGCTCGCCAAGCAGGGCAAGCCGGTCATCGTGCTCGAGTCCACCGACCAGGTGGGCGGCATCGCCCGCACGGAGGTCCGCGACGGGTACCGGTTCGACCTGGGCGGCCATCGCTTCTTCACCAAGGCGCGCGAGGTTGATGCGCTGTGGCACGAGATCCTCAGCGACGAGTTCCTGCGCCGTCCCCGGCAGTCGCGGATCTACTGGAACGGCAAGTTCCTCGAGTACCCCCTGCAGGGGATGGACGTGATCCGCAAGCTGGGTCCGGTGGACCTGACCAAGGCGCTCTTGTCCTATCTGTACGCGGCGGTCAAGCCCAAGGGCCGCGAGGACACGTTCGAGGACTGGGTCTGCAACCGGTTCGGGCGCTGGCTGTTCAACCAGTTCTTCAAGTCGTACACCGAAAAGGTGTGGGGGGTATCGACGTCGGAGATCCGCTCGGAGTGGGCCGCTCAGCGCATCAAGGGCCTCTCGTTCTTCGCCGCCGCCAGGCACGCGTTCTTCGGCGAGGGCGGCAAGCAGATCAAGTCGCTGATCTCCGAGTTCAACTATCCGCGCTACGGCCCCGGACAGATGTGGGAGCGCATGACCGACGAAATCCGCGCGCGCGGAGGCGAGGTCCGGTTGAACGCACCGGTGACGCGGATCCGGATGGATGGGTCGCGCGTGGTCGAGGTCATCGCGGGCGGCGAGACGCTGACCCCGTCACACGTCATCTCCTCGCTTCCGCTCCGCACCACGGTCGGCATCGCCGAGCCCGAGGCGCCAGGCGATGTGCGCGACGCAGCGCGCGGACTGCGCTACCGGGACTTCCTCACCGTGGCGCTCGTCATCGACGGCGAGGACCTGTTCCCCGACAACTGGATCTACATCCACGACCCGCACGTCCGGGTCGGGCGGATCCAGAACTTCCGGTCCTGGAGCCCGTGGATGGTGCCCAACAAGACCGACGCGTCGATCGGGATGGAGTACTTCTGCTTCGAGGGCGACGACCTGTGGATGATGCCCGACGAGGACCTGGTCGCGTTGGCTACGCGCGAAATCCAGCAACTCGGCCTGGCCCGGGCCGACAACGTCAAGTTCGGCTTCGCCGTCCGCGTGCACAAGGCGTACCCGATGTACGACGCCGAGTACAGCGAGCGCGTGGCCACGATCCGCAACTGGCTCGCCGGGATCCCGAATCTCATCCAGGTCGGGCGCAACGGCCTGCACCGCTATAACAACTCCGACCATTCGATGCTGACCGCGATGCGTGCGGTGGACAACATCCTCACCGGCTCGCACCACGACATCTGGGCCGTCAACGCCGAGAGCGCGTATCACGAGGAAGACGTTGCGGACGAGCATCCCTACGTCGACGCGCCAGACACGCCGGCGATGGAGCAGCCGCTCGCCTAAGAGCCTCGAACGAGATGAGGGCCGTACTCATTTTGAGAGAGGCTCCCGCCGCGGGGGCCCGCGCGTGAGAGGCGCCCAGCTTGCCTTCGCCACTCTGATCGGGGTGGCGCTTGCGCTGCCGGGGGTGGCCGCGGCGCAGACGTCCGGCACCAATCCGGTGCTGCAGCAACCTGGCAGCAATCCGCTGACCCCCGGGTTCCCCCAGCCGACCGTCGCCGTGCCGACGACGACCACGGCCGTTCCCACCATCCAGTCCACGACGACGGCGGGCAGCGGGAGCGGCTTCAGCGGCACCTCGGCGCTCGTGATCACGATCGGAGCCATCGTCGTGCTCGGCGGCATCTCGTTCTTCATCTGGCGCGATGCTCGCCGGCGCGCGCCAACCCGAGCCCGCGCGGTCGGGCCAGAGCTCGGAGATGGCCGGCGCAAGGGCTCCAAGCAGCGCACCAAGCCGCGCAAGCTGAGCCCGGCCGAGCGCCGGCGGCGCAAGCGGGGCCGCGCCCGTTAAGCGGCGCTGCCTTCCCTGATCTTCCGCCTGGCGCGTAACAGCTGCCGCTCGACCGTGCGGGTCGTGCAGTCTTCGTGCCGGGCGATCTCGGCGTAGCTCAGACCGGCGGCGTGCAACCACAGCACGCGCTGCTGGCGTTCGCTCAGCCGCGTGAGCTCGGCCAGCCGCTCACGACGCTCGAACAGCTCGACCGGCGTCGCGGGACTCGCCTCATCCGCGACCGCCTCGAGTGAGAACTCGCGCCGGTGAGGCCGCAGCAGCTTCAACGCCTCGTGCACGGCGGTGCGGGCCAGCCAGGTCAGCACGGTCTCGCGGTAGACGCGATGGCGATGGTGGAGCAGCCGGCTCCAGGCGACCTGGCACGCGTCCTCGATCACCACGTCCGGGGCGCGAACGTCGAGCCTGACGAGCTGTTCCAGGCGCCCCGATAGGAGCCCGTACAACTCGCCCACGTCACCCACGCCAGCGGCGGCATTCTCGATCGTAACCATGTTGAGTCTAATTGAGACTAATTTGGTGCGAAAGACCCTAGCAGAGCACAATTGGTATTGCTAGGTTTGTCTGCATTCATTTAGTCTCAATTGGACTCGGAGGTTTTATGACTGCTTTGCTTGCGGCCGGCGCCGTCTCTGCCACCCCGGACCCGACCGGCCTGCCGGGCAGCAACGTGCTCCAGCAGCTCGTCAACGGCGCCGAGGCGTGGGCCCTCGCGGTCGCACTGCTCGGCGCGTTCGTCGGTGCGGCGATGTGGGCGCTCGCGTCCCACGCGCACAACCCGCACTACGCCGCGCGCGGCCGCATGGCGGCGGTCATCTCGGGCGCATCGGCGCTCGTGATCGGGTCCGGCCCGGGACTCGTCAACTTCTTCCAGCATCTGGGGACGACGGCGAAATGACGCGGCTCCCGGCCGGGAGGATCGCTCTGCTTGTCCTGCTCGCGGTCGCGGGCGCGGGCGCGTGGGGGCTCATGGCCGACCCGGCGCCGGCGCGGGCGCTGACCGGCGACCCGGGATCGGCGCGTGCGGTGCTCGCCGGCGCGGCGAGCGGCGCGATCCGGTCCGGCGGCCGCCCCCGCGAACGCCACCGAGCTCAACCTCACCAAGACGATCTGCGGCGCCGCCGGCGTCGTGAACCAGGTGGCCGGGGGCGAGTGCCGAGGACTCGCCAACGGCGGCGCGTTGATCCGGGGCGGCAAGCAGCTGATCACCGGGAACGTCGGCGGCGCGGCCGCAACCGTCGCGGGCGCCGGCGCCGCGAGCGCTGTCGCATCGGCGAGCACTTCGATCGCCCTGTCCGCAATCAGTGGGTGGGCGATCGGAGGCGCCACGGCCGTGCTGCACGAGACGGCGACCGCGTTGGGCGCCACAACGAGCCCGCAGCTCCAATCGACGTGGTTCTCCTCCACCTACTGGCGGATGGCCGCGATCGCGACGATGCTCACGCTCCCGTTCCTGTTCGCGGCAACCGTGCAGGCGGCGTTGCGATCGGACGTCGCGTTGCTGACCAGGGCGGCGCTCGGCTACCTGCCGCTGGCGATCCTTTCGATTGCGATCGCGGCGCCGTTGACCACGCTGGTGCTGGCCGCCTCCGATGAGCTCTGCAGCTTGATCTCGGCCGCCGCCGCCAATCAGAGCGCCCACGTTCTCGCCTACGCCGGCGTTCTCGTCGCCGGTCTGAGCGCGTTCGGCCAGTCGCCGTTCCTGGCCTTCCTGATCGCGATGTTCGCGATCGTTGCCGCGTTCGCCCTCTGGATCGAGTTGCTTCTGCGCGAGGCCGCGGTCTACGTGGTGGTCCTCATGCTCCCGCTCGCGTTCGCCGCCCTCGCGTGGCCGGCTCGCCGGATCTGGGCCGTGCGGGCGGTAGAGATCCTTGCCGCCCTGATCCTGTCGAAGTTCGCGATCGTCGCGGTGCTGTCGCTGGGAGGGGCTGCCATTGCCGCCAGCGTCGGGCACCACGACGTCAGCGGGTTGATGGCGGGGACCGTGCTGATCATGCTGGCCGCCCTGTCGCCGTGGGCGCTGCTCCGCTTTGTCCCGCTCGCCGAGGTGGCGGCCGGGGCCGCGGCGGCGCTGCGGGGCGAGCTGCGCTCCCACGGCGGGTCCGCCAACCGGGCAGTCGGGAACGCCACGGGCGGCGAGGACTGGGTTGCCCGCACGATCGCGTGGATGAGCCGCCAGGCCGGACCTCGCTCGCCGGATGCCCACGAGCCGGCGCGGCCGGATGGCGGGGGCGACAGCGCCGCCGGCGGCGCGGATGCGCAGCAGCCAGATCCGGCCGCGCCCGAGGCACCGCCCTCCCCCACATCCGAGGCGCCACCCGCCGCCCACGCCGATCCACCGTGGAACGAGCGCCCGGTGCTCGAGCTCGGCCCTGGCTTCGAGGGGACGCCGGTCTGGCCGCACGAGGATGCCGAGTGACCGGCGAGCGCCTCACCTATCGGTTCGGTCCGGTGGAGCGCCGCGGCCTCCTCGGCCAGCTCCGCGCCGGCCAGGCTGCCGCGGTGGCCGCCGGCGCGGCGATCGCCATCGCGGCCCTGGACCGCGAACCGAACCCGGCCGGCGCGTTCCTCGGGGTGCTCGTGCTCGGCGCGTCGGTGGCGGCGGCGTTCGCGCCGCTCGGGCGGCGGACGGCCGAGGAGTGGATACCGATCGCGCTCGCCTTCGCGTTGCGACGCACGCGCGGCCGCCATCGCTTCCACTCGCAAGCGCCCGCCGAGGGCATGCTGGCGACCGAGCCCCGAGCCGGGAGGCGGCGCCTGCTCCGAGACCCCGCCCCGCGTCCCCCAGCGGCCGTCAAGGGCGTCCGCATCCTCTCCGTCGCCTACCAGGACCGTGTGGTCGGCGTGCTGTCCGAGCAGCGCCGGCGCCGGCTCACCGCGGTCCTCGCCTGTCGCGTGCTCGCCTTCTCGCTGCTCGACCCCGAGGCGCAGGAGCGGCGGCTCGCTCGCTGGGGGATGATCCTGTCCGGCGCTGCCGGCGGGGCGGTGCGACGCATCCAATGGATCGAGCGGACGGTGCCCGCGCAGGGCGACGAACTGGCCCGCTGGCTGCACGACGAGCGCGATCCGGCCGTTCCGCTGCGCGGCACGCCGATGATCGAGTCCTACCTCGAGTTGATCGGCGCGACGACCCGCGCAGCCCAGGAGCACGAGGTCCTGATCGCGGTCCAGATCGATCCGCGACGCGCCGGCGATCGCGGAGGAGATGCCGGCGTGCGCACCCTGCTCGAGCAAACCGAGCGAATCGCCGAGGGGCTCGAGGCGGCCGAGGTCTCGGTGCTCGGAGCGCTCGGGTCGGGCCAGCTCGCGCGCGTCCTGCGGACCGCGTTCGATCCTTACGCCCGCGCCGAACTGGCCGCGCTCGAGGCGGCAGACCCCGGCCGCGACGGCCTCTCGGAAGCGAACGCCTGGCCGCTCGGGGCGAGCGAGCACTGGGAGCACTACCGCTCAGACGGTGCCTTCCACGCGACGTTCTGGATCGGCGAGTGGCCGCGCGTCGACGTCTCGCCGATGTTCATGGACGCGCTGCTGGGACGCTCGAGCCTCGTGCGCACGGTCGCGGTCACGTTCGAGCCGGTCGCCCCCGAGCGCTCGACGCGCGAGGCCGAGGCGGCCGTCACCCGCGATCACGCCGACCGCGAGCTGCGCCACCGGTTCGGGCAGGCGGAGACGGCGCGGCACCGGCAGGCCCAGGAGGCGGCCATGCGCCGGGAGGCCGAGCTGGCGGCCGGGCACGCCGAGGTGCGGCTGGCCGGGTTCGTCACGGTCACCGGGCGCGACCGCGACGAGTTGCGGCGTGCCTGCGCCGATGTGCACGAGCAGGCGGTCCGGGCCCGGCTCGAGTTGCACCGGATGTACGGCCAGCAGGCCGACGCGTTCGCGTTCACCCTGCCGCTCTGCCGGGGGCTGAGGTGAGCCGGCCGTCACCCGACCGTCCCGGGCACCGCTGCACGACACGGCACGCCCAGGCCATCTACCCGTTCGTGGCCGGCGGCGGCCTGGGCGGCCGCGGCGTGTTCGTGGGACGGGATTCGAGTGGTGGCGCCTTCTGTTACGACCCCTGGGTCCTGTACGGCGACGGCGCGTTGGATGATCCGAACGCGATCGTCCTCGGCAAGCTCGGCCAGGGCAAGAGCGCGCTGGTCAAGACGCTGCTGTGGCGGATGCTGCTGTTCGGGCGCCGCGCGTTCGTGCTCGACGTCAAGCGCGAGTACGGCCCCCTGTGCCAGGCGGTCGGGGTCCGTCCGGTCTCGCTCGAGCCCGGCGGGAGCATCCGTCTGAACCCGCTCGCCTCACGTCCCGAGGAGCACGCCCAGCTCGAGCTGCTGCGCGCGGTCGCGGTCACCGCGGTCGGCGGGCCGCTCACCCAGGTAGAAGCGGCCGGGCTGCGCGAGGCCTTGCACGCGCTGCGCGCGAGTGGCGTGGCCGAACCCACCCTGCCCCAGGTCGCCCGGGTGCTGTTCGACCCCGGCGCGGACATGGCCAACCGGCTGCGGACAACCGCGGAGCAGCTCGCCCTCGATGTCCGGCGCGCGGCGCTCGCCCTCCAGGACCTATGCGAGGGGCCGCTCAAGGGCATGTTCGACGGGCCGACGACCCCGGGGCTCGACCTCGACGCCAAGCTGCTCGTGCTCGATCTTCACGCGGTGAAGGACTCGCCGGCGGTCGGCATCCTGATGGCCTGCGCCACCGCGTGGATGAGCGCGCTCCTGGCCCGGATGGCCGAACGGCCCGGTCGCGAACGGCTGATCAACGTGGCCGACGAGTCCTGGAAGATCGTGCAGCACACCGGGCTCGGCGAGTGGTTTCAGTCGAACTTCAAGCTGGCCCGCCAGTTCGGGGTGATGAACCTGGTCGTGCTGCACAAGCTGGCCGACCTGAGCGCCGCGGGCGATGCCGGCTCACGCGCGGCGCGGATCGCCGAAGGGCTGGTGGCCGACGCCTCGACCCGCATCGTCTACCACCAGGACGAGAGCCAGGTGCCGCTGACCCGGAGCCTCCTCGGCCTGTCGGAGAACGAGGCGCGGCTGATCTCGATGCTGTCCGCCGGACAGGCGCTGTGGCGGGTCGGCAGCCGCTCGTTCGTGGTCCAGCACTACCGCTCGCGGCTGGAGACGGGGCTCACCAACACCGACACGGGAATGCGGGTGTCGGACACGAGCGTGGCCCGCCGATGAGCGCGCAGCGCCACGAGTGGCTCTCGGACGCCGTCGTGTTGGCCGCGATCGGAGCCGCCGCCACGGTGGCCGGGACGTTGTGGCTGTGGGGCGGTCTGGCCGGCGCGCTGTTCGGGTCGGGCTGGCCGCACGTGGGCGTGTCCCAACTGCTCGACGTCCTCGCGCGCCTGCCGGGTCATCTGTCCGATCCGGCCCGTGCCTGGCCGGCCGCCGATCGAGCACGCCTGCCGGGCGCGGGCGGCTTCTATGGGGCGCTGGCGTTGCTGGCCGGCGTCGGCGGCGTGCTCGGAGTGGCCGCCGCGCGCACGGCCGCCGGGCTTCGCTCGGGAGACGGCGCGTCGTGGGCTCGCGCGGGTGAGCTCCGGCGCCTCAGGAGCGCCCGGCGCACGGAGCGCCACGGCCGGCTCGTGCTCGGACGGCGGGGCGGCCGGCTGCTCTACGCCGAGCACCGCCACGCGCTCGTCGCGTTCGGGCCGCCGCAGTCCGGCAAGTCGGCGGGCATCGCGATCCCCGCGCTGCTCGACTGGAACGGGCCGGCGGTCGCCTGCTCGATCAAGACCGACCTGCTGGCGGCGACGGCGGCCCGGCGCCGCGCGCTCGGCGAGGCGCTCGTATTCGATCCGTTCGGGCTGGCCCAGATGCCCTCTCAAACCTGGTCGCCGCTGCGCGGTGCGGGGACGTGGGACGGCGCACTCGAGGTGGCGTGGCGCCTCGCGTCGGCGGCCGAGGTCGATCGCCGAAGCGTGGAGGGTGGAGACTTCTGGGCGGTGGCGGCCGAGCAGCGCCTGGCCCCGCTGCTCTACACGGCTGCCGCGAGCGGCGCGGGCATGGACGCCGTGATCCGGTGGGTCAACGGCCAGGGCACCCGCGAGCTCGACCAGGCGCTCATGCGGATCAGCGGCGAGGCGGACGACGAGCGGCGGGCGGCCGATGCCTTCGCCGCCTACGACGCGGTGAGGGCGTTCGAGGCCCAGGCCGACCGCACTCGGACCTCGATCGAGGCGACCGCTCAGACGCTCCTGCGCGCCTACCGCTTCCAGCGAGTGATCGCCTCGGCCGAGCGCAGCGAGATCACCGCCGACCGTCTGCTCGACGGCGCGAACACCCTGTACCTGATCGGCGACGCCAAGGCCTCCAAGCTGCTGCGACCGCTGTTCCTGGCCGTGCTCGGTGAGGTGGTCGACCGGGCCTACGAACGAGCCACGTTGGCCGGAGGCAGGCTGGAGCGACCGCTGCTCCTGTGCCTCGACGAGGCCGGCAACGTCGCGCCGCTGCCCAACCTGGCCGAGGTCGCCTCGACCGCGCCCTCCCACAACATCCAGCTGGTCACGATCTTCCACGACCTGGCCCAGGCGAGATCGCGCTACGGGCAGCAGGCGGAGACGGTGGTCAACAGCCACCGCGCCCGAATGCTGCTGCCGGGCGTGGCCGATCTCGACACGCTGCGCTACTTCGCGGGGCTGGTCGGAGAGGAGGAGGCGCGCGAGCGGACGCACACGACGGGAGCCGGCGGGACCAGCCGCTCGACCTCGCGCCGGCGCCGGCCGCTGATCGCGCCAGAGGCGCTCCGCCAGCTACCCGAGCGGCACGCCCTGCTCGTCTACGGCCGGATCGCTCCCACCCGGCTGCGGCTGCGGCTGTGGTTCGAAGACCGCCGGTTGCGGACGCTCGCCAGAGGGGCGCGATGAGCCGGCCCGACCCCGACGAATGGCACGAGCCGGAATCCGACTGGGAGGAGCCGATCAGCGCCCGCTGGCCGCTCAGCTGCGAGGGGCTGTATCCGCGTGAGCGCTGGATGTGGTTCGAGCAGCTGTGGTCGGACGTCTGCGCGCTCCGGGTTCGCTACCGCCTGGCGCTGCGGAGCGGCTGGTGGGAGGACCAGGTGCAGGTGGAGGCGCTGGCCGCGCTGTCGGCCTGGGTCGAGCGTTATGACTCGGGTGAGTGGGACGACCCGCCCGGGAAGCTCGCGCTGCTGTTCGACCTCGAGCGGCTCGCGGTGCTCCTGCGGGCCGGCGGCGAGCCGTTTCATCCCGATCGGGATCGGCTGGCCTTCGCGCGGTACCTGATCGAGCTGGGATGCCAGCCGCCGCCCGACCGGTAATCGGGGGATGATCTGGACGTCCCCTGACCGAAGGAGGCTGCCGGTGCCACTGACCACGCAGCAGAAGCATCCGCCCCGCAACGCGCTGCCCGACGCCGCGGCCCGTGCCCAGGAGGCGGCCGAGCTGCCCATCCACCGGCTGGGTGAGAGCGGGCTCGACTCGGAGACCGCGTACGAGATGATCGCGAGCGAGCTACTGCTCGACGGCCAGGCGCGGCTGAACCTGGCCACGTTCGTCACCACCTACATGCCGTCGGTGGCGGCGCGGCTGATGGCCGAGACGGCCGACAAGAACATGATCGACAAGGACGAGTACCCGCAGACGGCGGAGATCGAGGCACGCTGCGTGAACATCCTGTCCTCGATGTGGAACTCGCCCGACCACGAGCAGGCCACCGGCTGTTCCACCACCGGCTCGAGCGAGGCGTGCATGCTGGGCGGCCTGGCGCTGAAATGGCGCTGGCGGGAGAAGATGCGCCAGGCGGGCAAGCCGACCGACAAGCCGAATCTGGTGATGGGCATCAACGTCCAGGTGTGCTGGGAGAAGTTCTGCCGCTACTGGGACGTCGAGCCGCGGCAGGTCCCGATGGAGGGTGACCGGTTCCACCTGGGGCCCGAGGAGGCGGTCGCCCTGTGCGACGAGAACACGATCGGGGTGGTCGCCATCCTCGGCTCGACGTTCGACGGCAGCTACGAGCCGGTCAAGGACATCGCGGCCGCGCTCGACCGGCTGCAGCGAGACCGGGGACTCGACATCCCGATGCACGTCGACGCCGCCTCAGGGGGGTTCGTAGCGCCGGTGCTTCAGCCCGAGCTCGAGTGGGACTTCCGGATCGACCGGGTGCAGTCGATCAACGCCTCGGGCCACAAGTACGGGCTCGTATACCCCGGCGTCGGCTGGGCGCTCTGGCGCACTCCGGAGGCGCTGCCCAGCGACCTGGTGTTCGACGTGAACTATCTGGGCGGCCACATGCCGACGTTCGCGCTGAACTTCTCCCGCCCCGGCAGCGAGGTGATCGCCCAGTACTACATGTTCACCACGCTGGGGCGGGAGGGCTACCGGCGGGTCATGCACGGCGCCCACGACGTGGCGCGCCACCTGTCGAGCGAGATCGCCAAGCTAGGCCCGTACCGGCTGATCTCCGAGGGCAACGACCTCCCCGTGTTCGCCTTCGCGCTCGCGCCGGAGGTCGAGAACTACAGCGTGTTCGACGTGTCCGATCGCCTGCGCCAGCGCGGGTGGCTGGTGCCCGCCTACGCGTTCCCGGAGAATCGCGAGGATCTCAACGTGCTGCGGATCGTCGTGCGGGCCGGGATGACCCGGGATATGGCCGACCACCTGCTCGAGTACGTGCGCGACCAGACCGAGTTCCTCGAGTCGCTCGACGCGCCGCTGCCCGACCAGGAGGACGCCAAGCGCACCGCGTTTGCCCACAACTAGCGCCGGCTGCCGGACCTCGGCTTACAGGACGTCCGCCAGCCGCCGCGCCGCCGCGGTGATCTGGCGGGGCGTGCTCGCCTCGAGCACGGCCTGGAGGTCGAGGACGCGCACGCCGAACGAGTCGAGCTCCCGGGTGCCGACGATCGCGTGACAGGGTACGCCGGCCTGCCGGGCCCGGGTCGAGATCTCGGAGACGAGCTTGCCGGCCAGGCTCTGCTGATCGAGCTTGCCCTCGCCGGTGATCACCGCCCGGGCCGAGCGCATGCGCCGGTCGAAGTCGACCGCGTCGAGGATGAACGGCGCTCCGGGCACGAGCTCGGCCCCGAGTTCGGCCCACAGGCCGCCGGACAAACCCCCGGCGGCGCCCGTCATCGGGACGCCGCGCGGATCGCGCGTAAACCGCCGCGCCTGCTCGTTCAGGCGCCTGGTGAGCCGCGCCACCGCGTCGGGATCGGCCCCTTTCTGCGGGGCGAACACCTTGGCGGCGTTCTCGAACGGCGTGCGCACGTCGGTCAGGACCACGATCCGCGTAGCGCCCAGGCCGCCCGCCCCGCGGATGGCCTTGACCGCGCCAGCGCCTCCGTCGGTCGTGGCGCTCCCCCCCACCCCCAGGTAGACCACCGCCGCCCCCGCCTCCACCGCGGCCATGATCAGCTCGCCGGTCCCGAACGTGGTGGCGGCGATCGGATCGCGCTCGGCCGGGTCGACCAGCCCGAGTCCGGACGCCGCCGCCATCTCGACCACCGCCACGCCGTCGCCGAGCGCGAACGAGGCCTCGATCGGGCGGCCGAGCGGATCGGACACGGTGGCCGTGCGCAGCTCGCCCTCGACCGCCGCGATGAGCGCCTCGAGCGTGCCCTCGCCACCGTCCGCCACCGGGCACAGGTCGACGGGGCGGCCGGCCGCCTCGAGGCCGCGGCCGATCGCTTCGGCCACCTCGGCGGCCGACAGCGTCCCCTTGAACGAGTCGGGGGCGACGAGAACCGTGGTCGGGACGCCGGGAATCCGTGCCATCCCCGGCAGTATCGTGGGCGAGGCGATGCACGAGACGGCTGATGACATGCGCGCCCTCCAGGACCTGCTCGACCGCAGCTACGCGGGCGCCGGGTCACACCTGCGGAGCATCACCACGGCCGAGCGGCGCGTCTCCGCGGAGGACCTCGTCGCCCGGTTGACCGGGATGTGCCTGCTGGTGGTGGCCACCGTGACCGCCGACTGCCGGCCGATCGCCGGACCCCTCGACGGGATCTTCTACCGCGGCGCGTTTCACTTCGGCACGGCGCCGGACTCGGTGCGCTACCGCCACCTGCTCAAGCGACCGCAGGTCAGCGCGACGCACCTCCCGCGGGAGGAGTTCGCCGTCAACGTGCACGGCCGCGCGACTCCGGTGGACATCGCCGGCGGACTGCGCGAGACGCTGCTCGAGGTCTACGTGCCGCGCTACGGCCCGGACTGGGAGCAGTTCCTGGACAGCGGCCCGGTGTACATGCGGATCGACGCCGACCGGATGTTCACGTTCGCGATGCGGGACCGCGACTAAATCGCCACTCGGCACGATCGGCGGGCCGAGTGGCGCGGTACTCGCGCCATGCGCGAGTGAATCGCCATTCACCGCGCGGAACGGGGCGAGTGGCCGGAAACTCGCGGTCGGGCCGAGTGCCCGCCTGGCGTGGGCGGCGACCATCCCGCCGGGCAGGGATGCCCGGCGGAACCGGCCCCAGGGACGTCGAGCGAAGCGAGACCCCGAGTCAGCCCACAGCCCGCGCCACCGCCCGGCCGGCGATCCGCCCGCTGAACAGGCACCCCCCGAGGAACGTCCCCTCGAGGGAGCGGTAGCCGTGGACGCCACCGCCACCGAACCCGGCCACCTCACCGGCCGCGTATAGCCCCGACAGCGGCTCGCCGTCAGAGCCGAGCACGCGCGCCGACAGGTCGGTCTCCAGCCCACCGAGGGTCTTGCGGGTGAGGATCCACAGGCGCACCGCGATCAGCGGGCCGGCGCCCGGGTCGAGCAGGCGGTGGGGCTTGGCGATTCGGCTCAGGCGGTCGGGGATGTAGCGGCGGGCGCCGTGGATGGCGGTCACCTGGAGGTCCTTGGTGTACGGGTTGGCCAGCTCGCGGTCGCGGGCCTTGACCTCGCGCTCGAGGTCGCCGGCGTCGATCAGGTCATCGCCGGTCAGCGCGTTCATGCGGCGGACCAGCGCCCCGAGATCGTGTTCGACGATGAAGTCGGCGCCGTGGCGCTTGAACGCCTCGACCGGCGGCGGGGCGCCCTTGCTCAGCCGGCTCCCAATCACCTGGCGGACGTCACGGCCGGTCAGATCCGGGTTCTGCTCGGAGCCCGACAGCGCGAACTCCTTCTCGATGATCTTCTGGGTGAGCACGAACCAGCTGTAGTCGTGGCCGGTCTTCATCAGGTGCTCGAGCGTGCCGAGCGTGTCGAAGCCGGGGAACAGAGGCACCGGCAGGCGCCGGCCGGTGGCGTCCAGCCACAGGGACGAAGGGCCGGGCAGGATCCGGATTCCGTGCCGGGTCCAGATCGGGTTCCAGTTCTCGATCCCCTCGGTGTAGTGCCACATCCGATCGGGGTTGATCACGTTGCCGCCGGCGTCCTGGCAGATCTGGATCATCCGGCCGTCGACGTGGTCGGGGACGCCCGAGAGCATCCGCTGCGGCGGGGTGCCCATGGTCGACGGCCAGTTCGCGCGCACCAGGTCGTGGTTGCCGCCGATCCCGCCGGAAGTGACGATCACGGCCTGCGCGTCAAGCGAGAACTCACCGACCGCGGTCCGGGAGCTGGGCTGGCCGCGCTGGGCGGGGCTCGGCTCGAGCACGGTCCCGGCCACGCCGGCCAGCGACCCGCCATGCATGAGGAGCCGGTCGACCCGGTGGCGGAACTTCAGCGTGACGTTGCCCCGGGCGACGCCCTCGCGCACGCGCCGCGCGAACGGCTCGATCAGCCCGGGCCCCGTGCCCCAGGTGATGTGGAAGCGTGGCACGGAGTTGCCGTGCTCGGTCGCCAGGTAGCCGCCGCGCTCGGCCCATCCGGGCGTGGGAAAGAAGCGCACGCCCTGGTCATGCAGCCACTGGCGCTTCTCGCCCGAGGCGAACTCGACGTAGGCCTCGGCCCAGCGGCGCGGCCAGGCATCCTCGGGGCGGTCGAAGCCGGCGCTCCCGAGCCAGTCCTGCAGGGCCAGCTCGGGCGAGTCCTTGACGCCGACGCGGCGCTGCTCGGGGCTGTCGACGAAGAACAGGCCGCCGAAGGACCAGAAGGCCTGGCCGCCGAGCGAGGCCTCGGGCTCCTGGTCGAGGAGGATCACGCGCCGGCCGGCGTCGGCCAGCTCGGCGGTGGCCACGAGGCCGGCCAGGCCGCCCCCGACGACGATCGCGTCCGCGTCGGAGCTCACCCGCGCGGCCTCACAGCGACATCTGTTCGAGCTTGCAGTCCAGCGGTGCCTTGTCCTCGCGCCAGCGCAGGATCTTGGTTCCGTGGCGGATCCGCCCGCCGCTGGCGTGGTCGAAGGTCACCTCGACGACCAACTCGGGGCGCAGCGAGATCCACTCGAGCTCGCGCTCGCTCTGCCACCGGCTGGGATCGCCGTGGCCGCGCTCACCGGTTTCGTACGGCGCCAGCTTGCCAACCAGGGCGCGCTTCTCGGCCGCCTTGAGCCCCGAGGAGTGGCCGACGATGTGCATCCTGCCGGCGTCGTCGTAGAGGCCGAGGATCAGCGAGCCGACCGTGTCGGGCTCCTTGCCGGGGCGCCAGCCGGCCACGACCGCGTCGATCGTGCGCACGCGCTTGATCTTGAACATGCCGGTGCGCTCGCCGGGCCGGTAGGGGGCATTGCAGTCCTTGGCCACCACCCCTTCGCCGCTGCGCAGCCACGGCTCGGCCTGCTCGCGATCACCGGTCAGCGGCGTGACGTCGATCTGGTCGGCGGCCAGTTCCTCGAGCCGGGCCCGCCGCTCGGCGAAGGGCCGCTCCAACCACGACTCGTCCTCGACGGCCAGCAGATCGAAGCCGACGTAGCGGGCCGGGGTCTGCTCGGCCAGCATGTCGATGCGGGACTTGGCCGGGTGGATCCGGTTCTGGAGGGCGTCGAAGTCCTGCCCGCCGGCGGGATCGTCGATCACGATCTCGCCGTCGATCACGTAGCGGCCGGGCGGGAAGCGGAGCTCGGGGAAGTAGCGCTCGAGCGGCTTTCCTCCGCGCGACTGGATCATGCGGGGCTCGCCATCCACGAACACGATGGCCCGGAAGCCGTCGTACTTGGGCTCGTAGGACCACTGCTCGCCAACCGGCAGCTCGGCCCGGGAGCGGGCGAGCTGGGGCTGGACGGGGGGCTTGAGGGGCAGGCCGGGCAAGGTTCGCGATGCTATGGGATGCGGCCCGCGGGGGACGCCAGATACGATCAGAGCGATGACCCACGCCGGCGGCACCGTGGCCGAACAGGAGTACCTCGAGATGCTGTTCTGGCTGTTCGAGGCCGGGCTGCCGATGACCGGCGCCAACCTGGCTCGGGCCATGCGGCTGTCCGCCCCGACCGTCCACGAGATGCTCGGCCGCCTGGAGCGGGACGGCTACATCGCCCGCAACGCCGAGCGGATGATCGAGTTCACCGACTCGGGCCGCCGGCACGCCGAGCAGATCGTCAGCCGCCACCGGATGATCGAGCGCTTCCTGACCGATGTCGTCGGTGTGCCCTGGGACGACGTCCACGAGGAGGCCGAGCAGCTCGAGCACGCGATGACGCCGCGCTTCGAGGCCTACGTGCGCGCGTCGGTGGGCGACGCCAAGACCTGTCCGCACGGCCACCCGATCCGGGTCGGGGAGCGGATCGACGGGGTTCCGCTGGCCGACTGCCAGGCCGGGGCCCAGGTGACCATCCTGCGCCTGGAGAACGAGGCCGAGGATCTCCTGCACTACCTCAAGGCAGCCGGAATCGAGCCCGGGATGCGGGGCGAGGTGGCCGCCAACGACGGCGAGACGGTGTCGGTGGAGTCCGACGGCGCGGTGGCGTCCGTCACGGCCAGCGTGGCCGAGACGGTGTCGGTCCTCGCGGACCCGTCGCCCCCACCGCGCACTGCGCTGCCCGAGCAGTTGGTGTTAGGCCGGGAACGCTACGGCCGCTAGGGGTGTGCTGAATTTGGTCGGACATTCCGACCTTTTTCAGCACGGCGTGCTCTAGCGAACCGCCGCCGCCGCCGCCGCCGGCGCCGGCGCCGGCAAGGCCCGCTGGCTACCCAGGCAGCGGCGCATCTGGGCGTAGATCGCCGGGTGGTTGAGCAGGTCGAAGTGGTTGGCCCCGCCCACGTGGTGGTAGTGCTCGATCGGGAAGTGCATCCGCTTGCCCTGCCCGGGATGGGCCCAGGCGCTGGGCCGCAGCACCAGCAGGTCGCCGATGATGCGCCCGGCCGGGGCGTCCGCCTCGCGGGTCAGGGTGGCGCAGATGAAGTAGTGGCGGGCGGTGGGCAGGAACGGGATCTCCTGCGAGGTGTCGCGTAGGAACGCGTCGCAGTCCTGGTCCATCCAGCATTCGTCGACCAGGTAGCCGTAGCGGAGATCCTTGATGCCCGAGCTGCGGATATTCAATGCGCGGGCGAGGGGGCGGGTCTCCGGCAGCCGGGCCAGCGCGGCGCTCGCCGCGTTGGCCGCCTGCTCCAACGGCGCTCCGCGGTGCGGCGTCCCGAGCGTGAACACGTGACGGACCTTGGCCACGCAGGCGCTGCCCGCGCCGTAGTGGCAGGCGCTGCGGGCGACCAGACCGCCCATCGAGTGCCCGACCAGCACGACTTCGTGAACCGGAACCGCCCACTCCGCGACCAACCTCTCGAGCACCTCGGCCAGCTCGCGCCCGTTCTCGGAGATGTGACGGCCGGTGTTGTAGCGCAGGTACACCGGCGTGTAGCCAAGCTCGATCTCCATCCGGTGCCCGTACGGGACGTGGCGGCCCGCGCCCAGCTTCCAGGCGTCGTCGGTCTCGCACAGGCCGTGCACGAACACGGCGAGCCGCGGCTTGGCGTTCGGGTAGGCGCGCCGCAGCTCGGAGCCGGTCAGTTCGAGGTCGCGGCCGTGACGCCGGACCGCCATCCCCAGGGCGAGGGGGTTGTGCCCCCGCACCAGCGTGTCGCCGAAGGCGCCGTTGAGCGCGCTGACCACGAGGCGCCCGGCCGGCGTGCGCTCGATCGACGGGGCGTCGGGCGACTGGACGCGGCTGGCCGCGTGGGCGCCGGCGCGGACGACCGACCGCGTGAACTCGCTGGCCGCCGAATAGGCGCCGCGCGCGATCCGGTCGTGGACGAGCTTGGCGGGGAGGCCGCCGGGGCCTACGCGGCGCCACACTCGTCCGGCGATTCCGGTGTGCAGCTCGTGGATTTGCCGGGCCGCCGCCGCCGCGGCGTCGCCGGCGAGCTCGCCCAGCGCAGCGATCTCCTCACGCCGCACTGACGCCCTGTCGGTCGCTGAGCTCGTGGTAGGCCTCGGCCAGTCGCTTCACGCCCTCCTCGATCTCGTCGGGGGTGACACCGGAGTAGGCGATCCGCAGGCTCGACTCGGCGCCGTCGAGCACGAAGTCCGACCCCTTGACGAAGGCCAGGCCGCGCTCGGCAGCGGCCTCGAACAGCGCGCCCACGTCCGCGCCGCGCGGCAGGTCCACCCACAGAAAGTAGCCGCCCGCCGGCTTGACGAACCGCGCCTCGGGAAGCTCCCGGGCCAAGGCCTCGCACAGGGTCTCGGCGCGCTCGCGCAGGGCGGCGCGCACGTTCTCGATCGACCGCTCGAGCGCGCCCGACAGGCAGAACTGATGGACGATCGCCTGGGACACCATGCTCGGCGAGATGTAGGTCTGAGTGGCGATCTTCACGATCCGGGCGATCACCTCGGCCGGGCCGACCAGGTAGCCGACACGGATCCCGGGGCACACGGTCTTGGAGAACGACGAGGCGTACACCACGTGCTCGCCGGCGCCATCCATCGAGAGCATGGTCGGCAGCGGGGCTCCCTCGAACCGGAGCGCCACGTACGGGTCGTCCTCGAAGATCATGAACCCATGGGTCTCCGCCAGCTCGAGCAGCCGCTCGCGCTTCGGGGCCGACAGCGTGTAGCCGGCGGGGTTCTGGAAGTTGGGGATGATGTGGGCCAGCTTCGGCTGCGCGCCGGCGGCCAGCACGCGCCCGAGCGCCGCGACGTCGATCCCGTCGGGCTCGAGCTCGACCATCCGCACGTCGGCGCCTCGGTTACGCAGCGACAGCAGCGTGCGGTCGTAGGTGGGCCGCTCGACGATCACCGAGTCCCCGGGCTCGACCAGCGCGTCGAACAGGAACGCGTCGGCCTGCATCGAGCCGTTGGTGACGACGACCTGCTCGGGGGCGACCTGGTGGCGCTCGGCGATCCATTCGCGCAGGGGCGGATAGCCGATCGCGGTCCCGTAGCCGGTCATGCCCGCCGGGTCAGCAGCGAAGGCGCGGTCGGCGGCATCTCGCAGCCCGGCCACGTCGACGATGTCGAGCGACGGCGCGCCCCGGGCGAACGAGATCGACTTGGCCATGACCCTAAGACTACGGATTAGCGAGGCGGGTCGAGGCGAACCTCGATGATCGCCCGATCGGTCCCCTCGTACCCCTGCACGGCAACCTCGCGAACGCCCGGCAGGTGCGAGACGGCCTGCTCGAACTCACGCAGGGCATCGAGGCTCCGGAACGGTCCGGCGGAGACCGTCACGTCCGGGGAGTCGCGCCGGCGACGCGACGTCCGACCGGGCGGCGGCGACTGAGACGGGCGCACCAGCATGCGCTCGTAGCCGGCCAGCAGCTCGCGCGTCGAGGCGAGCAGGCGGGCGGAGAGATCTGAGAGCGCCTCGAGTTGCGGGTCGGGCGTGGCGGGCGGCACCGGCGGCGCGCCGGCGGCACCGGCGGGGGCGGCGGCTCGGCAGGTTCCGGGGCGCTGACGGGCTGGCCGGCCCTTGGCGGTTCGGCAGCGAGTGCCGGCGCGGGCTCGCGACCGGGGAGCAGCTCGACCTGAATGTCGCGCAGCAGCCTGTCCAGCTCCACCAGACGGGCCCCGGGTGCGCTCGCTCCTTCGCTGGACACGGCCGCCTCGCAGCCTAACGCTCCGGGCGGCGGTCGCTCGCGATGGGTCAGGCCGCCGCGCCCAGCAGCGAGGCGGCCAGCTCGGCCACCTCGGTCGGCGTCCGCCCGACGCGCACGCCCTTGCTCTCGAGCGCCTCTGCCTTGGCCTTGGCCGTGCCCCGCGAGCCCGAGACGATCGCGCCGGCGTGGCCCATGGTCTTGCCGGGCGGGGCGGTGAAGCCCGCGATATAGGCGACCACCGGCTTGGTCACGTTCTCGGCGATGAAGTCGGCCGCGCGCTCCTCGGCGTCGCCGCCGATCTCGCCGCACATCACGATCAGCTCGGTCTCGGGGTCGTCCTGGAACAGGGCGATGATGTCGATGAAGTCAGAGCCCGGCACCGGGTCGCCACCGATGCCGACGATCGTCGAGTTGCCGAAGCCCTGCTGGGCGATCACGTTGCCGATCTGATAGGTCAGCGTGCCCGAGCGCGACACCACCCCGACGTTGCCCTCCTTGAAGAAGGCAGCCGGAATGATCCCCACGTTGGCCTTGCCGGGCGACAGGATGCCCGGGCAGTTGGGGCCGATGAGCCGGGCTCGGCCGTTCTTCTTGATCACGTTGAACGCGCGCAGCTCGTCGTGGGCGGGGATGCCTTCGGTGATCGCGATGATCAGCGCGACCCCGGCGTCCTCGGCCTCGAGGATCGAGTCGGCCGCGAACCGCGGCGGCACGAAGATCATGGCCGTGTTGGCGCCGGTCGAAGCCACCGCGTCGTGGAAGGTGTTGAAGACCGGGATGCCCTCGACGTCCTGGCCGCCCTTGCCGGGCGTCACGCCGCCGACGACCTGCGTTCCGTAGTCGCGGTTGCGCAGCGAGTGGAAGGTGCCTTCGCGCCCGGTGATGCCGGAGACCACGAGCTTGGTCGAGTTGTCGACGAGGATGCTCATGCCGCGACCCCCGAAGCCGCCAGCTCGACCACCTTCTGCGCTGCCCCGTCCATGGTGGATTCGGCGAAGACGTTCGGCAACTGAGCCTCGGCCAGCAGCTTGCGTCCCTCGACGTCGTTGGTGCCGTCCAGCCGCACCACGAACGGAACGTCCGGGTTGATCTGGTCGAACGCCTCGATCAGCCCGCGCGCCACCTCGTCGCAGCGGGTGATGCCCCCGAAGATGTTGAACAGAACGGCCTTCACGTTGGGGTTCGAGAGGATCACTTCGACCGCAGACGTGATCGCCTCGGCTTTCGAGCCGCCGCCGGCATCCAGGAAGTTCGCCGGCGAGCCGCCCGCCTGGGCCACCACGTCGAGGGTCGACATGACCAGCCCGGCGCCGTTGCCGAGGATGCCGATGTTGCCGTCGAGCTTGACGAACGTGAGCCCGCGTTCCTTGGCCATCCGCTCCTGCGGGTCCTCGGCCGACGGGTCGCGCAGCTCGGCGTTGTCGGGGTGGCGGAACAGCGCGTTGTCGTCGAGGGTGACCTTCGCGTCGAGCGCCTTGACGTCGCGCTCCGGCGTGACGATCAGCGGATTGACCTCGACCAGCGTGGCCTCCTCGGCGACGAACAGCTCGTAGAGCTTGCTCAGCATCGCGCCCACCGGCCGCACCACGTCGGCGTCGACCCCAGCCTCGAAGGCCAACCGGCGGCCGTGGAACTCCTGGAAGCCGAGCAGGGGATCGACGTGGAGCCGGGCGATCGCGTCGGGATCCGATTCGGCGACCTCCTCGATGTCCATCCCGCCCTTGGTCGAGAGCATCACCAGCGGGGCCTTGGCCGAGCGGTCGAACACGACCGAGGCGTAGTACTCGGAGGCGATCTGCGACGCCGCTTCGACCCACAGCTCGTGCACGGTCAGCCCGCGGATGTCCATCCCGAGGATCGCCTCGGCGTGATCCCGCGCCTGCGCACGATTCTCGGCCAGCTTGATCCCGCCGGCCTTGCCGCGGCCACCGATCTGCACCTGGGCCTTGATCACGCACGGATAGCCGATGTCGTCGGCCGCCGCGGCCGCCTCGTCGACGGTCTGCGCATGGCGCCCTGACGGCACGGGCACGCCGTGGCGGGCGAACACCTGCTTTCCCTGGTACTCGAGGAGATCCATCCGCGGCTGGACTGTAGTAGGTCGTGCGCAAAGCTCGTCGCGTGGCCCGGAAACGGCCTGGAAGCGCCGGAGTCTCTCGCCATGGCATCATGGCCGCGCCATGGCGATCCCCAAGGACATTACGTTCGTCACCTTCGACGTGTACGGGACCCTGATCGACTGGGACACCGGCGCCTACGATGCCTTCACCCGAGAGGCCGAGCGCGACGGGTTCACGATCGAGCGCGAAGAGCTGATCCCGCTGTTCTACGAGGTCCAGAAGCAGATCCAGGCCGGCTCCTACGAGCTGTACGCCGAGGTCCTGCGCCGTACCGCTGTGCAGATCGCGAAGACGCTCGGCTGGCCGCTCGAGCCCTCCCGGGCCGGCTTCCTACCCGATTCGGTCCAGCGCTGGCCGACCTTCAAGGAGACCAACTCGGTCCTCCAGAAGATCGCCAAGAAGTACAAGGTGGGCCTGATCTCGAACATCGACGACAAGCTCCTCGGCCAGACCCGCCGACACATCCCGCTGGACTTCGACCTGGTCGTCACCGCCCAGCAGGTCCGCTCCTACAAGCCGGATCCGGCCCACTTCACCGAGTGCGAGCGGCGGATCGGCGGCAAGAAGGGATGGGTGCACGTCGCCGCCAGCTACTACTACGACGTCGAGCCGTGCCTGAAGCGCAAGATCCCCGTGATCTGGGTCAACCGCAACAAGGAGACGCTCGAGTCAAACCAGAAGAAGCCCGACGCCGAGGTCGCCAGCCTGCGCGAGGCGGCCAAGCTCATCGGGGTTACATAGGGCCGGGCCGGATGCGGTTTCCGTGCGGGCACTGAGCGTCCACGCGGATCTGATCGTCTTCATCAGCCGCTACTGGCAGACCACCTGCACGGCGGTCCGCGACGGCGACGAGGGCTTCGTGATCGACTCGCCGATCTACCCCGACGAGCTCGAGACGCTCGCGGCGGTGCTCGAGCAGGCCGGCTTCCCCGTCTCGGGCCTGCTGGCCACCCACGCCGACTGGGATCACCTGCTCGGGCGCATCGCGTTCCCGAGCGTGTCGCTCGGATGCGGAGAGAGCACCGCGCGCCGGCTCGCCGCCGAGCCGGGCCAGGCGCAACGGGAACTGCGCGACTTCGACGAGGAGCAATACGTCGAGGACCGACCACCGCTGGCGCTGGGCGGGATTCAGGCGCTCCCCGTCCCCGGGCGCCTGTCGCTGGGTCCGGACGAGCGCGGTCACGAACTCGAGCTCTACCCGGCCGACGGGCACACGGCCGACGGGACCGCGTTCCGCATACCGTGGGTCAACGCGCTCGTGTGCGGTGATTACCTGAGCCCGGTCGAGATCCCGTGGATCTCACCCGGCGGATCGGCCGAGACCTACATCGCCACGCTCGAGCGGCTGCGGCCGCTGGTGGAGCAGGCGGAGACGGTCATACCCGGGCACGGGCAGCCGCAGGGCCCGGATGAGGCGCTGGCGCTGCTGCAGGAGGACGCGGAGTACCTGCACGCCCTGATCGAGCAAGGCGCCGACGCGCCCCTCCCGCCGGGTCGCCGCACCGGCGCCCAGCGGCGAATCCACGCCCAGAACGCGGCTACTCGGCCGCCGCAGAGCTGATCACGGCGAGGGTGTCGCCAGACGCCACCGAGGCGCCGACGGCGATCGGCAGCTCCGAGACCACGCCCGCCTTGTGCGCGGTGATCTCGTTCTCCATCTTCATCGCCTCGACCACCGCGACCAGGGCGCCCTCCTCGACCTCGGCGCCCTGCTCGACCGCCACCTTCAACACCGTTCCCTGAAGCGGCGAGGTCAGCGTGTCGCCTCCGCCCCCGCCTCCGCCGCGCGCCCGCTCGCTCCGGCGCGGCGCCCGCCGCGTGGCGGCCGCGCCCTCCGTAGCGCCCGGACCGGCCGGGGCCGCGCCGTTGACCCCGCCGCCGGCGCCGGCGAGCGGCGGCCCGATCACCTTGACATCGAACCGCTTGCCCGACACCTCGACCGTGTAGCTCTGCTGCACCGCCTCGCCTTCGTCGCCCTCCGGGGCCGGCGTCTCGGCCGGCGGGAAGGCGAGCTCCTTCAGCCAGTCGCGATCCTCGATCAGCTCGCGACACGTCTCCGCGTCGTGCCATTGGCGGGTCTGGAGGATCGCCTCGTGGAAGGGCAGGAGTGTCTTCAGGTTCTCGATCTGATACTCGCCGAGCGCCCGCAGCATCCGCGCGGTGGCCTGCTCGCGGTCGACGTCCCAGACGATCAGCTTGGCCACCATCGGGTCGTACATGGGCGAGATCTCCGAGCCCGCCTCCACGCCCGAGTCGACGCGCACCCCGGGGCCGGCCGGTTCGCGATACGAGCCGATCGCCCCCGGCGCCGGGGCGAAGTTCTTCGACGCGTCCTCGGCGTTGATCCGGCACTCGATCGCGTGGCCACGCAACTCGACCTGGTCCTGGCTGATCGAGAGCGGCTCGCCGGCGGCCACCCGGATGCCCTCCTTGACGATGTCGATCCCGGTCACCATCTCGGTCACGCAGTGCTCGACCTGGACGCGCGTGTTCATCTCGAGGAAGAAGTACTCGCCCTCCTGGAGCAGCCCCTCGATCGTCCCCGCCCCGGCGTACGAGACGGCGGCGGCCGCATCGGTGGCGATCTTTCCGATGCGCGCTCGCAACTCGGGATCGACCGCCGGCGCAGGCGCCTCCTCGATCAGCTTCTGGTGGCGGCGCTGCAACGAGCAGTCGCGCTCGCCGAGGTGGATGACGTTGCCGTGCTTGTCGGCGAGCACCTGGACCTCGACGTGGCGGGGGTCCGGCAGGTAGCGCTCGAGGTACACCGCCGCGTCGCCGAAGAACTTCTCGCCCTCGCGGGCGGCGCCCTCGAAGGCATCTCCCAGCTTGGACGCATCGAGCGCGACGCGGAAGCCCTTGCCGCCGCCGCCACCGGCCGCCTTGACCGCGACCGGATAGCCGATCGTCTCCTCGATCAGGCGCTCGGCGTCCTCGAGCGATGTCACGTGCTCCGTGGTCCCGGGCACGATCGGCACGCCGGCCTTGGCCATCAGATCGCGCGCCCGGGTCTTCGACCCCATCGCCTCGATCGCCGACGCGGGCGGCCCGATGAACGTGATCCCCGCCTCCTCGAGTGCTGCCGCGAACGCCGCGTTCTCGGCCAGGAAGCCGTAGCCGGGATGCACCGCCTCGGCGCCCGAGCGCTGCACGGCATCGATCAGCTTGTCTATGGCCAGGTAGCTCTCGGCGGCCGGGCCGGGCCCGAGCAGATAGGCCTCGCCGGCGCGCCTGACGTGCACGGCATCGCGATCGAGCTCGGAGTAGACGGCGACGGTGCCGATCCCGAGCTCCTCACAGGCGCGCATGATGCGGACCGCGATCTCGCCGCGGTTGGCGATCAGGACCTTCGAGAACATGCGGCGCGAGACTTTAGAAGGTATTTGCCTGGTACGGTCTCAGTGTGCCTCGTCGGGAGGCCATCCTCGATCCGACCGGACAATCCGAGCGCGCTCGCGACGCCACTCTCGCCCCGCGCGTTCATGACCTGGCGGGCGTCAGGCTCGGCCTGCTCGACAACGCGAAGGCCAACGCCGCGAGGGTGCTCCAGACGCTGGCCGACCAGCTGCGCGCGCAGCACCACGTCGGCGAGGTGACCACGTTCACGAAGTCCTACTTCGGTACGCCGGTCGAGGAGGACCGGGCACGGGAGATCGCGCAGAGCTGCGACGCCGTGATCGCCGGCGTCGGCGACTGAGGCTCCTGCTCGGCGGCCAGTTTGGCCGACGGAATCGTGCTCGAGCGGGCCGGGGTGCCCGCGGTGTCGGTCTGCACCGACGCGTTCGTGGTGCCGGCCCGGGCGATGGCGGACGTGTACGGCGTGCCCGACTTCCAGTTCGTCACGATCCCGCACCCGATCGCCAGCCTGACGCCGGCGCAGATCGAGGCGAACGTGCGGCCGGTGATCGCCGAGGTGGTGCGGATCCTGGTCGGGGCGTGATGGCGAGCCTGCCCGTCATCGACGTCGACGAAGCTCGCCGCACGATCGAGGATTACTACGAGCGCGGCTGGACCGACGGCTTGCCCGTGATGCCGGTGACCGAGTCGGTGCTGACGGAGTTCCTGGGCCAGACGCGCCGCGACCCCGACGAGGTGCTGCTCGCCATGCCCCACCTCGACCGACGGCTTACGGTGCGCCTCGCCGCGATCAACGCCGCGATGGCCGGCTGCCGCCCCGAGTACTTCCCGGTCGTATTGGCGGCGTTCGCGGCGTTCGAGCAGGAGGGCTACGTCCCCCGGGCGATCTGGCAGAGCACCACCGGGACCGCCCCGATGCTCCTGGTCAACGGCCCGATCCGGGAGCGGATCGGCCTGAACAGTCAGGGGAACGTGTTCGGGTCGGGCTTCCGGGCCAACGCCACGATCGGCCGCGCGATCCGCCTCACCGCGATCAACGTGTTCGGCCTGCGGCCACACGAGCTCGACCAGGCCACCCAGGGCAACCCGGCCAAGTACACGGCGTGCATCGCGGAGAACGAGGAGGCGTCGCCCTGGACGCCGTTTCACGTCGAGCACGGCTTCAGGGCCGAAGACGACACGGTGGCCGCGCTGACGATGCGTACGGTGGCGCACATCGAGGCACGGCACACCACCGTGCCCGAGCAGCTCGCGCTCGACCTCAGCGACACGATCCGGCGGACCGGCGCCCTGATCCACGAGACGATCAGCGCCTGCCTCGCGCTGGGCCCCGAGCACGCCAACCTGTTCGCGAGCGCCGGCTGGAGCAAGGACGACCTGCGCCGGTTCGTCTACGAGCACGCGGTCAATCGCCGGGACGCGCTGGCCGCGGTCGGCAAGGACGCGGTGTCGGGCAAGACGCGCTGGCGGCTCTCGGGGGAGCACCCCGACGCCGTCCCGGACGGCGTCGCCGACCGGGACGAGGTCCCGGTCCTGGGCTCAGAGCAGGCGCTTCAGATCATCGTCGCCGGCGCTCACAACGCCGGCGTGTCGGCGGTGATCGAGACGTTCGGGCCACGCGGCGGACCGCCGGCCATCGCGCCGGTCGAGTCCGCGTCCGCTCCCGCCGAGTCCGGCTCCTGAAGGTAGGCGCCCTGGCGGCGCAGCTCGGCTCGCAGCGCGCCGGCGTCCACGTCCGCCACCGCGCCTGCGCGCGCGAGCGCCAGGGCGGCGGCCACGCCGGCCGCCTGCCCGGTCAGCCAGCATTGCGGGATCTCGCGCATGAACGCCTGGGTCTGCGGGTCGCACGACATGTGCCGCCCGGGGGCCAGCAGGTTCTCGACGTCGCGCGCCACAAGCGCCCGGTACGGCACCGACACGTTCGCGAACTTCTGCGACGGGGAGGGCGACACGCCGATCTCGTCCTCAAAGCCGATCCCGGCACGCCAGTCGTCGATCGTCAGCCTGTGCCGGCCCACCAGCCGCCGGGTGTGTCGCACCCCGATCTGGGGCGCCGAGAGCATCAGCCAGGCGCGTTCAAAGCCTGGCGCGTGGCGGCGGAAGTAGTCGAGGTGCCTGACCATCCGCCGGCGCGACTCGACCTCCACGAGGGTCAGATCCGACACGTCGACGCCGCTGTAGCCGGTCAGACGTGGCCCGAGGAACAGCGCCACGTCATTGCTCCACCCGACGACCGGCCGCTCCACGAAGCCGAGCTCCTCGCCGGCATCGGCCATCAGCTGCCGGTGCGCCGCCGGGTCGGAGCGCTTGAAGGCCAGCCAGCGGGCGAAGTCGACGCCGGCCCACAGCCAGCCGGTGTTCAGGCAGTGGGCGATGCCGCCCCCGCCGGTCTTGGCATCGGCCTCGAACGCCAGCCCGCCGCGCGCGATCAGATCCAGGTCCCCGGTCGCGTCGATCACCACGTCGGCCACCACCGCGCGCCGGCCCTCCTTGCTCTCGAACGTCACCCCGCGCACGCGGCGGCCATCGAGGAGCGGCTCGGCCACCCAGCTGTGAAGCAGGAACTTGACCCCGGCCTCGATCAGCATCTCCTGCGAGAGGTACTTGAGCCATTCGGGATCGATCATCGGCGACCAGGTCACCGTGTCGCGGAAGGCGCCCTGGCGCTCGCGCCAGTGCGCGACGGGCTCTGCGTCGTTCGAGCCCCACAGCGACCGGGGCGCGCCGGCCACGGCGTCGGCCGGAAGCCGCTCCAAGACCTCGTGTCCGATCCCGGCGATGACCAGGCGCCCGCTCCAGTCGGTCATCCGGTCGATCCAGATGACCAGGCCGCCGGTGGACAGGCCGCCGAGGTGGTTGTAGCGCTCGAGCAGCACGACCTCGGTGGCGCCGGCGCGGCGGGCGGCCAGCGCGGCGGCGAACCCGGCCGGCCCGCCCCCCACGACCAGCACGTCGGCCACCGCGCGGACGGGGATCTCCCGCGCCGGCTCGGTCACGGTCCGGCGCTCGGCCGGCGGCACCGGGGTGAACGGGGCGCCGCTGTCGCCCACGGCTCCTGCCGTCGACATCGACGCGGTCCCCTGGTGGTAGCTCTCCTCCTCGCCCGAGGGCACGCCCCTAAGGATGGCGCATGACTCCTGCTAGCTCTCCGCGAACGCCCGGCGCGCCTGGGCGGCGATCCTGTTCGCCAGCTGCCGGTTCGCGTCGATGCGCTCGACGGTCTCGGCGAGCGGCCGGCGGCCGTGGCAGAACGACCAGCAGTCGAGCATCAGCGGCCGGCCCGCGGCCGGCGCCGGTCCAGTCGACGATCACCAGCCGCTCCTCCGGCGTGGGGATCGCGTTGACGGCGACGAAGTCGGGATGGACGAGCGCGTGCGGGAGGTCGTCGCAATCGTCAGCCTGTTCGACCGCCTCCCGGAGCCGGTCGAACGCCGCCAGCTGCCGGGCCGGCACCTCCGCGACGGCGTCATCGAGCAGCTCTCGGCCGGCTGCGATCTCCTCGCGCGGGCCGCCGGTGAACGAGAGGTGGTGCCAGGCCCCGCCCGACCGGAACCGGGTCCCCGGCCGCGAATGGAGCCCTCCGAGCATCGCACCGAGCAGCGCCGCCGACCGGCCCGGCGTGAGCGGCGCCGCCGGCGTGACGAACTCGGTCACGAGCACGGCCTGCTCGCCCCAGCCGGACACCGGCTCGCCGTGCGCGCACCGCTCGGCCGGAAAGCCGCCCTGCTCCAGGGCCCGCAGCAGCTCGGCCTCCGCCTCGACGTCGGCGAGCGCCCGCTCGGCGGGGAAGACACGTGCGACCCATGACGGTCCGTCGCGCCGGTCGACCCGGAAGACCCCGGCGTCGAGCTCGACCATCCGCCGCCACGTCGATCCGGTAGCGGTCCTGGAGGTGCAGCCCGACCGCCGGCCCGGCGGCGGCGGTGCCGGCGGTGCGCCAGTCGGGCGAGGGCATCGGCGCAGGATACGAGCGCTCTCGTCGCCGACGTGTTGCCCGGAGGCCGGACTAGCAGGCGACGCGCGCCGGCGGCCCCGGACCGGCGCCCGGCACGTGCGATATGGCGGGGCACGCCACCGCACCGGCAACGTCGATCGGCGCCGACGCGTTCGACGGTCGGGCTACGCCGACCGCGGTGGCGCGGGCGGTCGCGAGCAGCCGGCCGGGCCGGGACGGGAACCCGGAGACGCGGAAGCTCACCGAATCGCCCGGACCGACGCGGGTGAAGTTACGGCAATACAAGGCCCGGAACCGGAACGTCCCGGGCGCACGGACCTGGACCAGGCCGCCCGGCGGCCGGGTACACAGACGCACTGTCATCGCTCCCGCGCGCCCTCCGGCCCGCACGCTGACCGCGTAGCTCAGGCCCGCGCCGACACGTCCCGTGGGCGGCGCGGTGACCCCGGCGCGAATCGCCGCCGGTCCGAGCGTCGCCGTGAACACCGCCGCGGCCGTGTTGTTCGTGGTGTTCGTCTCGGCGGTCTGCGACGAGACCGTCACGGTGCTCGTCAGCCTGGCGGGCACCAGCACCCGCGTCCGGGTCCGGATCGTGACGGTCGCACCGGGGGCGAGTGTCCCCAACGAGCAATGCACCGGGCGGAGGCGGTTGCACGTGCCCGCCGACGTCGTCAGCGACAGGATGTGCGCCACCGTGTTCGCATGGTCGGCGCGCAGATGCGGGATCTCGCGCGCCACCGCTCCGACCGCCGGTGCGTCCCCGACGTTGCGTACGACGGTCACCGTGTGAACGATGCCGCGAACCGGCACCACGGCCGGAGTGATCTGCTGGCTGATGGCCAAGTCGGTGCCGGATGCGCCCGGCACCAATCCGGGGCCGGGCGCCAGGTCGGGCGCCTCGGGGGGCAGCGTCGGCTGCTCGGGCTCCAGTGAGCCGCCCCCGGGCGGGAGTCCCTCCTCGCCCAGGCCGTCGTACACCATCGTGACCAGCACGAACTCGTCCTGACCGTCCAGGATCTCGACCGGGCTCACGCTGATCGTGGTCTTGATCGCGCCGTGGGGATCGTCGACCGAGACCGTGTAGAGGACGCCCCCGACGACGCCGCCGATCGGCGCCGTGCCCGGCACGTAGCCGCCGGGTACCGTGATCGTGTTCGAGTCCCCGGCGCCCAGCGTGAGCGTTCTGGCCACGTGACCGTTGTCACCGTCGGTCACCTCGATCGACCACGTCTGTCCGGCCGGCGCGTTGCCCTCGGTGGCCAGTTGCACGGTGATCTGTCCGTGGCACCGCGCATCGGTGCCGTTCGCCTGGACGGTCGTGGTGCCCGACGTCGCGCGGATCACGCTCGACCGGTCGCCACCGTGGTCGGGGAAGAACTGGTCGCTGTGGGGCGGCACGGTGAACGAGCCGAAGTCGCGGCGGGTCAAGTCGTTCCAGACCACGTTGCGGCTCTGGTCGCCCGTGTTGCGCAGGCGCACGTCGAGATTGCCGCTCGAGTCGATGCATAGCGGGTCGAGGGTCAGCGTGTGGTCGGGCGGCGTGGGCGGCGGCGGCAAGCAGCCGGTGTACTTGACCCGGTTGACCACCCAGTCGCTGCTCGGAAGGGTCGCCGCGATGAGCTGCCCGTGCAACTGAGGGCGACCGGAGGTCGTGACCCTGGCGTTCGGGGCCAGGATCGAGCCCTGCCAGCCAACCCCGGTGTTCACCGCCAGACCCGTGGCGAGCGGGAGGTTCCAGAGGATCCCGGCGGCGTTGGCGCTTCCCGCCAGGTTCATATACATCGGGCCGATCGAGAGGTTCGTGTCGGTGGTCACGTTGATCAGCGCGGAGGCCCCGGGTTGCGTGAGGTTGATCACGATTCCGGCTGCCTGGGACAGCTGGGTGCCGCTGACCGTGAACACGTTGAGGCCCGAGCCCGTGCCGGTCAGCTCGAGCGCGAGCCAGGGCTGGAGGATGACGGTGGCGCCCGGCGACTGGCTGAGGCCGCCCAGCGACGAGCTCAGGTTCTTGAGCGACGTGAACTCGGTGTCGAACGAGAACGGCGGCGCCGTATGGGTAAGCCCGCCGTTCACCGTGAAGTTGGGCGCCACGTTGCTCGTGCCGCCGTAGGTCACGCCGCCGTTGACCGTGCCGCCGGCGCCCGTGGTGCGGCCGGCGGTGAAGTTCCCGCCGGCAATAACCTCCGGGGAGACGTCGCCGGCGGCCGGGCCCACGGATACTCCGTCGAGCGTGACGTCACCCGCCGCCGCGATCCGGCCCGTGATGCTCGTGCCCGCGGATCCGGAGGAGTTGAACGCACCGTTCGAGAAGACCCCGAAGTCGGCCGCGGCGCCGAGCGAGGCGCAACCGGTGGCGGCGCCGGCATCCGGAGCCGGCGGCGCACCGAGCGCAGAGAGGGTCAGGACCACCGCGCAGGTGGCGAGCAGGACATAACGCACGCGGTTCCCCTCACCTGCGCCCACGGCGGTCGATCCTATTGTCGAGCCCGACCGCGGTCGAGCCCGGCACGCACGAGGATCAGCGGGCGGCCAGCACCATCCCGGCCGCCACCGTGTCGTTGGACGCCTCATCGATCAGGATGAAGCTGCCGGTGGTCCGGTTGCGGGCATACGGATCGACCATCAGCGGCGTGCCGGTGCGGATCCGGGCCCGACCGATCCCGTTCAGGGTGAGCTCCTCGGCCGGCAGGTGGGCGAGCGTGTTGACGTCGACCCGGTAGTCGAGCTCCTCCACCCGCGCCCGGGTGCTCCGCGTCGTGTGCTTGATCACCAGCCGCGCGCCGGCGCGCAGCGGCGTCTCCCCCATCCAGCACACCATTGCGTCGAGCTCGCGCGCCGCGGCCGGCGGATCGTCGGGCTCGACGAGCATGTCGCCGCGCGAGATGTCGATCTCGTCGGCCACCCGAACCGCCACCGACATGTCGGGAAAGGCGGTGTCGATCGGGCCCTTGAAGGTGTCGATCGCGGCGATCTCGGTGCGCTGGCCGCCGGGCAGCACCATCACCTCGTCCCCCGGGTGCAGCACCCCGCCGACCACCCGTCCCGCGTAGCCGCGGTAGTCGGGATCCTCGGACTGAGCCCCCGGCCGGATCACCCACTGGACGGGGAAGCGGATGTCGGTCAGGTTGCGATCCGAGGCGATCACCACGTGCTCGAGGTGGTAGAGCAGCGGCGGCCCGTCGTACCAGGCCATCTCGAGCGAGCGCTCGACCACGTTGTCCCCGAGCAGGGCCGAGATCGGGATAAACGTGATGTCGGCGACGTCCAGCCTGGCCGTCCAGTCGGTCAGCTCCTCGACGATCTGCTCGAACACCGCCTCGTCGTAGTCGACCAGGTCCATCTTGTTCACGCACACCACCAAGTGCGGGATGCGCAGCAGCGACGCGAGGTAGGTGTGGCGCCGGGTCTGCTCGCTGACGCCCTTGCGCGCGTCGACCAGGATGATCGACAGGTCCGCGGTCGAGGCGCCCGTGACCATGTTGCGGGTGTACTGCTCGTGGCCGGGCGTGTCGGCGATCACGAACTTGCGCCGGGTGGTCTGGAAGTAGCGGTAGGCGACGTCGATCGTGATCCCCTGCTCGCGCTCGGCGCGCAGCCCGTCGGTCAACAGCGCGAGGTTCACGTAGCCGTCCCCCCGGCGCTCGGAGGTCCGGACCACGTGCTCGAGCTGATCCTCCAGGATCGCCTTGGAGTCGTGCAGCAGTCGGCCGATCAGCGTCGACTTGCCGTCGTCGACCGAGCCGGCGGTGGCAAAGCGCAACAGCTCACTGGTGCGGGTACGCAGCGCGTGCCCGTTGGTGGCGGCACCGGGAGTCATGCGGCGTTCCTAGAAATAGCCCTCGCGCTTGCGATCCTCCATCGCCGCCTCGGTCACGCGGTCATCGGCGCGGGTCTCGCCGCGCTCGGTGACGCGGGTGGCGGCGATCTCGGAGACCACCTCGGGGAGGGTCGTGGCGAGAGAGCGGACGGCGCCCGTGCACGTCATGTCGCCGACCGTGCGGTAGCGCACCGACGCCTCGAACGGCGTCTCGCCCTCGATCAGCTGCACGTGCGGGCTCATCGCGTAGAGCATCCCGTCGCGCTCGAACACCTGGCGGGTGTGGGCGTAGTAGATGCTCGGGACCTCCAGCCGCTCCTGCGCGATGTACTGCCACACGTCGAGCTCGGTCCAGTTCGAGAGCGGGAACACCCGGACGTGCTCGCCCTTGCGGATGCGGCCGTTGTACAGCGCCCACACCTCGGGGCGCTGGCGCTTGGGCTCCCACTGGCCGAAGTCATCGCGGAACGAGAACACGCGCTCCTTGGCCCGGGCGCGCTCCTCGTCGCGCCGGGCGCCGCCGAAGGCCGCGTCGAAGCCATGCTCCGCGATCGCATCGAGCAGGGTCACGGTCTGCAGGCGGTTGCGCGACGCGCGCGGCCCGGTCTCCTCGGTGGCGCGCCCGCGATCGATCGACTCCTGCACCGAGGCGACGATCAGGCGCTCGCCGAGCGAATCGATCAGCCGGTCGCGGAACTCGATCACCTCGGAGAAGTTGTGGCCGGTGTCCACGTGCATGATCGGGAACGGGAAGCGCCCGGGCCGGAACGCCTTCTCGGCCAGGCGCAGCAGCACGAGCGAGTCCTTGCCGCCGCTGAACAGGAGCACCGGGCGCTCGAACTCGGCCGCCACCTCGCGGAAGATGTGGATCGATTCGGCCTCGAGCGCCTCGAGATGCGAGAGCTCGTAATGCAGCGGGTTCAACTGAGCCGTCCGTTCATTCGTGGATGCCGCACTCGGTCTTGTCGAGGCCGGCCCACCGCCCTTCGCGGCCCGAGCCCGGGCGCGTGCACGGCTCGCATCCGATCGAGGAGTAGCCCTGGTCATGCAGCGGGTGGTAGGGCAGGTCGTGGGCGAAGATGTAGCGCCACAGGTCCTTCTCCGACCAGTCGGCGAGCGGATTGACCTTCCAGATGCCCCGCCGGTCGTCGCGCTCGAGCTTGGCGGCGGCGGCGCGGGTGGGCGCCTGCTCGCGGCGGATTCCGGTCACCCAGGCATCGACGTCCTCGAGCGCTCGCTCGAGCGCGTCGACCTTGGCCTCACCGCAGCAGCGCGTCATCGTCCACGGCTCATCGGGGCTGCGGGCGTCGACCACCTCGAAGCTGACCCCGAACCGCTCCTCGAAGCGCTTCCAGGTCTGGAGCGTCTCGGGAAACAGCACGCCGGTGTCGATCATGAACACGCGCGCCTCGGGCTCGATCTCGGAGAGCATGTGGAGCAGCACCGACTCCTCCTTCTGGAAGGAGCAGGCCATCTTGAGCCGTGGATGGAAGCGCTCCACCGCGTAGGCAAGCACCTCCTCGGCGGAGACGGTCTCGAGATCGGGAATCGCGACGCTCATGGGCTGGCCGGTCAGACCGCGCATTCGCCTTCGCCGCGGACGACCTCGAACGGTGACTGCTTGGTCCAGTCGATGAAGTAGTTCATGTTCTCCAGGCTGAACTCGATCGGCATCGTGAGATCCTTGACCCTTGCCTCGAACTCCTGCGGTCCCACGCGGTCGGCAAAAGCGTTGAATTCCTCGCCATCGCGCCGCTCGGATTCGTAAAAGCGTACCCATCGTTCCACTGCCTCAGGCACGCGCTTGGCCGGGAGTCGGGCTTTGAGGCGCTGACCGTAGCGCACGTCGCCCCCCTCGTACGCCCCGCCGACGTGCGGGATGTAGGCCGGGATCGTGTGCTGGCCGACCTTGATCGAGGCGCCGTAGAACCCGATGTTGGCGATGTGGTGCTGGCCGCAGCCGTTCGGGCAGCCGCTCATCTTGACGTGGATCCGGCGGGTCAGCGCGTCATCGATCTCCATCTGGACCAGGCGCGCGTGGATGGCCTGGTTGAGCCCCATCGAGCTGGTGATCCCGAGCTTGCAGGAGTCGGTGCCGGGGCAGCTCACGACGTCGGTGATCTCGTCCGCGCCGGCGTCACTCAGCTCGAGCTCGCCGAGCGCGCGCCACACGTCGTAGACCGACTCGTTGCGGACCCAGCGCAGGATCAGGTTCTGGTGGACCGTCGTGCGTGCCGCACCGCCGGTGTGGTCGCGCATGATCTGCGCGATTCCGCGCAGCTGGTCCGGGGTCAGGTCGCCGCGCGGCACCTTGACCTCGACGGTCGAGAAGCCAGCCTGGCGCTGGCGCTGGACGTTGGTCTCGACGAAATGGGTGAACTCCCGGTTGTCACCGTTGGGCGACGCGAAGGATTGCGGCTTGGCCGGCGCGTTCGCCTCTTCGTCGTGCTCGAACAGGATCCTGTCCAGGCTGAAGTCGCGCTCATTCACCCAGTCGCCCTGGAGCTCCTCCTCGACCATGGTCCGGAACTCGTCGATCCCGATCTTGTCGATCAGGACCTTGATGCGGGCCCGGGCGCGGTTGACCCGCAGCCAGTCCTGGCGGTCGAAGATCCGCATGCACGCCTCGGTGATCTTCAGGTAGTCGCCGTTGTCGAGCTCGACGAAGTCGTACAGGGTGGGCGCCAGCCGCGGCATGATCGAGGTCCCGCCGCCAACCCGCATCTCGACGCCGCGCACGCCCTCGTCGTTGACCTTGGGGATGAACGCTACGTCGTGAATCCGCGTGATCGCGTTGTCCTCCTCGGTCGCCGCGAACGCGGTCTTGACCTTGCGGGGCATCGCCTGCGTGGTCTCGTGGCGGACGAAGTAGCGCACGTAGGCGCCCGCGTACGGCGTGATGTCGAACAGCTCGCCCTCGAGCGTGCCGGCGCGCGGATCGCCGGTCACGTTGCGCATCGTGTTGCCGCAGCCCTCGCGGCTGGACAGGCCGGCGTCGCCCAGCTCGCGGATCAGCGCGGCCGCGTCGGGCAGCGGCACGTGATGCATCTGGATGTTCTGGCGCGTCGTGATGTGGCCCTTGCGCAGCGGTACGTACTTCTCGATCCCATCGGCGAACGCGTCGAGCTGGTCGGGCGTCACCCCGCCGAACGGCAACTTGACCCGGACCATCTGAACGTCGGGCTGCCGCTGCCCGTAGACGCCCTGCTTGAGGCGGAACTTGATGAACTCGTCGCCCTCGAGCTCGCCCTTCAGGTACCGCGTCGACTCCGTGTCGAAGTCGTCGAACTCACGCTCGAGGATCGGGATGACGTGCCCCGGGACGTTCTCGAGCACCTCGGGGTTCTCGAGGGATCCGGTGCTGGCGCTGTGCATCGGGTCTTCCTTCCGGTCGCGGGCGGACCACGGAATGTACCAAAAGGCAATCGGCGTTCAGGTAATTCGCCGCAGAGCAGGGATTTCGGGTTTTCTGGGGCCTCGCTCTGCTCGGCATGGCTCGCGCACGAGGCTGCGACGCCCGTCCGGCGTCCTTCGCGCCCGCGCACCGTTGCCCCACGACCACGCACCGCCGGCGCACCGGGACGCCGAACGGGCATGCAGCCGAAGAGACCGCCGAACGGGTTGCAGCCGAAGAGACCCAACGGAACGGTGGGCAGCCGAAGAAAGCGGCGCCGCGACGGCGGGGGCAGCCGTCGCGGCAGCCGGCGCGCTCTACAACCGGCGCCTACCGGAGGCCGGCATCGACTTTGGGGGCTGAGCGATGCCGGCAATCTTCGGCGTCGCGGCGGCGAGCGCGAGCATGGGCGCGTCGGGTGACCGACGCGCAGGCGAACCGATCAGGGACAACCTGGAGGTCGCCACACCCCACCCACAAGCACGACTGAAATTACCCCTCATGGTTTTGCGCCCCCGACTACTCTCTCCCGGCGGACCATCGAGGTGGCCCACGCACCAGCTTTGCTGGACGCTCGCACACGCGTCCGTTCCTGTCAAGCAAGCGTGGAGAAATGGAACGGGTTTAGGTCAGGCCCACGGCGCAGGCTCGTCCGGAGCCCGGCTGACGCCCTCCTGGAGCGCGGCGCGCTGCCACCGGTTGCGCCGTGGCAGGGGAGGGGCCGGCGGAGGAGCCGTGTCGCGCATGAACCGCTCGAGGGCGGCGACAACCGCGGCGGCCTCCTCGTCGGAGGCGGCGGGCGCGACGATCGTGAGCTTCGGCCGGCGGTTCATGGCCTGGGTCAGCGTATCTTGCCGGACGTGTCCGAGCTTCCCGTCCTCGACCACGACACCGTGCTGCAGGCCGTCCCGCCGCGGATGGCGATCGAGCGTGTGCGCGAGGCGCTGCTGCGCTTCCACGCCGGCGACTGGTCGATGCCGGCGAAGGTGTATCTGCAGAGTCCGCCGTATGGCGATTTCCGTGCCATGCCGGCGCTCGGGAACGGAATGGCGCTGCTGAAATGGGTGACCTCGTTCCCCGGGAATCCCGAGCGCGGACTGCCGACCGTGACCGGGGTGATCTGCCTGTCGGACGCCGAGACCGGCGAGCCGCTGATGCTGCTCGACGCGCGGTCGGTGACCGCCCTGCGGACGGGCGCGGTGGCCGCCGTGGCGGCGGCGGCGCTCGCGCGTTCGGATGCGGGGACGGTGGGGATCGTGGGATGCGGGCTGCACGGCACGTGGGCGGCGCGCTGCCTGGCGGCGGCCGGCTACGGGCCAGGCGTGTGCCACGACCCGCGGCTGGCGGTGGCCGAGGCGCTGGCCCACGAGCTCGACTGGCGCGTGGGGACGCTGCCCGAGGCGCTCGCCTGCGATGTCGTGTGCTGCGTCACGCCCGGGAACGAGGTCGTGGTCGACGTCGGCAGCCTGCACGCCGGCCTGCACCTGAACATGCTGGGCGCCGATGGACCGGGCAAAGCAGAGGCTTCGGTGGGCGCGGTGGCCTCGTGCGTGCTGTTCTGCGACGAGTGGGAGCAGGCCTCCCACGGTGGCGAGCTGACCGGCGCGATCCAGGCCGGCCTGGTGGGGCGCTCGGACGTCACCGAGCTGGGTGCCGTCCTGGCCGGCTCCGCCCCCGGCCGCCCGGGGCCCGAGGCCGTCACGCTGTTCGACTCGACGGGCCTGGCGATCCAGGACCTGGCGGTCGCGTCGGCCGCCTTCTCCGCCTGGGAGGACAACCGGGTGAGCGCCCAAACGATCCGCCTCTAAAGGGGGCGTGGCGAAAAAGGTCGGCATATGCGACCTTTTTCGCCACACCCGTGGTTACAGAGGGATGTTGCCGTGCTTGCGCTTCGGGCCCGGTTGGCGCTTGTTCTGCAGGGTCTCGAGAGCGGTGATGATCTTGGGGCGCGTCTCGTGGGGGACGATCACGTCGTCGATATATCCTCGTTCCGCCGCCACGTAGGGGTTGGCGAAGTGGGCCTTGTAGTCGTTGATCAGCTTCTGCCGGCGCGTGTCGGGCGTGGGCGATGACTGGATGTCGCGGCGGTAGATGATGTTGACCGCCCCCTCGGGCCCCATCACCGCCACCTCGGCCGAAGGCCAGGCGAAGTTGAAGTCGGCCAGCATGTGCTTGGAGGCCATGACGTCGTATGCGCCGCCATATGCCTTGCGGGTGATGATCGTGATCTTGGGGACGGTCGCCTCGGTGTAGGCGTAGAGGAGCTTGGCCCCGTGGCTGATGATTCCGCCCCACTCCTGGTTGGTGCCGGGGAGGAAGCCGGGGACGTCGCAGAAGGTGATGATCGGGATGTTGAACGCGTCGCAGGTGCGCACGAAGCGTCCGGCCTTGCGCGAGGAGTCGATGTCGAGCACGCCGGCCATTTGACTCGGCTGGTTGCCGACGATGCCCACGGCGTAACCGTTCAGCCGGGCGAAGCCGCACACGATGTTGCGCGCGAAGTGCTCGTGGACCTCGAAGAATTCGCCGTCGTCGACGACCAGGCGAACCACGTCGCGCATGTCATAGGGCTTGTTCGGACTGTCCGGGACGACGTGGTCGAGCTCTTCGTCCATCCGCAGCGGATCGTCGGTCGGCTGCACGCGCGGCGGCGTCTCGAGGTTGTTCTGCGGCAGGAAGCTGAGCAGGTAGCGCGTGTCCTCGAGGCAGGCGTCCTCGTCGTCGGACGCGAAGTGGGCCACGCCCGACTTGGTGTTGTGCGACATCGCGCCACCCAGCGACTCGAAGTCGACCTCTTCGCCGGTCACCGTCTTGATCACGTCGGGACCGGTGATGAACATGTGCGAGGTCTCCTTGACCATGAAGATGAAGTCGGTCATGGCCGGCGAGTAGACCGCGCCACCGGCGCACGGTCCCATGATCAGGCTGATCTGCGGGATCACGCCGCTGCACATCACGTTGCGCACGAACACGTCGCCGTAGGCGCCGAGGCTCACCACGCCCTCCTGGATCCGGGCGCCTCCGGAGTCGTTGATGCCGATCACGGGGCAGCCGATCTTGGCCGCCAGATCCATGATCTTGCACATCTTCTCGCCCATGACCTCACCGAGCGAGCCGCCGAACACCGTGAAGTCCTGGCTGAACACACACACCCGGCGTCCGTCGATCGTGCCGTGGCCGGTGACCACGGCGTCGCCGTAGGGCCGGTTCTTCTGCATGTCGAAGTCGTGGGTGCGGTGGCGCACGAACACGTCGAGCTCCTGGAAGGAGCCGGGATCGAGCAACTTCTCGATCCGCTCGCGGGCGGTGTACTTGCCGCGCTCGTGTTGCTTGGCCACGGCCTGCTCGGAGCCGGCATGGATCGCCTCGTGGCGCAGATGCTGGAGCTGGTCGAGCTTCTCGGTGTAGGTCTCGGGAGCTTTGTCGCGCATGGGGGCGGCGAGTTTAGGGCCTGAGATCGCGCGCAGGCTGCGATCCGGGGTTGCCCGGCCGCTGCAAGATGCGATACAACTTCGCGATCTTGCAGGAATCGGCGCCACGGCGCCGACGCCGTACGACATAGAAGCCGAATCGCCGAGCCATCCGTGGCCGGCGAACGGAGGACCCAAAGCGATCCCGACGGTTGGGGCGCGGGGGCGAATCGCCGCCACCAGAGCGGCGTAGCGCAGAGCGCGAGCCCGTCAGCTAACTCCGCAGGCTCACGAAGAAGGAGGAGTCAGTGGACACCGGACGTGACCTCGCATGCCCTGGGCTGTGGCAGGAGTCGCTCGAGCGTTCGCTCGCGCGGCGCGGTAGGCCCACTCGCAGCTCGCTCGAGCTGTTCCGTCTGCGCGCCGAGCGGGATCTCTCGCGCGACGACCTCGTCCGAGAATCGCTGATGATCTCGCAGCTGCGCCGCTCGGCGGTGACGCGACGGCCGTCGATGGCGGTGCCCGGCGCGGGCGGGGTCTCGGCGCTGGCCCTGCTCGCCGCGACGACCCTCCCCGGGCTGCTGGGCGGCCGCGCCGGCGGTCGCGAGCGCGTCGCCTACCGCGCCGATGCGACCGACGCGCACGCGGCGAGCGCGCCGACCGACGGACTGGCGGTCGACCCGCGCCTCGCGGCCAAGGCGAGCGCTGCCCTCCCCGCCGCGAGCACCGCGACGACGCAACCGCGCACGGCGGCGGCCGAGCCCGCGCACGTGCTCGCGCCGCTGGCGGTGGCGCACCCGGCACACGCGCGAACCCCGTCGCTGCACACCGCACCGTCGCTGCACCCCGCACCATCGCTGCACCCCGCACGTTCCAGGACGACGGCCGCGCCGCCGAGGCACATCGCACTCGCGCACGACGCCGCCAACCACCACGCAGGGAGGAGTGTCGCCCACGCGCTTAGCGGAGGGGCCGCGCCAGCCGCGCCCAGGATGTCCGCCGCAGCGCCTCGGGTGCCCGCGGTTCCCCAGCCCACCGGGCACCCGAGCACGGGCGGCGCCACGCTCGAGGCCGCCTCGCACACGCAGGCGTCGGGCGTGTCGCACCCGGCTCCGCCGGCGCCCGCGCACCCGGTCTCGACCTCGAGGCCCGTGAGCACGCCTCACCCCGTCACCACGACCAAGCCAGTGAGCGCGACCAAGCCCGTAACCGCGACCAAGCCAGTGAGCGCCACGAAGCCCGTGAGCGCCACCAAGCCCGCGCCCCAGGCCGCGGCGCCCGCCCCGCCCCCACCGGCCACCGGCGGCTACGTCAACCCGCTGGCCGGCGCGAGCGTCACCCCCGAGCGGATCGACCAGGGCGTCGACTACTCGGGATCGGGCACGCTCGGCGCGATCGGCGACGGCAAGGTGACGTACGTCGGCACGAGCGGCACCGGCTGGCCGGGGGCGTTCGTCGAGTACCAGCTGACCGGCGGACCCGACGCCGGACGCTACGTCTACTACGCCGAGAGCATCTCGCCCGCGAGCGGCCTGCACGTCGGCCAGACGGTGCGGGCCGGACAGGCGATCGCCTCGATCAACGGCGGGATCGAGGTCGGCTGGGGCTCCGGCGTCGGCACCCAGCCGGCCGCCCAGGCCGACGGCCAGTGGTCACGTGGCGACGACGCCAGCAACGTGGCCTCGGCGGACGGCAAGAGCTTCTCGGCCCTGATCGCGCAGTTGGGCGGTCCGGCTGGGAAGGTCGAGGGCTAGGCTCGCGAGTACGGGCGGTGGTGAGCCTGGCCGAGGCTGTCGAGGGCCGCGGCCAGGGCGGCCTCGGCATCTGAGACCTCGTCCACGGGTTCGTCGGGTGGCGGTGGCGCTTCGGCCGCCGGTGGCGGCTCGGGCGCCGGTGGGTCGGCGAACTCGGCCGCCGGTGGCGGCTCGGGCGCCGGTGGGTCAGTGAGCTCGGTCGGCGGCGGAGCGACCCCTGGCGCGTCGGGGGCCGGCTCGGGCCCGCGCAGGAATGCTCGCAGCCGGGCGAAGCGGCGCCGGCGCGGCTCCAGTTCGTCCGCGGGGGTCTCCGCGACCACGGGCTCCTCGGGCGCGACCGGCTCCTCGGGCGCAACCGGCTCCTCAGGCGCAACCGGCTCCTCGGGCGCAACCGGCTCCTCGACCGCGACCGGCTCCTCGACCTGCGGCGCGCCACCATCGACCTCCACCGCGGTCAGGATCACCTTCGTTCCCCAGCCGGAGGGCTCGATCCGCACCGTGCCGCGTGCACGCTCGCCCTCCCAGGCGACGGCGGTCTCGGGCTCGAGCCGGGTGATCCGGATCTCTCCGAACCGGTCCAGGTGGCGGGCGAGCGAAGCGGCGTCGCTGCACTCGGCCCACAACTCGGGCGGTGATTTGACCAGGGTTCTGCTTGCCTGGAGCTCGGTCATGGGTAGTGGGTTCGCCTGTGCCCGCGGGACTCCTCTAAGGTCAGCTCGATGCAAGCGAGCCGACAACTCGGCGCGGCGGGGCCGGTCGTCTCCGCGGTCGGCCTCGGCTGCATGGGCGTGTCGGGCGTGTACGGCGCCGCCGACCGCGAAGAGAGCATCGCGACCATCCACGCCGCGCTCGAGGCCGGCGTCACGCTGCTCGACACCGGCGACTTCTACGGGATGGGCCACAACGAGCTGCTGATCGCCGATGCCCTGGCCGGCCGCAACCGCGACGACGTGCTGATCAGCGTGAAGTTCGGCGCCCAGCGCGGTCCGGACGGCAGCTGGCTGGGCTACGACGCGCGGCCGGCCGCGGTGAAGACCGCCTGTGCGTACTCGCTCCAGCGGCTGCGCACCGACCACATCGACATCTACCGCCCGGCCCGGCTCGACCGGAACGTTCCGATCGAAGAGACGGTCGGGGCGATCGCCGAGCTCGTGCAGGCCGGCTACGTGCGCTACATCGGGCTCTCAGAGGTGGGGGCGGAGACGATCCGCCGAGCCGCCGCGGTGCATCCGATCTGCGATCTGCAGATCGAGTACTCCCTGATCTCGCGGGGGATCGAGCAGGCGATCCTGCCCACCTGCCGCGAGCTCGAGATCGCCGTCACCGCCTACGGCGTGCTCTCGCGCGGGCTGATCAGCGGGCACTACCGCGCCGATGCCCAGCCGCAGGGGGGCGACATCCGCGGCCGCATGCCGCGGTTCCAGGGCGAGAACCTGCAGCACAACCTGGCCCTGGTCGACGCGCTGCGCGCGCTGGCCGAGGCGAAGGACGCCACCGTGGCACAGGTCGCGTTCGCGTGGGCGCTCTCGCGGGGCGAGGACGTGGTTCCGCTGGTCGGGGCGCGTCGGCGCGATCAACTGGCCGAGGCGCTCGGCGCGCTCGGGCTCGCCCTGACGCCCGAGGAGCTCGAGCGGATCGAGCAGGCCATCCCGCCCGACGCCGCCGCCGGCGACCGCTACGGCGCTCCGCAGATGGCCGACCTGGACAGCGAGCGCGGTTAGCGGAGCACGAACAGCACGACGCCGAGCCTCCAGGGCGGGCCGCTGAGCGCCAGCTCCGCGGTGCCGACCCGCTGCCAGCCGCCACGCTCGTAGAACGCGATCGCATCCCGGTTGTGCTCGGCAACGTCGAGTACGAGGCTGAGATCGTTGTCGGCCGCGTGGGAGCGGGCGCGGCTCATCAACGCGGCGCCGATCCCGCGCCCGCGCGCGGCGGGCGAGACGAAGAAGCGAGAGACGACGGCCAGCTGCTCCACGGGGACGTCGAGCGCCTCGCCCCAGGCCGGGCGGGTCCGCGCGACATCGGCGCCGTGCAGCGAGAGGTGGCCGAGCAGACCGCCGTTCTCCTCGTCGACCCAGGCCGTCAGCGGGTCGCGCCCGTACAGCCAGCCAATCGGATCGGCCGGCCAGATCAGCGGATAGCGATCGGCCTCGTAGACCTCCCGCAGGAGCGCAACGCAACGCCCCAGATCCGCCTCCCCTCGGGGACGAAGCATCCCCTCAGGCTAGTGGGGCGCCGGGAGAATCCGCGCTACGTCCCCTTCGAGACGAACAGCTCGACCTTGCCGGCATCCGGCAAGCGCCGCCCGGCGCGCGGAGTGCTGCTCACCACGCGGCCCCGAGCCATCTTGCGTGAGGCGACGTGCCTGATCTTGCCGACGGTGCAATGGGCCCGGCGCAGCGCGTTCTCCGCCGCCCAGAGCTTCATCCCCTTGATCTTCGGCACGTGGCAGCTGGCGGGCGGGGTTGGGGACGGGGCTGGTGGTGTCGGCGCGACGACCGTCGGCTGGGCCTGGGGTGTGGCGCCACCGGGGGTCGAGGTGTCCGACACGGGCGGAGGCAAGAAGCCGTCCTGCGCCGCCGTCGCCAGGCTCTGCACGTCGGCCATCGTGTAGCCGACCGAGTAGACGTAGCTCAGGCTGGCGCTGCCGCCGGCCGGAACCGATGCGACGGCGTGCTCCTCGAACTCGTTGCTGGGCGGCGGCGGACTGGGCGCGGGTGGCACCGCGGGCGCGAAGTGGAAGCCGGATGGCGCGGTGGCGTAGGTGATCGCGCCGAACGCCTCGGCAGGATTGCCGTCGGCCGCCGCCTGGTTGGTGTGAACGAAGATCGACCCAGGTCCGGCGGCGGGCCCGGGCAGCGGGTCTCCCGCGAGGTGGGAGGAGAACGCTCTCTCGCCCGGGAACTCGTAGCCGCGAACGGCCGGGCTTGCGCTGAGGCCGATGTAGTCGTCGTAGAGCACGTCGACGGTGTGGCTCTTGCCGTCGGTGGAGGACCAGGTGTCGGTTACGCTGACGACGCGGCCGCCGTCGCTGGTGGTGATGTCGCGCTCCAGCTTCACGCCGGTGTCCACGAAGCTCGGGCAGTCCGGCAGGGTCTTGGGTAGATACGGATCGGACCCGCTGCAGGCCACCAACGACTCCTGCGAGGTGGACGAGATCAGCCCGGTCGTGGGATCCAGGTGGACCGTCGCGGTGAGCGAGGGAAAGCCGTGTAGGTCCTGCGTGCCGTTGTTCTGCCCGGTGCGCGGGATCAGGGCCTGCGCCGACGCGGCGTCGTAGGCGTTCTGGCCATCGATCTGCACCTCGGAGCGGCCGCCCCAGGCCCCGAGGTCGTCGGCCACCAGCGAGCCGGCGCAATCGATCGCGAAGTTTCCGATGTTGAAGGACGCGTCGATCGGCGCCGCGTAGGGACCGCAGCCGCCCGTCCCGACCGCCTTCCAGGCGGCCCAACCCGTCAACGTGACGTCGTTGACGTAGTAGTTGTATGGCTTGCCGGGATTCACCGTGCCGCCGGAGATCGTGCTCAGCGGGAGCGCGGCCTCGGAGACGGCCACCTGCGGGCCGGCGAACATCGTCTTCATGTCAGACGTGCTCTCGGCGCCGGCCGGGACGGCCCGCAGCCGGCAGGCATGCCCGGCGATGGGGCGCAGCGGCACGGGGCCGGTATCGAACGTGGCGCCGGAACCGACCTTGACGCCGGTCTTGAGCTTGGCGGATCCCCCGGTGCCGTAGAAGCACACGACGTCGACCAGGTCGCCGGACGCGCTGCCGGGCGCGTTTCCCTGGACATCGATCGTGGTCGGGCTCGGTGGGTTGTCGAGCGAGAGCAGGTAGGTGCCGTTGGTGATCTGCGACGTGTGACCCTGCGGATCGGTGCTCTGAGTGACCCAGGAGGTGATCTGCGACTGGGTCACGGTGGCTTGCGCGGCGGCGGGCGCTAATCCCAGCGCCGCTGTAGCGATGGCGAAGACGGCTATCAAAAGCCTTGACATCGAGGGTCCCTCCAGGCTCTTGCAGTCCCCCGTCCGACCTCACACAGCGGGCAGCAATTAGCGGCGCCCCTGCCGGAGGGTCGGGAGGAGGTTAATCGGACCTATCGGCACCGAATGGCGCCTCCTTTAGCCCTGCGTCTAAGAAATCGGCAAGAGTCCGCTACGAGAGGGCGTCTCAGAAGTTCGGCTGGTACTCGCCGAACACGTCCTTCATCGCCCCGCACACCTCGCCCAGCGTGCAGCGGTCCTTGAGCGCCTCGCGGAGCGTCGGGAGCAGGTTCTCGGACCCCTCGGATGCGGCACGTATCTCGGCCAGTCGGCGCTCGACGACCTCGGTGTCGCGGTCTGCCTTGAACGCCTTGAGGCGCTCGACCTGCTCGCGCTCGGACTCGGGGTCGACCCGCAGGATGTCCGGCACCTCGGGCTCGCCCTCGTCCACGAACTTGTTGACCCCGACGACGATGTCCTGTCCGGTGCGGTAACGCTCGTGGTAGCCGAAGGCGGACTCCTCGATCTCGTTCTTCATGAAGTCGATCGCGTTGACCGACCCGCCCAGGCTGTCGACCTTGTCGATCATCTCGGAGGCCCGGGTCTCGATCTCGTCGGTCAGCGCCTCGACGAAATAGGAGCCGGCGAACGGGTCGACGCTGTCGGCCGCGCCCGACTCGTGGCCGATGATCTGCTGGGTGCGCAGCGCGATCTTGGCCGCGCGCTCGGTGGGCAGGGCCAGCGCCTCGTCGAACCCGTTGGTGTGCAGTGACTGCGTGCCCCCGCACACCGCCGCGAACCCCTGCAGCGCCACCCGGACGATGTTGTTCTCGGGTTGCTGCGCGGTCAGGGTGACGCCCCCGGTTTGCGTGTGGAAGCGCAGTCGCCACGAGCGCTCGTCCTTGGCCTCGAAGCGCTCGCGCATGATCCTGGCCCACATCCGGCGGGCGGCCCGGAACTTGGCCACCTCCTGGAAGACGTTGTTGTGGCCGTTGAAGAAGAAGGCCAGGCGCGGAGCGAACTCGTCGACGGCCAGCCCGGCGTCGAGGGCGGCCTGCACGTAGGCGATCCCGTTGGAAAGGGTGAACGCCACCTCCTGCACGGCCGAGCAGCCCTTCTCGCGGAAGTGATAGCCGCTGATCGAGATCGTGTTCCAGCGAGGGATCCGTTCGCGACAGTAGGCGAACAGGTCGGTGGTGAGACGCAGCGCGCCGTGCGGCGGGTAGATGAAGTTGCCGCGCGCGATGTACTCCTTGAGGATGTCGTTCTGGGTGGTGCCGCGCAGCTTCTCGGCCGGGACGCCCTGCTCCTCCCCCACCAGCTCGTAGAGCAGCAGCAGCACCGCGGCGGGGGCGTTGATCGTCATCGAGGTCGAGACCTGGTCGAGCGGGATCGCGTCGAACGCGGTGCGCATGTCGTCGATCGAGGCGATCGCGACGCCGGTGCGGCCGACCTCGCCCAGGCAGCGTGGATCGTCGGAGTCCAGTCCGAGCTGGGTCGGCAGATCGAACGCCATGCTCAGCCCGGTCGATCCGTGGGCCAGCAGATACCGGTAGCGCTCGTTCGACTCCCTGGCGCTCGCGTAGCCGGCGTACTGGCGCATAGTCCACAGCTGGCGGCGGTACATGTCGGGGTGGATGCCACGCGCGTAGGGGTACTCGCCCGGCTCGCCGAGGCGCTCGGGCAGATCCCCGGGGAGGTCCTGCTCGGTGTACAGGGGCTTGATCTCGATCCCGGAGTCGGTGAACCGTCTGGGATCGTCGGGACCGACGATCGGGGCGATCGTGCGGTGCTCGTCGGTGGTGGCCATGCGGTCGAGGTTACCCGTCCGCGGGCGGCATGCGCCGCGTTTCAGAGCACTTTCGAGAGGAAGGCCCGGGTGCGCTCGTGGCGGGGCGACCCGAGCACGTCCGACGGCCGACCGGATTCGACCACTACGCCCTCGTCCATGAACACGACCTCGTCGGCCACCTCGCGGGCGAAGCCCATCTCATGGGTGACCACGATCATCGTCATCCCGTCGCGCGCCAGCTGGCGCATCGCGTCCAGCACCTCCCCGACCAGCTCGGGGTCGAGCGCCGAGGTGGGCTCGTCGAACAGCATCAGCTTGGGCTCCATGGCCAGCGCGCGGGCGATCGCCACCCGCTGCTGCTGCCCGCCCGAGAGCGCCACCGGGTAGGTGTTGAGCTTGTCGCCGAGTCCCACCCGCTGGAGCAGCTGCTGACCGCGGTTGCGCGCGTCGCTGCGCGGCACGTCCTTGACCTGAATCGGCGCCAGCGTCACGTTCTCGAGCGCGGTCATGTGCGGGAACAGGTTGAAGTGCTGGAATACCATCCCGATCTCGGCGCGCTTGCGGGCGATCTCGTTCTCGCGCAACTCGTACAGCCTGTCGCCCGACTGGCGGTAACCGACCAACTCGCCGTCGACCGAGAGCCGGCCGGCGTTGATCTTCTCGAGGTGGTTGATGCAGCGCAGGAAGGTCGACTTACCCGAGCCGGACGGCCCGAGCATGCACATGACTTCCCCGCGCCGCACTTCGAGGTCGATGCCCTTGAGCACCTCAAGGCGGCCGAACCGCTTGTGGACGCCCTCGGCTTTGACCATGAGGTCGCTCATGGCTGGGCGCGGCTCCCGCTGCTCAACCCCAGCCAGCGGCTGCGCATGGTTGCCCGCTCGGCGCGAGTGAAGCCGCGTCCGTATCGCCGCTCGATGAAGTACTGGCCGACGTACAGGATGCTGGTCAAGACGAGGTACCAGATGCTCGCGACGATCAGCAGCGGGATCACTTTGAAGTTGACGTTGTAGATCTGGGTTACCGAGTAGGTCAGCTCGGTGAAGGACGCCACGTATAGGAGCGAGGAGTTCTTGAGCATCGAGATCGTCTCGTTGCCGGTCGGCGGGATGATCACCCGCATCGCCTGGGGCAGGACGATCAGCCGCATCGTCTGCAGGCGACTCATCCCGAGCGACTGCGCCGCCTCGGTCTGGCCCTCGTCGACCGAGATGATCCCGGCCCGGACGATCTCCGACATGTAGGCACCCTCGTTCAAGCCGAGTGAGAGCAGAGCGGCGACCAGCGGCGTGACCAGCTGGTTGGCCGGCTCGTGGACGATCGCCGGGCCGAACGGAACTCCGAGCGAAATAGTCGGAAATAGGGTTGCAATGTTGTACCAGAACAGCACCTGTACCAGGAGCGGGGTGCCGCGGAAGAACCAGATGTAGAGCCAGCTCACGCCCGACAGGATCGGGTTGGGCGATAGGCGCATGACCGCCGCGACGATGCCGAGCACAATCCCGATCACCATGCTGAGGAACGTCAGATAGATCGTCGTCCACATCCCGCGCAGGACCCGGGGGTCGAACAGGTAATGGCCGACCCACGTCCACTGGAAGCCCTTGTTGGGGCCGGTGTCGGTGATGACGGTGCGGACGAGCGAGGCCGCGATGATCACGACGATGGCGGCGGCGATCCACCGCCCGGGGCGGCGAACCGGGACGGCCTTGATCTCGTCAGGCCGCCCCGTCCGCTGATCAGAAAGCTCGGAGGCGCTCACCTCAGAGCCGTAGTCTGACTGCTATCAGCTGATCGCGCCGTTGATCTTCATCTGGGACGCCGGGAGGGCGCCGCTCTCGACCCCCCAGTGAGTCAGGATCGACTTGTACGTGCCGTTGGCCTCGAGCACCTTGAGCGCGGCCAGCACGGCCGGGGCCGAGTTGGCGCTCTTGGGCAACGCGAGACCGTACGGCGCCGTGCCATAGGTGTCGCCCACGAGCTTGAACATGCCGCCCGACTGCTTGACCTGGTAGGCGGCGACCGGCGAGTCCGCCATCGAGATCTGCGCCCGCCCGCTCGAGAGCGCGAGGTTGGCCGCGCTCTGGGTCGGGAACACGAGCACGTTCACCGCGGGCTTGCCACCGCTCTTGCACTTGGCGCTCTGCCCCTTGGCGTCGGTCTCCTCGGTCGTACCGCTCTCGACCGAGACGGACTTGCCGCAGAGATCGGCCAGCCCGGTGATCGACGCGCCACCCGAGGCCTTGGTGAAGAAGGACGTCCCGGCGAGGAAGTAGTCGACGAAGTCGACGGTCTTCTCGCGTTCCCGGGTGTCGGTGAACGACGAGGCGCCCATGTCGTACTTGCCCGAGGCCAGGCCCGGGATGATCGTGTCGAACGTGGCGTTGACGACGTTGGCCTTCAACCCCATGACCGCGGCCAGCGCCTTGCTCAGGTCCGCGTCCATGCCGACCACGGTGTGACCGTCCGGCCCGATGAACTCGTTGGGCGCATAGCTCGCGTCCGCTGCGACGTCCATCGTTCCCTTGGACTTGAGCGCGGACGGCACGAGCTTGGCGACGGCGGCGTTGGCGCCGGCGCTCGAGGACGACGCCGCCGGCGTCGACGATGACGTCGACGCAGCGCTCGAGCTCGTGCTCGCCGACGAGCTGCTGCTGCTGTTGCTGCTCCCACATGCGGCGATCGCCGCGGCGCTCAGCAGCGACAGCGCGGCCAGCAGCGGTTTGCACCTGATCACGATCCGACTCCTTGTCAAGGTTGACCCCAGTAGAGGCGGATCAGCATAGGCAAGAACGGGCGGACGGCGCGCGCGGCTTAACCCTGCGCAAACCGAGGCTCTAGCCTTTGGCGGGTGCAGGTACAGGTGCGTCTGTTTGCCGGTTTGCGCGAGCGGGCCGGCGCACGCGAGATCCAGCTCGAGTTGCCCGACGGGGCGCGCGTGGCCGACGCGCTCGAGCGGATGCGCGGCCTGACCGACGGCGTGCCCGTGGTGATGGCGGTCAACCACGAGTACGCGGACGCGGACGCGACGCTCCAGCCCGGCGACGAGGTCGCTCTGATCCCACCGGTTTCGGGCGGTTCGGTCGGGGCGCTGCACACCCGGCTGACCACGGAGCCGCTGGCCCTCGATCGGCTGGTCGAGCTCGTGCGTGACCCGCGGGCCGGAGCGGTCGTCACGTTCCTCGGCGTCACTCGCGAGGTCCCGGCGCTCGAATACGAGGCCTACGCCGAGATGGCCGAGCGCCAGATGGCCGAGATCGTGGCGCGCGCCGTCGACCGACACGGGCTGTGCGCCGCGGCGACCGAGCACCGCATCGGGACGGTGCCGCTGTCGGAGGCGTCGGTGGCGATCGCCGTGTCGGCGCCCCACCGCGACGCCGCGTTTGCCGGCGCCCGCGAGATCATCGACGAGCTCAAGGCCAGAGCCCCGATCTGGAAGAAGGAGGAGGGCGAGTGGGTGCGGGGGACGACTCCAACCCCGTAGGCCTGCGGGCGCTGCCCGCAGTGCACGAGCTGGCCGAGGCGCTCGATGCGCCGCACGCGCTCGCCGTCGCGGCGGCGCGGGCCGCGATCGACGAGCGCCGGACCGCGGTCCTGGCCGGCGCGGAGGCCAACGGCGATCTGGTTCCCCGAGCCCGTGAGCTGCTCGCCGAGCTCGAGCGGCCCTCGCTGCGGCGCGTGATCAACGCCACGGGAGTGATCCTCCACACCAACCTGGGGCGGGCGCCGCTGGCGGCGAGCGCGCGCGAGGCGGTGAAGCGGGCCGCCGAGGGATATTCGAATCTGGAGCTCGACCTCGCGTCCGGCGAGCGGGGCAGCCGCCACGCCCACGTCGAGGCCCTGCTGTGCGAGTTGACGGGCGCGGAGGCGGCGATCGTGGTCAACAACGGGGCGGGGGCCGTACTGCTCGCCGCCGCCGCGCTGGCCGGACCGGGGCGGGCGATCGTCGTCGCTCGCGGCCAGCTGGTCGAGATCGGCGGCGGGTTCCGGATCCCCGAGGTGATCGTGCAGTCCGGTGCGCGATTGGTTGAGGTGGGGACGACCAACCGGACGCGGCTCGCCGACTACGAGCGGGCGCTCGGCGCAAACGACGACGTCGGGGCGATCATGCGCGTTCACCAGTCGAACTTCCGGACCGTCGGGTTCGTCGAGGACGTGCCGGTGCGAGAGCTGTGCGCCCTGGGAGTGCCGGTGATCGACGACGTCGGCTCGGGCTGGCTGGGCATGCCGTTCTCCGGCCCCGGCGCCCGCCCGGAGACGGGTACGTACCGAAGTAACCTTGGTACGTACCTGTTTCTGCGGGTGGCGGGCGGCGGAGTGACGGGCGGCGGGATGGCGGGCGGCGAGCCGCGGATTGCCGATTCGGTGGCGGCCGGCGCGGCGCTCGTGTGCTGCTCCGGGGACAAGCTGCTCGGGGGACCTCAGGCCGGTCTGGTCGTCGGCCGTCGCGAGGCGGTGGCGGCGGCGCGCCGGCATCCGCTGGCCCGGGCCCTCCGGATCGACAAGCTCTCGCTGGCGGCGCTCGAGGCGACGCTCCGCCTGTACCGGGATCCGCAGCGGGCGCTCGACGAGATCCCGACCCTGGCGATGCTGGCCGCGGACGAAGCGACGCTGGCGGCGCGGGCGGAGCGGCTCGCGGCCGGAATCGGCGACCGCGCGCGGGTGATTCGAGCCGTTGCCAAGGTCGGCGGGGGTACGCTGCCGCTGCTCGAACTCGAGGGACCCGTCGTGGCGGTCGAAGTCGAGCCCGAGGCGCTGGCCCAGGCGCTGCGTGAGAATGAGCCCCCGGTGATCGCTCGAATCCGGGACGGGCAGGTGCTGCTCGACCCGCGCACGCTGACCGACGAGGACGTTCCGCTGGTGGCCGGCGCGGTCCGGGACGCGCTCGGGGGATGAACCCGCTGACGCTCGGCACCGCCGGCCACATCGACCACGGCAAGACGGCGCTGATCCGGGCCCTGACCGGGGTCGACACGGACCGGCTGCCCGAGGAACGGGCGCGCGGGATCTCGATCGAGCTCGGCTACGCCAGCCTCACGCTGCCCGGCGGCCGGCGGCTGTCCGTGGTCGACGTGCCCGGGCACGAGCGGTTCGTGCGCACGATGGTGGCCGGCGCCACCGGGATCGACCTGTTCCTGATGACGATCGCCGCCGACGACGGCGTGATGCCCCAGACCCGGGAGCACGCGGCGGTGCTCCGCGCGCTGGGCGTGACCACGGGGGTGGTGGCGGTGACCAAGAGCGATCTGGCCGACCCCGACGTCGCCCTGATCGAGGCCTCTGAGCTCTATCCCGACAGCGAGGTGGTGGCCGTGTCGGCCCGGACGGGAGCGGGGCTGGACGAGCTGCGGGCCTCGCTCGAGCGGGCCGCGGCCAGCGTCGCCTCGCGCGCCGACGCGGAGTCGGCGGCCGCCCGGCTGCATATCGACCGCGTGTTCACGATCCGGGGCGCGGGAACGGTGGTGACGGGAACCCTGTGGGCGGGCCAGATCGGCCGGGGCGACGAGCTCGAGCTCCTCCCGCAGGGCCGCCGCGTCCGCGTGCGCGGCGTTCAGGTGCACGACCAGCCGGTGGACCGGGCGCCGGCCGGGCAGCGCGTGGCAGTGAACCTGACCGGCACCGCGGTGGACGAGATCGAGCGCGGTGACGTGCTGGTCTCGGGCGGCGGCGGTGTTTGGCCCACCTACCGGGTCGACGTCGACCTCGAGTTCGCCGGCCGCGAGGCCGATCCCGGTGAGCGCGTGCAGATCCACCACGGCACCCGTGAGGCGCCCGCCCGCCTCACCTGGCTGGGGGGCCGCTTCTGGCAGATCCGGCTCGAGCAACCCATCGTCCCCGCGACGGGCGATCGGGTTGTGGTGCGCCAGATCGCGCCGCCCGACACGCTCGGCGGAGGCCGCGTGCTGGACCCGGCGCCGCGGCGGCACGGCCCGAGCCGGGACGTGACCGCGCGGCTCGAGCGCCTGGCCCGCGGCGAGGCTGACCCGGAACTGACCGGACGGGGCCGCCCGGCCCCACGGATGCCGACCGAAGGGAGGCCCCAAGAGCCGCTGTCAAACGCCGCCGTGGAGGTGGAGCGGCGGCTACGGGAGGCAGGCGTCGAGCCCCCCTGGACTCCGAGCTCGACGCCGCCGATCTGGCCGCGCTGCGCGAGGCCGGCCGGGCCGTGCGGGTGTCCAAGGCGCTGCACTATCACGTCGAGGTCCTGGCGGAGATTCGGACGCAGCTGATGGAGATCGCGGAGCGAAACGGCGGCGCGGTCACGCTGGCCCAGCTGCGCGACGAGCTCGGCACATCGCGCAAGTTCGCCCAGGCGCTGCTCGAGCATTTCGACTCCGAGAAGGTGACGATCCGGCGCGGCGACGCCCATGTGCTGCGCCGGTCTGCCACGCATCCGACGCGATGAATCCGTAGATTGCCCGGCCATGCCTACCAGCCTGGTCACCGGTGGCGCGGGTTTCCTCGGATCACATCTGTGCGAAGAGCTGCTGCGGCGCGGCCATCGCGTCATCTGCGTCGACAGCTTGGAGACCGGATCGCTGCGGAACATCGCACACATCCGAGCGCCCGAGTTCGTGCACCGCAACATCGACATCACCGAGCCCTACTACGTCGACGAGCCGATCGACTTCGTCTACCACCTGGCCTCGCCCGCCTCGCCGATCGACTACCTGCGCCTGCCGCTGCTCACGCTGAAGGTCGGCTCGTACGGCACGCATCACACGCTCGGCCTGGCCAAGGTCCACCGCGCCCGGTTCCTGATCGCCTCGACCAGTGAGGTGTACGGCGATCCGCAGGTGCACCCGCAGCCGGAGAGCTACTGGGGCCACGTCAACCCGATCGGCCCGCGCGGCGTGTACGACGAGGCCAAGCGCTACGCCGAGGCGCTCACGATGGCCTATCACCGCCAGCAGGGCGTCGACACCGCGATCGTTCGCATCTTCAACACGTATGGCCCGAGGATGAGGCCGCACGACGGCCGTGCGATCCCGACCTTCCTGCGCCAGGCGCTCCAGGACCGGCCGATCACGGTGTTCGGCGATGGCTCCCAGACACGGTCGTTCTGCTTCGTCGCGGACGAGATCCGGGGCCTGATTGCGCTCGCCGAGTCGGGGTACCACCAGCCGGTCAACATCGGCAATCCGGACGAGTTCACGCTGCTCGAGCTGGCCAAGACGGTGATCGAGGTGACCGGATCCAAATCGGAGATCGTGTACGAGGCGCTGCCCACCGACGACCCGCAGGTGCGCCAGCCCGACATCACGCTGGCCCGCGAGATCCTCGGCTGGGAGCCGACGGTCAGCCTCAAGGAGGGGCTCCAGCGAACCATCGACGAAGCCGGCCCCGAGGCGCTGGTGGGTGCGGGGTAGGCGGGCCGGGCCGGGGCGGACCCGAGGCGCTCGTGGGTGCGGGGTAGCCCGACTCGCCCGCCGCAACAAACCTTTCCCCGCTACGCCGCTACTTCGGGATCAAGCTACCGTTATAGCTCGCGGGGGCCGATGTCGGTGCGAGGTCGCAACTTGACGGTCGAGCAGAAAGAGGTCGGGAACACCTATCGGAGTGACGGTGCGCATGGTGCCGTCGGGGTTCCGCTGCCCGAACGCGACGTCAGGCGAAAGAAGCCCCCGTTCCTGTCCTTCGTGCTGCGCTGGGAGACGCTGCGCCGGGTCGTGCGGGTGATCTCGCTGCTCGTCCTCGACTTCATCGGCGTCGTGGGAGCGCTGTGGACGGCGCTGATGGTCAAGCTCGCGGTGCACGACCATCTGAGCGCGAGCGTGGCCTGGCAAGACGTCAAGCACTGGATCGCGTTCGCCTACCTGATGACGGTCCTGGCCTTCGCCCGTCTCGACCTGTATGCCGGGCGCATGCAGCGACCCGGGCTGACCCGGATCGCCACCGGGCTGTTCCAGGCCACGGTGATCGCGCTGGTGTTCGCGCTGGCCGACGGGCAGCACTTCTCGAGCTATTTCATCTTCTACGGGACGCTGATCTTCGCGACGCTGTACATCGCGGCGCTGCGCGAGCTGCAGCTGCGGGTGAGCGGGTGGATGCTCGACCGGGCCGGCTACGCACGCCGGGCGCTGCTGGTGGGGTCGGGGAAGCACATCGAGGAGGTGGCGCGCGCGCTGGCCGACCGCTCGCGCACCCGCGTCGACATCGTCGGCTACATCTCGCTCACGCCGCGGCCACGCAACGGCTTGCGATCACTCGGCCAGCTGCCCGACCTGCCCGACGTGCTCGCGCGCGAGGCGGTCCAGGAGGTGATCATCGCCGATCCCGACTTCCCGCAGGACAAGGCGGTCGAGCTGGTTGACATGTGCCACCAGCGCGGGGTAACCGTGCAGGTCGCGCCGTCGACGATGGAGATCCTGATCGACCGGGCGGAGTTCGCGCCCGGTCACACCGTGCCGCTGTTCACGCTGCGCCCGCCGGTGTTCGAGGGGGTCGACTACGCGGTGAAGCGGACCTTCGACCTGGTCGTCTCGTGCGTCAGCCTGGTGGTCCTCTCACCGTTCTTCCTGGCCATCGCGGTGGCGATCAAGCTGAGCTCGCGCGGCCCGGCGATCTACCGCTCGGTCCGGCCAGGCATGGCCGGAAAGCCGTTCTTCTGCTTCAAGTTCCGCACCATGCGCGAGCACGCCGAGCAGATCCAGGACGAGCTCGAGCCGTTCAACGAGCTCTCGGGCGCGCTGTTCAAGATCCGCGACGACCCGCGCATGACGCGGGTCGGTCGGATGCTGCGCCGCTTCTCGCTCGACGAGCTTCCCCAGTTGGTCAACGTGGTGCGCGGCGAGATGTCGCTGGTGGGTCCGCGGCCGTTGCCGATGCGCGACTTCGATCGCCTCGCCGACTGGCACAAGAAGCGCTACCTGGTGCTCCCCGGGATCACCGGGCTGTGGCAGGTGTCCGGTCGCGCCGAGCTCGACTTCGACGATCTGGTGCGGCTCGACTTCCTGTATCTGGAGCGCTGGTCGATCATGCTCGACCTGTCGATCCTCTTGAAGACGATCCCGGCTGTGTTGACGCGCCGGGGCGCGTTCTAGCTCTTCGGCGCTAGGCTGTCCGGCCGAATGCCGCCGACAGACCGCTACGTCATCTCGTTCGCCGCGGAGCCGCCGCAGGAGCCGCTCCCCTACGGCCGCTGGGCCGACACGCTGGCCGGTCACTTCCGGGCCGCCGTGCGCGAGCTCGACACCGAGGGCGAGGACATCGGCGAGGTGGACACCGAGATCTCGTGGTTCCCCGACCGTACCTACGGCGGACGCACGTATGTGCCGGCGGTGGCGCGGACGAGCGGCGGCTTCGAGCTGTTCGGCTTCGTCTCGTTCAACGAGGGAGCCCAGGGCCCGAGCGACTTCCAGGCCGCCGTCGACTTCACCTCCGAGCTGGCCGAGGCCAACCCCGACTGGAAGCTCGATCTGAGCGACGAGGTGATCGCCAGCTGGCGCGGCGAGGAGGGCAAGACGGCCGACATCACGCTGGTCTGGGGCGTGCCGCTGGTCCCGGGCGGTGCGCTCGTGACCGCCGAGCTGGCGAATCTCGCGGTGGACCAGTCACAGCTGGTCGAGGATCGCTTCACGCTGATCGCGCCCGACAACTACCGGTCGGACTTCCTCGAGATCAAGCTGTGGAGCAAGGGCGGCGACGAGCTCGCCCGCGAGTCGCTCTACGTCGACGACGACGAAGACGAGGGCTGATCGGCGATCGTGCCGGCGGCGCCGCGCGCGTCGCCGGCGCCGTTGCGCCCTGGGACGCGGGCGCCCCCGATTCGCAGCTGGGCCTCGGCCTCGGTGAGCGGGAAGTGGCAGGCGACCAGGTTGACCGTGCCCTTGGACTCGAGTGGCGGCTCCTCCTGGCTGCAGATCGCCTGCGCCTTGGGACAACGCGTGTGGAAGCGGCATGCGCGCGGCGGATTGGCCGGACTGGGGACGTCACCGGTCAGCAGCTGGCGCTCGCGGCGCCCCCCAACCGGGGGGCTGGCGACGGGGACAGCCGAGAGAAGCGCGCCCGTGTAAGGGTGCCGCGGAAAGCCGTACAGCGCGTCGTTCGGCGCGACCTCGACGATCTTGCCCAGGTACATGACCACCACCCGGTCGCACATGTGGCGCACGACCGACAGGTCATGGGCGATGAAGACCAGTGTCAGCCCCATCTCGCGCTGGAGCTCGCGCAGGAGGTTCAGCACCTGCGCCTGGATCGAGACGTCGAGCGCCGACACCGGCTCATCGGCCACGAGCAGCTTGGGCTCGAGCGCGATCGCGCGCGCCACGCCGATCCGCTGCCGCTGGCCGCCCGAGAACTGGTGGGGATAGCGGTTGTAGTGCTCGGGATTGAGCCCCACGCGGTCCATCAGGTCCTGTACGCGCTTCTTGCGTTCCCCCTCCTCCTTGAGCATCCCGTGGATCTTGAACGGATCGGAGATGATCGAGCCGACGGTCTTGCGCGGGTTCAGCGACGAGTAGGGGTCCTGGAAGACCATCTGAATCTCGCGATGAAGCGCCTTCAGCGAGTCGCCCTTGCGCTTGGCGATGTCCTCGCCGTCGAACAACACCTGCCCCGCGGTTGGGTCGAGCAGGCGCACGAGCAGCCGCGCGGTCGTGCTCTTGCCGCAGCCGGTCTCGCCCACGATGCCCAGCGTCTCGCCGCGCTTGACCGCGAACGAGACGTCGTCGACCGCCTTCACGGCCCCGATCTGCTTCTGAAAGATGACCCCCTGGGTGATGGGGAAGTGCTTGACGAGGTTCTTGACCTCGATGAGCGTCGAGGAGTCAGCGCTCACGGGCGATCCTCCCCGGCGAGCCGCTGACTGCCCGACACGGGCAGCGGCTGGCCCTCCGCGACCACCAACTGGCGTAGCTCGGCGGGCGCCTCACCGGCAGCCAGTCCTTTCCAGATGCGACTGCGAAGCTCGGACGGGAGCAAGCAGGCCGCCTCGTGTCCGGGGTCCCCGGTCACGTTGGTCAGGGGCGGGTCGATCCGCGTGTGCTCGTCGCGCACGTATGGGCAGCGCGGGTGGAAGTGGCAGCCCGACGGCCGGCTGATCAAACTGGGCGGGCGCCCCGAGATCGGCACCAGCTCCTCGTCGCGTGGGGTGTCCAGCCGCGGAATCGACTTCAGAAGGCCCCACGTGTAGGGGTGCTGGGGCGAGAAGAAGATCTGCTCGTCGGTTCCCCGCTCGACGATCCGCCCGGCGTACATGACCGCGATGTCGTCGGCGAACTCCGCGACCACGCCCAGGTCGTGGGTGATCAGGATGATCGCCATCCCGAGGCGCTGCTGGAGCTCCTGGAGAAGCGCGAGGATCTGCGCCTGAACGGTCACGTCGAGTGCGGTGGTCGGCTCGTCGGCGATCAGCAGCTTGGGCTCGTTGGCGAGCGCCATGGCGATCATCACGCGCTGGCGCATGCCACCGGAGAACTCGTGCGGGTACTGATCGACGCGGCGCTCAGGGTCGGGGATCCCCACCATCGTCAGCAGCTCGACCGCCCGGGCCCGGGCGGCGGCCTTCGAGGCCTTGCGATGGGTCTGGATGGCCTCGATGAGCTGGGCGCCGACCTTGTAGAACGGGTGCAGCGAAGACAGCGGGTCCTGGAAGATCATCGCGATCTGGTTGCCGCGGATCGCGCGCATCTCGGCCTGGTCGAGGGCAAGCAGGTCCCGGCCCTCGAACACGATGCGGCCGCTCACCCGCGTGTTCTTTCCCTGGGTCAGCCCGAGCGTGGTCAGCGACGTGACGCTCTTGCCCGAGCCGGATTCCCCGACGATGCACAGCGTGCGCCCGGTGTCGACCTCGTAGGAGATCCCGTCGACGGCGTGCACGATCCCGTCCTCGGTCGAGAACTCGACCCGCAGGTCGGACACCTCGAGCAGCGGGCTCACGCGTAGCGGACCCGGGGGTCGAGGAAGGCGTACACGATGTCCACGACGAGGTTGGCGATCACGATGAAGAAGGCACCGAACAGCACCGTGCCCTGGATCACCGGCAGGTCGGCGTTGACGATGCCCTCATAGGCGAGCCGCCCGACGCCGGGGATGTTGAACACGGTCTCGATGAGAATCGCGCCGCCGAGCAGCGTCCCGATGTCGAGGCCGAGGACCGTGACGATCGGCGTGATCGCCGAACGCACCCCGTGGTGCATGATCACCCGCCGCTCGGACAGCCCCTTGGCGCGGGCCGTGCGGATGTAGTCCTCGGACATCACCTCGATCAGGTTCGACCGCAGCAACCGGGAGTAGAAGGCCGCAAATCCCGCGGCGAGCACGATCCACGGCAGGATCATGGAGCCGAACCAGCGGGCAGGATTCGCCGTGAGGCCGGTGTAGGTGCCGGCGCCGTCGAAGATCTTGATGACGCCGATGTCGTTGGCGAACAGGTACAGGCTGACCAGCCCGAGCCAATACACCGGCGCCGAGATCGCCAGCAGGGCACCGGTCATCGTGCTCCGATCGAGGAGGCTGCGGCTGCGGACGGCCGAGATGATCCCGATCGGCAGGCCGATCATCAGCCAGACGATTACGGCGCCGACCGTGAGCGAGATCGTGGCCGGGAGGCGCTGGAAGATCATCGTCCTGACCGGCTGTGAGAACTGATAGCTGTAGCCGAAGTTGAAGTGCAGCACCACGCCCTTTATGTAGAACCAGTACTGCACGTAGATGGGCCGGTCCAGGCCCAGGTTGTGGCGGATCGCCGCGATCAGTGCCGGGCTGGGAGAGCGCCCCGCCCGCAGCGCCGCTGGATCGGCCGATGGGAGCGCGTAGAAGATGATGAAGGTCACCGCGCTGACGACGATCAGCAGCACGATGACCCAGAGAAGGCGGCGGATTATGTAGCGGCCCATGTCGGTTAGAGCTCCTGAGGGGCCCCGCTCTTGGCGAGGCCCCTCAGATCAGTCGCGCTGTTGGACGCGATCCTAGCTCGGCGAGCTGAACGAGAGGTCCCAGTCGGCGTTCCAAGGAGCGAGGACGCCCTTCACCTTCGAGCCCTCGACCAGGGGCTGGTCGTCCCAGACCTCGGGGATGGCCGGGGCGGCGTCGACGATCATCTTGTCGGCGTTGGCGAACGCCTGGTAGCGGGCGGTCTGGTCGCTGATCGCCGCGGCGCTGTCGATCGCCTTGTTGACGGCCGGGTCGTTGAGGACCCCCCAGTTGGCGTTGTTGATCGGCACGATGGCCTCGCCGCTGAACGGCACGAACAGCGCGGCGTACGGATCCGGGAAGTCCTCGATCCATCCCGCCGTCGGACACACGTTGATCTGAGCCTTCACGTACCCGCAGAACTTCGAGTACATCGTCTGCTGCGGCACGGCCTTGATCGTCGTCTTGAAGCCGAGCGCCGTGAGCCCGCTCTGGACGATCTGCATCTCCTGCGGGCCGGGGGCGCTGTTCGACCCGACGATCAGCACGCTGCCGTTGGGGCCAGAGCTGCCCGTGTACTTGCAGTTCGGGTAGCCCGCGAGCTTCATGTACTTGCAGGCGACCTTCATGTCACCGGCCGGGTGCTTGACGTAATCCTGGCCGAAGCCGGCAGCGCCGCCCGCCTGCTGGAAGCCGGGCACCTCGGGATAGATGAAATGCGTCGCCACCTGCCCAACGAGCTGGCCACCGCGGGCGAGCAGGTACGCGGAGCGGTTCTGCGCCGCGATCACGGCCTTGCGCAGATTGACGTTGTTGAACGGCGGCACTGAGGTATTCAGGGCCGCGTAGTGGATCCCCAGCGTCGAGATCGACAGCTGGGACTTCTTGGTCTGGTAGGCGGTCTTCAGCACCGCTGCGGGTGGGCCGTCGGCCATCAGCAGGTTGGTGCTGTCGAGCGTCTGGTGCGCCGCCACGTTCGGGTCGGCGCCGGCGTTCCACACGATCTGATCGGAGTAGGCCGGCCGCACGCCGTCGAGCGTCCGGTTCCAGTTCGGGTTGCGAACCAGCGTGAGGCTCTGCCCCGGCTTGTAGCTCTTGATCATGTACGGACCGGTGAACGTCTGGGTCGTCGGGTTCGCGTCCAACTTGGACGGGCTGCTCTTGTCCGCGGCGGTCGTGGAACCGGCGGGCATCGCGGAGGTGCCGGGCAGCGTGAGCGCCTCGGCCATGGTGGCGCCGAACGGCTTGGTCAGGTGGAACACGATCGTCGTGTCATTCGGCGTGCTGATGCCCGAGATCGGCTTGTCGGTCGTGGCCGCCGGGTTCGCGCCCACGATCGGGAAGTAGCCGCTCGCGTAGCCGTTCTGGACGTTGGAGTTGAACATCCGCTGGAACGCCCACGCGACGTCCTTGGAGGTGATCGCGCGGTTGACCGGCGGGCTGAACTTCCACCCCGACTTGATGTGCACGGTCACGGTCTTGCCATCGGAGCTGACCTCCGGCGGCCCCGAGGCCAGCAGCGGCGTTGGCTTGTCGCTGGTCGGCGTGAACGTGTACAGCGGGGTCTGGGTCGCGTACACGACCAGATAGTCGATCTGGAAGTACGAAGCAGCCGGGTCGAGGTGCTCCCACCCCTCGGCCGAGATCATGTTGAGCGTGCCGCCCATGTGCTGGGCGCTCGGGTCGGGCTTGGTGTTGGCCAGGCCCGCGAGCGAGAGTCCCCCGCTCGAGCCGGAGCTCGATGAGCTCCCCGAGGTACCGGTCGACTTGCTCGTGGTGGCGGTGTTACTCGACCCCGAGCTCCCGCAGGCAGCCACGACGATCGCGCACGCGACCGCGGTCAGCGTCAGTCGAAGCAGACGCATCAGTTGTCCTCCTCCTTTGTTGCGATGTGCGACGTATGTGTCCTCATAGTCCCCTTCAGATGTGCGACGGGTTATTGCCTCGCCCTCAGCGTCCGGTCCGCGGGTTCAGGGCATCCTGCAGCCCGTCACCCACGAGGTTGAACGCCAGGACGGTGAGCACGAGCGCGACCCCCGGGAACACCATGTACCACCAGGCGGTGTCGAAGTTGGGGGCCGCGTCGGCGATCATCTGCCCCCAGCTGGCCGTCGGCGGCTGGACTCCCACCCCCAGGAATGAGAGCGCCGCCTCGAACAGGATGTTCGTGGGCAGAATCAGTGACGTGTAGACGATGATCGGCGCGACGAGGTTGGGCAGGACCTCCCGCCCCATGATGCGACGGTTCGATGCGCCGAGCGAGCGAGCCGCCTCGATGAACTCCTTCTCGCGGATCGACAGCACCTGCCCGCGGATGATCCGGCCGATGTAAGGCCACGACGCGAGCGCGATCACGACGATCAGAGTCGTGCGTCCCGGGGTGATCAGGCCGCCGAGACACCCCTTGCCAAGCGCGCACGCCGAGGCGAGGCCGATCGCGAACAGCAGCACGGGAAAGGCGAGAACGACGTCCATGAAGCGCGACAGCAGCGAGTCGACCCAGCCTCGGAAGAAGCCGGCGATCGTGCCGATGGTCACGCCGATCAGGACCGCGATACCGGTGGCGATGAACGCGACCTCGAGTGAGACCTGCGCTCCGTAGATCACGCGGGCGAGGACGTCGCGCCCGAGCGTGTCGACGCCGAACGGGTGCGTGGAGCTCGGACCCGTCGGCGAGCCGAAGACGTCAAGCGCGCACTGCGATCCCGGGCAGTTGTTGTTCGCCGTGTTGGGCCCGGTCACGCCGATCAACTTGACGAGCGGGCCCGCGAACAGGGCCACCAGGATCAAGACCACGATGAAGGTCAGCGACGCCATCGCGACGCGGTCCGAGCGGAAGCGCCGCCAGAACAGCTGCATCGGCGAGCGGGCAACGATCTCCCCGGCCTCGAGGTCTACGCTGGCGTCGAGAGGGGCTTGCTCCTCGACCAGCAGTGCGGTCCCAGAGCTCATCGCCTACCGATTGAAGTTCGGCACCTCAGTGCGGATCCTTCCTCCACCCCCGAGGGAATACCACATACACGGCAACTTTGCCATCAACGGTTAACCCGGAGTCAACGTATGTCTGAGCCGCGAGCGGCGGCGCGCGGCCTCGGTTCCGGGGCGCATCCTGGCGCTCTCGGTGGGGTGGTGGAGGCTACGCTTCCCCCGCGCCGCCCTCGTAGCTCAATGGATAGAGCACGCGCCTCCTAAGCGCGGGATGCAGGTTCGATTCCTGCCGGGGGCATTCGTGTTTGCGGACTGCGCCGGGCCCTGGTTCCCGGGGGCGCCGGTGCCTCGTGTCGTGTGGAGATGCTCACCGGCGCCCGTGCTACCGTCCGCGCTTCTCCGTGGCCGAGAGCACGCTAGAAGCACCCACGATCCCGGCGGCGGCTGCCGCGGATCAAGCATCACCGCGAGAGCCCGCCCCATGGACGCTGCGCGCATACGTGAGCGAGCATCCGTGGCTGGCGACCGGCGCGGTGATCTTGGTCATCTCGGCGGTGCTGGTGCTGTGGGCCCGCACCCGGCCGAGCTACGACGCCTACGGCTGGATGGTGTGGGGCTATCAGACCTTGCATGCGAGCCTCGACCTGGGTGGCGCGCCCTCGTGGAAGCCGGTGCCTTTCCTGTTCACGGTCCCGTTTGCGCTCTTCGGGCACTACCAGATGTGGCTCTGGATGGTCACCGCGTGCGCGGTGGCGCTGGCCGGCCCGGTGTTCGGGGCCCGAATCGCGTTCCGGTTGTGTGGCCGCGGTGTGTCGCAGGGCGAGTCCGGCGCGCTTGCGCGCTATGCCCCGTACGCCGCCGCGTTCGTGGCCGGAGCGGCCGTCCTGGGAATCGAGGACTACTTCCACTACATCCTGAGCTCGCAGTCGGACCCGATGCTGGTCACGTTCCTGCTGGCCGCGCTCGACATGGGCCTGATCGGCCGCTACCGCTGGGCGCTGGTGTTCGCCGTGCTCACCGGGCTGGGTCGGCCGGAGGTGTGGCCGTTCCTCGGGCTGTTCATGCTCTGGTGCTGGTTCAAGGTGCCGCGCATGCGCTGGATGGTGATCGCCGGCGCTGTCCTGATCGCGTTCATGTGGTTCGGGATCCCGACCATCACCAACGGACGGCCCGATGTCGCGGGGCAGCTGGCCAAGGGCTCGCCGCGCGAGCTCAAGAGCAACCAATTGGTCGGGACGGTCAAGCGCTTCCACGAGATGCAATACCTGCCGGTCTGGATCGCCGCGGCGTTCGCCGTGGTGCTCGCCGCGGTCCGCCGCAACTTGATCGTGCTCGCGCTGGGCGTCGGCGTCGTGGCGTGGCTGATCGTCGAGATCGCGTTCGCCTACCACGGCTGGCCGGCCCTTCCGCGGTACATGTTCGAGGCCGCGGGGGTGGTCGCGGTCCTGGCCGGCGTGGCCGTCGGCTGGCTGCTGCGCGATGTGCCCCGGATCGTGCGGGGCGCCCCGGCCTGGGCGGGAGTCGTGGTCGCCGCGATCCTCGTCGTGGCCATGATTCCGGGCGCGGTGTCCCGGGCGCGGGCGGAGCGTCTGGACATGCGCCACGAGCGCGCCCGCACGCACGAGATCTCGCTGCTGCAGACCGCGACCGTGCGGCTGGGCGGCACGCGGCACGTCCTGAACTGCGGCCAGCCGGTGACCGACGTCGGCTACGTCAGCTCGCTGGCCTGGTTCTACCACCTCGACGTCGGCTCGGTGGGAGGCCTCCAGCAGCACGTCGAGGCGGCGGAGCTGCGCAACCCGGCGATCCCCAAGGTGCTGTTCACGCCGGTGCCCCAGGGCGGGTGGAACGTCGTGCCTTGGCACACGCGCCCCTCGCAGGTCGCCCGCTGCGCCGGACTGCATGCCACCTACACGGGCAGCGGCGCGCTGATCCGCCGCTAACAGGGGGTCGCGTGGCACAGACCGTCGAGCAGCGGCCTCCGACTTCGGCGCCGGCCGCCGCCGGACCGGCGAGCGGCTTCAGGGGTCGCCTGGGCTCGCGACCGGCGCTCGTCGCGGTGATCGCGAGCGCCGCGGCCCTGCTCGTGCTCTCGCTCGTGATCCTCCTATGGGCCCGGACCCGGCCGGGGTTCGACCCGTTCGGCTGGCTGGTGTGGGGCCATCAGACCATTGCCGGCAACCTCGACACGAACGCCGCTCCCTCGTGGAAGCCGCTCCCGTACCTGTTCACGGTCGTGTACGGCGTGTTCGGCCACTACCAGCTGTGGCTTTGGATGGTCACCTCGCTCGCGGTGTCGCTGGCCGGGTCGGTGTTCGCCGGGCGGATCGCCTACCGGCTGACGCTGGCCGGGACCGGGGTCGATCGTTCGTGGGCGGCATGGGTGGCCGCGGTGTTCGCGGGTCTCGGCATCCTCGGCCTGAGCGCCTACTGGCACTACATGCTGAGCGCGCAGTCGGACCCGATGATCGTCACGCTGTGCCTCGGCGCGATCGACATGTTCTTGAGCGGTCGTTACCGCTGGGCGTTCGTGCTGGGGGCGCTGGCCGGGCTGGGGCGGCCCGAGGTGTGGCTCTTCCTCGGCCTCTATTCGGTCTGGGCCTGGCGCGCCGTGCCCTCGATGCGCTGGCTGATCGTGACCGGTGTGGTGGTCATGTTGCTCCTGTGGTTCGGGATCCCGGCGCTCACCTCCCGCACCCCGTTCCAGGCGGGATCTGCCGCGCTGGGATCGGGCCGTCGGCTGCGCAGCGACCGGGTGTTCGGGACGATGTCGCGCTTCCTGGGCCTCAGCCCCGTGGTTCTGGAGCTGACCGCGCTGGGGGCGGTGGTGCTCGCGGTGGTCCGGCGCGACCGGGTTGTGCTGGCGTTGGCGGCCGGCGTGTGCGCCTGGGTGATCGTCGAGATCGCCTTCTCGCTGCACGGCTGGCCGGGGCTGGCGCGCTACATGTTCGAGCCGGCCGGGGTCGTGATCGCCCTGGCAGGGGTGGGGATCGGGCGGCTGCTGCTCGAGCCTTCTCGGGTGTCGCGTACCGCGGGGTGGCTGGGGATCGGTCTGGTCGTGGTGATCGTGGCGGCGCTGATCCCGCCGGCGGTGTCCCGCGCCCGCGACGAGCATCGCGACATCCGCGCGCAGCGCGCCCGCACGGCGCAGATCGGCAAGCTGTCGAGCGTGGTCGCCTCGTTCGGCGGGCCGGCGCGCTTCAAGCCGTGCGGCGAGCCGCTGACCCGCCTGGAGTACCAGACGATCCTGGCTTGGACGCTGCACCTGAACGTCGTCCGCGTGGGCTTCAAGTACGGCCCGGCGATCGCCAGCGGGCGGCCGATCGTGCTGTTCACGCCGCTCTCGCACGGGGGGTGGCGGGTGCAGGCCCTGCACCAGCGGCTGGCGGCGTGCCGGTCGCTGCCGCGGTAGGGCCTTCGGGGCCGCGGGTCGACGTCGGGGCGCGGTCGACGTCGGGCGCGGTCGGTCCGGAGGCTGGTCGAGAGACTTGCCTTATGCGGGACGTTTCTCGACCCGGCCCGGTGCTCAGCGGTCGGGGCGGTCCGGGTAGACGTCGTCGATCGTGGTGAGCGCCACGAACGGGGCGCCCGCCGCCTGCTCGATCGCGTCGGCCCCGCCGGCCAGGCGGTCGCAGATGGCCAGGACGCCGCACACCTCGTGGCCCTCGGCTTGCAGGGCCTCGAGGGCCCGCAGCGTCGATCCGCCGGTGGTCACCACGTCCTCGACGAGCATGCAGCGATCCCCAGGGGTCAGGAGCGGGCCCTCGATTCGGCGAGAAAGCCCGTGCGCCTTGACCTCCTTGCGCACGAAGAAGGCCTTGACGTCGGCTCCGCCGGCCAGGGCGGCGCACGCGATCGGGTCAGCCCCCATCGTCATCCCGCCCACCGCGGTGGCGTTCCAGACCTGCGCCTGCTCGGCCACGAGCTCCGACAGGGCACGGAAGCCGGCCGGGAGGAGGATCGCGCGCTTGACGTCGACCAGGTACTGCGCGGTGGCGCCGCTGGTCAGCACCACCTCGCCGATCACGAGGGCGTGCGCGCGCAGCTCGGCGGTCAGTCGCTCGCGTGCGCTTGTTTGTGTGTTTAGTTGCATCGGCGCGGTTTCATGCTATTCGCGCCGGCGGCCGACACGGACAGCGTGATCTCGCGCGCGCTCAGAACAACCGCATTCGTGCTCTGCCTGCTCATCGTGGCTTCGTTTGCGATGTTCGCGCGCGATCAGATGGCCGGTGCCTCACAGCACCAGCAGACCGAGCTGGTGGCCGGCGCCAGCGCGAGCACGACGCCCAGCGCGCCGAGCAAGCCCCACGCACAGCCGCGGCGGTTCATCGACGGCGCGGCGAAGACGCTCACCGCTCCCTTCGACGCGGTCGTCCGCTCGAGCAACCCGTGGGTCAAGCACGGGCTGCCGGCGCTGTTCGCCGTGCTCGTCTACGGGCTCGGGCTCGGGTACCTGGCCAGGTACTCCGCCGCCCGCACCTAGCTCGGCCGGACTAGTAGTAGACGTCGACCCAGTTGCCGATCTGCAGCCAGTTGTAGATCGAGATCGCGTCCTGGATCGGGACGCGCATGCAACCGTGGCTGGCGGGAAAGTCGGGCGCCGGGTTGTAGCCGTGGATGGCGTACCCGCTGATGAAGAAGTTCGAGAAGTACATACCGTCGGGCAGGTATCCGGGAACCTTCGAGTAGACGTGGAAGTCGCCCAGGACGGTCGGGGTCGACGGCTTGCCCGAGCTGATCGGATAGATCGCCTGCACGTGCGAGCCGTTCGCCAGGGCCAGCAGCTGGAGCGACAGGTTGCCCTCGGCGTGCCGGCCGTGGCTCGGGAAGCGGACCTTGAACGCGCCGAAGCCGTCCAGCAGGTAGCTGATCGTGCGGCCGTCGAGCGTCTGATAGGTGCCCCAGTGCAGGAGGCGGTGGTAAGCGTCGAGGGCGAGCCCGGTGCCCCCGTCGTACACGCCGGTCTGCGGGATGTAGAAGTGCAGCGCGGCCAGCCGCTGCTGGATCAGCGCGACGAACGCTCCGCTCGAGCCGAACCCGGCGTGCTCGTCCAGCGCGGCGAAGCGCCGGCGGGCCAGCAGCCCGCCGAGCGTGTCCGTGCGGGTGTGGCCCACCTGCACGGTGACCTGGCCGGCGCTCGGGCTGGACACGACCTCGGTGAAGCGCCCGGTGCGGCCGCCGGGCGAGGGCTTGATGCGCAGCCGGTCGGTCTTGAACTGCTTGCCGCCGACGAACGCCTTGACCAGCACCGTCTGGCCCGCCACGTAAGGACTCACCACGCCCTGGATGTGGACGGTCCGGCCCGGGACCGTCACCAGGTGCCCGCCGACAAGGAAGGCGTCCGGGACGTACAGGTGGAGCGTGCCCTGGGTCGGCGCCGTGGCGGCGCCCGCGGGCGCGGCCCCGGCGGCCGCGATGGCCGCGACCGCGGCAACGGTGGCCGCGGCGACGGCGGCGGCAGCGGTGACCCGGCCAGCAAGCACCCCCAACATGGCCCGGAAGTAAATCATGCGGAGCAGCCGGTCGGGCGCGGTTGGCGGTGGCGCCGTGATCGGACCGCCGCTCTGATCGGTGGGGCTCATCTGAGCGGTCGGGAGCATGTCGCTCTGATCGGTGGGGATCACCTGACCGGCGGGGATCACGAGGGGCGGGAGCCGTCCGGGGTTCGGTTGGCGACCGCGACTCGCCCACCAATGCCGAGTTTCCGCACACTCGCGGAGCTGCTCGCCGCGAGTGCGACGAAACTCGCGCCTATAGCCGCGTCCACGCGCACTCGCGGCCCAGCCGGGCTCGAGTGCGACGTTTTTCGCCACCGGAAAGAGGTGCATTGGTGTTTTGGGTCGTCGAGTCGCTGGGTCGTGGGGGTCCGCGGGATCCTGGGGGTCCGCGGGATCCTGGGGGTCCGCGGGAGCCTTCCGGGGTCGCGGGGTCGCGCGGCGGCGGTGTCAGGACGGTGGCGTCGTGGGCTCCCCGCCCGCGCGGAGCATCAGGACGCCGGCGCCGGCGTGCGTCCGGCCAGCGGCAGCGTGATCGCGCCGACCACCGTGACCGAGGCGGCGACCAACGCGAGGATCTCGCCGCCGTCCCAGTGCAGCTGGTTGACGCCGAGGGCCAGGGAGTTGTTGACCGAGTGGAGCGCCATGCAGGGGTAGAGCGAACCGGTCTTCCAGCGCACGATGCAGAGCACGAACCCGAGAAAGCCGAGCGGGATCAGGTACTGCGAGGCGGCCGACCCGGTGTGGGCGAGGCCGAACAGGATCCCGGTGATCACCGCCGCGACCCAGGTCCCGAGGTCGCGCCCGCCGAGCATGATGTGCCACCGGCGCAGAGCCCCGAAGATGAAGCCGCGGAAGAAGAACTCCTCGGCGATCGGCGCCACGACGCACACGAACACGCCGGCGCCGACGAGGGCGGCGGTGCTCGACCCGACGCCGAGGCTCTGGGGGAGCTTGTCGCTGCCGTGGAGGTGGACGAGCGACTGGTAGATCGCGGTGACGATGTAGTAGCCGATCCCACCCGCCAGGAAGGCGCCGATGCCGAGCGACAGGGCAATCCGGCGGAAGCCGAAGTCCTCGGGACGCGGCCGGCCCCTGAGCGAGGCGAAGTAGAGCGCGGTGAGCACGAAGCCGATGTCGAACACGAGGTCGCTGAACAGGTTCACCGCCGGCGTGTTGGTGCCCGACCCCGTCGCCGCGGCGATGCCGGCCACGATCGCGCTCCCGAACACCCCGACCACGAGCCCGACGAGAACCGCCATCGGGGCCGTCCAGAGCGGCCACGGCACCTCCTCCTCGGGGCGATCGCGCGGCGGCTCCGGCGGCGGCGGGGGGGAACGGGATCGGGCGGGGTTGCGCGCGGCGGGGGGATGCTGGACATCGCCGGCCAGACTTTAGGCGGCGAGCTCGGCCGCGAGCTCGGACAGGCTCGAGATCGTCCGCACGCCGGTGACCGGCGGCCCGTCGCCCCGATGGATCAGGATCGGCTCGATCCCGGCCGCCCGCGCGCCCGCCACGTCCTCGTCCAGGGTGTCGCCGACGTGGACGGCGTCGCTCGCGCCCACGCCGGCCAGACGCAGCGCCTGTTCGAAGATCGCCGGCGACGGCTTGCGGGCGCCGGCGCCGGCGGAGGTGACGATTCCGTCGAGCAGCGGCTCGAGCTCCAGGTTGCGTAGGACGGCGACGAGCGACACGTCCCAGTTGCTCACGACGACCAGGCGCAGGCCGCGCCCGCGGGCCGACTCGAGCGCCGGCCGTGCGTCCGGGAACGCGCTGAAGCGCAGCGAGGCCACCAATGCCTCGACCAGCGGATCGACCTCCAACCGCGCGCCGTCAGCGGGCAGGGCCGAGCGCAGCACCTCGGCGCAGCGCCGTCGGAGCTCCCGCAGCGCGGCCTCGTCGCGCCCGTCGTCGAGGTGGGCGCGGTAATAGGCGATCTCGGCCGCGATCGCGTGGGCCGCCTCGGCCTCGCTGACCTCGAGGCCGAAACGCTCGAGGAGCTCGACCCGCAGCCGCGGGGCGGGCCGCTCGAGGGCGACCAGGGTGCCGAGGGCGTCGAGCAGGATCGCGGCCGGACGCGCGGCGGATGAGGCGGCAGCCATGGCGGCGGTCGAGTCTGGCACGGCGGCCGTTCACGGGCGGACGGCACCGGCGGGAAGGACCGGGAAGCGGGGGGCCGAAATGAGCGTCCTAGCTACACTGAGCCTGCGTTTCGGTGCCGAGACGCCCGCCCGCACGCCGGTAACGCCGGTGCAGCTTTCCCGCCATGAGCCGACGCGAACGACAGCGCCGCCGCCGACAAAGCCGCGGACATCCCGTAGGCAAGATGCTGCTGATCGCCGGCATCCTGACCGTCTGCGGGGCCGCGATCGCCGCCCTCCTCGCGGTCGGCTGGGTGGTCGCCACGGCCGATTCGGCGCCCAATCTGAGCTCGCTGACGGCGCGCCACGCGAATCCGCCGACCGCGATCTATGCCTCGGACGGGACCCTGCTCGGCTACGTCCACACGGACACGATCTCGAATTACGTCTCGCCGACCCAGATCCCCCAGCGGCTCAAGGAAGCGACGATCGCGATCGAGGATCGTCGCTTCTACCAGCACGGCGCCCTCGACTATCAGGGCATCCTGCGCGCCGGGGTCAAGGACCTGCTCGGCCAGAGCAACTCGCTCCAGGGCGCCTCCACCTTGACCCAGCAGCTCGTCAACCAGGTCTACCTGCCGGCGAAGTACCACGAGCATCGCGACCTCAAGTACAAGATCATCCAGGCCAAGCTGGCCGAGCAGCTCGAGTCCAAGCACTCGAAGAACTGGATCCTCAACCAGTACCTCAGCAACGTCCCGTACGGGACGACCAATGGCGAGGAAGCGGTCGGGGTCGGCGCGGCCGCGCTGATGTTCTTCAACCGGCCCGTGTGGAAGATCAACCTGGCGCAGATGTCACTGCTGGCCGGGCTGCCCCAGTCACCCACCCAGTACAACCCGACGGTCGACCCGAAGCTGGCCAAGCAGCGCCGCAACGAGGTCCTGCAGGCGATGGTCGAGTCGCACTACATCACCCAGGGCCTGGCCGACGCGGTGATGAAGCAGCCGCTCCAGATCCATCCGAACCCGCGCTTCATCGATCACAGCCAGCCATACATCTTCGACTACATCCAGCAGCAGCTGATCAACAAGGTTGGCCTGAACACCGCCGAGCACGGCGGCCTCAAGGTCTATACGACGATCAACCTGAAGATGCAGCAGGAGGCCGAGGACGCGATCCACAATCACGTCGGCGGGCCCGTCCTCGACGCACAGCCGGCCGCAGCGCTGGCCACTGTCGACCCCTCCAACGGGCACATCCTGGCCATCGCCTCCTCGGCGACCTACAAGCAGACGAAGTTCGACTTCCCGGTCCAGGCAGAGCGCCAGACGGGGTCCGCGTTCAAGGTGTTCGCGCTGATGACACTTATCCACGACTACGACGGCGATCCGAACCAGACGTACTACACCTCCAAGTTCCTGCCGGTCGGATGGAACCCGCTGGATCCAACATGGTCGGTCCACACCGCGGAGGAGACCTACCAGGGAACGATCAACATCACCAAAGCGACGACGGTGTCCGACAACACGGTGTTCGCACAGCTCGCCGAGGACGAGGGCTACGCCAAGCTCGACGCGACCGCGCACGCGATGGGCATCACCTCGCGGCTGGATGGATTCCCGTCCGAGGTGATCGGCGGCCTGCGGAATTGCTGCACGATGCTCGAGATGGCCGACGCGTACGCCACGCTGGCCAACCAGGGCGTCCACGTGCCGGCCAGCATCCTGAGCAAGGTCGTGTTCGCCGACGGGAAGGTGCTCAACCTCGGCGATCCGGCCGGCAACCGCGTGTTCAGCGACGGCGAAGCCTACGCGGGCACCCAGGTGCTGAAGACCGTGATCCAGGACGGCACCGGCACCAACGCCAACTACGGCTGCCCCGCCGCCGGTAAGACGGGAACGGCCGAGAACGAGGACAACGCCTGGTTCGTCGGCTACACGCCCAAGCTGGCGACCGCGGTCTGGGTCGGCTATCCGCAGGGGAACATCCCGATGGGGTCATACGGGTTCGGCGGAACGGCGGCCGCCCCGATCTGGCACGACTTCATGCAGCGGGCCTCGAACGGCTACTGCGGCGACTTCCCGACGCCCACCACCGCCTTCTCGGGCACTGCATTCGACGGCGCGAACTCGTCAGCCAAGTCGCCCAGCCCGCCCAGCGGCCCGCAGTCGGGTCCGGGCGCCTACAACAACTCGCAGCTCTACGCCCAGCCGCCTAAGAAGTCGCACGGTCCGACGACCACGATCCAGTCCGGCGGCGGCGGCGTCGCCCCGCCCAGTTCGGGCGGCGGTGGCGGCGGTGGCGGTGGCGGCCACGGTGGCGGCAGCGGCCACGGTGGCGGCGGCAAGCACGGTTAGGCGCGCGATCGTCCCGGGCGGGCACCGTGCCCGCGTGACTACAACCGCTGAGACTCGATCCAGCGCTCGAGCGCCGGGCCACTCTCGACCGACGCGATCACCGCGTAGCGCATGTGATCCGAGTCGTGATGCCCGCCGTGCCAGAGGAACTCGGAGTCGACGACCGCCTGCTGGTACTTCGGCAGCTCGATCCGGACCTCGCCCTTGCGGTCGAACTCGGTCGAGCGCACCACGAGGGAGCTCGAGGCGTCATCGGTCAGCTCGAGCCACACCCGCACGACCCAGCCGTTGCTCTCGGGATTGCCCTGGTTGTTGTTGTCCAGGTGCAGGCCCCAGCGGCACTCGCGCATCGTGTTGGCCTTCATCCGCAGCAGCTGAACGCGGCCGAAGCGCGCGCCGATCGACTCGACCCACTTGACGATCGAGGGGCATTTCTCGGCGTTCGGGGTCCACACGCCTTCGAGGTCGGCCTTGCCGTACTCCCAGAAGCCCTTGAGCTCGATCTCGCCGGTGGCGGAGCTGATCGGCGCGAAGAACGTGGTCGGGTCGCTCGAGTACGTGGTGTAGGTGAGGCTCTCCCACTCCGTCGCCGGGATCTCGGGGCCGTCGTACTTCTTGAGCTTCATCCAGCCGCCCGCGTCCTCGAGGCTCGGCATGCGGTAGTGCGGCGTCTTGCGCTGCTGCAGACCAACCTTCCGGATGCCGGTGGTGCGCAGAATCTGCTTGGTGTATTCGTTCTTCAGCGCTTCTTTGAGTGCGGACAACGGTCCTCCGGGAGCGATCGCTTTTCGTGGACGGCCCAGGATACCCACTACTCTTACGGGAACCCGGAGACCGAAGAGCATGCCCAAGGAAGAAAAAGTCGAACTCGAAGGCGAGGTTGTCGAGGCTCTGCCGAACGCGATGTTCCGCGTCAAACTCGACAACATGGACCGCGTCGTGCTCGGCCACGTGGCCGGGAAGATGCGCCGATTCCGGATCCGCATCCTGCCCGGGGATCGGGTCCGAGTCGAGCTCTCGCCCTACGACCTCGACCGGGCGCGGATCGTCTACCGCCACCGCTGAGCGGGCGTCCGGCCCGCCATGCGTGAGCTCGAGCTGATCGAGGCGCTCGAGCGGCTGCTGGCCGGCGCCGGCGGCCGCGTGGTGCGCTCGATCGGCGACGACGCCTCGGTCGTACGGGCCGATCGCTACGCCGTGACCTCGGTGGACGCGATGGTCGAGGGCGTGCACTTCCGCAGCGGCGAGCTCGAGCCCGGTGAGATCGGGCACCGGGCGCTGGCCGCCGCCGCCTCCGATCTGGCCGCGATGGGCGCCGAGCCGGGCGAGGCCTATCTGGCCCTCGGCCTTCCGCCGGGGTCCAAGCGCGGACCGGCGATCGAGCTCGTCCGGGGCGCACGCGAGCTCGCCGGGCAGATCGGCCTCGTCATCGCCGGTGGCGACGTGACCACAGCGCCCGCCCTTACCGTGTCGTTCACGGTGGTCGGGTGGGCGCACGACGCCGGCGACCTGGTCGGCCGTGACGGCGCCCGGCCCGGCGACCGGGTGGCCGTGACCGGCACGCTGGGAGCCGCCGGCGCCGGACTTGCCGTGCTCGAGGGCCGCGCCGGCGCCGGCCTGGACGCCGCCACCCGCGCCGCCCTGCGCGAGCGATACGCCCGCCCCCGGCCCCGGTTCGACGCCGGCCGCGCGCTGGCACAGCAGGGCGCCACCGCGATGATCGACCTGTCCGACGGCCTGGCCACCGACGCCGGCCACCTGGCCCAGCGCAGCGGCGTCCGGATCGAGCTCGAGCTCGCGTCGCTTCCGATCGCCGAAGGGGTGGCCGAGGTGGCGGCCGAGCTCGGCATCGACCCGCAGCGCCTCGCCGCCACGGCGGGTGAGGACTACGAGTTGTGCGCCTGCCTGCCGCCCCGGAGCAGGCCGAGCAACATGACCTGGATCGGGTCGGTCATCGACGGACCGCCGGGCGTCGTGTTCGCCGACAGCGACGAGCCAATCGCCGGGTACGAGCACGCGTTCTGAAGCCGGCGCAGCATCGCGTCGGCGACCGCGGTCGGGTCGACGCGGTAGGCGCCGTTCGCGATCTGCTCTTTCAGCATTGCCGGGTCCATGAGGTCACTGTACTCAAGGCATCGGCCGGGCCTGCGGCTTACTCCATGGGGTCTGGACCCTATGTGCGGACGACGGTGCCCAGCCGGAGAAAGCGTCCAGACCGGACGGGGTCGCCCGGCCCCGGGAAATTCGGCGCAGGGACGGTTCGAAGTTCGTGGCGTGTCTTGCCGGATTTCCCAATCACGCGTGGCGGGCGGGGCCGAGCGGGGTGACCGACTTCAGCTTCGCGAAGATGATGATCCGTTGCGCGGCGCTGTAGAGCGGGTTGCAGGCCGACAGCACGAGCCGCTCGTAGCCCACGTTGTGGGTGACCCAGAGCGCGGTGGGCAGCACGATCTGGTGGTACTGGACCGTGTAGGTGAAGAGTGCGTAGGGCATCTTCAGCAGGATCCGGTCGCCGGGCTTGAGGGCGTCGAGGTGGCGGAACGGCGCCAGGTAGGTGGTCCGGTGGCCGGCGACGGCGACGGTCTGGCCGAGTCCGGGAAAGGCCGTGTCGGGGTAGTGACCGGGGCCCTTCTCGAGGCTGGCCTCGTCGGTGCCCTGGACGACGTCGTAGCTGGCTCCGATCTTGGGGATGCTGATGTGCCCGATCGCATCGCCGGTGGCCACCTGATGCTGCTCGCGCCGGGCCAGATAGGCGATCCGCTGCGAGTAGTCGGGCAGCTTGACCAGCGCGTGGCGCTCGACCGGGGTGAGCGGCGCGGTCTGGAAGCTCAGATACCGCTTGTCGATCTCCGAGCGCTTGATCAGCGCGATGACCGCGGTCACGGGCTCCTGCCAGATGAGTGTGAGGCCGGCGTCGAGGACCAGCAGCAGGCCCGAGATCATCAGAACCGAGGAGACGTCGCGGACCAGGCGCCGCAGGGGAAAGCCCCCGATGCGGCGCTGGGAGACGGCGGGAGGGCTGAGAACTCGGGTCTTCATCGGCGCAGGGCCGACCGGGTGCCCCCGAGCGAGCCCGGGCCGGCGTAGGTGAGCGGGCCCCGCATGGTTATCGGCATCTCGGCCGGCTGCGCGCGGGGTTGCCGGACGATCCGGACGATCATCACAGCCAGGCTGACCGCGCATCCGAGCACGACGCTCCATTCGATCGCGCTGATCATCGACACCGACCCGCCCGCCAGCATCAGCACCGCATTCCAGGCAGCCGACGCGGGACCAAGCCCGAGGGCGGCGGCGTAATAGCCGGCCGCGAGCACGCCCGGCACCAACCCGGCTCCGAACAGCAGGACCGCCCAGGGTGCGCGCAGGCGCGTCTCGGGGGCGAAGATCCACATCCACAGGTGCAGCGCGGGCACGATCAGGGCCGCGGCGAACGGGTTCTCGAGCCAGAGGACGAGCGCCACCGCGCACAGGACGAGCAGGAAGGCCACCGCCGCGCCGGGGGAGGCGGGATCGTCGGGGACGGCGGGGCGGCGCCCGCGGGCGCGGCCGTTGTCGGGCGCAGCGGCCTGGGCGGGGACGGCGGCCTCGGCGGGCACGCCGGCCTCGGCGGGCGCGGCGGCCTGGGCAGGCACGCCGGCGTCGGCGGGTGCGGCGGCCTGGGCGGGCGCGGCGAACAGGAGATGGCGCCCGATCCGCCAGCGCGCGGCGAAGCCGCCCGCGATCACGCAACCCAGCCCGATCAGGATCGCCACCGGCCCGCCGGACAGCGTCAGCGCATCGCCCCCCACCGGCCCGGGCGGCGCCGCGCCGATCGCCCCAACCGCCTCCAGGGCCATGATCGCGAGCACGGCCAGCACGAACGGCAGACAGGCCGAGAGCACCCACAGCATCCAGCGGCCGATCCGGTGACCGCGCCGGCGCGCGCGGGCGAGGCCGTCGACGGTCGTGACCAGCACGGGCAGCATCAGCGCCAGGACGAGCACGCGGACGGCCCACGCGGGGATCAGCTTGCCCTGCCAGCGCAGATAGGTCGAGGGTCCGGGGACGTTCGGCCCCGCCTCGAGCGCGCTCACCGACTCGAGAACGGCACGACCGAAGCCGGTGATCTGGGCCGGGCTGGTCCGCTCGTCGGCCGTCGGCACGCGCGCGCCCGAGGCCGAGATGAGCACCGCCGGCTCGCCGCTGGCCGCGAACGGCCGCTGTTCGGAGACGGCCAGCGGGAACGCCAGGTGCAGGAACTGCCCGCCCAGCCCCTCGTCGTTTGCCGCCAGGTTGGTCTGCTGCGAGAGCGCGGAGGCGACCGTATTGCGCAGCAGCGCCGGCGCCACCAGGGTCGAGTCAGACCACGGCACCACGATCGGCGAGCGAACCTCGACGCCGGCCATGTCACCGAGCACGATCACCGCATCGACCGGCCCCGGCAGGCTGCGCGCGAGCTGTGCGGCGCCGGCCGCGCCGATCTGACCGTCGGTCGAGGCCAGGATGACCGAGCGCTGCTGGGTTTGCGCGGAGAGCAGCTGGGCGAGCTCGAGCAGCACGGCGGTGCCCGAGAGGTCGGCCGGGGATCCGGTCGCGCTCGCCCGGACCGAATCGCGGTGCGCGACGATCACGATCGAGCCCGGGGTGGTACCGGCCAGCGTCCCGGTGACCGTCTCGAGCGTTCGCTCTCCGTCCACCGTCTGGGCCTGGAAGCTCGAGCGCTGGACGAGAAGATGGTCGCGGCTCAGCGACGCGGCCACCGAGTCGGCGACCTTGGCGTCGCCATCCGAGCCCGGCGGGCGATCCGGATACTGCTTGGCCAGCGACTGCATCGTGGCGTACGCGGTGCCGCCGTTGAATGCGTCGGGCACCAGCGTGGTGGTCAGCGGACTCGCCTGGTCGTCGAGCGAGAAGGCCAGCACGATCACCGCGACTACGACGACCATCAGCCATTTCCGGTAGATGCGAGGATCGAGCATCGGCCACTCAGGGTAACCGTCGGGCAGGGCGACTCCGGGCGCTGCCACTACTCTTTTGCTGCAAACAGGAAGGACTGAGGTGGCAGATCACTCGGCGCGCATCCTGCTCGTAGACGATGAGCAGTCGATTCAGACGCTGCTGTCATATCCGCTGCGCAAGGAGGGCTACGACGTTGTGCAGGCGACCGACGGCCGCCAGGCGCTCGACCGTTTCGACGAGCAGAGCTTCGACCTGGTCGTGCTCGACCTGATGCTGCCCAAGGTGGACGGGCTCGAGGTGTGCCGGCGCCTGCGCAACCGCAGCTCGGTCCCGATCATCATCCTGACCGCCAAGTCCGAGGAGATCGACAAGGTGGTGGGACTCGAGCTCGGGGCCGACGACTACATCACCAAGCCGTTCTCGTTGCGCGAGTTCTCGAGCCGGATCAAGGCCGCCCTGCGCCGGGCCGAGATGGTCCGGCCGGCCGAGACCTCCCCGGACGAGGCGCCGCTGGAGACCGGCGAGCTGCGGATGGACTTCGCCAAGCGGACCGTACGCGTGCGCGGCCGGGAGGCGCCGCTCACGTTCGTCGAGTTCGAGATCCTATCTGCGCTGGCGCGCGCCCCGGGCCGCGTGTTCACCCGCGACATGCTGTTGGCGCGCATCTGGGGAGACTCCGCCTATCGCGACCCCCGCACGATCGACGTCCACATCCGCCACCTGCGCGAGAAGCTCGAGAGCGACCCCAAGGAGCCCGAGTATCTGTTCACGGTGCGCGGCGTGGGTTACCGGTTCCGCGACACGGAGCTATAGCTGAGGGGCCTCAGGTTGTCCCGCGGGCGGATCGGCCTCTCGCTCAGTACTCGGCTCGCGCTGCTGTTCTCGGCGATCACGCTGATGGCGTTCGCGGTGCTGTACCTGTACGTGGCGCCCGGTTTGCAGTCGCGGCTGCTGAGCGACCAGCTGGGACAGCTCTCGGCCGACGCGGCGAGTCATTCGCCGGCGATCGCGCGGACGGTGGGAAGCTCGCTGCCGCTGTCCAACGTGCAGGATCGGGTGAACGCCGCCGCGCTGGCCACCGGCGACCGGGTCACGCTGCTGCTCGTCAACCAGGTCCGCGGTGGATCCGAGCTGTCCGGGCTGGCCGATTCGAGCCGCCGGTCGGCCACGGCCGCGCTGTCGTTCGCGGTGGCGCGCCAGGCGGTGGCGGCCGGCCGGATGAGGACCGGCACCGAGCGCACGCGCGCCGGCACCGTGGCCGAGGCGGCCGACCCGGTGCTGTTCAACGGGCGCCGCGCGGCGGTGATCGTCTACTCGGCGCCGGCCTCGGGAGTGGTTCGCGCGGTGGCCACCGTCCGCCATCAGATCCTCGTGGCGGGCGCGATCGCGCTGCTGCTCGCGCTGGTCGGCAGCTACCTGGTGGCCCGCGCGCTGGCCCAGCGGGTCAAGCGGCTGGAGCTCGCGGCCGAGAAGGTTGCCGCGGGCGACTTCGAGCAGCCGATCCGGGTCGATTCGAGCGACGAGCTCGGGCAGCTCGCGGTGGCCTTCAACGAGATGCAGCGCCAGCTGGGGCAACTCGAGTCCGCGCGCAAGAAGTTCATCGCCACGGCTTCGCACGAGCTGCGGACGCCGATTTTTTCGTTGGGCGGGTTCGTCGAGCTGCTCGAGGACGAGGACCTCGACCCAGATACCCGACGGCGCTTCTTGGAGCAGGTCCGCGACCAGGTCGAGCGGCTGCGCAAGCTGTCGGTGGATCTGCTGGACCTCTCGCGGCTGGAGTCTGGGTCGTTGGAGCTGCGGCCCGAGCAGGTCGACCTGACGGAGCTGACCCGTTCGGTGTCGGGGGAGTTCGAGCCGGTCCTGGCCCAGCACGACGCTCGTTTGGAGGTGCGAGTCCCCACCGGGCGGATCGACGCGACGTGCGATCCGGTGCGCGTGGCCCAGATCGTGCGCATCCTGATCGACAACGCGCTCGTGCACACGCCTTCGGGCTCTCGCATCGTGGTCACCACGCGCCGGTCCGACGGACACGTCCGGCTGGCCGTGCGCGACGACGGCGAGGGGATTGACCCCCAGGCGCTCGGGCGGATCTTCGAGCCGTTCTACACGGCCGACGACGCCCAGGGGTCGGGGCTCGGGCTGGCCATCGCGAGCGAGCTGGCCGAGTGCATGGCGGGGCGGCTGTCGGTCGACTCACGGCCCGGGGAGACCACGTTCACGCTCGAGCTGCCCGTGTAGGGGCCCGGCGCGGCGGCGCGGTCGCTATCGTCCCGCCGTCGGTACTACGGCCCACCGTCCCCCGTCCGGACCGCCATGCTCCAGCCGATCACCGTCCCGCACAAGCACCTCAACGATTACGCGAGCATCGTCGGCCGCGCGCTGGCCGACGAGATCCGGGAGCGGGCCGAGCGGCTGAAGGGCAAGCGGATCCTGCACTTGTCGGCCACCGCGTTCGGCGGCGGCGTCTCCGAGATCCTGTACACGCTGGTGCCGCTGATGATCGACGTGGGGCTCGAGGCCGAGTGGCACGTGATCTACGGGCGCGAGGAGTTCTTCAATGCGACCAAGGTCATGCACAACGCGCTCCAGGGTAACCCGCAGGACCTGACCGACGAGCAGTGGGACATCTGGCGCAAGTACAACGAGATCAACGCCGCTGAGCTCGCCTCGGGGTGGGATGTGGTCATCGTCCACGACCCTCAGCCGGCGGCGGTCGCCTCGCTGGTGCCGGAGAAGTCCCGGCGCTGGGTATGGCGCTGCCACATCGACCTGTCGACCCCGAATCCGGCGACGCTGGACCGGCTGCTCCCATACCTGGAGCCGTATCCGGCCGCCGTGTTCCACATGCCGAAATACGTGCCCTCCGGAATGGACGGGCGGGCGCACATCGTGCCGCCGGCCATCGACCCGCTGGCCCCCAAGAACATGGCCTTCTCGCCCGAGGATGCGGTGTACATCTGCGAGCAGTTCGGGATCGACGTGGACCGGCCGCTACTCTGCCAGGTGTCGCGCTTTGACCCGTGGAAGGATCCGCTCGGGGTGATCGACGCATATCGGATCGTCAAGGCCCAGATGCCGGATGTCCAGCTCGCGCTGGTCGGCTCGATGGCCACCGACGACCCCGAGGGGTGGGATTACTTCAACGCCACCGTCGCCCACGCCGACAGCGACCCCGACGTCCACATATTGAATAACTTGAACAACGTCGGCGCGATCGAAGTCAACGCCTTTCAGTCACACTGTGATGTGGTGATTCAGAAATCCACCCGCGAGGGATTCGGGCTGACCGTGACCGAGGCGATCTGGAAGGGACGGCCGCTGATCGGCGGCGCTGTCGGCGGCATCCCGCTCCAGGTCGTCGACGGCGAGACCGGGTTCCTCGTCTCGAGCGTCGAGGAATGCGCTCAGCGGAGTCTGGAGATCCTCGCCGACCCCGGCCTCGGGAAGCGACTGGGACGCGCCGGCAAGGAGGCGGTGCGCAAGCAGTTCCTGATGCCGCGCCTGCTGCGGGACTGGCTTGCGCTGTTCGAGCAGCTGGAGGCGTGAGGTCGGTGTCCCCGGATTCGGGCACGCCTCTGGTCCTGGTCTCGAACCGAGGACCCGTGACCTTCGGGCCCGACGGAGAGATTCGGCGTGGCACGGGTGGACTGGTCACCGCGCTGATCGGGCTGGCGACGCACCGCGATGTGACCTGGATCGCCTCGGCCATGACCGACGAGGACGTGGCCGCGGCCGAGGAGAACGAAGGTAAGCCTTTCACGGTCGAGGCCCCGGGAGGCGGCGAGTACCGGGTCAAGCTGGTCGCGTCAGATCCCGACGCCTACGACCGCTTCTACAACATCACCGCGAACCCGATGCTGTGGTTCATCCAGCACTACCTGTGGGACCTCTCCAACGCGCCGGATATCCGTCGCAACGAGACCGAGGCGTTCGAGTTCGGCTACAACGTGGTCAACGAGGATCTCGCGCGGGCGGTGATGGAGGAGATCGAGGGAGTCGAGGATCCGGTCGTGATGGTGCACGACTACCACCTCTACACGCTGCCGGGCCTGATCCGCCGCATCCGGCCCGACGTGTTCCTCACCCACTTCGTGCACATCCCGTGGAGCCAGTCGGACTCCTGGCGCGTGCTGCCCACCGTGATCCGCGAGGAGATCTACCGGGGCATCCTCTCCAACGACATCATCGGCTTCCACACGAGCTCCTACAGGCGCAACTTCCTGCAGTGCTGCGAGGATCTGTTCGGATACGAGGTGGACCACAATGCGGGCGTGGTGCACTGCGAGGACCGCGAGGTGTGGGTGCGCAGCTATCCCCTGCCGATCGACTCGCGCGCCGTGCAGGCCGTGGCCGAGCGCGGCAAGGTGGCCGAGTTCGAGGAGGAGCTGCTGCGCCGGCGGCGCGACCATCTCGTGCTGCGCGTGGATCGGGCCGACCTGTCCAAGAACGTCCTGCGCGGGTTCGGGGCCTTCGACGTCTTCCTCCAGCAGCACCCCGAGTTCCGCGAGCGGGTCACGTTCATCGCCCAGCTCATGCCCTCGCGAACCGACGTGCCCGAGTACGCGGAGTACCTGGAGCGGATCGAAGCGGTCGTCGCGGTGGTCAACCATCGCCACGGCTCACCCGACTGGATGCCGATTCAACTGAAGCTGCGCGATGACCTCGAGGAGGCGGTGGCCGCCTACAAGCACTACGACGTGCTGATCGTCAACGCGATGTTCGACGGCATGAACCTGGTGGCCAAGGAGGGGCCGATGGTCAACGGCCGGGCGGGTGTCTCGATCCTGAGCGAGAACACGGGCGCGCACGAGGAGCTCGGCGAATACGCGCTGTCGGTCAACCCGTTCGACATCCAGGAGCTCGCCGATTCAATCCACGCCGCGCTGACCATGCCGCACGACGAGCGCGAGCGCCGGTTGGCCGGGCTGCGTTCGGTGGTCACCGCCCGGGACCCGGGCGACTGGATCGACGAGCAGCTGGCCGACATCCGGCGCAAGAGTCAGGTGTCGGCGTAGCGGTGGCGCGTGACGCGGGCGGTGGCAGGGTCCGTCAGTGGTGCGTCTGGCCTTCGGCCAGCATCGCGACAAACTCCCTGATGCGCCGCTCCCGGGTCTCGGGCCGCTTGGCGTCCTGGATCCGGTAGAGGAAGCTGTAGCGGCGGGTGCCCCGTAGGGTGGCGAAGAACTCCTTGGCAGCGGGATTCTCATCGAGCGCCCGCTGGAAGTCCTCGGGGATCGCCTGGCTTGACTGCGGCGCGTAGGCGGCCTCCCACCGGCCGTCGCTCTTGGCGGCTTCGACCTGAGCGAGGCCGGCCGGCTTCATCCTGCCCTCCTCGATCAGCTTCGTCGCCTTGTCGCGGTTGATCTGCGACCACTTGCTGCGCGGTCGACGGGGGGTGAAGCGCTGGAGAAAGAAGGTCTCGTCGTGGGGCGCCCGCTGCCCATCGATCCAGCCGAAGCAGAGCGCTTCCTCGAGCGCCTCGAGATGCGTCACGGTCGCGATGCCGGATGCCTTCTTGGCGATCTTCAACCAGACGCCGGCTGACGCGTCGTGCTCGGCGTCCAGCCAGCGCGCCCAGGCGCTTTGGTCGGCGAACTCGAGGATCGGCAGGTCTCGGGCAGCCACGTCGGGTATGCAGGCTAGTCGCTATAGTCGGCCGCCGGATGGCCAAAGAACCCCCGCTATACGACCTGGTGCTGCTGCTCTCGCCGGGCGCCCCTGAGGAGCAGCGCGCGAAGATCCTCTCGGACGTCGAAGGCAAGATCACGGCCGCCCAGGGTCAGGTCGCGCGCCAGGACGACTGGGGTCAGCGCCCGATGGCCTACCGGATCCGCCATCAGCCGGACGCCGAGTACCACCTGCTCCAGTTCACCGCGCCGCCGTCGCTGATCGAGCCGCTCTCGTACGATCTGCGGATCACCGACGGGGTGGTTCGCTTCCGGGTGATCAAGAACCTTCCGGGGACTCCGCCGGCGCCCGAGTCGCCGCCACCGGTGATCGCCACCGCGGCCCCGCCGGCCAGCGGCGTCGAGTCGAGCCCCGAGATCGAGCGCTAGACGCGGTCGCTGCGGCGCCTCGGCTCGCTGCGGCGCTCGGCTCGCTGCGGCTGCGGCGCGCTGGTCCTCGATGATGGACCCGGCCGGTGACCGTCGCGCGACTCCGACGCCGCCGTTCGGGCGCGCCCAACCCCCCTGGTTTGCAACGGGTTTGCAACGCTCAGACACGGAACGGCGTAGGGCCTGAAACTTGTCTGTCCATTTTCCGGGCAGAGCCGGATTTGCCGCCTGAGGCGTGCTTAGACTCGGCGAGAAGCTTTCAAATGCGCTGTGGAAAGGAGCAAACGCATGAACATCAACCGAGTCGTACTGACCGGGAACCTGACCAAGGATCCCGATGTGCGATCGAATCCCACCACGGGACTGTCGATCTGCAAGCTCAGGCTCGCGGTCAACACGCGGCGCAAGAACAACGACAGCGGCAACTGGGAGGACAAGGCCAATTACTTCGACGTCACGGTGTTCGGCCGGCAGGCCGAGAGCTGCGGGCAGTACCTCAGGAAGGGGCGCCCGGTGGCGATCGACGGCCGTCTGGATTGGCGCGAGTACGAGGTGGAGGGACAGAAGCGCCAGTCCGTCGATATCATCGCTGAGAACGTGCAGTTCCTCGGCAGTCGTGAGGACGCTGGCAACGGGAACGGAAATGGCTACTCCAGCGGCATCCGAACGCCGGAGAGCGACATTCCGGCCGATACCAGTGACTTCCAGACCGCGCCGGTGGCTGCCGGAGTGTCCGACGACGACATCCCGTTCTGAGGCAACGACAGGTTTGAGAGCAATCGAGCAGGTGATCCAGCGTGGCAAAGCAGCGTAGACGGCCGGTTCGCCGGCGCGATCGGAAGGGCGCACAGACCTCCTCGCGCCGTAAGCCGTGTCCCTATTGCCGGGACAAGATCGATCAGGTCGACTACAAGAACATCTCGATGCTGCGCCGGTTCATTTCGGAGCGCGGCAAGATCCGCTCGCGCCGCATCACCGGTGCGTGCCGGCGTCACCAGAGCCAGGTAGCTCGCGCGGTCAAGCGGGCGCGCGAGTTGGCGCTGCTGCCGTACGTGGCCGACACCCCCGGTGGAACCGGCGGTCGCGGCGATCGCGATCGGGATCGCGACCGAGACCGAGACCGCGACCGCTAGGCCGAAGGGAGGCGACGTGCCCCAGGCGATCCTCCTCCAGGACGTGGACACGCTCGGTGAGAAGGGCACGGTGGTCGACGTGTCCTCCGGCTACCTGCGCAACTACCTGCTGCCCCGCAAGCTGGCCGAGCCGGCCACCACGACCTCGATCCAGGCGGCCAAGCGCCGCCACGAGGAGGCCGAGCGGGCGGTGCGGGAGGCCGAGGACCGGGCCAAGGAAAACGCGGCGCTGCTCGGCCGGACCGTGTTGACGATCCCGCAGCAGGCGGGCGACGACGGGCGGCTGTTCGGGTCGGTGACCACGCAGGACATCGCGGACGCGATCCGGGATGCACGCGGCATCAAGATCGACAGGCGCAAGGTCCATCTCGAGGAGCCGATCCGCCACACCGGTACGTACATGGTCGTCGTCGAGGTCGCGGATGACGTGACCGCGGCAGTGAAGACCATGATCGTCGCCGCCGACAAGTAGCCGCTGCAGCGCGCCCCAGGGCGGGGTCCAGAGCGTTTCGGCTGCGCGTCGCAGCGGTTGTCCTCGGGACGCGGGCCCGATGACCGACCCACCCGGCAGCGATGCCCGGCAGCGCCCCCGACCCACCCGGCAGCCAGGTCCGGCGGTGCCCGGCCCGGGAGGTTGCCGGGCCGGCCGCGCCCACGTCACACGCGATTCACAGAACTGTCGCTGCTTGCGGAGTGAGCCCGTGGCTGACGCCTGCCCCGAACTTAGACTCGACCAAGCATGAGCGCCGTCCAGAGCATCGCCGTTCCACCTCACAACCTGGAGGCCGAGAAGTCGGTCCTCGGGGCCGTGCTGCTCGACGAGCGCCACCTCCACGGCCTGCTGGTGGAGCAGCACCTGCGCCCGGAGCACTTCTACCGCGAGCAGCATGGCGCCGTGTTCGCGGCGATGATCGAGCTCTACGAGAACGACCGGAAGATCGACCACCTGACGGTCGCGGAGACGCTACGCCAGCGCGGCAAGCTGGAGGAGGTTGGAGGCCCGGCGGCGATCGATGAGCTGGCCGGCTGGGTGCCCGCCGCCGGCCATGCGCGCGAGTACGGCCAGATCGTGCGCGACAACGCCCAGCTGCGGGCGCTGCTCACGACCTCCTACGAGATCCAGGCCAGCGTGCTCTCCCGTGAGGCCCCGCCGCGGGACCTGGTCGAGCGGGCCGAGCGCTCGGTGCTCGAGGTCGCCCACGACGACCGCCAGAAGAAGTTCCGCCCAATCGCGGAGGTGCTCCACGAGGAGACCGACAAGCTCCACCGCCTGTCGGTGGCCAAGACGCCGCTCACCGGCACGCCGTCGGGGTTCAAGGATCTCGACGAGATGACCGGCGGCTTCCAGCCCGGCAACCTGATCATCATCGCGGCCCGCCCGTCGATGGGCAAGTCCGCGCTCGTCGCCAATATCGCCGAGAACGCCGTGCTCGGCGCCGGCCACCCCGCGCAGAAGCCGAGCCCGGTCGCCTTGTTCTCGCTCGAGATGTCCGAGTCCGAGCTCGCACAGCGGTTCGTCGCGTCCCAGGCCCGCATCCGCGGCGAGGAGTTGCGCAAGGGCCGCGTGGCCGAGAATCGCTGGCCGAAGATCCTCGCCGCCTGCCAGCGCCTGTCGGAGGCGCCGCTGTGGATCGATGACTCGAGCGACACGGGCGTGCTCGAGGTGCGAGCCAAATCCCGCCGCCTGCACCACCAGCTCGACAGCGGCCTCGCGCTGATCGTCATCGACTACCTCCAGCTCATGCGCCACGAAGGCCGGGTGGAGAGCCGCGTGGAGCAGGTGGGCCAGATCTCCCGCGGCCTCAAGTCGCTCGCCCGCGAGCTGAACGTGCCGGTGATCGCGCTGTCGCAGCTCAGCCGCGCGGTCGAGCAGCGCGGTGGCGAGAAGCGTCCGATCCTGTCCGACCTTCGTGAATCGGGCCAGATCGAGCAGGATGCCGACCTCGTGATGTTCATCTATCGCGAGGAGTACTACGACAAGGAGTCCGAGCGGCCGGGCGAGGCGGACATCATCATCGCCAAGCACCGCAACGGACCGGTCGGCGACGTGGTGCTCACCTTCCAGAAGGAGTACCCGAAGTTCATGAACTACGCCGGCGAACGGTTCGCCGGATGAGCGTGTCCGGTGGCGGGAGCGCCGCGGGCGTGCGCGGGTTCCGCGAGTTCAGAGAGTGCCCGTTCGGCGTGTGCGACGGCAGCGGGATGGTCTACGACGAGGCGTCGAACACCGCGTACGACTGCCGCTGCCGGCGCCAGATCATCGCGCAGCGCAAGGCGCGCAGCCTCTCGGCGGTGATCCCCCGTCGCTATCAAGATGCCGGGTTCGATCGCTACCCGGTGACCGAGATCGATCCAGCGATCGTGGCAGCGACGCGCCGGTTCGCCGACCGGATCGACGAGCGCCTCGACGCCGGCCGGGGGCTGTGGTTCATGGGACCGGTGGGTACGGGCAAGACGACGCTGGCCATGCTGGTCTCGAAGGCGGCGCTCGAGTCAGGCCGGTCGGTGGCCGTCTACTCGCTGCCCCGCCTGCTGAACGAGATTCGCGACACCCACCGACCCGAGCGATCGCACCTCGACCTGCTCGATCGCCTGACCGCCGTCGACCTGCTGCACGTCGACGACGTGGGCGCCGAGCGGACCACCGACTGGGTGCTCGAGGAGCTCTACTCGATCGTCAACGCCCGCTACGAGGAGAAGCGCTCGATGGTGATCACGACCAACATCCTCGATCGAGAGGCGTTGTGCGAGCAGCTCACCGAACGGACGGTGTCGCGTCTGACCGAGATGTGCGACGAGCTGCCGCTGCTCGGTCACGACCGGCGTATGGACCTGCGCTCGGCCTGAGCGACGACGCTCAGTCGTCCTTGCGGCGCTCTGACTCCGCGCGCTCCTCGAGCTTCTCGGCCAGATACCTGGCCTTTTCGGCCCGGCGGTCGTGCTGCGCCGCCTCGTCCTCGTCCGGGACGGTGCGGGCGCGCCGCCGCTCGGCCTGCTCGCGTTCGAGCTGAGCCAGCTTGAGCTCCTGCGTCGTGGGTTCTTCGGTCACGCTCAGAACCTAGCGCCAACGCAGGCGTTTTGTGTCGCGATTCGAGTCGGTGGCGCTGGCGACCCTGATGGTGGCGGCCTGCGGACCGCCGGCAGTGGCCGGCAGGCTCAGGCGCCGTGCCATGATCGGGCCGTGGCCACGCCAGGACACGGCTCCGATGCCGAGGCGATCCAGCTCATCGGCATCGATCACGTGCAGGTGGCGGCACCGGCCGGCAGCGAGGAAGACGCGCGCGGGTTCTACGGGCAGTTGCTAGATCTGCCCGAGCTGGCCAAGCCCGCGGCGCTGCAAGCCCGCGGCGGAGTGTGGTTCGCGTGCGGAACGCATCAGCTCCACGTAGGGGTCGCCGACGGGTTCGCGCCGGCCACCAAGGCGCATCCGGCGCTCGCCGTGCGCGCGGCCGATCTCGATCGCCTGGCGGTGCGGCTGCTCGATGCCGGCTGCCCGGTGCAGTGGGACGACGCGATCCCGGGCACCCGGCGGTTCTACACGGCCGATCCGTGGGGGAACCGCATCGAGCTCGTGGCGAGGGAAGAGAACTGAGCTCGTCTCACCGCGGGGGTTCTCACGGCGCCGATACCGGCCCGGCGGGACGTTTGGGCAGCGACGCGACGCCGCCCCGCGCGGGCTTGATCGTGATGTTCCGACGCTGCGGAGCCTCAAAGCGATCCGCCCGGATACGGAGCTTGCGGGCGCGCAGCACGGCACGGAGCACCTGCTTGATCTCGAGCATCGCGAAGCTGGCGCCGAGACAGCGGCGGCGGCCGCCGCCGAACGGGATCCAGGTGTAGGTGCCCGGCGACTGGTCGAGGAAGCGCTCGGGCCTGAAGGCGTACGGCTCGGCGTAGATCGCGGGGTCGTGGTGCACCAGGTAGGCGTTCGGCACCAGGCCGACGCCGACGGGATAGGGCCGTCCGCCGATCTCGATCGGGCGCCTCACGATCCGCGGGGCCACGTTCGGCAACACCGGCCGGCGCCGCAGAGTCTCGTAGACCGTCGCGGTGAGATACGCCTCGTCCTCGCCGGCCTGCACCTCTGCCTCGAGCCGCGCGAGGACCGCCGGGTGCCGGCTGAGGCGCTCGAACGCCCAGGCGAGCGAGGACGCGGTGGTCTCATGCCCCGCGACGAGGAGCGTCATCAGCTCGTCGCGCAACTCCTGGTCGGACATCGGTGAGTCGTCGGCGTGGCGGGCACCGAGGAGCATCGCGAGCACGTCGTCTCGCTCCTCAGCGGCGTCCCGGCGCTCATCGATCAGCTCGAACAGCAGCGCATCGGCCTCTCGCTGCAGGCGCAGGAACGTGGTGAACGGCCCTACCCGTTCGAGCACCTTCTCGGCCAGTCCGCCGGGCTCCGGCGGGATCACGCTGATGAAGCGGTCGCCGAAGGCGAGCATGGCGGCGAGCCGCTCGCGCAGAGCGTCCAGGCGAGGCCCCGGATCGAGGCCGAACACGGCGCGCAGGATGATCTCGAGCGTGAGGCGCTGGAGCCTGGGATGGAGCTCGGTGGCGCTGTGGTCGGGCCAGCCGGCGAGCTCGCGCTCGGCCACGGTGGCCACGAGATCGTTCAGCCGCGCCACCCGTTCGCCGTGGAAGGCGGGCAACATGAGCTTGCGCTGCTCCATGTGCGCGTCCTCGTCGAGCAGGATCACCGAGTTCCGGCCGACCACGGGGGCGAGGACACGAGCGCCCTCGCCGGGATGAAGGACGTCGGCCGGCGCGGTGAACACCTGCTTGATCTCGTCCGGGTCCGACAGGATCACGAACGGCGGCGCGCCGAGGAGCCGCAGCGTGAAGCGCGAGCCGTAGCGGGCGCGGCACTGTTCGAGGAAGGCGAGCGGTCGCGTCCAGAAGGCCACGCTCTGCACCGACTTCGGGAGTCTGGGTCCGGGCGGCAGCGAGGGGCGTGACACGGCGATTCCTCCGGCGGTTGAGATACCCGACGCTGGCCCCGTCGAATGTGAGATCGACCACAAAAGGGGGGATCGCGCGGAGGAACGGTCGACGGTGGCCGGGCCGTGCCGTCAGATCTGCGGGCCGGGACGCGGAGGGAGCGGCGATGGATCGGGCGTCGGTGCCGGCGGGCTCGGATCAGGCCCCGGCGTGGGGTCAGGGCCGGGAATCGGCGGCCCCGGTCCGGGTGAGGGCGGCGAGGGGTCGGGGCCGGGCGCCGGGGGCGTCGGGCTCGGCACGCCGGCCCGGACGGCAGCCCGGCGCGCTCGCTCGCCACACCCAACGCCACCGCCGACGTGGCTCCGCCAATCCCGTGCGTACACTCCCTCGCCGATGCCTGGAATCGTATTGGTTGGCGCCCAGTGGGGCGATGAGGGCAAGGGCAAGGTCACCGACCTGCTGGCCGAGCGCGCGGACGCGGTGGTGCGCTTTCAGGGTGGCAACAACGCCGGACACACGATCGTGCGCGGGCGGCAGACGTTCAAGCTGCACCTGATCCCGTCGGGCATCCTGCACAAGGAGACGCTGTGCGTGATCGGCAACGGGGTGGTCGTAGATCCCCGGGTGCTGACCGATGAGCTCGACGAGCTGCGCCGGCGCCGGGTGGACACGCGGATGCTGCGGATCTCGGCCAACGCGCACCTGATCATGCCCTACCACCTGATGCTCGACCACGCCGGCGAGGCCATGCTGGGCAAGCTCCAGATCGGCACGACGAGGAGGGGTATCGGCCCGTGCTACGCCGACAAGGCCGCGAGATTGGGGATTCGCGTCCAGGACCTGCTCGACGAGAAGATCCTCAAGAAGAAGATCGTCGCCGCGCTCGAGCCCAAGCGGCTGTCGCTGCGGCCGTACGCGAAGGACCCGCAGCTCGATCTGCAGACGATCACCGAGGAGTATCTGACCTACGGCCACCGGCTGGCGCCCTACATCGCGGACACGGTCCGGCTCGTGCACGAGCAACTCGACGCGGGCCACACAGTGATATTCGAGGGGGCGCAGGGCGCCCTGTTGGACATCGACCACGGCACCTATCCGTTCGTCACCTCGTCCAACCCGGTGGCGGGCGCGGCGTGCGTCGGGGCCGGCGTGGGCCCCAAGCACATCGACGAGGTGTGGGGCGTGATGAAGGCGTACGGGACTCGGGTCGGCGCGGGCCCCTTCCCCACCGAGCTCGAGGGCGACCTCGCGGACGAGATCCGGGAGCGCGGCGGCGAGTACGGCACCACGACCGGCCGGGCCAGACGAGTCGGCTGGCTCGACCTGGTGGCGCTCCGCTACGCGGCGCAGATCAACTCGCTCACCGCGCTGGCGGTCACGAAGCTCGACGTGCTCTCAGGCTTCGACCGGCTGTGCGTGTGCACGCGCTACCGGGGACCCGAGGGCGCCGAGTTCGAGGAATTCCCCTACCACCAGACGGTGCTGCATCACGCGACCGGCGAGTACGTCGAGCTGGCCGGCTGGAGCGAGGACCTGACCGACTGCCGCGAGGAGTCGGATCTGCCGCAGGCCGCGCGCGACTACCTGCGGTACGTGTCGGACTTCGTCGGCGTCCCGATCGCGCTGATCGGCGTCGGGCCGGCGCGCGACCAGGTGATCTGGACGCAGACGGCCGGCGGCATGCCCGGTCTCAAGCGGACGACCGGGATGGGTGGCCCTCGCCGGGCCACGGCGCCAGCACGAGCACCAGCCGCGCGTCGCTGACGGCCCGGATCGTGCGGCGCTCGTTGGGCGCGAAGTGCGCGAGCAGCCCGGCGCCACCCGACACATCCTGTCCGTCGCCGGAGATCGAGACCTCGCCGTCGACCACGACCAGATAGGCCCGCTCATGCACCTGGTGCTCGGAGAGCTCCTCGCCGGCGGGCAGATGGATGCCTATCGCCCGGGTCTCGGCGTCGGAGCGGAGCACGACCGGGTGATGGGCTTCGATCTCCAGCGAACTGACGTCCCAGGTCTCCATCGGCCGTGCACTCTACTTGGGGGCGGTGGCGATCCGCGCGTTCGGGGAGCCCGCGGCGCGGGCGTCGGGGCCGGTGGCGACGCGCGCCGAGCCGTCCAGCGACCGTTGCAACTCCTCCAGCACGCGGACCACGCGCAGACCGCTCAGACCGTCGGAGCGCGGCGACCGGCCGGTGCGGACGCACTCGACGAAGTGCTCGCACTCGACCCGGAGCGGCTCCAGGTTGGGGATCGATGGGCAGAAGATGTCCCCGGTGCGGGTGATGTACTCGCCGTAGCCGCGGGAGCCCTGGTCGAAGCCCTTGTCGAAGACCTTCAGCTTCCCCTCGATCGCCATGTCGTCGAACGTGGCCATCCGGCGCGACCCCACGACGGTGAAGCGGCGCTCCTTGTGGGGATCGAGCCAGCTCAGATGCAGATGGGCCGACAGGCCGGAGGGAAAGCGCATGAAGCAGAACACGACGTCCTCGACGCCCTCCTGCACGTAGGACTCGCCGTGCGCCGCGACCTCCCACGGCTCCTCCTCGGCCAGGTAGAGCACGACCGACACGTCATGGGCGCCGAGGCTCCAGAGCGCATTCTCGTCGGCGCGCAGCTTGCCCAGGTTCAAGCGGTTGCCGTAGATGTAGAAGATCCGGTCGCCGAGCTCGCCCGACGCGGTCAGCTCCTTGAGGCGCTGCACGCCGGGGTGATACTCGAGCAGGTGCCCGACCATCAGCACGCGCCCGGCCGCCTGCGCGGCGGCCACCGCGCGCTCGGCGTCGGCCACCGACTGGGCGAGCGGCTTCTCCACGAAGCAGTGCTTGCCGGCCTCGAGCACGCGGACGGCGAGCTCGCCGTGAGTCGGTACCGGCGTGGCCAGCGCCACCGCGTCGAGCGCGGGATCGGCGAGCACCTCGTCGAGATCGCCGGTCAGACGCGCCTGCGGGAAGCGCTCTCCCACGCCCTCCCGCACGGAGTCCGCCGGCTCGCACAGCCAGGCGAGCTCGCACCCGCTGAGGGCGGAGAAGTTACGCGCCAGGTTCGGTCCCCAGTAGCCGAGCCCGGCGACCGCGATGCGAAGCGTCTGCTCGCTCATCCGACGTGGAGTCTAAGAGCGTCCAGGACGCGCTCCCCGGCGCGGCCGTCGCCATACAGCGCCGGGTGGTCGGCCGGCACCGGACGCTCGAGCGCGCGCAACGCGGCCCCCGCGTCCAGGTCGACCAACACGTTCCAGCCCTGCTCGACCGTCTCGACCCATTCCGTGTTCGGCCGCAGGGTGACGCAGGGAACTCCCGCCAGGTAGGCCTCCTTCTGAAGGCCTCCCGAATCGGTCAGCACGGCGCGGGCGTGGGACAGCAGCGCCGCCGTCTCGAGGTACCCCAGCGGCGGGGCGGTGATCACCCGGTCCGAGCGCTGGAGCCGACCCAGCAAATCCGCCTCGTCGAGTCGCCGGCGGGTGCGGGGGTGAATCGTGAACAGCACCGGGAGCGGCAGCGCCGACAGCAGCTCCACGAGCAACTCGAGCCGGGCGGGATCGTCCACGTTCCCGGCCCGGTGAGCGGTGGCCAGCAGATAGCCCCCCGGCTCGAGGCCGCGCGCCTCCACGAGGTCGAGGCGCTCACGAGCCCGCGGCTGAATCGACTGCGCCACGTCCACCATCACGTCTCCCACCAGCTCCACGGCCCCCGCGACGTTTTCCTGGCGCAGATTCGCGACCGCCACGGCCGATGAGCAGAGCAGCAACGACGAGGCGTGATCGGTCAGCACGCGGTTGAGCTCCTCGGGCATCGCGCGGTCAAACGAGCGCATGCCGGCCTCGACGTGGGCCACCGCGACGCCGGCCTGGGCGCCGGCCAGCGCGCCGGCCAGGGTCGAGTTCGTGTCGCCGTAGACGAGCACGGCGTCGGGCTCCGCCTCCCGCACCACCGGCTCCAGAGCGCTGAGCATCCGGGCGGTCTGCGAGCTGTTGGAGCCCAGCGCGATCCCGAGCTCCAGGTCGGGTGCCGGCAGCCCGAGCTCGGTGAAGAACACGGTGGACAGCTCGTCGTCGAAGTGCTGACCGGTATGCACGAGCAGCTCCTCGTGCCCGGCGCGCAGGCGTGGCGAGACCGCCGCCGCCTTGATGAACTGGGGGCGGTTCCCGATGACCGTGAGGATCTTCATCGATCCCCGTCGGCCAACCGCTGGCGAATCCGCGCCGCGACGTGCTCGGCCGCGCGCCGCGTGACCGGACCCGGGACGGCGAACGTGCGCTCGTCGATGGCCGCGATCGGCTCCACCTCGCGGGTGGTGGAGGCGAGGAATGCCTCGTCGGCCGCCAGCAGATCGTCGAGCGTGCAGGGGCGCTCCGCCGCCCCGGTCACGTCGAGCACGAGCGCGCGGGTGATCGAGGCCAGGATGTGCTCGTCGAGGGGCGGCGTGAACAGCGAACCATCCGCCACCCAGAAGATCGAGCTGGTCGGGGCCTCGAGCACGCGGCCGTGCGGCGTGACCAGCAGGGCGTCGTCGTATCCCCGCTCGCGGGCCAGCCGACTGGCCAGCATGTTGGCCGCGTACGACAGCGACTTCACGCCATCCAGGACCCGCGTCGGCGAGTAGGTGATCGTGGCGAGACGGACCTGGTCGGGCTCGCGCGCCATCGGCTCGGTCAGGAGCAGCCGCCGGCCCCCGCGGGTGATCACGATCCGCAGCAGCTCATGCTCCGGGCCGGCGCCCGCCTGCGCGAGCAGCCGCCAGGCGTCGGCGCGGACCGCCTCCAGGTCCACCGGCAGGCGCAGGTTGGCCGCCGAGCGCTCGAGTCGGCGCAGGTGCTCCTCGAGTTCGAACGGCCGCCCGTCATACACGCGGATCACCTCGAATGCCCCGTCGCCGCGGAGCAGCCCCTCATCGGTGGCCGGGATGACCGCCTCGGAGGCGAGCATCACCTCGCCGTCGACCGAGGCGAGCGAGGCGGCGGAACTAGCCTGCATGCCCGTCGCGCGACCACACTTCGGCCAGGTGCACGACGACGGCCGCGGCGGCCGCCATCTCCTGCAGTGAGGCCCACTCGCGCACCGAGTGATACTCGTGGCCTCCGGTGAAGATGTTCGGGGTGGGTAGGCCCATCGCGCTCAGCCGCGAGCCGTCGGTCCCGCCGCGGATCGGCCGCCGGATCGGCTCGATCCCCTCGGCCCGGATGGCCGCCGCCGCGGCGTCGGTCACCTCTGGCACGGCGCTCAGCACGCTGCGCATGTTGCGGTACTGCTCGTGCACGGTGAAGTCCAGGCGCGCCTTGGGCTCGGCGGCCACGATCTCCCGTGCCGTCCGCTCGAGCAGGGCCAGATGACGGTCGAGTTGCTCGTCGTCGAAGTCCCGCACGATCAGGCGGATCTGCGCCTTGGCCGCGGTGCCGGTCAACTCGACCGGGTGAATGAACCCCTCGCGCCCGCCCGTCGTCTCGGGGGTCAGCGTGTCGGCGGGCAGGGCGGACACGATGCGGGCGGCGAGACGCAGCGCGTTGACCAGCTTGCCGGTGGCCTGGCCGGGATGCACGTCCACCCCGCGGATCCTCAGCAATACCTCGAACGCGCTGAACGTCTCGTCCTGGAGCTCGCCGAGCGCGGAGCCGTCCAGTGTGTAGGCGCAGCGGGCACCGAAGCCCTCGATGTCGAACAGAGTGGCGCCTTCTCCGATCTCTTCGTCGGGAGTGAAGGCGATCCGCAGCGTGGGCCGGGGCAGCTCCGGATGGGCGGCCAGGTGCGCCACCGCGGCCATGATCTCGGCCACTCCGGCCTTGTCATCGGCCCCGAGCAGCGTGTCGCCGCTGCTGCTCACGATGTCATGACCGATCTTGTCGGCCAGCTCGGGCATGGCGGCCGGATCGAGCAGGGTGCCCTCGCGCGGAAGCTCCAGCACGCCACCGTCGTAGTCGCGATGGACGACCGGCTCGACGCCGTGACCGGGAGCATCGGGACTGGTGTCCATGTGCGCGATCAGGCCGATCGCGTCGCCGTTCTCGGCCTGGTTGCCGGGCAGGGTGGCGAGCACGTAGCCGTTCTGATCGAGCCTGGCGTCTTCGAGTCCCGCCTGCTCGAGCTCGGTCACGAGCAGCCGCCCGAGCTCGAGCTGTCCGGGCGTGCTCGGCGACGAGCTGCGATCGCGACGCGATTGCGTGTCGATCCGCACGTAGCGCAGGAACCGGTCGAGGACGTCGGAAGCGAGGCCCTCCGCGAGGTTTGACGTGTAGGAATCGGGCATTTCGGTGAGTATCGCAACGTGAGGGGAGGAGGGCTGCTGCGGAGTCCCCGAACCCGAGGAGCGAGAAACAATGGCAACCCAGACGCCAACCCAACGCTCGGCCGCCGCCAAGCGCGCGGCGGCAACCCGCAAGCGAAACACCGCCAAGCGAAGTGCCTCGACCACGAGAGCCTCGGCGCGGCGCACGAGCTCGAGCGCCGCGCGGACGGCGCGGAGCAGCGCCCGTGCGACGCGGACCAACGCCAGGACGACCGGGACCCAGGCTGCCCACACCGCTGCCCAGGCCGCGGACGCGGCCGGTACGCAGTTCGGCGCGGTGGCCACCAGCGCGCAGCGCGTGCTGTACACGGCGGTCGGCGTGCTCGCGACGGCCGGTGACGCGGTCAAGCGCGGCGCGTTGACGTACACGAACTCGGTGCGTCTCGCGCGTCAGCTGGATCAATTCGAGCGGCGCGGCGCGCGGGCTTTGGACCGCGGGCGGCGCAATGTGAGGCGCCGCGTCCGCTGACCCTGACCGGCGGATGGAGCATCCGCGCGCCGGTGCCGGGGCGCCGGCGCGGGGGCGGCTCTGCGCGCCCATGCGCTGCGGCCGCTCCGACGCACACGTAGATTGGGGGCGCGCACACGTGGGTTGGGGGCGCGGACACATAGCTCGCGAACACGAAACTTGGGGGCGCGCACGTGTAAGTTGGTGGCGACGTGGCGCACGCACGTACAGTTGTGTGCTAAAAGAGGGCGGTCTGCGAAAGGAGGCTCCCCTTGTCGGGGATCCCGGTCGGCGAGCCCGTGTCCGCTGCTGACTCGCAAGCATTGTTCGAGCGGTGGCGGCGGCATCGCGACCGCGAAGCGCGCGACGAACTGATTGCTCGATTTCTCCCGCTGGCCCGCAAGCTGGCGCGGCGTTACGCCCAATCGAGTGAGCCGTACGACGACCTGGTGCAGGTCGCCAGCCTCGGCCTGGTCAAGGCGGTCGAGCGGTTCGATCCCGATCGCGGGTTTGCCTTCACCTCATTCGCCGTGCCCACGATCGTGGGGGAGCTCAAGCGCTATTTCCGCGATACCGGGTGGGCCATCCACGTCGACCGCGGCGCCCAGGAGCGGGCTCGCAAGATCAACGAGGCGCGGCAGGCGATCAGCGCGCGCACGGGGCGGCCACCGCGGGTCGACGAGCTCGCGCAGTACCTCGAGCTGAGCGAGGAAGAGGTGCTCGACGGGCTCCAGGTGGCCGAGGCGTACGGCACCGTCTCACTCGATGCGCCGGTCGCCGGCGAGGAAGATGCGAGCCGTCTGGACGCGATCGGCGACGAGGACCAGCGACTTGGCCTGATCGACGATCAGACGACGATCTTCGCCGCCGCCAAGCACCTGCCCCAGCGTGAACGCGAGATCCTCTACCTGCGCTTCGGCGAGGATCTGACGCAGTCGGAGATCGCCGAACGGGTCGGCGTCTCGCAGATGCAGGTCTCGCGCCTGCTGCGCCGGTCGCTGCACCGGCTGCGTCAGCTAACCGGCGAGACGCGCTGAAGCTGAGGCGCCGCCGGGACGAGGACAAATCCCGGCGGGCCACTCAGCTAGCTGTCGGCTACCAGCGGCCGTACCACCTTCGCCGGCCCATCCCCTGCTCCGCGCCTCCGATCAGGAAGCCGAGAAGCCAAAGGATCACTGCGGCGATGAGCACGATCCACAGGATGTGCGCGGCGAAGCCGAGCCCGCCGAAGATGGCCAGGATCAGCAACAACACGATCAATGCGACCATTTCGCCTCCTCCTTTCATGCATCGTGTGCTGTGCGGCGTGACTACCCGGTATCAGACCCCGGCACGCAGAGGACAGCGCTAAACCACCCGGGCGGAGGGAGGTGTGCTCGAAGCCCTCGGCCTCGCCGCCGCCGCCTTCGACGACGGCGCGAGAGGCCTCGTCGGCCTGCTCCTCGGCGGGCGGCTCGGAGCTCGCGCGGCCACCAATCGAGGCGGCTTCTGCCGCGGCGGCCTCAGCTTCTTCTCGGGCGCGGTCGGGAGTTGGCATGTCCATGGCCTACCGTTCGATTTCCGGACAAACGAGCGCGGGCGGAAACGGGACGCCCAACATCACCCGGCCGAGATCAGTAGGCTCGCCCCCGTGCAGAGTCACTTCCGGCTAGAGGTACGCAACGAAGGGCAGGCGACGGTGATCGCGGTCAGCGGCGAGCTCGACCTCGCCTCGAGTCCCGCGCTCCAGGAGGAACTCGATCGAGTCGGCGCGTCGGACGCGCAGCTGCTGATCATCGACCTGCGGGATCTGGACTTCATGGATTCGACCGGTCTGAGCGTGCTCGTACGCGCGCATCAGCGGATCGAGGAGCAGGGACGGCAGCTCGCGATGGTCAGGGGCCCCCAACAGGTGCAGCGGCTCCTCAGCCTGACCGGCGTGGCCGAGCGCCTCACGCTGGTGGACAGCCCGGAGGAGTTGCTGGCCGGCGAATGACGGGCCGGGCGGCGGCTCAGGCGCGCCGGCGGTCCACCATCACCACGTAGAGGATCTCGCCGTCGGTGTCCCGGCGGATGTCGAGTTCGTCGGTGAGCATGGTCAGCGCGGAGGCCGCGCTGTACTCGGGCGCCCGGTGAGAAAGCTGCTCGCCGCTGCCCTCGACGAACGGACCGATCGTCAGCTGGAGGCGCTGGGCGTCGGTCGAGATCGCGAACGACAGGCGCTCACCCTTGGCGGCGCGGGCGGCATGCGCCGCGATGGCGTCGGTCACCAGGTACACGTCGGAGAAGCGGTCGAGCGAGAAGCGCGCCCGAGCGGCCAGGGCGCGCGCCACGCGGCCGAGCACGCCGGCGAGCAGGCTGATCGGCGAGAGGGATACCACCGCGTCCCCGGACAGCCAGCTGGCGTCGTGCTCGTCGGGACCGGCTCCGGACGGCAGGTGAAACAGCGGCTTGCCGTCTCGCTGCCCGGCAAATGACATGCGCACCTCGGTGCCGCCCTCGGATCCGGCGCGGAACTCGGCCTGCTCGGCGAGGGCGCGGATCACCGACAGTCCCACGCCGCGAATCGTCTCGTCGGCCGGAGCGAGCGGCGGAAGCCCCGAGCCCTGGTCGAGGACCACCACCTCGATCGCCTCGGGGTCGATGTACATGCGGACCTCGAGCGGCCCCGTCTCGCCCTCGTAGGCGTGCATGACCACGTTGTTGCACGCCTCGCTGACCGCGGTCTTCAGGTCGTCGAGGAGCTCCGGGTCGAGCCCGATCAGCTCGGCGACGCCGGCCAGTACCCCGCGGACGAGCGTCAGCGTCTCCGGGCGGGAGTCGAGCTCGAGCCGTACGGCGGGGGCTGCCTCGTTCAGTGCCAACGAGCCTCCGGCGGAGCAGGCAATCCACGCGCGGGGGCGCGCCCGAGATGGCGGCCGGCGGCAGAGACGCTTCTGAGAGTCGGGAGGCGGGTAGCCATATGACCAGTCATGGATTCACGCATTCGTGCCCTCTACAAGATCGACCCCCGGCCGGAAGGTCCGGCGCTGGCCCGTCGCATCATCGCCGAAGAGCTCGCGGAGCGGGTCCCCGCCCCCGTGCTCGACGAAGTCAAGCTGATGGTCAGCGAGCTCGTGACGAACGGGATCGTGCACGGCGCGACGCCCGACGAGGAGCCGGTGGTGCTCGACCTGTGCGTGAATGGCGCCGTCCTTTGCCGGGTCTTCGATCACGGGCAGGGGGGCTTCGCCACACGCGCGCGGAGTGAAGGCCCCGGAGGGTGGGGCCTTCAGGTGGTCGAGCAGCTGGCCGACCGCTGGGGCATGCAATGTACGCCGCAACGGACCGAAGTATGGTTCGAAAGGCACGCCGCGTGACGTCACGTCGCCCCGGGGCGCGCGTGATCGGACGACTGGGCCCGCGTGATCGGGCCACGGGCGCCTAGGCTGGGCCCGCGCTACCCACTCCCCCTTCGCCCCTGTGACCGACGGCATCCGTCAGGTGACGGATGCTTCGTCGCCGGTCTCGGTCATCTCGCGCAGGCGCGCCAGAGCACGGCGGAGGATCCGCGAGACCTGCATCTGCGAGACGCCGATCTCCTCGGCGATCTGGGTCTGCGTCATGTCCTGCACGAAGCGAAGCGCGAGGACGTGCCGCTCACGCGCGGTCAGCTGATGCGCTGACGCGGCGATCGTGACGCTCGCGTCGACCAGCTCGAAGCGCTCGTCCTCCTGCCCGAAGGCATCGGCCAGCGAGCCGCTCTCACCGTCGGCATCCTCGCGCGGAGCATCGAGCGAGGTCGAGTGATGGGCGCCGGCGGTCTCCAGCGCGTCCAGGACGTCTTCGACGCTCATCTCGAGGTACTCGGCCAGCTGCTGCACGCTGGGCGGACGGCCGGTCTTCGAGGTCAGCGCCTGCTGGGCCTCCTCGACCTTCAGCGCCTGCTCCTGAGCGCCCCGCGGCACGTGTACGGACCAGCCGAGGTCGCGGAAGTAGCGCTTGAGCTCGCCGAGGATGGTCGGCACCGCGAACGACGAGAACGCGGTTCCGCGGTCGGCGTCGAAGCGGTCGACGGCCTTGACCAGCCCGAGGCTGGCGACCTGAAGAAGGTCCTCGAACGGCTCCCTCGCGCCGGCGTAGCGTCGGGCGAGCTTACGGGCGAGAGGCAGGAATCGAGTCACGAGCTCGTCGCGCGCGCTGCGGTCTCCATGCTGCTGCCATCGGACGAAGAGCTCGGCTGAGTCGGTGCGGGCGGCGGTGGCGAGAGAAGTCATGCGTCCGTGATACCCACGAGTAGGTTCTCTCAAGCATCGAGTTCGACCGACACACCGGATTTCGTCACACAACGGTCGACTTCGACCGCAAACCCATCCGCCAGCCCGGGCCGAGGGCCCGCCGGGCATGGATGCCCGGCGGAACGGCCCCAGGGATGCCGGGAAATCCGGCTCGAGGCCAAATGGGGCCTGGAACGCAAATGAGCCGGATTTCCTTAGGGAATTCGGCCCCGCTACCTGGACCTACCCTGAAAGCACCGAGGCCGAATTCCCCGGCGGCCCCAAAATGCTCAGACTGCCACCGGCCGCCGGCGCGGGGTGATCCGCACGAGCAGGCTGGCGATGATGTGGCCCACGATCAGGTAGACCAGCGCGGCCAGGCCCCAGTTGACGGCCATGGCCAGCTTGGCGTTGTGGATCGAGAACAGATTCTTGAACGGCCCGGCCAGCCAGGCGCCGGCGTCGTGAATGGCGCTGACGATCTGGTTGTTCGGGTTTGCCCCGATCACGAACAGGACGATCGCCACCACGATGATGAGCGCGACGATTCCTGCGATTGACCGAACGATACGAGCGAGTCCTAATGCCATGTATTCCTCACCTCCTGGACAAGGGCTACCCCCTCGGTGACGCGCGTACACGCCGGGCATCGGGGTAGGCAGACAATCGATGCCGCGCTCGATCTGGAACGGGACGATCAGCTTCGGGCTGATCGCGGTGCCGATCAAGGTGCACTCGGCCACCGAGAGCCACACGATCCACTTCCACCAGGTGCACGAGTCCGACGGCGCCCGGATCAAGCAGAAGCGGATGTGCTCCAAGGAGGGCAAGGAGGTGCCCTACAAGGAGGTCGCGATGGGCTACGAGGTCCGCGGCGGCGAGTTCGTCATGCTCGACAAAGAGGAGATCGACGCGGCGGCCGGCGACCGCTCGCACACGATCGAGCTCGAGCAGTTCGTCGATCGCGAGGAGGTCGACCCGGTGTTCTACGACCGGACCTACTACCTCGGCGCCGGCGAGGACGGCGAGGACGCCTACCGGCTGCTACACGACGCCCTGGACAAGGCCGGCCGCACCGGGCTCGGGCGCTGGTTGTTCCACAACCGCGAGTACCTGGTGGCGGTGCGGGCCGGCGACGACGTGCTCGTCCTGCACACGATGCGCTTCGCCGACGAGCTCGTCCCGGCTGACAAGCTCGACATTCCGGCTCCGAGCCGCAAGCCCACCAAGGCCGAGCTCGACATGGCCGAGCAGCTCGTCGACTCGCTCCGCAAGCAGTTTCGCCCGGCGTCGTTCAAGGACAGCTATCGCGAGCGGGTCGCGGAGCTGATCAAGCTCAAGGCCGAGGGCGGGGAGGTTGAGCCCCCCGAGGCCGAGGAGGTCGAGGCGCCGGATGACCTGCTGGCCGCGCTCGAGGCCAGCCTGGGCAAGGGCCGGCGGAAGGCGAGGCGCTGATCGATGCCACGCGCGCTGTGGAGCGGATCGCTCAGCTTCGGGCTCGTCAACGTCCCCGTCGTGATCGTGACCGCCGTGCGGGACCTCGATCTGCACTTCCGTCAGCTGCACGCGAAGGACGGGGCGCCGGTCGAGGTGCAGCGCTGGTGCTCGAAGGAGGACGTCGAGGTTCCCTACGAGGAGATCACCCACGCCTACGAGCTCGACGACTCAGGGCAGGTGATCGTGACCGACGAGGAGCTGCAGGCGATCGAGCCGCGCCGGACGCGGACGATCGACATCGAGCAGTTCGTCGAGTTGGGCGAGGTCGACCCCATCTATTTCGACCACCCCTACTACCTGCTGCCGGCGGGCTCGGACGACGGCTCGGCGCGCGCCTACCGGCTCCTCGTCGAGGTGATGGCGCGGACCGAGCGGGCCGCGTTGGGGCGCTTTGTCATGCGGGCCAAGGAGTACCTGGCCATCGTCCGGGCACACGAGCGCGCGCTGATGCTCTCGACGATGCTGTTCGCGGACGAGGTCCGCCCCACCGAGGACGTCGAGGCTGCCACCCAGAAGTCGCACAAGCCGTCGGCCCAGCAGCTCAAGGCGGCGGTGGCGGTGATCGAGGAGCTGTCCGGGGAGTGGAAGCCGGGCGACTGGAAGGACCGATACCGGCGGCGCCTGCAGGACGTGGTGGCGCGCAAGCGCAAGGGTCAGACGATCAAGGCGCCGGAGCCGCGCGACACGGCGCCCGAGGAGGTGCCGGACCTGATGGCGGCACTCGAGCAGACGTTGGCCGAGATGCGCGGCGGCAGGAGCTCCGGCCAGCGGCAAAAGGAGAAGGCCCGCTAGCGTCCTTGCGCGCGCATCACGCGGCGGGCGCGTGCGGGGAGCTCCGCGATCGCCTCGCGCGTTTCCGACAGCCCCTCCCTGAGCTCGCGGTCGCCCACCTCGACCGGCATCATCGAGTCCTGGAGATCGGCCAGGCCCTGATCGGCCCGCTCGATCGCCTCGACCGCACGCTCGACGTAGACGCGGGGGTCGCCCGAATGGAGGCCGCCGCTCGAGGGGGTGAAGGCCCGGCCCGGGAGACCGAAGCGCTCGGCGAACCCCGCGTGGGTGCGCCGCAGGCGGCCGTACGCGTGCTGAACCGGGCGGAACAGCTCCGCCTCCAAATGATCGGCTGTCTGCTCGTCGAGCTCCTCATAGGCCTCGGTCAGGGCGGCGACCGCGAGCGCGAGCTGGTCGGTCGCCTCGGCCACGTCCTCGAGGAGCTGTTGTCTGGCTTTGCCTGCGCTGTAGGACATCGACGCTGAATTTTCTCATCCGCGTCCCCGCGGGTACTTATGCTACGTGGCGGACGTGGCGTCGATCGCGAATCTTCTGCGAGGCAGCGACCGCGAGTTCTTCGATCTGTTCGAGCGCGCGGGGGCGAATATCGTGCGGGCGGCGGAGCTGCTGGACGAGATGCTCGCGCGCTATCCCGAGAGCGCTGAGCTGGCCCGCGACATCCTGGCCTGCGAGCACGACGGCGATCACATCACCCACGACGTGATCAAGCGGCTGAACCAGACGTTCGTCACCCCGATCGATCGCGAGGACATCCTCCAGCTGATCTCGGCGCTCGACGACATCGTGGATTACACCGAGGAGGTGGCCGACTACCTCGGGCTGTACAAGATCGAGGCGCCGATGGCCCAGGCCCAGCGGCTGGCCGGCGTGCTGCGCGACGCCACCCGGCAGATCGCCGCGGCCATCCCCCTGATCCGCACGTTCACCGACATCAACGGCCACATGGTCGAGGTCCACCGGCTGGAGAACGAGGGCGACCGGCTCACCCGGGAAGCGATCGCCTCGCTGTTCGAGACCGGCATCGACCCGATGGTGGTGATCCGCTGGAAGGACATCTTCGAGCGGCTCGAGAACGCGATCGACTCGACAGAGCGCGCCGCGTTCATCCTCGAGGGAATCGTCATCAAGAACGCCTAGGAGGGCCATGAGCACGACCTCAGAGAGCGCGCAGCCTCGCGCCACCTCGGAATTCATCCGCGCCGTCGACTTCGTCGGCATCCCGACCCACGACGTCCCGGCCGCCGCCGCCTTCTACGGCGAGACGCTCGGGCTTCCGCGATCGGTCTACATCCCGGAGCGCCACTACAGCGAGTTCGAGACGGGCAACCTGACCTTGGGCGTGTACGACCCCGAGAAGATGGGGATGCAGCACGAGCGCAACCCCAACCCGATCGCGCTCCACGTCGACGACGTCGCCGCCTCCCGCAAGCTGCTCGAGGACCGCGGCGTCAAGTTCCACGGCGACATCCTCGACACCGGCGTCTGCCACATGGCGATCTTCTCCGACCCGGACGGGAACGCGCTGATGCTGCACTGCCGGTATGCACCCCGGCACACCGACATCTGAGGCATTCGAGGAAGGAGCAGGCGATGGCGTTGACCCGTCAGACCATGACCGACGAGCAGCGCAAGTCGGTGGCGCTGGAGTACCTGAAGGCGTTCGACAACGGCGGCGTGACCTCGACCGGCGAGAGCATCCTGGAGCTGTTCGCGCCCGACGCCCAGGTGGCGTTCCCCAAGTGGGGGATCGCCAACGGCCGCGAGGAGATCGGGCGGATGTTCGGCGAGGTCGGGGCGACGCTCAAGTCGATCCGCCACGACTACGCGAACTTCAACTGGATCTTCTCGGGCAGCGATCTGGTGGTGTGCGAGGGGACGAGCTATGGCGAGCACCGCGACGGCTCGTGGCGGGCCGGCGTGCCGGAGTGGGGCGCGGGGCGGTGGTGCGACGTGTTCGAAATCCGCGACTGGCAGATCCACCGCTGCTTCATCTACCTGGACCCCGACTACGCGGGCCAGGACACCGCGCGCTACCCCTGGCTGGCCGACGTGGCGGCGGCCGCGCCCGATGCGGTCCCGGCGTAGCTCTCCGCGGGCATCTCCACCACAAGCGCGCCGGCCAACCGCCTGAGCACCGGCTGCATGTCCTCGTCTTCCTCGGGGCGCCAGCCGTCGAGCAGCCGGCAGAGCTCGGCGCGGCCCGCGTCGATCAGCTTCTCCCGCGCGTGTACGCCGGACTCGGTGAGCTCGAGCGCGCGGTCGGGGTCGTGGTCGTGGTCGGGGTCGGCAGTGACATAGGCGTGGCGCGTCAGGCCGGCGAGCGGGTCGCGGAGCTGATCGGGCGACACGTGCAGATCGGCGGCCAGCGCCGGCGCGGTGGTCGGCGCGCGCTCGCCGATCCGGTTGAGCAGCCAGCCCTCGGGCGGGGTGATGTCGACGCCGGAGCGTTTGACGAGGGCGTCGTAGATGCGCTGGCGCTCCTCGTGCTGGAGCAGCGAGCTGACGATCCGCTCGAGCTCCCGCTCGGAGCTGTCGTGGCGCGGCGAGGCAAAGCTCTCGCCGACGCCGCCGGCGGCCGCGGTCTGACGCAGGGGTAGCTCGCGCAGCAACCAGCTGAGCAGGAAGCCGCCCACGGAGACGAACGCGGCCAGCCGGAACACCGGCTGGAGGGCCGCGGCGAACGCGTCGATGTAGGGCGCGCGCACCGCGGCGGGCAGATGCCGGACGACGGCCGGGTTCGCCGCGGTGGGCACGTGTACCGCGCGGGGAATCCGGCTGGCCAGCTCGCTGGCCAGGTTGGTCGAGAAGATCGCGCCGAACACGGAGACGCCGATCGAGCCCCCGATCTGGCGGAACAGAGTCGACCCCGACGTGGCCACCCCAAGAAAGCGGTAGTCGACGGCGTTCTGCACGGCCAGCACGAGCACCTGCATGACCATGCCGAGGCCGAGACCCAGGACGACCATGTACGCCGCCGTGGTGATCGTCGGCGTCGACACCGTGATGCTCGAAAGCAGGAACAGCCCGACGGCCATGATCGCGGTGCCGGCGATCGGGAATGGCCGGTAGTGGCCGAAGCGCGAGATCAGGTTGCCGCTGAGGATCGAGGTGACGAGCAGCCCCGCCATCATCGGCGTTATCAGGAGGCCGGACACCGTCGGGCTGTGCCCCTTGACCACCTGGAGGTAGAGCGGCAGGAAGGTGACGGCGCCGAACAGGGCCAGCCCGATGATGAACCCGACCGCGCTCGTCACCACGAACGTCCGGTTGCGAAACAGCGCCAGCGGCAGGATCGGCTCGGCTGCCCGCGCTTCCACGAACGGGAACAGCACGAGCATCATCGCGCTGACGATGATCAGCGCGATGATGAATGTCGAGGACCAGGCGTAGCTGGTGCCCCCCAGGCTCGTGAACAGGACGATCGCGGACAGGCCGGCGGCCAGGACGGCGGCGCCCAGGTAGTCGATCTGATGGTGGACGTGCTCGGTCCGGGCCGGGAAGGCGATCCCGATCACGACGAGCGCGGCCAAGCCGAGCGGCAGGTTGACGTAGAAGATCCAACGCCATGAGAGGCTGTCGACGAAGAAGCCGCCGAGCAGCGGCCCGATCACGGTTGAGATCCCGAACACCGCGCCGAACAGACCCTGGTACTTGCCGCGGTCCCGCGGCGCGATGATGTCGCCGACCGCCGCCATCGTGGTCACGATCAGTCCGCCGCCGCCCAGTCCCTGGAGGGCGCGGAAGGCGATCAGCTCGGTCATGCTCTGCGACAGGCCGCACAGCGCCGACCCGACCAGGAACAGCCCGATCGCGATCCGGAGCATGATCTTCCGGCCGTAGAGGTCGCCGAGCTTGCCGTAGAGCGGGCCGGCGATGGTCGAGGCGAGCAGATAGGCGGTGACCACCCACGACAGGTGGGACAGCCCGCCGAGGTCACCGACGATCGTCGGCAGCGCCGTCGAGACGATCGTCTGATCGAGCGAGGCCAGCAGCAAGACCAGCAACAGCGCGCCGAAGATGACGCGCACCCGCTGGGGCTCGCCGGCCGGCGGCTGGTCGACCGGATCGAGCGCGGCCTCGCCCGTGGTCATGCGTGCACTGTGACTAGTGTGTGGTGCCGGCTTCCTGGGCCGGGGCGGCGTCTGTATCGGCGGTCGCGGGCGCGGTGGCGCTCGTGGCCGAGCCATCGCCGGGCGCGGAGGCCTCGGCGGCCTCGGGTGCGGGCGGCGGGGCGGGAGCGCGTGCGGCGAGCTGGTGGGCGCCGACCGCCCCGGCCACGCCAATCGCGGCGGCGGCGAGCGCCGCGCCGGGGCCGCTGCGGTCGGTGCCCAGAGCGTGGTCGAGGGACAGCTCGCCGGGCCCGACCTCGGCAAGCGCGAGCGCGGCGGCGATCAGCACCGCGTTGTACTCGTAGCCGCCACTGGTGACCCACGGGCCGTTCTTGAGGTGGACGCGATGGATCGCGGTGAGCATGACCGACGTGAGCGCCCCCGCAGCCAGTGGGGTGGCGAAGCCGACCGCGAGTGCGGCGCCGCCGGCGGCCTCGGCGACGCCCGCCGCCACCGCGTTGCGGCGACCCGGCCTCATGCCAAGGCTCTCGAACATGTTGGCCGTGGCATCGATCCCATGTCCGCCGAACCAGCTGAACAGCTTTTGCGTTCCGTGACCGAAGAAAAAGCCCCCGACGGTGAGCCTGAGCAGCAGGCGGCCGATCTTCATAGCTCCTCCTGTTTCGTTTGGTGAAGACGCTCCTCTACCCGGTTTGCGGAGCGGCAAAGGCAGGACGTCCTGAGATCATAAGCCGCTCGAGAAGCGCCACCGAAGCCGCGCGATGGCGCCTAGAGGAGGAGAATCGCCGGCATGTCACGCTTCACGATCAAGAACCTGATGGACATCGAGGACTCGGCCGGCGGCCGGGCCCCGGGCGTGGAGGGCCGCTTCGCCCGGAAATACCTCGACTCGGAGCACCTCGGGGTCAGTTACTTCCGCTACGGGCCCGGCGTGCGCTCACCGATGGCGCACAGCCACCGCGAGCAGGAGGAGGCCTACGTGGTGGTCGGTGGCTCGGGCCGGATACGGCTCGACGATGAGGTCCATCCGCTGCGAAGGTGGGATGTGGTCCGGGTAAGTCCGGAGACTGTGCGCGCCTTCGAGGGTGGCGAGGACGGGCTCGAGGTGATCGCGGTGGGGTCCGATCGGCCCGAGGGCGGCGACGGGGTGCTGGCTGAGTCGGCCTGGCTCGACGAGTCCGAGGCGGCCGGCTGACCGGCGCCGCCGGGGCTGGGTGAGCCAGCAACCGGCGGCGTGACGCGCTAGAACCCGGGACCGGAGGATGTCTTCGGTCCCGCTGCGTCGCAATCGCGAGTTCAGGCTGCTCTGGAGCGGCCAGGCGATCTCGCAGCTCGGCTCTCAGATCTCGCTCGTCGCGTATCCGCTGCTCGCGCTGGCGGTGACCGGCTCGCCGGCCAAGGCGGGCCTGGTCGGGTTCGCGCTGAACGTCCCGATCGCAGTGCTGGCGCTGCCGGCGGGGATGCTGGCCGACCGCGTGAATCGCCGGCACCTGATGGTGGCGGCCGACGGAGTGCGCGGGGTCGCCCTGGGCTCGATTGGGTACGCGGCGGCCACCGGGCAGGTCGCCGTACGCGCTGATCGTCCTGGTCGATGCGTGCTCCTATGCGGCCTCCGCCCTGAGTCCTCGGGACGGACGGTTCAGATAGCCGTCGGGGCGAGAGGTCAGAGTTCACGCCGTAGCGTTCCTCCACGCGGTGGTGAGCGGGGTTTGTCTACCTGTGCCGCTCGCCCCGACGGGGCAGCTACCTAAGCTGCGCACAGTCTGCCCGCTAAAGCGGTCGTCTAAAAGCAACCCAAGGGTTCGCCACGCACACCTTCGCGGAACATGCGGCCGCGACCACCATCGCGCGGCGTCAGACTGGTGCGGTGCTTCCGGACGCCGCCGCCGAGCGCGTCGATGATCTGTTGCTCCGGCTGGATCGGGCGCTGCCCGGCCGCATCGAGGGCTTCTACGTGGTCGGCTCGGCCTGTCTGGGCACGTTTCGCCACGGCCGCAGCGACGTCGACTTCGTGGCGATCGTCGATGGGCCGTTTCGCGAGGCCGACCTGCGCCGGCTGCGCGCCGTCCATACCGGTCGCTGGGTCGACGCGCTGGTCCGCGACGGCGTTCTGCGCCGGCGCTGGCCGCTCGTTTGCAACGGCAGCTACCTGGAGCGCGGCGCGCTGTCCCGCTCGCCGCTCGAGGCGACCGCGCTGGCCGGCCACGTGGCGGGCCGGTTCGCCGTCGGCGCCGCCGGCGGGTTCGACGTCAACCCCGTGACCTGGCACACGCTGGCCCGGCACGGGATCGCGGTGCGCGGCCCGGAAGCTGCCCGGCTCGAGGTGCACACCGATCCAATCGAGCTACGCGACTGGACGCGGGCCAATCTCGACGGCTACTGGCGCGATTGGGTGCGGCGCGCCCGCGGGCTGGGATCCGGCGGCGTGCCGGCGACGGCGCGGCGGTTCGCGGCATCCGGCGTACTCGGGGTATCGCGGCTTCACTACACGCTGGTCACCGGCGAGATCACCGGCAAGGAGGCGGCCGGCGAGTACGCGCTCCGAACGTTCGGACCGCAGTGGCGGCCGGTCGTCGAGGACGCGCTGGGGTATTGGCGCGGTGCTGGGTCCCTACCGGGCGATGACGGCCGGGCGCTTCGGCGGGGTCGCGGCCGGGCGCTTCGGCGGGGTCGCGTGGCCGCCGATTTCGTCGCGCACGTGATCGATTCGGCGTCAGAGGTGAAAGATTTCGCTGGGGCACAGGGATAAGTGGACGTGACCAACGACGCGGCTGAGCGCTTTTCCGCCATGTACCGCGCGCTGTACGGCCGGGTCCGCGCGTACGCGGCCCGGCGGGCTGGGGTTGACGCGGCCGACGAGATCGCCGCCGAAACGTTCATGATCGCCTGGCGCCGGTTCCCGGACCTGCCGCCCGAGCCGCTTCCCTGGTTGTACGGGGTGGCGCGGAACGTGGTGCTGCGACACCACGCCGGCGTGGCCAGGCAGGCGGCGGCGCGCGAGGCGCTCGGACGCGAGCGGGTGGTTGCCGCGGACGGATTCGACGGCGACGACGAGACGCTGTGGCTGGCCTGGCGCGAGCTACCCGAGGCCGACCGCGAGGTGCTCTCGCTGATCGCCTGGGAGGAGCTGTCGGTGGCCGACGCGGCCCGCGCTCTGGGCTGCTCGGCCGCCGTGTTCTCGGTCCGCCTGCACCGCGCGCGCCGGCGCCTCGAGCGGCTGCTCGCCCGGAGCAAGGAATCGACACGACCCGTTTCTTATCTGTCGGAGGCGTCATGACCGTCGAGCTGCCACCCACCCTCGAGCGGCTGGCCCGAGCCAACCCGGTCCCCCCCGACGACGCCCTCGGCGAGAGTCCGGTTGCCCGGGCGGCGCTCGAGCGGATCCTCGCCACCGAGCGCTCGGCTCCGCGCCGGCGAGCGGCCCGTCACGGCCGGCGGATGCTGATCGTGGTGCTGGCCGCGCTGCTGCTCGCGGTCGGCGCGGCGGTGGCCGCCACCGATCCGTTCGGCCTGTTCCGCGACCCCAACCCGGGGAGCGCGATCTTCGGCATCGACCCGAGCCGCCACGTCACGCCGCCGACCGAGTTCCACATCGCCTGCCCCCACCCGACCTCTCCGGTGTTCGCCTGCGGTGCCCACCTGACCGGCCAGCGCTACATGCTGGTCGACCACGTGTGGTCGCCGGGACCGACCCTGAGCCGGGCGCGGATGGCGGCCGCGATCCGGACCGGGCTTCGGAAGGGTCAAATCTCGGCCCAGGGCGCCAGGCGGCTGGAGAGCGACCTGGCCGCCGTGTCCGACGACTTCCTGGCCCGCTTCAACGAGTCGATGCGCTTCGGCACGTTCAGCGACAGCCTCACGTCCTCGGGAGGGAAGGCGCCGCCCGCCGGAGTCCCGTCGCTGCTGATCTGCCAGCCAGCCGGCGCGGCGCTGAGCTGCCGCGACATGAACGGCGATGACTCCGCGGCGGTCGGAAGCGGGATCTACACGGCCCTGCCGGCGCCAGGCTGGCGCCCGGCCCCGCCCCACCAGCCCGATCCGTCCTACCAGCTCGAGGTGGCGATCCTGGGTCACCCGCCCACCGCAGCGGAAATGCGCTTCGAGATCGACCTCGTGAGGTACGGCACGACGAGCAGCGGGGCCTCATCGACTCAGCCGCAGCGCGCCCCGGCCCCGGCCCACTGAGCCCGGGCCGGCACCGGGCGACCCGTAAGGTACGGGCATGGCACGGGGACGCGAGGAGTCGATCGAGGCACGCCCGAATCTGATCCTCGGCGTGCTGCTCTTGGCCGGGCTGGCCTACGCGGTGCTCAGCTCGGCGGTGATCCCCGCGCTGCCGACGATCCAGCGCGACCTGCACACGACCGAGACCGGGGTCACGTGGCTGCTGACCGGCTTTCTGCTCTCGGCCTCGGTCGGGACCTCGATCATCGGGCGGCTGGGCGACATGTACGGGAAGGAGCGCCTCCTGCTCTGGACGCTGCTCGTGCTGGCGGCGGGCACGCTGCTGGCGGCCGTCGCCGATTCGCTGGCCGTGCTGATCGTGGCCCGGGTGATCCAGGGCGTCGCGGGCGGGATCTTTCCGTTGTCGTTCTCGATCGCCCGCGACGAGTTCCCGCCCGACCGGGTGGCGGGGAGCATCGGCATGATCTCGGCGATCCTCGGCATTGGCGGCGGCTGCGGCCTGGTCGTGGGCGGCCTGATCGTCGAGCACCTGAGCTGGCACTGGCTGTTCTGGCTGCCGCTCGGCGTGACGCTGCTGGCCGCCGTGTGCACCTGGCGCTACATCCCCGAATCGCCGGTCCGCACCCCCGGGCACGTGAACTGGCCAGCCGCCGCGCTGATGAGCCTTGGGATGTGCTGCGTGCTGATCGCGATCGCGCAGACGACCGTATGGGGCTGGGGCGACACTCGGACCCTGACGCTGTTCGCGGCCGGCTTCGCGGTGTGCGCGGCGTGGATCTGGGTCGAGTTGCACAGCCGCGAGCCGCTGATCGACATGGCGATGATGCGCGTGCGCGGGGTGTGGACGACGAACCTGGCCGCCTTCCTGCTCGGCGCCGGCCTGTACGCCTCGTTCATCATCTACCCGCAGTTCGCGCAGCTGCCGCGAAGCACGGGGTTCGGGTTCGGCGCGTCGGTGGTGGTCTCGAGCGTGTATCTCCTCCCCTGCGCGCTCGGGATGGGGCTGCTCGGCACCGTGGCCGGCCGGGTGGCGCATCGCTACGGCTCGAAGACCGCACTGCTGGCCGGCAGCGCGATCACGGCGGTCGCCTTCGCCTGGCTCGCCGTCGCCCACGGCCATCCCTACGACATGCTGATCTCCTCGACCGTGCTGGGAATCGGGATCGGGCTGGCCTTCGCGGCGCTCGGGAACCTGATCGTGCAGGCCGTGCCGCCCAGCCAGACCGGCGTCGCCACCGGCATGAACACCGTGATGCGCACGCTGGGTGGCGCGCTCGGCGGCCAGCTGTCGGCCACGTTCATCGTCGGTCACACGGCGCACGGGCTTCCGACCGTGACCGGCTTCGTCGAGACGTTCGTGATGGCCACGGGGTTCCTGGTCGTGTGCCTGCTGGCCGGGCTGCTCATCCCGGGCGGGCGGCCGGCCCCCGACGCAGTGCGGGTCGAGCCCCAGCTGGCGGCGAGCGTCGAGCCAGGCTAGGGACCCCGAGTAACGTCACACTCGACGAGCGCCTTGGATCGAGTGCGACGAAACTCGCGGCCATAGCCGACTTTCGGCGCACTCGCGGCGGCGATGAGCTCGAGTGTGACGTTATTCGCCACCGGAAAGAGGTGCATTGGAGGAGGGTGGCGTGGCCGCGGGCGGAGGCGTGCGGTGTCCGGGGCGGAGCGGCGGGCGGGCGGCGGCGGGGCGGGCGTGGATGTTGTGGTCGCCGGTGGCGCGGGAGTAGGCTCCGCACATGGCCAAGGCGCACGACGGGCGGAAGGCCGAAGAGGTCACCCGGGAGAACGGGCACAAGGCCGACGCGCTCACCCGCCAGCACTTCGAGAAGGAGCTACTGAAGCTCCAGCGCGAGCTCGTGATCATGCAGGAGTACGTGCGGGCCACGGGCCTGAAGATCGTGGTGATCTTCGAGGGACGGGACGCCGCCGGCAAGGGTGGCGTCATCAAGCGGATCGCGGAGCGGACCAACCCGCGCGTGTGCCGCGTGGTCGCGTTGCCGGCGCCGACCGAGCGCGAGAAGACCCAGTGGTACTTCCAGCGCTACGTCGCCCACCTGCCTGCGGCCGGCGAGATCGTCCTGTTCGACCGCTCGTGGTACAACCGGGCCGGCGTCGAGCGGGTGATGGGCTTCTGCACGGAGAGCGAGTACCAGGAGTTCATGCGCTCCTGTCCGGACTTCGAGCACATGCTGCTGCGCTCGGGCATCCAGCTCATCAAATACTGGTTCTCGGTCTCCGACGAGGAACAGGAGCGGCGCTTCCAGGCCCGCGTGCGCGATCCGATGCGGCGCTGGAAGCTGAGCCCGATGGACCTCGAGTCGCGCGCCCGCTGGGTGGCCTATTCGCGGGCCAAGGACGAGATGTTCCGCTACACCGACTCAAAGCTCGCGCCCTGGTATGTCGTGGAGGCCGACGACAAGCGCCGCGCGCGGCTCAACTGCATCGCGCACCTGCTTTCGCTGGTCGACTACGAGGACCTCACGCCCGCGCCGCTCGAGCTCCCCCGCGCGCCGAGGACCCCTACATCCGGCCGCCGATCGACGAGCAGACGTTCGTGCCCGAGGTGTACTGACCGCGGTCGGTAGGCTGCCCGTCGTGCCGCCCTGGTTCGACGAGCTGGCCGAGTTCCTGCGCATCGAGTCGGTCAGCGCCGATCCCGGGCGGGCGGGCGACGTCAAGCAGGCCGGCGAGTGGGTGTGCGGCGTGGTGCGCGAGGCCGGCGGCGAGTGCGAGCTCGTCGACTGGCATGGCCAGCCACTGGCGGTCGGCGAAATCCACGCGTCGAACGATCCCGCACACGCGCCGACGATTCTCTGCTACGGCCACTTCGACGTGCAGCCGCCCGACCCGCTCGATCTCTGGGAGTCGCCGCCGTTCGCGCCGGAGATCCGTGGCGAGTACCTGTATGGGCGCGGCGTGGCCGATGACAAGGGACAGCTCTACATGCTGCTGTCCGCCGCGCGCGAGCTCGCCGGCGAGAACCGTCTGCCGGTCAACGTGCGGTTCGCCTGCGATGGCGAGGAGGAGACCGGCGGGCACTCGATCGTCGAGTTCCTCGAGGCCGACGAGCGCGGCGCGCAGGCGGCGATCATCTTCGACAGCGGGCTGATCGCCCCGGGGCGTCCGGCCTTCAACATCGCCACGCGCGGGCTCGTCTACTTCCACCTGACCCTGCGGACCGGCGAGCGCGATCTGCACTCCGGCATGTACGGCGGCGCGGCGCTGAACGCCGCGCACGCGCTGATCGAGACCCTGAGCGCCGCGGTGTCACGCGACGGCCGGCTGGCCGAGCCGCTGCGCGCCGGCATCGTGCCGCCCATGCCGGAGGAGCTCGAGGGCTGGCGCGAGCTGCCCGCCGGTGCCGACGAGCTGGCCGACCAGGGCGCGCGGCCGGCCGACCCGCGCGCGGCGGAGGACTTCTATGTGCGCACGACGGCCGAGCCGGCGCTCGACGTCAACGGGATCGAGAGCGGCTCTCCGCATGCGCAGAAGACCGTGCTCCCGGTACGTGCCGACGCCAACGTGTCGATCCGCCTGGCCCCTGGACAGGACCCGGCGCAGATCGCCGCCGCGTTCGAGCGGCTCGTGCGCGAGGCCGCGCCGGACGGCGCCGAGCTCGACCTGGAACTCCTCTCCTCAGGCCCGCCCGGGCTGGTCCCGCCGGACGCGCCGGCCATCCAGCTCGGTCTGCGCGCATTCGAGCGGGCGGTCGGCGCGCGGCCGGCGCTGATTCGCACGGGCGGGAGCCTGCCGATCGTCGCCGCACTGGGCGACAAGGGAATCCCGACGATCATCACCGGCTTCTCCCTGCCGGACTCGAACATCCACTCGCCGAACGAGTGCCTGCGCGTGGAGTACATGGCGCAGGGCACGGCGGCGGCCCGGGCCCTATTCGAGGAGCTGGCGGGACTGTAGGGCGCCCGCGGGGCAAGGATGCCCCGCGGAACCGGCCCCAGGGACGTCGAGCGTGCGGAATCCGGCCCACCCGCGTTCGAGCGCATGAACGCTGCTGGGCCGGATTCCGTGCGAGACCCAATAATCAGACCAGCGCCGGCGCCTCCGGCAGCGCCGCGAGCGCCGCGTCGAGATCGGCCTGCGAGAAGTCCGGGTCCTCGAGCTTGCCGGCCAGATAGGCGTCGTAGGCGCTCAGGTCGAAGTTGCCATGACCGCACAACCCGAACAGGATCACGCGCGAGTCGCCGGCCTCACGGGCCGCCTCGGCCTCCTGGATCACCGCGCGGATGGCGTGCGCGGGCTCGGGCGCCGGGATGATGCCCTCGGACCGGGCGAAGCGCACGGCCGCCTCGAACGTCTCGTTCTGCCGGTAGGCGCGCGGCTCGACCAGCCCCTGCTTGACCAGCCCGCACACGAGCGGTGAGTCGCCGTGGTAGCGCAGGCCGCCGGCGTGCACGGGCGGCGGTACGAAGCCGTGGCCGAGCGTGTACATCGGCATGAGCGGGGTGAGCCCGACCGTGTCGCCGAAGTCGTAGGCGTAGACGCCGCGGGTCAGGGTCGGGCAGGCGGCCGGCTCGGCCGCGACGAACCGGGTCTTGGCGTCGCCGCGCATCACCCGGCGCAGGAACGGGAAGGTCAGGCCACCGAAGTTCGAGCCGCCGCCCACGCAGGCGACGACCACGTCCGGCTCCTCGCCGGCCATCGCCATCTGGGCCAGCGCCTCCTGCCCGATCACGGTCTGGTGCAGCAGCACGTGATTGAGCACCGACCCGAGCGAGTAGTTCGTGTCGGCGTTCTGGGCGGCCACCTCGACGGCCTCGGAGATCGCGATCCCGAGCGAGCCGGTGGGGTGGCCGGCCTGGGAGCGGCCGGACTCGGTGACGTCCGAGGGCGAGCGGTGGACGGTGGCGCCCCAGGTCTCCATCATCGAGCGCCGGTAGGGCTTCTGGTCATAGCTCGAGCCGACCATCCACACCTCGCAGTCCAGGCCGAACAGGCGGCAGGCGAAGGCGAGGGCCGAGCCCCACTGGCCGGCGCCGGTCTCGGTGGTGAGCTTCCGGATCCCGGCCTGGGCGTTCTCGTAGGCCTGGGCCACCGCGGTGTTTGGCTTGTGCGAGCCCGCCGGCGAGCCGCCCTCGTACTTGTAATAGATGTGGGCGGGGGTGTCGAGCTCGCGCTCGAGCCGGCGGGCGCGGTAGAGCGGGGTGGGCCGCCACAGCTTGTAGGCCTCGCGCACCGGCTCGGGGATCTCGATCTCGGGCTCGGCCGAGACCTCCTGGAGGATCAGCGCCATCGGGAAGATCGGGCTCAGGTCGTCCGGACCGGCCGGCTCCTTGGTGCCCGGGTGGAGCGGGGGCGGGGCGGGGTGGGCGGGGTCGTTTACATCGGCCATCAGGTTGACCCAATGCGTCGGGATATCCGGCTCGTCGAGCACGAACTTCACCCGCTCCTCGCTCATCGCCTCTCTCCTTTTCCTTGCTTGCTGGTCGCGCCCCTCCGGCGCGCAGCCTATTCTGTTTGGGACGCAAGGACCGATGACGCGAGCGCGTTCCTTTGCTACCAACCATTGGAGGGATCCATGAGCCTGGAACTGCTTGATGCGTGCGAGACCGCCGAGGGAATGGCCGTCACATTCGCCACCGACCGAGGTCTCGAGCGACTCGAGGGCAGCCCCGACGAGCTGGCCCATCTGGCCCGGGCGATGCAGCAGGTCGCCGCGCTCGGTCAGCTGAACGAGCACGAGAGCGTGTGGGTGGAGGAGGTTCCGGTCGGGCGCTCGCTGGTCAGGCTGGGGCTGAACCCGGGCGGTCAGGCGCGAGTGCTGATCCGCCACAACGCCCGGCAGGACCAGGAGGCGTAGCGGCCCCGAGCGAACTTTGGCGATCCACATGACACATACGGGAGTGGAGCGCCAAGGTTCGGGCTAGGGGCAACCGCCCGCGGCCCGCAGCCGCCGGCGGTAGACCTGCATGTCGGCGCGGTTGAAGTCGCCGTGCGTCTGGGTGCGCAGCGCCACCACGTCCTCACGGTGATACGGGCTCGACAGGCTCTCGTTGTGCCCGATCACGTTCTTGATGTCGATGCCGAACTGGCAGCGCAGCCAGCCGACCAGGCGCAGGTTGGCGGACATCTGCCGCGCGTTGTCCATCACCTGCGCATCGCTGGATCCGACGTTCTCGATCCCGATCGCGGTCCAGTTCAGCCCCACGGTGTGGCGGCACATCGTCCCAAGCGAGACCAGCTGGTAGATCGTCCCGTTGGTGTCGATCACGAAATGCGCGCAGGTGGCGGGCAGCTCGTGGAGCTCGGAGTCCGGCACGTCGTCGGCGAACGTGTTCCAGGCCGACTGGAACGACGGCCCGTCGGTGTAGTGGATGACGATCACGTGCGGGTCGATCAGCCGCCAGGTGGGGCGCATGAAGCTGCCGTAGTGCCGGCGCACGTAGGCGACCATCTCGGCCTTGCGCTTGGCGCCGAACGGGATCGGGTCCCACACGATGCGCGGACGTGGCGGCGGGGCGGTCGGGCGGGCCGACTGCGCGGGGGTACCAACGGCAGACGCCGGAATGCCGACGGCAGACACCGGAATCGCGACGAGCGCGAGCACCAGCGTGACGATCAGGCGCATGGCAGCAGTGTTACCCATGTGCGGCAGGGCCGGTCGCTTGACCCGGCTGAGGGGCCGACCGCCCGGCTTCGTTACGCGGGGTTACCCCGGTGTTACGCGTGCGGGCGTACAAGTTGCGGCGTGCGACCTCCGGAACATCCCCCAGACGCCTCCGGGTGGTTCCGTCTAGCGCGGTGGGGCGCCGGATCCGAGAATCGTGCCATGAGCGCCCCACCGACGCCGGCGCAGTACCACTGCACCGTGTGCGAGTCCGATTGGACCTACGAGGCGGTCCGTCACATCGCCTGCTGCCGGGCCTGCGGCGGGAGCCTCGTGCGTTGCGAGTCGGCCCCGGCCGCGCCGGCGGCCCGGGCGCGACGGGTCAGCCGGGCTCCTGCTCGTGTGGCTCCACCGCTGCCTGCGAGGTGATGAGCCGCGCGCCTCGGCCGCGGGTGAAGAAGCTGACCGACCAGCGCAGGAACACCACGATGCGGTTCGCGAAGCCGACCAGGTACCAGAGATGGACGAACAGCCACGTCAGCCAGGCGACGAACCCGCTCAGCTTGAGGCCCTTGATGTCGGCCACCGCCGCCCCGCGGCCGATCGTGGCCAGGTTGCCCTTGTCGATGTAGTGGAAGGGCTTGCTGGTCTCGCCGCGCAGCCGCGCCCGGATCACCTTGGCCGCGTAGCGGCCCTGCTGCATCGCCACGGGCGCGACGCCCGGCAGGGTCTCCACGCTGCCGTCGGGCCGGCGCACCCGGACCATGTCGCCCAGCGCGAACACCTCGGGATGGCCGGGCAGCGTGAGATCCGGTTCGACCGCCAACCGCCCGGCTCGGTCGAGCTCGGCACCGGTCAGCTCGCCGAGCGTCTTGGCCAGCGAGGAAGCGGTCACCCCGGCGGCCCAGATGATCGTGCGGGTCGAGATGCGCTGCGATCCGCCGCCGGGCTCATCCACGGTGACCGCGTCGGCCTCGACGTTCGTCACGGTGGTGTTCAACATCGGCGTGACCCCGAGGCGCTCGAGCGAGCGCTTGGCCTTGGCCGACAGCTTCGGAGGAAAGCTCGTGAGCAACCGGTCGGTCGTCTCGACCAGCAGGATGCGTCCCGCGCGCGTGTCGATCGTGCGGAAGTCGTTGCGCAGCGTGTCGCGGGCCAGCTCACCGATCTGCCCGGCCATCTCGACCCCGGTCGGACCTCCGCCCACCACGACGAACGTGAGCCAGGCGTCCCGACGGTCAGGGTCGGGCTCGTCCTCCGCCGCCTCGAAGGCGGCCAGGATGTGACCGCGGACCCTCAGCGCACTCTCGAGCGACTTGACCTCGGCGGCGTACGGGCTCCAGTCGTCGTGGCCGAAGTACGAGTAACGCGATCCGCCGGACACGATCAGCGTGTCGTACGGGAGCGTCGGGGGCGCCGGGACGCCGGAAACCGACCGCAGGCGGACCTCGCGCGCATCGAGGTCGAAGCCGGCCACCTCGGCCAGCATCACCCGGACGTTCTTGTTGCGCTTGAAGATGGCGCGCAGCGGATAGGCGATCTCGCCCGGCGATAGTGCGCCGGTCGCCACCTGGTAGGTCAGCGGCTGGAACAGGTGGAAGTTGCGCCGGTCGACCAGCGTGATGTCGACCGGGGCGTGACCGAGCTTCTCCACGGCCTGAAGCCCCCCGAATCCGCCACCGACCACCACCACGCGATGGACGCCGTCGCCGGGCATGTCCGCGAGACGGTAGCGGGATGGCTCAGTACTCGGGCTGCGGTTCAAGCGCGATCTCGGCCATGCCGATCAGGCAGGGGTGGAGCACCCCGCGACGACACCGCCGCCCCACGCCAATCTGGACTGCACCCTGGCGGCTCCGGCGGTACAGCCGCTCGGACGGCCCGTCCGCCGCCGGCTCGGCCGCCGCCTGCTCGCCGTGGCGGCCCTCGTGGTCGTTGGCGGAGGGCTGGCGATGCACAAGACGATCGGCGAGTACAAGGTCACGTCCGGGTCGATGGAGCCGACGCTGCAGGTGGGCCAGCGGGTCGCGGCCGTGCGGTCCACCAGCCCCCAGGTCGGCGACATCGTGGTATTTCACCCGCCGGCCGGCGCCCGCGCGCAGGACCCCGTGTGCGGATCGGGCCTTCAGGGCACCGGCTCCACCCAGCCGTGCGACGTCCCGGTGCCCCAGGAGTCCGGGCGGGTGTTCGTCAAGCGCGTGGTGGCCGGCCCGGGCGATCTCATCTCGATCGTCGACGGACACGTGGTTCGCAACGGCATCCGGGAGAACGAGCCGTACATCGCCGGCTGTGGCGTCGGCGCGGAATGCAGCTTTCCCACCGCGGTGAGGGTGCCGCCGGACGAGTACTACCTGATGGGCGACAACCGCGGCGTTTCCGACGACAGCCGCTACTGGGGTCCGGTGCCGAGCGGATGGATCATCGGCACCGTCGTGCACTGCTCGCTGCTCGACACCGTCTGTCACCCGGTTCGCTGAACCGGCCGCGCTCGCCGCGGCTCACCCCGCCGACGCCTCGTCCCCGTCTCCGCGGTCGCCGGGGTCGTCCGGGCTCGCCTGCGTGTCGTGGGTCACGTCCTCGGCGCTGACCTGCCGAATCTCGGCGCTGCCCGGATCGCGCAGCCGCTCGCGGCTCTCGTCGGTGCGGGTGTCTGCGTCCGGCGTCTCGAGCTCGTCGACGTTCTCCACGGGCTCGGCGCCGCCGGGTTCGTCGGGAACGAGCGTGGCGTAGGACTTGTTGTCGCCGCGCAGTTCCTGGTCGCCGGTATCGATGCCGTAGTAGTCGCGCAACTGCCGGTCACACTCGGCGGAGATACCGTCGCTGAGGTCGACCTCGGGTGCGTCGCCGATGCGCTGTGCGCTGTAGGGAACCCGCAACTCCCCGTCCTCGTCCTTGATCCGCGCCAGGGGAATGAACACCGTGCGGCGCTGGGCGATTCCGGAGGACATCTCGACCGCCACCCACATCGGGTAGCCGTCGGTGGCATAGATCTGGCTGACCTTGCCAAGCGGTTTCTCCGCCTGGTCGGAGATCTTCTTGCCCGGCAGGCTGCTGACGTCCTCGATCGGAGCGGTCATGTCTCTCTCCCTCCATGTTGCAGTCACGATCGACCTACCCGATCGGCCCCGCGGGCACGCCTGCATGTGGTTTGAGCTCGAGGGCTGCGGGGGATGTGATCGGGCGTGGCCCTGGTGGGATGGCTGTGGCTCGGCTCCCCATTCGTGGTGATCGCGGTGATCTCGCACGACCGGCGGTTGCTCCGCCTCATCGCCGTGCATCACACCCGCTGCCTGGTCACGGGCTGGACCGGGGTGGCGATGATGTGTCTCGGGGTCGCGCTGATGCCCGAGCCGCCTGGCACGGTGATGTTCTGGGTGGGCACCCCGCTGGCCGGCCTGGCCGTATGGCTGCGGCGCGACAGCGATGACGACGGCGGTGGCGGCGGCGAGCCCGACGTCCCGCCGATCGACTGGGACGACTTCGAGCGCTCATTCTGGGCGCATGTGGGCCGGCGGCGGGGCGCTCCCCGGCGGCCGCGCACACCCTCCGCCCGATGACCGGCAAATCGCTCCGCCCGTGATCTAGCGCCGGGTTAGACGATCTTCCCGGGATTCAGGTGCCGGCCCGGGTCGAACCCCTCGAATAGCGCGTCGAGCATCGCCACCCCCGGTGCCGAGATGTCCTCGCGCAACCACTGGGCATGTTCGGTGCCGACCGCGTGGTGATGCGAGAGGGTGGCCCCGTTGTCGACGAACGCCTGCTGAATGGCCGACTTGACGACCTCGTATTCGCCGAGCATCGCCTGCTGGCTCGTCGCCCTGAAGGCGAACGTGAAATACAGGCAGGCGCCGGCGTGATAGCTGTGCGACAGATGGCACATGACGTAGCCCTGGGCGGCGAGTTGGTCGAACGCTCGGTTGGCCGCCGCGACCACCGCCTCGTACAGGGGCAGCAGGTTGCTCCACGTCGTCGCCGTCTCGGACACGTCGCCGGGCGCGCCGCGGTCGAGGAGGAAGTCGCGGATGTAGGGGATGTCGAACTTCTTCTGGTCGTAGAGCAGGCCCGGGCCTGAACCGACGCACAGTCCGCCGTGGCGCTTGACCAGCCGTCCGACCGCGCGGCGCTGCGTGGCGACATGACGGTCGCTGCCCTCGTAGCCGATGAACGACAGGCACATCCGGCTGACGGCGAAGCCGAGCCGGCGGTGCACGTAGGTCTTGAGCGCCGCGGACTGGAGCTTGTCGACGGCCGTCGGGTTCACGCGCATGGCGAACGAGAACTGCGTCTCGTTGGCGTCGGACACGCGCGTGACCGAGGCCGAGTAATCGCTCGCCGCCAGGTCGCGCATGGCGGCCAGGCCGTCGGCGAAGGTGGGAAACAGGTAGCCGAGAATCGTGCGCTGCTTCGGGATCCGGCGGACGTGCACGGTGGCTTCGGTGATGATGCCCAGCCGGCCCTCGCTGCCCAGCACCATCTGGCGCACGCTCGGGCCGTTCGACGCTGCGGGCACCGCACGGGTGACGAGCGTGCCCGACGGCGTGACGACGCGCAGCCCCTTGACCATGTCTGCGATGTCGCCGTAGCGGTCGGACTGCATCCCCGAGGAGCGCGTGGCGATCCAGCCGCCGAGCGTCGAGTGCGGGAAGGAGTCGGGAAAGTGCCCGAACGTGTACCCGAGTGCAGCGAGCTGCTCCTCCAGGCGGGGGCCGAAGACGCCGGCCTGCACCCGGGCGAGACGGGACTCCCGGTCGAGCTCGAGCACCTTGTCCAACCGTTCGAGGTCGACCGAGATCACCGGTCTCGTCTCGCGGTCCGGGGCCTGGAGCGAGCCTGAGATCGAGGAACCGCCTCCGAACGGGATCAGTACGGCGTCGGCGCGCAGTGCTGCCTGGACGATCGCGCCGACGTCCTCCTCGCTGCCGGGTCGCACGACCACGTCGGGGAGCCGGGGCATGTCGCCGTGGCGCTGGCGGATCAGATCGCGCAGCGACTTGCCGCGGCCATGCACGACGCGATCGAGTGCCTCGGTCGAGACGAACGCGGTCCCGGCGGCCTGTTCGAGGTCCGCTCGCAGCTCGGTCGGCATGATCGGATCGGCGATCGACAGCTCCTCGAAGCGCACCGGCGCGGCGCTCTTCACCCGGACATCGACGCCGATCTTGTCCGCTATGAACGGCGCGAGCGCCGGCTTGTCGTCGTCGGAGAACTCGAGGCCCTCATCACCCCACCCCCACCACTTCATGGCCGGCATGGCTCACCTCGTCGCGGTTCGGAGATCGATGCGTGCACGCATCGGGCAGCGTAGACGGGTTGAGCGAGTGCGGGAATCTCCGCGTGGCCGAGGCCCTCAGCGGGTTTCGATCTGGTTGAGCTCGTCGACCACGTCGGCATCCCCTGGCTCCTCGGCGGGGAAGTCGCCGGGTGGCCGGGGCGTGGTCTTCCGAGGGAGGCGTCCGGCGCGGCGTACCTGCTCGGTGAGCAGGTACTCGATCTGAGCGTTGATGCTGCGCAGGTCGTCGTTGGCCCAGCGGCGCAGCGCCTCGAACAGGCGAGGATCGAGTCTGAGTAGGAATCGTTTGCTCTCTGGCATCGTCAGCTCATCCCCTACCCATAAAGCGTGCCGGTGTTGATCACGGGTGCCGGTGAGTGGTCGCCAGACAACACGACCATGAGGTTGGAGACCATGGTGGCCTTACGCTCGGTGTCGAGCTCGACGAGATCCGAGTCGGCCAGCTGGGCAAGCGCCATCTGCACCATGCCGACCGCACCCTGGACCATCGTCTTGCGGGCGGCGACGATCGCTTCGGCCTGCTGGCGCCGGAGCATCACCGCGGCGATCTCGGGCGCGTACGCGAGGTGGGTCAGTCGCGTCTCGAGGATCTCGATCCCGGCGAGGTCCAGGCGGGCCTGGAGCTCGGCCTGAAGGGTGCCCTGGACGTCGTCGGCGTTGCCGCGTAGCGAAATCGTCTCCGGCTTGTAGTCGTCGTAGGGGTACTCGGTGGCCAGGTGCCGCAGCGAGGTTTCGCTCTGGACGATCACGAACTGCTCGTAGTCGGCGACGTCGAACAGCGCCTTGGCCGTGTCCGTGATGCGCCACACGACAACCGCGCCGAGCTCGATCGGGTTGCCGCTCGCGTCGTTGACCTTGATCCGCTCGCTCTGGAAGTTGCGAACCCGCAGTGACACCTTCTTGCGCTTGCAGAACGGGTTGCAGCACCAGAGGCCGGCCTGGGTGACCGACCCGTTGTAGCGGCCGAACAGGATCAGCACACGCGCCTCGTTGGGCTGGACGGTGAAGATCCCGCCAAGGAAGGGGGCGACGATGATGAGCAGGATGATGCCGAGGGCCAGGCCGCTGCTGCCGTCGAACAGCAGCCCGATCGATACCCCAACTACCACCCACATGAGGATGCTCAAGGGGAGGCCCGGGAGGACCGACGCCGGCCGCTGCTCGTGGGCCTGACCCGAAGCCACGAGCTTGCGCTCGAGCGGCTCGGTCGGTGTGTCCCTATCCGATATCACGTTCATATCGTAACCGCCTCGTCGGCATGATATCACAAAGCTATTGCATCGACATCGTAAGCATGATATCATCGCGCTATCGATCAACCCCGGAAACGCGAGATAGGAACGATGAGCACGCCACAACTGATTCGGGCCGAGGCACCGGAGCAGGCCCAGATGCCGGGCAAGCGTCCGGCCGCGACCGTGATCGAGGTCGCACACCTGCACAAGGCGTACGGCAGGGCGCGAAATCCGGCTCCGGACGCGACCTCGACAGCTCAGGCCCTGAGGCCAGGTTCCGTGATCGCCGTGGACGATGTGAGCTTCACCGTCCGGGCAGGGGAGATCTTCGGAGTCCTCGGCCGCAACGGCGCCGGAAAGACCACCACGGTCGAATGCATCACGGGACTGCGGACCCCCGATCGCGGGACGATCAGCGTTCTGGGTCTCGACCCCGGCCGCGACGGCCGCGAGCTGCACGAGCGCGTCGGGGTACAGCTCCAGCACAGCGCATTGCCGGAGCGGATCAAGGTTGGCGAGGCCGTAGAGCTCTATGCGTCCTTTTACCGTGACCCCGCCGACGGACGCGAGCTGCTCGCCACCCTCGGACTGGAGGCATCGAAGGATCAGTGGTTTATGCGCCTCTCGGGCGGCCAGAAACAGCGACTGTCGATCGTGCTGGCGCTGATCGGCCAGCCCGAGATCGCCGTGCTCGACGAGCTCACGACCGGACTCGACCCCGAGGCCCGCCGCGACACCTGGAGGCTGATCGAAGGCGTGCGCGACCGCGGCGTCACGATCGTGCTCGTGACCCACCTGATGGAGGAGGCGGAGCGGCTGTGCGACCGGGTGGCCCTGATCGACCACGGGAGGGTGATCGCGCTCGGCCCCCCGGCGACGCTGGGCGAGCAGGCGGCCAGGGGCAAGCGAGTCCGGCTGCGTTCGCCGGGCGCCCGGGGCGAGGAGCTGCTCTGGGCCGTGCCCGAGGTGAGCACGGTCGAGCGCCACGGCCACGACGTCGTGGTGTACGGCGATGGAGACCTCGTGACGGCGATCGTGCTGGCGCTCGACCGCTCGGGTCTGCGTGCCGAGGACATCCGGCCCGAGGAGTCGAGCCTGGAGGACGCCTTCCTCGCGCTGACCGACGAGTCCGCCCGGGACACGACGAGAAGGGAGACCGTGCGATGAGCACCCTGGCAATCGGATCCGACCCCCAGCAGCGGCGTGCCTTCCGCCTGCTAGTGGCGAGCGAAATCAGGATCGCCCGACGACGCCCGATCGTCGCCATCGTCGCACTGGGCGTGCCGCTCCTACTGCTGGTGATCTTCGGGAGCATCCCGGCGACCACCCGCCCCTCGGCGGCCTTGGGCGGCATCTCGTTCTTCACGCTCTACGTGCCGACGCTGATGATGTTCGTGCTGATCGCGGTCGGCCTGGGCGGACTTCCCCAGCAGCTGGCGACCTACCGGGAGCAGGGCGTGCTGCGCCGGATGAAGACCACCCCGGTGCCACCGTCGTGGTTGCTCGGCGCCCAGCTGACGATCAACCTGGCCCTGGCCGTCATCGCAATCGCGATCCTCGTCGGGGCTGGAACGCTCGCCTTCAACCTTGCGCTCCCGCCGACCGTCGGTGGGGATCTCCTGTCCCTCCTCTCGCTCTTCCTCACGGCCGCGGCAATGCTCGGCCTCGGGCTGTGCGTGGCCGCCCGGGCCCGTGGTCCGCAGGTCGCGGGCGCGTTCCAGGCGGTGTGCTTCTATCCGTTGGCGTTCTTCTCGGGGCTGTATGTCCCTCTCCAGGAGCTCCACTCGGCGGCGATCAACGACATCGCCAAGATCCTCCCGACCGGAGCCGGCTTCAACGCGCTGCACGCCTCGTTCCTCGGACAGTCGCCGGGCGTGGTGCCGTTTCTCGTCGTCGCGGGCTGGGCGATCCTCACCAGCGTGGCCGCTGTCCGGTGGTTCCGCTGGGAGTGAACCCCGGCTGGGAGTGAGCCCGGCGGGGCGATGAACCCCGGCGGGGCGATGAACCCCGGCGGAGTGGGCACGCGACGCGCGGCCAGAGTCGCGGCCAAACCTCAAGCCGGGCGCGGATTAGCCGACGACAGGAGAAGTAGTTATCCCTGATTTTCAGGCGTGTAGGCACGGCTGACCGCCGTGCTGTCCCGCCGGACGTCCGCCCCAGCGTGCGGCCTCGGCCGTGAAAGAAGGAAGCTTTTATGAAGACCAGGAACGGCCTGTTCGGCCGCTTCAACAACCTGTCGATTGCCAAGAAGCTCTCGCTCTGCTTCGGCATCCTCGTGGCCGGCCTCGTGGTGGTGATCGTGGTCGGGTCGAGCGGGATGAGCTCGATGAGCGCGGTGCACAGCGATGTCATCAACGTCGGCGAGGCCAAGGCGCTCGCCGCGGAGGACGCGCGCGGGGCCGCTTCCGACATGCACTTCTCCGAGACGCTCTACGTGCTCGACAACGGTGCCCGTCACTCCGACTTTCTCGGCGATCGCCAGACGTTCCAGACCAGACTCGACAAGCTGATCACGTTGTCGACCGACCCGAGTGACAAGCCGCTGGTGGCCGCGATCCAGTCCGCGGCCAAGCAGTTCGACGCCAGTGATGCCACGCTGTGGGGCCTGGTGCGGAGCGGGAAGGCCGCCGCCGCCAGCAAGCTGGTCGAGGGAGCGCAGAACGACGCCGCCGACGGGCTGACCGCCGCGCTCAAGGCCTACCAGAAGAGCGCTGCCAACGACGTCGCCACGCAGACCGCTTCGTTCCGGTCGACCGCGTCGTCGTCGAAGACCACGATGATCCTCGTGGGCGTGATCGCGGCCCTGATCGGCATGATCGCCGCGTTCTTCCTCACCCGCTCGATCGCGACCCGCATCAAGAGCATGCTCGCGGCGGCCGACGGGATCGCCGAGGGCGACGTCAATCAGCGCATCGACGTCACCTCCACCGACGAGATCGGCGCCACGGCAGCCGCCTTCCGGCGCATGGTCGAGTACCTGAACGAGATGGTCAGCGCGGCCGGCCGGATCGCCGACGGAGACCTGACGACGGAGGTCGAGCCGCGCTCCGAGCACGACGCGCTGGGCAATTCATTCGCGACGATGATCGAGCACCTGCGCGCGCTGATGGGCGAGCTTTCGAATGCCGCCGGCAGTGTCGGCCAGGCCTCGCGGCAAATGTCCCAGACCTCCGAGGAGGCCGGCCGTGCCACGGGCGAGATCGCGGTGGCGATCGGCGACGTGGCTCAGGGAGCGGAACGCCAGGTCAACCTGGTCGAAGGTGCACGGCGCGCCGCGGACGAGGTCGCCTCGGCCGTCGCCGAGAGCGCCGAGCAGGCCGAGCAGACTGCCGCGGTGGCCACCGAGGCCCGGGCAACCGCCCAGCGGGGCGTGGCGGCCGCGGAGCAGGCCACCGAGGCGATGGGCTCGGTCCGCGACTCGAGCGAGGGCGTCACCGGCGCGATCCGCGAACTGGCGGCCAAGTCCGAGCAGATCGGTGCGATCGTCGCGACGATCACCGGGATCGCCGAGCAGACGAACCTGCTGGCGCTGAATGCCGCCATCGAGGCGGCCCGGGCCGGCGAACAGGGCCGCGGCTTCGCGGTGGTCGCCGAGGAGGTGCGCAAGCTCGCCGAGGAATCCCAGAGCGCCGCGCACGAGATCTCCGAGCTGATCGGCGCGATCCAGGACGAGACCACCAAGGCCGTGCGCGTCGTCGAAGAGGGCGCGCGCAAGACGGCCGACGGCGCCACCGTGGTCGAGCAGACCCGTGAGGCCTTCCTGAGCATCGGCCAGGCGGTCGACGACATGGCCGCCCGCGTCGAGCAGATCGCCACCGCGGCCCACCAGATCACCGCCTCTGCGACCAGCATGCAGGAGAACATCAACGAGGTCGCGTCGGTGGCCGAGCAGTCGTCCGCCACCACGGAGGAGGTCTCGGCCTCCACCGAGGAGACCAGCGCCTCGACCCAGGAGATCGCGGCGTCCGCTCAGGAGCTGGCCGCCAACGCCGACGGCCTGAACCGGCTCGTCGCTCAGTTCAAGCTCTCCTCCTGACCCCGCGTTTGGCACTCACCGTCGCGTCTGACCGCTCGCCGCGCGCGAGCGGTCAGCGCGCGACGGGGTAGCTGCACGTCGTCTGCCAGGCGACGCCTAGACTGCTGGCCCGTGGCCCCCGGACTCGAGCACAGCGTCCGCGTCCAGCTGCGGTGGCGAGACATGGACATGCTCGGCCACCTCAACCAGTCCGTCTACCACGAACTGCTCGAGGAGGGGCGCATCGCCCTGATCGCGGACCTCATGCGCCGCGTCGGGGAGAACCACACGAGCGGTGGCTACGTCGTGGCTCACGTCGACCTCGACTACCACGCCGAGGTGCGCAAGGATCACGGCGAGGTGGACATCGTCGTGCGGGTGGCGCGCGTGGGAGGCTCGAGCATCGACCTGGAGCACGAGGTCAGGCTGCCGGACGGTCGCCTGGCCGCGTCGGGTAAGACGGTTCTCGTGGCGTGGGATCTGGCGGCCCGGACCAAGCGATCGCTGTCGGACAGCGAGCGCGCGGCGCTCACCTGAGACATGCTTCGACGGACCGCGTCACGTGGTGTGCTCGTGGCTGTGGCGGCGAGCACCGCCGTCCTCGCGACCGTGTTCGCGGCGGTCTTTTCGGCGGTCTTCGCCACCGCCCTCGCCGCGGGCGCTTCGGCGAGCGGGGCGCGTTCGGCCTCGGCGTACGTCAACCCGCTCCGCGAGGTGCGAGGCCTGCAGGCCAGCCGCATCGACATGGGCGTCGACTACTCGGGCTCAGGCCCGATCCTCGCGCTCGGGCGCGCCAAGGTGGTGCTGGCCAGCGACCGGCTGGCCGGCCCGGAGAGCTGCTGGGGGAAAACCTGCGTGCCGCCGCCGGGGGACATGATCGTCTACCGGCTGCTGGACGGTCGCTTCGCCGGTAAGTACGTATATGTGGTCGAGAACATCACGATCGCCGTCAGACCCGGGCAAACGGTGAGGGCGGGCGAGAAGATCGCCATCCTGCACCCGGCCTCCCCGAACCTGGAAATAGGCTGGGCGTCCGGCCGCGGCGTTCAGACCCTTGCCGCCGCCTACGGGCACCAGTGCGCCTGCCAGGATCCCGGTGGATGGTCGTCGGTCGAGGGGCGCAACTTCGACGCGCTCCTTGTCCGGCTGGGTGCGCCCGGGGGCTACCTGACGACCGTCCCGCCGCACCAGCACATGCCGCGTGGCTGGCCGAGCCTGCCTCCGCGTCCGCGTCCGTCACGGGGCTAGCCAGCGCCCCGGAGCCCGAATAACGTCACACTCGACGAGCGCCGCGGATCGAGTGAGGCGAAACTCGTGCTATAGCCGCGTTTGCCCGCACTCGCGGTGAGTAGGGGTTCGAGTGCGACGTTTTTCGTCACCGGAAAGAGGTGCATCGGACCGGGGAGGGCGGCGGTGGCGCCGGGCTGCCGGTGGCCGGGCCGCGAGCGGGTGGCGCGTGTGCCGAAGCGCTGCCGGCCCGAGGCTGCGAGCGGTGGCGCCGGCGAGTCCGGTGCGGCGGCGCCGAAGGCGGCGAGCGGCGCCCAGTTCCACCGCCGGCCAGACGTGACGCGGACCGACCGGCGCCCCCAGACAACCCTCAAAGACGCCGCTCCTAACTGAGATAACACAAATTTGCGTTATCTCCGTGATGTGTGCTATAAATACCGCATGCCAACCGACGAAGAGATCACGTTCGCCGACCACCTGGGTCGCTTCTACCACCGCCGCTACGGCTTTCCGCCCATGGTCGGACGCGTGCTCGGCTATCTGCTGGTGTGCGATCCGCAAGAGCAGACGATCGCCGAGCTGAGCGAAGCGCTGCTGGCCAGCCGCACCGCGATCACCGGTGCGCTGGGCGTGCTGGAGCGCCTGGATTCGATCCGGCGCACGCGGGCGGCGGGAGAGCGGATGGACCGCGTCCGCCTGGACTTCTCGTCCCCCCAGGCCCGCGGCTTCGACGTCTCGGAGTACCAGCAGCTGGCCGCCCTGGCCACCGAAGGACTGCACGTGCTCAGAGACGCCTCGCCCGAGCGCCGGGCCATGCTGTTGGAGTTGGAGGCGTTCGCCAACTGGCTGGTCGAGCGGACCCGCGAGCTTCAGCACGAGTGGGAGGCGCACCGCGACGCCCTGCGCGCCTCGGGCGAGCTCCCGGGATAGGGCTCTCGTCGATGCCGACCACCCACCACCCCACTCGATCAGTTAGGAACGCGATGCCCAACTCCTCCTCACCGGCCATTTCCGCGCTGGATGTACGCAAGTCCTTCGGGGAGAACCTCGTCCTCGACGGACTCGATCTGTCCGTCGAGACGGGCAGCGTGTTCGCGCTCCTCGGACCCAACGGCGCGGGCAAGACCACGATGGTGCGCATCCTCGCCACCCTGCTTCAGCCGGACCACGGCGAGATCCGTGTCGCCGGCCACGACGTGACACGCGAGCCCGACGCCGTGCGCGCGGTCATCGGTGTCACCGGGCAGTTCTCGGCCATCGACGAGCTGCTCACCGGACGCGAGAACCTGGCGCTGATGGCCGACCTACACCACCTCGCCGCCGCCGAGGCGCGCCGGCGGATCGGCGACCTGCTCGAGCGCTTCGAGCTCGACGACGCCGCCGACCGCATGGCCGTCACGTACTCCGGCGGCATGCGCCGCCGCCTAGACCTCGCGATGACACTGATCGGCGCGCCGCAGATCATCTTCCTCGACGAGCCGACCACCGGCCTCGATCCGCGCAGCCGTCGCACCGTCTGGGACATCGTCCGCAGCCTGGTCGGCGACGGCATCACGGTGTTCCTCACCACCCAGTACCTCGAGGAGGCCGACAAGCTGGCCGACCGGGTCGCGATCCTCGACCAAGGTCGCCTGGTGGCCGAGGGGAGCGCGCTGGAGCTCAAGCAGCGGATTCCGGGCGGTCGCATCGACCTGACGTTCGCCGACGCCACCGCGCAGCTCGCGGCCGCCGGAGCGCTCGACATTCCCGTGCGCGGCGGCGATGCCCTCACGCTGCAGGTTCCCACCGATGGCAACGTGGCAACCCTGCGCCGCGTCCTGCGCGAGCTCGACGAGGCAGCCGTCGACGTCGACGGTCTCGCGATTCACACCCCCGATCTCGACGACGTGTTCTTGACGCTCACGGGCCGGAACGGCCGGTCCGGAGAAACCGAAGCCCGACGAGGAGCCTCCTGATGACCAGTAGCTACGCACTGCGCGATTCGATGACGATGCTGCGACGCAACCTGCTCCACCTGCGGCGCTACCCAGGCCTGTCACTGTTCCCGATCTTCATGCCGGTCATCTTCCTGCTGCTGTTCGTGTACGTGTTCGGAGGCACACTCGGCGACGGGATCAAGGTCGGCGGCGGGCGCAGCGCATATGTCAACTTCCTCACTCCCGGGGTCCTCCTGTTCACGGTTGCGGGTGCCGCCCAGATCACCGCGATCTCGGTGGCCAAGGACATGACCGAGGGCATCATCGCCCGCTTCAAGACGATGCGGATCTGGCGACCCGCCGTGCTCACCGGTCACGTCCTCGGCAGCCTGTTCCTGACCATCATCAGCCTCGCCGTCGTCATCGCTGTCGCCCTGCTCATCGGCTATGACCCCACCGCCGGCGCCCTGCGATGGGTAGCGGCCGTCGGGGTGCTCGTGCTGCTGGCGATCGCGCTGATCTGGGTGTCGGTCGCGTTGGGGCTGTTCGCGAAAAGCGTCGAGACGGCGAGCAACCTGCCGATGTTCCTCGTCCTCCTGCCGTTCCTCGGCAGCGCATTCGTGCCGGTCGCATCCATGCCAGCGGGCCTGCGCTGGTTTGCCCAGAACCAGCCGTTCACCCCGATCACGAACACCCTGCGCGACCTCCTGTCGGGCCGGCACGTCGGTGGAACGGGGACCACGGCGATCGTGTGGTGCCTGGTCATCACCGCCGCGGCTTATCTCTGGGCGAAGTACCTCTACAACCGCCGGCCGGCCGCATAGCGCGCGGGTCGGCGGAGCGGGAACACACTGAACGATCGCCAGCCGCGAATCGATCAGGTTTCAAGAAGCGCGTGGCAGGCCACCGCACTACCGTGACCACCATGTGCATCAACCCTCACCCAACACTCTTCCGTTCGCAGGAGCATCCGGACACTTCTCCGGCTCCCGAGCGCGATACCTCCGGCTTCGACGTCCGGTCCGGAGCCATACATACCGCCGGCACCGAGACCACGCCGGATGCCGCTTGTGCCCCGCCGACCGTCGAGGAGGTGCTTGTCCATGCCTGAGCGTCAAGCCGCAAAGCAGGCCGGTCGGCGGTCCGCGAAGACCGCGGGCAAGGCGTCCGAGACGTTCTCGGCCGAGGAACGTGCCGCGATGAAGGAGCGCGCGCGTGAGCAGCGGGCGGCGGCGCGCCGCGGCGCGAGCGAGGCGGAGGGCGAAGCGGATGTGCTCGCGAAGATCGCTGAGATGTCGGGATCGGATCGGGTGATGGCCGAGCGGATTCACGCCATCGTGAAAGCCAGCGGGCCAGGCCTGTCGTCCAGGACGTGGTATGGGATGCCGGCGTACGCCAAGGATGGCAAGGTGGTGTTGTTCTTCAAAAGCGCGGCGAAGTTCAAGTCGAGGTATGCGACGTTGGGTTTCAGCGATAACGCACGCCTCGACGACGGCGCGATGTGGCCGACCGACTTTGCGCTCAAGGACATGACCGCCGAGGTCGAGGCGAGGATCGCCGCGCTCGTCGAGCAAGCCGTGAGCTGACGGCCCCCGCCTCTTTCGCAGCTCGGCCGCGCGGCCGCTTTGGCTTAACCTAAAGCCCAGCTAATGAGAGAGGTGACGGACCCACCCAGGCGGTGGGAGGACGCGATCACGCATGCCGGCGCCGGCGCCGGCACCGTGGTCGTGTGTCTACTCGCCGGTTTCTTCCTGGTGGGCTGCGGCGCGACGGCGAGGCGGCCAACCGTCACGCGGCAAACGACGATCTCCGAGGCTCCACAAGTCAGGGCCGCGCGTGCTCACACGTTCACCCCGCCTCCGGCCAACGCGATCGTGTCCATGCGGCGCTTCTCGCCAACCAGTCTCATGTGGCAGACGATCTTCGTCCGGCCGAACGGAACCGGGCTGCTCACCACGCTGATTGGCGAGGAGGCTGGTGCGCCCCACCGGTCTTTCCAGCTCTCCCCACGTCAACTCACCTCCCTGCGCCGGCTCATCGAGGCAGCCGGGCCGGCCAAACCCGGCCCGGGCAAACCAGGCCCGTACGTCTACACGCTCCACTTCCCGGGGAAGCCAGCCTTGAGCCTCGAGGGCCCGATGCCCAAACCGCTCGGCGCCCTTGTCAACTTCCTGGACGGGCTCACGTTGACCTACTGCTGTTGAGCCGGCGTCCATGCCGGCTTGACCGCGGTGGCAGCGTCCACATCCCGTTACGGCCGCGAGATGTGCGGGGGCTTGGAGTAGCCTCCGACGGTGCGCATCGATCCTCGGGATCTTCAGTCGGTCAAACACGCGCCCGAACCGTTGCCGCCTGCCGTCGAGCCGCACCTGGCCCTCGCCGAGGAGGTTGTTCTGCTCTCGCTCGATGCAGCGCGTGGACGTGTCCGCGACGCGGTGGCGATCGCCGCGAGCGCAGATGACGCGGGTCCCGAGGACTACGGCGCCGCGGTGAGCTCACTCGAGGATCGTGGGCTGGTGGAGCGCGTCGGGCTCCGGCGACAGGTGCGCGCGACCAATGCCGCCAAGCTCGCGGAGCGACGAAAGCGGGTCCTGGCCGTGATCCGGCGCGCCGCCGTTCCGACCGGGAGCGACGCGGAGCTTCTGGTTCTGCTCGCGGCATGTCGAGCACTGTCGCTTGGTCGGGAGGACTACCTGCACGCACGCGTGCGGGTCACCTCGATCCGGGAGGACGGCGCGCACGCCTCGGCGGTCGAGGTCTTGCGGGTGAGCCTGGGGGCGGATTCGATGGCCGACCTGGCGGAGGCGCTGCTGCCTGCGGCTCACGACCTTCGCAACGCGAACTTCGATCCGGGCATCGGCACCGCATACATGGCCGGCGGGCTGAACTGCTGAGCCACGTGATCCACAGCGACTTGTAGGAGCCTCGAGGACCAGGGCTACATCCATCTGTCCTTCGCGCATCAGGTCAAGCCCGTGGCCGATCGTTTCTACCGCGGGATCGACGATCTGCTGTTGCTCCAGATCGACCCGGCGAGAGTCGCCGCCCCAGTCGTCGTCGAGGCCGGCGAAGGGTCTTTCCCGCCCGTGGGCTGATCGCGGCACGCACGAGGACCCGAGCGGCAAGAATCGTGCCGCTCCGACCGAGGGCTACCGGCGGGCGATCGTGACCATTCGCCGGCTGTGGGCTGTCAGGGGTGCACCGGCGTGATCGCAGAATTCGACGGCCGCAAAGCCCGCCTGCAGCAACCAGTCGCGCAGCTCGGAGGCGATGAACATACGCACCGAGAAGACGAACCGCCGAGTTTGCCCGTCGCGGACGATCAGTCGCTCGGTCATCGACCGCCCCGTGATCGGATCGAACGTCGGACGGTCGATCGAGAGGTTGCCGTCGCGCTCGACCACAACCGAGGGCAGCCAGCGAGGCAGCAGCTCCGCGAGGTTGTTGCACTCGATCAGCAGCCGTCCGCCCGGCCGGAGTACCCGGCGTGCCTCGCGGAGCACGAGGCGATTCTCCTCATCGTCGAAGTAGCCAAACGAGGTGAACCAGCTGATGACGCGATCAAAGCTCTCATCGGGCCAGGGGAGGGCGCGCATGTCCCCCTGGACATACTCGATCGCGAGGCCGGCGGCCGCAGCCCGGGTTCGGGCGTGGTCGAGGAACAGCTGCGTCGAGTCCAAACCCGTGACCCGGGCTCCTCGCTGCGCGATCCTCGACGCGATTCGCCCGTGCCCGCACGCCAAGTCGAGCACGTGCGAGCCAGGCTCAATCTCGAGCAACCGCCAGATCGCGTCGGCATCGGCGTCGCTGACCTCCTCGAGAAGCGGCCCGTAGAAGTACAAGTAGTCCTCGTCGAAGACCTCCTCGACGTCGAACCTCGAGTCACTCACGGGCGGCGATTCTAGATCCGAATCGTCCTCGGATTCACATGAGAATCGACCAGGGGAGACCGATCCCCACGAGACCGGTTATCACGATCACGAAGCCCAAGCCGGCGACGGGCGGGCGAAACGACGATTCCCTTTTCGCCGAGGACCACATACACCGGGGCCGCAAGGGATGATGAGGCCGACGGCCAGCAGCAAGGTCGCCGCGGCCGCAGCGCGACGCCTACGCCCGCTCATCGCCCCAAACCCCATTCAGGCGCGCCTGGACCACTCCGAACGCGAGTGCCATCCCGACCGTCCCCGCGACGCCGAAGGCGATCCCTGCGCCGCGGACGAAGGCAGTGTCACTCAACAGCTGTGAGGACAGCATCAACGCGAGCAACGCGAAGCGAGGCCGTGCCGTCCCGGCCGCGAGGCACTCGACGTCGTGCACTCGCCCCATCGTCCTGACCAGGCTGATGAACGGCGGCAGGACCAGCAACCCGCCGACCGTGATCGCCAGGACCGAACGTGCGGGCTTGGATCCTGCAAGCCGCTGATCTCCGCGCGCCGAGCCGAAGTCGCGCATCTCGCGATTCGCCTTGTAGTACCACACGCACGCGTACACACCCAGCGTGGCGACGCATAGGAGCCCGACAGCACAGGGCCGCCGGCGCTTAGGGACAGCAGTGGTGTGAGTGAGTTCCGCTGCGTCGGGCATGACCCTCCATCTCCCTTCCGTCTGGCCTGGCTCCCTCCATGTGGGAGCGTCGCCAGCAGCATCCTCCAGAACGCAGGAAGGGACGGCCAACCATGGGGTCGAGATCGACACCCATCGCGGCGACGGCTCGAGCTAATCCAGTTCTCCGTAACTCAGCGACCGAGCACTTCGTCGAGGAACTGGATCGCTCGCGGGTAGGCGTCGAGCTGGTTGGCCAGGCGGGCGAGGCCGTGCCCTTCGTCGTCGTAGGTGCACAGCTCGTGCCGCACGCCCCGTCGTTCGAGACTGGCCACGAGCTGCTCCGCCTCGCTCAGCGGGACGCGCGGATCGTTGCGCCCGTGGATCACGAACAGCGGCGCGCGGATCGCGTCGACGTGTGTCAGCGGCGAGGCTCTGGTCAAGAAGTCGCGGTCGTCAGCCAGCGACCCGTACTCCCGCTCCCGATGCGCGCGGCGGTAGTCGGAGGTGTTCTCGAGGAACGTGACCAGGTTCGAGATGCCCACGATGTCGACGCCGGCGGCCCAGAGCCCGGGTTGAAACGCGAGTCCCGCGAGCGTCATGTACCCGCCGTAGGAGCCGCCCCAGAGCACCGCCCGCCCCGGGTCGAAGCCGAGCGCCTCGAGCGCCCCGTGAACCGACGCCAGGTCGCGCACGGAGTCGAGCCGCTTCGTCGTGTCGTCGAGCGACGCGTAGCGTTTCCCGTAGCCGGTCGAGCCGCGCACATTGGGCACCACAACCGCGTAACCGGCTGCCAGCAAGGCTTGGATCACAGGATCGAACAACCGCATCGCCTGAGCTTCAGGTCCCCCGTGCACCGCGACCACGACCGGGGGTCGCGACCCGATCGCCAGGGGGCGGAATATGAACAGTGGGATTCGCTCGCCGTCGAAGCTCTCGGCCTCAGCCAGCTCGGGCGCGACGAGCGCTTCCGCCGGCATCTCGGCGGGGCTGTGTGTGAGTCGACACGTACCGCCACCGATCAGATCGTGTCGATAGACGTCGCCGGCCAGCCGCGGCGCGCTGAGCGTGTAGTACAACAGCGACCCGGCGGGGTTCAAGATTGACCGCGCAAGAAACCAGGCGTCGGTCACGCCCGGTTCTGACAGGGAAATATCAGCACCGCGCGCACCCGTCCGGGGGTCGTAGCGCCACATCGAGCTCGCGCCGTCTCGGTTCTCGATCACGATGATGGCCGTGCCGGCCGAGACGACGGCGGCATCGAACCGCTCGCCGGTCCCGGCGACTGTCGTGGTCTCGCCCGTGGCCAGATCGTGGCGGACAATCGCGGCGAAGTCCCGGCCGGCGTTGGACGAGGCGTAGAAGACGGAGTCGTTGATCCAGGCGGGCACCCCGACCAGCGCCGCCTCGTGCGGATGCGGAATCGGGGTTCGCGCTTCGCCGGAGGTGACGTCAACGAGCAGCAAATCGACATCCAGAGGACGCGTACCCGACCGAAGCACCGACACGAACCGTCCGTCCGGGGAGAAGCCCGAGGCGGGGTGATACCAAGCGCCACCGGCATGCAGGAGGCGGTGCTCCCGGCGCTCGAGGTCGCACAGCCACAGGTCGAAGTCGACGCCGTTGGAGCGGTTTGAGACGTATGCGAGCGTGCGACCGTCGGGTGAGATGCCCGCGACCTGCTGACCGAAGCGCGGATCGCTGGTCAGCGCGTCAAGACCATCAATCCCCTGCACGGTTGCCGTCGCGGCCTGCTCCAGGTCGATCAGGTAGAGCTGGTGTCGCTCGTTCCCGCCCTCGTCTATCGCCAGGACTGCCCGACGGGTGCCGGGAACGTAGTGCGCGCTGGCGACCGGCTCGGGCAGCGAGGTCAACTCGACCTGATCGCCCGCAACGAGTTCGTGGAGCTGCATCGTCCCGCTGACGTCGCTGCGCACGAGGACACGCTCGGGCACATCGTGGCCAACGTCGACGTCGGCGAAAAACGTCCTCCGGGTGCGCAGCAGCGCACGGACGGGATCGGGCACGGACTCGGTGACGGGTCAGCTGCCTGGCTTGGCGCGTCGGTCGGCGCGCCGGCGCAGCGTCTCCCAGACGCGATCGAGTTCCTCGGTGATCGCGTGCAGCCGCTCGTGTTGCTCGCTGCGGCTCTCCTGAGCTCCCTCCAGGAGCTCGTTCTCCTCGCCGACCAGTCCTTCGATATGCGCGTAGACCTCGAGGTCGCGCGGAGTCGGAGCAAGGTCCCTGTCGTGCTCCCGCGCGATCTCCTGGTCTGGGTAGAAGCCGGTCACGGGGAACAGTCTATGGTCGGCGCCAAGCGGCTGACAGATGTACCGTCAGGGAATCGTGGACCCCACGATTCGTTGTCGGCCGGACCGTTCGGGGAGTTGTGCGGGACGCTGCCTTGCTGCCCTGCTGTGCGGGATCGTCCTCGCCTCAGCCGGCTGCAGCCGGCCCCTGGGAGCGGCCGCGGTAGCGTCGCCGTCCGCGGGCTCGACGTTCACGCTGATGCAGATGAACCTTTGCCTGTCCGGTCTGGCCGGCTGCTACGCCAAGGCCGAATACCCGGCGGTCGTGCAGGAAGCGGTCGCCCGAATCCGTCAGCTGCACCCGGACGCGGTGACCTTCAACGAGGCCTGCGGCGGTGATGTCGCGCGGATCGCCAGACGTACCGGTTACCACCTGCGATTCTCGGCGGTGATCTACTACGGCAAGGATCTAGCGTGCATAAGACCCGGTGGTCGCGGACTCTTCGGTGACGCGGTGCTCACGAAGGCCGCCATCCACAGCAGCGATGACCAGGCCTTCGCGGCACAAGCCGGCCCCGAGCGGCGCCAGTGGCTGTGTGTCAGCACCCGAATGGACGTTGACGTGTGCACCGCCCATCTTGCTTCTCCCGAGCCCGTCGAGGTGGCCGCCAACCACCCGCAGTGTGTTGAGCTCAGCGCGCTCCTCGCGCGCCGCGCGCTCGCCGGCACGGTCATCTTCGGCGGCGACGTCAACCGCCGCTCCTCCTGCGCACCTCGCGGCTTCTGGACCCGTACCGACTCCTCCGCCCGACAGGATCCGGGGAGTCAGCAGGTCTACGGGACCGCCGCGCTTGGCTCTCCCTCGGCCCGGGTGCTGCCGGCCGAGCACACCGACCATGACGTCCTGCTGGTGCGCGCGCGCCTGACCGCCCGACGATGATTCGCCGACCGGGCTGGCCGGACCTACCCTAGGATTAGGTATGCCGCGGGAGACGACCACGACCGAAGTGCTCGAAAGCCCCACTGTGCAGGGACGGGGGCAGGCGCGGACGGCCCTCGTGTCGATCGGTGCTGCGACCCTCCTCGTGGCGCTCAAGCTCGGCACCGGGATCGTGACCGGGAGCCTCGGATTGGTGTCCGCCGGTATCGAGTCGTCCGGCGATGTCGTGGCCGCCGGGTTGACGTTCTTTGCCATCCGCCTGGGGGTTCGACCGGCCGACGTCGACCATCCGTACGGTCACCGCCGCGCGGAGAACCTCGGGGCGCTGGGGGAGGCAGCCATCCTGTCCGCCGGCGGGATCTTCATCGTGATCGAAGCCGTCGTCCGCCTGACGAAGGGCGGGCACGAGCTCGACGCCCGGTGGTACATCTTCGTGGTCATCGGCGTCGCGCTACTAGTTGACGTCTCCCGGATCGCGGTATCGCTGCGTACCGCTCGTAACTACAGGTCTGCGGCGCTGCGCTCCAACGCCTTCCACTTCGCGGGGGACATGGCCGGATCGGTGGCGGTGCTCTGCGGCATCGTCGCCGTCCGCGCCGGATTCGAGCAGGGGGACGCGGTGGCGGCCATCGTGGTGGCCGGCATCATCTTCGCGGCGGCCGGCCGGCTGATCTATGAGAACGCACGGGTGCTCATGGATACCACTCCCGCCGACGCCCGAGCCCAGGCCGAGTCCGCCATCAGCGGACTCGGCGATGCGATCGAGCTGCGCCGGCTGAGGCTGCGGGAATCGGGCGGTCGGTACTTCGCGGACGCGGTGGTTGGCGTCCCGCCGGGGCAGGCGCTGGTCGAGAGCCACAACACCGCCGACGCGGTCGAGGCCGCGGTTCGCGAGGTCCTGCCCGAGACCGATGTCGTCGTGCATCTCGAACCCCGGCGTGAAGGGCTGGACCTGCGAGACCGGGTCCTGGCGATCGCGCTAGCGGAACCGTTGGTGCGCGAGGCGCACGACATCACGATCTACGAACACGACGGCCAAGCGAGCGTGTCGCTACACCTCAAGATGACGCCCGACATCGCGATCGGACAAGCCCACGACGTCGCGGAACGGGTCGAGGCCGCGCTGCGGGCCGAGCCGGGCATCGAGGATGTCCAGACACACCTGGAACCGCTCGAGCAGCCAGTGGCAGCGCGTCCGGACGACGACGGGGACCACCGTGATGAGGACCAGCGCCGGCGGATCTCGCATCTGGTCGAGCACCGGACTGGCGCACCGCCGCGGGAGTTGCGGTTGCTGCATGCCTTGGGCGGTCTTGTCGTGTTTGTCAGTGTGGCCGTGCCTCCTGAGGTGGCGCTGGCCGAGGCCCACGACCTGGCCAGCAGCCTCGAGGATGACATCCGCGAAGGCCAACCGCACCTGCTGGACGTGGTCGTACACACAGAGCCGTAGCGCGCGACGCACGGTCCACCAGACGCGATACCTCCGGGCGTCGTCGTCGAGGTCATAAGACCATCGTCCTATTGCGAATTCGACCAGGTAGGAGCAATGGTCCTGCCAATGAGTGCTGCCCCGGCATTAGCCCTGCCGCGCCGATCAGCCAAGGTCCGACGCCTGGATCCTGAGAGCCTTGGCGATCATGTCGACCGGCTGTATCGCGCCGCCCGGGCCATGTCCCGCTCGCGCGAGGAAGCCGAGGATCTCGTCCAGGAGACTTTCGCCCGCGTGCTCCAGAGGCCCCGCTTTCTTCGCTGCGAAGACGACATCGGGTACCTGCTGCGTGTTCTGAGAAACACCTTCGTCAGCGGCCGGCGCAGGGCCGCACGCCGTCCACAGTGGACCGACACGCCCGACGAGCTCTTGCGGATCGAGGACCTATCCGCCCCCCAGCCCGAGAGAAGCCTGGACTCCGCCGCACTGTACGAAGCCATCGCGGCATTGCCGGTCGTGTTTCGCGATGCACTCATCGCCGTCGATGTGCTGGGGCTCTCCTACGAAGAGGCCTCGCGCGCGCTGCGCGTCAGGGAGGCGACTCTCACCACGCGTCTGCACCGCGCGCGCCAGCGCGTCGCGTCCGTGCTCGCTCAGGAGTCGGGCATAACGCCGGCCGTGCGGCGGGGTGCGCTCGACCCGGCGCTCGGCGCGACAGCCTGAGCTGCCGCGCGTCGATACCCACACCTTCGAAATAGCATGTCAGCATGTCGAGCTCGCCGAAAGCGGCTCTTGACGTGGCCGATGCCGAGGCGCATGCATTCTGGCTGCGCGCGCCCGGCTGTGGGGAGATCCGGCCGGTCTCGTTGTCCGATCCGGGACAGGACGACGTGCTGGTTCGCACGGTGTGCTCGGGCGTCAGCCGGGGCACCGAGACGCTCGTGTTTCGCGGGGGTGTGCCACCGGCCCAGTACCTCGCCATGCGGGCACCGTTTCAGGAAGGGGACTTCCCGGGGCCGGTCAAGTACGGCTATCTGAATGTCGGCACCGTGCAGCGGGGACCGGCGCAGCTGTGCGGCCGGACGGTGTTCTGCCTGTTCCCGCACCAGACCGCCTACGTGGTGCCGGCGCGGGCAGTGACCGTAGTGCCCGAGGACGTGCCGCCGGCTCGTGCCGTGCTCGCGGGCACCGTCGAGACCGCCGTCAACGCCCTGTGGGACGCCGCGCCACTGATCGGCGACCGGGTTGCCGTCGTCGGCGCCGGCATGGTCGGCTGCTGCGTCGCGCGCCTTCTGAGCCGGTTCCCGGCGACGCGGGTCACCCTCGTGGACGTCGATACCGGCCGGGCCGACATCGCGTCCGCACTCGGCGTCGACTTCGCACTGCCGGACGAGGCCGCGGACGGGTGCGACCTGGTCGTGCATGCGAGCGCGACGTCCGCTGGACTCCAACGGTCGCTCGACCTGCTCGCGCCCGAGGGCGCGGTAATCGACCTCAGCTGGTACGGCGACCGGGAGGTCCGGCTTTCGCTGGGTGGCGCGTTCCATTCGAGTCGCCTCGCCATCCGGGCGAGCCAGGTGGGCACGCTCTCACCGGCGCGCCAGGGACGCCGCACGACCGCCGACCGGCTCGCACTGTCGCTCGAGCTGCTGCGCGACCCGGCTTTCGACGCGCTCATCACCGGGGGGTCGAACTTCCGCGAGCTGCCCGACGTGATGGCCCGGCTGGCCGCAGGCAGCCTGCCGGCGCTGTGCCACCTCATCACCTACGACGGGGGTTAGATCGTGTTCGGTGTGACAGTCCGCGATCACATGATGATCGCCCACAGCTTCCGCGGCGAGGTCTTCGGGCCCGCGCAGCGCCTGCACGGCGCGACATACGTGGTGGACGCCACATTCCGGCGGGCGGACCTCGACGCCGACGGCATCGTGGTCGACATCGGTCGCGCCGCCGAGCAACTGCGCGCGGTGCTGGACGATCTCACCTACCGCAACCTCGACGACGAGGCCGCCTTCGCGGGCATGAACACCACCACCGAGGCGCTCGCCCGCGCGGTGGCGGATCGACTCGCCGACAAGGTGCACGCCGGCGCGCTGGGTGACACCGCCCGGGAGCTCGACGGACTCATCGTCACACTGCACGAGTCGCACGTCGCCTGGGCGAGCTACGAGCGGCCGCTGTGACGACGGTCCATTTCGTCGTACCGGACGGGATCGACGATCCCGCCCGGCCGAGCGGAGGCAACACCTACGACCGCCAGGTCTGCCGCGAGCTCAGCTCGATCGGCTTTTCGGTGCGCGAGCACGCCATACCCGGCGCCTGGCCGCGGCGCGAGGTGGCGTCGTTGACCGCCCTCGACGGCGTCGTGAAGCGGATCCCCGACGGCGGCGTCGTGCTGCTCGACGGATTGATCGCCTCGACCGCGCCCGACGTACTGGTTCCGCATGCGCGCCGGTTGCGCTTGATCTTGCTCGTGCACATGCCGCTCGGCCACCGGCCGGCCGCCGACGCGACGGTCGACGCCCAGATGCGGGAGCGCGCGGTGCTGTCGGCCAGCGTCGCGGTGGTCACGACCAGCACGTGGACCCGGCGTCGCCTGCTCGAGCTGTACTCGTTGCCCGAGGACCGTGTCCACGTCTCCGAGCCCGGTGTCGAGGCCGCCGAGCTCGCGAGCGGGACCCGTACCGGCGGCGCACTGCTCTGCGTCGCCGCCGTGAAATTCGACAAGGGACACGACGTACTCCTCGGCGCCTTGGAGATGATCTCGGAGCTGTCCTGGCACTGCGTGTGCGTGGGCAGCCTGGACCGCGATCCAGCGTTCGTCGATGACCTCCGCCGCCGCGCCGTGGAAGGCGGGCTGGGCGGGCGTGTGGAGTTCCCCGGACCACGTACGGGACCCGAGCTGGACCGCATCTATGCCGCCGCGGACCTGATGGTGCTTGCGTCCCGGGCCGAGACGTACGGCATGGTGATCACGGAGTCCCTGGCGCGTGGCCTGCCGGTCGTCGCCGCTGAGGTTGGCGGGGTGACGGAGGCCCTTGGTCACGGCGCCGACGGGATCAGGCCCGGGCTTTTGGTCCCGCCGGGGGACCCCGCGGCACTCGCCGCGGCACTGCGCGCCTGGCTCGGGGACGCCGAGCTGAGAGGACGGTTGCGCCAAGCCGCCCGCGAGCGGCGCGAGTCGCTGTTCGGGTGGTCGCGGACCGCGTCGATCCTGGCCGGCGTGCTGGCTTCGGCGGGGCTGTGAGCGCTCCGGGCACCGGTGTCAGCAGCCGCTGGCTCGCCCTCCGCGAGCCGGCTGACGCCGCGGCCCGGGCAACCGACCTCGCCGAATACCTCGCGCGCCTCGGTCCGTCAGCCGAGCGCTGGGTGATCCATGACCTCGGTGGCGGCACCGGAGCAATGGGCCGCTGGCTCTCGCCCCATCTGCCGGGACCGCAGCACTGGGTGGTGCATGACCGGGACGCAGACCTGTTGGTCGTCGCCGCCGCAGACCATCCCGGGCCGGCCGCGGATGGAGCCGCGGTCACCGTCGAGCCGAGGCGCTCGGACATCACCCTGCTGGCGCCGAGGGATCTCGCCGGCGCCAGCCTGATCACCGCCTCGGCGCTACTGGACATGCTGACCGGGGACGAGTTGGCCGGGCTGGTCACGGTGTGTGCCGGTGCAGGATGCCCGGTGCTCCTGACCCTGTCCGTCGTCGGGAGCGTCTCGCTGGTGCCGGAGGACCCACTGGACGTGCGTGTGGCCGCCGCGTTCAATGACCACCAGCGCCGCGCGACCGCGCGCGGCCGCCTGCTCGGCCCGGACGCGGTCGCCGTCACCGTCGACGCGCTGCAGCGACTGGGGCACGAGGTGCTCGTCCGGCCCAGCCCGTGGCGCCTCGGCGCCTCACAGGCCGCCCTGACGGAGGAGTGGTTCGCGGGGTGGGTGGCTGCTGCGTGCGAGCAGCAGATCGAGCTTGCGGCCGAGACCGACGGCTATGCGCGCCGCCGCCTGGAGCGGGCAAGAGCGGGGCGGCTCACCGTGACGGTGGAGCACACCGACCTGCTGGCCCTGCCGTGACCATCAAGCGGTCTCACCCGGCCGACAGAGGCAGGTCCAGCATGTGTGCGCCCTTGCGCGCCTTCGTCGCCAGGTAGCGGGCGTTCGTGGCCGACAGGTGCACGCCGGTTGGCACCCGCGTGGTGACCTTCACCCCGAAGCGCCGGAGCTGCCAGGCCTTGTCCGGGTTGTTGCTGAGCAGGGCGACCCGCGACACCCCCAGCGCGTGGAGCATCTGCGCGGCGACCATGTAACACCGTTCGTCCTCGCGGTGACCCAACGCGAGGTTCGCCTCATAGGTGTCCAGGCCCGTGTCCTGCAGGGCGTAGGCGTCGAGCTTGGCGTACAGGCCGATGCCCCGTCCCTCCTGCCGCAGATACAGCAGGTAGCCGCCACAGCCGGCAATGCGTTCGACGGCTTCACGCAACTGGGCGCCGCAGTCGCACCGTTGACTGCCGAAGACGTCGCCGGTGAGGCACTCGCTGTGCGGTCTGACCAGCGGTACCGCGCCGCGTCCTGCGGACTTGACGGCGGCGGCCCGGTCGCCCAGTCCCAGGGCGAGGTTCTCCTGCCCGTCGACCAGCCCGTCAAAGGTGAACACTCGAGCCGTCGTGGCGTACCCGTCGGCGAACCGCACGGGCACGGACACCTGGGTACGGATCGTGGCGGTGGGCAGCGGAGGGGGCATCGGCTTGCGCTCAGTCGGTCTGGAATCGTGGCGAGAGCGCATAGCGGAGCAGCACCACGTCGCCGAGCTGGCGAACCTCGGCGAGGCGCGCCCGCCGGTTGGGATTCCACGGGAAGTGGCCGTCGCTCACGAACCGTGGGGCCCGGGAGTCGCCGACGAAGAAGGGAGCGACGACCAGCTGCAGCTCGTCGGCGAGGTTGTCGGTCAGGAACTGAGTGTGCACCTGGCCGCCGCCCTCGACCATCAGCCGCTGCACGCCGCGGGCGCGAAGGTCCTCGCTGAGGCCGCGCATCCTGACCCGCTGGCCGCCGTCGACGACGGTCGCGACGCCTCCCAGCCTCGAGCGCGCGACGGGTACGCGCGGACTCACGCAGTAGACGAGCTTCTCGGTCTCGCCGGTGATGAAGAAATCCGCACGCGGGTCCAACTCCACCCGTTCGGTCACGGTGACCTTGATCGGTGACGGTGGAAGCCCACAGGCCGTCCGCGCATCGCGCCGGGTCTTCGAGCGCACCAGCAGACGCGGGTTGTCGTTGCGGACGGTCGCCGCTCCCACCAGGATCGCGTCGCACGAGGCGCGGACAGCGTCGACCCGGTCGAAGTCGGCGTCGTTGGAAAGCGCAAGGCGCCGCGACGAAGGGCTGCCAAGGTAGCCGTCGATCGACAGCGCGCAGCTCAACAGGGTGTAGGGAAGGTCAGGCATGGGCGGCCCCCTCCCGGAGCAGCGGCTCATTGCGTCCGCGAATCGGGCTACCGCGAAACCATGTCACAACGAGTACGGCGGCGCCCGGCAGGCTGGCCCCGAGCACCAGGACGCCGTACACGACCGCTGTGGCGACCCCACGCTGTGCATGCAGGCCGGCGGCGCCGAACACCCACGCCGTCACGCCCTCACGTGGCCCCCAGCCGCCGACATTGGGCAGCACGGCGGCGAGCATCACGATCAACGCGATCGGCAGCATGCGCGATAGCGGCGCGGTGGTGCCCGCCGTGCGCGCCGCGATCAGGAAGGTGACGGCGTGCCCGGCGACGACGATCGCCGATGCGAGCGAGATGCCCAACCACGCTTTCCGGGTGAGGAGCGCGCCGCGGATGTCGCCGGCCAGTGCGCGACGAATTCGCGCCCAGCGGGACCGAGCGCCACGAGGCTGCGCGCGCGCCACGAGCACGACGCCGAACACGGCGGCGACTCCGCCGATTGTCACCAGCGGCATCGACGAGCGCACGGGCGACGGCAACGCGAGCAAGATGACGACGGTCACGACGGCCTGCACGAGCTGACCCGCGAAGCGTTCCCACGCGACGGCGCGCAAGGCTCGGCCGACATCGCTCACCTCGCGCCCATGACTGACCCCGCGATGTACGTCGCCCACGACTCCGCCGGGCAGCGTGACGTTGAGGAACACCGATCGGTAGTACGCCGCGACCGCGGATCCCAGCGACAACTCGACCCCGAGGCCGCGAGCGACGATCTTCCAGCGCCAGGCACAGCACGCCGTGGTCACCACCGCGAGCCCGGCCGCGGCCGCCAGCGCCCCGCCGTTGACCGTGCGCACGCCATCGAGGAAGGGGCCCGTCCCCAGGCGCCACACCAGCACGCCGAGTATCAGGGCCGGGCCCACCAGCCGGGCCCACGCCCACAGGGTCCGGCTCATCCTGGCGCTCCTTGCGCTCGCGGTACCCGCAGTCGAGGGGCGCTGGGCGCACCCTCGTGGCCCAGGAAGGGCCTCTCGAAAACCGCCGCGAACAGCCGCGCGAAGGCGATCGTGAGCGGCAGCACGATCGCCAGCGTGACGACGAAGGCCGGCACGCCCTGCGGGACGCGACCGGCCACTATCCGCTCGTAGACGATGACCACGATCGGGGCGTGCGTCAGGTACAGGCTGTAGGACGACAAGCCGAGGTTGCGGACCGGTCGCGTCTCGAGCAGGCGCAAGAGCGGGGCCGGGCGGCCGGTGCTCAGAGCGACCAGGAGGCACGCGATCGCGGGACCGAGCGCGAGGTCGACCCAGAAGAGGTGGTCGAGCGTCCACACCGAGCCCTGCCACCAGATCGTCGCGAAGACAGGCGCCGCCGCACCGAGAGCGAGCCACGCCCACGGCCACGACCGGCGCGCCCTACCTGCTCCGACGATGCCAGCGGTGAGGATGCCGAGCGCGAACAGCGCCGCGAGGTCGGGCGGGGACTGGATCACGAAGGTGCCCACGCGCGAGATGTGCGGGCCGACGATCCCCACCGACGCCACCACGAGGGTGACGACGGCGACCATGATGATCGCGCTCCGCCGGCGGACGATCAGCAGCAGCAGCGGGAACAGGAGATACAGCTGGACCTCCACGGCCATCGACCAGAACGCCGCATTCGGGCTGTGCGCGCCGACGATGTTCTGCACGAGCAGGCCGTTGACGAGGACCGACTTCGCGTCGGGCACGCCATGACCAGGCTGAGGGACGATGAGCCACGCCACGGCAAGGCTGAAGGCGAGGGCGGCCCAATACGCCGGGAGGATGCGCCGAGCGCGCCTCCGGGCAAACCGGGAAAGGCCCTCGAGCCGCCAGCCGTGGCGGGCGGGTGAGAGAGCCAGCGAGAAGCCGGACAGCACGATGAACACGACGACGGCGAACCGCCCGTAGATGAACCAGCCCGCCCAGAACGGTGCATGGTCGACCGGGTAGCCGGGGAACGCGCGCAGGAAGACGTGGTTGATCACGACGTAGAGCGCGGCCAGGCCGCGGATCCCGTCCAGCCCCGCCAGGCGTCGGTCTCGCTTCACGACGAACTACCGGGTCGCCCGCTGCTGTCCGTAGGCGGTGAGGAAGCGGTCGCGGAACGCGCTCATCGGCATTACGGGAGCCTGCGGGCTGGGCAGCAAGCCCGCCTGCCAGCCCCAGCCCCCGATCCGGTCAATGACCGACGGGTCGCGGGCGATGATCGAGATCGGCACGTTGTGAGTCGCGTTCTGGCCGCTCACGACCGCCAGCGGCTGCTCGTCACCCACGACGATCAGCACGAGGTTCTTGTTGCCGTCGTGCTGCACGAACGAGGTCAGGACGCGTAGCGAGTACTCGAGCGAGCGGGCATAAGCGGCCTTCACCTGGTCCGCGTGCCACCAGAACGAGTCGGGCTCGCGGTACATCGGTATGCGGTTGAAGATCGAGCCGTCGCCGACTTCGTTCCACGGGATCTGCTGGGGAATCCGGTTCCAGGGCATGTGGCTCGACACCGTGTCCACCTCGGCAAACAGCGGACGGCGGTGGCTCTTGGAGAGCTCGAGCCGCTGCAGGGCCGCGAACATGTACTGGTCCGGCATCGGGGCGTAGGTGAAGCCCGGCCCGTGGTAGCCCAGGTCGCGCCGGTCATACAGCTTGTCGTAGTGGTAGTAGCTGGACCCCTCCGGCCAGTCGCGATCGTCGGCCGGCGCGAAGTTGATCGTCCGCCACCCCGCCCGGTCGAATGCATCCGTGAGCGTGAGGCGGTGGCTGCCGACGAGCTGGTTGTAGCGCCGCTGGCTGTTCGCCCAGACCCCCGACTGCAGGGTGGAGTGGGCGAGCCAGCTGATGCCGCCGAATCCCGGGGCGTCGACGAACGCGCTCCGCGCGGAGAAGCCGGCGCTTTGCAGTTGCTTCGTCCCCTGGTTGAGCACCGCATCGATGGCCGGGGAGAACGAGGAGCCCTGGACCGAAACCTGGCCGTAGGACTCGACGAACACGAGCAGGACGTCCTTGCCGCGCAGCCCTGTCAGCAGCCGGTCACCCGGCGTGTTGCGGAAGGGGTCGTGGCTGATCTGCTTCGCGAACACGGCCGAGTCGTGAATGTCGGCCTGCACCGCGCGGACCTCGTGGACGACGTAGGCCGCGGTGCTCGTGGAGGCGACCGCGCTGTGGGTGAGCAGCTGCGCGCCCGACACCGAACACAGCAGCCAGACGGCGCCCAGCGCGATGACGGTGCGCACCGACCATCGTCGATTGCCGGCCGCCGCACGCATCAGCCTGAGCAGAGCGAGCGTCATGACCACGACGAGGACGACGGCGAGCGCCACCCCACCGAACATGAGCAGGTTCGCCTCAGTCCGGCCGAGCGCGGAGCGGAGCGTTTCGATGCCGGTCCCGAGGTTGCCCAAGTCCCCTACGGGGTCGAAGGGCCGGGCGAAGGACGTGAAGAACGCGATGTCGAGCATCTTCAGGATGACCACCAGACCGAGAATCGGTCCGGCGAGTCCAGCCAGAATTCGCCGCGGCGTGGTCGGCAGGACAACGGCTATCGCGATGAGCGCGAGTCCCTCGAGCGGGACTCTGAGGAAAGCGGTCAGCGTGACGTCCTGCGGCTGGTTGGGAGCCACGAGAGCCGCCCAGACGATCAGAAGGGCGAGGACGGTCAGGACCGCGCCGATCCTCGTGCGCAGCCGGTCGTGGCGCCGTGCCGGGCGGGCGTCGGACGGGGTCGGGGTGCGTTCCGTGCGGCGGTGGCGCCAGAGCCACCACGTGTCGCGGCCGAACGATTCGGCGAGCAGGGCGAAGGCCACGACGAGGGCGGCCTGGACAACACCCAGCGGCAGCACGCCGGCGACGGCGACGGTCAGCACGATCCCCTGCGTCGCCGCCACGACCTTGCGCCAGAAGCGCGGCGGCAACTCCGCGCGCATCCAGCGGAGCGACCACTCAGCGGCGAGGAACGCATAGCGCGCCCCGCCGATCGCGAGCACCCACGCCCCGGCCGTACGGGCGACGTACACGCTGAGGACGAGGATCAGGAACGCGTCGACCTCGCCGTCGAACTGCGCTCCCAGCGTCCGCGCCGTCCTCGTCCGCCGGGCCACCCAGCCATCGACGGCGTCCAGCACGAGGGCGACCGCCGCGAGTGAAACCATGAGCGCCACCGTCGCGGGCCGGTGAAACGACTCCGCGACCAGGGCGGCCACACCGACGGCCAGCGTGGCCCGAGTAAGCGTCACCCAGTCGGCGAGAGCCATGCCGTCGGCGTCGTAGCGAGCAAGGCCATGCGCCAGTGCGCCATCCAAGAGCACTCCGCACGTCAGCCCGACGAGCCAGGCGAAGCCTCCGAGCCCGACGCTTCTCGCGAGCAGGGCGAGCAGCAACACCTGGGCGAGCAGCCCGACTGCCGGCCCGGCCTGGATCGTTCGCAGTTGGCGGGGGCGCCCTGTCGCGACCTCACCGGCGGCGGTGGCCCACGCCGGATACAGGCCACGCTCGTGCAGAGCGGCCACTGCCGCCCGCCGGGAGGCAGCCGGGAGAGCGTCACCGCGGCCTTCCTTACCTGCTCCGTCCTCGGCCTTCATACCCAGCAGGACGCCGGCTTCGCGTGAAGCCTTCCCCGTCCGCCTTGCCATCCTGTGCGGCGTGAACGACGCACGTTCGGATAGGACCTCGAGGGGACGATCGTGAAGCAGGACGAGCGTGCTCCGTTCGTCAAAGCTCTGCAACGGGCCCGCGTCTCGGCGTACGCGCCCGGAGAGTTCGTCGGGCAGGAAAGCTTCATGCGCGCCGGCGAGATTCGGACGCTGGCGCGCCGCGCGGGCATCGGCCCCGGCGTTTCGGTGCTGGACCTGTGCTGCGGAGTTGCCGGGCCGGGACGGCTGATCACCGGAGAGCTGGGCTGCACCTACCTGGGGGTGGACCTCAGCTCCAGCGCGCTCGAGATTGCCCGCGAGCGTTCCGGCGGGCTTCCTTGTCGGTTCGAGGTCGCGCGGATCCCCCCCGTCCCTCCCGGCCCGTTCGACGTGGTGCTCCTGCTCGAGACCATGCTCGCGTTCGATGACAAGGAAGCGCTGCTTCAGGGGATAGCTCAGGCGCTGCCGCCCGGCGGACGGTTCGCCTTCACGCTGGAAGAAGGCGCCCCGCTCACGGAGGCAGAGCGCGCGGGGATGCCCGACGCCGACACGGTCTGGCTGATCCCCCTGCCGGACATGCTGGCTTGCCTGGAGCGGGTCGGGCTGGCTGTCGGCTGGATGGACGACTGGAGCCGGCCCCACCGGGAGGTAGCCGATGCGTTGATCGACGCGTTTGCCGCCGATGCTGCGAGCATCGGCGCCGAGATCGGACGACAGGCCCTCGAGGAGCTGCTGAGGGCTCACCGTCTGTGGAGCGAGTGGCTGCGGGAAGGCCGCGTCCGCAAGCTCGCTTTCGTGGCGGAGAAGGGTTAGACGCCGTCGCCGCGACCGCTATGCGATGTCGTGGTCGCGTGCCCACATTGCGGCTTGGACCCGATCGGTGACGTTGATCCGCTGGAAGATGGTGGTCAGATGGGCCTTGACGGTCTTCTCACTGATCCCCAGCTCGCGGGCGATCAGCTTGTTGGAAAGCCCGCGGGTGACCTGCCGCAGCACCTCGAGCTCTCGGTCGCTCAACGGATGGCTCGGCGCGGCGCTGCGAGAGCCGATCAGCGTTCGGGCCGCTCTCGGCGCGAGCGGCGACTCGCCCTGGGCGGCGGCGCGGATCCCCCGGATCAGCTCGTCGGGCTCGGCATCTTTGAGGAGATAGCCGATCGCGCCGGCATCGAGCGCGGTCAGGATCTCGTCGCGTTCGGAGAACGACGTGAGGATGACGACCTGTGGCGTGGGATCGTTCTCGAGCAGCCTGCGAGTCGCTTCGGATCCGTCCATCCCCGGCATCCGGAGGTCCATGAGGATCACGTCGGGCCGATGTTCGTCGGCGAGACGCACCGCTTCCGCCCCATCGACGGCGGTCGCGACCACTTCGATGTCCGGGACGCTGCCGAGCAGCCGACTCAGTCCCTCGCGCACGAGACCGTGATCGTCTGCGAGCAATACGCGGATCATTCGAGAGGTATCTCCAGGCGGACCGACGTTCCCCCGCCGGGCGCCGAGTCTATTTCCAGCCGTCCCTCGCTGTCGCGCGCCAGGTCCTCGAGCATCCGCAGACCGAAGTGCCCATCTCGGTCCGCGGGCGCGATGGGCATCCCGCGACCGTCGTCTTCGACCTCGAGCACGGCCACCGCTGCGGAGGCGTCCAACCGCACGTTGACCTTCTTGGCCTCGGCATGGCTCAAGACGTTCCTGAGCGCCTCCTGGGCGGCCCGGAACAGGACAGCCTCGACGTTGGGCTCCAGCTGGAGCTGCTGAGGTTCGGCCTCCAGGCTCGTCTCGAGGCCCGCAGCGGAGAGAGCAGAAAGGAGATCGGAAACGGCGGCGAGTAGTCCCTCGCTGTGCAGTCTGGGCGGATAGATGTCGACGAGCAGCGTGCGAAGGGCGCGGATGCTCTCGCGCGTCTGCCGTGAAGTCTGCTCGAGCGCCTCTGCCAGCGCCGGATCGACGCCTTTCGCCTCTGCGATGGCCGAGCTGAGGGTGAACGACACCCCCGCCAGATCTTGTACCGGGCCGTCGTGCAGGTCGCGGGCAATGCGCCGTCGTTCGATCTCGGACGCTTCGATGGCTCGCTGCAGCAACGCCTCGCGCTCCTGCTGGCCTCTGCGCAGCTTGCGGGCCAGGGACATCGCCAGCGGGATCTGCACGAGCTCGAGGAGCACCATCGTCGCGATCATCGGGAAGAAGAACGACCGGAACAGCCGGTTGCCGCTGGCGGTAATCGAGCTGAAGCGCTGATAGAGCTCGAACAGCACCGGCGTACCGTCGGTCGCGCGCAGACCGAGATATACCTCGAGCAGCTTGTGGTACCTGCGCTCAAAGCGGTTCTCGGGGCGAGACAGATCGGACACCTCGGCATCGACGCCACCGGTACGCAGGGCGTGTACCTCGGCGGCCGGGAGCGAGTAGCGCGCGCCGATCAGCGCCGGCTCGTCGGAATAGACAATCCGGCCGTTGCCGTTCCAGATCTTCACCCGAACGATCGGGTCGGCGAGCAGCCGAGTGCGTACGGTGCGATTCATCGCCCGTATCGCCGCCGGTTGACCCGCGAGCAGCTGAGGGGTCAGATAAGGCGCCGCGATGCCCCGCCCGGCCACTTGAGTCAGCGCCTTCGCGTCGCGAATCGCCTCGGATGTGCCGCGGCTCGAGAGCACCTGGATCGCCACGAACGTCAGCAGGCCGAGACCGGCTAATCCAGTGACGGCGAACCGCGCGACGGCGCCGGCGATCGAGGTCTCTCGCTCGCGCCGGGATCGCGCCCGGGCGTCGACCCGCCGCGCACTCAAACGTCGGCGACGACTCGTATGCTGGCCAGCAGTTCGCTCAGGTCCGCCTCCTTCAACAGAGTTGAGGAAGCGCCGGCGGCGATGGCGTCTCGCATCAGCTCCCGGGATCCCGACAATGCTACGACGGCGGGCGGCTCACGTTGCTCCATGAGGCGGCGAGTGGCTTCGACTCCGGACATCCCGGGCATCGCGAGGTCCATCACGACGACGCGTGGCCGCAGCTTCAAGGTCATCAGCACGGCCTCCTCCCCGTCGTGGGCGGAGCCGACCAGCACGAGCCCGGGGGCACGGCGCAAGGCTGTCTCGAGCGCGCGTCGGAATCCGGGATGATCATCGGCGATCAGGACCGTGATCACCGTGTCCCGGTCACGGACGGCAACCGCCTCGTCCTGTGCGCGCTGCCTCGTCAGCGCGGCCGGCTCGATGGCGAGACCGGGGGTGTAACTCCAACCGTCCTGACGCATCCCGGGCCACCATAGGACGCGGCGGCCGGCGACTCAACTGGACGTTGGTCCTACGACGCGTCTGCGCGATCGGCGGAGGTCATACGACCATCGTCCGATTGCGGCCCCGACCGGACATGGGCGATCGTTTCGCTCGATGAGGTGCACCCGGCGCTTTCGCCTGTCCGCGCTCCGGCAGCGGCGACCCTGCTTCGAGGCCGGGTCGCGGAGATGACGTCCGCCCAGGCGCGGACGGCGGATCGCCGATCCGGGTCTGCGACCCGGGCGGAGTGTCACGTGGATGCGCGGCGACCAGATCCGGACTGCCTGGGAGATCACATCGATCGTCTGTACCGCGCCGCGCGCGGAATGTGCGTGTCGCGGGAGGCGGCCGAACGTCTCGTTCACGACGCACTGGCGCGGGCTTCGAAGAGGCGCCGCTTCCGTCGCTCCGGCGACGACATCGGTTACCTCTTCCGAGTCCTCAGGAGCACCTTCGTGAGCGACAGGCAGTCCGCCGAGACAGCGACGACACGGGAAGGCCCGGAGCTCTATCGAGCGGTCGCATCCCTTCCCGACGCCTTCCGTGACGCGCTTATCGCCGTCGACCTGATGGGTCTCTCCTACGATGAGGCGGCATCCGCCCTGCGCGTCCGCGAGGCCACGGTCGCGACCCACCTGCACCACGGGCGTCAGCGGGTCGCGAGGCAGCTCGAGGCCGAATTCGGATGAGCCCCTCGCTCTCGGAGTTGCTTCTCCGCTCACAGTCCGACGAGCGGCTCGCCTGTCTCGCGCGGGCAGGCCACGAGCGCGCCTTCGCCACCATCGTCGAGCGCTACCGCTCGGAGCTGTTGGCCTTCGCGCGCCGCCTGGGCTCTGATGGGCGTGCGGAGGATGTCCTTCAACAGGCGTTCCTGAACGCGTTCGTTTCCCTTCGATCCGGAACCGACGTCACCCACGTTCGAGGCTGGCTGTACCAGATCGTGCGCAATGCAGCGACCAAGGCGCGACCGACACGAGACTTGCCGCTCGACGACGTTGTGGTTGCAGCCGAGCCGCTGGACGACGTCGTCCAAAGACGAGCCACGGCGCTGAGCGCCGTCACCGAGCTGGCTCGCCTGCCTCAGCGCCAGCGTGACGCGTTGGTGGCGGTCGCGATCGAGGGCCGAGCGGGCGCCGACGTCGCGGCGGCAGCGGGCGTCGCTTCGATCGGCGGCGTCACGGCGAAGGTCGGGGCATTGCTCGCGGCCGGGTTGCTGGCGAGCACCGTCGCCGTCCTACCGCCACCGAACCACCGAGCAAGCCCCCGGGGTGAGCTCACGCATCGGCGGCCCGGCGAGGCGCACGCGATCGGGACGTGTGGCCGGGCCCGAAGCGCACGCTTCGGACAGGAGGACGGGCCGTGACGGTACGGATGGCGGGCGGAGCGGCGTGGCAGGTGCCAGCACCGGGCGACGGACCGACGGCGGATCACGCTCGGACACCCGCGGCGCCGACGGCGGCGATACATCGGGTGGACCCGGTGACTCCTCATCCACGAGTCGCGGCGGTTCAGGCCGAGACGGCGCCGGGGCCGCTCCGACGGCAGGAAGGGCCACGGGCGCCGATGAGAACGCGCGCGCTTCGAGCGATGGATCTCTCCAGGGCACGCCCACGACGAGTCAAGGCGCCCGCTCAGGTAGCGGTCATGATGGCGGCGCTGGTGGCGGGTCACTCGGATCCGGATCGAGCGGTAAATGACGTGGTGACTCCCGCGAGAGTCACTCGTCGGAGACAAGTTAACGCCGATCGATAACTCAGCGCGTTACATTCTCCGTCACAGCGACTCTTCTATTGCACAGTCCAATCGATGCGCCGCTGCCGGCACTGGGCGACGCGAAGGAGACGTGCGATGAAGAAGATTCTGTTGGCAATCGTCCTCGGCTCGGCCATGGTCGCCGCGGTGCCAGCGCTGGCGATGGCGAGAACCGAGCACCACCGCGGCCATCACGGCGACCGTCACGGAGACGCGCGGGTGCGTCACGAGCATTTCGGCATCCGGCACGACGAAGCGTCGGCGCCGGGCACCGCGCCTGATGCTGGCACGATCGCGTCCTTTACCAATGGCGTGCTGACAATCAAGCTGACCGACGGGTCACTGGTCAGCGGTCACGTCACAAGCGCCACCGAGATCCGGTGCGCGGCTGCCGAGCCCGCTGAGATGGAGCACTCGGAGCACGCCGATGGTGACCACGGCGGCGGGAACGACAACGGTAACCGGGGTGGCAACGACAACGGTGACCACAACGACCGAGGCGAGCCAGGTGACGGCGCGCAAGGCGAGCACATGTGCTCCACCGCCAGCCTCGCGCCCACCGCGAGTGTCTCCGACGCGGAGCTCACCGTTTCGGGCGCCGGCGCGGTCTGGAACGAGGTCGACCTGGCCGGCTAGAACTGCTCGCGCCACGAGCGGCGGCCGGCCACAGGCCGCCGCTCGTGCTTCGGGCCGCGGAGCCGTCAGCAGCCGAGCGGGCGTCATCGTGACCCGGACGGCGGGATCCGGGGAAGGTTTTCGGTAGGGGCGGCGTCCTCCCTGGCCAAGGCCGCCGGCAGGCTCTGGGCGAGATCAGCGTCGCGCGGCGGCAAGAGCGTGCGAGATACGGCCCGCGAGCAAGAGGGAGGATGCATGAGCGCCATGCGGCGTCCGGGGGGGCGTCACCGAAGCGAACCCCCGCGGCGGCGGCCATGACCTCCTTGATCGGTCTGCTGGGCGTCTACGCCGACGGCGTGATCTTGCTGTTCCTGGCGGCCGCTTTCGCGCGGTCGAGGGTGTCAGCGCTGGCGAGGCCGGTGATCGCGACCGGAGCGTTCGGGTGCGCATGGCTCATAAGCGCCGTCCTCGACGCCGTACGAGCCCCGGGTTGGACGGTATTCGTGAGCGGTGCGGTGATTGTGGTCAGTGTCGTCTCAATCACCGCCGCCGTTCATCTCTGGACGCAGGAGGGCGACAGCGGCGACAGCGGGCCAGGACGATCGGGCGACGACGGCGGAGGTGGACCGCGACGCCGGCGGCCGGATGCTCCGCCACGCGGGGGTGGCGACGATCCAAGCTGGTGGCCCGAGTTCGAGCGTCAGCTCGCGTTGTACGTTGCCGGGTCTGACCAGCCAGAACGAACAGCATGCCGCGGCACCGACGCGGTCGGTCGCGTGACGGCCACTCGGCGCGGGTGAGCGCCGACACCGCGAGCGTGTGCGTCGGTCTGGAGGAACACGCCAGCCCCACGTGACGCCCGGTGGAGGGTACGCTGCCGGTCGTGGTCAACGTATTCGATGCCCGCTTCCAGTACGACGACGCGGATCCCGACGGCTACCGCGGCGGCGTCGCCCGAGTTGGGGAGGGGGCGGGCGGCGCAGAACTCACGGTCAAGCTGTACGAGCTACCGCCCGGTCAGGCGCTGTGCCCCTACCACTACGAATATGTGGAAGAGTGGCTGTTGCTGCTCGAGGGCGCACTGGTGCTGCGCACCCCGGCTGGGGAACGCGCGATGCAGCGCGGCGAGCTGGTCTGCTTTCCCGCCGGCCCCGGCGGCGCCCATAAGGTGGCGACCAGAGGGGAGGAGACGGCGCGCTTCCTCATGTTCTCCTCCGCCGCGCTGCCGGCCGTCGCCGTGTACCCCGACAGCGGCAAGGTCGGCGTGTGGACCTCGGGCGATGCTGATGACTTCATGTTCCGCCGCCGCGACGGAGACGTCGGCTACTACGAGGGTGAGACCAGCGACGTGAGGAGCCGGGAGGGGCGATGAGGGCCGTGTCGCGTGCCCGGGAACCTCGGCGAGCTGCCTTCCCGCCGCAGGGCATCTGAGAGCGAAGACGGCATCCGTGTGATCGCGGCGGTGGGCGACCAGTTGCCGTATCGGTTAGCGTCTTCACGGAGTGCTGACCGTGGGTCCTCGACTCGTGTTGCCCTGATGCCGGGAGCGCGATGAGCGACGCCGCCGCCGACTACGCCATCGAGAACCTATCGATCGAAGCCCTCGACCACGAGCGCTTCGTGCGAACCGCCCGGCTCAACCACCGCAACGGCGACGAGCACCTGGACTACGCGATCCGACAGACCACCGAGCTCCGGCACGGCCGCGTCATCCGCCAAGTCAACGTCGAGCTGTAGTAGATCGGGCGACCTGGCTGAGCACGGCGTCTTGGTCATGGTCGCCTGTGGTGTCAGTGCGCGGGATATGCACGCGGTTGGGGGACGCGATCACGTGCGAGGATGACCAGGCTCCGCGACCGATACAACCAATGGAGAGCACAGTGATCGATCTGCCACTGACCGGCGGCTGCAACTGCGGTGCCGTCAGATACGAGGTCACGGCGCCGCTCCTGGCGGCCAGCTACTGCCACTGCAAGCGCTGCCAGAGACGCAGCGGAGCGGCGGCATCGCCAAATGCGCATCCCGCTCCCGGCACATTCAGGATCGTGTCCGGCGACGACCAGCTGCGGATGTGGAAGCCCGACGGCGGCGGCGAGAAGTGGTTCTGCACTACGTGCGGCTCCTCGGTCTACGGCCACAACCCTCATCATGCGGACCCGATCGGGATCCGCATGGGCACCTTCGACGACGACCCCGGGATCGTGCCGAGCGTCCGTCAGTTCGTCGCGTACGCAGCACCCTGGGAGCTAATCCCCGAGGACGGGCTTCCACGTCACCCCGAGAGTCGCCACGCACGAGCCGAACCCTGACGACGGGCCAGGAGTCCGGAGCCCGGTTCGTCCCTCCGCCTCGATCCTCGTCCCTCAGAGGCCTGGTTCCTCGGCGAGCCGCCATCCACGATCGGCGTGGCCCTCAACGTCTCGGACAAGGGCCGCGGCGCAACTCGGGCAGTCGACTTGGGCGGCGGCGAGCTGATCGCCGGCGTCCAGGTTGGTCGCTGTCACCGGCACCGCCTGTCCGCAGCGCGGGCAAGGCGATTGCGCGCCCGCACGCGGCACCTCTGGGCCGTCAGCCTCATCGAGCGAGATCTGGCCGGCGATATCGTCCGCCTCTCGCTGCGGCACGTTCGGCACCCAATCGGCGTCGTCGGTGGCCGCCCGGTTCGCGCCATCGACGGCCCGGCGCAGCGCCTCGGCGAGTGCCGGCGCCTCGTCCGCCTCGACCCCGTCGAGCACGATCTGGTCGCCTTGCACGAGCTCGTTGACGTTGATCCGCAGGTGCCCTACGGCGGCGTGACCGACCAGCTCGTTGGTCAGCCGACCGCCCAGGTTGCGTGACCACCGGGCGCTAGGACAACCCGACAGTTGCACACGGACGCACACGCCCACGTCACCCGCGACACGTGGCTCTCCACGACCCTGGCTGATGATGCGGTAATCCTCCGTCATGGTTCTTTCTCCTCGGAACGCGCAGCTCCGTTGTCGGCTCGGTGAACTTGCCTATCCGCCTTCCCGCGGCACTGGCGTCGACCGCCACCGCTGACCGGCCCGCCACCGCTGGCAAGGCTGAAACGCTTAAGACAGATCCCTCGGATACAGAGACGCAATGCGACCGAGCGGTTGTCGCGCACCCCGGCACCGCGGCCATCATGTGAGCGCGCACACCTTCCGCAATCAGCGCCGCGATCTCCCCGCGCGCAATCGCCAACTGCGCGGCGACCATCGACAGTGCCGGCTCGCTGGCCCGCGGTTCCCGGTCCTGGGACACGTCTGGCCGCATTAACGGCCAAGCCTTTCGCTTTGCATTTCGGCGAACGCGGCAACCCGCCTGAGGCGTCTGCACACGTCCCTGAAGATTCACCATACTCTCGTGCGGCGTGCCGGTGGCGCCTCTCGCGAAATCTTTACGAGCCGTCCCGCCGCGGGTCGAGCGGCGCATGTCAAGGCCGGCCGAAACCAGGACGGTCACGCCGGTTGAAGGCCCGGCCGCTGAGGGTTGGGGAGCGGCGGCACTTCCGGGAGCGAGCCGTAGACGAGCGCAGCGAAATGCCGCCGGCGCGTCCTGGCAGGATGGGGTGCGTGGCGGTCCGCGGGGATGTGATCGAGCTCGTGGAAGAGCACGTCTCGGCGTTCAACGCTCGGGACGTTCGGCGTGTGTTGGCTGGTCTGTCCGAGGAGGTCGTGTGGCAGACGGGGTCAGACACGTTCGTAGGACTCGACCAGGTCGGGCGTCTGCTGCGTGATTCCGCGGGGTTGTCGCCGGTGCTCGAGATCAAGAGCGTCCTGGCTGACGGGGAGCGCGCGGCTGTCGAGATGACTGAGCGGTATCTCCACGAAGGGCAGATGCATGAGGTGCCGATCGCGGTGTTCTTCTTGTTCACGGGCGAGCTGATCAGCAGGGTGAAGGTGTTCCGGGAGGGCAGCGCTGACCCGTGAGCACCTCGGTCGCTGAGCGCCGGGGCGACCGCGCCTCGAGGCCACCGTCCCCGAGAACGAGAAAACCCCGCTGTGCGGGGCTTCTTCAGTGGGCCGTGGAGGACTCGAACCTCCAACCTTGGGATTAAGAGTCCCCTGCTCTACCAGTTGAGCTAACGGCCCTTGGCGGCGATGTTACCCCGCGGTCGGGAGTGGCGGAGGCCGGGCGTGGCGCCGGCACCGGGCGCCCGATCAGCAGGACTGGGCGACCGCCGGGTTGGTCTTGGCCTGGCTGATCTTCTGCTGCAGCAGCGTGCGCTGGACCTTGGGCACGAGGCTGAGCGCCTTGGCGGAGGCCAGATCTCCGGTGCGGGTCTGGTTGGCGGCGTAGGCGTTGGCGGCGAGGCATTCGAAGGCGGAGGCCTCGCTGGGATTGCCGGCTGTGATATCCGACCAGGCGGTGGCGGCGGCGGCGTAGTTGCCGAGGTACTGGTTGGCCCTGGCCGCGAGGATGGCGATCGTGGCATCGGGCTGCTTGACCAGCTGCTTGTAGCGCTGGTAATTCTGGGTGAGCGCGGTGAGCTCCTTCTTGCCCGCGGTCGTGAACTGCCCGGTGCTCGTCGTGAAGTCGGCGCTGTTCGACGAAGCGTTACTCCAGCGGGCCTGGATCAGCGAGGCCCAGGCGGCGGCGCTGTTGGGGGTGAGCTGGGTGGCTTTGAGTGCGTTCTTCTCGGCCTGGCTGACGGCCGACTGCTGGCCGGCGGTGGAGCCGCTCCCGGTCAGCCCGTTGAGCAGACCGCCGAGGCCGTTGCCGGCGCCGACGCCGAAAAGCACGAGGCCACCGCCGATCAGGATCGCGAGGAACAGGTAGACCGCCTGCACCGTCCGGCGGCGTCCGCGGCTGCGAAGGTCGAACAGCATGGGCTAGGGTCGCTAACTAGGTGGTGGGATCGAGGCCGTCGCCGAAGGAGGCCTGAGCCTCGGCGGCGGCGCGGGCCGCGGCGCGGCGGTCGGCGATCTTGAGCATGACGATACTGGCGAGGAAGAGGATCACTAGCGGGAGCGTCTCCAGCCCGGTGGTGACTGGATCGGCCCCTGGCATGGCCGCGGCGATGACCGCGATACCTACCGTAGCGTAGCGCCAGTGTCGGGTAAGAGTGGTTCCGTTTATGACGCCGATGCGGTGCAGCCCGAGCAGCCCGAGCGGCAGCTGGAAGGCCAGGCCGATGGCGAGCATGGTGACGATCTCGAACGAGTAGTACTGCTTGGCCTGCACGAGCACCTGGAACTGCTCGTGGTTGTAGCCCTGGAGGAAGTGGATGGCCGGCGGCAGAACGATCAAGAAGGCGAACACGACGCCGGACATGAACAGCGCCGGCGCCACCATCATGAGCGGCGTCGCCACCCGGCGTTCGCTGGGATTGAGCGCGGGGAGGACGAAGGCATACCCCTCGTAGATCAGCAACGGCAGCGCGAACAGAAGGGCGAAGTAGGCGGCGACCGTCAGCGTCGTGGTGAACGGCTCGCCGACGCTGAGCGTGATCGGCTTCTCCTGGGCCGGCGCGGTGGTCGGGAGGGCCTTGGCCGCCTGGGTGACCGCGGCGTCGGCCTGCTGAGCCAACTGCTTGGTTTGGGGCGAGAGGCCCGGCGACGCGGCCAGGGCCTTGTAAAGCGCGGCGCTTTTCAGGTCGGCCTCGCGCTGCTTGGTCGCCTGAGACGCGACCGACCCGAGGCTCTGCGAGGTGGTCACGCTCGAGTTGTGCGGCAGGGCTCGGTTGAGCAGGTCGAGGAGGGCGTGGTTCTGCCACCAGCACACTCCGAAGGCGACGAGCAGCGCCACCAAGCAGATGATCAGTCGCGAGCGCAGCTCGTCGAGGTGATCGACGATGCTCAGCCGTTCCTCGTGGCCGATGGGCCGAATGACCTTCGCCACGCTGCGGCCTCAGGAGCGTCCGCTCAGACGGAGCGCTGCGACGCCGACTCGCGCTGCGCGGGCGTTGTGTCGGGCGTCGACGCGGTCGCCGAGGTGAGCTCGGGCCGAGACTCCGCCTCGTCGTCCTTGGAGTTGCCGGTGATCGAATCCTTGAATTCGCGCATGCCCTGACCGAGCTGGCGACCCAGCCCCGGAAGGCGCTTGGGCCCGAAGATCAGCAGCACGATCACCAGGACGATGATCAGGTCGGTGCTCGGACTTTTGATGAACATGGGAGGCCGCCTCCAGGTGGGGTTTTTCCAAGGTTACCGGTGATTGGCAAGGACGCCGCACCCTCTTTGGCTATTCCTAAAAAGGTGTCTCAAGTTGGCCATGCGGCGGGCCGATTAAGGGCTCGGAGGCACCATGAATCAGCAGCCCGAACAACCCTCAGTCCGCCGCATCGTCCTGCCGAGCGGCCGCAGCATCGAGGTGGTCCGGTTCAACGACACCGGCCACGTCCACCGCGGCCTGCACGTCTGCCCCGACTGCAATTCCGACCTGGTCCAGCCGGTCGACTGGTCCGAGGCGCCGGACGACTCCTGGAACCTGTTGCTGAGCTGCCCGAACTGCGACTGGTACACCGAGGGTCTCTACACCGCCGACCAGGTGCGTGAGCTCGAGGACAGGCTCGACGAGGGCCTGGCCGACATGCTCCGGGACCTCCAGCGGCTGACCCAGGCGAATATGGCCGATCAGATCGACCGGTTCGTCACCGCCCTGTACGCCGACCAGATCCTTCCCGAAGACTTCTAGGGCTGGGGCCGCCTCGTAGGGGGCTGGGCGCGGAATCCGGCCTAGGCCGCGTTTGTCGCGTGAAACGTGCCGGGCCGGATTCCGTTAAACGGAATTCGGCTCAGGCGTAGCGCTCGACCATTACGTCGGCGGCCAGCTCGAGGGCTTCCCGCTGGCGCGCGGGCAGCGACGGCAGCGCTAGCTTGGCGCTCGCCACCAGCTCCTGGGCGCGCGCCCGGCACTCGCCGAGCGCGCCGGTGGCGGCCATCCGATCGCACACGGCGGCCGCATCCTCCGTCGTGCGCACCCCGCGCAGGTCGAGCGCGATCAGGTCCGGGTCCCGGTCGCGGGCCAGGATGAGCGGCAGCGTCACGGTGCCGTCGAGCAGGTCGGCACCGCGGGGCTTGCCGGTGCGCTCCGGCGGGCCCGACACGTCGAGGACGTCGTCGAGGATCTGGAAGGCCAGCCCGATCCGCTCGCCGAATGCGCCGAGCGCGTCGGGGTCGCCGTCCGCCTCGACCGCGCCGAGCTCGCAGGCGGCGCGGAACAGCACCGCGGTCTTGAGGCGACAGCGGGCCAGGTAGCGGGTGACCGTGACGTCGAGGTGATAGGCGTCCTCGCGCTGGGTCAGCTCCCCCAGGGCCAGCTCGCGGCTGGCGCGGGCGAGCACCCGGACCGGTCCGGCCGACGCACCGCCGGCGAGCTCGGCAAAGGCGCGGGAGAACAGCAGATCTCCGGTGGCGACGGCGGCGGCGCGGCCGCCGGTGGCCACCACGGTGGGGCGGCCGCGGCGCAGAGCCGAGCCGTCGAGCACGTCATCGTGGACGAGCGTCGCGCCGTGGACGAGCTCGACCGCCACGGCAGCGCGGACCAGACCGTCCGTCTCTGGCGGGGGCGCGCCGGCGGCCAGGCAGACCAACATCGGGCGCAGGCGCTTGCCCCCGGCCGAGATCGTGTCGCCGGCGTGGCGGGCCAGGACCGGCCCGTAGCCGGCGGCCAGCTCGGCCATGCGCTGCTCGACGCGATCCATCAGCCGTGTGAGCGCCTCTCCCCCGGCGTCGACCACTGCTTGTGCGCCCATGCTCATCAGGTGGGGACCGTTCCTACGTGTAAGGCGATGATCCCGCCCGCGGTCAGGACGTAGCGGATCTGGCGAAGCCCACAGCGCCACATGATCGCGGCCAGCTCGTCCGGGCCGGGAAAGCGCCTGACCGAGCTGGGCAGGTAGCTGTAGGCCTGGGAGTCGACGATGCGCCCCGCGGCCGGGATCGCGTGATCGAACCACAGCTCGAAGAACGTCGACAGCGGCGGGCGCTGCGGGGTGGTGATCTCGAGCACCACGACCCGGCCGCCCGGGCGTACGACGCGCGTCATCTCGGCCAGGCCGCGGCCCAGATCGCTGAAGTTCCGGGCGCCGAAGCCGACCGTGGCGGCGTCGAAGGCGTCGTCGGGGAAGTCGAGGGCGAGCGCGTTGCCGGCTTCGAAACGCACGCCGGGGTGCGCGGCGGCCTTGACGCGGGCCAGCTCGAGCATCTTCTCGGCGAAGTCGATGCCGACGACCTCGCCGCCCGGCGCGACGCGACCGGCCAGCTCCAGGGCCAGATCACCCGTTCCGGTGGCCACGTCCAGCGCGCGGCCGCCCGGCGAGAGCTCGGCCAGGTCGGCGGCCCGCCGGCGCCATTGGTGATGAAGGCCGGCGGTCATCACCGAGTTCATCCGGTCGTACAGTCCGGCGATCCGGTCGAACATAGCCCGGACCTGGGGCTCCTCGAGCGACCCTGGTGAAGATGTGTCTAGTGCCCCGGGTGCGCCGGCCGGCGCGATGTCTGCCCTCGCCATGGTCTGGTCCCGAAGACGCGGCTACTGCAGGTTCGACAGGAAGTAAACGAGGTCGTTGAACTTCTCGGGCGGAAGGTTCTTGAACGACGGCATCGGCGGCGTCGGGTTGCGCAGCGTCGAGGCGATCTGCGCCGTGGGCACGGTGTTGGCGATTCGGGTCAGATCCGGACCGGGGCCGTTGTTGCCGGCCTCGCCGATCACGTGGCAGGCCAGGCAGCCCGATTCGCCGACCACGTCCTCGCCGGCCTGGAACATCTGCTTCTCGTGCGCCGTCAGCGTGGCCGGCGGCGACACGGCCGGCGGATTGTTGGGCGATCCGGTGTGCGCGCCGCTGTAAGTCAGGTAAGCCATCGCGGCAATCGTGGTGATACCGGCGGCGAGCGCGATCGGGCGCCGGTCGATCCGCCGCTCGGGGCTGCGGTCGTAGAACGGCAGCAGGAACAGCAGGATCATGCAGATCGTCGGGACGCCGATCGTGGCCATCGGCGTGAATTTCGGGACGTTGCGCATCACCCGCAGCACCTCGAACAGGAAGAAGAAGTACCAGTCGGGACGGGGGACGTAGGTGGTGGTGGTCGGATCGGCCTTGGGTCCGAGCTCGGCGCCGAACAGCAAGGACAGGAAGATGATCACCGCCATCACGATGCACGCCATGGCCGCGTCCTTGGCCACCGCGTACGGGAAGAACGGCTTGCCCTCGCTCTTCAGGGTCGAGTAGTCGCGGAGGTAGGCCTCCTTCTCGGCCTGATTCATGCGCCGGTGGTCCTCGTCGTACTCGCGAAGAGGAGCACGCTAGACCTCCGCCTCGGCGAGGGCGTGGTCGGGATCGTGGACCTCGGGCTTGAGCCACGGTGGAGCCGAGATCCCCAGCTTGGTCACCAGGTACAGGTGGGCGCCGATCAAGGCGGCCATGGCGCCCGGGATGATCAGCATGTGGATCGCGTAGAAGCGCGACAGCGTGGTGGCGCCGAAGTCGGCGCCACCGAGCAGGAAGTCCGACAGGAACGGGCCGATGAACGGGCCACCGGCGTTGATGTTGATCCCGACGATCGAGGCCCAGTACGAGCGCTGATCGAACGGCAGCAGGTAGCCGGTGAAGCCCATGGCCAGCGTGAGGATGAGCAGCACGACGCCGATCACCCAGGTCAGCTCGCGGGGGTACTTGTAGGCGCCGTAGAAGAACACCCGCCCCATGTGCAGGAAGATCAGGATGATCATCACCGACGCGCCCCATTTGTGCATCCCGTGCACGAACTGCCCGAGGAACACGTTGTCGTTGATGTTGCGGATCGACTCGTAGGCGCCGCCGGATGCGTCGGGGCGGTAATACATGGCCAGGAACACCCCGGTCACGGCCTGGCTGAGGAAGGCAAACAGCGTCGCCGAGCCGAGCGTGTAGGCCCAGTTGATCCCGCGCGGCACCTTGCGCCAGAGCAGCCAGCGGAGCCCCGGCGAGAGCGCGGTCCGCTCGTCGAGCCAGTCGACGACGGTGATCCCGGCCTCGGCCGGGTGCACCGCGCCGGCGTCGCTCGGCTCGCCCGGCCGCTTGGGCTTGGGCTGGAGGACCTTGGGGAGGGGTGGCGCCGGGAGCTTTGGCATGCGGGCTAGGGCTTGGAAGCGGTGTCGAACTGAGCCGGGTACAGGTACTGGCCGATGCCGTCGATCGGCTCGCCCGGAAAGCGCGGCGAGAAGCGCTCGAGTTCGTTGTTGACCGAGTAGCGGGGGCCGATCTCGACCAGGCCGGTTGTGCTGTTGAGGCGGGTGTAGAAGCGGTCGAGCGGACGGACCGGCGGGCCGCCGGCGACCATCCCGCGGAAGTCGTAGACGCCGCCGTGGCACGGGCAGATGAACCGCTCGGCGGCCGGTACGTAGCGCACCGGGCAGCCCAGGTGCATGCAGCGCGAGGACAGCGCGACGAAGCGGTTGTACTGGTCCTCAGGCTCCTTGTCGATCGCCGGGTTGCGCGCCCGCACGTAGGCGATCGTGTTGCCCGCCTCGCCGGTGCCCGGGGCGATGTTGATCACCTTGGTCATGTAGGTGTTGGCGGGGAAGTCCGAGGGACGCCCGACCGGCTCCCACTGCCAGGCCTGCTTCTTGAAGATCGGCGCGATCGCGAAGCCCAGCGCCGGGAGCGTGAAGGCGGCGGCGGCCACCCCACCGGCTCCGTTGGCGAAGATGTTCATCATCGTCCGGCGAGTGACCGTCTCGCCTTCGAAGCTGCCGGGCATGTTCCGGTCGGCGGTGTACTTCGACTTCTTTTGCCTGCGACGGTCTGGCAACAGCGCCTCGGGACTCGTTTCTACGGCGGTGCTTACGGCGTCTTGACTTCGACAGCGTACCGCCACGGCCGCGAAAACGACTCCAGGAGAACCGCCGGTACGCGGTTACCTAACAACCTCGCGACGAAGCTCACAAGCGCGCCTGTTTAGCAGGGCCTTTTAGGTCGGCTTGAGCTTGCGGCGAACGTCACAAGACGGCGTCGCGGCGGGCGGTCGCGGCGGCTCGGAGCGCGGCGCCCGCATCGCGTTCCTGAGCCCGCGCCCGCCGTTTGGCCTGCCGATGCGCCTCGCTCGGTCCCCACCCCACGGACACCGCGCCGGCCTCCCAGACCGCCTGGGCCAAGCCTGGGTCGGACGCGGTGTGGGCCTGGGCGACGAGCGAGATCACGTCGGCCAGCTCGGCCACCGCCTCGAGGTCCCCGAGCTCGGCCAGCCGGGCCAGTCCGAGCGCGTAGAGCTGATCGCCGAGCAGGAGCGCGAGGTCGTTGTCCCCGGGGCGGACGACCAGGGGCTCGCCGTAGTGCAGCCGATAGCCCTCGAGGATCATCTCGAGGAGCAGCTCGTACTCGGGCTCGCGGCCGCGGGCGCGCGGACCGGCCGCGGCGATCTGGGGCGGGCCGGGCTCGGTGAGCCGCTGGTCGGGGTCGGGGGTTGGGCCGGCTCCGGCGGCCGGGTCGGCAAGGACGGTCGCGGCCGTGCCGCCCTCTGCCCGCAGTGCCTCGCGCAGCGCGCCGGCTCCGTCGCGTGCGGTCCTCATCGGACTCCGAGCTCCTCGAACGCCTCGGCGGCCGCCTGCACCGTTCGGTCTATGTCGGCCTCGGTGTGGGCAAGCGACGGGAACCATGCCTCGAACTGAGAGGCCGGCGGATACACGCCGCGCGCGAGCAGTCCCCGGCACCAGGCCGCGTAGGCCTCGGTGTCGCAGCGGCTCGCGCCGACGTAGCTTCCGACCGGGCTCTCGGAGAAGAACACCGTGAGCAGACCCGGGACGCTCTGGACCTGGACGAGGCGGTTCGCCGCGGCCGCGGCCCCGCGTAGACCGTCTGCCAGCGCGTCGGTGGTCGCGACCAGTTGCTCGTAGGCAGCGTTGTTCAGCTTGGCCAGCGTGGCCAGCGCGGCGGCCGTGGCGAGCGGGTTTCCCGACAGGGTCCCCGCCTGGTAGACGTCGCCGGCGGGGGCGATTCGCGACATGAGCTCGCGCGGCCCGCCGTAGGCCGCGGCCGGCAGCCCGCCGCCGACGATCTTGCCCATGATGGTCAGGTCAGGGTTGATGCCGTAGTGCTGTTGGGCGCCGCCCCGGGCGACCCGGAAGCCGGTGATCACCTCGTCGAAGATGAGCAGCGCACCGGAATCGTCAGCCGCTTCGCGCAGCAACTCGAGGAACCCGTCCTTTGGCGGCACCACGCCCATGTTCGCCGGGATCGGCTCAACGAGGATCGCCGCCAGATCCTGGTCGGCGGTCAAGTTCCAGATCGTGGCGGGGTCGTTCCAGGGCGCCACGACGGTCGCCGCGGCGGCCGCCGCCGGCACCCCCGGGCTGGCCGGAATCCCCTGCGTGGCCAGGCCCGAACCGGCCTCGGCAAGTAGCCCGTCGACGTGGCCGTGATAGGCGCCGGCGAACTTCAGCACCTTCTCGCGTCCGGTCGCGGCACGGGCGAGGCGGATCGCGCTCATGGTCGCCTCGGTGCCTGAGGATGTCATCCGCAGCATCTCGACCGACGGCATCCGGCGGGTGACTTCGGCGGCCAGCGCGACCTCGGCCTCGGTCGGTGCGCCGAAGGTCGTCCCGCGCGTGGCGGCCTCGGTCACCGCGGCCACGACGTCTGGGTCGGCATGGCCCAGGATCAGCGGGCCCCACGAGCACACGTAGTCGATGTACTCATTGCCGTCGACGTCGGTGATCGTCGACCCCCGGCCGGAAGCGATGAAGATCGGGTCGCGGCCGATCGCACGCATCGCCCGAACCGGTGAGTTGACCCCACCGGGGAGGACGTGCAGCGCCGAGCGGTAGAGCTCCGAGGAACGCGAGGTGTCCGGCGTGGTGGTCGGGGCGGATGGGCGCGTGTCAGTCACACGCCCGCGTGCTCGCGTTCCCAGGCGCGGTGCTCGTCGGTGAAGTACAGCAGCCGGATCTTCTTGAACTCGGTCGAGGAGTAGAGCGTGGCGCGTTCGCTGATCCCGCTGTCGGCGGCGATCGAGTCGAGGATCGCGTCGCACTCCTCCTTGGAGCGGCCGTGGGCCATCGTGAAGATCGAGTACGGCCAGTCCTGGTAGGTGGGCCGCTGGTAGCAGTGCGAGATGCCGCGGTAGGCGGCCATGCGCGGACCGATCTCCATGATGCGCTCGTCGGGGACCTTCCACACGCCCATGCCGTTGGCGCTGAAGCCGGCACGGCGGTGGAACAGGATCGCGGCGACGCGTCTGAGCAGTCGGCGCTCCTGCATCCGCTCCAGGTGGGACAGGAGCTCGTCCTGTGGGATGTTGAGTCTGTCGGCTGCCGGCGCATACGGCTCGGGGATCACCGGCATGTCGCCCTGGGTCGCCCGGATCACCGCCATGTCGAACTCGTCGTAGGGCTGGGGCTCCGTCTCGGCCGGCGGTGCCACCTCGACCGCCTTGGCCAGCGCGTCCGTGCCGCCCTCCATCTCGAGGTCCATGCGGATCTTGAACAGCGTCAGCGTCGGGAGCTGGCGGACCGACTCGGCGCCGGCCTCCTTCGCGAGGACCTCGAGGGTTCCGTCGAGCCCGAGCTTCGAGCCGGGCTCGGTGGCGATCGTGAACCAGATGTTGAACTCGTGGTTTCGCAGGTAGTTGTGAGAGACCCCGGGGTGCTCGTTGATGACGTTGGCCGCGCGCCACGGGTTCTCCGGATCGACCTTCGCCGCGACCAGCATCGAGGAGTAGCCGAGCGCGCGGGTGTCGAAGATCGGCGTGACCTGGCGGATGATGCGCTCGTCGATCAGGCGCTGGACGCGTGATATGGCCTCGTCTTCCTTGATCCCCGCCTCGGTCGCCACCTGCTCGTAGGGCCGAGGCGCGATCGGGAACCGGCCCTGCATGAGGTTGAGCAGGCGCTTGTCCAGATCGTCGAGCGGGGTGGCCGCGCCGTGCTTGCGGGAGCGGAGCTTGGGGCCGAATCCGCTGGTGCCCGTTCGTGGGCTCACTGAAGCCATCGCGCGGCCTCCTTGGCGTGGTAGGTGATGACGATGTCGGCGCCGGCGCGGCGAATGCAGGTGAGGACCTCGAGCACGGCGGCGCGCTCGTCCAGGTAGCCGGCGGCAGCGGCCGCCTTGATCATGGCGTACTCGCCGCTCACGTTGTACGCGGCCAGCGGCATGGTGGTCTCGGTCTTGATGCGGCGGATCAGATCGAGGTAGGGCAGCGCCGGCTTGACCATCACGATGTCGGCCCCCTCCTCGACGTCGAGCCGGGTCTCGCGGACCGCCTCGTCCCCGTTGCCGGGATCCATCTGATAGCCGCGCCGGTCACCGAAGGCGGGGGCCGAGTCGGCCGCCTCGCGAAACGGCCCGTAGAACGCCGAGGCGAACTTGGCCGAGTAAGCGAGGATCGGCGTGTCGGAGTGGCCCTCCTCGTCGAGCGCCTGGCGGATCGTTCCGACCCGTCCGTCCATCATGTCGCTGGGGGCCACGATGTCCGCGCCGGCACGCGCCTGGGAAGTGGCCGTGCGGGCCAGCAGTTCGAGCGTCGCGTCGTTGTCGACCGTGCCGTCGCTCCGCACGGCACCGCAGTGGCCGTGGCTCGTGTACTCGCACAGGCACAGATCGGTGATCACGACAACCTCGGGGTGCGCCTCCTTGATCGCGCGGGTGGCGAGCTGCACGACGCCCTCGTCGTCCCAGGCACCCGAGCCCTCCTCGTCCTTGGCGGCGGGCAGCCCGAACAGCAGGACGGCGGGGATGCCGAGGTCGATCGCCTCGGTCACTTCGTCGACGGCGTGCGCGATCGACAGGCGATCGATGCCGGGCATGGCCTCGATTGGCTCGCGGCGATCGACGCCGTGGGCGACGAACATCGGATAGACCAGGTCCGACGGGGCGAGGGTCGTCTCGCGGACCAGGCCACGCAGCGCGCCGGTGGCGCGCAGCCGGCGAAGACGAGTCTGCGGGAACGGCATCGTGTTTGAGGATACCCCCGGCGTGGGGGTGCGTCGGGCCGGCGCGACGCTACACGAGCGTCCAGGGCTCGACGCGCCAGCGGGTGACCAGTCCGCCGGTCACATACGGGTCCGACTCCGCGAACGCCTCGGCCGCGGCCTGGTCGGCGAAGACGAGCGCTCCGCCGTGCGGCGGATCTCCCAGCGGTCCGGCCATCAGGATTCGCCCGTCCTCTTTGCCGTCGCGGATGCGGGCCAGGTGCTCGGCGCGGAACGGTTCGCGGCGCTCGAGGATGTCGTCGACGTAGTCATAGAGGAGGAGGTAGCGCTTCTCGGTGTCGGCCATTCGCTAACACCTTACGGGTTCGCCGCGCTACGCTGCCATTCGTGGCCGATATCGAGAAGCGAGGCAGCTATACGCCGCGGCGCGTGCGCGAGCGGCGGGCCTATCAACTGGTCGTGACCGGAGGCGTCGCGAGCGCCGTATTCGTCGTCTCGCTCGTGCTGTCGATCGCCGGAGTGCTCACCGCGACGCTCCCGGTGATCTCCCTGATCGTGGCCGTGATCTGCCTGGTCATGTTCCGGCGCATGGTCGGCAGCCGCTAGACCGCCGACGGCGTCATCAAGCGAAGCGACGCATGGCCAGCCGGGCCAGCGCGCCGAACACGAGCGTGAGCACCGCCAGGTGCACGAGCGGCCAGCCGATCCCGGGGGCGGCGCCGGTGAACGCATTCGTGATCGCCTGAAGCGCGGCCTTGAACGGGAACAGGAACGCGATCACGTCGAGGACCGTCTTGAGCGTGCCCGACACCGCGTCGCCCGGCACGAGGGCGACGAAGGCGACCGGCAGCGAGAGCACGAATGCCAGCAACGAGGCCACGCTCACCTCCCGGGCCAGGCCGCCGATGGCCACGCCGAGGGCGGCAAAGGCGAGGCCGCCCAGAACGAGCGCCGCCACCCAGAGCGGGAAGCGCGCCCACTCGAGGTGGACGAACAGCGACACGAAGGCCGACATGAGCAGCGTGACTCCGGCCGCGCCCGCCGCCGCCAGCAGGACCTTCTCCGACAGCAGGCCCTCGGGCCTGATCAGTCCGCGCACGAGGCGGGAGTACGCGTGCTCGGAGCGCTCGAGCGCCAGCAGCCCGGCGGCCAGCAGCACGCCGACGAACATGAGCGACACGATCACGGCAATCGCGGCGGCGTAGGTGTCGGTCGGCGTGGTCTTCCCGGCCAGCTCGGTCTGCTTGATCGTCAGCGGGGAGCCGATCGAGCTGAGCACCGGCGAGGCGAAGCCCAGCCCGCCGATGGCCAGGTCGGCGAAGTTGACCACCTGCTTGAGGGCGGGTTTCAGCGGTGAGTCGGCCGGAAGCGAGGCGATCGTGCCCTGGACGATCGCGCGCGCGTTGTGCAGGCCGAGCAGCGGGACGTTCTGACCCAGGAACTCGAGCTTGCCGCCGTTCAGCACCTGCTGGAGATCGTTGACCGCCACCCGCAGGACCTGCTTGGAGACCGCCTGCTCAACCTGGGTGGCGCGGGCGGCGATGGCCTGCTGGGCGAACTGGCGCTCGAGCGGGTCCCTCGAGTTCAGGATCAGCTCGACCGTCGGACTACCCACCCCCTGCGTGACCAGGCCGTTGATCTGCCCGACGATGTCGGCCGGGATGATCAGCGCGGCCTGGGCCTGACCGCTCCGCACCTTGGCAATCGCCTCGTCACGCGAGTTCACCCGGATCGGGGTGATCGATTCGAACAGCTGGTTGGCGTAGTGGGCGATGTTGATCTTCTGGTTGCCGATGCTCAACGCACCACTCCCCGTCGGCACCGCGTCGTACAGCGCCACCGTGGGCTTGCCGGGCGGGCTGGAGAGCGCGAAGCCGATCATCAGCGCGATCACGACCGGATAGACGACGAGCAGCGCGACGAGCAGCGGCGAGCGCTTGAGGATCTGGAGGTCTTTGATGAGCAGCCAGCGCATCGGTCCGCGGGTCAGTGGCCGCGATCGTGCAGGAAGCGCACGAACGCGGTTTCAAAGTCGGCCGGTCGGTCATCGGCTGAGGCCTCGCTCGGAGTGACCGCTCGCTCGAACTCCGACGGCGAGCCGGCGAACAGGAGCTCCCCGTCGCCCAGGACGAGGATCCGCGTGGCGTTGCGCTCGGCCTCGGACACGTTGTGGGTCGAGAACACGACCGTGGTACCACGATCCGCCAGGGCGCCGATGAACTCCCACAGACGTTCGCGCTGGCGCGGATCGAGCGAGGCCGACGGCTCGTCCAGGAGCAGCGCAGGCGGCTCGCAGAGCAGGCCGATCGCGATGTTGACGCGCTGCTGGTTACCGCCCGAGAGGCGGCCGACCTCCTCGCCGGCGCGGTCCTCGAGGCCCGTCTGGGCGAGCATGGCCTTGACGGCCTGGTCCGGGTCTTTGACCCGCTCGAGGCGCGCGAACAGCCGCAGGTTCTCGGCCACCGACAGCTTCGAGTAGAGCGCGGGCTCCTGAGGCACCCAGCCGAAGCGCTTCGTCGTGTCGCGCACGACCTCGCCCTCGGTGGGCTCAACTGCGCCGGCCAGGATCGAGAGCAGCGTGGTCTTGCCGGCGCCGTTGGGCCCGATGATCCCCACGACCTCGCCGGGGTGAAGCTCGAAGCTGACGCTGTCCAGAGCGGTGCGCGCGCCGAAGCGCTTGGTGAGCCCCCGCGCGGCCACCGTGGCCGTCTGCTGCGCCGTTCGCGTACCGGTGGACAAGGCGCGCCCCAGGCTAGCGCGCGCATCGCCGCGCCTCGGAGGCCTCGGGGTCAGGAGACGCGCCCCGGGGTCAGGGGGACCTGGTGAACGACCACCCGGCCAATAGCTTGTGCCGGGCGGCCCAGCGCGCCACCGCGCCGCCGCTCAGCAGACCGCGTTCATACCCTCCGGCTCCGCACTATCCGGGCATCCGCACCCGAGGCTCGAGCGAGGCGCCGCACGAGCGACAGTAGGCATCCCGGGGGCTGGTGGGCGCGCCACAATCCGGGCAGCGATCGACGCCCACACCGGTGATGACGCCGGAGCCGGGCGTCCCCCATGGTTCGAGGACCAGGTGCCGTCGCAGGTAGACAACGGTCTGGCGGATCACGGCCGCGATCGGCAGGGCGAGCAGCGCGCCGGCGATCCCGTAGAGCTGGAAGCCGATCAGCAGCGCCAGGATGACCAGGATCGGGTTGATCCGCAGCGAGATCCGGAACACCTGCGGCGCCACGACATGACCCTCGAGTTGCTGCAGGGCGATGAACAGGAGGATCACCCACACCGCGCTGATCGGGCTGGCGAACAGCGCCACGAGCACCGCCGGCAGCGGGCCGATGATCGGACCGATGTACGGAATGAACTCCATCAGCCCATAGAAGCCGCCGAAGAACAGTGCGTAGTGGGCGCCGGCGGGGAAGATGCCGACCACGCCGAAGATCCACAGCGCCACCGCGGCGCTCGCGCCCATGATCAGGCTGAACAGCAGCTGGCCACGCACGTAGCCGAACACGGCGCGCTGGACGAGCAGCGGGAAGTCGTCATCGGGGGTGCCGTCGCCGGGCGGCATGACCCGCCGGACGAGCCGGCCGATGTCGTCGCCGTAGACCAGCAGGTAGATCGACAGGACCAAGGTGAGGACGAGGTCGAACCCGGTGGTGACGATCTGGGTCAGCAGGTCGCGCGAGAACGACACGATGTCGCTCGAGCGCTTGAGGATGTTCTTCTCGAGCGTCTGGAGCGCGGTGTGACCCTGCTGCTGGATCTGCACCTTGATCCCGCGGGCGTCGAGCCAGCGCTGCAGGCTGGCCAGGCTGTGATTGGCCTGTTTGATGTACTGCGGGACGTCGCGCTCGAGCCGGCTGACCTGCGTGCTGATCGGATTGGCCAGGATCACCCCGAGGCCAGCGATGAAGGCAAAGAAGCCGACGTAGACGAGAAAGATCGCGATGCCACGGGGGATCCGGCGCCGGACGAGCTTCCTGATCAGCGGGTTGAGGATCAACGCCACGATGCTCGCGGCCAGCAAGATGAGCAGCACGGTCCCGGCCGCACGGGCCAGCGCCCACAGGGCGAGCAAGGCGAGCGGGAGCACGACCAGCTGGATCCAGCGCGGGACGACGACTGGGGCCACCGGCGCACCGGGCTGGGCGAGAGGGCGATCGGGATCGGCGAGAGGGCGATCGGGATCGGCGAGAGGGTCCGGCGTCGAGCCCGGCTCGTCGTCCCGTGTGCCCGGTTCGTCGCCGTGCCGGCGTGGCTGCTCGTGCGTCCCGGAGGGCCCGTCGAAGCCGTCGCCGAGCCCGCGCGCCTCAGGCATCGTCTCGCTGTCGCCGGCGCCCGGCGCGGCTCGACCCGAACGCCTGGGAAACCTCAAAGCCATGCAACTGGAAGTATGAGCGCCCACAAGACATGAATGAAACCGTCTGCATCCTGTTCGTCGGCGACGTGGTCGGCGGGATCGGCAAGCGCACGCTGCTGGCCCTGCTGCCTGGACTGCGCGACCGCTACGCGCCCGACTTCGTCGTCGTCAACGGCGAGAACGCCGCCGGCGGAGTGGGGATCACGCCCAAGATCGCGCGGGAGATGCTCGCCGCCGGCGTCGACGTGATCACGCTGGGCAACCACACCTACCGACACCGCGAGATCTATCCGTACCTGGACGAGGAGGACCGGATCCTCCGGCCGGCCAACTTCCTGGCCAGCCAGCCGGGGCACGGGTGGTGCGTCGTGGAGGGGCCGGGAGGAGTTCGGCTCGGGGTGATCTCGTTGTCGGGGAACCTGTTCATGAAGGCGGGGCGGCCCGCCTTTCCGGAGGCGGATGCCACACTGCACGCCCTGACCGGGAAGGTCGACCACGTCCTGGTCGACATGCATGCCGAGGCGACGAGCGAGAAGGTGGCGATGGGATGGCACCTGGACGGGCGGGTCACCGCCGTGGTCGGCACCCACACGCACATACCGACCGCCGACGCCCGCGTCTTGCCCGGGGGAACCGCCTACATCAGCGATGTCGGGATGACCGGGCCACGCGGTGGGGTGATCGGGGTGCGGCGCGAGCAGGCGCTGGCGTCGATGGTGACGCAGATGCCGGTCCGGTTCGAGACCTCGACCGACGACCCGTGGCTGAACGCCGTGGTCATCCGGGCGGACGCGCCGATGCACGCGGTGACGATCGAGCAGGTGCTCGAGCCGGCGCCTGGGGTGGTCTAGGGACGATCCCGGCGCGCCGGCCCAGGGCGGTCTGGAGCCGTGGCGCGCGCGGGTGGGCGTGACGTGACGGGTTAAGCAGCCTCGGGTGGCGGGACGTGATCAGGGGGCGCCGGCGACGGCCACCGGAGCGGCCTCGACCGGGCGCTCGCCGAAGGCGGCCGAGACGGCTCGTCCCAGCTCGGAGGGGTAGCTGCCGAACAGCGCCACCGCCACCAGCGGGTAGAACCAGACGATGTAGGAATACAGCCAGTAGGCGGCGCCGAGCTGGAGGGCGATGATGATCGCGGCGCCGAGGGCGGCGACCTCGATCAGACCCCGCCGGCGGGGGACGAACATGACCGCGATGGCGAGCGCGACGGTGGCGCCCTGGACCAGGTGCTGCTCGATCCCCAGGCCGCCCCACAGGCCCCAGATCGAGAACGGCGAGGTGCGCCCGGCCTGGTAGGAGATCGTGTCGTGCCAGAACGCGCGCAGGTTGTCGTCGAGCAGCACGGGCGCCATCACGACGACGACGGTCAGGGCATAGGCGACGACATAGCCGACGACCGCGCGGCGGCGCGGTGGCGGGTCGACGCCGCGCAGGAACAGCGGGGCCAGGGCCAGCGGCGCGAACTTGGTCAGCCCGGCCAGGGCGCCGGCCACGCCGCGCGCCGGCGCCGAGGTGATCACGAGCAGCGTGACGACGAGCAGGAGCGACACGAGCGCGTCGTTGGTGTTCGAGCTGAGCGTCCACAGCGTGAACGGATAGGCCGCCCAGGCGTAGGCCAGCACGACTCCCAGGTTCGGCCCCCGCACCCGGCGGCCCAGCCAGTAGAGCCCGAACAGCGTGAGCAGGTCGAACACGATCGCCGCGGCGTGGGCGGCGGGCAGGTCGTCCCAGGTGCCGCTCCACCCGAAGATGGCCCGGAACGGGACGTAGGCGTAGTAGGCGACCGGGCCGTAGGTGTCGCCCTGAGCGTTGTCCTTGGGCCAGTTCCCGTACAGCGGCTTGTCGTGGATCAGCTTGTCGGCCCCGATCACGCCGGCGTAGCCGACGTCGATCACGTTCGAGTTGACCACGTTCAACCCGATCCGGAAGCCGACCAGGAAGATCGTGCCGATGGCCAGCCAGGCAACCGGGACAAACAGACGCAATGGCTCGTGCGGGCGTCCGCGGCCGAAGCCAAGCAGCAGCATGCGTACCAGCAGGTACAGCATGAACGGGTAGAGGAGCGGCGTCGAGAGCCCGATCTCGGCGTGGTTGAACAGGGCCAGCGAGATCGACAGGCCGAGGAGCGCCAGCAGGTCGACGTGCAGCAGCGACCAGGCGCGCCGGCGCCGCCCGTCGGGCCGCACGCGCGTCCGCCGCCAGGGGATGAACGGCGCCACGAACAGCAGGCAGAGCGGCACCCACACGTACCACGCGTTTACACGGCGCCCGAACGCGCCGGCGTAGCCGCGGGCCATCGTCCAGGCCACCTGAAAACCGGTCCAGACCTGCGTGACCGCGCCGGTGGCGTCATCGATGTAGACCTGGGCGAGCTCGACCTGGTGCTTGCCCGAGGAGAACCAACTCACCTGCCACTGCCCGGGGCCCTTGGTGTACTCGTAGGGCGTGGCGTCCGGATGGCGGTGGAGCTCGGCCTTGATGGCCAGGGTGGCGGCGGCGATCCGCTCCACCTGGTTGGCGTTCAGGTGGTAGCCCTTGGGCGGGACGGTCTGGGAGGTGACGAGCACCGGCGTGTTCGGATCGGCCACCGTGGTCGTCGTCGTGACCGTCGTGGTCGTCTGCGCGGCTCCGGTGATGGCCCGGGTCTGCCCGCTAACGACGCCCAGCTGCGGGGAGGCCGTGCCGCCGGTCCCGGTCGTCGTGGTGGCGGCCCGAGCCGAGCCGGGCAACGAGGCCACGGCGAAGATCGCCGTGAGGAGTGACGCTACGAAGAGCGCGGCAAGCTTCGGAGCCCGGAGACCAGCAACTAGGCCCGGAAGCTCCAAAGCTTCTGCCCGACGAACGACAGCGGCGTGCCGGCGACGATCGCGATCGCCTGAGCGAGCACCTTCATCATCCCGGCGTCGACCAGCAGCACCAGCGTCACGTACGTGAAGCCGAACGCCACCAGCGAGATCGTGAAGAAGCGCACGGCCTGGAGAACCGGGTGATCCTGCTTGGCATCGAACGTCCAGTGCCGGTTCAGCCAGAAGTTGTTCAGGACCGAAACGGCCCAGGCGATGACCGCCGAGAGGTGGTAGTCGATGGACAGAAGGTGAACGCAGACCGCGAATACCACCAGGTTGACCACGTAGCCGCTGGCGCCGACCGCGCCGAAGCGGGCCAGCTGGAGCCAGTTGTGGGTCTGGCGCATGCCGTGGCGGACCCGAAGCACGGGGTTGCTCGAACCCTGGCCCGGGCGGGCGTGGGCGCGCAGCGACACGGTCGTGGTTAGGTCGTCGGACATCGTCGGGGAATGTATCGGCGGAATGTCGGCCTAGCGTCAGTATTTCGACGGGGACTAATCGGCTTCTAACCCGGATGTTCGATGGCTGATCATCCCGGAGCCGGGGTCCGTAATCCCGAAATGCTCCCGGACCATGGGCGCCACGTCGCACAGCGACCAGCGTCCGCGGGCGGCGGCCGAGGCCGGTCCGGTGCCGCACCAGAGTAGCGCGCCGAGAGAGTCGGTCCGATGCAGCGAGCCGTGGCTGCCGCCCCCCACGTGGTCGGCGCCGCCCCAGTCGACGAACTCGTAGCCGGGTGCGGCCGAGAGCAGGATGTCCCCCGAGTTCGGGCAGTTCAGGGCCGACCAGATGCGGGCCAGGGCATCCGGATACTCGCTGCACAGGAAGCGCCCGTCCTGGATCTCGCCCCGCAGCGCGGCCAGGTCCCCCTCGACGTCCCAGCGCTCGCCGCGGTCGTCCTCGACCTCATTCCCCGGCGCGAAGCGAAGCTCGCCCCGCCGGCTGCGGACCACCGCTTCCTCCCGATTTGGCCCGGTCAACCACAGCGCCAGGTCGACGCCGTCCAGCCCGCAGGCCGCCTCGACCGAGCGGGCCACGGTGTCCTCGCGCCGCTCGTCGTCCAGGGCGTAGATCATTGCCGAGCGCTGGGCGGGGCTGAGCGCCACCTCCGCGTTCGCCGAACGCGCGGCGTTGCGGGTGGCCACGTCGAAATCGGCGAACGCCCGGTCGAGGCGGATCCGCTCCTCGACCGCGGCCTGCGAGTGGTCGGAGGTGACGATCACCGCGTAGTTGTCGAGGAACTCGTCGGGCCCTCCGCCGGCGTGCATCAGTCGCTCGAGCTGGCGGTCGGCGTTCGCGATCGAGGTGACCTGCGCGTGCGGCCCGTTCTTGTGCGACCAGGCGTCGTTGTCGGGCAGCGAGAACAGCATGAAGTCGAACAGGTCGTGCTCGACCAGGTAGGCGCCCACGCAGCCGGTGTGCTGGTCGCGGATTCCGGGCATCCCGAGCTGACCCCGGCAGCCGGTGCGCCGGCTGGCGTACAGATCCGCGTAGAACAGCTCGCGAGGCCCGTCGATCGTGCGCCGGAACAGGGTCGAGGTCACGATCCGGGCCAGCGCCGTCTCGTTGGAGACCTCGTGATGGTGGCGGCCGCGGTAGATCAGGTAGGTGGTGCCGGCGGTGCGGACGTCGGCGTCGTCGAGCGTCTCGAACACCGTCTCGACCTCGTGCGAGAGATGCTCGGCGTTCATCCGGTACACCGTGTCGGTGAGCGAGCGCAGCACGCCGAACTGGCGGCTGGCCGAGAAGCTCGAGCCGTACTCGATGTAGCGACCCTCCTCGCGGTGGTACCAGTTCATGCTGGGGATCCCGTGCCGGTCGGGGCCCACGCCGGTGGTGATGGTGGCGGCGCAAACCGGGGTGACCGACGGGAAGGCGGCCGCGCACTCATCGACGTAGCAGCCGTCGCGCCGGATGCGGGCCAGCGCCGGCGCGCGGCCATTGGCGATCGCCCGGTCGAGCATCGCCGGCTTTAGCGCGTCGATCACGACCAGCACGAGCTTCTTGCCGGGATGGGGCGCCTTGCCCTCGCCGGGGTCGGCACCGGCGCGGGGAGCGTTGCCGGCGCGCGCGGAACCGCCGGTGCGCCGCGGCCTGGCGTCGTCGGTCGACTTTCCGGCGCGTGGCTTCTTGGGCGCGCTCACGACGGCATCGTCCCCGGATCGGGACCGCTCAACGCAGGATTCTCAGGCCCATGTACTTCTGCTCATCGCGGCGCCGGCCGGCCAGCAGGAGCCAGACGAGCAGGCCAAGGACGATCACGCCGACCGGCGGCGCGATCACCGACAGCCCGGCCGCGAGGGCCGCGGCGACCTCCGCCAGCAGGGGCAGCGCTCCGGCCGCCTCGGCGTCCAGCCGCGCCCGCACCCGTCGCAGCAGCGGGAGGCTGGCGGCGATTCCCACCGCCGCACACACGACCCCGCCGATCAGCCCCGGCCAGGCCGCGTAATGGCCCCGCGCGAGCGATCCGGCGAAGAACAACGCTCCCAGGGCAACCGAGATCGCCCCGATCACCGACTCGGCCGTGGTCCGGTTGGCCGCCCCCATCCTGGTCGCGAGGGCGAGCCCAATCGCCACGCAGACTGCCATGGCAAGCAGGAACGGCCAGCTCTGCAGAAAAGAGTAATCCGTGTGGCTGAAGTGGATCTCGATATTCCCGGCCGCGAGCGCCCCGGTCACCAGCGCCGGAAGGAACGGGCGAACGCCGACCGCCGCGGCGACGCCGATGCCCTGGCAGATGTCGAAAACGAGATGCACCGTTGCTGTACCGTGACCACCCGTGACGATAGAGGAGAGGGCACGATGAGCCCCGGCTCCCGCCGCCCGCGATCAACCGCCAGGGACATCGAGCGCTACGCGGCGCTGTTCGCGGAGCGCACCAAGGTAATGAAGTCCTCGGCCATGCGCGACCTGATGGCGCTGACCGAGCGCGACGACGTGATCTCCCTGGCCGGCGGCCTGCCCGACACCTCGACCTTCCCGCCTGATTCCTACGCATCGGTGATGAGCACGGTGGCGGCCAACTCGTGCTCGCGCGCCCTCCAGTACGGGCCCACCGAGGGACTCGGCGTGGTCAAGCGCTGCATCGCCGAGGTGATGCGCGCCGAGGCCATGGAAGCCGACGAGGACGAGATGCTCGTGACCACCGGCGGTCAGCAGGTGATCGACCTGGTGTGCAAGACGCTGCTCGACCCCGGCGACGTGGTCGTGTGCGAGGCCCCGACCTATCCGGGCGCGGTCCCCACCTTCAGCACCTACCAGGCCACCGTGGTGCAGGTGACGATGGACCGCGACGGGATGCGGACCGATGAGCTCGCCGCCACGCTCGACGCTCTCGATCGCTCGGGACAGCGCCCCAAGTTCATCTACACGGTCCCCAACTTCCACAATCCGGCCGGCGTGACGATGTCGCTCGAGCGCCGGCACGACATCGTGCGGATCGCCTCCGAGCGCGAGCTGCTCGTGCTCGAGGACAACCCGTACGGCCTGCTCCGCTACGAGGGAGCGCCGCTGCCCACGCTGCGCTCGCTCGACGACGAGTTCATCGTCTACGCCGGCACGTTCTCGAAGATCCTCTCCCCCGGGGTGCGGCTGGGGTGGGCGTGCGCGCCGGGACCGGTGCTGTCCAAGATGAACCTCGGCAAGCAGGCCGCCGACCTGTGCTCGTCCTCGATCTCGCAGTACTTCGTCTCGGCCTACTTCGAGTCCGGCCCCTGGGAGGAGTACGTCAGGTCGGTCAACGAGATCTACCGCCGGCGGCGCGACGTGATGCTCGACGCGCTGGCCGAGCACTTCCCGCGCGAGGCGGAGTGGACCCATCCGCAGGGCGGCCTGTTCATCTGGGCCACCCTCCCCGACTACATCGACACCACCGACCTGCTCGCGCGGGCACTCGAGGAGCACGTAGCGTTCGTGCCGGGCCGCGCCGCGTTCGTGGACGGGCGGGGCGGCTCGGCCATGCGGCTGAACTTCTCGGGCGTCGGCGAGGACGACATCCGAGAGGGGATCCGGCGGATCGGCGAGGTCGTGCGCGAGCAGGTTGAGCTGTACGGCACGCTGACCGGCACCATCTCCCGCACGCCGGCGCGCCGCGAGCCCGAACCGGTTCGTGAACGCTCCGAGGAACCCGCGCGGGTCCTTCCGCTCCGGCGCAAACGGGCATAAGCATGAGTCGCATCGTGGTCCTCAAGGGCGGTCGCTCGCTCGAGCGCCAGGTGTCGCTGAAGTCCGGCGCCCGGGTGGAGGACGCACTCGAGCGCCTCGGCCACGAGGTGCTGCCGATCGACGTGGGCGCCGACCTGGTCGAGCGGCTGACCGATGCCCAGCCCGACCTCGCGTTCGTCGCCCTGCACGGCCGCGACGGCGAGGACGGGACGGTTCAGGAGCTGCTCGAGGTGATGGGAATCGCCCACACGGGGTCGGGCGTGTCGGCCTGCATTCGTGCGGCGGACAAGGTGCTGGCCAAACACGCCATGCGCGACCTGGCCATCCCCACCCCCGACTTCTACGCGTTCAGCGAGACCGCCTTCCGCGAGCTCGGCGCCGCGCACGCCCTGCCGGCGATCGAGGAGCGCCTCCAGTTCCCGATCGTGGTCAAGCCGGCGGGGCAGGGCTCGGCCCTCGGCATCAAGTTCGCCCGCACGCCGGCGGATGTTCCTTCAGCCCTCGTCGCGGCGTTCTCCTATGACCGCAAAGTGCTGCTCGAGCGCTACGTTGCCGGCCGCGATCTGGCCGTGTCGATCATCGACGAGGAGGGAACGCCGCGCGCGCTGCCGATCGTCGAGGCGGTGCCCGAGCAGGAGGACTTCTACGACTTCGAGGCCCGCTACGAGATCGGGCGCACCCGGTTCGTCTGCCCGGCCGCGCTCGACGAGCCGGTGGCCGCGCGGGCAAGCGCGATCGCGCTCGAGGTGTACGCGTTGCTCGGCTGCTCGGGCTTCGCGCGGGTCGACCTGATGCTCGAGGCCGACACCGACGAGCTCTACGTGCTCGAGGCCGACGCGATCCCCGGGCTGACCGAGACCAGCCTGCTGCCCCAGGCGGCCGACGCGGCCGGGATCGGCTTCGACGAGCTGATCGGGCGGATCGTGGCCGCGGCCGGCGCGGTCCGCGTCGCCTAGACCCGACGGCGAGAAACGGCGCGCGTCGACACTCGGGTTGGGGGGATTGGGCCTCGGGGGTTGGGCCTCGCTGCGCTCGGCGTCCCTGGGGCCGGGTACCCCGTCCGGACAGGACCGGGTGACCCGAGTGGATGCGGCGAGCGGCCGGCCTACTCGCCGGCGAAGTCTTCCGGCGTCACGTGGTCGAGGAAGTCCTTGAACTTCTCGACGACTTCCTCGGTGTCCTCGACCTCGTGCTCGAACTCGATGGCGGACTCGGCGATGACCTCGTCGGCGGCGTAGATCGGGGCGCCGGCGCGGACCGCCAGGGCAAGCGCGTCGCTGGGGCGGGAGTCGATCTCGAGCTCGCGGCCGTTGACGCGAAGGCTGATCGAGGCGTAGAAGGTGTTCTCGCGCAGCTCGGTGACGGCGACGCGGGTGCACTCCACTTCGAGCTCGCCGAGGACGTCGGAAAGCAGGTCATGGGTCATCGGGCGTGGCGTCGAGGCCCCCTGGAGCTTCATCAGGATCGCCGCGGCCTCCGGATGGCCGATCCAGATCGGCAGGAACTTGTTGTTTTCGACGGTCTTGAGCAACACGATCGGCTGCTTTCCGACCATGTCGAAGCTCACGCCGTAGATGACCATCTCCTGCACGTACAGCTCCTAGATCGTGGGGTGAGGCAAGTATAGGCCGCCCCGGGCGACCGTCCGGCGCCCTGCCGTGCGAACCAACTCAGTCGATTGCACCCTCCTCTTCGAGGATCTTACGCGCCACCGCGAAGGCGGAGTTGGAGGCTGGTACGCCGGCGTACACGGCGGTGTGGATGAAGATCTCGGTGATCTCCTCGACGGTCAGGCCGTTGCGCAGGGCGGCCCGGACGTGCATGCCGATCTCGTTCTCGGCCCGCATCGAGATCAGGGCGGCCAGCGTGACCGCGCTGCGCATCCGCCGGTCGATCCCGGGGCGCGACCACACCCCGCCCCAGGCATAGCGGGTGATGAACTCCTGCCAGGGCTGCCCGAAGCTGCCCGCGTTCGCGGTGGCCCGGTCCACGTGGGCATCGCCCAGCACCTCGCGGCGCGTCTTCATTCCGGTGTCGAAGTCACTCATCGCTCAGGAACCTCAGGATCGTCATCGTGGTCAGATCGGGGCGCTCGACGCTGGCCAGGTGCGCCGCGTTCGAGACGACCTCGAACCGGGCGCCCGGGATCAGCTCGGCGATCCGGCGCCCGTGCTCCGGCGGGGTCGACGGGTCGTGCTCGCCGGCCACGACCAGCGTCGGCGCCGCGATCGAGGGCAGATCCCCGGTCAGATCCATGGCGGCGATCGCCTCGCAGCAGCCGGCGTAGCCCTCGCGGGGCGTGGCCGCGAGGATCTGGCGCATGCCCTCGATCACCTCGGGGTGGGCCTCGCGGAATCCCGGCGTGAACCAGCGTTGCAACACCGCATCGGCGACCGCGCCGACGCCGCCGTCCCGCACGGTGGCCGCGCGCTCGTGCCAGCTCTCGGGCGGACCGAGCCGGGCCGAGGTGCAGCAGAGGACGACGCGCTCGATCCGCTCCGGGACGCGCGCGGCCGTCCACATGCTGATCATCCCGCCGATCGAAAGCCCACACAGGGACGCGCGCTCGATCTCGAGCCGGTCGAGCAGCGCGACCAGATCCGACCCGAGGTCGTCCATCGAGTAGGGGCCCGGCGGCACGGCCGAGCGCCCGTGGCCGCGGATCTCATAGCGGAGCGTGCGGAAGTGCTCGCGCAGACGGTCCGACTGCGGCTGCCACATCGTGATGTCGGTGCCGAGCGAGCCGGTGAACACGACGACCGGTGCGCCTTCGGGTCCCTCCAGCTCGTAGTTGAGCTCAGCGGCCACCATGAGCCTCCAGCGCGCGGTCGATCAGCTGGGCGGTGACGCCGAGGTACCCGGCCGGGTCGAGCGCGGCATCGAGGCGCTCCGCACCCAGCCCGTCCGCAACCTCGGGCAGCTCGAGGAGCACGTCCCGAAACTCGCGCCCGGATTCGACCGCACCGCGTGCCGCCTGCTCGACCAGCGCCTGGGCGGCGGAGCGCCCGAGTGAAGACGACAGCGCGGCCGCCACGCTCTCGCTCATCACCAGCCCTCCGGTCAGGTCCATGGCGCCGCGCATCTTGTCAGGGTCGACGTCGAGCCCGGCCAGCAGCTCGCGAGCGATCGCGACGGCCGAGCCGGTCAGACGGAGCAGGTCCAGCAGCGTCTCCCATTCGGCCTGCCACCCGCCGGCGCCACGCTCGTGCTCCTGGAGCATCGCCGCGAGCATCGTGGCGACCAGGCCCGGGCCACGCTGGGCGCAGGCGATCAGCCCGATCGCACCCACCGGGTTGCGCTTGTGCGGCATGGTCGAGGAGCCGCCGCGACCCTCGCCACCCCCCTCGGTCACCTCGGCCACCTCGCTCTGGGCGAGCAGCACGACATCGCGCCCGATCTTGCCGAGCACGCCGAGCGTCTGACCGAGCGCGGCGGCGATCCGCGTCGGCCGGAGCCGTACGGTGTGCCAGGGAACGTCGGGCACGGTGAGCTGGAGGCGCTCGCCCAGGCGTGCGGCCACCTCGAGGCCGCGGTTGCCCAGGCTGGCCAGCGTGCCGACCGCGCCGCCGAACTGCACCGCGAGGTCGCGGTCACGGACCGCGCGTAGCTCGGCCAGCGCGCCGTCCAGGCCGGACAGCCAGACCGCCGCCTTGAGCCCGAAGGTGACCGGGATCGCCTGCTGGAGCAGCGTGCGCCCCGGAACGATCGCGTCGCGGTGGCGCCGCGCGAGCGCGGCGCATGCGTCGGCCGCCGCGTCGAGGTCGGAGATCATCCGATCGAGCGCCCGCCGGCAGACGAGCATCATCGCGGTGTCGACGACGTCCTGGCTGGTGGCGCCGGTGTGCAGATGAGCCGAGGCGGTGTCCGACAGCTGGAGACGCAGCGCACGCAGGAGCCCCGGCACGGGCGTGCCCTGCTCCCCGGCGGCCCGCCCCAGCTCGTCGAGGTCGAGGACGAGACGGCCCGTGGCGAGCGCCTGGGCGAGCTCGTCAGCCGCCTCCCGCGGGGCCAGGTCGAGGTCGGCCAGCGCCTGAAGCAGCGCGACTTCGACCTCGACCATCGCTTCCGCGAGGGCGGCGTCGCCGACCTCCGCCGCCGTCTCGCCATGCGCGAACAGGCCGGCGAACAGGCGCCCCGAGGCCATGCGGCCTAGCGAGTCCCGCCGAGCGGCCGGGGCCGGGGAGACGGGTTGGTCACGTGCAGCGAATGGGCCAACGATCTCAGCGCGGCGCGCACGACCTCGATCGTCTCGGGCGGAAGGTCGCCGAGCATGTCGGCCTCGATCCCGTCCACGGAACGATCGCAGCGCTCGAGCATCTCGAGCCCCTTGGCCGTGACCGACGCTCGCAGGACGCGACGGTGCCTGGGATCGGGCCGGCGGCGAATCAGCTTGCGCCGCTCGAGCGCGGAGATCACCAGGTTCATCGCCTGGGGGGTGACCATCGCCCAGCGGGCCAGCTGTGCGCAGGACAAGCCGTCGCGCTCGCGCAGCAGGCTGAGCGTCATGTACTCGGGGGTCGAGACTCCGAGCAGGCGCAGCTCCTCGTCCAGCCGCCCGCGCAGCCGTCGCTCCACCCGGTAGACGAGGTAGCCCACTCGGGGCGCCGTCGTCGCCTCGGCCGAGCCCACCTGTGCCGTGACCGCGCGCGTCACGGCTCGCAACATTAGTCGCTATCGCGGTTGTGTAAGCAACCGCAATCGCATTGACAAGCGACTTGCGATCGGCATAGGGTTGCCGCGCAAACAACGCCGGTGAACCCAGAGGGAGGGTTTCGTGATCGGACGTAAGGCAGTGATCGCGCTCGTGGCGGTCGGAATCCTGGCGGCCATCCCAGCCGCGTCGCAGGCTCAGGCGGCGACGTCCACGAGCTACTCGGGCACGACCGCCGACGGCGGGCAGTGGATCGCCGATGTGCCCTCGCCGTGGAACGGCACGCTGCTCCTCTACAGCCACGGCTTCGGGCCGCCGGTGGCGGCCGACGCGCCGGACCCGAACACCAAGGCGGCGCTGCTCGCCGACGGCTATGCGATGGTCGGGTCCTCGTACGACCCCAACGGCTCGTGGTGGGCGCTGGATAGCGCGCTGAGCGATCAGTTCCAGGCGCTGGGCACGGTCGAGCACACCGTCCTGCCCCACGCACCGGCCCACGTCTTCGCTGTGGGCACATCGATGGGCGGCCTGATCAGCTCGCTCGAGGACGAGCACGCGAACGGGCGCCTGCAGGCGGCGCTGACCACCTGCGGGATCGTCGCCGGCGCGGTCCAGCTCAACAACTACCAGCTGGACGGCGAGTACGCGATGAGCCAGCTGCTCGGTACCGGCAACCTCAAGCTGGTCAACTTCACGAACCCGGTCACCGACGCGCTGTTCAACACCGCGTACCCGCTGGACAACCTCGCGGCGACGGCCCAGCAGACTCCGGCCGGCAAGGCACGCCTGGCGCTCGCGATGTCGTTGATGAACGTGGCCACCTGGCCGGTCGGTCAGCCGATGCCGGCGCCGAACGACTACGGCGCCCAGGAGGCCGGGCAGTACGCGATCGAGTTCGGCAACAAGGCCGGCGGGACGTCTCCGATCCAGACCACGATGGACTTCGTCGAGTTCGGCCGGTACTACATCGAGCAGGCCGATGGCGGCAACGCGGCCTGGGACAAGGACGTGAACTTCGGCCTGTTGCTCGCGAAGTCGCCGTACGCGCCCGAGGTGATCAGCCTGTACCGCCAGGCGCACCTCAACCTGTGGGCAGACCTCGAGAACCTGACCCGCCATGCGGACACCACGGCTGACCCCGCCGCGGTCCGCTCGCTCACCGAGACCTCGGTGCCGACGGGCCGGCTCCAGGTGCCCGAGCTCGACATGCACACGATCTCCGACCAGCTCGTGCCGGTGCAGCAGGAGAACTACTACCGCCGGACGGTCGCATTCGCCGGGCGCAGCGATCTGCTCCGGCAGGCGTTCGTCCAGCGCCAGCTGCACTGCAACTTCACCCCGTCCGAGCTGGTGGCCGGGGTGCAGGCGGTCCAGCAGCGGGTGCAGACCGGGCGCTGGGATCACCTGGCCGACCCGGCCGCGCTCGACGCGGCGGCCAACGCCACGGGCCTCGGTGCCTTCGGCGCCCCGGCGTTCATCCCGTATGAGCCGGCACCGCTGTCCGGCGACAACGGGCCCTTCGACCCGTTCACGGGCGGCTCGTTCCCGTTCTTCTGGTAGCCACCTTGGCGTAACTCTGCGGCTCCCGGGCGACAATGTCCGGGATGCCGCAGACCGCCACCCGAGCACAGCAGGCCGTCTGGGCCTGGGCCGGACTGGGTTTGGCCGGGTCGCTGGCCGTCGCCCTGGCCGGGCCGCAGCTCGCCGGCGGACCCGTCGGCTGGTGGTATCACCCGACGTTCGGTGGCGATGCCGCGCTCTTCTACGCCGGGATCCTGGCGCTGGCGGTCGCGTGGCTCGCGCTCGGACGTCTCGCGCTGACGCCGCGAAGGGTGTGGGTCATCGCGGCGGCGTGGTGCGCGCCGCTGGCCGTGACCGCGCCGCTGTTCAGCCAGGACGCCTATAGCTACCTGGCTCAGGGAGCCCTCGCGCACCTCGGGCTGGATCCATATCGGGACGCGCCGGCGGTCCTCGCCCAGCACGGCCAGGCGCACGTGCTGAGCGCGGTGTCGCCGTTCTGGCGCCACACCACCGCGCCCTACGGCCCGCTGTTCTTGTGGATCGTGAGCTCGTTCACCGGCGCGAGCCTCGTGGCCGGCGTGTTGCTGATCCGCGCGCTCGAGCTCGTCGGCCTCGCGCTGCTGGCGGTGTTCGTGCCTCGGCTGGCGCGCTCGCTGGGCGCCGAGCAGGGACGGGCGACATGGCTCGTGCTGCTGAGCCCGCTCGTGCTGCTCGAGTTGGTGGCCGCGGCGCACAACGATCTCTTGATGATTGGTCTGGTGGTCGCGGGCGTCGCTTTCGCCATCGAGCGACGGGTGCTGCTGGGCATTGCGCTGTGTGCGCTGGCGGCGACGATCAAGCTGCCGGCCGCGGTGGCCATTCCGTTCATCCTGGTGGCCTACGCGGATCGCAGGACGTGGCTGCGGGGCGTGGTGATCGCGGTCGCCGTGGTGGTCGCGATCAGCGTGGTGAGCGGACTCGGGCTGGGCTGGCTGTCGAGCTCGATCTTCTCGACGCCGGCCAAGGTCCGGCTGGCCATCACGCCGGCGACCGCGCTCGGGTGGACGGTGGCGCAGATCGTGCCGGTCGGGGCGCGGGGACTCGAGTCGGCGCTTTCGGTCGTCGCGTTCGCGGTCGCGGCGGCGCTGGGAGTGGTCCTGCTGTGGCGCACCCGGCGGGAGAACGTCGTGCGCCACCTCGGGATCGTCTTGATCGCGGCGGCGGTCTGCGGCCCCGCGGCGTGGCCGTGGTACCTGACCTGGGGGCTCGCGTTGCTGGCGGCGACCCCCGAAGCGCAGGCCTCGCGCGCGCTCCCGTTCGCGTTGGTACTGAGCCCGCTGGTCGTCAAGGCCGACGGGGTGCTCGCCTTCCCGCTGCACACCGCGCCGGCGTTCGTCGTGCTGTACATCGCGATTGCCATCGTGGCCCTGCGCCGGCGAGGAGCGGTCACGGCGTCTCGATTGCGTCCGCTGGCCGAGGCCTGATGGCGGGAAATCCGGCTCGCGACCAGATGCAGCCTCGATGCGGATCGGCCGGATTTCCTTGAGGGAATTCGGCCCCGCTACCTCGACTTACCCGGACGGATCGGAGCCGAATTCCCCAGCGCCCGTCCGGATGGCCGAGCAGGCACGGCCCACTTCCGCACGCCGGGGGTGGTGGGACGTGGCGGTCATTGCCGGACCGGCCGTGCTGGGCATCGCCCTGTGCCTGATCGAGCTCACCACGCGCAGCCTGTGGCTCGACGAGGCCGCCACCGTGGCGATTGCCGGCCAGCACGGCTCGGCGTTCTGGCACGCGATAGCCCACGACGGCGGCAACATGCTCGGCTACTACGCGGTGGCGCACGTGCTGATCGGCTGGTTCGGGCACGGCGCGTTTGTCATCCGACTGCCCTCGGCGCTCGCGGCGGGCGCGGCTGCCGGCACGGTCGCCCTGCTCGCGCTGCGCCTGTTCGACCGGCGGGTGGCGCTGGCCGCCGGGGTGCTGACCGCGGTCAGCCTGCCGCTCGTGTTCTGGGGCCAGGACGCGCGCGGCTACGCGCTCATGGTCGCGCTGGTGGCGGGCTCGTTCACAGCGTTCGCGGCGCTGGTCGAGACGGATGCCCGCCCACGGCGCGCCTGGATCGCCTACGTGGTGCTGACGACGCTCGCCGTGTACATGAGCTTCGTGGCGATTTTCGCCGTGCTCGCGCAGCTGGTCGCGCTGACCTGGCGCCGGCACGCCTGGCGGCGGGTCGCCACGGCGCTCGGCGTGTGCGCGCTGTGCTGGATCCCTCTCGCGGTGCTCGCGGCCAGCCGCGGTGGAGGCCAGCTGTTCTGGATTCCGCGGCCGAGCCTGACCACCGAGAAGCAGGTGATCCTGGCCCTCACCTCGGCCGGCTTCGAGCCGAACTTCCACCCGACGTGGGCGGCCGCCGCGCTGGCCATCGTCACCGTCGCGCTGCTGTTGCTGGCGCTCGCCCGCATCGCCCGCGTGCCGAGCTGGGGCACGCTGCTCGCCGCGTCCTGGCTCGTGGTGCCGCTGATCCTGATGTGGCTCGAGTCGCTGATCGGGCAGTCGATCTTCACCGCGCGCAACCTGCTGGTGTCGCTGCCGGCCGTCGCTCTCCTGCTCGGCTGGCTGCTCGCGCGCACGCGCGTCGGCTGGGTCGTCCTGGCCGTCGTCCTCGGGCTCCGCGTGGCGGCGCTGGCGCCGAGCTACGGCGTCTCGCCCGAGAACTGGCGCGCGGCCACCGCTTACGTCCTCGCCTCGGAGCACCCCGGCGACTGCCTGGCGTTCTATCCGCTCGACGCGCACATGCCGTTCGCCTACTACGCAGGTCAGCCGATCAAGCCATACGTCGAGCGCTACGAGGCGTCGCAGGTGCCGTTGGCGTGCCGCCGTGTGTGGCTCGTGGCCAGCCACCAGGGCCAGCCCAACGGTCCGCCCGCCTCACGCGCGCATTACGAGACGTACGTGGCGTTGCGGGCTCAGCTGGCGCGCCGGTATCCGCGTCGCACGACCAGGTCGTTCGGTTACGCCAGCACCATCTGGGTCCAGCTGTTTCGGCGTTAGGGCCTCAGAGTGGTGCCCACAAACGTGAGCGCGCTCAGGCCGGCCAGCGCGATCCCGTTGACCCACAGCAGCACCGTGAACGGCCGCCCGCGCACGTAGCGCGCGACGACGATCACAGCCGGGAACGCGGTGATCAGAAGCCGCGGCATCGGCGGGACGTATTCCGAGGTCAGGCCGAGCCACGCGATTCCGAGCGTGTAGACGATCGCCTCGGGCGACATCTCGCGCCAGTTACGCGCCACGAGCGCGAGCAGGACGATCAGCAGGATCGCCCCTCCGAACCCGACCACGAGGTTGAGGTCGATCGTCGGATGGTTGAAATGGCGCAGCGAGATCTGGTCGGCCAGTTGCTCGGCGAGGTGGGCGATGGCGAGAACGTCGGTGCGCTCGTTCCACCCATCGCGCTGCGCGATCAGGCTGGCGAACGGGGTCCCCGTCCAGGCCCACAGGAACGCGGCGAACGCCCCGGCGCCGACCACCGACAGAGCCGGCGCGAGCAGGGCGCGGAGCGCGCGGCGATTGCGGCGCAATTCGAGCGCGGCCGACACCGCGCACGCGAGCACGAGCGCCAGCGCCTGGGGTTCCGTGGCGGTGGCCAGGCCGGCCAGCGCGCCGGCGAGCAGCCAGCGCTTCTTCTGCAGAGCGAGCAGGCAGCCCACTGCCAGCGGGATCATGATCCCCTCGGCGTAGACCATCGAGAACACGACCGAGCCGGGGAACAGGCAGAAGAGCAGGACGGCGCGGCGTGCGGCCTGTTCGCCCCACCAGCCGGCGGCCAGGCGCCCGACGAGCACGGCGGCGACGAGGCCACCGACGCCGGACACGATCACGCCGGCCACGGTCGTGGACAGGATCTGCCAGTGCGCGATCGGGACCACGAACGCGTGCGACACGAGCCAGACCACCATCGGATAGAGCGGGAGGAAGCCGAGGGTCGACTGCAGGTGCACTACGTGGTCGGGATAGCCGTGGTTGGCCACCTCGCGATACCACAGGCCGTCCCACTGGGCCAGCTCGTGGGTGAAGGCGTGGTGGCGCAGACTGCCGTTGACGAGCGCGACGAGCAGCAGCAGCGCGCGCGTGGCCAGGTAGACGGCGATCGCGAAGCGGGCGCCCGCGAAGGCGGTCGCGGCGCGCTCGCGCAAGCGCGTGGGCCGCGAGGTGGCGACAGCAACGGAAGCAGCTTCCACGAAACGGCCAGTCTAGGAAACGCCGCGCGTAACCACCGCAGCCGCACATACAATGCCGCGAGCTATGTGCCGGCTGTTCGGGATGAGCGGGGGACAGCACGACGTTCAGGCGACGTTCTGGCTGCTCAACGCGCCGACCAGCCTGCTGGCGCTGAGCGAGACCCAGCCGGACGGGGTCGGGCTGGGCACGTTCCACCCCGACGGGTCGCCGTGGGTGTACCGCAAGCCGGTCGCCGCCAACCGCAGCCAGACGTTCATCGCCGACGCCCACGAGGTCCGCTCGCGGACGTTCCTGGCCCACATCCGCCACGCCACGGCGGGGCAGCCCACGCGCGAGAACACCCATCCGTTCGAGCAGCACGGCCGGCTGTTCGCGCACAACGGCGTGCTCGGCGGATTGGACGCGCTGCGTGCCCGCCTGGGCGAGCACGCCTCGCTCGTGCAGGGGAGCACCGATTCCGAGCTCTACTTCACGCTCATGACCAAGCGGATCGAGGAGCACGGAGGGGACATCGCAGCCGGGATCGCGGCGGCGGCGCGCGAGATCGCGGCCGAGATCCCCTTGTATTCGTTGAACATGCTGCTGACCACGCCGACGGACGTCTGGGCGCTGCGCTATCCCGACACGAACGAGCTGTGGGTCCTCGAGCGGTCGATCGCCGCGCTCGGCGGCCCCGACGGGTCGGCCGCCTTCGACGAGCGGAGCATGTCGGGCATCACGCGCGTGTTCTCGGGCCAGCTGGCCATCCTGCCGTCGACGGTGATCGCGTCGCAGCCGATGGACTCGAATCCGCTCTGGCGGCTGCTCGACTCCGGCGAGCTGATCCACGTCGACTCGCAGCTGAACCTGACGTCGACGATCGCGGTCCCAGACCCGCCCGCGGAGATGCTCGTGCTGAGCGCAACGGAGGCGAAGGCCCAGGAGGAGGATCCGGCGCCGAGCGCCGGCTGACGCCTGTGCAGCGGCCCGGAGGCCGGCACGGTCGGGACGGCGAGGACGGTCGGGCTCAGGCGGTGAAGCGGGCGGCCAGGTCGGCGACCAGGCCGGGGACGCCGGACGAGGCCATGAGCGCCTCCTGCCGCGGCGGCTCCGGGTCCTGCAGGAGCAAGTGGACGCCCTCGAGCTCGTCGCGCGCGTCGAGTGCGTCGGCGTGCGGGCGGGCGGCGGCGAGCACGTCCTCGAGCAGCTGGACGACCGGGACGAGGGTCTCGTGCACGGGGTCGATCAGCTCGGCGGCCGTCGCGTCGCGGGCGGCGATGAAGCGGTTCTCGGCCAGGACCTCACCGGCGCGGACGAGAGCGGGGGCGGCGAAGCCCTGTTCGAGCTCGAGCCGCGCGAGCGACTGGACGAGCGCGGCCAGCGCGGCGGTGGTGGCCAGCCGGGGCTGGGCATCCATGATCCGCACCTCGATCGTGCCCAGCCGGGGCTGGGGGCGGATGTCCCACCAGAGAAAGGTCGGCTCAGGGATGGCGCCCGAGCGCAGCAGCAGTCCGATCGTCCCGACCCAGTCCGCGTAGCCATCGAAGCGGCGGGGGATTCCCGTGCGGGGAAAGCCCTGGAACAGGATCGTGCGGTTGGAGGCCAGCCCGGTGGAGCGGCCGCGCAGCATCGGCGAGCTGGCCGACAGGGCGAGCAGCAGTGGCAGGTGGGCGCGCATCTGGTTGACGAGCCGGATTGCGCTCGGGGCGTCCGGCACACCGACGTGGACGTGCAGCGCGAACGTGGGCTCACGGCGGGCCAGGCCGCGCATCGTGCGGTGGATGACCTGATAGCGGCTGGACGGTGAGACCCGGGTGAGCTCCGGCATGGAGCCGGGATAGATGCCGGCCGAGGCGGCGGCCAGACCGCGGGGCTCGAGGTCGGCGACGAGCAGGCTGCGCAGCTCGCGCATCTCGGAGACCGCCTCGCGCACCGTGTGGTGGGGCGCCGTGCGCAGCTCGAGCGCGGCTTCGTGCGTCTCGGCCGCGCAGCGCCCGGCCAGACCCTCGGCGGCCTGAGAGAGGATCTCGTCGGCGCGCTGGGCCAGGGCCCAGTCGGTCGGGTCGAGGAGCATGACCTCCTCCTCGATCCCCACGGTGTAGGCCTCGGACGGCCTCCAGGACGCCCACTCTCCCCTTCCCACAGGTGAGGTGTGCCCCGTCAGTGTGTCTAGCGTTCCCGTGGAGTGAGTTAACCACGGACCGAACAGCCCGTGGATTAAGCGTGTGCCCGGCCGCTCTGCTCTCAGCTCGCGGCCCGGACCAGGCGCTGCGGGTCGCGGGCCCGGCGGGAGTGGGACGCCCGACGTGCCGTCGTGAGGCGCCGCGGCTCGGATGCGAGTTCGTCGGACCCCGCGGCGGCTTCGATCAGCAGGTCGAACAGCGGCCCGTGGGCGCGCAGGCCCTCGGCGTGCCACTGGACGCCCATGACCATGCGCTCGCCGGGCTGCTCGATCGCCTCGATCGTCCCGTCCTCGGCCCAGGCGGTCGCCGCGAGGTTCTTCCCGAGAGCGTCCACGGCCTGGTGGTGGAACGAGTTGACCTCGAGCTTCGGTCCGCCCAGGGTGGACCTCAGCCGGCTGTGCGGCGCGGTCTCGACGAGGTGGGTGGCGATGCTGCCGTGCTCGGGCTGGCGATGCTGGAGCCGGTCGCCGACGATGTCCGGGAGGTGCTGGTGAAGCGTCCCGCCGCGGGCCACGTTCAGGGCCTGCATCCCCCGGCAGATACCCAGGATCGGGAGCTTCCTGCGGTCGGCGGCCTTCACGAGCGCGAGCTCGACGGCATCCACGCGCGGCTCGGTGGGTCCGAGCTCGGGATGCGGCTCCTCGCCGTAGGCGCTCGGCTGGAGATCCGGGCCGCCCGGCAGGCACACGCCGTCGACCCGGTCGAGCAGCGCCGCGACCGCGTCGGGGCGGAGCAGCGGCACGATCACCGGCACGCCGCCGGCGCGCTCGATCGCCTCGGGATACAGCGTGGCCAGCGCCACCTCGAGCTTGGGTGGCTCGCCCTGCGGCCGCGCGACGACGTCCTCCGGCCGGCGAAGCTCGGAGGTCGTGACCGCGATCAGGGGACGAGCGCGCATATGGACATATATTTCGGCCGCCGCCGCCCGGACTCCATATCCAGGTGGACAAACATCCGTCCAGCCGGTTAGCCCGGAGAGCAGGAGTTTTACGGCGGTGGCGGACGGGTTGGCGGCTTGCGCGGCCGGGTTGGGGGCGGCGCCGCGGCCGGTTGGCGGCTTGCGCGGCCGGGTGCGCTCAGCCGGCGTCCGCGTCGTCCTGCCCGATCAGGCCGCGGGCCGCGGCCCAGTGCGTCACCTCGTGCCGGGAGGTCAGCTGGAGCTTGCGGAGCACCGCCCCGACGTGCGATTCGACGGTGCGCGGGCTGATCTCCAGGCGCACCCCGATCCGCTTGTAGGAGTAGCCGCGGGCCAGATGGTGCAGGACCTCTCGCTCCCTGGGAGTCAGCGATTCGAGGCTGGCATCGTTCGTCGCCGGACGCTCCGGCGCGGAGAACTCCTGGAGGACGAACGCGGCGAGACGGGGGCTGAAGTAGGCGTCGCCGGCCGCCACCCGCTCGATCGCGGCGATCAGCTCGGTGGCGTCGATGGTCTTGGTGACGTAGCCGAGCGCGCCGGCCCGGATCATCGGGACCACGTCCTCGGCCGCGTCTGACACCGACAGCGCGAGGATGCGCGGGGGATCCGGCGCCGCCTGCAGGGCCCGGAGCACGGCCACGCCGCCGCCGTCGGGAATGTGGACGTCGAGCAGCACGACGTCGGGCGAGGTGGCGTCGATCGTGGCGATCGCCTCCGCGGGCGCGGCGGCCTCGCCGACTACGTCGCAGTGGGCCTGGACCTCGGCCTTCACGCCGGCCCGGAACAGGTGGTGATCGTCGACCACCACGACGCGGAGGCGAGGAGTGTCGGGAGCGTTCACCGGCCGCCCCTGCGCGGCGGCACCCGCAGGGTCACCTCGGTCCCCTCGCCACACACGGACTCGACGGTGGCCTGGCCTCCGGCAAAGGCCATCCGGCCGACGATCGCATCACGAATGCCACGCCGCTCGACGGGCACGGCAGCCGGATCGAAGCCGGGCCCCTCGTCGCGGATGAACAGCTCGACGCGCCCGTCGCCTCCGGTCTGGCAGAACACGAACACCGGCGCGCCGCCCGCATGCCGGGCCGCGTTGCGCAACGCCTCGCGTGCGGCGGCGACCAGTTCCTCGCAGGCGGGGTCGAGCGCCCGGTCGCCGATCGCGGTGAACTCGATCGTGATGTCGCGCTCGTCCTCGACGCTCGCCACCGCATCGCGGAGCGCCGCCACCAGCGTGTCGCTGACCAGCTCGGCCTCGCCCGCCATCCAGGCGCGCAGGGCGTGCTCCTGCCGGCGGGCGAGACGGGCGACGGCCACGGGATCGTGGGCCTGACGCTGGACGAGAGCCAGCGTCTGGAGCACCGAATCGTGCAGGTGGGCGGCGAAACGCTGGCGCTCGCGTTCGTGGGCGCTGCCGGCCTGGGCGCGGTCGACGCGCAGGAACGCGCCGATCGCCACGGGCGTACCGAGCACGAGAACGACGGCGGCGGCGATCACGAACAGCGCGACCAGCTGCAGGAACGCGGATCGAGCGACCGCATGTGCGATCAGGCTGTAGGCCAGGGCGGCTGCCCCTCCCACGAGCGTGACGCCGACCGCCGCGCGCCAGCCGATGCCCTCCGGGCCAGGCTCCGCCTCGGTCATCTGCTTCCAGGGCGCGCGCTGACGCGGTGCCAGCCCGAGCCACACGCGCACCGCATCGGCGATCAGGACCAGGCCGGCCGCGGTCGCGGCGATGATCGCGAGGAGCGGGAGGACATGGAACAAGCCTGCGGGCAGGAGCGACGCGGCGACCGAGCCGGGAATGGCGGTCGTCGCCCGGGCGATCCACGACCCGAACCAGACCGCCGCGGCCGCCACCAGCACGGCGAACAGGATCCAGGCCCGGCGGCGGCGGACCACGAACAGGACGCTGGGAACGAGCACGATTGCGCCGAGGGCCACCGCGCCGGCGGCCAGCGCGACGATCAGGTCGTGCGCGCCGCCGAGCAGGGCTACCGTCACCCCGGCGATGGCCACAGCTCCAGTCGCGCCCGTCAGTTGCCAGCTGCGGTCGGTGAGTCGGCGCCGCACGGCGCCCCGGAAGGCGATGGCGCTCATCCCCGCACTCATCCGTACGCTGCTCCGGCACCCGCGCAGGGACCGCCCATCAGGGCCGTGACCGAGCGCTGCTCGCTCACCTCGGCGGCATGGCGCTCCTGCCAGGAGTCCAGCTCGTACCGTGCGAGCCCCCTGGACAGCCCCTGGACGTTGGGGCGTGGCTCCGGGAATACATCGAAGCCCGGCCAGTTGGGATCGGTCTCGGGGTCGACCGTGTCGGGGTAGTCGCGCAGGTAGAGGCTGCCCCCCGCGGAGGCGAAGTCGATGTGCAGGACCGGGGCGGGCGCGGCGGACGTGATCCGGGCGGGCCCCTGGTGGGCCGGCAGATGGGCGCCGAAGATCACGACACCGGCCGCCGGACCGTGGCCTGTGACCAGCGAGGCCACCTGGCCCCAGAACGGCTGCACGTCATAGCTGAGGTCGACATGTACGCATCGGTCGTGAGGCAGCGCGATGATCGTCCGCCTGACCCCGCCCCGGACGCGCACGTCGAGCGTGCCGGTGGCGGGCAGAGCGGTGTGGCGCAGGTCCACCAGCAGCGTGCCGAGGCCGGCCCGGAAAGTGGCCAGCCCACCCGGGGCGAGGGCCCGCGGCGCGACGGTGACGTGGCCGGTGTCGCCGGTCAGCTGCACGCCGGCCGACGCCACCCCGGCGGCGGGCAAGGCGATCGCTGCGACCGGCAGAAGCGCCCACACGGGGCCGAGCCGGGGCCAGGCCGCCAGGACGCCGACCAGCACGGCCGCGGCGAGCGCCACGGCCATCCAGCCGTACCCGAACAGAGTCGCTGCGGCCGTGAGCACGGCCAACGAGGCGACACCCAGGCACGCGGCGCACGCCTTGGCCAGCCCCACCAACCAGCCTGACGAAGCATCGCCTGGCTGTTCTCCCTCCTGCGGGACGATCAGGCAGAACGCCAGGTACACGAGCACCCCGATGCCGCCGATGAGCGCGGCGAGCACGAACGCCAACCGGATCCAGGCGGGATGGACCCCGCGGTCGCGCGCGAGGCCGGCACAGACGCCACCGAGCCAGCGGTCATCCCGGCTGCGAGAGAGGACCTTGAGCGGCTGGTCGGTCGGGAAGGTGGCCACCGAGCGTCATTCTCGGTGCTGGCGGCGCCCGATGCCAGACGTGATGGCCCGGACACCGGGTCCGGGATGTCACGGATCAGACAGGCGTGTGGGTTGCGTCAACCGGTCGCGCGCGGCCGCGGTCAGGGGGCCGCGCCGCCTCGGGTCAGGCGGTCTTGCGAGCGACGACCCAGCCGGCGGCCGCCCCGAACAGCCCGCCGACGCTGAGCAGCCTGGCGCTCCGCATCGGCTTGCGCTGCGCCTTCGAGGCGACTCCACGGACCGAATGCCGGACCGTCGCCTTCGTGGCCTTCTTTCCGATCGTACGCCCGAGACTTGCCTTCACATGCCTCCGTTTTCCGGGATCGCTCTTTGGTCTACCCACATCGCGTCGACGAACACGCCTCCCGTCGCCGTCGGGTGGCGGCGTAGGATTGCCCGACCTCTGGACCCCACGATCGCGGACGCGACCGGGGCCAGGCGAATTCGAGAGAGAGACGGGGTGTATGACGGCAGCGGAGGGCGAGCGCCAGTTGGTGGTCTTCTCGTTGCACGGCGAGCACTACGGGCTTCCGATCACCACCGTGCGCGAGATCATCCGGTACGTCAAGCCGAGCGCGACCGCGGCCGCTCGCGGGGTCATGCGGGGAATGATCAGCCTGCGCGGGCGGACGCTGCCGATCGTCGATCTCTCGAGCCGGCTGGGTCAGTCGCTCGAGGTCGGGACCAAGACGCGCATCCTCGTGGTCGAGATCACGGCCGGCGCGCTCGGGCTCGTGGTGGACACCGTCGACGGGATCCTTCCGGTCCCGGCCGAGCAGATCCAGGCGGTGCCGTTCACCTCGGACGACGATGCGGTGGGCGACGAGGTCGCGGCGGTGGGCGACAAGCTGATCGTGCTGATCGATCCCGAGCGTGCGTTCGGCGAGGTCCTGCCGCGCAAGCCCGCGCCCGCACGCCGGCGCAGGACGAGCTCGGCGGGTCCACGGACTTCCTCCTGACCGTCTTGGCCCGGTCCGCGAGGCGCCGGCACCCTTGTCCGATGAGTTCCGGCGCGCCGGGCAGTCGTATCGTTCGACACCGATCCGCGCCGCGAAAGGAGCAGCTGCTCATGTCCGCACACACGACGGCAACCCGTGAGGAATGGAAAGCCGCTCGCGCCGAACTGGCCAAGCTCGAGGCGGAGTACGCCGAGCTCGGGGAGAAGGTGACCCGGGAGCGCCGTCAGCTTCCCTGGGTGCGCGTCGAGAAGGAGTACGAGTTCGACACCGAGGGCGGGAAGAAGACCCTGGCCGAGCTGTTCGAGGGCCGCTCGCAGCTGCTCGCCTACAACATCATGTACGGGCCCGATTACGAGCTCGGTGCCTGCCCCGGCTGCACGAGCCTGGGTGACGAGCTGGACGGACCGCGCATCCATCTCGGTCACCGCGATGTGACGCTGATCTGCTTTTCGCGGGCGCCGATCGATCGCCTGATCGCCTACAAGCAGCGGATGGGCTGGCAGTTCCCCTACGTGTCGACCTACGGGAGTGACTTCCCGTTCGACTTCGACCTTGCCCTGACGCCCGAGCAGGCGCACGGGATTCCCCAGATCCGGGAAATCCTCGACAACCCGCCGGAGTCACTCGAGGAATGGTCGCGACAGGTCGGCGCCAAGCTCGAAGACGGTCTTCGCGAGGCCCCGAGCTTTATCGCCTTCGCCCGGGAAAATGGGACCGTGTACCACACCTATACCGTGAGCGCGCCCGACCCGTTCGTCGCGCCGTACCACTCGTTCCTCGAGCGGCGAACCCCAGGGGTAGGGCTGCCCGACTACCAACTCATGCGCAAGGACGAATACCCGGACTGACACACGCGAGTGTCACTGGTGCCCCGTGATCGCGTGTGGCACATAAGGCTCCTCCAGCCGCTCGATCTCCTCGGAGGTGAGTGTCAGTTGCTCGGCGGCTAGCGCGTCGTCGAGGTGCTCGATCTTGGTGGCGCCGACGATCGGCGCGGTCACCCCGGGCTTGTGCAGCAACCAGGCGAGCGCGACTTGTTGCGGCGCGCCGCCTCGCTCGGACGCCACCTCGCCCAGACGGTCGATCACGTCGAAATCGATCTCGGGCTTGTACAGCTGGTCGCCGAACGCGTCGGTGTTCGAACGCGTCGTGCGGCGGTCCCCCTCGCGGGTGCGGTTGCCGGCGAGCAGCCCACGGGCCAGCGGACTCCAGGGGACGACGGCGATCCCCTGGTCGAGGCACTGGGGGATCATCTCCCGCTCTTCCTCGCGGTAGATCAGGTTGTAGTGATTCTGCATCGAGACGAACGGCGTCGCGGCCACGTGCTGGGCCTTGGCGAACTGCCAGGCGAACATGCTGCTCGCTCCGATGTAGCGCGCCTTGCCCGCGTGCACGACGTCGTGGAGCGCGTCCATCGTCTCCTCGATCGGCGTGTTCCGGTCCCAGCGGTGGATCTGGTAGAGGTCGACGTAGTCGAGCTCGAGGCGGCTCAGTGACGCGTCGATCGAGGCCATGATGTGCTTGCGCGAGAGACCGGCGCCGTTCTCGCCGGGCATCGTCCGGCCGTTGACCTTGGTCGCGACCACGTACTCCTCGCGCATCCCGAACAACTTGCGCAACAGGCGGCCGGTGATCACCTCGCTCTGGCCTCCGTTGTACACGTCGGCGGTGTCGAAGAAGTTGATCCCGCCCTCGACGGCGCGGCGCACGATCGGCTCGGCCTCGGGTTCTTCGAGCGCCCATTTCCGGCTCTCGTGCTTGCCGTAACTCATCATCCCCAGGCACACGCGCGAGACGCGCAGCCCGGTCCGGCCGAGGTTCACGTAGTCCATCTGGTTTCAGCTCCCGGGTCGGCGGTTGGCTCCGCCGCGACACGCTAGCGCCGCGGGGGCAATGGGTAGCTTTCCGTACGTGCCGGTCCGCTCGTCGTTTCCGATCCTGTACGTGGACGACGTGACCGCTGCGGTGCGGTTCTACCGCGACCTCCTCGGGTTCGACGAGACCTATCGCTTCCCGCCCTCGGGCGAGCCGGGCTACGTGGCCCTGCGCCTGGACGACGGCAAGATCGGGTTGAGCAGCGCTTCGTTTCCGGGGATTCACGGCAAGCCTCAGCGCCCGGTCACCGGACGACCCTTTGAGCTGTGCCTCGAGGTGGCGGACGTCGACGCGTTCGTCGCGGGGCTGCGTGATGCCGGCGTGCCGGTGTTGGCCGAGCCGGCCGAGCAGGTGTGGGGCGAGCGTGTCGCCTACCTCGAGGACCCGGACGGCAACCCGGTGCACATCCGCGGTCCGGTCAGCGCCGGGCGCTGACGACGCGCGTCCTCCGACCCGATCCGATCGTGGCCCCCGGTCAGGCCGGGGTCATCCCAGTGCACTGATCCGGGTGATCAGGAACTCGATGAACCGTTCGGCGTCGATGCCGACCGCCACATGGCAATTCGGTTCCCAGCCCATGTTTCCGTGCAGGTCGGCGTGGGTTCGACCGCGGGAGGGCTCTTGGCCTGTGTCGATCAGCACGCCGCAGTGTTGGGTGGTGAGCAGCGTCGGATCGATCACGTGGGCCAGTGCCACGGCGTCGTGCACCGGCGCACCATTCCAGCCGTAGTGACTGTGGTGAAAGCGCGCGTAGAAGCCGTACAGGTCAGCCACCAGCTTGCCCGCCTTGCCGGCGGCCGCCAGGCGCTCGGCATGAGCGGGAGTCATCAGCGCCTGGTGGGTGACGTCCAGGCCGACCATCGTAAGGTCCAATCCGCTCTGGAACACCCGGTGGGCGGCCTCGGGATCCACCCAGATGTTGAACTCGGCGGCCGGCGTGGTGTTTCCCTCCCCGATCGCGCCGCCCATCAGCACGATGCGCGCGATCCGCGACTCGAGCCCCGGGTAGCGCGCCAGGAACAGCGCGATGTTGGTAAGCGGGCCGGTCGGGACCAGGGTGACCGGCTCCGGGCTCGCCGCGATCGCCTGCGCCAGCCAGTCGATCGCGTGCATCGGCTCCGGTAGCCGCGACGGCCCGGGCAGGTCCGGTCCATCCAGCCCCGTCTCACCGTGCACCTCGCCGGCGGTCCGTCGTTCGCGCATCAGCGGGCGCGGCGTACCGGCCGCGACCGGAATGTCGCCGCGGTTCACGTGATCGAGCACACGGATGGCGTTCGCCGTCGTCTTCTCAAGCGTCTGGTTGCCCGACACCGTGGTCACGCCGATCAGTTGCAGCTCGGGGCTGGCCAGCGCGAGCAATAGCGCGATCGCGTCGTCGTGGCCGGGGTCGCAATCGAGGATGACCGCCGTCATGCGGCCAGCATGACAGGGTGAGCGGATCGTCCGTCCTCTCGTCCAGCGGACGGATGCGGCGGCGTTCCGCGGCCCGGGCCAGGCTCGCGCCGCCCTGGCGCTCGAGAGCGGAAGGCCACGGGCCCTTTGGAAGTGATCCGCCCGGCGGTTGAACTCGAAGTACTCGGTGTCGCAGAAAACTCGACCGATCGGAAGGACCAACCATGCTCGGACTTGACAACCCAATCCACCTTGCGTTCATCCTGATCCTTCTGCTCCTGGTGTTCGGGGCCAAGCGGCTCCCGGAAATGGGCCGCTCCCTCGGGTCGGGCCTGCGCGGCTTCAAGGAGTCGATCAGCGGCGACGAACCCCATTCGACGCTCGCCGAGCGCACGCCCACGTCGTTCCCGCACGTGACGCCGACGGAGCATGCCCACGTTCCAGTCGAGTCGGCTGAGCGCGAGGCCGCTGGCACCGCCGTGTAGCCGCCGGGACTGAACGAACAGATGCAGATTCCGAGCGCCATCTCACCGCTTCGCTGGCGGCCGGTCGGCCACACCGACCAACTCAGCGTCGTCGATCACCTCGACGAGCTTCGCTCGAGGTTGATCGTCTCGCTGCTCGCGGTCGGGCTCGCGTTTGGCCTCTGCTTCTGGCAGAACAACGAGCTGCTCCACGTGATCAACAAGCCGCTGGCTCACCAGACCCAGCAGCAGGTGCGCGCCGGGAACGGGCCACTCGGCGCGACCTACACCGTCCAGCAAAGCGCCCGAGACGTCGCCAGGCAACTCGACACCGTGGCCGGCGTGCTCAGCGCACAAAGCCACACCTCCGCCGTCACGGCGACACTCACCCACGTACGGCAGAACCTCCAGCGCGACCTCTCGCGGCTCTCGACCCCGCCGACCGGCGACAAGCCAGTGACCCTCGGGATCGGCGAGCCGTTCACCACCACCGTGACCGTCACGCTGATCTTCGCGCTGATCCTGTCGCTGCCCGTGCTCCTGCTCCAGGCCTATGGGTTCCTCATGCCCGCGTTTGACCCCTCCCAGCGGCGGCAGATGCTGCCAATCACCCTCGCGATCCCCCTGCTGTTCATCGCCGGTGTCGCGTTCGGCTACGAGGTCGTCCTGCCGGCGGCGCTCCACTTCTTCCAGAACTTCAACAGCGGCGAGTTCAACGTCCTCGTCCAAGCCAACCAGTACTACAAATTCGCCGCGACCACCATGCTCGCGATGGGGCTGCTGTTTCAGATCCCGGTAGCGATCATCGCCGTCACCCGAGCCGGCCTCGTCACCCCCAGCCAGCTCCGACACAACCGTCGCTACGCGATCCTCGCCTGCGGCCTCGTGGCCGCCGTTCTACCCGGCGACGCGATGACGATGCTGCTCGAGACGCTGCCGCTCTACGTGCTGTTCGAGGCCAGCGTACTCATCGCCTCGATCGCCGACCGCCGCCAGCGCACCCGCACGGCTCGCGAACGCGAACGCGACGCGCAGACGCCCGGTCTCTAGGCCCCGGGCGTCGATTTGATCCAAACCGCGCGCCGTCCCGAAGTCATCAGTAGGCGTGAACAACGCCTGAACACAACACGACCCCAGCGGTCGGAAAAGGAGCATGCAGCCCATGGATGAGATGAACCTAGAAGCGATCAACCTAGAAGCGGTCGACGTCGACGGCGCGATCCGCGAAGGCGCCGAGGAAGTGGCGGGAGACACTCGCATGAGCTTCCTCCGCAAGGGCGCCATCGCGGGCGGCGCGGCGCTCAGCGGCGGAGCCATCCTCAGCGCGCTCGTGCCGGGCGCGGCGCTGGCCGGCGGCCGCCCGCCCGCGACGCTCGGCCAGGGCGACATCGGGATCCTCAACTTCGCGCTCACGCTCGAATATCTCGAGCGCGCCTTCTACAACGAGGCCACCAACAAGGGTGCGATCACCGACCCCAAGACAGCGACCTTCTTGAAGGTCACCACGCACGACGAGCGCAAGCACGTCGCTTTCCTCAAAGAGGCGCTCGGCAAGCACGCGGTGAAGGAGCCGAAGTTCAACTTCCACGGCACCACGGCCAACCAGGCAACCTTCCAGAAGACCGCGTACGTGCTCGAGAACACCGGCGTACACGCCTACCTCGGGCAGGCGCCCAACATCAAAGACGCCAAGATCCTGCTCGCCGCAGCGTCGATCGTGACCATCGAGGCGCGCCACTCCGGGGCGATCGGATCGATCATCAACCAGGCGATCAATCCCAACGGCGCATTCGACAACGGCCTCCCGGCCAGCGCGATCCTCAAGGCCGTCAGCGGCACACACTTCATCGTCTAGCCGCGACTCAACTGCCCGGTCTGGGAGACGCCAGAACCGAGCACACGCGCTCTCGGACGGCAACGCCATCCGTCCGAGAGCGCGCCACCCCGGCGCGCCAGCGAATTACTGGATTCCGGTTGATGGGCGATCCAGGACTCGAACCTGGGACCTCTTCCTTATCAGAGAAAGGCGATGCCGCGCTGTGGGCGCAAATGCCCCGTGTTCATTGAGGTTTCGGAGGCGTCCGCGGCCCTGAAGTGGCGTGAGATGTTCCGCCTGAGTTCCGTAACCCCGGCGGCACGAGCGCGAGCACGCGCTGCGCGTCCCTGGCGGCGAACAGTCTGCTCGAGCGCGGCGGCGAGTCTCGCCGACGCCGGGACCGAGCCGCGCAGCCAGCGGCGGACCGCGACCGGCCGGCAGGTCAGGGCCCCTCGGCGCTGACGCCGGCTTCGTGGAGCGCCGGATGGCCTCGGCGGCGACTCGCCCCCGGCGAGCGCGGCTGACGCGATCGTCCCCGCATCGCGAAGCGGGGCAGTCCGAGGCGGGCTTCAAGCTTGGGCCGGTGTTCGAGTCGAGCTTCCGCGCCGCAAGCGGCGCGGCGGCGATCGCCGCTGCCGCGCTCGCTCTGATCGCCATCGCCGCCGACGCCAACGGCCTCGCCACTCGCGAGAGTCCACGCCTAATTCCTCAGATGCCATGGCGGGCATCGCGCTGACTGCAACGGGTGCAAGATCGCCTCGCGGATGCTTTGACGATGGGCAGGCCGGACGCGGTGGCCGCAGTCGCACATGAGGGTCACCTCGCACTGGCGAGCCCGTGCGTCGCCGAGCGCCGTCGAATGGTCGCGATGATCGCCAAGAGCCTCGGTGAGCGCGCGAAGCGTCTCGCGATACAGCGCGGTCGTCCCGGGCACCAGCGCCGTCGATGACCAACCGAAGGGTGAGTCGCGGACCGTCTCGAGGCCGAGCTCCTCGGCGACCGCTCGAAACCGCGCGTTGTGGTATCGCCCCTGCCGGCTGGTGTCCTTGATCCCGCGCTCGAATGCGACGGCATGGACGGCTTCAGGGGAGCAGGGTCGCGAACATCTCCGCTGCTGAACCGGCCACGCCATCGACCGTGATCAAGACCTCACTCATGACGGCGCTCGCATCCGCGGAGAGCTGCCGCGCTTCGCGCAGAAGCGCGTCCGAGGACGCGGCAAGCGCCTGCATCGCGCCCGCCCGATCGCCTTCCTGGATGGCGGTGGTGAAGGCCGTAAGGGAGTCGGAGCGCACGCTCAGGTGCGAATCTCGCCACGGCGACCAGCGCATCGGTGCGAAGTGCCCAAGCTCGATTCTTGTTGCCGCGGGCAGCGGGCTTGGGCCGATGACGAGGATTACCGGCGGGAGCTCCTCATGGCGCGCGCGGATGGTGTTCCAGCCCCCGGCTAGCGCCTCAAGCAGCCAACCGGGCGAAGCCGAGTCGACACGACCCTCGCGAGCCGGTGTACCTGCGGAAGCGCTGCTGGGCATCGCATTGGATAGAACACGACGCTGCGGTCGCGGGGCGAGACACGCTTGCCGTGGACAGGCGACACCGTGCCGTGGCTCGCTTTTGTGTGAGCTGGCGAGGCGCAGTGCCCGTGGCCGCCCTGGTTTCGAGGGTGGCACGCCGACGGCGTGCGGGGCGGAGGGCAACGAGGACGAGCGACGGGCTGCGGGTAGCAGATCGACACGCCGCGATCATCGCCGCTTACGCCTTGCCCCAGGGGCTCGGCCCTCGCACGACGGTAACTATTCCGGCTCGCCCGCTCCGAGTCGGTTCGTTCTAGTCCTCGCGGCTCCCCACGCGTCCGCGCAGGTCGCAATCGGCGAAGGTCAACCGCACGTCTGGGAGGTCCCTTCAGAGAGTCGGCGACGCTGTGAGGATGTCTACGCGTCGGCGGTCGCCGGGGCAGCCGCCGGTTCGGCCGCGTTTGCGGTTCCGCTGTTGGTGCTGGGGAGGCGGTAGCCACGGTCGGCCTTGACGACCTCGCCGGTCTTCGAGAGCTTTGACAGAGTTGTGCTCACCGTCCCTCGTGCGAGCCCGGTCGCCTTCGCGACCTCGCCAGCCGTCAACGCCTGATCGCTCGAGAGCGCGGCGAGCACCTTCGTCTTGGTCTCGCCCGGCGCCGTTCGCGTCGACCGGCTTGGGCCATTCGCGGTGCTGGCAGTGCGTGTTCGGGTCTGCGCCGGCGTGTGCTTGTGAGCGTCTGGCGTGTTCGCAGCCCGCTTCGCGGTCGGCCGCGACGTCGTTTTCGCTTTGGGCGTTGAGCGCTCGCGGGGATCGAGCGCGGCGAGCGCGTGACGTAGCTTGTCGGCCTCGGCGAGCAATTGCTCGAGTCGCTGCTGGATGTCGTGACGAATGCGATCGATCAACTTGATGACCCTCCTGGTCTTAGCTTGGCAGGCGCCGAGACGGCACCGAGTCAGCATCGTGTCAGACCTCGTCGGCAGCGACAATTGGTGGGTTGTAGAACGACGGTCACTTGATCGTCCTGCGCGACCTGCTCGAGGAACTGGCTCGCTGCCGACCGCGATCATCGCCCGAGGTCTCGCGATAGGCCACCTCGGCCTCCGGCGCGAGGCGTGCCGGTCGTTAGACCGCGGCTGCGCGAGGCACGCGGTATCTCCCAGTCGAGCGGTGAGAAAGGTTGTTGCGGGTCACGCGGCCGGGCCCTATCCGGCTGTCAGCTCTTCCTTGGCGTGGTCGGGCTTGAAGAAGACCCGGTCGGCCACGATGGCGTTGACCGTCTCGTCAGGGCGTTCGACCATCAGCTGCGCACCGAGTTCGCTGTGCTCGACGGGGACCATCGCGTAGCCGATGTTCTTCTCCAGCCGCGGTGAGAAGCAGGCCGAGGTGACCTTGCCGATCAGCGCTCCGTCTTTCGTGACCGGGAAGAAGTCGGGCATCGAGCCGTCGCTATAGGCGCCCAGCTGCGCCCCGCCGAGCTCGACGCCGACGAGCTTGCGGGTGACGCCCCGCTTTGCGATCTCGCGCAGCGCGTCGCGGCCGATGAAGTCCTGCTCCTGCTCGAGCTCGACCATCCACTGGTAGGCATAGCCGACCTCGTAGGGGTTTTCCTCGATCGTCATATCGCACCCGTGGGCGAGGATCCCGGCCTCGATCCGACGGATGTGGCAGGGGCCGATTGGCGCGAGGCTGTATGGCTCGCCGGCCTGGATCACCGCGTCCCATAGCTTGACGCCGTCGCGGCTGGCGTCGCGGAGGTAGAGCTCGTAGCCGAGCTCGCCTGAGTAGCCGGTGCGCGAGATCACCATCCGCATGCCTCCGAGCTCGCGCTCGGCCAGGTGGTAGTAGGGGAGCTCGAGGATGTCGGCGCCGAACAGGTCGGTCATGACCTCCTTCGATTTCGGTCCCTGGATCTGGAGCGGGCCGACATCCGGCTCGGTGATCGTCACTTGCATCCCGGCGTGGTAGGCCACGCCCTTGGCCCACAGCAGAACGTCGCTGTCGGCGAGCGAGAGCCAGAAGTGGTTCTCCCCCAATCGCAGCAGCACCGGGTCGTTGATGATCCCTCCGCGCTCGTCGGTAATAAACGCGTACTTGCACTGGCCCACCGCGCACCGCTCGAGGTTGCGCGGTGTGAGCATGTTCGTGAAGCGGAAGGCGTCCGGACCGCTGATCTCAACCTGGCGCTCGGCCCCGCCAACGTCCCACACGGTCACTCCCTCGAGCAGCTGCCAGTACTCCTCGATCGGATCGCGGTACAGCCGCGGGTGGTAGTGGTGGTTATAGACGCTGTACAGCTGGACGCCATGACGGCGCGCCGCGTAGTAATACGGGGACTTCTTGATCCGGGTGTACAGCAGAATCCCCGGATGAGGGTTGACCCGCCCGGCCATCGAGCCGTCTCCTTTCATCGAGCCGACACCCCCCAGCATGAAATCTTAGGGTGCGGCTTCCACCCGAGAGATCACGAGGAGCGGCGTCGCCCCTTATAAGGCCGCTCGATATCGGTGCGCTGGAGGATCCACCACCGAACCTGCGACGGTGCCGATGCCGACGCCCGGAACCGCCGGCATGCGCAGTCTCAGATAGGGCGTTCTTTGAATTTCGCACTCAGCCATGGCTATGCGAACACGACGAGGTGGGTGCGCACCGGCCCGTGGGTGCGCACAGGTCGCGGCCCCGAAAACGCCGGCGCCGGCGGGAAAGCGGGACTCCTGTGGCCCCGGTGCCGGCGGTGTCGCAAATCGCCAGGAGCAGGTGCTGCCTGGCGAAGGAGGCGGCTAGCAGTGTGTCCGAGGCGGCTGCGAGTTTGTTTGGGTGTTCTGGTCGAGCTTTCCGCGCCGCCAACAGGCTCGGCGTCTGCGCCGCGCCGGGGCAAGATGCGCGGCCGCGATCACCGCTGGTGCGCTGGCGGTAACCGCTGCCGGCACCCGAGCAGCGGCGCTGGCCGGATTGCTGCTGGTCGTGATGGCGGCTCTGGCGGTGGACACTCGTCGCTGGACTCGGCTGGCCGCTCGCAGCGGTGTCGGCGCTCGGTCCGAGGGTCAGGTCCGACGGGTGCTCGGCGGGCTGGAGGCGGAGGGGTGGCGGGTGCAGCACTCGCTCCCGTGGGGCCGGCCCGGGGATGTCGACAGCGTCGCGATCGCCCCGACTGGCATCGGGTTTGCGATCGAGTCCAAGACGCGCACGTTCGATGCGGGCCACCTGGCCCACGCACGGCAGACGGCCGCGTGGCTTTACCGGCATCGCCGGCGTTGGTGTCGGCGAGGAGCGCTCCCGGTGCTGTGCGTGGTGCGTGCCCGCGGGTTGGAGGGGGTCGAGGACGGGGTTCTTGTGGTCTCGCCTGATCGCCTAGTTTCGGTTCTCAGGGCCGGCGCGGGAACCTCACCGCGGCCCGGGTTCCTGGCTTCGTAGCCTTCGCCCAGCTGAGCGCGAAGCGCTCCTGGGGTCGCTAGCCGCCTGGTCGGGAGTCGGCGGCGCCGTCCGCGAACACGGAGGTGAACAGGAGGTGGGCGAGGCAGTCGGCGATCGTCTCGGGCACCGTCGGTGCGTCGCGGTCCAGTGCACCGATGGCCAGCGCCGCGAACCGGCCGGCCTGTTGGGCATGCTCGATCAGCGACGGCGGCTCGGCGGTTGGCGAGGCGTGCCTTAGCCAGTCGGCGGCCTGCTCGTAGGCGAGCGGCAGCCACTCGTCGGTGTCGTAGCCGCGGGATTCGCCGTCGGCTTGGAGGGCGAGGTGGCAGCGGTGAAGGCTGCCGGTGGCGGTGGCGTCGATCGTCGCGATCAGTTCCCCGGCGAGGACGGCGGCGTCGTGTGTGCCGGTTGGGAGGAGGTGCAGGACGTTGGCGGCGACGGCGAGGCTGATCAGGCGTGGGATCGCGGTCGCAAGGAGCATGATCGGGCGCTCCGGGGGGTCCTCGCCGACGGGTAGGTCTCTGGCGCCGCGATCGTAGGCGGCTTCATAGCGTTGGGCGAGCTCGTCGGCGGGCCACGGGCGGGCGAGTTGGCGGTAGACGGCTTCGAGGTTGGTCAACGCGTGCCTGAGGTTCGGGGGACACGCTGGCGCGGCCGGCGCGGCCGGATCGCGCGGGCGGCGCTCAGGGCTCGGGCGGGCTGGGCGGTGGGGCCAGCACCGCGGAGGGCCGGTACCTGATCTGTGAGTGATGAGGAACGCAGCGCGCAGATGAACATGAGCGTGAACCGGGCCGTTGCGATCGCCGCCGCCACCGACGACACCGAGCTGCGGTCATCCTATGAGCGGGCAGTCTCCCACGGCGCGGCCAACACCCTCTGCACGCCCGAGGAGGAGCGCGAGCACGGGACACTGCGGCTGCTCACCCTCGCGACGCTGCGGCTGCCGGACCTGTACCTGTACGGCTACCTGCTGGAGGCGCTCGACGAGGACCCTTCGGTCGAGCCGATGCCGCCGATCGTCACCTCGCGCTTTGGCGAGATCGCGGCCGGCGCGCTGCGGCTCGCGCACCACGCGCTGGAGACCCACGCCCACGACCTCGGCTATGACCCGGGCGTGTGGGTTGAGCAAGCGCTGGAGCACGCTCGCGCGCAGCTGTCAGGCGATCTCGAGCATGCGCGGCGGCCGCTGGCCGATCAGGCGCGACGGTGCGCGATCGCGCTCACGCGCGCGATCGCGGCTACCGCAGCCGAGGCAATGCTCGTACCCGGCCAACTCGCCGACGGATTGGCGTGCCTGCTCGGGCTCTACCTGATCGCGACCACGCTGGGATGAGCGCGCGGCCACGCAGCGTGCGTGACCGCGTGCCGATCTTGGCTCGCCGCGGCTTGATGATCGCCCTGCCGCTCCTGCTGTTTGGGGTCCTGGTCGCCGGGTTCGCCCTCGCTCCCACTCCAGGGAGCCGCCCCGTCAGCCCAATCCATGTTCTACCTCCATGGCGGCCTCGACTCTCGCGCCCTCGCGCCCCGAGCACGGAGGGCACCGAGGCGACGGCGAGCACGCTCCCGAGCCGCACCCCGCGCTTCCTGGGCCGGGGAGCTCGGAGCGGCGTCGGCGATCCGGAGCGGCCACCCTCGCCGCACAGCCACGCGGGGACGATGCTCGCGGTCGCCGCGCGGTTCGCCGCCGCCTACATGCCCTATCAGATCGGCCGCTTGCCCGGTTGGGCGCGCGCGGCGATCAAGCGCACGTGCACGCCCGCGTTCGCGCACTACCTGCTCTCGCGACCCGCGGAGCAGTCGCCCATGCTGAGCGCGCACCCGACCGAGGCCGAGACCTACCGCGTCGCCAGCGTCAACCTCGCCGCCGGCTCGAACCGCGTCTCCGTGAGCTACGTCTCAGAGCAGGATCGGGCCGACACGGGCGCATTCCTGCTGACGCTCGCTCACCGCCACGGCCGCTGGTTGGTCGTGGCGCTGGGGACGTGAACGGCGGTGCGAAGGCTGTGGCTGTTCGCGCTCGCGCTCACCATCCTCCTGCCCCTGCTGGCGGTGATGTTCGCGCTGAGCGTGGTCAGCGCCTCCCAGGCGCAATGCGCCGGAGGCCTAGCTGGAACGGGCGGGCCGGTCGGCGGGGTCCCTACGGCCGACATTCCGATCTTCCAGGGCGCAGCTGCGGAGTTCGCCCTCGGCGATCGCGGCCCGTCCATTCTCGCCGCGATCAACTACGTCGAGTCGACGTTCGACACCTCGAGCCTCCCAGGCGTTCAGTCGGGCACCAACCGGGCGGGAGCCGCAGGGCCGATGCAGATCGGTGTCGACGGGACCGCGGGCGACACCTGGGACACGATCAAAGTCAACGCTCCGGGCGATCCGCCCGGCCAGCCGCCGAACGTCTACGACGAGGCCGACGCCGTGTACAGCGCCGCCCACTACCTACAGGTGTCCGGCGCGCCCGGGGACTGGCCCGGCGCGATCTTCACCTACAACCACTCCAGCTCCTACGTCCAGCAGGTCCTCTCCCTCGCCGCCGGCTACTACACCCAGGGCCTTACCGGCCAAAGCTCCACTGCCTCCGCGACAACCGTGAGCTCGGGCGCGGTGACGACAGGGAGCCCGTTCGCGCTGCCGCCCGCGAGCGGTGACCCCGCCGGGCCGCTCACGCTCGCGCAGGGGCAGCCGACGATCGTCGCCGCGACCGCCTTCACCGCCCACACCGGGGCGTGGGGCGACGACCTGACCGTGAGCACCGACAGCTACGCCGAGCTCTCCCCCGGCATCCCCGGCTCCCGAGTCACCAAGCAGAACGCCACGATGCTCGGCGGCCTGCCATACCTCACGCCGCTACAGATCACCAACCCGCACAACGGACGCAGCGTCATCCTCTACAAGCGCGACATCGGCGCCGGCCAGCCACTCTCAAACACGCTCGACGGCTACCACTACCGGCTCGACCTCACCCCCTGGGCCGAACAGCAACTCGGCCTCACCCGGTCAGCGATCGTGCAGGTCACACGACTCGACGGACCCACCAACGGGCCCGGCGGCGGACCGGCCTGCTCGAGCGCCAACGTCGCGCCCGGGCAGTACGCCAACCCCTTCGCCCACACCCGCAACCTGACCCCGCAACGGATCGACATGGGCGTCGACTACGACGGCCAAGGCGAGATCGACGCCATCGGCGACGCGCACATCACCTTCGCCGGCACCGGCATCGGTGGCGGCTGGGTCTGCTCCACCCCGACCAACGGCGGCGTCGTCTACCAACTCGACGACGGACCCGACCAGGGCAAATCGGTTTACGTCGCCGAGGACGTCACGCCAACGGTCAAGGCCGGCGACACCGTGCGCGCCGGCCAGCAGGTCGCGACCTTCGCACCGCCCGGCGGAACCGGCTGCCTCGAGATCGGCTGGGCATCCGGCCCGGGCTCCCCGTCACCAATCGCGCTCCCGGACGGCGGCTTCCAGGACGGCAGCGGCTGCGCCGCCTGGCGCACCGCCGCCGGCAACAACATGAGCGACCTGATCCACTCGCTCGGAGGCCCCTACGGCACCTGCCGCAACCAACCAATCGAAGGCCACTACCCGTGAGCTGCGCCACGTCTCACGCTCGCACCGATCGACGTAGCCGAGGGGACGCGGCAGCGTTGCCGACCCGGCGCACGAAGCCCGGCACCCCCGGCGTGGCGGATGATGTGCTCCTCTAGGTCCGACTAGCACCGCGTCGTCGCGAAGCCGGGTGGTCCCCAGCACGATGGCGCCGCCCGGCACCGAGCTGATGATCGCGTTCGTGGCGAAGCACTAGCCCCCGCGCGGGTTCGGCAGACGGGCCCCCGTCGCCAACGCAATCGTGTGCGGAAGGCTGGTCCGAGGGGAAAAGCGATAGTCCGAATCGTCATGGCGGACGGTGATCCCGGGCAGCGAAATCGCGGGCGGACAATGTGTTGGACGGTAGAGCGCCGAGTAGGATCGCGCCATGAAGCGACACGTGCTGATTTTGGGTGCGGGCTTCGGGGGGCTTGAACTGGCGACGCGCCTCTCGGAGGTCGCCTCCGACGCGGTCGATGTCACGTTGCTCGACCGAAACGACTCGTTCTTTTTTGGCTTCTCCAAGCTCGAGGTGATGCTCGGCCGCCAGTCGGCCGACGAGGTGCGGTTGCCGTACCGCGACATTGCCAAGGACGGGGTCGAGTTCCGCCAGGAGACGGTGGTTGGCATCGACCCCGTGGTGCGGCGGGTGCAGACAGATGTCGGCAGCCACGACGCCGACTTCTTGGTCGTGGCAATGGGTGCGGACTACGACATGGCGGCCACGCCAGGCTTCGAGGAGGACGGCTACGAGTACTACTCGCTCGCCGGTGCAGAGCGCCTGCGCGATGCGCTTAGCGAGTTCCAGGGCGGGCGCGTGCTCGTCTCGGTGCTCGGGCAGCCGTTCAAGTGTCCGCCGGCGCCGTTCGAGGGGCCGTTCCTCCTACATGAGCACTTTACGCAACGGGGAATTCGCGAGGCCGTGGAGATGGCGACGACGTTCCCGATGCAGCGCCCCGTGCCGGTGACCGGCGCGGTCTCGCAGATGTTCCGCGACGGGCTGGCCTCGCGCGGGATCGAGGAGCTTCCCGAGCATCTCGTGACCAGCCTCGAGCCGAACGCCCACATGGCGCGGCTGGCTACGGGTGAAACACTCGCCTACGACCTGTTCGTTGGCATCCCGGTGCACCGCGCGCCCGAGCCGCTCGCGGCTTCTGGCCTGGCGGTCAACGGCTGGGTGCCGGTCGACCAAGCCAACCTTCGGACCGCATTTCCCCACGTGTACGCCGTCGGCGACGTGTGCACCGGGCCACGGACCGTCCCCAAGGCGGGGATCTTCGCTGAGGCGGCCGCGCGGGTCGTCGCCGACGACATCGCGGCGGAGATCTCCGGTGAGGACCCGCCGGCGCCATACCAGGCGTCGGGCGTCTGCTACGCCGAGTTCGGCGGCGGGCTCGTCAGCAAGGTCGAGGTCAACTTCCTTCGCGGCGAGTCCCCGGCGGCCGACCGCCACGATCCCTCACTCGAGTACGCCGCCGAAAAGGCCGAGTTCAGCGCGACGCGCCGTACCCGGTGGTTCGGATCCTGATCATCGACCCCTGCGATGTCGCAGCCATCGTCTGGGGTCGCGGACGATCGCTCACACGATCGGCGCGGCGCTAAGCGTGCAGAGCACCTGAAGCTAGCGGGCTCGGGGCACGGACGAGACGGAGCTTCTCACAATTGGGTTGTCTATTTCGATGGCGCTTGCTCGTCACACGCCGGCGACTCGTTTCGTGGCATTGCGCTACCCGGCATCGTCGGCGCGCGTGACCGGATCGTCGCCTTATGTGCAGGTGCTGCGGGACCGTGAATGACGTGAACAAACGGGTCTTTTGAGTGCTTGTCGCGCCCGTTATCTGAGGTTGTGATCGACGTGAACGACGTGACCGAGCGCGACGCGTTCATCGGCGCGGCGGCACGGGGCGAAGTACCGGGCCTGGGAGCTCGCCCATGCCCGGGCCGCTTCGACTGAGCGGATCGGCCGGACGGACGCGTTGTACCGCTCCTCAGTCGTCCGTGTGGCCAGAGCGTCCCCGACCGCGCCGCCTACGGCATCGTCGCAACGGTGGCCGTGCCTGTTTTCTCCAGGTGCGCCGTTGTCGTTGTCCGTTTCGCGACCGACTTCGGTCGTTTATGTCGTACGTCTTCAGCGCGTTAGGCCAAGAGAACCGCCGGGTGACGTCGATCACATGTGAAGGACGTCAATCCTCAGCAACCACGGCACGTTCACAACCCACCTGCACATAAGGCGACAAACCAGTCGTGCGCCGAGGGCTTGGGGGGAGAGGACGAATCCGATCGTCCGCGACTCGCCGGCTCTCGTGTGCGTGCCGTGCTCGGGGTCCGTGCCGTCGTCTCGCATTCGCCCGATGGTGGCGCGATCGCACCGCGGTGCCAATAAGCGGATCATCGTTTCCGCGTGATCCCTGCGGTGCTCGTGTGCTCGGACAGGGAAGCACTCACGGGGAACATGTCGACGGGCAGCGTGTACCAGTGTCGCCGAACGCAGAGGACCTTCACGTGCTCGACGGGCGCTGGCGCGCCGGCGAGCGTGAAGCGGTCCGTGATCTCGGCGGGCAGTCCGCACGTCGGGCAGTCCACCAGCGCGCCCGGCGCCAGTCCCGTGCTGTCCGGCTCGTGGTTGTTCATCGTTGGATCGCCCCCTCGGCTGTCGTCGATATAACGAGCACTACGCGGACCGCGTGATACCGGTTCGCGGAGGCACCGCGACCTTGAGCTCCGGGAATCGGAGAGTCAGCGCGTGACGCGCGGCTCACCTCTCAGCTAGTCACGCTTGTCCCTGTTCTATCCCCGGGTGCAGCGAGATCAAGGACCGCTTTGCGACCTCCGGCGCTCAGAGCGCCAACGGGGCGCGTGGGACCGCGTAAGTAACCTCGTTCCCGCGCGCCGCGAGCGTGTCTGCATTCACCTCCCCAGGGGATCCTGGGCGCGGAATCCTGATGCGGCGGTCGGCGTGAAGCGCGCGCCTTTCCGACGAGCGCTTTGATCCTCCGACGGGCGTCGCGACGGGTATTGCCTCGGCGACCAATCGCAAAACTCCGCGACGACGTAGCGCTAGGGCCGAGGACGAAGCGGGCTTCCTAGACGGTCGGCACAGGTCGGTCCCCGGTGGCCTGGTCCCGGCGGCTGGTGTCGATGGATCTTGGTGGCGGTGGCCGATGTGTCATCGAGCGTGCGTGCTGGAGCGGCTGGGTCGTTTCGACGCGGTGGTGGGCGATGCGGGGGGTTGGAGATCTCGTCGCGCGTCTCAGGCGTTGTCGGTCTCGCCGGCGGCTCGGCGGCGCTCGCGTCGCGCGGCTTCGACCAGGCGGTCGACCTCGCGGTGGCGGCGTTCGATGTAGGTCTGTAGCTCCTGTTCTGCCTGGGCTCGCTGTGCCGTGGCCTCTGCTCGCATGGCGGCGAGGAGCTGTTCGGCGGCCGTTCGTGCCGTGCCGAGTTCCTGCTCACACCGTTGCGCACTCTGCGCGGCAAGACGCTCGGTGTGGCTCTCGGCCTCGGCCAGTATCCGTTCCGCCTGTCGTTCTGCTTCACGAACGATGTCGGCGGCGGCTGCCTGCAGGCGAGCTTGATCAACGATCGCCGCCGCTTCTGCGCCCGCGGCCTCGCGCGCTCGCACGAGCGCTTCCTCTGCCTCTCGCAGACGCTGTTCGGCGGCTACCTCGGCTTCTTGAAGGAGGCGCTCGGCTGCCTGTCGGTCAGCCTGGGCTCGCAATCGAGCACCCTCGAGCGTCGCGTCCGCCTCCGACCGGCTGCTCTCGAGTATTCGATCCGCCTGTGCCTCTTTCTCGGTTATGGCGCGCTCGCGCGCCATAAGCTGGCGCTCAACCTCGCGGGCCTTCTCGGCGGTGCGACTCGTGCGAAACCACTCGCTCACGAGCTCGAGGTGGCGATCAACCTCAGCCGGGTCATAGCCTTTGCGCACCAGCCGGAAGTGACGCTGGACGACGTAGGCCGAACGAGTCTCCCCTTCTCCACTTGGGGGCATTCCCCGGCGTTCGCTAGTCACCCGACGACTCCTTCACCCGCCCGGCTGGGCCGCGGAGGCATCGATTGCGCCCGGGCGGTCCTGTCGCTTCGTTTCGTGCGAGATCCGCAACCGGTCCCGGGAGCAGGACGTCCGGGCGGTTGGGCTGCCCAAGCCAGGGCTTCGGGGTTCACCCGCCGGCGCGGCTGGTCGCCTCTAGGTAGTGCGGCGGCGTTCACTTCGGGCTAGGCCGGACGCTCGATGTTCCCAGGTCCTGGACGTGTCGGGCGGGGTCGGCAGGGGCGGTTGGTTGGGAGTTCTCTCGGCTTGGTCCGGGGTTTGTCGTCGAGATGTCGCCGGGAGGCGCCATCATTAGCGGGGTGGGGGACAGAGTGTGGTGATGGGTCGTCGTCGGTCTCGTTATGTGGTGCCTGGGCCGAGAGTGGGCTCGGTGCTGCTGGGCGGTGGCCGATCCGGCGCTCGTCGGCGCCGCGGACGAGCGCGGCGACCGGTCGGCGGCGGCTCGAGGCCTCGTCGTGGTGCATGGCTGCTCGGCGTGCTGGTGGTCGGTGCGGCGGTGGCGGCTGGCGTGTTTGCGTGGCGTTCGGTCGCGAGCGGTGATGATGGGCGCCGCGCCGCGGCACAGCGGTTTTTGACGGCGTGGACGCGACGGGACTGGGTAGTGATGTGGCAGGCGTTGACGCCGTCGGCGCGGGCGGCGTTTCCTGAGGCGCCGTTCGGGGCGGCGTATCGCAGCGCGGACCGCGCGGCGGGTGTTCGCTGGGTGCGGGTCGGTAAGCTCGGCAGAGATCAGGCTGGAGGGATCGCGGTGCCGGTATCGGTGGGGACGGCCGAGTTCGGGACGCTTCGCGGCACGATCGTCCTGCGTGTGTCGGGGAGCGGGAATGGCGTCGGCGTGGTTTGGGACCCGTCGTTGCGGCTTCCTGGTCTGCGCCGCCGCGAGCGGGTGCATACCCGCTCTGGTCCGCGGCCGCGGCGGGGGGCGATCCTCGCTGCGGACGGGACGCCGCTTGCCGCGACGGCGGTTGGCGCCTCGATCGCCGGGCGGGTCGCGCCCAGGCCGACCGGGTTGGAGCGCATCTATGAGGGCCGGCTGAGCGGCCGTCCATCCGCGGAGTTGCTGTTCGGCACTCGGGTGATCGCGCGCGCGCCCATGATTCCCGGACGCTCGCTGCCGACGACGATCAGTCCGAGGCTGGTGACCGCGGCGGCGTCGGCGCTGGGTCAGCAGCTGGGCGGGGTAGCGGTGATCCGTCCCCGGGACGGCGCGGTCCAGGCGCTCGCCGGGCTTGCCGTGTCAGCCCCACAGCCGCCCGGGTCCACGTTCAAGATCATCACCGCCTCTGCGGCGCTCCAGAACGGGGTTGCGACGCCCTCGAGCACGTATCCGATCCGGACCTCCGCGACCCTGTCGGGAGTTGAGCTTCGAAATGCCGGCGGGGAGGCCTGCGGAGGGTCTTTGACCGAGGCGTTCACCGTGTCGTGCAACTCGGTGTTCGCGCCGCTCGGCGCCAAGGTCGGCGCGCGGCGCCTAGTGGGTATGGCGCGCGCGTTCGGGTTCGACCAGCAGCCCAACATTCCGGCCGCCAAGCCGAGCACGATCTCGCCGCCGTCCCAGCTGCGCGACGACCTGGCCGTCGGGGCCGCCGCGATCGGCCAGGACCGCGACCTCGCGACACCGCTCCAGATGGCCAGTGTCGGCGCGACGATCGCGCTCGACGGCCGCCGCGTGCAACCCCGAATCACCACGATCGACCCCGTCATCTCAGAGCAAGTGATCACGAGCAAGGTCGCCCACCAGGTCCGATCGATGATGATCCAGGTCGTGCGCTCCGGGACCGGAACCGCCGCCGCCATCCCCGGCGTGCAAGTCGCCGGCAAGACCGGCACCGCCGAGCTACGCCCGAACTCGACAAACCCCAAGGACTCCGACGCCTGGTTCGTCGCGTTCGCACCCGCCCAGCACCCCACGGTCGCCGTCGCGGTCATGCTCGTCGGCGCAGGGTTCGGCGGCACCTCCGCCGCTCCGATCGCCAGGCAAGTCCTGCAGGCCGCCCTCGCTTCCGGCTGACTCTGCCCTCTGACCGACCTCCGGGATCGCCGCCCATGGCCATACGCCCGGGCATCCGCCACGGGCCATCGGGTGTTCAACGGCTTTGGGCTCGATATGCGGCTTCGACTTCGTCCGAGGGCGCTGCGCACAAGCGAGGCTGTCGATGTTGCACCCGGCCTCATCGGCGGATCTTCGCCCGGGCTGCTAGTCCTGGCGTATGTCCACCGATCGCGCGCCCGCGACCCGAACGATGTCCATCGGATCAACCAGCAGCGAATGCTCGTGATCACCCGCCGGACACAGCACGTGCCCGTAATCGAGCAGCCGCAGGTCGACCAGCTCCACGGGCGTCTCAGGGCCAATCGGCGGGATCGCTCCGACCTCATACTGAGAGAAGTCCGCCGCCATGTCAGCCTCGCTGGCAAAACGCAACTCGCCTCGCCGAACGTCCAGCGCCTCGGCCGCCTTATGGAGATCGAGCCGATCCGAGGCAGCGATAACGGCAAACCGATAACCAGCAGAGGTCTGCAACACGACAGTCTTCGCGGTCTGCTCCTGCGGGATCTGCGCCGCGCGCGCCTCGGCCGCTGCCGACTCGCTGCGAGGATGCGCGATCACCTCGAAGCCGACACCACCATCGCGAAGATAGCCCTTCAACCGTGCCAAACCGCCAGCTGCCACCGCACACGAGACTACCCCTCCTGCACCCGCGAGAAAGGCCTCGGTGTCGAGCCGAGGCAAGAAGCTACGGCTCAGAAACGGCGAGATAGAGATCCCCGCGGCACGACTCAGCGGTCATCCTGTGGTTGCCTCAACCGACGCCAGGCCGGGCGGCGAGCCGCTCGCGCTAAATCGTCGCCGAGGCGATAGTCGTGCTTCAAGGGCTCGAGAAGCGAATGCGATCACGCGGACGTCTTCGTCCGCGTGATTCGAAACGTGGCGAACCACTCGTCAGCGCTGGGGGCGCCTCAGGCGTCCTGTCTGGTCGGAGCAGTCGCCCGCTCCGGTCGGAGCAGACGGTGAAAGCACTCGCGGCGGAGGAGCGGATCGGCGGGGCGCCCCTCCGTCCGCGGACCCGCGACAGGGGATCTAGGGGTCGCACAGTCGCCGGGCGTCACCTGCGCCGACCTGGCACCTGCCTCAGCGGGGCTGGGAGTCGTGTTGATTGGTGGATCGGCCTAGGGTGCGATGTTGTGGTTGAGGTGGAAGACGTTGGCGGGGTCGTAGCGGCGCTTGATCTCCCGTAGCCGGTCGTAGTTCGGGCCGTACGCGGCTCGAACAGCGTCGTCGGCTTGGTCGTCGCCGAGGTAATTGAGCCAGCGACGCGCGGAGAGATGGGGCGCCAGCGCTGCGTACGTCTCGCGCGTCCACCGGATGTTGGCCTCCGTGGCCGCCGGGTCTGTCCAGACCGACGGGATCACGAGGTTCCAGCCGGGCTCGCGGTGCGGGACGGCGGTGTCGGTCGGGGCGACACGGGTCACAGCCCCGTGGAAGTGCTCGAACAGGATGCCGGTCATGGTTGACGGCACGCTGGCAAACCGGTCGACGGCAGCGTCGATGAGCGCGTCCGGCAGCCCTCGGGTGAAGCTCGACAGCCAGTAGTTGAGGCCGCCCATGGGATAGCCGCCGTCGAGCAGCGTGTTCATCTGCGGGTAGGGCATCGGCCCCACCTGCGTCATCAGGGGCGATCCAAACGACAGGAACGGCGCGAGCTCCCGCGCGGCGGTGTCCGGCTCACCGGCGTGACAGACGACGAGAGCCGCGAGCTTGACCCCTGAGCCGTCCGGCGCATGAACCAGCGCGGCGAAAACGGTCAGGTCGTCGGATGCATCGGCCACCGCGTCGCGGTAGAAGCGCAGCAGATCCGCGGCGGCATCGACCGGGTGCGCGATCAGACCGCCGGTGACCGTGCTCAACGGGTGCAGACGGTAGGTGAATGAGGTGGCCACGCCGAAGTTGCCGCCGCCGCCACGCAGCGCCCACAACAGGTCCGGGTGTGACTCGGCATCGACCCGGAGTACGTCGCCGGCAGCCGTGACCAGCTCGACGGCCACCAGGTTGTCGCAGGCAAGGCCGTACTTGCCCATCAGCCAGCCCAGGCCTCCGCCGAGGGTCAAGCCCGCGATGCCGGTCGTGGAGACGGCGCCTCCGGTGACCGCGAGGCCGTGGCCGGCAGCGGCTTCGTTGAGCTCGTTCCAGGTCACGCCGCCCTGCGCGCTTGCGATGGCGCGCTCGGGATCGATCGTGATGTTCTTCATCTCGGCGAGGTCGATCATCACGCCGCCGTCGGTTACGGCGCGGCCGGCGACGTTGTGTCCACCGCCCCTGACCGACACCTCCAACCCGCCGGTGCGGGCAAACGCGAGTGCTGCGACGACGTCCTGGACGCTCCGGGCGCGGACGATCAGCGCCGGCTTGCGGTCGACGAGGCCGTTGTGCACGGCGCGTGCCGCGTCATAGCCCGCATGATCGGGCGCGAGCACCGAACCGGTGACGCGGCCCCCGAGCTGATCGAGAAGATGGTTGTCCAGCGTGGTGGTCATGTGGTCCCTTTCTGTTGAGCGCACGAGCGTTCGGCGGTGCGCGTGACAGTTATCTGGCGTTCGCAAGTCCCCGGAGACATGACGCTGCCGAGGCAGCAAGCCTTCCAGGCGAGACGACCGAAGCCAATGGGGGGAAGCCCTCATCTTCTCCACGGCGACCGCTCGCACGCTCCCAACACTCGTCCTCACAATCGGCCCAGGAGGTGGCCTAGCCCAACTTGCCGCCACGGTCGCGATGGCGGTCGCCCCAGCGCTCTTGACCCAGGCCTGCCTCGTCAAGCCCCACCGAGCACGCCCGTGGTCCCCACGCTGGACGCCAACCAGCGCATCCTCGTCAACCCGGCTGCGACACATCCGGAAGTACGTCCCCGCGATCGTGTTCGTTGGCCAGCGAGATCTCCGCGAGCACCTCGCTCGAGGGCGGCCGATCGTGATCAGCCAGAGCGGCCTGGATCGCCCCGCGCCGCGAGCCCGAGAGCAGCCACTCGATCACGTGCCGCATGTCGGCTTGGTCGTAGATCGTGTAATCCTTGGTGCGACCGAGGAGCGCCGGGTCTTCGCGGAGCATCCGCGCGCAGACGGAGTGAAACGTCGCTGCAGTCACGGCAGCCGCAAGTCGTTCGCCGAGAAGGTCGGCGAGTCTCAGCCTCAGCTCACCGGCGGCTCGGACGCTGAATGTCACGGCGAGGATCTCCGACGGCTCCGCGAGCCGGCACGTCAGAAGCCAGGCGATCCGGTGAATCAACGTGCGGGTCTTCCCCGCGCCCGGGCCGGCAATGATCAGCAGCGGGCCCGAGCCATGGGTGACCGCGTGCGCTTGCTCGCCCGTCAGGCCCTGGAGCAGCGCCGCTCGGAGCTCTGGTCGCGGTTGTGCCGCTGCTGCGCGCTCGTGCGCAACAGGCTCGTTCAATGTGCACCTCCCTTCAGGAGGTCGACGGTGCGGACACGCCACAGCGGCCGCGCGCGGGCATGCCCGACGCTGCTACTGGCGTCCGCTCGGGTACCGGAGACCAGTCAGCGGGGCAGCCCCGGCCCGCGTTCGCTGGTTATCTGCGCGAGCGTCCCGTCATCCATTCGACACCTCTTTGTCGACGGATGCAGCCGTCCAGCGACGGGGGAGGGCTCGGTTTCGACGAGTCCTGCGGCGCGGAAGCCGGGACAGAGACGGGTCTTCAGAGACCCCGCAGCGGCCGCGCCAGGTCAGAGCTGCTCGACGCGACTCGAATCGGGACCTGCGCGCGGCTCGTGGCCCCGGTGGCCCCGTCCCTGGCGATCGCCGTGACAAGCGTGTCCCCCAGCGTCAGCGAGGCGATCAGGGGATTGCCCGTGCCGATGACGCCGTGATTGGTGACCCAGGTGACGTCCACAGGCTCGCCGTGGGAGGCCAACACGTTGGCGGAGAACTGGACCAATTCGCCCGGCTGGATTGTCTGGCCGAGGCGAGGCGAGGTGATCATCGTGGATGGGCCGCCGAGCAGGAACGGTATGGCCCCGAGTGTGAGGTCGAGTTGTATGGGGCCGTTTCCGGGTTTCGGCAGGAAGCTGTAGAACTCGTGGCTGTTCGGGATGCTCCCTTCGAGCAGCCGCGGAGCGATCTCACTCAGGTACACGCCACCGGTCTCGGCGGCGGCGTGCGTGGTGTCGGTGAGCGTGTTGCCGACCTGGCCCCACCCGCTGTCGTGCATGTTCCAAGTCGACAGGAGCGCAGCATGTCCGAATATGAGTGCCGCGACGTCAGGCGTTGTGATCAGCATCGACTGCTGGGTGATGAACGGCGGAAACAGGAACGAAGGGATCGAGTGTTCGGCGAGAAACGCCGTCGACAGGGCGGGGATCGTCTGGCACAGGTCGTCGGCGCTCTGCCATTCCATCTTGTCCAAGCGCTTGAAGATTCCGGCCGCCACGACGCGCGAGACGCGACGGTCGAGCGCCGCAGTCCACAATGCCTGCCATCCGCCGAGACTGAGGCCGGCGGTGTAGATACGACCCCAGTCCACCCCGGGGATCGTCCGGAGCAGCGAAACCCGAACCATGTTGTCGAGGATGTACCGCTGCATCATCGTGCCGATCCGTAGGGCACACACCGCCTCGTGGTGCGACCCCCCGGCAGAGCCGCAAGGCCCGTTCTCGCCCTCAAACGTGTCGTAGTCGCCGAAGGTGATGGTGTCCGGCGCCAGAGTGATGGCGCCGTGCTCGGCCAATTGGAGAGCATCGGCGTGATCGGAGTCCTGCAGGCAGCGGCCGGTGCTCTCCTTCTCGTTGTCGTGGTGGCCGTGGGTGACAAGCACCGCCGGAAAGCTGCCGGTGGGCGTGTAGCCTGGCGGCAGGGTTAAGTAGGCCTGAATCGGACGCGCCAGGCTCGGCAGAACTGGCGAGCGGTACTCGACGAGCAGCTGGCGCACCCCGCCCGGACCGAACCCCTGGCGGTCGAACCTGACCGCCGGTCCCGAAAGGTTGCAGCCCGGGCTGGGCGGTGCAGGTGAGATTCTCAGTTCGGAGATGGGCCGGTCCGGTCCCCGTTCGCAGTTCTGCCGTAACGACGCGCGCCCGAATACGCCGGGGTCGAGCTGCGCGAAGCTCTCCGCCAAACGGATGCACCGAGGGTCGCCCGCTGCCCCCGGCATCGGGAGATCGAGGATGTGGGTCAGCCAGTTCAGCGTGATCGTTCGCCAGGTCGAGATGTCACCCCAGAACGGCACCGACGGCTGCGACGGGGTGAACGGGCCGAACGGCGCGAGCCCGCGAGCGCTGGTCGGGTCGAACGACGCCGGGACTACGATCGGCCCGGCGGGTTGAGCGGCCGGCAGTCGACGACAGAGAAAGGTGTTATCCGACGCGTGCACGCCGACCACCACCTGCGACAAATCAGTCTTGGAGCACACATGCATGCCGAGACGCTGCGGGGCCCGGGCCCCCTTGACCGGGCTACGGATGTCTCCGCTGGCGAACCGGGTCGCGCCCCCGCTGATGTCGAACGAGCACACCAGGATGTTCCCGGCCACGTCATAGCCGCGGACGTACGTCCCATCGGGACACGCATGCATCCCGCCGCGCTGGGTCGAGTAATCGGCGAACACGTCGGCTTTGCCGAGCCCATCGGCGCGGCACAGCAACCTTCCCCGGGCCAGCTGCAACCCCTCCACCCCATACCCCTCAGGGCACACCCTGATCCCGAACAGGCGATCCGCGCCCATCTCGACGAACTCCGGGGGACGAGCGAGTGCAACCTCGGCACGTGCGACAAAGGCGCCGTCGAAGCCACAGAGCCCCACCATGAGCACAGCGATCGCGGTGCCCCAGCGAGTCCGCCGGCGGCTCGCCGCACGACCTCCGAGACCCCTCGTTCTCACCACTCCTGACCTCCGCGAGGCGGTGCCCGCGATGGGCGGCCGCCGGGGCTTACTTATAGCCGGGCGTGCGATCCGCCGGGAGAAATATTCCCAAGCCACCGATGACAACCCTCCGCGGCTGCTCTCGCCGCACACCAGCCACGACGACGTTGTGGCAGACGAGGCTGCTGCCCGCGGACAGCCCCCGCCAGACACACATGCGGCCGGCGATGCTCGCCCTCGATAAGGTCCTCCAGATCGCCGACGGCGCCGACGCTGAAGGTCACCGCGATAATCTCCACGACCGGCAAGCCCACACGCCAGAAGTCGGTGCTGGTCGGCCAACTTGCGTCGCGTGTCGCCGGACGCCGCGGGACTGCGTCTCTTGATGCTTGGTTCTGCGCGCGCGACCAGCTAAACGCGGCGCCCATTCCACGGAGACGACCTGGTCGGCGCATTGTCGCCCTATGGAGGGACGTTTGTCAAGGGGCATGCGTTGAGGGCCATCGTGTGGGTGGTGGTGCGGGTTGGTGGTGTGGTCGCGGTTCGCGAGGCGGTCCGGGCGATCGCGGTGTTCGCGACGTTCGGTCATGCTCATATTCGGGGACTGGGCACCCCAAGACCTTTGTTCGTCGCACGTCCGCTGTCTAAAGTCGAGCGCGCCCACCGGGGTCGGTGCTCAGGCGACGAATCGCGGAGTTGTGTGCGCGAGCCGGGATGCCTCGGGCCGCCTCGCCAGCCGCAACGGGTTGTCGGTCAGTGTCAGTCAGCGTGAGTTGGTGAGTCGTTTGCGGGTCGTTGGCGTGGGTGTCGGTTCCGGGCTGGTGGTGGTGCAGGTCGCGATCTCCCAGCAGTAGTGCGGAGAGCTCGCGGGCGATCGCGATCGCCACGATTCCGTTCGGTCTTGCGGCGCGCGTCACGGAGTTGCCGCCAGCGAGCGTTCAGGCGGCGCTGTGCCTTCCAGGAGATGTTGATGATCTCGGGCGCGTGTCCCGCGTTGGCGGCGCTCGAGTGCCGCGCCAACGACCGGGCCCCGGCGGTAGTGGTAGGCGGCCTCGACCAGCAGCCGGCGGGCGTGGGTCGAGCCGGCCTTGGTGATCGACCCAAGCCGCCGCTGGCGGCCGGTGGTGTGCTCTGATGGGACGATCCCGAGGTAGGCGGAGAGCTGGTCGGGGTGATCGAAGCGTTCCCACTCGCCGATCTCCGCGCACAACCCCAGGGCGGAGAGGGTGTCGATCCCGCGCAGGCACCGCAACCGGGCGACGGTGTGCGCGCACGGTGCCGCGAGCGCGAGTTGAGCGAGGTCGGCCTCGACCTGATCGCGGCGGGCGATCAGCACGTCGTGGGCGTGCAGGTAGTCGGCCAGTGTCGACCGGGAGGCGTGGTCGGCGAACTTGATCGACGTCAGCCACGAGCGGTGCTTGCGTGTCCACGCCTCGCCGGTGCCCTCCCAGTAGATCTCGCGGCGCAACAGGAAGTTCCCGATCCGGTGGCGCGCACGGACCAAGTCCGCGCGGATGTCCTCGCGGCAGCGCACCAGATCACTGAGCTGCTCGCGCTCGACCGACTGGATCGTGACCAACGTCAGCTCGCCGGCGGCCAGCAACCGCGCCAGGCAGATCGCGTCGCGCTTGTCGGTCTTGATCCTGTCCGCCGGCGGCCGCTCGGTCTTGCTCGGTGCGCAGACGCCGAGCTCGATCCCTTCCACCAGCGCCCGGCGCGCGAGCCCGTACCCGGTCGGGCCCGCCTCATAGACCATCCGCGCCGGCCGCTCAATCCCACGCAAGCCAGGGCAACAGCTCGTGCGGACGTCCGACCACTCGCTTCGTGATCACTTCGCCAGAGTCCTGATCGAAGATCGCGAACGTCGACTCGCTCGCGTGCACATCCAGACCGACCCAACGGATACCGTCAGGCATGTCGGTACCTCCTGTGTTGTGGGCCCGCGTCGAAGCTGCAATCTTCGACGCTAACATCACCCCCAGCAACGCGCGGGGGTACCGACTTATCTTCGACTCCGAGGTAGCCGGTCCTCCATATCGTCTAAAGCACAAGCCCGCGCTCGGCGGGCCCGAGAGCGAAAGCACTCGTGACGCGCGGGCCAACGCCCGGCCATGAATGCAGCCACGCAGGCCGCCGAGGGCGGGCTGCTGGTCTACGCCTGAAGCGGCCACCGCGGCGTCGTCGCCGCTTTGCTCAATGAGCGGTCGCGCCGACCGTGCTCAACGACTGGGTCGGCGGCTCCGAGCACGCGCACTTCCGCATTACGAGGATCCGGCAGTCCGGGCCGGCGCTGTCCCTCATCGTCCGCAGGGGCAGCCAGGTGAGCGACCGCACGCTCTAGCGCAACCACAGGCTAAGCAGTCACGGCGCCCTCCGATCCGCGCGTCGCAGGGAAGTCGCCGAGTTGAGCCGGGATGCATGTCATGCGGGGAAAGCAGAATCGCGACAATGCGGTCGCCGGGGCCTCGAGTCTCCGCCGCGAGCAACTAACTCAGAGCGACCCACGGTTACCGCATCGGCGCTGGGCAGCCCGTAGCGTTTCTCGCAGCGCCTGCTTTGGACTCTTCAGACCTCGGCGTGTTGGGCGCGCTCGAGCATGAGCGGCCGATCAGCGATCCCGTTCCTGAGAAGGCTGCTTTTAGCTCGTCGGCTCCCTGGGTGAGGCGGGCCCAGCCTTCGAAATGCAGTGGGATCACCGTTCGGGCGAGGATCGGATATCGGTGCCAGGATCGCGCTAGTGCGCCCACGGCTGGACATCGTCCCGATCGGCGTTGACGAGCAGGAGAGGAGCAGTATCAGCTGTAAGCGGCCGATTGACTTGCCCGCCCCGTAGAGCGCCTGAGCCGGGCCAAGAATCTGCTGGCTATGCGCTAGGACCGACGTCGCGGTGGTGACGTGGACAGCACTTGGCTCTCTTCACTAGCTTGTCGGAAGCCTGCTGCCTGTTCTGCGTACCCAAGAGCTTCGTCGTAGGACAGCAGTTCGCCTCTGCGCTCTGCCTGATCCCAGGCCGTGTCGCCGATGTGTGTCCGCGCTTGGGCGAAGAACTCGGTCTCAAGCCGCTGATCCATTGGCGGCTCGTCGGCATCCGGGTAGCCGAGGCTATGAGCGAATCCGAGCAGGAGCGCGGCCCGCTCAGCTTCCCCTTCGGCGGCCGATAGCCCGGCCAGGTATGGGAATAGTTCGTCCATGCCGTGGCGCAGTCCGTGCGTCGCTGAAAGTGTGATTACGTCACTGAACGCGCGTCGCGCACCGTCAAGATCGCCCGTGAACATGCTGGTCTGGCCGAGGGTGCCACGGCAAACCATTTCCGTATGTGGTGCGGCTCCCTTCGCTGCCGCGGCCACCGCGCCCTCGATGAGAGAGCGGGCTTCGTGATCATGACCTGCCTTGAGCGAATACCACGCCGCATTGTTGAATGCACCACTGAGGTGGTGATAGTTACCGACTTTGGTTAGCAGCGGCGTGGCCTCCTTGAGCGCCGCTAGGCGTTCCTCGCCGTCGAGAATCTGGATACGTCGGGTGAGTGCTTTGCCGAGCTGACCGTCGTCGCCTGCCAGGCGCGCATAGCGACAAGCGTCGTCAGCCAGCTGACGGGCGTGCGCCAGGTCGGTGAACTGGTTCCAGTGGTAGACCAGCCAAAAGCACGCTTCGCTCATGCCGCGGTAGTCGCCGGATTGCTCATATAACTCGAGTGCGGTCATCGTGGGTTGGACGGGAGCGCCGTGCAAGCGTTTGTTCAGGACGAGTTGTTTGGCGCGCATCAGGTGCGCCAGCGCTCGGTCTCGAGGCGGGGCGTCCTCGCCGGCCGCGTCCAGCGCGGCCTCCAGCCATGCCAAGCCGTCGCGGTTGCTGCGAATCCACCAATATTCGCCGAGTTGACCGGCGAGGCGGAGCGCGCCGGCCGGGTGATTCTCAAGTGACCATCGCAGTGCGGCGCGAATGTTGTCGACTTCGGTCTCGATGGCGGCGAGCGCTTCGGTCTCGGCGTGTGTGGAGAGGCGCGGAACCGCGTGCTCGACAAGCTGGAGGTATGCGTCGAAATGGTGGCGGCAGACCGAAGTTTGCTCGGGATCCTCGGCGAATCGGCGGCCCGCGTAGTCCCGCACGGTCTCGAGCATGACAAGGCGCGTCGCGAGGTCTCCGGAGGCCCGGCGTGCGAGCAGGTTCTTGGCGACCAGTGCCTGCAGGACGTCGAGGCCGGCTCCCGTGATCTCGTGCGCCGCGTCGAGCGTGGCACCACCAGCAAAGACTGCGAAGCGCGCGAACGCGTCGCGCTGGGCTGGGTCGAGCAGCTGGTAGCTCCAATCGATCGTCGCTGACAGCGTTTTTTGGCGAGCGGGCGCGTCCCGCGGACCACTCTGCACGTCCATCAGCGATGCGAGCCGCGCGGCAAGATCCTCCACGCCGAGAAAATCCGTCCGCGCGGCCGCGAGCTCGAGCGCCAACGGCAGGCCGTCAAGCCGCCTACAAGTCTCGGCGATCAGAGCCGCGTTCGCGGACGTAACCGTGAGCTCGCTGCCGCGCCGGCGGGCGGCGGTGAGGAATAACGCCGTCGCCGGGGCTTCCTCAACCTCGATCACCGACAACTCGCGTGAGGTGTCCGGAACGGCGAGCGTGCCGACATGGGCCCGTCGCTCGGCCGAAAGGTCGAGCGGCTCGCGACTGGTGACCAGCACCTTCAGTCCGTCCCCGACCGAAAGAAGCCCAGCGACAAAGTCGGCGGCTGGGAGCACGTGCTCAAAGTTGTCGACCACGAGCAGCAGCCGGCGACGCGCGAGATAGCGTTTGATCGCCTGCTCGGTGCTCTCGCCCGGGGCGCGCGTAATGGGCAGCGCCCGCGCGATCGTCGGTGCGACGTCATCCGGTCGAGAAACCCCAGCCAGTTCTACCCACCACACCCCGTCAGCAAAGAGCGCCTCGACCGCGTGAGCGACCGCGAGCGCGAGCCGCGTCTTCCCCACGCCTCCGGGACCCACCAACGTCAAAAGGTGGTTGTGCGGATCCCGCAGAAGCCAGGAGATCTCCTCGATCTCGTCATCACGGCCGATTAGCTCGCCTGGCGCAGGGGGGAGGTTGGTGGCGGTCGCCGTCGTGAGCGGAGGGAACGTGCCGGATCCAAGCTGGAAGAGACGCTCGGGCGCGGGAAAGTCCTTAAGATGGTGCTCTCGGAGATCGCGGACCTCCGCATCGACAAGCTCCCGAGTGGACCGCGAGAGGAGAACCTGTCCCACGTGCGCGGCCGCGCAAATCCGAGCCGCCTTGCGAATGTCGAGGCCGACGTACTCGCCATTAACGACAAGCGCCTCGCCGGTGTGGATGCCCACGCGCAGTCGGACGGGATCCTCCGCGAACCCGGCCTGCAACTCTTCGGTCGCCGCCAACGCGTCTGACGCACGCGCAAACACAATGAACACGGCATCCCCTTCAGTGCCGAACGCTCCACCGTTGTGCGCGACTCCCGCCTCCCGGATACGCCCCCGATTGTGCGCGAGCTCCCGGCCGAACGCCTCACCCCCGAGGCTTCGCAAGAGATCCGTCGAGTCATCGATGTCAATGAACATGAACGTCACCGTGCCGGTCGGAAGCTCGGCCCGGTCGTCGCCGACACCGTCCGTCGGCGTGCCGTCTCGGGAACCGTCGCGGTCCGGAATACCGAAAGCCGAGGCGCCCTGGGAACGCCGTTCGACCATCATTGCCGCCAGCTCGCTCGGCCCTGCCGCTCGCCCGGCCGGTCCCAGCGCGAGGCCGTAAGCGCTACTCCGCGCCCATTGGGGAAGCGCGGCGCCGCGAGCCGGCGGTCGTCTGTTACCAGCCGTCCGTTGTGCGAAGCGCACAAATCGGCGATCGCCGGCGGTCACGGCCACGCGGCCGACACGGCTGCCGCAACCGTGGCATTGCAGTGACGCCTTCACGAGACGCCGCGCGATCGCATTCACGTGGCAGAAGTCGGGGCGATGGCGGGTACAGGACCGGTCCGCTTACTCGCCACCGGTTAGCACCGCGTCGTCGCGAGATTACGTTTGTCGCCAATGCGAAAGCCGGCTCGATGACGGCGGCGACGCGATTGCAGTCGTCGGGCAGCGCTGCGCGTTTCTGCCCAAGGCAGCTGCGCTTGCGGGAAGGAATGAGGTGCGCGCCGCGAGGAAAGCACGGGAGTCAACAACCGCAAGCTTCCGCGGCCGCCGGCGCGCCAGACCAGGTGCGCGACGGAAGATTAGGATGCTTGTGACTCAAGCAACTAAGGCAGCGCCGATGACGAGGAGGCGTCCCGGTCCGGTCTTTTGGGTGAATCGACCGCTGGCAGGCAGTTGTCGGCGAGGCCGGTGACCAACGCACGGATTCGGGTCTGGAGACGGCGCAAAATCGCTTGTCGTTGCTAGTCGCCCTTGCATTGCGGTTTGCCGATCGTGTACGACTAGCCAGCCAGGGTCAAGTACCGTGGCCTGTCGGTAGGAGCTGGAGCTTTTGTGGGCTTGAGGTAATTTCGTCGCTCGCGACGGAATCGAAGTGATGGTGAAAGGACAGGGGCCGTGCGCACCCGAGGGTGGGAGTTGGGAAGAGGAACGCGAATCGCTCGGGTGCTACCGCTTCTGGTGTGCGTCGTGCTCTTGGCATGTGCGCTGTCGGCCAGCTCGGCCGCCCATGCAGTGAGTGCGAGTGCGACGCGCTCGTGTGGTCGGCTCATGGTTGATGGATGGCCGGTTTCGAAGGTTCGCGTGACAAACCTTACATGTGCACGTGCGAGGCGCCTGTTGGTGCATTACCACAAGACCGGTCACGGACTTAGCTGTTTCACGTTCAGTGATGATGTCCCGATTCACATCCGGTGCAAAGCGCGCGTGGTGGTCACGCGCTCAAGTGTGTCAGGCCCGCGCCGCCGCTTCGTCGAGGCTGTGATCGACTTCAGCCTCCCGGACTGTGCAGCAGCCGGGGACTGCGGGACGTAGGCGTTGACGATGTCACGGCGCGCGTTCATAGCCACCGGAGCGGTGTGGGTCTGCATCGCCGGCTTTGCGCCGGCAACGGCATCCGCGTTCGGGACGGTCAACATACTGGGGCAGCGCGGCGAGCACGAGCGGATAACACGGCTCGCGCTCGGTTGCCGGGCCGGCCAGCCGCACGACGGATCTTGTTTTGAGGATGCGTCGCTGAACAACGTCGCCGGCACGAGCGGAACATTCGGTGCCGTAGGAGCTCCCGACGACATCCCGCTTCGCCTGTCGGGTGGCCCGTTCTACTGGCACTGTGACGACGCCGACTTCCTCAACGTGCCCGGCTACCCGCAGTCCCGCGCGAAGGCCACCGAGACGCTGAACGCGTGTCGGCAATGGGCTCGGGATATGCTCTTTGACGGGCGGCCCGATCACACGGTTGGGCGGACCTGGCCGGTGCAGGGCGCGGTGGCGACGGCCAGCACGCTACTCGACAGTAGGGGCAACGTGAATGTCACGGACCCGGGAACGGGATTCTTCTCACCGAGCTGCACGTTTGACGGAAGCCTTGGTCGCGCGAAGTGCAATGTTTGGGAGCCGTTCGGCTACGTGCTGCACGTGACGGAGGACTTCTACTCGCACAGCAACTGGGCCGATCTTTCGAACCCCAATGAACCGATCAGCATCACTAACCCGCCGGGGCTCGGCCATCGCGACCTGCCCGCTTACTGGGATCTGCGATCCGCGTCTGCCGCTTTGCCCGATCCCCGGTTGGCGACAGGCTGCTATCCGACCTCGAAGTGCGCGGGTCGCATCACCCACGACGAGGGGCTCAACAAGGACAAGGAGCTCATCAACGTGACGACGGGATTCGTGAGCGACCCGACCACCCCGCGTGGGCAGATCGCCGATAACGCGCAGCGCGCCGTCAACGACGCGATCGGCGAAGCCAGGCGCCAGTGGGCAATCCTCCGCTCCGAGCTGGTGGCGCGCTACGGCCCGGAGCGCGGCGGCAAGATGATTTGTGCGCTGACCTCAGACCGTGCAAACAGCTCGTGTAACGACGCGACCCGCGCGCGTACCGTGTTTGCCGGTGTCCCGGCCGCCCTCGTACAGATAGCCAGCGTGCTCAACGGACGGCAATGCCTCGACGTCCCGAATTCGACCACGACCAACGGTACCAGGATCCAGATGTTCGACTGCAACGGCACTGCGGCTCAGCAATTCCGGTTCAACAGTCGTGACGTCCAGTTCACCAGCGTCGGAACCGGCGAGGTAAACGTCGTTGGGAAGTGCTTGGACGCTCCCGACGGCGGGGCGGGAACCCGCATCCAGATCAACGACTGCAACGGCACTCCCGCGCAGCGGGTGACGGTAATTAGCACCGGGCAGCTGCAGATGCACGGCATGTGTGTGAATGCGAACGGTGATGCCTCCAACGGCGCCGCAGTGGTTCTCGCGCCGTGCCGCGAGACGAGCAGCCAGATTTGGCAGCTCCGCTGAGGTCCAACTCAGCCGATTGCAGCCGGTCCGATCAGCAACGTTCCTGTCGAGGCGAAGCGCGTCAAGCTCCGGCGAACCGCTTGACCGAGATCCCTTTTCGAACGGGGGGAATGGGGCAGGTGGACCACCGGGGGACGCAACGGACGCCTCGTCTACGCGAGCGGGAGCTCGCGTAGGCTCTCACCTGGCCCCGGAGCGGGACGACCCCAGCAGCCTCCACGCGCGGCGAGGCGGACGCTTCGAGGACCTGCGACGCCGCTCGCCGCAGACCCATCACGCCGACGTAGCTGGCCCGTATTGCGCGGCGGCGATCACCGCGCGCGAGGCGAGGCGAGGCTCGATGAGCCGCTAAGGGTGGCTGCCTGCTCCCCCTGCCGGCGTCGCTGGCGACTCAGTGGTATGTACGAACGCGAACTTCGGGCGCGTAACGAAAGCTCACAAGCGCTCATCGAAGGATGTCTTCCCTGACCGCTCGCCGCAAGCTATTACCGTGAGACACCTTGACATCGGAGATCGCTCGTACTTACCATCGCGTTAGGGTTCGTTTAGGGGAAGGGTGGCGATTGTGGTGGGCGTACTTCTGGATACCGGCAGTTCGTCGATCGCGTGGTGAGCTTCGTGCGTCAAGACCCTGCCACGGCTGGATTCATGCCTAACTGGGTCAGCTGAGGATGCGGCCAGGTCGGACCATGCTGGCCCAGAGCGAGCAGAGCGCGCCCGCCCCGGCGCCCGTCCCGTCGGAAGGCAACCGACGCGAGGCGCGGGCGCACCCCCAATCTCCCGTCCGGGCCGTCAGCGCGGTTCGCCTGCAGCTCGCCGACGAGTGCGATGCGATGGCACGGCACGCGCTCGGTTCGGGCGTGACGATTCCCGCCTGGGTGCTGGACATCGTAGAGCGGAGCCGTCCGTTCGAGGACAACGAGAGCCACGACGACGTCCGCTCGTCGCCATCTGCCGATCCTTATGAATCCGGAGAATGGGACGTGACTTCACTGGTCAACGGCCCACCCGCGAGCCTCGATGAGCTTGGGCGGGCACATTCCGCGCTCGCACGGCTGGTCCAGCCGGCGACACCGCGAGGGATCCTTCTGCTCACCCGAGGTCGCCAGCATGGCCGCCTCAGGTGGCTCGGGCCAGTGCGCTTGATCCGACAGATGCTGCTGGTGGTGATCGTGATGCTGGCGGCGTTCGTGTTGCTGGCGCTGTCTCCGGATATCAATTCGAGCAGCGGGGACATCTTCAACGATTCAGGCACCCAACTGTTGGTCAACGAGCTCTTCTACATCGCCGCCGGGGGCCTGGGGGCGGCCTTCTATGCGCTGTTCACCGCCTACCAGTACATTGCGGCAGGCACATACGACACTACGTACGAGTCGAGCTACTGGATCAGATACATCCTCGGCCTGATCGCTGGCGTAGTACTACCTTCGCTGGTCCCGATCAATTCAAGCAGCAGCTCCGCCGCTGTGACGCGGCCGCTTCTTGCCTTGCTGGGCGGCTTTTCGGCAGCCGTCCTGTACCGGATTCTCCAGCGCCTAGTGGAGATGGTAGAGGCGCTGGCCGAAGGCGATTCCAAACAGACCGAGCAGGCCCGGCACGAAGCGGTGACAGCCCGTGCCAGGGCTCAGTTAGGCGAGGAGCGGCTCTCATTCATCAGTGAGCTCGTTCACCTGCGAGACGAGCTCAACACCGGGCAGCCGATCGAGCAGGCGCGCGCATCCGTCGAGAGGCTGTTGGGCGACGTCGCGCCTCGCGAAGCCGGGCCAGACTCCTCCACGAGGCCGCCCAGGACCGGCCCTTGACGGTGACCGCCCCGGGGGTGATCTCGTCCACGATGGCCAATAGCAAAACGACAGAGCTTGGCCCAGGCCAGCTGGGCGTCTCACGCGCGTGACATCGGTATGCCGGGCGGGGTCGCTACACCTGGTTGAGAGGGCCAAACTGGCCCTCGGTGGGCTCCGCTCAGCAGAACCACGGCTCGGTGAGCCGTGGCCTCCCCTCGGTGGAGCCGGCGAGGATCGGCTCGGCGCGGCCGGCGGGCGACGGCGATCGCCCAGCCGCCTGGAGTGCCGCCGCGCGCACCTTCGCGAACGTCTCGGGGATCGGCTCGGAGCCCGCTGCGCTCTGCTCGACGAGCGCCGCGAGGTGGGCCTGGAGGCGGTCGCTGTCGGGGTCGATCGGGGTCCACCTGTAGCTGAGCCGCTCGGCGTCGTAGCCGGCGAGGTGCGGGCGCATGTCGGGGCGCTCGAGCAGCAGCGATCCCTCGGGGAGCAGCAGGCGGATCGTGTACTGGACCGGATCGACGTTGCCGACGAGGTCGTGCTCGGCCACGAAGTCGAGCATCTCGACCACGTCGCCGGGCGTCGTCCAGGGGGTGAACGGCATCCACGATGGCCTCACCTCGATCCCGTGCTCGCGCAGCAGCGCGATCGCCCGGGCGGCTTCCTCGGTCGTGTGGCCCTTGTCGAGCCGCTCGAGGGTCTCGTCGTTGACCGACTCGAACGCGGAGACCACGAACAGGCAGCCCGCCGCGGCGAGCGCCGGCCAAAGCTCGGCGTCGCGCAGGATGTGCTCGACCTTCGTCGTGCAGTCGAAGGTGAGGTCGGGGAAGCGCTCGTGCATCGCCTGCACCACGCGCAGCGAGTGGCGGCGGCCGTTGAGGAAGTCGGGGTCGCCGAAGGTGATGTGGCGGGCGCCCAGCTCGACGAGGCTCGCGATGTCCCGCACCACGGTGTCCGCGGCGACGATGCGGATGCGCCCGTCGTAGACGGGGGGCACCGGGCAGTGGCGGCACCGGTGCACGCAGCCGTGGCTCGCCTCGACGTAGCCCACGAGCCGCTCGTCGCCCCCGAGCGCGAGGTGCGCGTAGCGCTCGAGCGGCGGCAGCAGGTCGCGTGCCGGCAGCTCGAACTCGCCCCGGCCGAGCTGGATGAGCGCCTCGTCCGCTCGCGCGTCGGGCGGACCGCCGGCCGCCAGCTCGCCGACCCAAGCCGTCAGCGCCGGCTCGTACTCGCCGGCGATCGCGCGGTCGGCCAGCGCGCCGACTGTGAGGTCGCGGCTCACAGGCGCGTACAGGCCGTAGAAGCAGACCGGCAGCTCGGGGCGCGCGCGGCGAACGCCGGCCGCCGCCCGCATCGCCAGGCGCATCGCGGTGTGCATCGGCACCGAGAATCCGGCGGCCTGCGCCCACTCGAGTGCGCCGGCGTCCCAGCGCTCGACCGACAGGTCGAGGCAGCGCACCTCGTGCCCCGCCTTACGCAGCGCAGCCGCCGGTGAGGCCACGTGCAGCGGCTG
>CAWEQG010000014.1:0-147254 GCA_963811135.1 uncultured Solirubrobacterales bacterium | reverse complement strand
CTCCTCAATGTCGCGCGCCCAGGCCTCGTGATCGCCGATGCCGTCGACCGAGAGTCCGATGATCTTCACCCTGCGCCGCTCGAACTCGGGCTTGATCTTCGCCATATAGCCGAGCTCGGTTGTGCACACGGGCGTGAAGTCTTCGGGTGCGAGAACAGCACCGCCCAGGACTCACCGATCCAGTCATGAAAGCGGATCGTCCCTTCCGTGGTCTGGGCCTCGAAGTCCGGGGCAGTCTCACCAAGCTTTAGAGTCATTGCTTTTCCTTGTGGTTGCGTTGCGCATGCACTCGATTCTGCTTGGTTGGTGGTGTGGGTAGAGGTCGGTGGGGTCGAAGCGTTCGGCCTTGAGGATCGGGCGACCGTAGGCGTCGAACCACTCGACGCGGGGGCGGTCGTAGTAGAGCTCGATCCCGTTGCCGTCGGGGTCGGCGAGATACACGGAGACGTTTGCGCCGTGGTCGGTGCCGTGGTCGATCGGGTGGCCGTGGTCGATCAGGCGGTTGACGGCGCGGCCAAGCTCGCGCCGGTCGGGGTACAGGAACGCGACGTGGTAGAGGCCGGTGTGCCCGGGCGGGGGTGGGGTGCCGCCGGCGCTGTCCCAGGTGTTCAGGCCGATGTGGTGGTGGTAGTCACCGGCGGCAAGAAACGCGGCGTCGATCCCGGCCTGTCGGCCGTCGGCGGTCAGGTTGAATCCGAGCAGGTCGCGGTAGAAGGTGATCGCGCGGTCGAGGTCTGAGACCCGGAGGTGGATGTGCCCGACGCGGACGGCGGGGTGGATTGGTTGGGTGTGCATGCCGGCAGTGTTCCGGGCCGCGAGGACTCGAGCATCGGGGTGTTCATCTATCCGAGCGGTTGGGGTTTCGGGGGAGAATGCGGGCATGGGGACCGGGATCGCTGACCCGCTCGTCGGGCGCGCTCGTGAGCGCGAGATGATGGCCGGAGCTCTGGCAGGGGCGCGCGGGCGGCCGGGTGGGGTGCTGGTGGTGGAGGGGGAGCCGGGGATCGGCAAGTCGCGGCTGTTGTTGGAGCTGGCGCGGATCGCCGGGGGGAGGGATGCGTGGTGCTCGATGCGCGCGCGTCGGAGTTCGAGCGCGACCTGCCATACGCGCTGTGGAGCGACGCCGTCGATCGGCACCTCCAAGAACTGGATCCAGCGTCGCCTCCGGCGGCTGGGGATCGCTGACCCGGGCGCGCTGGCGGTGGTGAGCACCGCGCTGGAGGCTCGGCCGGCCGAGGCGGCGGTTGCCGATCGGCACCGGACTCACCGCGCGCTGCGTGATCTGCTTGAGCGGTTGGCGGCCGCGCGCCCGCTGGTGCTGTGTCTCGATGATGTCCACTGGGCGGATCCCGCCTCGCTCGATGCGCTGGCGGCGCTGGTGCGGCGCCCGCCGGCCGCGGCGGTGCTGCTGGCGCTCGCCGCACGCGAGGGTCAGCTTCCGGCGGCGGTTGCGAGGGCGCTGGCCGCGGCGATGGTCGAGGATCGGGTTGCGCGGATCGTGCTGGGGCCGCTCGGCAGGGCTGAGGCCAGCGAGCTGATCGGCGAAGACGCAACGGCGTTCTTTTCGTTGAGCGGCGGTAACCCGTTCTATCTGCAGCAGCTCGCGCGCGCGCACGTGCGGGGGGTTGATGGCGGTGTGTTTGGCGAGGGGGCGGTGCCGGCGGCGGTGGCAGCGTCACTGGCGAGCGAGCTCGGCGGGCTCAGGCCGCAGGCGCGGTTGTTGCTGGAGGCGGCGGCGGTGGTCGGCGATCCGTTCGAGCCTGATCTCGCCGCGGAGGTCGCGCAACTGTCCGAGATGGTGGCGCTGGAGTCGCTCGATCAGCTGTTGGCGCGCGCGCTCGTGCGGTCGGCGCCGACGCCGCGTCGGTTCGCGTTTCGCCACCCGCTAGTGCGCCACGCGGTGTACGCGGCCGCCGCCGGCGGCTGGCGGCTGGCCGCGCACGCGCGCGCGGCCGACGCGCTGGCGCGCCGCGGTGAGGATGTGACCGCGGTCGCGCATCACCTCGCGCATTCGGCGCACGCGGGTGATGAGGCTGCGATCGCGGTGTTGATGGACGCGGCGGAGGCAGCGCGCGCGTCGGCGCCGTCGATCGCGGCGCGTTTCTCCGCGGACGTGTTGCGTTTGCTGCCGGCCGGGCCCGCAGATCGCGACCGGCGGCTGCGGATGCAGGCGGCGCTCGCGGACGCGCAATCGGCGGCCGGTGATCCGGCGGCGGCGCGCGCAACGTTGGCCGATGCGCTGCGGGTCGCCGAGGGCGAGGAGCGGTTCGGACTGACGGTCGCGGCGACCTACGCGGACCTATGGCTGGGCCGATTGCGCGACGCGCGGCAAAGGCTGCAGGTCACGCTTCAGGACCTGCCCGCGGTGCCGTCTCGCGAGCGGATCCGGCTACGGCTGTCGCTCGGGATGACAGCGCTGTTCGAGTGCGATCTGCGCGAGGCCGAGGCCCAGGCTGTCGACGCGCTCGACGACGCGCGCCGGATCAACGACCCGGTGCTCACCCGCGTGGTGCCGGCGCTCGGCACGCTCGCCCGCGCCGCTGACGCCCGCGCCCCCAAGCTGGACGGTGCGGTCGAAGACGCGGCCGGTGAGCTTGGGCGGCTCAGCGGCGAGCAGCTCGCGAGCAGGCTTCCCGCATTGTGGATGCTCGCCCGGGCAAGGCGCATGAGCGGCGATTTCGCCGGTGCTCTTGCGGATCTCCAGCGCGGGCTGGGGTTGGCCGCGGAGACCGACCGGGAGACCGTTCGGCTGCTGCTCGCGGTCGAGTCGGTAGGCGTACTGGTCGAGCTCGGCCGCTTGCACGAAGCGGCCGAGACAGCCGAGAACGGCGTGGAGCTGGCGCGCCTGGCCGGAAGCCCGCCGCTGCTGCTGTGGGCACAATCCGCGCTCGCGTCCGCCCGGTTGGCCGCCGGCGAGGTCGAAGCGGCGATGCGCGACGCGCACGAAGCGCAAGCCTCGGGCACGCGCCCGGACTTCTGCGCGACCGGACAGCCCGGCTGGTGCCTCGGGCTCGTGCTCGCAGCGTCAGGCCAGCCCGAGAAGGGCGCTGGCGTGATGCTCGACGCGCTCGGCGGCCCAAAACTCAGGCTGGTGCTCCCGGCCGAGCGTCCGGCCGCAGCCGCCGACCTGCTCGACGTGCTGCTCGTGTGCAAGCGGACCGATGACGCCGAGGACGTGCTCGCCTGCGGCGAGCAGGCCGCGGCGCGCGCCGGCACCGACTGGGCGGCGATCAACGCGAGCCGCGCGCGAACGGCCCTGCTGCTCGCGCGGGGCCAAGCGCCCGCGGCCGCCGCGGCGGCAGGCGAACTGGTCCGGATCGCGCGCACGCGCGCGCCGTTGACCGCCGCCCGCGCCCAGCTGTTGCACGGCACGGCGCTGGCCGCGACCGTGGATCGCCCGGCGGCGATCACGGCCCTGATCGCCGCCGAGTCGGCCCTTACCAGCTTCGGCGCGGTGCGCTGGCGCGATCAGGCGGTGCGCGAGCTGCGAGCGCTCGGTCACCGCGTACGCCGCCCGGCACGCGACGCGACCCCAGGACCGCTCGGCTCGCTGACCGCGCGCGAGCGCGAGATCGCCGACCTCGTCGCCGCGGGCCGCACCAACCGCGAGGTAGCCGAGCAACTCGTGCTCAGCACCAAGACGATCGAGGCGCACCTGCGCAACATCTACGCCAAGCTCGGTATCCGCTCGCGGGTCGATCTCGCGCGTTGGGTCCGGCGCGACCCGGATAAGCAACCCGATAGATGAACTCCCCGACGCCGCGCCCCCGTCGGCGCGGACCTGCCTCCCCCCGTGCTGCCGAACGTCCCGGCGGAGCGTCACATCCCCGCGACCGACCTGCTGGAGCTCTATGTCGCGGCGGGCCGGCTCGACGAGGCCGAGCCGCTCGCCGTAGACGGGCCTAGCGCCTGGCCACGGTGACGCGGCCGGGCGGCCGAGCAGGCGCGCCGCGACGGCGCGTCCGGGCCGTCGCCGCCTTGGAGCGCGAACGATCGTCCTTGCTCGCCGGCCAGGCACTCGCGGCCCGCGGCGAGGAAGACGCCCCGCGCCAAACCATCATCGCGGTCGAGGCACGCTGCGCCGCCTCGGCCATCGTGTCCGCCGCGGACGACACGCCCAGAAGCCAACGCCAGGCGAACTGACCACACCCGAAACCGAGATCGCACGGCTAATCGCCCAGAACCTGTCAAACGGCGAGATCGCAGAACAACTAGTGCTCAGCGTCAACACCGTAGAGACCAGCGTGCGCAACATCCCCGCAAAGCTGGGCATCGCCTCGCGCGTCGAGTTGGCTGTGCTGATCGAGCAGGGGTGATGCGTAAATTCGGCTTCGCACGCTTGGGATAGGTGAACACCCTGATGCTGGTCGCTAGAGCCCGCAGAACACTGCGGCCATGTCCAACATCGCCAATGACAAGCCCTCTTCTCCGCGTCCAGCCGTGTTCATCGCGATTGCCGCGACCATCCTCTTGTGGGGCTCAGCGTTCGTCGCCATCCGCAGCGCGGCGCCATCGCTCGGCTACGGGAGCCTCGTGTCCGCCCGCCTTCTCCTTGGTGCCGGAGTATTCGCGCTCCTCGCAAGGCCCCTTCGGATTGGGATTCCCAAGCTGAAAGAGCTGCCGCTGTTAGTCGCGATCGGCGCGACCGGCCTCGTCGGCTACTTGCTCCTACTCAGCGCGGGCGAGTCGCGCGTCCCTGCCGGTGTCAGCGCGATGATCTTCGCCACCGCACCGGTGCTCGTCCTTCTCCTCGCCCGGTTCACGCTGAAAGAGCGGCTCGCCACACGTAGCCGGTGTGGCGTCGTGGTCGCCCTCGCCGGGGGTGCGACGGTGGCCGCAGCACAGGGCTTCGGCGATGGCGGAAGTCCGGAAGGGGCGTTGCTGGTGCTCGCCGCGGTGTGCTGCTATGCACCTTGGGTAATCCTCAGCAAGCGCGCGGTCCAGACGATGCGCTCGCACGACATCGCAGCATGGTCGACGTGGCTTGCGGCGATCATGACGCTGCCATTCGGGACCCATATCCCGCACAACATCGCCCATGCGCAGCCCGGCGCGATCGCCGCCGTGCTGTTCCTCGGCATCGTCGTCACAACCGTGCCACTCGTCCTTTGGACCTGGGTCTTGGTCCGCGTGCCGGTGGCCGTGGCGAGCTCCAGCCTGCTGCTCATCGGCCCATCCGCCGTGCTGATCTCATGGATCGTGCTCAGAGAAACGCCCGGCCTGACGGCGCTCCTCGGAGGAGCAATCACGCTCGGCGGCGTGACCCTGACCCAACAGCGCCCTCGCTCTTCATCCGCCCGGGCCGCGTGCGGGCGCGAGGCGCCGCCAGCACCACACAACGATCGCGCTGCCCTTCCCCCGCACCGCGGAGGGCACAACGGAGGCGGTCGGATGACGACGATCAGGCCGCGGATCCGTGATGCGCGCAAGCACGAGATCTCGAAAAGCTCCAACGCCGCGCCTCGCTGATCTGGGACGACTACCGCACTGCTCGCGCCTGATCCCGACGTGATCGCCCCCCGCAACAGGTCCGAAACCGCCGCGTCCGCGTCGCCGTGGGCAAGGACGACCGACCACTAGGCTTCTCCGCGGTGCTACCGATCTCCGCGGACGGGATCGGGCTCGACGGGCTATTCGTCGAGCCCGACTGGATGCCGCGGGGCGTCGGCGCGCTGCTCGTCGCCGACCTCGCAACCCATGCGCGCGTCGCCGGCGCCCGGCGGGTGACAGTCATCGCCAACCAGCGCCTCGAGGTTCTACACACGCCAAGGATTCCATTGTTCCGCGTCGCAGCGCCGGGGTGCGGAGGCCGGAACGCCCTCGCGCTCGTAACGGCCGCGCGCCGCGTCGAGTGCGGCCCGGGCTCTTTCAGGTAGCCGGGCGAGATCGGCGGCGAACAGCGCGTCGTCGAAGTGGACGGGCGCACTCTCCTCCCGTCCGATGTTGCCCGGCAAGCTGGATCAGCCCTCGCCGTCCGGAGGCAGCGATCGCCCGTAACGTTGCTGGAACTCTTCGAGCTCGGCGCTCGTGGCAGGGCGCCCGCGGTGGCGTGCACAGACGTCGCGCATCGTGTCCCCGCCTGGCGCTGGCTCGAGCTCGTCGAGCACCCATGCGACCAGCCGGTACGGCTCATCCTCGGGCACGTCGACGCGCTGGGAGATCTCCTTGGGCGCCAGCCCTTCGGCGACGTAGGCGAGCACTTGCTGCTCGACGTCGGTGAGTTCGAAGCTGGCCGCTGCACTCGGCAGAGTGCGCATGTTGAACATCGCGCCCTGAAGGTTAATGCGCCCGACCGCGGTGCTTCATGAACGCTCCGCTCGACTGCCGACAGGCTCACAGCATCGGTGCGCGCCGGCGACCTGACGGTCGGCGACACAGCAGACCCGCGGGGATCGAGGGAACGAAATCCGTCCGTGCCGGCCCGCGTTGACGTTCGGTGACCCATCCTGTCCAACAAGCGCGGACCGGCGTGGCGGAAGCCCATCGCCCCGGTGAGCCGCGGACGCGGTCTCGGGCGGAGGCGGGGGAACGAAAAGGGAACGAATCCTTGTTTGGCCGCGCCCAACAGGCAGGCATCGACGTGCGTTGACCCACCTGCGTGCCGGCAAAGCCGGGCTCTGCCCCCAGCGAACGCCGGTCAAACGGGCTCAGGGGAGCGCGTCAGCGGAGAGGGGGGGATTCGAACCCCCGATGGACCGAAAGGCCCATACCGGTTTTCGAGACCGGCGCATTCAACCGCTCTGCCACCTCTCCGGTGGGGCAGGCCTAACGGTAGTGGAAGGCCACCCGATTCGGGCGCCTCGCGGCTAGCGGCGCGGCGCGAAGAACGACCGCAGAAGGTCGGCGCAATCCTCCGCCAGCAGGCCGCTCTCGACCTGGGGGCGGTGATTCAGCCTTGGCTCGGCCAGAACGTTGAACACACTGCCGGCGGCGCCGGCCTTGGGGTCGGTGGCGCCGTAGATCACCCGGGGCAGGCGCGACAGCACGATCGCGCCGGCGCACATCGCGCACGGCTCGAGCGTGACGTACATGACCGAGTCGAGTACGCGCCAGCTGCCCAGGGCGCGGGCCGCCTCACGCAGGGCGATCATCTCTGCGTGGGCGGTGGGATCCGAGCGGAGCTCGCGCTCGTTGTGGCCGGCGCCCACGACCTCGCCTCCGTGCACGACCACCGCGCCGATCGGCACGTCGTCGTGCTCGAGCGCTCGGGCGGCCTCGCGCAGGGCCAGGCGCATGAAGTATTCGTCGCGGGGGAAGAAGCGGGAGCTCACGCAATCCCCCACGCTACCGTTGAGCAGGAAAACTTTGGGGCCTCGGCCGGTGTCTTAGCGCTGGGGCCGAGTTCACGTCCAGCTTCGCTTGCCGCCGGTCAAAGTCACACGCCGTCTTGCCTTCGTCGCGCCTGCGCTCGCGGCGGCACTGTTGTGCGCGGGCGTCCCGACCGCGCCGGTCCGGGCGGCGAAGGCGGCCAAGGTCGACGCCCTCGGCTACGTCCCCGGCGAGATCGTGGTCGGCTACGCGCCCGCCACGGTGCCGAGGACGCATCTCGCTCACACGACCAGGCAGTCGTCCGGGGGCGACAGCGCGGCGGCGGCGCCGCCGGAGGCGTCCAGCACCCGGGTTATCAAGCTGCCGCGTGACAAGAGCATCTGGCCGGCGATCGCGATGCTCCGGCGCCAGCGCGGGGTGCTGTACGCCGTCCCCGACTACGTCGCCCATCAGGCCGGCGCCTGGGTACCCGACGACCGGGGCGACACCAGCCACGCGCAGGGCTGGCGGCGGCTCCAGTGGAACTTCCTGTCTGGGATCGGGGTGAATGCGCCCGGCGCCTGGGCGCACATGTTCGGCGTGCGGCGCCCCGGCGGGCGCGGCGTGACGATCGCCGTGCTGGACACCGGCGTGGCCTATCGCGACTGGCAGAGGTTCGGCAAGTCGCCCGATTTCACCGGCACCCGGTTCGTCGATCCGTACGACTTCGTGGCGCACAACCCCTATCCGCTCGATCGCGAGGGTCACGGCACGTTCGTGGCCGGGATGATCGCCGAGTCGACCAACAACGGGATCGGGCTGACCGGCCTGGCCTACGGCGCGACGATCATGCCGGTCCGCGTGCTCGATCAGGACGGCAACGGCGATTCGGCCACGATCGCCAAGGGCATCCGCTACGCGGTCACCCACGGGGCCCAGGTGGTCAACCTGAGCCTCGAGTTCGACATGAACGTCACCGCCTCGGACATCCCCGACATCATCAGCGCGGTCGGCTTCGCCCACCGCCACGGCGTGGTGGTGGTGGCCGCCGCCGGTAACGACAGCCAGCATCAACTCGCCTACCCCGCCGCCGCGCCCGGCGTGATCTCGGTCGGGGCCACCACCCAGGACCGCTGCCTGGCCGGCTACTCGAACGGCGGCGCCAAGCTCGACCTGGTGGCGCCGGGCGGGGGAGACGACGCCAGCCTGACCGGCGATCCCGACTGCCATCCGTTCCGCAGCCTGCCCGCCGTGCACCAGATGACGTTCAGCGACTTCAACTCGATCGACCCGGGGGCCGACGCGACGCGCTTCAGCCTGCCCGGCACCTATGGCACGTCGATGGCCGCGCCGGCCGTTTCCGCCACCGCCGCGCTGATCATCGCCAGCCGCGTCCTCGGGCCGCATCCCTCCCCCGACAAGATCCTCGCCCGCCTGGAGCAGACCGCCACGCCGCTCGGCGGCAGCCAACCCAATCCCGACTACGGCTATGGGCTGGTCAATGCGGGCGCGGCCACCGCGCGCGTTCCGCTCACTGCTCCGGCGTCGCCGACCCCGGCGGCGCCGTGACCTGGGTCACGTAGTCCGCACGATCAGCACCGAGCACGGCGCGTGATGGGAGACCTTGTTCGGCACCGAGCCGAGCAGGAAGCGCTTGGCTCCGGTCATGCCCTTGTTGCCGACGACGATCAGGTCACACCGTTGCTCCTCGGCCACGTCGACGATCGCGTCGGCGGCATCGCCGACCCGGGCGAACGTCTCGATCTCGGCCACGCCGCCGGAAGCCGCCTCGGTCCGGGCGGCCTCGAGCAGGGCCAGCACGTCGTCGTGGGGGTTGATCGCCCACTGCACGTCCTTCGGCGCTTCCACGTGCTCGCCTCCGACGCGCGGGTCTGAGACCGGTTCGTACGCGCTGACGATGTGCAGCCGGGCGCCCAGGCCGGCGGCCAGCTCGATCGACCGCCGCAGCGCGGCGTGGGCGGTGTCCGAGCCGTCCGTACCGACCAGGATCGAGCGGAACATCAGGCCAGCTTGGTGATCGCGATCACCATCCCTGCCAGCACGAACACGACGATCGCGACCTGCATCCAGAACCAGTGACGGGGCACAACCGATAACGCTAGCGGTCTATCTTCACGATGAGATGACCGAGGCGCGGCTGAACCCGGCCCTCAAGGCGGTCAGCGACGCGGTGCTGGCCGTGGCGGCCAATCTGAGCGTCGACCAGGTGCTGCAACAGCTGGTCGACGCCGCTCGCGAGCTGGCCGGCGCCCGCTTCGCCGCGCTGGGGATTCCCGACGGGTCCGGCGGCTTTCGCCGGTTCCTGGTGGCCGGCATGAGCGACGAGCTGATCGCCTCGCTTGGTCCCCTGCCACGCACCCACGGGATGCTCGCCGCGATGCTCCACCAGACCGACGCCTACCGCACCGACGACATCCATCAGGACCCGCGCTTCAGGGGCTGGTGGCCCCGGTCGCACCCCGACATGCGCTCGTTTCTCGGCGTGCCGATCGCTTCGGCCGACGGCGCGATCATCGGCGCCTTCTACCTGACCGAGAAGGAGCACGCGGACGTATTCGACGCCGAGGACCAGGCGCTGATCGAGCTGCTGGCCGCCCACGCGTCGATCGCGATCATCAACGCCCGCCTGTACGAGCAGAGCAAGGAGCTCTCGATCCTGTCCGAGCGAAACCGCCTCGCCCTGGAGCTGCACGACGTGGTCAGCCAGAAGCTGTTCAGCGTGATGCTGACCGCCGAGGCGGCCGCCACCCAGATGGACCGCGACCTCGTCGCGGCGCGGGCGCAGCTCGAGCGCGTCCGCGAGCTCGCCGGCGAGGCGCTCGAGGAGCTTCGCTCGCTGATCCTCGGACTGCGCCCGCCCGAGCTCGAGCGCGACGGTCTGGCCGGCACGTTGCGCAAGGAGGTCGAGATGGTGGCGCGCACGCACGGCACCGACGTCGAGCTGCACATCGACCCGCGATTCTCGAGCGACGGCGGCGAGCACGAGCTGGCTTTGCTGCGCATCGCGCACGAGGCGCTCCACAACGCCGTCCGGCATGCCCACGCCGCGCACGTGGTCGTGCGCCTGACCGGCGAGGGCGGCCGGACGGTCATCGAGGTCTCCGACGACGGGATCGGGTTCGACCCGCACGCGCCCGATGTCCGCTCGCGCCATCTCGGCCTGACCTCGATGGAGGAGCGCGCCCGTGAGCTGAACGGCCGCCTGGAGATCCGCAGCGCCCCGGGCAACGGCACCACGGTCCGCGTTGCGCTGACCCAACATGGCTGAGCAGATCCGGATTCTCCTCGTCGACGATCACGCGGTCGTGCGCGAGGGGTTGCGCGCCTTCCTCGCGCTCCAGGAGAGCTTCGAGATCGTCGGCGAGGCGGCCGACGGGCAAGAGGCCATCGACCGCGCCGTCGAGCTGGAGCCCGACGTGATCCTGATGGATCTGGTCATGCCCAAGCTCGACGGCGTGAGCGCGATGCGCGAGCTGCGCCGGCGGGGCGGACGAGCCTCGAATGCGCGGGTGATTGTGCTCACCAGCTTCCTCGACGACGATCGCCTGCTCCCGGCGCTCGAGTCCGGGGCGGCCGGGTACCTGCTCAAGAACTCGCAGCCGGCCGAGCTGGCCCGGGCGGTGCGGGCGGCCCACGCCGGCGAGGCGATCATCGACCCGACCGCCGCCGCGCGCCTGGTGAACGCGCTCTCCAGGGACCGGGGGAGCTCCGGCGCGAGCGTCCTCGACCAGCTGACGGGCCGCGAGCTCGAGGTGCTGACGCTGATCGCGCAGGGCCGCGCCAACAAGCGGATCGCGCTCGAGCTCGGGATATCCGAGAAGACGGTCAAGGCCCACGTCGGCCACGTGCTGGCCAAGCTCGGAGTGGCCGACCGCACCCAGGCCGCGCTGCTCGCCGTCCAACACGGCCTCGCCACCCGGTCCTAGGACCAATTGCGCCTGGTAACCGGGACCCGTCCCGGCCTACCGTGGCCGGCATGCCTCTTGCCATCATCACCGGAGCATCGCGAGGCCTGGGCCTTGCGTTGGCTCGCGAACTCGCCGAGCGCCAATGGGCGCTCGTGATCGACGCCCGCGGCGCGGCCGACCTCGAACGAGCCGCCCGCGAGCTGGGCGCGATCACCGAAGTCGTCGCCATCCCGGGCGACGTGGCCGACGACTGGCACCGCGGCGCGCTCGTCGACGCCGCCGGCGACCAGGTCGACCTGCTGGTCAACAACGCCAGCCTGCTCGGGCCGAGCCCGCAGCCGGCGCTCGGGCGCTACCCCCTGGCCATCCTCGAACGCGTCTACCAGGTCAACGTGCTGGCGCCGCTGGCGCTCACCCAGCTCGTCCTGCCGCGGATGTCCGACGGCGGCGTGATCGTCAATGTGAGCTCGGACGCCGCGGTCGAGCCGTACGCGGGGTGGGGCGGCTACGGCTCATCCAAGGCCGCGCTCGACCAGCTGACCGCGATCCTCGGCGAGGAGCACCCGACGCTCAGGATCTACTCGCTCGATCCGGGCGACATGCGCACCCAGATGCACCAGGCCGCCTTCCCGGGCGAGGACATCTCGGACATCCCGCCGCCCGAGTCGAGCGTCCCCGGGCTGCTCAAGCTGATCGTGGGCGGGCGGCGCAGCGGTCGCTACCTCGCCCGCGAGCTCGCCCCGATGGAGAGCGCCGTGCGATGAGCGCGCTCGCGTTCGAGATCCAGCCGGACCGCGAGGCGCCCGCGCCGCCCGAGGCGCGGGGCGTCCGCCGCGACGGGGTCAGGATGTTGGTCGCGCGCAAGGCCGACCGCTCGCTCGAGCACCGGGTGTTCAGCGATGTGCCGGATCTCCTGGCCCCGGGCGACGTGCTGGTCATCAACGTGTCGGCCACCATTCCCGCCGCGATCCCCGCCCGGAGGTCCGGCAGCGGAGGGAGGGTCCGCGTGCACTTCGCCACCCGGGCACCCCACCTGGAAGACGACTGGCGCGTGGTCGAGATCCGTAGTGCCGACGGCCGCCGGCCGATGCGGCTGCCGGCCGGCGAGCGGCTCGAGTTGCGCGGGGGTGCCGCGATCGACCTGGTCGCGCCCTACGCGTCGGGAGCCCGGCTGATGCTGTCCCGCTTCTGTTGCGAGCTGCTCGTCGACGAGTATCTCGAGCGCCACGGCGAGCCGATTCGCTACGCCCACGTCGAGCGCTCCTGGCCGCTCGAGGACTACCAGAACGTCTACGCCACAAGTCCCGGCAGCGCCGAGATGCCGAGTGCCGGCCGCCCGATGACCCGCGAGCTGCTCTCGCGCCTGGTCGCCCGCGAGATCACGGTCGTACCGATCACGCTGCACGCCGGCGTCTCCTCGCCCGAGAGCCACGAGCCGCCGTTCCCCGAGTGGTTCGAGGTCCCCGAGCACACCGCGCGGGCGATCTGCGCGGCGCGGCAGGGCGGCGGGCGAGTCATCGCGGTGGGCACGACCGTGGTTCGTGCGCTCGAGTCGGCGGCCGCCGCCGACGGGTGCGCCTGCTCACGCTCTGGCTGGACCGGACTCGTGATCACGCCCGAGTGTGGCGTGCGCGCGGTCGACGGGATGATCACCGGCTGGCACGAGCCCCAGGCCTCGCACCTCATGATGCTCGAAGCCGTGGCCGGGCCGGAGCTACTGGAGCGCTCGTACGCGGCCGCGCTCGAGGGCGGCTACCTGTGGCACGAGTTCGGCGACTCGCACCTGATCCTGCCGTGATGGTTGGCGCTACGCCGCGTGCGCCAGCACGGCCGGGAAGTCGATCGTCACGCCGCGCGGCACGACCAGCACCGGGCAGGTGGCGTTCTCGATCTCGTTCTGGGCCTGCGCGCTGAGCAGCACGTGCCCGGTCGGGGCCTCGAGGCGAGAGCCGACCACGAGCAGGTCGACCTGCCGCTCGTCGCGGGTCAGCGCGGCGCCGAAGCTGTCGGCCAGGGCGCGGGCGGTGGCCAGCGTGGTGTCGTCGCCGGGGATCGCGACGACACCGATCCGGTGGATCCGAGGCTCGCCGTAGGAGCGGTAGTCCGACGGGGCGATCGCGACGGCGGCGGGGCCGCATTCGAGCAGGCTCTGAGTGGAGTGCTGCGGAGCGACGTGGCCGGACGCGGTCCGGTAGTCCGAGCCGAACACGATGATGTCCGCGTCCTCCTCCTCGATCAGCTGGCGCAGGCCATCCGGCGTGGACAAGCTGACGACGATGCGGGTGTCCACGTCGACGCCGGCCAGCCGGTGGGCGCCGCGGCCGACCAGCGTCTCGGCATGCCGTTGGTCGCGCTCCTCCTGGTCGGGCTCGTGCTGCGCGGGGTGGCGAACGTACGCGACCGTCAGCGCGGCGCCGGCGTCGGCCAGCATCCGTCCCAGCATCAGTGCGTCGTGGTCGCCCGGCGTGTCGTCGTAGGAGATGATCGCCCTGGGTGCCATGGGCCCTCCATTCCTCGGGGGTTGAGGTGCGCTTCGGGGTTGAGGTGCGCTCCGGGGGTTGCGCGTTGTTCGGCGCGAGCATCGCATCTACCTACTATCAGCGCTAATGAAGTTCGTCATGCCGTTGATAAGCTGCGCTAATGCTGCACGTCGGACGGCTGAAGGTGCTGTGCGAGGTGGCGCGGCGCGGCTCGTTCTCGGGCGCGGCTGAGGCGCTCGCCTACACCCAGTCGGCGGTGTCGCAGGCGATCGCCCGGCTGGAGGCGGAGACCGGCGCGACCCTGATCGTGCGCGACCGCAGTGGCGTGCGACCGACCGCGGCCGGAGCGAGCCTCGTCGAGCACGCGGAGGGGATCTTCGCCCGGATCGAGGCGGCCGAGACGCAGCTGGCCGAGGTGCTCGGCATCCGGGCGGGGCGCCTCCGTATGGCCTCGTTCCCGTCCGCCGGCGCCACGCTCATGCCGCTGGCCATCGCGCGCTTTCGCGAGCGGCATCCGGATGTCGCGCTGGCGCTGGCCGAAGGCGAGCCCGAGGAGATCGCTCCACGGCTGCGGGCGGGCGAGTTCGATCTCGCGCTGCTGTTCGACTTCCCGGGCGCGAGCGAGCGCCACGGCGCTCGGCTACGGACGCAGCTCCTGCTCGAGGATCCGATGCTCGTCGCGCTGCCCGCCGAGCATGCCCTGGCCGGCAAGCGCGCGCTCACCCTCGCCGACCTGCGCGAGGTGGACTGGGTGCAGACCTCGGCCTCGAGCCCATGCGCGCGCCACGTGGTCCGCTCGTGCCTCGCGGCCGGCTTCGAGCCGAAGGTCACCTTCGAATCAGACGACTACGAGACGGTCCAGGGGCTGGTCGCGGCCGGCGTCGGCGCGGCGCTGATCCCGCGTCTGGCGCTCACCCACGTGCACCCGGGCATCGTCGTGCGCGCGCTGGCGCCCAAGCCGCCGTCGCGCCGGGTGGTGGCGGCGACGGTGGCCGCGGCCCCGGTGGCGCCGGCCGCCAAGACCATGATCGAGATCCTGGCCGACGTGGCCCGGCGCTACACCGACCAGCCCGCGGGGGTCGGGGCCGGCTAGTGAGGCTTGACCTTCGCGGTCAGGCGGGTGGTCAGCTTCAAGGCGTCGGTCGTGTGCATCGTCAGCGTGAGCCGCGAGGCGCGGTGGCGCACCAGTTGCGCAACGAGACCGCCGCTGGCCTGAAGCCGCGGAGAGGCGATCGTCACGCGGATCTGGAGAGCCGGCGTCCGGAAGGTGAACACGAGCGACCCGTGCTTCAGTGCGACCGTGTACGTGACGTGCCGGCCGCCGACGCCGGTGACGCTGACCGTTGCCCGCGAGCGGCTGAAGCGAAGCGCTCCGGGTAGCCCCACGGTCACGGTCTTGAGCTTGGGTGCGTCTCGGCCGGCGGTGAGTGTGAAGCTCAGCTTGGGTCGACCGCCGCGGACCCCGGAGAGCGACAGGCGCGTCACCGTCGGGTTGTCCTGGACCGTCCAGGCGAACGAGGTCTGCGCCGCGGTCCCAGCCGCATCGGACGCCGTGATGGTCACGGTCGTCGTGCCGAGGTGGCGCGGAGTGCCGGTGATCTTGCCGCTCGAGGACATCGAGAGGCCGACGGGCAGGCCGCTGGCGCCGAAGCTGATCGGTGCTCCGCGGGTGTCGGTGCCCTGGATCTGAAGGCTGACCGAGGAGCCGCGCGTCGAGCGCTGCGCGCCCGGATTGGCCAGCGCGATCGCGTCGGTGCACATGCCGGCGGCCAGCGCCGCGCCGTTCGGGGTGCCCAGCCCGGTGGCCATGTCGTAGCCCGGGCCGGCGGCGAAGTGGCCGCCATTGATCCCGAGCATGTCGTTATCCCCCGACGTGACGTCATTGAAGTCGCCGCCGTAGTTGCCCGCGGCGGCGCTGTAGAGCGCCGGGTTGGCGAAGCCGATGGCGGCTCCGCTGCAGGTGCTCGACGCGTTGGCCAGCGCGATCAGGGCGGCCCAGGCCGGTGCGGCTCCGCTCGTCCCGCCGACGACCTGCCAGCCCGAGGGTCCGGAGGCGCCGCCACTGCCGTTCCAGTAGATCACGTAGCCGGTCGCGGGATCGGCGTCGGCCGACACGTCGGGCACCTCGCGGCAAACCCCCGACGAGGCCCCGCAGGTCGCGCCCGATGAGCTCGGCCCGATCACGTGCAGGAAGGACGGCGCGGCGGCCTGATAGCTGGGCATCTTCCAGAAGCTCGACACCCCGCCGCCGCCGGCGCCGACCGTGGTCCCGTCGTTCCACACGCTCTCGGCGGGACGCGGGCCGAGCGAGGCGAAGTGAGTTCCGCCCACGCCGGTCACGAACGGCTGGCTGGCCGGGTCGTCGACCTGGGGCGTGGGCGACTCGGGGAAGCAGTCCTGGGCGCCGTCATCGCCCGAGGCCGAGAAGATCGAGATCCCCTCGGCGGCGGCCTCCTGGAACAGGGTGTTCTCGGCCGAGGCCTGGCTGAAGCCGTTGAGCGGCTCGCACTGGCCCCAGGACGCGGTGACCACCTGGGCCGCGTGCTGGCTGATGATCGCGCTGAACGTGTCGTACGGGCCCGACCCCGAGTTCGGTCCTTCGTAGACGGCGACGTTCGCCTTGGGGGCGAGGCCGATCACGTTCTCGATGTCGAGCGCCGCCTCACCCGATCCCGCGCCGCTGCCCGCTCCGCCGTCGACGGGAACGTTCGCGATCAGCGCGTTGGTCCCGTAGCACTGCTCGTAGGCCGCGATGTCACTCGGGTCGTAGGGCTCGAGCTCGAGCACGGCCACCGTCTGGCCGGAGCCCTCGTCCGGTCCTCCGCCCGGACCGCCCGCGGTGTACAGCCCGGGCAGCCCGTAGGCGGACGCGATCTGATCGGCGGTGAACCCGCCCTGCCCGGAGGCGGCCGAGCTGGCCGCCGAGCACGGCTGCGGTCCGCCGGTGGCGACGTGGGCGCGCGCCGGCGCGGGCGCGTCGGCGGCGTGCGGACGTACGAGCAGCGGCTTGGCCTGCGACAAGGTGTTGAGGCCGAGGACGGATTGGACGTCGGGTGCGACCGACGTGTCGAGGGCGGGAGCCTGCTGGTTGACGATCGCGTTCGAGCCGTTCTGGAGGGTCACGTGCGCGAACGAGACGGAGAACGCCTGGGCCACCGCGCCGGCAGTCGCGCTGACCGGGATCGACAGTCCGTTGGCGCTGGGCTGGCCGGGCATCAGGCCGTGGGCTTCGAGCGATGTCTCGACCGACTGGACGGCGTCGGGGGTGGCGCCGAAACGCTGGGCGAACTCCGCCGGCGTTATGTAGTCGCGGTAGAGCGGCGAGCCGGGAGTGGAGACCTCGGTGGCGAATGCCTCGAGCGCGGCCGGATCGCGGGGCTGCAGCGTGATCGTGAGATGCATCGGCGTGCTGCTCGCGAGGGCACTGGCCACGTGGGCGCCCGCCGGGACGGCCGGCGCGGTGCCCAGCCGGGTGCTGCCGTCCGCCGACCCACCGGGCGGAGCCGCGCCGGCGGACGACGCGCCACCGAGGGCGATGGCAAGCGCGCATGCGCCGCCGAGCAGAGCCGATCCCTTGGACGGAGACATGGACGGCCTTCGAGGCTAGCGGGTCGCCTCGCGTTCGGGCGCAGCCTCGGCGGCGCGCCTGCCATGCTGCCAGTCATGAGCGACGGGATCGTCCGCGGTGACGACGGCGTGGCGCGGTGCTGGTGGGGCGACTCCACTCCCGACTATCGCGCCTACCACGACCGCGAGTGGGGATTCCCGGTGGCCGACGACGTGCGGCTGTTCGAGAAGCTGAGCCTGGAGGGGTTTCAGTCCGGCCTTTCGTGGCTGACCATCCTGCGAAAGCGAGAGGCGTTCCGGCGCGCGTTCGCGGGCTTTGACTTCCACGCCGTGGCTTCGTTTGACGAGCGTGACGTCGCGCGGCTGCTTGACGACGCGTCCATCGTGCGCCACCGCGGCAAGATCGAGGCGGTGATCAACAACGCGGGGCGCGCGGTCGAGCTGGCCTCCGAGGCCGGGTCGCTGGCGGGGTTCATGTGGCAGTTCGAGCCGACTTCGCGCGCCGGTGGTTTGCGCCGCGACGCGATCGAGGCGCACACCGACGAGTCGCGGGCGCTGGCGCGCGAGCTCAAGCGCCGCGGCTGGCGGTTCGTTGGTCCGACGACGGTCTACGCGTTCATGCAGGCGATGGGGCTGGTCAACGATCACCTCGAGGGTTGCGCTGCCTGGGCCGAGGTGGAGCGAGCCCGCGGCGAGTTCGCGCGCCCGGCGTCTACAGCAGCCTGACAATCGCGCTGATCCCGACCACGACAATCACCGCCCGCAGCGCCGCGGGCGGCAGCCGGCGGCCGTAGCGCGCGCCGAGGACGCCGCCGATCGTCGAGCCGACGGCGATCAGGAGCGCCGCGAGCCATGCCACGTGGGCCGAGAACACGAACACGATGCCCGCGACCAGGTTGACCAGCCCGGCCAGCACGACCTTGAGCGCGTTGATCCGCTGGAGATGCTCCCCGTGCAGCGAGAGCCCCAGGATCGACAGCAGCAGAATCCCCTGGGCGGCGCCGAAATAGCCCCCGTAGACGCCGCTGCCGAACGTGGCCGCGGTGCCGATCGGACCGGCCCCCTCCCGATGCGGGGCACCGTCCCGGCGCCGGGCCAGCGCGCGCGACAGGCGCGGCTGGAGCACGATCAGCACGAGCGCGATCGCGATGAAGGCCGGAACGATCGCCTTGAAGGCCGACGCGGGCAGGCTGAGAAGCAGGATCGCGCCCACGATGCCGCCCAGGACCGACGCGGTGGCGAGCGGGATAGCGCGCTTTTGTTGACCTCGCAACTCCTCGCGGTAGCCGACGGCCCCCGCCACCGAGCCGGGGACAAGGCCGACCGTGTTCGACACGTTGGCGGTCACCGGCGCATACCCGAAGGCGAGCAGCACCGGGAAGGTGAACAGCGTGCCGCTCCCCACGACGGTGTTGATCGTGCCCGCCACGATGCCCGCCCCGAAGATCCCGAGCGCGTGCGGCAGGCTCATCGGACCGCGCCTACCCGGCGTCAGGACCGGTAAGCGCGCACGAGATAGCCGCTGCGCCCCGGGGTGGCGATCTCGACGCGGCCGAACCCGGCGGCGCCGAACATCGACTCGAGCCCCTGCCGGGTGTAGTTGAAGATCGGGCAGTTCCCGATCCACTCGTAGCGGATCTTGCGCACCGGGCCCTTGAGCAGCGACCAGGCGGGGAAGGAGCCGACCACGCACCCGCCGGGGGCGCACAGCTCGAACATGCGCCCGGCGAAGCGGTCCGGCTCGGGCAGGTAGTCGAACAGGCCCACCGCCAGGATCACCTCGTACGGCCCGCTCAACTCGGCGGTCAGGAAATCGTCGACGATCAGGTGCGCGCGGTCCGCGAAGCGGTCCAGGCGAGCCCGGGCCATATCGATCATCGGCTCGGAGAAGTCGACGCCGACATAGTGGGCGGCGCCGGCCTCGAGCGCGAACTCGCCGATCCGCCCCGAGCCGCAGCCGACGTCGAGCACGCGGGGCGACCCGTACTCGCGCACGGTGTCGACGGCGAGTTGCCGCCGGCGGAACAGCCCGGGCCGCAGCGTGCGCACCACCCAACGCTCGTCCTCGTAGAGGTCGTCGAACTGGTGCGCGCGCTCCTCGAACCGCGTGCGAACGCGCTCAGGGGCTGCCGTCGAGTCGTGCATGGGCCTCACCATACGGGATCAAGTCGAAGCGCCGCGCGATCGCCCTCAGGACACCCGGGGCACGCCGGCGCGCGCCGTTTCGCTGAGCCTCGCGCAGGCGGGCGTGGACACGCTGGGGGGCGGTGGCGCCGTTCGGGAGCGCGGCTCTGAGCGGCTGCGGGTCGAGCTCGTTGGGGTGCAGGTACAGACCGGCGAGCGGGCCCGCATGCTCGAGCCCGGTCAGCACGAGGCGGGTGGGGAGGACCTGCCAGTACGACGCGCCCCCGACGGGGACGGTCGCCCGGCCGGGATGCCACACGGCGACCGGAAACTCCCACAGGCCGGTTTCCAGGCGATGTGGCTCGCGCTCAGCCGGAACCGTGTGGTCGCGAACGGCAGGGGAGTCGTGCTGGCTTGCGTCGTAGGCGAAGCCCTCGCCGGCCAGCACGTCGTAGGCCCAGCCGGAGTCGCGGGTGATCGAGAAGGCGGGAGCCCGGTAGCCGATGGGCGTCTTGCCGGTCAGCTCGGCGATCGTGGCCTTCGCCGCCCGGAGGTCCTGGGCGAATGTGTCCGGTGTCTGGGTGTGCACCGGCAGGTGGGCGTCGCCGTGGCAGGCGATCTCATGGCCGGCTTCGACGATCGGCTTCAGCAGGTGCGGGTGGGCCCGGGCGGCCATCCCGAGCACGAAGAACGTGGCGCGGGCGTGGATCTCGTCGAGCAACGCGAGCAGCGCGTCGGTCTGGCGGGCGAGCGCCGGCCCGGGCGGCTCCCAGTCCGCCACGCCCACGCGCCGGCGCACCAGCTGGTGCCAGTCCTCGAAGTCGACGCTGAGCAGGAGGGTTGGGCGCTCGGATGCCATGGTCGCTTGGGAAGAAACTACGACTATTTCGTAGTTTCTTCCCGAGCGGGCGCGGGGCGGGGAAGCGCGGGCGCCGCGCCGAGGAAGCGCGGGCGCGCGCGAGCCCGGCCTTACCCGCCGGCCAGCATCCGCCGGCCGGTCACCCGCTGCCCGACCCGGACCGGGGTGAGCAGCCCGAAGCGAGAGGCGATCCGCATCGAGTCCGCCCACCGCGACAGCCCGGAGCCCCGAGAGTCGGCGAACGCTCCGCCCTCGATCAGCTCGAGGTACCAGTCGATCGTGGCCTGCAACATGTCGTCGAGCGGACGCGACTCGTACCCGAGCTCATCGCGCGCCTTGCGGGAGCTGAAGCGCCAATCCTGGCCCATCAGGTTCGACGCCTCGGCCGACAGAGCCCCCGGCAGTCCGAGCGCCTCGCGGATCTGGGCCAGGCGACGGATGCCCGCGGGCAGCACCATGGTCGGGTAGCGCACGCCCGACAGATCGGCCACGCGGTCGATCAGGCGCGGCCACGGCAGGTTCTCGCCACCCAGGATGTAGCGCTCACCCGGCCGCCCGCGCGAAGCGGCCAGCAGGTGGCCGGCCGCCACATCCTCCACGTCGACGAAGTTCATCGGCGCATCGAGCACGCCGGGCAGACGGCCGCGCAGGTAGTTGCCGATCGTCCGCGTCGAGGTCTCACCCGGCTGGGAGCGGTTGACCGGGACGCCCAGCACGTAGGCCGGGTTGACCACCACGACATCGATGTCGTGGCGCTCGGAAGCCTCGAGCGCGGCGGTCTCGCCGGCGTGCTTGGAGTCCGGGTAGGCGAGCCCGAGCCAGTCGTCCGGATAGCTCGTCTCCTCATCGGCGGGCTTTCCGTTGGCCACGCCGATGGCCGAGATCGTCGAGGTGACCACCACGCGCGGCACCCCCGCGGCGGCGGCCGCCTCCACCGCGATCTCCGGGCCGCGCGCGTTCAGCTGCCAGACGCGCTCCATCGGGCTCGATGCGACGTAGCCCGCCACGTGGAACAGCAGTTCGGTGTCGCGCAGCGCTCGCTTCATCGCACGGAAATCGAGCACGTCGCATTTGGCGCGCCGGTACCGGATCCCGGTCAGCGCCTTCAGGCGATCGGGGTTTCGATAGATGACGCGTACGTCGTCGCCCCGTTCCGCGAGCGCCCGCACCACGTGCGCGCCCACGAAACCCGTAGCTCCGGTCACGCATACCTTCATCGGGGATCTCGCTCCTTAGGTTGGTCGCCTCCGAACCCTTGCACTTCCCCGGGAGGCCGATCCCCATGCGCCGGATCGCTCCGGTTCACAGGATGAGCTCAGTCGATCGCGCGCCGGTAGAAGCCGCGCACGCCGATGATCATCAGCGCGGTGAGCGAGCCCGCGAGCACCAGGATGCACACCCACACCGCGATGTGCGGGACGCTCGGCACGAGCGCCGCCCGCATCGATTCGCTCACATAGGTCATCGGGTTGCACGCGGTCACGACCTGAAACCACGGGAGGCGATCCAGTGACGGCCACGGATACTGGCTGCACCCCGTGAACAGGAGCGGCGTGAACACCAGCGAGAACACGATGTTGATCCGCTGCGGGACGACCAGCGTGCCCATCACCAGCCCCAGGCCCGCACCGAGCAGGCTGCCCAGGACCATCGTGAGGACCAGCAGCGGGACCCCGCTCCAGCGCCACGGGATCGACCCGAGCACGAGGATCCCGACCGGGATCATGATCGCGGTCGCGGTGAACGCCCGCAGCGTGGCGAACAGGACCTTCTCGGTCGCGACCAGCGCGGTGGACATCGGCGCGAGCAGGCGATCCTCGATCTCCTTGGTCCAGCCGAACTCCACCACCAGCGGGAAGGCCAGCGTCTGCATGCCGGTGATCACCGCGGTCAACGCGAGCAGGCCGGGAAACAGCAGGTCGGAGTAGCCGTGCTGGGTGTATCCGAGTGACGCGAGAACCTTGCCGAAGACGAACAGCAGGAACAGCGGCTGCAGGATCACCTGGGCCAGGAACACCGGCAGCTCTTTCCCCGTCACGTACAGGTCGCGGCGCAGGACCGCGGTGAACGCCCTCCTCTGGGGCGGCTGCGTCAAGGCGACGGCGCTCACCGGAGCGTCCGTCCGGTCAGGTGGATGAACACGTCCTCGAGCGTCGGCGCGCCGAGCTCAACCCCGCGGAGCGCGATACCGCGGTCGGCCAGCAGGGTCGCCGTGGGCGCGATCAGCTGCGAGGCCTCGCCGGACACGTACAGCCGCACCCGTCGCTCCGCGGCGTCCGCGTCCGGGTTGTCGTCGTGGATGGCCTCCACTCGCTCCACGCCGGTCAGCTGCTCGAGCTCATGGACCAGCGGTGCGGGCACATCGCCATTGTGGGCCTGGACGCTCAACTCCAGCGTCGAGCTGCCCGGCAAGCCCCGCATCAGCGCCTCCGGGGTGTCGAGGGCGAGCAGCTTGCCTTGGTCCATGATCCCGACGCGGTCGGCCAGCGTCGCCGCCTCGTGCATGTCGTGCGTGGTGAGGATCAGCGTGACTCCCCGCTCGCGGAGCTCGCGCAGCCGGTCCCACACGAACAGCCGGGCCGCCGGGTCGAGACCGGTCGACGGCTCGTCGAGGAACAGGACCTGGGGCTCGTGCATGAGCGCCCGCGCGATCATCATGCGCTGCGACTGGCCGCCCGAGAACAGGTCGGGCTTGACGTCCGCCCGCTCCAGCAGTCCGAACTGCTCGAGCAGCTCGTTCGCGCGCGCGGTCGCCTCGGCGGTGGGGACGCCGTGGTAGGCGGCGTGGAAGGTGAGGTTGCGACGGACCGAGATCGAGCGGTCGAGGTTGGAGCGCTGCGGGACGACCGCAAGCAGCCCGCGAGCGCGCACCGGATCGCCCGCCACGTCGACGCCGCCGATGACCGCCCGGCCGCTGGTGGGACGGACGCGGGTGGTCAGCATCCCGATCGTCGTCGTCTTGCCGGCGCCGTTGGGTCCGAGCAGGCCGAACACCTCCCCCGGCGTGACCGCGAACGAGATGCCGTCGACCGCGTTGACCGGCGACTTCGGGTAGCGCTTGACGAGCTCGGCGACCTCCACGGCGGCCGCGCCGGACGTGCCGTTGCGCAGGGCGGGTGCAGCGCTCACCCGCCCGAGAGTATTAGGAGCGCCGGCTCGCCTCCGGTCAGCCGCCTGACGGTCAACGGCTCATAATGCGTCGCCGTGGTACCGGAGGCACCGCTCGAACGCTCAGAACACGGACTGGCACCGAATGGCGAGGGCTGGTTCGTGCTCAATGTCCGCGACGCCAAGTGGCTGGATGGTCACTTCGGCGCCTACACCCGGTTCGAGGGGGAGCCGCGCTTCCCCAAGCTGGGCTTCAACATCGGCGTGCTGGAGCCGGGGCAACCGGCCTGCTACTACCACGGCGAGAACGAGCAGGAGGACTTCCTGGTCCTGTCCGGTGAGTGTGTTCTGCTGATCGAGGGCCAGGAGCGTCCGCTGCGCCAGTGGGACTTCGTTCACTGTCCGGCGTGGACCGAGCACGTGTTCGTCGGCGCCGGCGATGGCCCCTGCGCGATCCTCGCCGTCGGCACCCGCTTGACCGACGAGGTGGTCTATCCCCGCTCGGAGCTTGCGCTGCGCCACGGTGCGGGTGTCGAGCGCGACACCCGCGTGCCGCGGGAGGCGTACGCCGACATTCGCCCCGACACCGAGGTCGTGTTCAACGCCGATTGGCTCTAGTCCCCCGAGGCTTACGCGCCGCCCGCTCCGGCGCACTCGGGCGTATTGCGGCTTCGACATACGCGGAGTAGACTCGCCGCGTCGTGCCCCGCAATCGAGTTGCGATGCGCACTCGCGTTTACCTTGGCTCGGTCGGGCCGGGCGGAAATGGGGAACGTCGGGTCGATGAACGGAGCGGATGCGCCCGCTCCCGGGCCCGCACCGGGGGTCGTCCGCCCTCTGCCACGTGTGCGAGCAACCGCGATAGGAGACCGAGGTGGCCACAGAGCACCGAGTGTTCCTGAAGTGCCCGCGCTGCGGTCTGAGCATCGGATCGCGCGCCAAGCGGCTGCCGGCCCGCAACTGCCCCCGGTGCCTCGTCCACTCGGGGATGGCCGTCTCGCTCGTGCCGGTACCGCCGCGGACCGAACCGGTCGGGGTCCCCGGCCGGGCCCGATGGCATCCAGGAGCCGGCCGGTGAGCTGCGAGCAATGCGGGTCCGGCGTGTTCGCCGGCATCCTGTGGCCGGTCTGGCCCGAGGATCGCGGCGCACCGGACGGCTGGTCCTGGGTTCAGCGGTGCCAGACGTGCGGGATCTACCCCGATGACGAGTCCGCGGCGCAGGCGCTTCAGGAGGTCGGGTTCGGGACCAAGCTCCAATGGTTCGATCGCCACACCTACGAGACCCACGAGGGTCCGGTCGGGAACTCCTCCAGTCTCGCCATCTTCCCCGAGGAGTGGCGGTCGACCCCGCGGTTTGGCCGGCCGCGCCGGCCGGTGGCGGTCCACGACGAACCGTCGAGCCCCGCAGCCCCTGGCTGAAGCCGTCGCGCCGCGAGCGCTCCGTGGCGACCTCGCGGCAAGTCTTGGAAGCGGAGTCCTCGTGGCGGGTAACGATGCCTGTGGTCATGATCCAGGAAAGACTCATGGATCTCCTCCGGCTCAGGCGCGCGCGACGCGAATCACCGCCGGAACGCGGCTCGCTGGCCGTGGCGGTGCGCGCCGCAGCGCGCTTCGACCGCCGGGCGGCGTCGGCGCGTGGCGGTCTGCAGGCGGCGATCCCGGTGGTGGCGGTGCTCACGCTCGGCACCGTCGCGTGGTCCTCGGTGGCGGGGGTGACGATGGGCGCCGGCGCGATGCTGGTCGGGATCGCCTGGCGCATTCGCGGCGGACGGCCTCCGCTGGGCCTGCTCGCCGTCGACGCGATGGTCATGTCGCTTTCGACCTTCCTCGGGTGCGTGACCGGGTCGCTGCCGTGGCTTCACTTCGCCTTGCTCTGCGTGTGGACGCTGATCGGCGGGCTTCTGGTCGGGCTGGGCAACCGGACCGGCGTGATCGGCAACCAAGCGATCATCGCGTTCGTCGTGTTCGGGCGCTTCAGCCAGCCGGCGGCCGCGTCCGCCGGGCTGTCCGGGCTCGTGCTCGCCGGCGGGCTGTCGCAGGTGCTGTTCCTGAGCGTGGTCCGCTGGCCGACGCCGTTGCGGGTGCAGCGTGCGGCCACCGCCGCCGCCTACCGTCTGATGTCGGGTCTCGCCACCGCCTCGTGGGAGACCTCAACCGTGCCGGCCGGCACCGCCCTCGATGAGGCGCAGGCGACGCTGTCCTCGCTGACGCTGTTCGGCGACCCGGCGCTGATGACGCTCCGCAGCCTGGTCAACGAGGGACACCGGATCCGGATCGAGCTGAGCGCGATCCACGCGCTGATGCGCCGCCAGGCGGCCGGGGCCGGCGCAACGCCCGGGACCGACACGAGCGCCCGGACCGGCGCGGCCCCGGAGGCCCACGCCGACACGGGACCGGGCGATCCGCCGGGCGAGGTCGCCGAGCGGATGCTCGAGTCGGTCTCGCGGGTCCTCGAGCTCACGGCGGGAGCGATCGAGGGAAACCGGGACGCCGCGGTGGCGCTGGAGCGCCTGGTCGACGAGCTGAGCACCGAGGCCGAGTCGTTCGTGCGGGAGCGCGAGGAGATCGCGCCGGTGCTGGCCCGCCGCATCGCCGCGCTGGCCGGACAGCTGCGCGCCGTGGCGGGCATGGCCGTTGCCGCCGGGGAGGGCGGTGGCCTGCGAGAGCGCCGGCCGCGTCGCCACGCTCACCGACCGCTCGAGCGCGCGGCGGCCGGACTGGCCCAGCTCCGCGACGACGCCAGCCTCGACTCGCCGGTCGGCCGGCATGCCCTGCGACTGACGGTGGTCGTCCTGGTCTGCGAGCTGATCTCCCGCCACCTTCCGCTCTCCCGCGGGTACTGGATGGTGGTCGCGGCGGCCGCCACCCTGCGGCCCGAATTCGGCGCGACGTTCACGCGCGGCACCGAGCGCGCCGTCGGGACGTGCCTTGGCGTGGGCCTGGCCGGCGGGATCGCCGTCGCCCTGCACCCCTCGGGCGCGGTGACGATCGTCCTGGTCGGTCTGCTCGCCTGGGCGGGCTACGCGGTCTTCCCGGCCAGCTTCGCGGCCGGCTTCGCGTTCATCACCGCGCTCGTGGTGTTCCTGCTGAACGCGATCAGCCCCGACACGCTGGCGACGGCCTGGGCGCGATTGATCGACACGCTGATCGGCGGCGGCATCGGCCTGATCGCCTACGCCCTGTGGCCGACCTGGTCCGACGTGCCCGCCCGGCAGGCGCTGGCCGACCTGATCGCCGCGCAGCGGGGCTATCTCGACGTGATCCTGGCTGCCCTGATCAGCGGCCGCGGCGCCGAGGAGGCCCGGCTGCGTCCCCACGGCCGGCGCGCCCGGCTGGCCCGGACGACGGCCGACGCGACGGTGGCGCGCTCACTGTCGGAACCGGCCACACGGCGGATCGATGCCGAGCAGAGCCAGGGCATGCTCGCCGCTCTGCGGCGCCTGATCCAGGCCGCGCACGTGTTGCGGCTCGAGGTCCAGGACGACCGCCCGGCGCCGCCGCTGCCCGGGCTCGAGCCGTTGGCGGTGAGCCTGGATGCTGCGCTCTCGCGCGTCGAGGCGACACAGCGGGCCGGTCCCGACGAGGAGCCGGCGCCGGGAGCAGCGCTGCCCGATCTCCGCACGCGCTACCTGACCTTCGCGCGCTCCGCCGCGGAGGACCCGCGCCGGGAAGGTCTCCTCGACGATCTCGACGAGATCGTCGACGCCACCAACAGCCTGGTCTCGCTGGCCGGACTCGAGGGTTCCACCTCCCCGGCCTCTGGAAGATCACAGGCCCAAGATGCGTCCGTGCTACACAGTTAATCTCACGCCAGAGGTCACTCCGCGGGCGCAGGGGCGCAGGTGACCGCCCTTACCGGATCAGGAGTTTCATAGTGCTGAAAGTCACACGCTGGTGTATCGCCCATCGAGGTCGCGTTTTCCTCGCCTGGCTGGCGGTCGCGATCATCACGACGGCGATCGCCGGCGCGGTCGGCCGCAACTACGCGACGAACTTCAGCCTGCCCGGGACCGAGTCGCAGCGCGCGCTCGACCTGCTCAAGCGGGAATTCCCGAGCCAGAGCGGCGACGTCGACACGATCGTCTTCCACACCACGACCGGCACGGTCAACTCACCGCAGGTGCGCGCGGCGATCACGAAGCTGCTGGCGCAGGTGAGCCACGACCCGCACGTGATCGGCGTGCTCAGCCCGTACGGACCGCGCGGCGCGGTCGAGATCTCGCACGACGGCAAGACGGCCTTCGCCACGATCAACTACAACAAGCCGGCCAACCTGGTCCCGAACGCCGCGGGCAAGCCCGTGCTCGACCAGGTGGGCGCCGTCCACGTGCCCGGCCTCACGGTGGCGGCCGGCGGTCAGGTGATCTCCAACGCCGAGGGCTTCACCATCGGCCCGGCCACCGAGATCGGCGTGATCGCCGCGCTGGTCATCCTGCTGATGACCTTCGGCTCGCTGATCGCCGCCGGCATGCCGCTGATCACCGCGGGCTTCGGGCTGATCACCGCGGTCGCAATGATCGGCCTGGCCACGCACGTGACGGACATGTCGAACGTCTCGCCGCAGCTGGCGCTGATGATCGGCCTCGGCGTGGGCATCGACTACGCGCTGTTCATCGTGACGCGGTTCCGGGAGAACTACCTCTCGTTCGGAGACGTGGAGCGCTCGGTGGTCGAGGCGATGGACACCTCGGGCCGGGCCATCCTGCTGGCCGGCACGACGGTGATCATCGCCCTGCTCGGCATGTTCGCCACCGGGGTGAGCTTCATGTACGGGCTGGCCATCGCCTCGGTCTTCGCCGTGCTGCTCACGCTGCTCGCGTCGCTGACCATCCTCCCGGCCATGCTGTCGAAGTTCGGCCACCGGATCGTGCGGGTCCCCGGCGCGCCGCGGCAGCGCTGGTTCCGCAGGGGTCAAGCGGCCCCGCCCGTCGCCGCCTATCGGGACGAAGTCATGAAGGCTCGCTCGCGCTCGCGCTGGCGCCAGTGGAGCCTGATCGTCCAGTCCCGTCCGTGGCCGCTGGCGATCCTCTCGGCGGCGCTCATGGTCGCGCTGCTCCTGCCCGTGTTCGCGCTGCGCCTGAACCCGAGCGACGCCGGCAACGATCCCGCCAACACGAGCACGCGGCACGCCTACGACATGCTGGCCAGGGGCTTCGGCGCCGGCTTCAACGGCCCGCTCTTGATCGTGACCGAGTTGCCCAGCCGTGAGAAGGCGGCCACCGCCCTGCCCGCCCTGCGCGCGGCGGTCAGCTCCACGCCGGGCGTCGTCGCGGTGACGCCGCCGCGGACCTCACCGTCGGGCAAGCTCGCGATCATCGAGGCATATCCGAGCTCGGCACCGCAGGCGGCCGCCACCACGACGCTGGTCAACCGGCTGCGCCACGAGGTGGTGCCGCCGGTCGCGAAGCAGGCCGGAGTGACCGTGCTGGTCGGTGGGTTCACGGCCGGGGCGATCGACTTCGCGCACGTGCTCTCGAGCAAGCTGCCGCTGTTCATCGGGATCGTGGTGGTCCTCTCGGCCCTGCTGCTGTTCGTGATGTTCCGCTCGCTGGTCATCCCGGTCCAGGCCGCGCTGATGAACCTGCTCAGCATCGGCGGCGCCATCGGCGTCACCGTGCTCGTGTTCCAGGACGGGTGGTTCGCCAACCTGATCGGCATCGAGAAGGGACCGATCGAGCCCTGGATCCCCGTGCTCATGTTCGCCGTGGTGTTCGGGCTGTCGATGGACTACGAGGTGTTCCTGGTCTCACGCGTGCGCGAGGAATGGGTCCGCCAGCGCAACGCGACCGCGGCGGTGGCCGACGGCATCGCGTTCACCGGCCGGGTGATCAGCGCGGCGGCCGCGATCATGGTCTGCGTCTTCCTCTCGTTCATGCTCGGCAACGAGCGGGTGATCAAGGAGTTCGGATTCGGCCTGGCCGCGGCCGTGCTGCTCGACGCGCTCGTCGTGCGCTGCGTGCTGCTGCCCGCCGTGCTCGAGATTCTCGGCAAGTCGACGTGGTGGTTGCCGCGCTGGATCGACAGCCGGCTGCCTCACATCAACATCGAGGGCTCTAGCGCGCGGATGCGGCCGGCGGCGGAGCCGGGGCCCGACGAGGCTCTCGAGCGCGAGCCGGCGCAGGTGTAGCTCGGCGGGGATAGGCCCGCAGCGTCCCGATCAGCTCGGGGTCCTCGCCCGCGAGCGCCATCCACGCCGAGCGCAGTCCCTCACCGGCGGCGCGCTGCAGCGCCGATGCTCGATGCTCGAGCTGCGAGATCACGAGCGAGCCGGCGGCAGGCCGGATCGCACAGATCGCGGGCGCATGCTCCGGATCGGCCGCCTGGGCGGCGAGCTCGGCGGTGAGCGCGTCGTAGCGCGGGGAGCGGGTCCGCCGCAGCTCGAGGAGCGCCGGGTTGATCGCCCGCAGGTACCGGTCGGTCAGGCGCGCCACCACGGGGGAGAGCGGGGTGTGGCCGACGCCGTGCGGCCGGGTCTGGAGCACGAGCAGGTCGGTCGCGCTCGAGCGCGCCACGTGCACCGGGATGGCCTCGGCCAGCGTGGCATCGAGCAGTCGCATGCCGCGGAAGCTGACCGGACCACCGGCCAGCCACGGGAGACGGCCGGAGGCGCGCAGCGCGCCGCAGATCTCCTCCTGGCTGCGTAGGTCGGTCAGGTCGACGATCTCCGCCCGGTCGGCGTCGGTCGCGGTGCAATGGAGCTCGATCCCGCTCGTGAGCACGGTCTCGAAGCGCAGCGGCCGCTCCCGGGTCCACACGTGGTTGATCACGTGGTCCATGTCGAAGGCGGGGCCGCCGCGGAGCGGTCGCAGGTAGCTCACGAAGCGGGGGTCTCCGAATCCGAACTGATACAGCGTGGTCAGGTAGGCGGCCTGGCCGGCCAGCAGGAAGGCGGCGTTGAACGCGCCGGCCGACGCGCCGTGGACCTCGTCGAAGGCATCGCGCAGGCCGAGTTGCTCGATCGCGGCGGTCATCCCCGCCGAAACCACACCCCGCATCCCGCCGCCCTCGATCACCAACGCCACCCGGCGGCCGTCGGTACGCTCGCCCGGGCGAGAGCCCTCGTCGCGGCGGCGCTCGAGGATCTGCACGACCGGGTGGCTGCGCAGGTCCTCGGTGACGACGCAAGCGGGGCGGAACGGATCTGGAGCGAACGATTTCGGCCGCACGGGAGCGGCTAATCGTAGATGCCGCTCGCGGCGCCGGTCGCGCCCGGACGGGGGTCGTTCCGGGTCGGGCGGCGCCCCGGGAATCCCGGGCCCGGATGGGGGCTCAAAGTCGTGTAACGAATGTCACAGGAGGGGGTACCACCCCCGGTAATGCAGTTCCGCCGCCAGCGCTCCCGTCGGCGCCGCGTCCTCGACGCGGCCCGCGTTGTCCCGGCGCGCGGTCTCGATGTGGCGCGCGCGGCTCCCGCGCGCGGTCGCGAGCTCCGAAAAGCCGCTGCACAGCTCGACATTCCCTGGGCGCGGTCGTGGATCGCCGGCGTGGTCCGCGAGAACTTCATGCGCTTCGTGCTGAACCCGATCATGGACTACTACGCGGCCCGCCGGGCCAGCGGACGCGAAAAGCTCGAACACCTGAGGGGACCGGTGATCCTGGTGGCCAACCACGCCAGCCATCTCGACACGCCGGTCATCCTCTCCGCCCTGCCCCGTCGCCTGCGCAAGCGCACCGTGGTGGCGGCCGCGGCGGACTACTTCTACCGCAACCGTATGGTCGCCTCGCTGGTGTCGCTGGTCTTCAACACGGTGCCGATCGAGCGCCGTCGCGGGGGCGGGATGTCCAGGAACGGCGGGCATCTCGACCAGCTGCTCGACCAGGGGTGGAGCCTGCTCCTGTACCCGGAGGGGACCCGTTCCCGGGACGGCATGCCGGGTCCGCTGCGGCGGGGGGCGGCCGTCCTGGCGGCCAGCCACAACCTGACGATCGTGCCAATCCGGGTGACCGGGACGGCCGAGGCCATGCCTCCCGGCCGGTTCTGGCCCCGGCGCCGGCGCGACAAGCCGGTCCCGCGGCGCCACCGGATCGAGGTCTCGTTCGGCGAGCCGATCGCCGCGACGGGTGACGCCGACGCCGTCATGGAGTACGTGCGGAATTTCTTCCACAACGGCGCCGCCAGCCCTTACCGTTCGCCGTATCGCAGACGCGCGACCGCAGCCAGCCACCGCTGACTGACCGGTCGGCGGCGGTCAAAAGCCACTGATCGACAAGCGCCGCCGGGGCACCATTTTCGGGATGCCTTACGGGTCGGCGTGCCGGGCGCGCACGAGTCCGTTCATTCAAAACGGCGTTTGACATTGTCGCACGATCGCTGGTAATCTCGGCCAACCCGCGGACGCGAGTGGGTCTCCGCGGCGCCCATAGGGCGGAGGATCTGAGGGTGGTGTCCAGTCACGCAGGCAGGACCAGAGGCGGAGTTGACGGCCGGCGCCTGAAACGCTACGGAGCGGTGGTGAGTCACCGCTGCCGCCGGACGGACGTGACGCGGTCCTCAGACGATGGTGCCGGCGACTGCGCGAGTGTGGGAGCGCGTTTCCTGAACCCCAACGTCTCACAGGAGGAGGTTGTGTGTCGACCGTAGCTGAGTCAACGGCGGTCCGCCCGTTGCCGCTGAAGTGGCGGCAGGGCACGATCGGAGAGCTGTGGGCCGAGTTCTTCGGCTGCTTCATCCTGATCAGCTTCGGCGACGGGGTGGTGGCGATGCTGTGGGCCCTGATCGGGTCCGGGCGCAGCTCGGCCGGTGCTCTGCAGTCGTCGGGCGACTGGTTGCTGATCACCTGGGGATGGGCCCTGGCCGTGTGCTTCGCGGTTTACACCGTGGGCGGCGTGACCGGAGCGCACATCAACCCGGCGATCACCTTCGGCGCCGCGATCCGTAAGCAGTTGCCGTGGAACAAGGTGGCGCCGTACTGGCTCGCCCAGGTGCTGGGCTGCTTCGTGGGCGCGGCGCTCGTGTTCCTCGTTTACAACAACGCAATCAACCACTTCGACCAGGTCAATCACATCGTCAAGGGGCGGCCGGCATCCGTTGCCACCTACAGTACGTTTGCCACCTTCCCAGCGCCCTACTTCCACAACGTGTTAGGACCGCTGATTGACCAGATTGTCGGTACGTTCTTCCTGGCACTGTTCGTGTGGGCGGTGACCGACGAGTACAACCTTCCGGTCGGGTCCAACATGACACCGTTCATCGTGGGCATGATCGTGATGGCCGTCGGCATCTCGTTCGGCGCCAACGCCGGGTATGCGATCAACCCCGCCCGTGACTTCGGTCCGCGCATCTTCGCGTGGATCGCGGGGTGGGGCAAGGTGGCCTTCCCCGGTAACTACGCATACATCAGTAACTACTTCTGGGTACCGATCGTCGGGCCTCTAATCGGAGCCGGACTCGCCTCGGTCTTCTACGACGTCTTCATCCAAGACATCCTGAAGGCGCGTAAGCCACCCGAGCCCGGTGTGTTCGCCGAAGGCGAGACCGTTCAGGACCGCCCCAGCGTGTAGTAGCCCGGGGGCGACAGTTAAACGGGACGGCGGCACCCACGCGGTGCCGCCGTCACCGATTAACGTCTCACTCGGCAACACGCGTCGGCCGAGTGAGACATAAAGGGGGCCCTGGCGCGACTAATGCAGCACTGGGCTCTCGGCCGGCGCCGAGTGTCACGTTAGTCGGCTCGCCCGGCCCGAGTCGGTCGGCCGGCCCGGCCCGTCCGGCCGCCCGGCGCCGGCGCCGGCGCGTCACTCGTCGTCGTCGACCCAGTCGACGCTCCGCGCCACCGCCTTCTTCCACTTGCGGTAGCCCCGCTCGCGCGCCACCGAGTCCATGCGCGGCAGCCACTCCGCCGCCCGGTGCCAGTTCTTCCGCAGTCCCTCGATGTCCTGCCAGAACCCGACGGCGAGGCCGGCGGTGTACGCAGCGCCCAGGGACACCGTCTCCGCCACGATCGGTCGCATCACGGGCACATCCAGCACATCGGCCAGGAACTGCATGAGCAGGTTGTTCGGCGTCATCCCGCCGTCGACGCGCAGCTCCGACAGGGCGTGCCCGTAGTCGGCGTTCATCGCCTCCATCACCTCGCGCGTCTGCCACGCGGTCGCCTCGAGCACGGCACGCGCCAGGTGTCCCTTGTTGATGTAACCCGTGAGTCCGGCGATCACGCCGCGGGCGTCGCTGCGCCAGTGAGGCGCGAACAGACCGGAGAAGGCGGGCACGAAATAACAGCCCCCGTTGTCCTCGACGGTCAGCGCGAGCGTCTCGATCTCGGGCGCGCTCCCGATCAGCCCGACGTTGTCTCGAAACCACTGGACGAGGGCGCCGGTCACCGCGATCGGCCCCTCCAGGGCATAGGCGGGCTCCGCCGATCCCAGCTTGTAGCCCAGCGTCGTGAGCAACCCACTCGTGGAGGTCACCGGGCGCTCGCCGGTGTTCAGCATGAAGAAGCTGCCGGTCCCGAACGTGCACTTGGCGTCACCGGGGTTGAAGCAGGTCTGGCCGACCAGCGCCGCGTGCTGATCCCCGAGCGCGGAGGCCACGGGCACGCCGGGAATGGGAGGTCCGGCCTCGCCGTAGGCCTCCGAGGAGGCGCGGATCTCGGGCAGCATGGCCGCCGGCACGCCGATCGCATCGAGCAGCTCGGCGTCCCAGTCGAGCGTGTGCAGGTTCATCAGCAGTGTGCGGCTGGCGTTGGTCACGTCGGTCACGTGGCGCCCGCCCTGGGCCCCGCCGGTGAGGTTCCAGATGAGCCAGGAGTCGATCGTCCCGAACAGCACGTCGCCCGCCTCGGCCCGCTCCTGCAGGCCCGGGATGTGGTCGAGCAGCCAGCGGATCTTCGGCCCCGAGAAGTACGTGGAGAGCGGGAGGCCGGTCTTCTCCCGGAACAGGTCCTGGCCCTTCTCCCGGGCGAGCGCTCGGCACAGGCGGTCGGTCCGGGTGTCCTGCCAGTTGATCGCGTTGTGCACCGGCGCGCCGGTCCGCCGGTCCCAGAGCACGGTCGTCTCGCGCTGGTTGGCGATCCCGAGCGCGCACAGGTCAGCCGGAGAGAGGTCGGCCTTGTCGAGGGCCACCCGCACGACCAGCAGGACGTTGCGCCAGATCTCCTCCGGGTCGTGCTCCACCCAGCCGGGTCGCGGGAAGTGCTGGCGGTGCTCGTGCTGCGAGACCGACACGACCCGCGCCCGGTCGTCGAACACGAAGCACCTCGACGACGCGGTTCCCTGGTCGATCGAGGCTACATATCGCCCGTTCATGCGCAGGGGGAGTCTATGCGGCTCGCTTGGCTGCCAGCCACCGCAAATCGATATGACCGGCTACCAGGGGATCGCGCCGAGCTCGCGAGACACGGCCCGCGCGGCCTCCATCACGTAGTCGACGAACTCGGCCTTCGGCCGGCGGTCATCGCACAGCCGCTCGATCGGGCCTGCGATCCCCATTGCGCCGACCGTGACCCGCCGGCGATCCTCGATCGAGGCCGCGATCGAGGCCGAGCCGTGGAACAGCTCGCCGATCTCGCAGGCCCACCCGCGTTCTGCGCTCGCCTCGAGCTCCTGGCGGAAGCGGTACACGTCGGTGACGGTGGCGGGCGTGTAGCTCGGCAGCGACCCGGGGGCGAGCTCGGCCACCAGGTACTCATGCTCTGCGAGCAGCGCCTTGCCCAGCGCGGTGGCGTGCACGGGCAGCAGGCTTCCGACCTCGAGCGCCTGGCGGGTGTCGTCGGGGCGGAACACGTGATGGACGATCAACACCTGGTTCTCGTGCAGCGTGCCGATCCGGACGCTCTCACCGCTGCGCGTGGCGAGGCCGTCGGCCCAGTTCAGCGCGCGCGTGCGCAGCTCGTTGCCGTCCAGGTAGCTCGAGCCCATGTGCAGCAGCGCCGGGCCGAGCCGGTACTTACCCGACTCGCGGTCCTGCTCGACGAAGCCCACCGACTGGAGGGTGCGAAGGATCCCGTAGACCGTTCCCTTGGGGAGCCGCAGCTCGCCGGCCAGCTCGGCCACTCCGAGCCGGCGCGAGCGACCGGAAAGCAGCCGCAGGATCGCGGCAGCGCGCTCGATGGATTGGATGCGTCCCGGCACCTGTGTCGCGCCCAGTAACCCCGACCTCTAGTCCCAACCGCGGGTACGAACGATGTTTGACATTGTCGCACCGTTTCCGTTATTGTCGCAAGCCAAGGCTCGTGGGTGGAGAGCGTTAGGTCCAGAAGGAGGGTGCTTGCTGGGCATTATCCGTGCTGAGTCGCCGTGCCACGGCGCTGGGTCGGCGGGGGCCTGTTGCGCGCGTGGGTCACATCCCCACACTCGGCGCAGCCTGCAGGGTGAATGGGGATTCACGCACGTATGGGGGTCACAACCCCACGCTCGAACCGTCACCGGCGGCGAGTGTGCAGTTGTGTCCCGGTGGCGTGGTCGCCGGCCTGCCCGGTTCAGCCACCACCCCGGTGGTGCGGTCGGCCTTCCCGGTCCAGCCACCACCCTCCCGTTCAATTGACTCCGGCTTAGAAGGAAAGGGCATGAAGAAGCTCATCAATGCGCCCGACGCGGTCCTGCGGGATGCGCTTCGCGGCGTCGAAGCAGCGCACGGTGACCGCGTCCGCGTCTCCTACGACCCGGCGTTGGTGGTACGCAGTGACGCGCCGGTTCAGGGTAAGGTCGGGCTCGTCTCTGGAGGCGGCTCGGGTCACGAGCCGATGCACGGCGGATACGTTGGGTTCGGGATGCTGGACGCCGCCTGTCCGGGCGAGGTGTTCACCTCTCCCACGCCCGATCAGATGCTCGAAGCCACCAAGGCGGTCAACGGCGGCGCCGGCGTGGTTCACATCGTCAAGAACTACACGGGCGACGTCATGAACTTCGACATGGCCGCCGAGATGGGCCGCGGCGATGAGATCGAGGTCGAGACGGTGCTGACCAACGACGACGTCGCGGTGGAGGACTCGCTTTACACGGCCGGGCGCCGCGGCGTGGGTGTCACCGTGCTGGTCGAGAAGATCTGCGGTGGCGCGGCCGAGGACAAGCGCTCGCTCAAGGACGTCGCGGAGCTCGGAAGACGAGTCAACGCCAACGGCCGCTCGATGGGCATGGCACTCACCCCGTGCATCACGCCCGCCTCGGGCAACCCGAGCTTCGAGCTGGCCGACGACGAGGTCGAGATCGGCATCGGCATCCACGGCGAACCGGGGCGCTTCCGCGAGAAGATCGGCCCCGCGTCGCAGATCGCCGAGCGGCTGATGACGCCGATCCTGGAGGACCTCCCGTTCAGTAGCGGCGACCGGGTCCTCGCGTTCCTCAACGGCATGGGCGGCACGCCGCTGATCGAGCTCTACGTGATGTACGGCGAGGTGGCCAAGATCGCCAAGGACCACGGGCTGGCGATCGAGCGCAACCTGATCGGCAACTACATCACCTCGCTCGAGATGCAGGGCTGCTCGATCACGCTGCTCAAGCTCGACGACGAGATGCTCCGTTACTGGGACGCGCCGGTGAACACCCCGGGACTGCGCTGGGGTGTCTAACCAGTGGCGATCACGCGCGACGCCACGCTCGACTGGATGAGCCGCTTCGCCGGCGAGATGTCCGAGCACCGCGAGGAGCTCGTGCGGCTCGACACCGCGATCGGCGACGGCGACCACGGGACCAACATGAACCGGGGCATGACCAAGGCCATGGAGAAGGTCACCGCCGCCGAGCAGGCCGATCCCGGGGCGGTGCTCAAGACGGTCGCTATGGCGCTGGTGTCGAGCGTGGGCGGGGCAGCCGGGCCGCTGTACGGGACGCTGTTCCTCCAGATTGGGGGCGCGATCGCGGGCGAAGCCGAGGTCGACCTCCCAAGCTACGCCGCGGCCTGGCGCAAGGGCCTGGAGGGAGTCCAGGCTCGCGGTAAAGCCCAACCGGGCGACAAGACGATGGTGGACGCGCTGATTCCGGGCGTGGAGGCACTCGAGGCGGCGTCCGATCTCGACAGCGGCCTGCGCGCCGCTGTGCAGGCGGCCGAGGAAGGCATGAAGTCAACGACGCCGATGATCGCGCGCAAGGGGCGCGCCAGCTACCTGGGTGAGCGCAGCAAGGATCACCAGGACCCAGGGGCGACCTCCACGTACTACCTCTTCAAGAGCGCCGCTGAGGCGTTGGCGGACTGAAAGGACGGATATGCCGAAGTACGCAATTGCACTCGATCAGGGGACGACCAGCTCGCGGGCGATGGTCTTCAACCACCAAGGCCAGGTGGAGGCGGTCTCGCAGAAGGAGCACGAGCAGATCTATCCCAAGCCGGGCTGGGTGGAGCACGATGCCAAGGAGATCTGGGCGCGCTGTCAGGAGGTGATCGACGAGGCGGTCGAGAAGGCGGGCGCGAGCCGTGACGACATCGCCGCGCTCGGCATCACCAACCAGCGCGAGACCGCGGTCGTGTGGGACCGCAACACCGGCGAGCCCGTGATGAACGCGATCGTCTGGCAGGACACGCGTACCGACAAGCTCGTCGACGAGCTCTCGGCCGACGGAGGTCAGGACCGGTTCCGCACGAAGGTCGGCCTTCCGCTGGCCACGTACTTCTCGGGCCCCAAGGTCCGCTGGATCCTCGACAACGTCGACGGCGCGCGCGAGAAGGCCGAGGCCGGTGACCTGGTGTTCGGAAACATGGACACGTGGTGCATCTGGAATCTGACCGGGGGCACCAACGGCGGTCTGCACATCACCGACGTCACCAACGCCAGCCGTACGATGCTGATGGACCTCGAGACGCTGGCCTGGGATGAGGACATCGCCTCGACGATCGGCGTGCCGATGTCGATGCTGCCCGAGATCAGGGCCTCGAGCGATGTCTACGGCGAGGTCAAGACCGGCAGCCTCACCGGCATCAACATCGCGGGCGACCTCGGCGACCAGCAGGCCGCGACGTTCGGCCAGGCGTGCTTCGACGCCGGCGAGGCCAAGAACACGTACGGCACGGGCAACTTCATGCTGCTCAACACCAGCACCGAACCGGTGCAGTCGAAGTCGGGCCTGCTGACCACGGCGTGCTACAAGATCGGCGACCAACCGGCCGTGTACGCCCTGGAGGGCTCGATCGCGATCACGGGAGCGCTCGTGCAGTGGCTGCGCGACAACCTCAAGATGATCAAGGCGGCGCCCGAGGTGGAAGAGCTCGCCCAGACGGTGGAGGACAACGGCGGCCTGTACATCGTGCCGGCGTTCAGCGGCCTGTTCGCCCCGTACTGGAAGTCCAACGCCCGTGGGGTGTTCGCCGGCCTCACGCGCTACGTCAACGCCGGCCACATCGCGCGCGCCACGCTGGAGGCGACCGCGTTCCAGACCCGCGAGGTGATGGACGCGATGGAAGCCGACTCGGGCGTCACGCTCACCGAGCTCAAGGTCGACGGCGGCATGGTCGCCAACGACCTGCTGATGCAGTTCCAGGCCGACATCCTCGGGGTGCCGGTGATCCGTCCCCAGGTGGCCGAGACGACCGCACTGGGCGCGTCCTACGCGGCCGGGATGGCCGTCGGGTTCTGGAGCACCGAGCAGGAGGTCCGCGACAACTGGGCCGAGGACAAGCGCTGGGAGCCCAAGATGGACGCCGACAAGCGCGACGAGTACTACAAGTACTGGAAGCGCGCGGTCACCCGGACCTTCGACTGGTTCGATTCGGGCAGCTAACGACACACGCGAGATGAGGCCGAGGGCGGTCCCAGCGGCCGCCCTCGACCGAGTAGGCTGACCCCATGGCCACGCTCAGCACCGACGTCCTGGTGATCGGTGGAGGAGCCACCGGCGCCGGCGTGGCCTGGGACGCGGCGCTGCGCGGCTTCGATGTCGTGCTGGTTGACCGAGGCGATCTCGCCGAGGGCACGAGCGGCCGCTTTCACGGCCTGGTCCACTCGGGCGGCCGCTACGCGGTGAAGGATCCCGACGCCGCCAAGGAGTGCGTCCACGAGAACCGGATCCTGCGGCGAATCGCCGCGGACTGCATCGAGGACACCGGCGGGTTCTTCGTGACCACGCCGTGGGACGACCCGCAGTATGCGGACCGGTTCAAGGCAGGCTGCGCCGCCACCGACGTCGCTTGCGAGGAGATCGATCCGGCGGCGGCGCTGCGCGAAGAGCCGCGCATCAACCCGAGCATCTCGCGCGTGTTCCGCGTGCCGGACGCAAGCGTCGACGTCTGGAAGCTGGTCTGGGCGCTCGCCCACGGAGCGCAGGAGCGCGGCGCGCGCGTGCTCCCCTACCACGCCGTGGTGGCCATCCACCGCGAAGGCGACCGGGTCACCGGGGCGCGGCTGCGCGGTGCGCAAACCGGTGAGGAGCTCGACGTCGAGGCGCGCGTCACCGTGAACGCGTCGGGAGCGTGGGCCGGTGGCCTGGCCGATCTGGCCGGGATCGAGGGCGTCCGGATCCTGCCGGGCCGGGGGATCATGATCGCGATGAACCACCGGATGGTCAACACCTGCGTGAACCGCTGCCAGATGCCCAGCGACGGCGACATCATCGTCCCCATCCGCACGGTGTGCGTGATCGGCACGACCGACGTGCACACCGACGATCCCGACGATCACACCGTGCATGAGTCGGAGGTCGACAAGATGCTCGACGACGGCGAGAAGCTCGTCCCCGGCTTTCGTCAGGCTCGGGCGCTGCGCGTGTGGACCGGCGTGCGTCCGCTGTTCGAGGACGCGAAGGCGTCCGACACCGAGACACGCGACGTCACCCGCGCGCACGCGCTGCTCGACCACGCCGAGCGCGACGGCGTGCAGGGCTTCGTGACGATCACCGGCGGCAAGCTGACCACGTTCCGCCTGATGGCCGAGGACACGGTGAACGCGGTGTGCCGGCACGTCGGCGAGCAGCGGCCATGCACGACCCATCTGGAGCCTCTCCCGGGCTCCGAGAAGCAAGAGCACTACCACCTGGGCGAGCGGCTCGAGCGCAAGGAGCAGCACCTGACCGACACTCAGCTCATCTGCGAGTGCGAGATGGTGAGCCGCGGCAAGCTCGAGGATGCGATCCGACGGCGCGCCACCACCAACCTCGATGACATCCGCCGCCTGCTGCGCCTCGGGATGGGGCCGTGCCAGGGCGGGTTCTGCATTTACCGCGCGACCGGGATCCTGCACGGGCTCGACGGCCTGAGCGCCGAGCAGGCCGACGCTTCGCTGCGCCACTTCCTCGAGGAGCGCTGGAAGGGCACCTGGCCGATCCTCTACGGCGATCAGCTCCGCCAAGCGCGTTTGGATGATTGGATTTTTCAGGGCGTGCTGGGCGTGGCGCACACGCCATCGAGCGAAGGGGATCGGGTGCCCGCGTGAGGGGCGAGCTGCACTACGACGCGGTGGTGATCGGCGCCGGCACGGCGGGGCTGGTGGCCGGGGCCCGGCTCGCCGAGGGCGGCGCGCGGGTGTGCGTGCTGGCCAAGGGCGTTGGCTCGACCCACCTGGCGCCGGGCACGATCGACGTGCTCGGGTACGCGCCCGAGCGGGTCGACTCGCCGGCCGCCGCGCTCCCGGAGCTCGTGGCGGCGCGGCCGGATCATCCGTATGCACTGCTCGGGCTCGAAGCGGTGGCCGACGCGCTGCGCTGGTTTGGCGCCTGCGCCGAGGCGGGACCGCTCCCCGGCTACCGCTACGTGGGCGAGCTGGAGCGAAACCTCCTGCTGCCGAGCGCGATCGGCGCACTCAGGCCCTCCGCGCTGGTCCCCGAGACGATGGCGGGCGGGGACGCGGGGGCGGCCGACCGCGTGTGCGTCGTCGGCGCGCGGGCGCTGCGGGACTTTCACCCCGCGCTGTGCGCGGCCAACCTGACCCGGGCGGGCATCCCGGCCCGCGCGGTCGAGGTGGAGATCGACGTCGAGCGGGCCGACGAGAACGCGCTCGGGCTGGCCCGCCGGTTCGACGATCCCGCCTGGCGCGCCGGCTTCGCCGCCCGGCTGGCCCTGAAGCTCCAGGCCGACGAGCGCGTGGTCGGACTGCCGGCGATGCTCGGCGCCCGGGATCCCCACGCCGCCTGGTCGGACCTCGAGCAGCGCCTCGGCCGGCGCGTGTTCGAGATCCCCACGCTGCCGCCGTCCGTTCCCGGCATCCGTCTGTTCGAGATTCTCCGCGCCGCGCTCCGCCGGGCCGGCGGGCGCCTCGTGATGGGGGCGGAGGTGGTTGACGCCGAGCGCTCGGGCCCGAGCGTGACCGCGGTGGTCACTCGCGCCGGCGGGCACGACGTTCGCTACGCCGCCCCGTGGTTCGTGCTCGCCGCCGGTGGGTTCGCCTCGGGCGCGATCGAGCTCGACTCGCACTGGGTCACGCACGAGCGCGTGCTCGGCCTGCCGCTCCGCGGCGTCCCGGCCCCGGGCGAGCCGCGCTTTCTCGCCGACTACGCGGCCGAGCAGCCGATGGCCCGGGTCGGGGTGGCGGTCGACGGCGACCTGCGGGCCGAGGGGGCGGACAACGTGCTCGTGGTGGGCGCCGCGCTGCCCGGCGCGGTGCCGTGGCGGGAGGCGTCGGGCGAGGGGATCGCGCTCGCGAGCGGCTCGCACGCCGCGCAGCTCGTGCTCTCGCGCTCCGGCGCGCCCGCGGGAGCCGCGGCATGAGCGATCACAACCTGCTCGACGAGCTGGTGCGCGGGTCGCTCGACCACTGCGTGAAGTGCACGATCTGCGAGACCCAGTGCCCGGTCTCGAACGTGACGCCGCTGTTCCCGGGGCCCAAGTACGCCGGCCCGCAGGCGGAGCGCTACCGCGTCGCCGGCGAACCTTCGGTCGATTCGTCGGTCGACTACTGCTCGGGATGCGGGATCTGCTCGATGGTCTGCCCGCAAGGGGTGAAGATCGCCGAGATCAATTCGCAGGCGCGCAACCGGCTCAAGCGGCAGAAGGGATTCCCCGTCCGCGACCGGATCATCACGCGCCCCACCTGGCTCGGCCGCGCCGGGAGCCCGGTCGCGCCGCTGGCCAACCTCACGATCGACATGCGCCCGTTGCGCATTCTCGGCGAGAAGTTCCTGGGGGTTCACCGGGACGCACCGGCGCCGGAGTTCGCTCGCCGGCGGTTCTCGCGGTGGGCGAAGGGGCGCACGAGTCCGGCGACCGGTCGGAAGATCGTCTACTTCCACGGCTGCGGGACCGAGTACTACGAGCCGTGGGAGGGGCAGAAGGTCGTGCAGATCCTCGAGCACAACGGGTTCGAGGTGATCGTGCCCAAGCAGGACTGCTGCGGGTTGCCGCTCCAGTCGAGCGGTCTGTTCGACGACGCGCGCAAGGTCGTTCTGCGCCTGGCGCGCTCGCTCGCGCCGTACGTGCGGAATGACCCCGACACGATCATCGTCGGCAACGCGACCAGCTGCACGCTGATGCTCAAGCGCGAGGCGCGCGAGATCCTCTCGCTCGAAGCCGATCCCGATCTGAAGCTCGTGTCCGAGCGGACCTACGACATCTGCGAGCTCCTGCTCGAGCTGCACGACCGGGGCGAGCTCAAGACCGACTTGCAGCCGGTCAACGAGCACATCTTCTACCACGCGCCTTGCCAGCAGCAGGGCCACTGGATCGGCAAGCCGGCGCTCGAGCTGTTCGCGCTGATTCCCGGACTCCAGGTCACCGAGGGGAACGCGCGCTGTTGCGGGATCGCCGGGACGTACGGGATGAAGGCCGAGAAGTACGACATCGCGATGGCGGTCGGCGCCGACCTGTTCGGTCAGGTTCGCGCCTCGGGCGCGCAGACGGTGGCGTGTGACAGCGAGACCTGCCGCTGGCAGATCACCCACGGCACCGGGCAAGCCTCGGTCCACCCGATCGACTTCCTGCACCGCGCCTACGGGCTCTGACATGGTCGGGATCGTCGTCGTGTCGCACAGCGACGAGCTGGCGCAGGGGGTGGTGGCGGTGGCGCGTGAGATGGGCGGCTCAGGGCTCGCCCTCGAGGCGGCCGGCGGCACGTCGGATGCGGGCGTGCTGGGAACCGACGCCGAGCGGGTGCGCGAGGCGATCGAGCGGGCCATGTCCGACGACGGCGTCCTCGTGCTGATGGACCTCGGGAGCGCGCTGATGAGCGCCGAGTTCGCCGTCGAGCTGCTGGGCGAGACGGCGGGCAAGGTGCTGCTGAGCGAGGCGCCGCTGGTCGAGGGTGCGGTGGCGGCCGCCGCGGCGGCCAGCGGCGGCGCCTCGCTCGAGGAGGTGGCGGCCGAGGCGCGGGGGGCGCTGGCCATGAAGAGCGCTCAGCTCGGCGTCGCGGAGGATGGCGGCCCGCCCGCGGCGCCGGCCCCTGAGGCGGCTCCCGCCGCGGATGCCGAGGCCTCGATCCGCGTCCGTAACGCGATCGGGCTGCATGCCCGGCCGGCGGCGCGGTTCGTCGAGACCGTGCGCGGCTTCGACGCGGATGTGTTTGTGGCCAAGGCCGGCGGTGGGGCGCCAGTGCGCGCCACCAGCCTCACGAACGTGGTCGCGCTGGGCGCCCGCTTCGGCGACACGCTGCTCGTGAGCGCGTCCGGGGCGCAGGCCCGTGAGGCGATCGCCGCACTGGAGGCGCTCGCCGACGAGGGCTTCGGCGACGGTCTCGCACCCGCGACCGCCCCATCCCCGCCCACCCGACGCGGGTCGGCGGCGCCACGGACACCCACGATGACGACCGTACCGGCGCCACCGGACGGCACGCTGACGGGGGTGGCGGCGTCGGCCGGCGTCGCGGTCGGGCCGGCGCATCACCTGCATGGGGCGTTCGAGCCGCCGCCGGAGCGTCCCGCGGACGATCGAGAGAGCGCGCGCCTGCACGACGCGATCGAGGCGGCGAAGCGGGCGATCGCCCAGGACCGCGAGACGGTCGCCGCGCGCGCCGGCCAGGCCGAGGCGGCCATCTTCGACGCTCATCTCGTGCTGCTCGACGACGAGGCGCTGCTCGACCCGGCGCAGCGGGCGATCGAGGCGGGCGCCACCGCCGAGCGTGCCTTCTACGACGCGGCAGCCGAAGTCGCCGGCCGCTACCGCTCCCTCGAGGAGCCGCTGCTGCAGGAGCGCGCGACGGATGTGCTCGACGTGGGCCGGCGGGTGATCGGCGAGCTCACCGGGGAGCCCGAACACCGGTCCACCGAGGGCATCGTGATCGCCGGCGAGCTGACCCCGGCCGATGCGGCCAAGCTCGACCCGGCCCTCGTGACCGGAATCGCCACCGCACATGGCACCGCCACGGCCCACGCGGCGATCCTCGCCCGGGCGCTCGGCCTGCCCGCCGTCGTCGGCCTGGGCGAATCGGTGCTCGCCATCCCCGAGGGCACGGCTCTCCTCCTCGACGGCGAGGCGGGCACCGTTCAGGTCGACCCGCCTGACGAAGTCCTCGCCGAGGCGGCCGAGCGCCGCGACCGGGCCGCCCAGCGAAGCGCCCGAGCGCGCGAGCGCGCCCAGGAACCCGGCGCCACCCGGGACGGGACCCGGATCGAGGTGTTCGCCAACATCGGGTCGGTCGCGCAGGCCACCGAGGCGGTCGAACTGGGCGCCGAGGGCGTGGGCCTGCTGCGCACCGAGTTCCTCTTCCTCGACCGCCCCGAGCTGCCCAGCGAGGAGGAGCAGGCCGAGACGCTGCGCGAGATCGCCGTTGCCCTGCAAGGACGTCCGCTGGTCGTCCGCACGCTGGATGCCGGCGCGGACAAGCCGCTCCCGGCGCTCCCGATGCCGCCCGAGGCCAATCCGTTCCTCGGCGTCCGCGGCCTCCGGCTCACCCTCGAGCGCCGCGACGTGCTGGCCACCCAGCTGCGCGCGATCCTGCGCGTGGCCGCCGAGCACCCGATCAAGGTCATGCTCCCGATGGTCGCCACGCTCGACGAGATCCGCGCCGCCCGCGAGGTGCTCGACCAGGCCCGGTCCGAGACGGGGATCGAGGCGCCGCTCGAGTTCGGGATCATGGTCGAGATCCCGGCCGCCGCGCTGACCGCGGGGCTGCTGGCCGAGCACGTCGACTTCTTCTCGCTGGGCACCAACGACCTCACGCAGTACACGATGGCCGCCGAGCGCGGTGACGAGCGCCTCGCGCCGCTGCTGACCGGACCGCAGCCTGGGGTGCTCCGCCTCGTGCAGGCGACGGTCGCGGGCGCGCAGGCCCACGGACGCTGGGTCGGCGTGTGCGGCGAGCTGGCCGGCGACCCGCCGAGCGCGGTGCTGCTGGCCGGGCTCGGCGTGACCGAGCTGAGCATGGCGCCGGCGCTCGTCCCGGAGGTCAAGGAGGCGCTGAGGAGCGTCGACCTGGCCGAGGCCCAGGAGGCGGCACGCCGGGCGCTCACGGTCGACAGCGCGAGCACGGCTCGTTCACTTGCGGCCGCTTTGCTGTGAGATCGGGGAAAAGTCCTGGCGGACTTTTCCCTTGGAGAAATCCTGGCGGATTTCTCTGTACGCTGATGCTCACGTGGAGGCCGGTACGCTGAGCTCGTTGCGCTCATCGAGGATGCTCGCGGCTGGCACGGGGCTCCGGGTCGTCGCGTCTCCGGTCGTGATGGCGCTCGTGCTGTCGGGCTCGTACTCGGTCGCCGCGATCGTGTTCGTGGCCGCCGCGGTCACCGACTGGTTCGACGGCCGTCTCGCGCGCCGCTGGGGAGTCACCACCCGCCTGGGCGCGTTTCTCGACACCACGGCCGACAAGCTGCTCGTCTCGACCACGCTGATCGCGCTGGTGTCGGTTCACCGCGCCTCCCCCTGGATTGCCTTCATCATCGTCGGCCGGGAGTTCACGATCCTCGGCCTGCGCGCCGCGGTCGAGTCGGGCGGCCGGCGCTTCGAGACCTCGATGCTCGGCAAATGGAAGGCCACGGTTCAGTTCGTCGCGATCGCCCTGGCCATCCTGCGGCCCGACGTGGTGATCGGCGGCGCCTACCTCGATCAGTGGGCGATGGTGATCGCCGCCGTGGTCACCGCCTGGTCGGGCATCGACTACATCGTCCAGTTCTCGGCCGCGCTCCGCCAGTAACCGCGTGGCGCGCGTGTTCGTCACCGGCGGGACTGGCGTGATCGGCACTGCGCTGGTCAGCCGACTGCTCGAGCACGGCGACGAGGTGGTCGCTCTGGCCCGCTCGGACACCGCCGCCGCCGCACTTCAGGCGCGCGGCGTGCAGGTCGTCCGCGGCGAGGGCTACGACGTCGACGCGCTCGCCCGCGGCATGGACGGGTGCGAGTACGCCTACAACGTCGCGGGGGTGAATGCGCTGTGCGTCGAGGACCCGCGCCCGATGGAGCGGCTGAACGTGGACGGCGCCGCGGCCGCCGTGCGCGCGGCGGCCAAGGCCGGCGTCAGGCGGCTGGTCCACACCTCCTCGGCGGCGACGATCGGCGAGCCGCCGGGCACGGTCGGCACCGAGCAGACCGTGCACCGCGGCTGGTACCTCTCGACCTACGAGCGGACCAAGACCGAGGGCGAACGCGCCGCCCTGGCCGCCTCGCGGGAGGTGGGACAGGATCTCGTGCTCGTGAATCCCTCCTCGGTGCAGGGTCCCGGACGCGCCGGCGGTACCGCGCGCTTCCTGCTCGCCTTCCTGGACGGGCGCCTCAAGCTGTTCGTCCCGACCGTGGTCAGCCTGGTCGACATCGACGACTGCGTCGCCGGGCACCTGCTGGCCCGCGAGCGGGGCGTGGCCGGCGATCGCTACCTGCTGAACGGCTTGACGCTTCCGATCGAACGGGCGCTGGCGCTGGCCGCCGAGGTGGCCGGCGTGCAGTCGCGCCCGCGGCTGATCCCGCGCCGGGTCGCGACCGCCGCCGCCACGCTCCTCGAGCGTGGCTTCCGGCTGGCCGGCCGGCGCCCCCCGGTCTGCCGGGAGATGGTCCGCACCCTGCTCCACGGTCACCGCTACGACGGCTCCCGGGCCGAGCGCGACCTGGGGTTGCGCTACACCGAGCCGCGCGAGACGATCGCCAAGACCGTCGACTGGGCGCGGGCCGAGGGGCTGATCAGGTGAGCCGCTCCGTCCGCGCTCGACCCTACGATCGCGCATGGTGCTCGAGCAGTTGAAGACCGAGTTGGCCGCCGCGGAGGCCGAGCTGCGCGTCCACATGGCCAGCTGGGAGTATGCCTTCGCGATGGGCTCGAGCCGCGACGGCGCCAGCAACCACCCGCTGCATCGCAAGACCCGCGAGCGCACCGAGCAGCTCGTGATCCGCTGTCGGGACCTGCGCGCTCGCGTCGCCGAGCACGACGTGTAGGAATCGAGGTCCCGCCCGGAGTGTCGGGATCTGTCGGCGTCATCCTCCTGGTCGTCGGGATCGGCGTGGTGGTCGTCGCCGCCGACGCGTTCGTCGACGGGTTGCTCGGCGTCGCTCTGGCCCTGGGCATCGCACCGTTCGTTCTGTCGGTGGCGCTCTCCGGGTTCGAGACCGAGAACCTGGCGGCGGGTATCGCCGCCAACGCCAAGGGCTTGCCGGGGGCGGCCGCCGGCACGTTCCTGGGCGGCGTCACGTTTCTGGCCTTCGGGGTGGCAGGTCTCGGCGGGCTGATCGCGCCGATCCGCGTGGAGCTCCCAACCCGCTTCGCGGTCTGGACCGCGATCTCGCCGCTGCCGCTGTTCGCGTTCGCCGTCGACGGCCATCTGTCGCGCCTCGAAGGGGGACTGCTCGTCGTCTGGTCGATCGTGGCTTTGGTAGGCCTGGCAACCTCGGGACGCTCGCTGCTCGCCCCCGAGGACGAGGAGGAGCACGTTCGGCGGCCCGGCCTGAGGCTGCTCGTCGGGCTCGCGCTGCTGACCGGCGGGGGTTGGCTGATCGGCCAGGGTCTGCGCACGACGGTCCGCCAGCTCGGCGTCCCGCAGACGCTGCTCGGCAACACGGCGCTGGCGGCGACGGTCGAAGCCGAGGAGCTGGCCCGGTTCGCGGTCCCGGCGCGTCGCGGGCGCCCCGAGATCGGCCTCGGCAACATCGCCGGGACCGTGGTCCACTTCGCGGCGCTCAACGCGGGCATCATCGCGATCGTCAAGCCGCTCACGCTCGGACCGGAGACGACTCGGTTCTATCTGCCGGTGGCGGTCGTCAGCCCCGCGATCCTCGCCGGAGTGCTCGTCGTCCGCAAGCGGTTGGGACGGATCGAAGGTGCGGGCCTGACCGGGCTATACGTCGCCTACGTCGCGGCCGCGATCGCCGTCTCGACCTGACCCGACGGCTCGGGATCAGACGAGGCCACGCCCGTCGATCGCCACCTCGGAAAGCGCCGCCAGGTGGAGATCGTCGATCCTGGCCACCGCCTCGCTCACGCAGTCGCGGATGATCGTGTAGACGATCGTGCCCCGTCGCAGCCCGAAGTTCTGCACGGTGCGCTGATCGGCGATCTCGTAAAGGTGAGTCCCATCCGTGAGGTACTTCATTTCCATACCTGCTGTGTTCGGCCGTCCGTTCGCGCTCCGTAAGGCAAATGCGATTCTGCATTAGATGAATCGACCGGCCTCGGCCGATTTTGAGCGTTCTGAACGGCGCGCTCAGCGGCGATTTCGTACGGGTGGACGCCGTCGGTGAGATACCTCATCGCAAGTCGTGGCTCGTTTCGTGTGCGGATGCGTAGGCCCAGCCCTGAGCCACACAGCCGTAGATCCTCTGGACGCCGACATATTTACCCGCAAAGGGCCGCTTTACACTGTCCGCGCGTTGGAACTCAGCGGGGGCTTCTATGGCCCTGAGTACAAGCGAGCCGACTGCTACGCGGCCGGCAGCGCGTCGGCCAGGCCGGCGATCGTCAGCCGCCGCCGGCACAGGTCCACGGCGAAGTCACGAGTGGCCGCGGGCACCGCCTCGCCCCAGGCGGCCGCTGCCTCGGTGGCGCGGCTCAGCACGTGGTCGAGCAGGACCCCCGGATCCTGCGCCTCGGTCAGGCAGCGCACGCCGAAGCCGACGTGCCAGCGCTCGTCGCGCTCGACGTTCTCCACGCCCTCACGGACTCCCGGCAGGGCGCCGTCGGCCAGGTCGTCGAGCAGCGCGCGCTGTCCGGCGGAGAAGACTGCCCCCTCGAGCACCATGTGGTACAGCCGGACGCCGTCGAGAATGCCGGTGCGCCCCGCTGCCAGCTCGGCCGCCATCGCGGGCAACCGCGCTTCGAACAGCTCGAGGAACGCGGCTGGAACGTGCTCTCGCGCCGCGGCCAGCCGCTCGGCCGGGGTATCTCCCGGCAGCCCCAGCACCTCGGCAGCCACGCGGTCGAAGAACAGCGCGTGGCGGTCCTCATCCCGACGCTGCAGGAAGAAGACCCACATCATCATCGTGTCCACGTGCTCGGCGCGGTCAGCGAACGGCGCGAGGTGCTCGGCGACGGCGTCCTCGGCCACGCGGAAGCCCGCGAGGAGTGTCATCAGGCGGCCGCGGCGCTCGTCCGCAAGCCCGGGCCAGGCCTCGGCGTCGCGCGCGAGATCGATGCCTGCCGGCTCCCAGTGGAGCTTGGCGACGATCTGGGAGTACGTCGAGAGCCTCGGGAAGATCGACAGCTGAGACCGGTCAGCGAGGGGAACGCTGAGACCACCTGCCCCGGCGGGGATGTACGGGTCTTGCGCCATCAGAAACAGTCTGCCGATCTGGCCTGCGCGCCCACGACTCAGACCCGCGCCGGCCGCTTCATCGTGCGATAGACGAACTCGTCCGTCTGCGCCGACTCCTGCACCGCCACGACGTGCTCGTGATGCGGCGAGAACCGGCATACGGGATCGGTGGCCGTCGCATCGCCGGTCAGCCGGAGCGCCTGGCAGCGGCAGCCCCCCCAGTCCACCTCCTGGCGCTCGAGCGGGCACGAGCGGCACGGCTCCGCCATCCATTCCGTGCCCCGGAACCGGGTGAACGCGGCGGACTCGTTCCAGATCCACTCCAGCGAATGCTCGCGAACGTTGGCGAACTCCAGTCCCGGGATCGTCGACGCCGCCTGGCACGGCAGCACGTCGCCGTTCGGAGCGACCACCATCGCGGTCCGGCCCCAACCGCCCATGCACGGTTTCGGCAGATCCTCGTAGAAGTCGGGGAGCACCCACAGGACGTCGACCTTCGGCCCGACCCGCTCGCGGAACCGCTTCACCGCGTCCTCTCCGCGCCGGAGCTGTTCCCAGCTCGGCAGGAGGGCTTCCTGATTCACGACCGCCCAGCCGTAGTACTGGGTGTTGGCGAGCTCGAGCCGCTGAGCGCCCAGCTCGAGCGCGAGCTCGAGCAGCTCCTCGATCCGGTCGAGGTTCTGGCGGTGCAGGACGCAGTTGATGCTCAGCGGGAAGTCGAGCTCCCGGGCGGCGCGCGCGGCGGCGATCTTCTTCTCGAACGATCGGTTGCCCGCGATCCGGTCGTTGTCCTCGGCGTTCGGGCTCTGGATCGAGATCTGCACATGGTCGAGCCCGGCCGTCTTCAGCGCCTCTGCACGCTCGCGGGTGAACAGGGTGCCCGCGGTGATGAGCGACGAGTAGAGGCCCGCGTCGCGCGCTCCGGCGCAGAGCTCCGCGAGATCGCGGCGCAGCATCGGCTCGCCTCCGGTCAAGGCGAGCTGCAGGACGCCCAGCCCGCGCGCCTGGCCGAAGGCGCGGATCCAGTCCTCGGTCCCGAGCTCCTCGCGGTACTTCGGATGACCGATGCCGATCGGGTTCGAGCAGTACGGGCAGTGCAGCGGACACTGGTAGGACAGCTCGGCGATCAGTGTGAAGGGCCGCTCAGGCGCCGGCATCGACCAGGAGTCCTCTCTCCGCCATCCCGTCGACCAACTCGCGGACGTCGTCATCGAGCTCGGCGGTGTCGTACCGCGCGGCGAGGACGCCGACGATCTCGTCCACCGACCGCTGCCCGTCGCACAGCTCGAGCACCTCGGCCGCGCTCGAATTGAGCCGCACCGCTCCCTCCGGGACGAGCAGCAGATGCTCCTCGCGCACCTCGTCGTAGCGAAGCCGCGCGCCGGTCACGAGACGGGGGTGCGTCATGCCGCCGCTCCTGCCGGTTGAGAGTCACCGCGATCGATGGCGTCGAGCTGGGCCCACAGCACCTCGGTCTTGAAGCGCAGTGCGGCAACCGCGGCCCTCTGCTGCTCGCGCGTCCGGCAGCGCGCCACGGTCAACTCGAGCGCGTACCCCGCGTCGCGCGGTGCCAGGACCAGACGTGCGCGGAAGTACTCGAGCCCGGCGGGATCGATCCAGCCGTAGTGGCGCTCGAGCGCCTCCAGACGCACGCGGATCGCGGCCGGGCCGAACAACTCGGTCAGCGAAGAAGCAACCGCCTCGATCCACGGCCTCTGTCGCGCGAAGTTGACATACGCGTCGACCGCATAGCGAACCCCGGGAAGGACACCTCGCTCGGATTCAAGCTCCTGACGCGAGACGCCGAGCGCCTCGCCGAGGCGCAGCCACGATTCGATCCCGCCCGTCCCGTCCGCCGTTCCATCGTGGTCGATGATCCGCTGGATCCATTCGCGCCGGACCTCGACCTCGGGGCAGTTGGACATGATCGCGGCATCCTTGAGGGGGATGCACTTCTGGTAGTAGAACCGGTTCGTCACCCAACGCTGGAGCTCGTCGCGAGTCAGCTCGCCGGCGTCCATGCGGCGGTGGAACGGATGCAGGTTGTGGTAGCGGGTGCCCTGCGCGCGCAGCTCTGCGATGAAATCCTCGCGACCCGCCGGCGGAGCCGGCGCGTCGTCAGCCGTCGGTCTGATGGCGGTGTCGGTCACAGCTCGACCTCGAGCCCATCGTAAGCGACCTCAACCCCCGCGCGCACGACCTCCGCCCGTTCGTCGGAGTCCTCGAGCAGGATCGGATTGGTGTTGTTGATGTGGACGAGCGCCTTACGCGGCCGCTCCAGCCCCGCCAGCGCCTCGAGCGTCCCGCCCGGCCCCGACAGCGGCAGATGTCCCATGTCGCGTGCGCTGCGCGTCGAGATGCCGAGCGCGGCAAGCTCGTCGTCTCGCCAGAAGGTGCCGTCGATCAGCACCAGGTCGCTGGCGGCAAGGCGGGCGAGCACGGCCTCGTCCAGGCGGGCCAGCCCGGGGATGTAGGTCACGGTGCCGGCACCGGCACGGTCGCGGAAGACGAGCCCGCTCGCCCCGAGCTCCACGCCCGAGCCATCCAGGTAGCGCGGCGCGTCACCGCCCGTGTCGAACGGCTCGACGGTGAGGCTCGACCCTTCCAGTGGCTGCTCGCTCTCCGGCGCGAGCGTGTGCCACTCGACGCCGCTGTAGCGGCCGAGCATCGGCAGCACCGGGTAGCCCTGCGTGAGCGCGCGCCCGATGTCCGCCTCGCCGTACACGCGCACCGGGGCTGCCGATTCGCGCAGGAGCAGGAGCCCGGCCGTGTGGTCGATCTCGGCGTCGGTCAGGAGCACGCCGGCGATCGGCGGCGAGCGGACCCCGTCGACGTGCGGGTCGGTGATCGTCTCCAGCTGCTGGCGCACGTCCGGCGACGCGTTCACGAGAAACCACGCACCGTCACCGCCGCGGATCGCGAGCGATGACTGCGTCCGAGGGTGCGCCCGCACACCCGCGCGGGCCGCCTCACACGTCGGGCACCGGCAATTCCACTGCGGAAACCCACCCCCGGCGGCCGAGCCGAGAATTCGAACGCGCACGTTTGTTCGAAGCGGTGCGCAGCCTCAGGCGGACGCCGGAGGCCACGCCAGCTTCAGACTCCTAGCGGTGATAGAGGTACGAAGTAACCTCCGAGCACAGCTCGATGAACTCAAACTTCGGCTTGCTCCAAGTCATAGGATGCCTCTCCTCTTAGAGTTCAACGGTCAGCCCGCATCTTACACACCGAGTGCAAGTGACTGAAAAGGCCTCCGGACGTTGGTCATCGAGGTAACAGACGCCGACCCCGACACGATCGGCGCCGATCTGGTGGCGGTCGCGGCGGGTCCCCGGGCGTCGGTCCTTGGCGCTCCGGAGCGCGCGGTGGCGGACGCTGACCCGGTTGCGGTCGTATATCGGGACCCCAGCGCGCCGCTCGCGGTCGTCGCGCTCGAACCCGGCGTCGACGGCCTGCGCACCGCCGCGGCACGCGCGGTGCGCGCGTGCCGGAGCGGCGGAACGGTTGCCTGGATACTCGATAAATCACTGCCTTTCGCGACCACGGAGCAAGTGCGTGCGCTGGCAGAGGGCGCCGTTATCGGCGGCTATGACGGACGCCGCTTCAGCACTGGCGAGCCACGGCCCGGTGTCGAGCGCTTCGTGATCTGCGGGTGCCCTGACGAGCTCGCGCCGGTGGCCGACCGCGCGGCACTCGTCGCTCGGTGGACGAACACCGCGCGCGAGCTGGTCGACGCGCCGGCGAACCTGATGTCACCGGCGGGACTAGCCGATCGGGTAGTGAACTTTGCCCACCTGGTCAGTGAAATTGTCGATCCGGCGAGGGCCGGGCTGGGTGCGCTGGCCGCCGTCGGCGGGTCGAGCCCAATCCCGCCGCGTCTCATCGTCCTCCGGCACACCCCGCCGCGCGCGCCGGACACGCCACGTCTGGCGCTGGTCGGCAAGGCCGTCACGTTCGACACGGGAGGCTATTTCCTGAAGCCGCAGAGCGACATCGTCCGCCAGAAGGCGGACATGGCGGGCGGCGCGGCCGTGGTGGCGGCGCTCGGCGCGATCGCCGAGCTCGAGCTCCCGCTCTCGGTGACCGGGATCGTCCCCGCCTGCGAGAACATGCTGAGCGGCAGCGCGATCCGGCCGACCGACGTCATCACCACGGCTGCCGGCCTGACGGTCGAGGTCATCAATCCCGACGCCGAAGGGCGCCTGATCCTGGCCGATGCGCTGTGGTATGCGCGCCGCGACGGCGCCACGCACCTGGTCGATCTCGCCACGCTGACCGGTGCGATGCGCGCGGGCATGGGCGATGTGTACGCGGGTGTGTTCGCGCCGGACGAAGCGTGGCGTGACGCCGTCGTGGACGCGGGCAATGCAAGCGGCGATCTCGCCTGGCCGTGGCCGCTTCACCCACGGTACCGGCCGCTGATCGATTCGACCGTCGCCGACCTGCGCAACGTCGCGGGGAAGGGCTTCGGCTTTCCGATCGTCGCCGCGACGTTCCTTCAGCAGTTCGCCGGCGACGGTCCGTGGGCTCACGTGGACATGCTGGGCCCGGCGCTGCTCGACGACGATCGCGGCGACGCGTTCGGACGGGGCGCGTCCGGCTACGGCGTCCGCATGCTCGTCGAGCTGGCCACACGGCTGAGCGTTACGCTGACCCCATGAACCACGGAGACGGCGACCGGAGAGGTGTAGCGCCGGCAACGCCCGGGCGCGTCGTCGACGCCTCGAGGCTCGACCTCGCCGCGGCGGAGCGAGCCGCGCATGATCTGCTGCGCGCGATCGGCGCCGATCCCGACTCGCCCGATCTGCTCGAGACGCCGCGCCGTGTCGCGGCCTCGTTCGCCGAGCTCGTGACGCCCGGCGAGTTCGGCGCGACCGTGTTCCCCAACGAGGGCTACGACGAGCTTGTGCTCGTACGGGACATCTCGTTCCAGACGCTGTGCATGCACCACCTGCTGCCGTTCCACGGTGTGGCCCACGTCGCCTACCTGCCGGGAGACAGCATCATCGGGCTGTCGAAGCTCGCGCGCGTGGTCGAGCTCTTCGCCCGCGACCTGCAGCTCCAGGAGCGCATGACGGTCCAGATCGCCGACTGGCTCGAGCAGGAGCTCGCGCCGCGCGGTGTCGGGGTGGTGCTCAGCGCCGAGCACATGTGCATGACGATCCGCGGGGTTCGCAAGCCCGGCGCGCTAACGGTGACCTCGGCGCTGCGGGGGTCGCTGCGCAGCGACGCGCGTACGCGACAGGAGTTCTTCAGCCTTGTCGGCTGAGGCCGGTGAGCGGTACCCGCTGATCGAAACCGTAGTGACCACGACTGGCCGCGACGGTGTGGTCAACTGCGCGGCGATGGGAGTGCGCTGGGGCGAGGAGGAGCTCGTGTTCTGGCCGTTCGACGCCACGCGGACGCTGCGCAACCTCCGCGGGCACGGCGAGGCCGTCGTCCACCTCACCGACGACGTCCTCCTGTTCGTGCAGGCCGCGCTCGGCCATCCCCGACCCTCGATGCGTCCCGCCGCCGCGATCGACGGCTCCGTGATCGAGGACGCGAACGCCTGGCGCGAGGTGATCGTGACCGAGATCACGCCGAGCGCCGGCGAGCTGCCGCGGTCGATGGTCCGCGCCCGGGTGGTCGCCTCCGGTACCGGAACCCGGGAGCCGCTCGGGCTGTGCCGTGCCCGGCACGCCGCCGTCGAGGCGTCGATCCTCGCGTCGCGCCTGGAGTGGCTGGGCACCGATCAGGTACTGGCCGAGCTCCTTCGCCTTCAGGAGCTCGTGGACAAGACGGCCGGTCCCAGCGAGCGGGCGGCGATGGACTACGTGCGACGCTACGTGGCGCAGAGAGCATGACCGAGTTCGTCGTGACCGCGCCGGCGCGGCTGCACTTCGGAATGCTCGATCCGGTCGGGATCGGAGCACGGCGATTCGGCGGCGTCGGCGTCGGCGTCGAGTCCCCGCGCGTGGTCGTTGGGGTGCGACGGGTGGGATCCGAATCATCCGAGGACGTCGCCGCCCACGGACCCCAGGCCGAACGCGCCACCGGCTACGCTCGTCGCGCTCGCGCCGCGTTCGGAGTGCGGGGCGGCCTCGAGGTGGATGTACGAGAGGCGATACCGCCGCACGTAGGGCTCGGATCGGGCACCAAGCTCGGCCTGGCGATCGCGCTGGCGGTGGCCGAGCTGGCCGGCGTCTCGGCGGGGCCGCAGCAGCTGGCGGATGCGAGCGGCCGGGGCGCCCGGTCCAGTGTGGGGTCCTGGACGTTCGCGGCGCCTGGCCTCGTGGTCGAGGCCGGTGTCCGGGCGGATGACGCGATCAGTCCGCTGGTGGCGCGTTATCCGATGCCCGAGAGCTGGCGCTGCGTGCTCGCTCTGCCCCGGGGCGTCGAGGGCCTCTCGGGTGATGCCGAGGATAGGTTTTTCAGTGATCTGTTCCACGACCGGGACGCCATCGAGCCGCGGGTGTCGCGGCTCGTGCTGACGGCCCTGCTGCCGGGGCTGCTTACGGATCACATCGAGGAGTTCGGCGCGGCGCTCAGCGAGATCCAGCGCGAGATCGGGTCGATGTTCGCCGCCCGGCAGGGCGGCGTGTTCCACCCGCGCGCGGCTCCGGTCGTCGAGGCCCTGCACGCGCTCGGGGTCGGCGCGGTCGGGCAGAGCTCATGGGGTCCCGCGGTCTACGGGATCGTCGACGGCCCCGCGCGCGCCACCGCCGTGGCCGACGGGCTGCGCGCCGCGGTGGGCGCGGGCACCGACGTGCGCGTGGTCGATTTCGATCGCCGAGGCGCTTGGGGTGCCCGCGACGGCTCGGGGCAGGCAGCGGCATGAGGCTGCTGGTCAGCGTCCTGTCGGCCGAGGAGGCGGGGCGGGCCGTGGCCGGCGGAGCGGACATCGTCGACGTCAAGGATCCGGGCGAAGGCGCGCTGGGTGCACCCGCGCCCCGGGTCGTGTCCGACGTCGCGCGGGTGGTTGGCGCGGCGGCACCCGTGAGCGTCGCGCTCGGCGACCTGCCGGACCTTCCGCACACCGCGGCGCTCGCCGCGCGCGGCGCCGCGCTCAGCGGGGCCGCGTACGTCAAGGTCGGACTGCGCGGGGTGCCCGACCTCGACCGCGCGTTGGCGATGATCGGTGCGGTCGCCGATGCCGTCGGGCCCGACACCGCGGTGATCGCCGCCGCGTACGCGGACGCTCGGGCGCTCGATCCGCCGGCCCTCGCACCCGCGTGGCTGCCGCTGTTGGTGGAGCGAACGGGGATCGCCGGCGGCCTGGTCGACACGTTCGTCAAGGACGGACGTGGCCTTTACGCCTGGCTGTCGGAGTCCGAGTTGACCGACCTGATCGCCCGCACGCGCCGCGCCGGAGCGATCTTCGGCGTGGCCGGACAGCTGCGACGCGGCGAGCTTGCGCGCGTGGATGCGGACGTCGTCGGCGTGCGCTCCGCCGTGTGTCGCGGTGGCGAGCGCTCAGCGGAACTCGATGCCGAGCTTGTCGCCTCCGCGGCGCTGGAGCTGCACCCGCGTGCCAACTCCGCCCGGCGCGCGGACCACGACGGTCACGCCGGTACGCCGCACGGCCTCCGGCAGGTAGCCGTCGACCGCCCGCCCCCCGCCCGCCTCCTGTAGCGCCTGCAACTCGTCGGCGGTCAACTCCGCCTTCGGTCCCAGCAGTCCGGCCACCGGCTTGAGCAGAATCGCCTCCTCGGCTCCGATCGCGCCGGCCGCCAGCACCGCCAGGGAGTCGCTGGTGACCGACCACGACTCGGGTATCCCGGGTCGGCCCTCGAACGCCGGCGCCGCCGCCAGCAACCCGATCGACCGAGGCGCCACCAGCTCGGGGAGCAGCTCGGCCCCCGGAAGCAACTGTGCCAGCAGCACGCCGAGCTGATCCATCGCGCGCAGCGCCAGCGCGTGCGCGACGGCGTCGCTCAGCCCGACCTGCGTGTCGACGGCCCGTACGGCGTCGGCGAACGGACCGCCCCCCGGCACGACCAGCACCGGCCGGGTCCTGGCCATCTCGGTCACCTCGGCACAGGCCCGGCGTAGTCCGTCCACGCCCTCCGCGCGCAGCAGGCCCCCGCCGACCTTGACCACGATCGGGCCCCCGCCACTCCTGGCCGGGGAAACCTTCACTCCTGGCCGAGGCCCGCGGTCACTCACGGCCGAGGACCGACAGTGCGACCGCCGCCGCGACCTCGCCGCCCGTGCCGTTCAGGGGCGAGACGTCCGCGTGGATCGGGAGGCCGCAGCGCTCCGCCGCGGCGAGGGCCAGGAATGCGCCGATGCCGACGGCGAGCACCGGAGCCTCGGCGGGCACCCGCGCGACGACGCGATCAAGCGCCGCGGCGATCGCGGCGACCTGCGCCTCCTCGACCGCGGCGGCCATGGCCTCCAGATCGCCGTCGCCCAGCTGCTCCGGGTCGGAGCAGACGACGCGCGCCAACCGGGAGCGGACCTCACCGGCCGCCGTGCCGCGCCCGTCCGGGAACGTGCACGCGCACTGCTCGCGGGTCAGGTTGCCCCGCAGCAGATGCGCGTCGGCGGTGATCGCGAACAGCTCGGAGGCAACCGGACAGGACTGGCCGCCGATCGGCAGGTGCGACACCACGGCTGCCACGTTGGTGCGCAGTGCACCTGTGTAGACCAGCTCGCCCGCGAGCAGCCGCTCGAGGTCGGTCCGGCCTTGCGCGGCGACCTCGCCGGCCGCGATCGGGATCAGGTCGGTGGTGGTGCCGCCGCAGTCGACCAGGATCGCATCGGGGAGCGACCTCGCGACCAGCCGCGCGGTCGCCACCCAGTTCGCGGCCGCGCACTCGAGCGGCGCGGCCATCGCCTCGCGCAGGCCGATCAGCTCGCCGCCGGTGCTCATCACGCGGAGCGGGCGCCCCGGCAGGGCGCGCTGGGCGGCCTCGAGCACGTGCAGGACTCCGTCGCGCTTGCTGGCGAACACGTCGACGAGCTCGGCGGTGGTGCTCAGCGCGACCGGGGCACCGTCGGGCCCGAGTTTCCCGACGACGCGCTCGATCACGCCGGACATGGCCCCCGGATCGCGCCACACCTCGAACGGCTCCGAGACGATCTGCACGCCCCCTTCGCCGTCGACCACCGCGGCCTTCGTATTGGCGCCGCCGATGTCGAGCCCGATCACGACGGGCGGCTGGAGCGGGGAGCGCATCGCTCCCCGGGACCCTAGCCGGTGATCAGCGCCATCTCGGCCTCTCGGTAGCGACCGCCGACGACGGCATCGGCCGGGACGGCCTGATCGAGCCTCGCGACGTCCTCGTCGCTGAGTTCGATCGTCGCGGCGGCGACGTTCTCCTCGAGCCGCTCGGGACGCTTGGTGCCCGGGATGGGCACGATGTCCTTCCCTCTCGCGTGCACCCACGCCAACGCGAGCTGGGCCGGACTGACGCCGCGTTCCTCGGCCAGCTCGCGCACCCGGTCGGCCAGCTCGACGTTCTGGCGCAGCGCATCCTCCTGGAAGCGCGGGTTCGACCGACGCCAGTCGTCCTCGGGGAGATCGTCCATCGAGCGGATCTGACCGGTGAGGAAGCCGCGCCCGAGCGGCGAGTAGGCGACCAGGCCAATCCCGAGCTCGCGCAACGTGGGCAGCACTTCGGCCTCGGGGTCGCGGGTCCACAGCGAGTACTCGGACTGCACGGCGCTCAGCGAATGCGTCGCATGAGCTCGGCGAATGATCTCGGGAGACGCCTCTGAGAGGCCGATGTAGCGGACCTTGCCAGCCTTGACCAGCTCTGCCATCGCGCCCACCGTCTCCTCGATCGGTACGGCTGGATCGTGGCCAACCCCGCCTGCTCATCGCCGTTGCCGTAGGCCCAGGTCATACCCATGCAACCGAGACCCTGGGCCGAGACCTCGAGCCCTTGGCTCCCGAGTGTTGTTCTCAGCATCGATCAAACTCCTCATCGCTTGCTTGCGGACACGATCGAGTGTGTGACGTACCCGAGGAGGCGACAAGGGAACAGTCCATCCTGGTAGATGGAGTTCCACGATGCGGATCGTTCCGGTCATCGACATCAAGGGCGGCGTCGTAGTGCACGCTCGCCGCGGGCAGCGCGCCGATTACGCGCCGCTCGAAAGCGCGCTCGTCGAGGGGTGCGAGCCGGTCGCCGTCGCGCGGGCGCTGTGTGGCCTTTGCCGAACCACCACCCTCTACGTCGCCGACCTAGACGCGCTCGCCGGCGGTCCGGTCAACGAGCCGGTCCTGACCGCGCTCTCGCGGGTCACGGAGTCGTGGGTCGACGCCGGTGCGACCACGCGCGAGGCAGCGGCGACGCTGCGGCGTGCCGGCGTGGCCCGAAATGTGGTCGGCACGGAGTCGCTCGGGCCCGGCGCCGAGATCACCCCACCGGTGCTCCTGAGCGTCGACCTGCGCGACGGGCGCCTGATCTCGCAGGATCGGGAGCTCGCCGGCCGTGACCCATCGGCCGCCGCGCCGCTGGCGCGAGCCCTCGGCGTCCGCGAGTTGCTCGTGATCGACCTGGCCCGGGTCGGCAGCGGCTCCGGCCCGCCGCTCGAAGCCGTCGCCGAGCTGGCGATCGCGTTGCCCGGGGTGGCCATCTACGCCGGCGGCGGCGTGCGTGACGACGCCGACCTGCGTGCGCTCGAGTCGGCGGGGGCCGCGGGCGCGCTGGTGGCTACGGCACTGCACGAGGGTCGGGTCAAGCCGTGACCACTGCCTCGCAGGCGCTCACCACGAGCTGTGTCAGGTCCCGCTCGCAGACCGACTGCAGCGCCTGCCAGCCGGGGATGCCGTTGACCTCGAGCACGAACATCTCGCCGTCCGGCCCGACCAGGAGGTCGACGCCGGCGACGTCGGCCTCGACCGTGGCGACCGCAGCGAGGGCCAGACTCCGCTCGTCCTCGCTCGGCGTCACCGCACGCGGGCGAGCGCCGCGTGCGATGTTGGCCCGCCAGGAATCGGTCGCGCGCTCCATCGCGCCGGCTATCTCGCCTCCGACCACCAGCACGCGCAGATCGCGACGGCCGGCGGGCGCGACCGTGCGCTGGACGTAGTAGACCGTCCGCTCGAGCTCGAGCGCGCGGAACACCCGGTGGGCCACGTCGCGATCCTCGACGCGGACGATCCCCTTGCCCATCGCCCCGAACAGCGGCTTGACGACGATGTCGCCGCCCAGCCGGTCGAACGCCTGCATCGCGTCGTCGTAACGCTCGCAGACGATCGTGGGCGGAGTGGGCAGGCCGGCACGCGCCAGCAGCGCGCTGGCCCACGACTTGTCGATGGTCCGCTCGATCGCGCGCGGGGGGTTCACGCAGCGGACGCCCTGCTCGGCGAGGACGTGCAGGGCGTCCATGCGGAAGATCACCTGCTCCAGCGAGCCGCGGGGAAGGCCGCGCACGATCAGCAGGTCGAGCGTGTCGAGCACGGCGCCATCGGGGCCGCACACGTGCGGCTCCCCCTGGGCATCGATCTCGGAAACCAGGCGGGTCGCGGGGACCGCGAGCACGTCGTGGCCGCGAGCGGCGAGCGCTCCGATCAGCCCGCGTGCGTGCCAGGAGCCGGACGCGCCCAGAACGGCGACTCGGAGCGATCCGGTCACGACGCGAAGGAGAGCTCGAGCACCTCCGGCGCCAGTCCGCCGCCGTGATGGGCCCGCCCGGACTCTGTGCTGGTCAGCGTGACCGCGGCGGGACTGAACAACATCGGGTCGATCTCGTAGAAGTCCCAGTCGGCAGCCTTGAGCAGCTCGCCGAACGGGGTGCCGAACGCCTCAGAGGCGGTCGACGGCAGCCGCGCCGCGAGGTCGGCGACCTCGTCGTCCGCGCCCTCGATCCACAGGTGGACGGTGCCGCCGTACAGGACGGCGTCGTTGGTCCGTCCGATCGCGGTCGGGTCTTCCTTGGCTACCGGTGCGATCGGGCAGCACCCCCAGCCATGGCGCACCCGGGCCGGGTCGACGCCGATCTCGTGCAGCTTGTGCAGCGCGGTCTCCACGACCCGGGCGCTGATCTGAACCGAGCCGCAGACCGACGCGGTCGGCGCGATCAGGAACGTGAGCGCGGACGCCGGCACCCCGCACCGCTCCGACACCTTCTCGACTATCTCCGCCGGTGGCTCCTGACGCGTCTCCAGACAGAGCACGGCTTGCTTGGCCTCCTCGCGCCAGGCCAGCTCGTCGAACAGGTCCTCGACCCGCGCCAGCGCGCGTCCCGGACCGCTGGCCATCGCGAAGAAGTCGTCGTGCTCGAGCTTCCACCCGGCGTACTGGGCGGCCAGGCAGGCTGCCGCGGGCTGGTCCACGACGACCCCGACGCCAGGCCAGGTTCGTTCGCCGACGGCGACCGGCACGGGGTCGAGCCGTCCCAACCCGCCCATGCACGCGGCCGCGAAGCCGAGCCCAGCCTGCAGTCCGCCGCGGGCGCAATCCACGACTCGCGCGCCGGAGTCCAGCCTGCGGACCTCGATCCCCAGCGCGTCGGCGTCGGCGACCATGCCGTCCACCAGGGCGCCGGCTCGCTCATTCATCGAGAGGCTCACGAGCCGCCATTGTCGTCGAAGATCAGGATCTCACCCCGGCTGAGCTCGGACCGGTCGCCCGACCATCTCGCCCACGCCCCGCGCAACAGCGCGTCGTCCACGCTCAGCCCGAGCTCACGCGCGCGGCGCAGCTGCAGCCCGAGAGTGGGCGGGCGGTAACGGGTGGCAAAGGCATAGCTGGGCAGCGGCTCGACCGCGCGACCGGACGCCAGCGTGCCGCGCTTGTTGCCCAGGCCCGCCTCCGCGCCGATCCCGCCGAGCGCGATCACCGTACCCGCCAGCATGCGCAACCCGGCCCCCGCCCGCGCCTGCCCGGCGATCGCGACCAAGCCACGCCGCATCCCGGCACCGGCCTCCTCGCCCACGTCGCCCGTCACGATGACCTCGCCGCCGGTCATGCCCGCGCGCGCGCCCGGATAGGCGGCTCCGACCCGCTCGCCCGCGTCTCCGAAGATTCGCAGCAGCCCGCCGGACATCTCGGCGCCCGCCCAGGCGCCCACATCACCGCGCACGTCGATCGCGCCGCTCGACATGCGAGCGCCGATCCAATCGAACCGGCGCAGGTCGCCGACCAGCACGAGCCCCTGCCCCCCGGCGCCCGCGCCGGACACCTCGAACAGGTCGCCGACGGCCACGGTCTCGCCACCGCAGCGAAGGTCGACGGCGGCGAGCGCGGAGGCATCGAGCCCGCATAGGCGCTCGGGGATCAGCGGGCCGGCGAGCACCCGGGACGGCGGCTCCGTTCGCAGTGTCAGGGTTAGCGTCACGGCGGGTCGCGCAGCTCAGATAGCGGGAAGTGGAACTGACCGAGCTTGCCGCCGAAGTTGGCGGCGGTTGCGTGCGTGGCGCCTGCGCCGGCGGCGGCATGCAGGCCGCGGCGCATCGCCTCGCGCACAGCGACCTCCGACACGCCGTCGATGACGATCTCGAACAGCGCCTCGACGCCGTCCGGAACGAGCGTGTCAGAGATCTGGGCGCGCAGCGTGGGCGCCATCTGGTGGTTGGTGGAGGCGGGCAAGGAGTGCGAGGTGAGCGCGCCGACCTTGCTGCCGCTGCGGACGATGCCGCCCGGAAACGGCAGCGCGATGCCCTCGCCGCGGATCGCGTCGACCGCCGCCGTCGCTGCGCCGAGCGCGTCGTCCTCGTCGCCCGCCCCGATCACCAGATTGCCTCCCCCGACTCCCCGGCCGATCCCGACCGACTCGCAGACCAGAAACTCGCCCTCCATCACCGGGATCCGCCAGAATCGCTGTCCAGCGATCACCTTGCTGGCCTGGAACCCGTCGCCGAAGTAGCGCAGGCTGCGCCCCAGCGGCGCGGTCTGCTCGGCCCCGGGCAGCCCGTCGAAGCACGCGGTGGTGGGGCAGGTCATGACGCTCTGGCCGACGCGCTCGAGCACGCGCTTGCCGACCCCCTCCCGGTCCATGGCGAACAGCAGCACCGCGATCCCAGGCCGACCGTCGGGCGTCTCCCCGGCGGCTATCACGCGTTCGATCGCCGCCTCGCACTTGCAGCCGATGACCGAGGTGGCGAAGCCGGTCATCGAGCGTGCCGCCTCCTGCGCCCAGGCCTCGGTGCAAGCCGTGATCACGACCCGGGCGAAGCGCATCGGGAACGCCTCCGCGAACGTGTCCGCGACCTTGGCACTGCCCAGCGTGTAGCCGCTCATGATCCCCGGGCCTCCACCACGCGCGCCGGCTCTCGCAGCGCCGGGTCGCGGACCGGGTAGTGCTCGAACGCGACCGTGTAGCGATTTCCGAACAGCGGCTCGAGCACCCGGGTCACCTCGGGGTCGAACGCGGCGTGGCTCGAGAGCAACAGGCCGTCGTCCGAGCGCCGCAACTCGCCTTCCTCGACGGCCACCTCTCCGCCCTTGATCACGTAGCGCGGCGTGGCAAACATCTCCTCGCGGTCGGGCCGATCGTGGTAGATCGTCACGTCGGCATCGGCGCCGACGCCGAGGTGCCCCTTGTCGCGCAGGCCGAGCCGGCGGGCGGGGGCGGCGCGGGTGATGATCGCGATCTCGTTCAGCGTGTACTCGCGGTCGAGTCCGTCAGTCAGGGCGGTGCGGCGAATCGCACGGTGGTTGGCCCGGCCGATCTGATCCTCCCGGAACGCGCGGTCCATCAGCAGCCGGATCAGCTTCGGGTAGGAGAGGAACGAGCCGCCGTTGGGGTGGTCGGTGGACAGCATCACCTGCCAGGGGTCCTTGCCGAGCAGGAACATCTCGAGCCCGATCCCCCACTGCAGGGCATGCACGTAGTTGCCGGCCCGATACCGGTAGGGGACGATCCCGCAACCGGTCTCCACCTCGGTGTCGTGGTTGATCCACTGCTCGGCGCCGAGGTCCCGGAGCATGGCCGCCACCGGTCCATCGGCGGTCATCGTCACGGCCGGCCCGAACATCACCTGCCCGACGTCGGCCGTCGTCTCGGGATGGGTGGACAGGAAATCCAGCAGCTCCGGCGCGCGGGAGCGAGGCAAACCTCCAGGCTTGCCGCCGTAGGCGTGGAACTGGAGGTGGGCGAAGTGCGCCTGGCGCCCCGTGAGGGTCCGCATCGTCTCGAGCGTCGTGTCGGCGTTGCCCGGGATACCCAGGTTGTTTGCGTGGACGTGAACGGGATGCGGCAATCCGAGCTCATCGACTGCGCTGCCGATCGCCTCCAGCACCTGGCGCGGCGTCACCTCGAAGCCCGCGACGTGGTCGTCGAGTGAGTGGACGTTGCCGTTGTCCTGCCGGTACAGCTCCACCCCACCCGGATTGACCAGCTTCACCCCGTAGCCGCCGGTCGCCTCGAGCCACCACGCCACGGCGTCTTTGAGCCGGTCGGCGTCGGACCGGCGGATCAGCTCGAACAGCACCTGGTTGTTGCCCATCAGGATCAGGAAGGCCTTGTCGATCATCGGCGTGTCGCGCAGCTCGGACAGAACGTGGCGCGCCGCCAGGGGCGGAGCGGCCGCCTCGACGACGGTCGTGTAGCCGAGCAGCGAATAGCGGTAGCCGGTGGTGAAAGTGGAAGGGACCAGTCCGCCGGTCCCTGAACGAAGGAGCGAGGTTCGATCGACCGGATCGTCACGACGCTCGTTCAGGGTCAGCTTGCGGGCGGCGTTCACCTTGGGACCCGCGATGTGGGCGTGGATGTCCACGCCGCCGGGCATGACCACCATTCCCCGAGCGTCGATCCGACGGGCTTCGGGTCCGAGCTCCTCGACGACCTTGCCGTCGTTCAGGCACACATCGCGGACCTCGCCGTCGACCTCGTTGGCGGGGTCGTGGACGCGTCCGCCCGTGATCCGGATGGCCGTCACGGCCCGACCTGCGCGAGCAACCGTGTGAGCACAGCGGCGGCCGTCGGTGCGTCGTCGTGCTGCGGCGCCTGCAGCGTCAACGGCACCCCATCGAGCCGGTGCATGGTGCCGCTCGCCTGGACGCCGGCGGCGGCCGTGCGGATCCACACCTCGGCCCCCGCCCCGGTCACGAGGCTGCCCACCGGCCCGGGCTCGACGAGCAGCGTCACGTCGACATCGTCAGGCGGCTCGGTGGCCGTGACGAGCTCAGGATGACCGCCCGCGAAATCCACGTTCCCGCCGTATCCGGTCTGCCAGGCCAGCACGTCGTCAGCGCTTCGGGTCCCCGGGGCGCGCGGCAGCTCGAGCGTGACCACGTGGCGCTCATGGCACAGCGAACGCACCAGCTCCAGCAACGCGAGCGCGCGACGCTGGCCGCCGGCGCCCGCGGTCAGGCCCGGGCCGTAGACGAACGCCGCGTGCGGGACGGCGCGAAGGCGCTCCAGCAGATCGTGCAGCTGAGATTCGAGGTCGCCGGCCGTCACGGTCAGCTCCCGCTGGAGCACATGCAGGCTCACCAGCGCCTCGAGGTCGCGCTCGGCCGGCCAACGGTGCTGGCCGTCGGCGAACCAGGTGGTGGCGGTATCGCGATCGTCGACGAGCACCAGCTCGCGCCCCGGCGTGGCGCCACCGAAGCCAAGACGCTCGAGCAGCCGCGGATGGGTCGTCTGCGGGTCCTCGCGCCAGATGACGACCAGCCGCGAACGGTCCCGGATCTCGCCCAGCGTGGCGGTCGACGCGCCACGCAAGGGGACCGCCGGGGCGCCCGAGAACCCGTCGCCCGTCGCCCCGCTGCCGACCAGCGCACCGAGGCGATCGGCCAGGGCGACCGCCGCGCGGGCGTCTTCGACCGTGGCGTTCTCGAAGCCGTGCAGCCTTGGACGGCGTGCACCGCGCAGCAGCTCGGCGGCTCGGACGAGCGCCGATTCGACGTCCGCCGGCTCGCCGTCGATCGTGGCCGGTGCTCCGTCCGGACCGGTCATGCGCTGCGAGAACCATCGCGCCCCGAGCGGGCAGTCGGGCCGCAGCCGTACACCATCGCTCGAGGCCTCGACGGTCACGTCGTCACACAGCAGACCACAACCGGCGCAGGTGATAGGTCCGAACTCAGCCACTGACTAGCATCGCGTCTGGTAGTTCGGACAGGAGGCGGGCTCCCCAGTCGATCAGCTCGGGCACGCCGGCCTTTGCCGAGATCAGCGTGCACAGCGGCGCGCCTCGCTTGATCTGTTCACCGGCATGCGGGACGTCTCGCACGAGGCCTTCCGGCCACCAAGCGGGATCGGGGGCCCGCAGCGCGCGGTGGGCGAACAGGACCAGCTTCGCCGCCGCGCAGCTCATCGCCGGCGGTACTCCGGCCGCGAGCAGACCCAGACCGCGCGCCCCGCTGGCGTGCGCCTCGAAGCACCCGGGCCCGAACAGTTCGAGCGACGCCGGCGGCCGAGGGTTGACCTCCAGCACCCAGGCGTGGCGCCCATCCCAGACCGCGTCCACCCCGAACGCTCCGCGCACGCCGAACCGCAGAGCCACCTCCTGACAGACCGCGCGCAGCTGACCATCGAGCTCGGCCAGTTCGCCCTCGGGCAAGCGCGGTGGGGTCACGTTGCCCATCCACCCAAAGCTCCGCGGGCGATGCAGTTGCTCGGTCAGACCGACCACGACCGCCCGCCGGCCGTCACCGATCGCGACGGCCGAGCACGACAGTCCCTCGATGCGGCGCTGCAGGATCTCGTCGTCGCGCAGGGCGCCGGCCGTCCAACCGCGTATGCCACGTCCCCCGCCGCCGGCGCGCGGCTTGCGGAGCCACGTGCCCTCGTGGGGGAGCGCGTCGGGGCACCGTGTCTCCGGGGCGCGCGCGCCCGAGGCGCGCGCGGCGGAGCCCACCGCGCCCGGGTCGCGCACGGCCGCCAGCAGCTCGGGGGGCGTACCGAGCAGCTCACGGCCTTCGGCGAGCCGCGCCACCAGATCGGGCCGGTTCTCGAACCCGGCGCCGTACACGACCGCTTCGGCCTCGACGCCGGTGGCGAGCTGCACCAGGGCATCATTGCCGGACGCGGTGGCTCCGGCAGCCACCGCACGGAGGTCGACGTCGCCGAACTGGTCGAGCGCGATGACTTCGTAGCCGTCGGCGACCGCCAGTTGGGCGAGCATTCGGGCACTCACGGCGACCACGAGCACCCTCATGGCAGCTTGACTCCGGACAGCAGCGCGGCCAGCAGGGTTCCGGCGACGAGGTCCGCGGTCGTGCCCGGGTTGAGCCGGTTGTCCGTGCCGCGCAGTGAGGCGTCGAAGTCGGCCAGGGAGCGGGTTCCCTGGAGCACCTCGCGGGCGGCGTCGCTCACCGCCCGGGCCTCCGCCTCGCCCGCCTTGCGCTCGATCAGGGTGTCGGGGTAGGAGGCGAGCAAGCCCACGTGAAGGGACACGATGGCATCGAGCGTGGAGAGGCCGCTGCGCAACGCGCCGTCCAGCAGCGGGAGTCCCGTGTCGAACACGATCGCGTAGGCGGTCGTGTACTCCGAGGCGATGCTGTCGCGGTGAGCGGCGGCCGCCATCGCCTCGAGCAGCGTCACGCGGGCCGGCGCTCTGACGTCGTGCTGAGGTGCATCGCCGAGCCCGCCCGGGTTGGCCCGGGCGATCGCCGCGAACGCCGCGGCGGCATCGTCGACGCCGAGCTGCTCGAGCGTTCTCTGCACGGCGGACCGCAGCGGCTCGCCGCCATGCCGGACCACCGCCGCCCGGACCAGCGGCGCGAACAGGAGCGCGATCCCCAGGTTGGTATTGGCGCGAGCGACCCGCGCGGTCGCCTCGACCCCGTCCGCGATCAGTTCCCCCACGGTCCGCCGTCGCACCCGCCGGCGTGCGAACACGGGGCCGAGTGCGAGCGCGGAGCGCACCATGTCCGCGTAGGTGGTGTCGGAGAAATCATGCGCCGGGGTGATGTTTCCCGGCTTGGCGGCTGACACCTCGAGCACGCACGCGAGCTGCACTTGATGCTGAAGTAGGTCCCGGCTCAGTCGCGAGTGAGCTAGGGTTGCATTCACCCCGTCACCATAACGATAGGAGAGAGGAGACTCACGTCATGGCCATCACTCTGGCAACTGGCGAGGCTCTGGTTGGTGAAGGTAACGAGGTAGCGCACATCGACTTGCTGCTCGGGTCAAAGAGCGGTCCGGTCGGTGCGGCGTTCGCCCACGCCTTCGTCAACGAGTCAAGGGGACACACGAACCTGCTGGCTGTGGTCACACCCAACCTGCCCGCCAAGCCCGACACGGTGCTCAGCAACAAGGTGACGATCGGGGGCGCGCGGCAGGCCGTGCAGCTGTTCGGCCCCGCTCAGGCAGCGGTCGCCCGGGCCGTCGTGGACTCGGTCGCCGAGGGCGTGATCCCCAAGGACCAGGTCGACGACCTGTGCATCGTCGTCAGCGTGTTCATCCACTGGGAGGCCGAGGACGACAAGAAGATCTACGACTGGAACTACGAAGCCGTGAAGAGCTCCATCGCGCGTGCTCTGGGCGGCGAGCCGAGCACCGACAAGGTGCTCGCCGACACGCCAGCCGCCCGGCACCCGTTCGCCGGCGGCGCTGAGGGTTAGCGAGGGAGCCGTTGTCCGCGCAGGCCGGAGAGCCTTCGCTCGCCGGTCTGCGCACCGTCGTCACGGGGGCAAGCTCGGGGATCGGGAGGGCGATCGCCGTCGCCTTTGCCGCCGCCGGCGCACGCGTCGGCATCGGCTTCAATCGCTCGGCCGACCGCGCGGGCGCGCTGGCCGATGAACTCGGAGGCGGCGCCCATCCTCTGCTCCAGGCAGACCTCAGTACGGCTGACGGGTGCACCACGATCGTGGCGGACGCCTTCGCGGCGTTCGAGAGCGTCGACGTCTGGGTCAACAACGCCGGTGCCGACGTACTGACCGGCGAGGCGCGCAACTGGCCGGCCGAGCGCAAGCTCGAGGCGCTGCTCGACATCGACCTGAAGGGCACGATCCGATGCTCGCGACTTGTTGCGGCTCGGATGGCGCCCGGCGGCTGCATTGTCAACATCGGGTGGGACCACGCCACAATCGACGGGATGGAGGGTGAGAACCCGGAGCTGTTCGCCGCCGTGAAGGCGGGGGTGCTCGGCTTCTCCAAGTCGTTCGCACGCTCGGTGGCGCCCGATATTCGCGTCAACGTGCTGTGTCCCGGCTGGATCGAGACCGCGTACGGCGAAGGCGTCGACCGCGGGTTCTACGACCGGGTCGCAGCTGGTACTCCGCTGCGCCGCTGGGGAAACCCGCAGGACATCGCGGGCGCCGCGGTGTGGCTGGCTTCGCCGGCCGCCGCCTTCGTCACCGGCCAGGCGATCAACATCAACGGCGGCACCGTTGGCTGACACGCTGTTCGTCACCGGCCGCCTCGCCGAGCCGGCGCTCCACAGCGTGGTATCCGACCTCGACCTCGACCACCAGATCGCCGTGTTGAACATCAGCGTGGCCGCGCTGATGACCACACGCTGGATCGCCCGGCGGCTGAAGGTGCCGGCGGGGGTGGACAACATCGTGATCCCGGGGCTCTGCGAGGGCGACGTGGATACGCTGCAGCAGGCAACCGGCCTGCCCGTGCGCAAGGGCCCGGTCGACGTCCGGGCGCTGCCGGAGTGGTACGGACGCGAGGCCGTACGGGCCGAGCTCGGCCCGCGGGATGTGCGCGTGTTCGCCGAGATCAACGACGTGCAATCGCTCTCGTGCCAGCAGGTGATCGACCGGGCGGAGGCCTATCGCGCGGCCGGAGCGGACGTGATCGACCTCGGCCTGTCGCTCGACCGATCCTGGCTGACCGAAGGGCCGCCGACGATCGCGGCGCTGCGCGAGCGCGGGCTGTCACTCAGCATCGACACGCTCGACCCCGAGCACATCCGCATGGCCGATGCCGCCGGCGTGGACTACGTGCTGAGCCTCACGCCCGAGACCATCGATCTGGCGGAAACCCTACGCGCGACCCCGGTGCTGATCACCGAAGATCCCGACGACCTCGACGGTTTGGGCCGGATGGCGGCCCGGATGGACGGACTCGGCCGCCCCTACCTGCTCGACTCGATCCTGGCCCCGATCAACTCCGGCTTCGCCGCGTCCCTGGCCCGCTACGTCGAGGTTCGCCGCCGCCATCCCGACGCCGACATGTTGATGGGGATCGGAAATCTGACCGAGCTCACCGAGGCCGACTCGACCGGGGTCACGGCGCTGCTGATCGGCTTCTGCCAGGAGGTCGGCATCGGCGCGGTGCTGACCACCGAGGTCATCGGGTGGGCGCGCGGGGCGGTGCGCGAGACGGTGCTGGCGGCGCAGATGATGCACCTGGCTCAGCGCCAGGCGCGGCCGCCGAAGCACATCGACTCGGGCCTCGTCACGTGCAAGGACGAATCGATGCGCGCCCCTACGGAGGACGAGCTGCGCGCGATGCAGGCCCAGATCTCGGACGCCAACTACCGCCTGTTCGCCGACGCCGACTGGCTGTACGCGTTCAACGGCCAGCGGTTCGTCCGCGAGTCCAACATGTACGCGGTGTTCGACCAGCTCGACGTGGACGATGCCACGCACGCCTTCTATCTCGGCAAGGAGCTGATGAAGGCCACGATCGCGCGTGGCCTGCGTAAGAGCTACCGGCAGGAGGGTCCCCTGGACTGGGGACTGCTGAGCTTTCCCGAACCCCGACGGGAGGATGTCCAATGAAGAAGATCCTGATTCAGCTGGATACCGACCAGCACCCGAGTGCCTTCGATGCGATTGCCGCCTACGACGCCGAAGTGGACGTCGTGATCGCGTATGGCGAGATCACCCCGGAGAACCTGGGCGACGTCGTCCAGGGCGCGATCTTCCCGCGCGGCCCCGATGGTCTCGCCAACACCGCCTTCTGGGTGGGCGGGTCCAAGGTCCGCGACGGAGAGGCCGTGTTCAAGGCGGCGAGGAAGCTGTTCTTCGAGCCGTTCAAGGCGTCGATCATGCTCGACTCGGACGGTTCGAACACGACCGCGGCGGCTGCCGTGGCCCGCGTCGCCGGCGCGGTCGAGGTGAAGGGCAGCCTGGCGGCCGTCATCGGGGTCGGGCCGGTCGGGCTGCGCACCGCGGAGCTCTTGCGGCGCGAGGGCGCCGAGGTGGTCATGTTCACCTTCCCGCCGGACGTGATGAAGGGCGGGCACCGCCGGGCGGCGGGAATCCCGGTCGCCCAGGAAGCCGGCTTCGAGGTGGTCGAGCCGGAGTCGAGTGACGACCTCGATGCGGCGCTCGTCGAGCGCCTGGTGGTGTTTGCCGCAGGTCCCGCGGGCACGCAGATCCTGCGCCGGAGCGGCTGGACGCAAAGGGGCGTGCGCGCCGTCGTCGACTACTCCGCCGCCGAGCCCGTCGGCATCGAGGGAGTCGACCGCGGGGACAACCTGAAGGAGGAGGACGGCGTGCTCAAGCTCGGCGCGCTGGCGGTCGGCGGTCCCAAGATGAAGCTGCAAAAGGCCTGCATCCGTCTGATGTTCGAGACCAAGGGCACCGTGCTGGATCTCGAGGGCGTCTACGACGTCGCTCGAGAGGTGCTGTGACGGCGCAGGTTCAGCGGGACTTGGAGAACACGAACTTGCCCATCGGCCCGTCCAGTGGGCCGTCGGCCTCGGGCCGCCACAAGATCGTGTCTTCGATCTTCCTGGCCAGCGTGAAGTCCTTGTCGGTGATGCCGCCCGCCGAATGGGTGGCCAGCTTGACCCAGAGCTTGCCCCAGGTCACGTTCAGGTCGGCGTGATGTCCGGCGGCCTCACAGAGGTAACCCACGGCGTTGACGGCCATCAGCGTCGTCGGCCACCCGTCGGTGTTGAACTTGCGGCGGATCCACTTGTCCTCGTAGTACCACTCGTCGAGGCCGTACTCGGAGAACTTCGCGGGGATCTCGTCCTCGCTGTAGGTGCGCGGCTTGTCCTTCGTTGAGCTCATGACCCAATTATGCCCCGCGTAGCCGGCGTTGACCCGGGAACCGTCTCGTTCGACCTCTGCGTGCTCGAGGACGGAGAGCCGGTGGTCGAGCAGGTGTTCGAGACCGGCTCGCTGAGCCACGACAGCGCGCCGCTGCTGGAGGCGTTGGCGCGCAACGGGCCCTACGACCTGGTGTACGGGCCGAGCGGCTACGGCCTACCGCTGGTGCCGGCCGCCGACGTGGGAGAGCGCGAGCTGGCCGAGATGGTGCTCGTGCGCCCCGACGAGGCACGAGCCGACGCCGGCATCGGCGGGATGCGCTCGCTGCTCCGGTCTCTGGCCGCCAGCGACCTGCCGGTCGTCTTCGGTCCCGGCGTCATCCACCTGCCGACGGTCCCGCGACACCGCAAGTTCAACCGGATCGACATCGGAACGGCGGACAAGGTTTGCGCGGCCGCGTGCGCAATCGTCGACCAGTCCACTCGACGCGCGATCCCTCCGCACCAGGCCTCGATGATCCTGCTGGAGCTGGGGGGCGGCTTCACGGCGGTGCTGGCCGTCGACGAGGGACAGATCGTCGACGGAATGGGCGGGTCGTCAGGGCCGCTGGGCATGCGAGCGGCCGGGGCCCTGGACGGCGAGCTCGCGTACCTGCTGGGGCCGGTGCTGCGCAAGCAGACGCTATACAGCGGCGGAGCCCTGGATCCGACCGGCGAGCTCGAGATCACCGACCTCGAGGCGCTCTGGTCCTCTGCCGAGCACGCAGAGGGCTGGACGGCGCTGATCGAGGCCGCCGTCAAGGCGGTGCGAGCCCTCGTCGTCAGCGTGCCGCACCCGCACGAGATCGTTGTCTCGGGGCGCTTGGCCCGTCTGCCGGGACTGCTCGCAGCGCTGGATTCGTGCCTGGGCGACATCGCATCGGTTACCGCGCTTCGTCCAGGCCGGGCGAGCGCGGCCGCGCACGGAGGTGCGCTGCTGGCGGATGCCCTGACGGGCGGCCCGCATGCCGCGCTGGCCGACGTGCTGAGGTTGCGCGAAGCCAGTGGAAGTGCACTTGACCATCTGCGCGTGGCGGGCGCGGAGGCGATCTCGTTGGGGTGACCGGTTTGGCGAAGTAACTGATCGGTCAGTGTCATTTACTGCCCGATCGGACAGGTACCGACCGACCCGGTCAGTCACCAAATATCTTCGCTTACGGTCAGGTTGTGTCGCGGTCCCCCCGCTGTTAGCTTCCTTTCTACCCATTTTCCGTATGGAAGGAGAGAGTCGCTGTGGCTGCCACTGTCGATGAGAGCGTTATCGAGGGCCTGGCAAAACAGAATGGGGTAACGCTGGGCCGTGTGCTGGGCCGGGGTAATGTCGGGATGGCCGAGGAGGGCTCCGACGGCAAGATGCACGCCACCGTCCGGATCCCGCTGGACGAACTGGTCTTCGATCCCGGGGTCCTCGTACTCCCACACGGAGGGACCCTCGAGCTCGAGATCATCAACGACGACAACAACTCCCACTGCGCGGTCCTGCCGTGCAACGGCGACGCCAAGTTCATCTGGCTGGTGAACTTCTCGAAGGGCAGGGCGACCCTCGAGCTCGACGGCCCGGGGTACTACTGGTACGGCTCCCGGACCGGAAACGACGAGGGCGGCGGCCTCACCGGCACGATCGTCGTCGGGGGAGAAGTACCTGACGAAGCCAAGCTCGACCGGCCACCCCAGCCCCGACCGTAGAGAGGAGCAGTTGATGGCAACCGAGACCGAGTACGTCGACGCAGGCGAGGCCGTCGACTTCCGGAATCTGAGCCCCGGCTACGTCGGCACGGCGCCGCCCGTGGCGAAGGGCGTGGGCTACGACCGGATCCTCAAGGCCCGCGATGCGGAGCCCCACAACTGGCTCACGTACTACGGCGCCTACGACGGGCAGCGCTACAGCCTGCTCGACCAGATCAACACCTCGAACGTCAAGGACCTGTCTCCGGCATGGGTGTTCCAGTGCGGCTCGATGGGCATGCACTCGGGCGCCTCGACGTACTCGCTGGAGGCGTCGCCGCTGGTCGTCGACGGCATCATGTACGTGACCGGCTTCGACGGCTGGATCTGGGCGCTGGACGCGAAGACGGGAGCCGAGCTGTGGCGCTATCACCGCGCGTCCCCGTACGACGTGCGCCTGTGCTGCGGCAACGTCAACCGAGGGTGTGCCGTGGCCCACGGAATGGTCTTCATGGCCACCTTGAACGCCCACGTGATCGCGCTCGATGCCACGTCCGGCAAGCTGATCTGGGACCAGCCGTACGGCGACGTACGAGCCGGCGAGAGCGCAACCGTAGCCCCGCTGATCGTCAAGGACATGGTGATCGTGGGGAGTTCCGGCGGCGAGTTCGGGGTGCGCGGCCACGCCGACGCGTTCAAGCTCGAGACCGGCGAGCGGGTCTGGCGCTGCTACATGATCCCGAAGCCCGATGAGCCGGGGGGCGACACGTGGCCGGCCGAGGGCGAGCCCTGGGCGCGCGGCGGCGCGAACTGCTGGACCACGCCCACGTTCGACGAGGAGCTCAACCTCCTGTACTTCAACACCGGCAACCCGTGCCCCGACTTCGACGGGGGCGTTCGGGAAGGGGACAACCTCTTCACGAACTGTGTCGTCGCGGTCGACCCGGACACGGGCGAGAAGAAGGCGCACTATCAGTACACCCCGCATGACGTGTGGGACTACGACTCGACGATGGAGAACATCCTGTTCGAGATGGACGGCCGGAAGTGCTCCGGTCACTTCGACAAGAACGGGTACTTCTTCGTCCTCGACCGCACGGATTGCAGCCTGATCCGGGTCGTGCCTTTCGTCGATCGCATCACCTGGGGCGAGATCGACTCAAACGGCAAGGTCACGCCGCGGGTGTTTCCCGACGAGGAGGGCGTGCCCGTCCACTTCTGGCCCGGCCCGGCCGGTGCCAAGGAATGGACGCATGCCTGCTACAGCCCGAAGACGGGGCTCTTCTACGCCCCGGTGCAGGACGTCGGGGCGACGGCCACGCGTCGGCGCCGGGAGTTCAAGGAGAGCATCCCGTACTGGGGTGCGGGCGTCGCGGTCGACACCGAGGACGTGTCCGGCTACCTGTCCGCCATCGATCCAGCCACCGGCCAGGAGAAGTGGCGCTTCCGCAACGAGCACCCGATGACCGCGTCGGTGCTGGCCACGGCCGGCGATCTCGTGTTCGCCGGAGACCCGGCGGGGATATTCCGGGCGTTCAACGCCTCGAGCGGAGAGCTGCTGTGGCAGTTCACGTGCGGCAGCGGGCACCACTCGAGCCCCAGCACCTACTCGGTCGACGGGCGGCAGTTCCTCGCCGTGCCGGTCGGCTACGGCGCCTGGACCGAGGGGTTCTACCCAGGGGCCCTGGCCCAGGCGGGTGGATCCGCGGTGTTCGCGTTCGCGCTGCCGGAGTAGAGCGACAGCGACCGAAGCCATTTGCGATCTGTCACGGCGCCCGCGCCGTGGCAGATCGCCGGCCTCGACATCGACTTCTCGACCGAGCCAGTGTTCGCCCTTCTGTCTCTCGGGTTCACCCTGAGCCTGGACAACTTCCGCACCTCGATCGTGGTGGGGGGACTGAAGCCGACCCTCCTGCGGTCGATCAAGACGTCGTTCATCTTCGGCCTGTGGGACGGCATCGCACCGGCGGTCGGGATACTCGTCGGGCACTACCTCAGCAACAAGATCGACGCCACGGCCGACATCGCCGCCGCGATTGGCCTCGGTGCCTACGGCCTGTTCGTCGTCGTCAAAGCGCTGGTGTCACCCGAGCATGCGGACCCGGACCTGCGAATGGCGACGCGCGGTCTGCCCATCCCGTTGAGCGTCGACAACGTGGCCGCCGGCGGTGCGCTTGGCATCGCCGGGTTCTCTCCCTGGCTCGCGCCCCCGCTGTTCGGGGTGATCACATTCGTCATGTCGCTCGCCGGGCACCAGATCGGCCGCACCGCGGCCCACTTCATGCCTCGCATCCGCACCGACCTGCTGACCGGGCTCGCGTTCGTCGCGATGGCGGTCTTCATCGTCGTCGGCATCAACCTTCCGGGCGACTGACGCCGGCCGCTACCTGACCCCGAGCGCAACCAGCGCCAGTCGTAGCTCCACGGCATCCGGGACCACGGCGTCCGCGTCGATCAGCGCGTCTGCGCCGAACGGTCCACTCGTCACCGCCACGCAGCGGACGCCGTCCGCGCGCGCACACGCGATGTCCTGGGGTGTGTCGCCGATCACGATCGTGTCGCGCCGGGCGTGCGGGGCGTGTGAGGTCCCGGCGCGCCGCCGGGCGATCGCCGGGAGAGCGGCTCGGTCCTCGGCGTCCGAGCCGAAGGCGCCCTGCCCGAGCGCAAACGCGCCGCCAATCCCGGCTCGCTCGACCTTCAGCCGCGCGATCTGTTCGTAGTTGCCGGTCAGCAGGCTCAGCTTCACGTCCCGCAGCGCCGCCAGCCAGGCGAGCAAGTCGCGGACCCCAGGGAGCACGTACCCGGACAGGTCGTCCGGCGCCAGCCGTGCGTACGCCTCACAGCAGCTCTCGCACACTCGATCGGCGAGAGCGTCGATCCGGGTCGTGGGCACGCCGGCGTCGAGCAGGATCGCCCGCGCGATTTCGCCGTGGGTCCGGCCCGAAGTGGCGATGCGCGTCCGAATCGCGCTGGTCTCGACGCCGTGCACTTCTCGCAGCGCTGCGCTCATCGCCTTGCCCACGGGCGTCGCGCCTTCGAGCAGCAGCGTTCCGTCGATGTCGAACAGGAGAAGCATCGATTGTTCGCGGACGAGCAAAAAGTTCGGCGGCGGGCAGACTGCCCGCGCTAGGATCGCATGGCAACCCGGTTCAGCAGGAGGGAAGGATTGGAGCAGCTGACGCTGACACCGCCCGCGGTGGCAGAGGACGCGCGCTCGCGGCCACCGCGCGGGCGGGTCAGCAAGTTCGTGATCCCCGAGGTGATCTTCGGGATTGGCACGCTGGCCGAGGTCGGCAGTGCGGTCCGCCGGGTCGGCGGCCGGCGCCCGCTCCTCGTGAGCGACCCGGGCGTGCTCGCGGCCGGCTGGGTCGACCGCGCGATGCCTTACCTGACCGACGTACGGGTGGAGTGGCGCCTATGGCACGAGCTGACGCCCAATCCCAAGGACGTCGAGGTTCAGGCGGCCTTCGAGAGCTACGCCGAGAGCGGTTGCGACGCGCTCCTGGCCATCGGTGGCGGGAGCTGCATCGACCTCGCCAAGGCGGTCGCGATCGTCAGCGGCAACGGCGGCCAGATCCTCGACTACGAGGGCATCGACCGCGCTACCAGCTTGATCCCCCCGATGGTGATGGTCCCCACGACGGGCGGCTCGGGGTCGGACGTGTCGCAGTTCTGCGTGATAACCGACACCCCGCGGCGCTTGAAGGTGACGATCGGAGGCCGCGCGCTCGTCCCGGACATCTCTCTGACCGACCCGGAGATCCTGACCACGATGTCCGCCGAGCTGACCGCCTACACCGGGATCGACGCGCTCAGCCACGCGATCGAGTCTCTGGTGTCCGAAGCCTGCGACTTCCTGAGCAAGGGGCCGGCGATCGCCGCGATCGAAGGCATCATCGAGCACCTGCCGGTGGCGGTCGAGGATCCGCTCGATCTCACCGCGCGCGAGGGGATGGCCCGCGCGAGCCTCCAGGCCGGGATGGCCTTCACCAATGCGTTGCTCGGCGCGACCCATGCCATCGCCCACCAGATCGGTGGTGCCCTCGATCTCCCACACGGGTTGCTCAACGCGATTCTGCTGCCGCATGTCATGCGCTTCAACGCGGAGACCCACGCCGACCGCTACGTCGACGTGGCCCGTGCACTCGGCATCGCCACCGACGGGCTCGACGCGGCGAGCGCCGCCGAGCGGGCGATCGAACGCGTCGAGGACCTCAGCCGCGCCCTGGGGATCCCGGCCGGGCTGCACGGCATCGGCGTGGATCCGGCCGACTTCGACACCTTCGCGCGGAACGCGTTGCGGGACGCCTATATAGCGACCAACCCGAGACCAGTCAGCGAGGACGATGTCCGCCGGATCTGCATCGCCGCCTACTGAGCGACCCGGAGTCGATCCGCTGGTGCTCGAGCGCCTGATCGGCGTCCGATCTTCGAAGCCGAGCTTCTACGCCGCGTGGCGCGACAAGTCGGCTCGGCTGGACCATACGATCGAGACCCTCGAGCGGATCTCCTCGGCGTTGTGCACGGCGCCGGCCGGCCCGGTCGCGGTGTGCGACGCCGTCCTGGAGGCCGCTGCACACCACTTCGGCGCGCGCTGGGCGGCGATGGTGTTCTCGGCAGCGCCCGCCGGCGTCGGGACGGCTCGGGTGTTCGTCCACGCCAGCGACGGCGTGATCCAGCGCTGGGAGGTACCGCCCCGGATGCTCGCGGCGCTCACCGACCAGACGCTCGCCGCCAAAGGGCCGGTTCTCGCCGACCACGCGGGACTCGAGTTCAGTGGCGAGCCGTGCGTCATCGCGGCGGCTCCCATGCCGGTGCACGGCAAGCCGGCGGGGATTCTCGTTGTGGGGCTTGCAGACGGTGTCGCGGTCGCGCCGAGCGATGTCTCGATCCTGGTCACGCTCGCGAACCACGCCGGCGTCGCATTGCACAATGCCTCGCTGTTTCAGGAAAACGGGCGCCGCGCGGCGGAGCTCGAGCGCCGGGGCTCAGAGCTCGAGGGGACCCTGCGCCGGCTGGAGCAGGCGGGGCGGCGCCAGCTCCTCAGCGAGGAGCGCAACCGGATCGCGCGGGAGCTGCACGACAGCGTCTCCCAGCACCTGCTGACGATCGGAATGAACCTGGAGTGGTGCCGGCGGCAGGGATCGATCTCGCCCACCGTGCTCGAGCGAATCCTGGCCGCCCAGTCGCTGGCGCGCTCGGCGATGGACGAGATCCGCGAGGTGATCTTCGAGCTGTCCAGCGATGGGCAGACCGAGCTGCCCGGGGCGCTGCGAGACGTGATCGAGGACGTGGAGGCCGGTACCCGGCTGGAGGTCGGGCTGCGCATGTATGGGCAGACCCAGCCGGTGGCCGCCACCACCCAGCACGCGCTGGTCCAGATCGCCCGCGAGGCTCTGTTCAACGTGGTCCGTCATGCCGGGGCGCACCATGCGTGGGTCACCCTGCGCTGGCGGCCTCAGGTGGTGTCGCTGGCTGTCGCCGACGATGGTTCGGGCAACCACCGCAAGCTCCAGCACCAGCTGTTCATCTCGCGTCCAGATGGCGATCACCTCGGACTGGCCGGAATCGCGGAGCGGGTGCGCAGCGTGGGCGGCGCCACCTGGTTCGAGGGCCGGCGCGGGGGAGGGGTGAAGCTGCGGGTGGAAGTGCCCTTGGGAGGCGCGGTTGGCGTCGCCTGAACCGGCCGACGCCCCCGCCCGGGTGATGCTGGTCGATGACCACGCGATCGTCCGCCGGGGGCTGCGCTCGATCCTCGAGCTCGAGCCTGACATCTCCGTGGTTGCCGAGGCCGGCGATCGGACCGAGGCGCTCCTGGCTCTCGAGCGCGCCGAGCCCGACGTGATCCTGCTCGACCTCAAGCTGAGCGCCGACCACGACACCGAAGGGCTCGAGCTGTGCAGCGAGATCCTCCGGCGCCGGCCCCAGTCCAACGTCGTGATCCTCTCGACTTTCCTCAACGAGAGCCTGCTGAACCAGTCGCTTCGTCGCGGCGCCAAGGCATATGTGCTCAAGGAGGTCGACCTCGTCGAGCTCGTGCGGATCATCCGCCGCGTCTCGCAGGGGGAGTCCGGGTTCGACGGGCGCAGCGCCGAAATGGTCAGGGCCCTCGTGGCCGGCGAGCGCGGCGGCGGCGAGGTCGACTTCACCGAGCGCGAGCGCGAGGTCACCGAGCTCGTCGCCAGCGGCCTCACCAACGCCGAGATCGGACGGCGGATCTTCGTCTCGGAGAGCACCGCGAAGTTCCACGTGCGCAACGTGATGCGCAAGCTCGGCGTCCACAGTCGGGCCGAGGTGGCCTACGCCGCCGGGAAGCGTGGCCTGCTGGACCGGGCCGCCAGCCGCTAGATGGTTGATTCCACGGTCCGTGGAGTGGGCCGAGCCGATGCGGACGCGGCCCAGCCAGTGCGGCGGGCCCGCGGCCCGTCGGCATGCTGCAGAACCTGCCAGTTCACCCGCCGGCGAGCGACGCTGGCAGGTTGTGCATCTGGTGGATGCGGATCCTGCCACGGTCGGCTTGGACGGCGCTGATTGGCAGGTTCTGCACGCCGGGCGTCCGGTCCGGCATGCATAACACGTCACGCAACGTCCGGTTCTCGGGGTGTGACGTGTTATGCGTCTGGGGGGCGCGTAGCTCGTCACGCCCCTCGGGAATCGAGCGGCGTGACGGGTTAAACAGGTCGCGCCGGCCGTTTCGCCACTCCCAATCGCGTGGAGTCAATCATCTAGCCCGATCCTGATGCACCTGTTTTCGGAGGGCGCTAAGTGCACACTCGACCCGGCGCCCGAGCCGAGCGGGCGGTTGGGTACGCCATACGGGTACTAAGGCCACTTTCGACCTGCCTACATGGGGACCGGCAAGGTGGAAGTCCACGACATCGACTTCCCGACCTTCGAGCTCAAGGACGGACCCGGGGTCAACCCGGCGAACATCGGCCGCAAGCTGCCACACGCCGCGATCCTGAAGTGCGTGTCGACCAACATCTGCGGATCGGACCAGCACATGGTCCGCGGCCGCACGACCGCGCCCGAGGGCCTGATCCTGGGGCACGAGATCACCGGCGAGGTGATCGAGACCGGCCCCGGAGTGGAGTTCATCAAGGAGGGCGACCTCTGCTCGGTGCCGTTCAACATCGCTTGCGGGCGCTGTCGGATGTGCAAGACGGGCAACACCGGCGTGTGCCTGAACGTCAACCCGGATCGCCCCGGCTCGGCCTACGGCTACGTCGACATGGGTGGCTGGGTCGGCGGCCAGGCCGAGTACGTGCTCGTCCCGTACGCGGACTGGAACCTGCTCCCGTTCCCGGACAAGGAGCAGGCGCTGGAGAAGATCCTCGACCTGACCATGCTGTCGGACATCTTCCCCACCGGCTACCACGGTTCTACACGGCGGGCGTCACCTCGGGGTCGACCGTGTACGTCGCCGGCGCGGGGCCCGTCGGGCTGGCCGCGGCCCATTCAGCGCAGCTGCTCGGCGCCGCGGTGGTGATCGTCGGCGACATGATCCCCGAGCGCCTGGCCCAGGCGCGCAGCTTCGGATGCGAGACGGTGGACATCACCAAGGGCGATCCGAAGGATCAGATCGAGCAGATCCTCGGCGTGCCCGAGGTGGACGCCGCGGTCGACGCGGTCGGGTTTGAGGCACGCGGACACGGCTCGGACTCAGACCACGAGGCGCCGGCGACGGTGCTCAACTCGATCATGGACCTCACCCGTGCCGCCGGCAAGCTCGGCATCCCCGGGTTGTACGTCACCGGCGATCCGGGTGGCATCGACGAGAGCGCCAAGGTCGGCTCGTTGTCGATCCGGATCGGCCTGGGATGGGCCAAGTCGCAGAGCTTCACGACGGGCCAGTGCCCGGTCATGAAGTACCACCACGGCCTGATGCAGATGATCCTGCACGACAAGGCGCAGATCGCCAAGGCGGTCAATGCCACCGTGATCTCGCTCGACGAGGCGCCGCAGGGCTACGAGGACTTCGACGGCGGGGTGGCCAAGAAGTTCGTGCTCGACCCGCACGGCCTGATCAAGGCCTGACCGACCGGTTGATTGCCGGCGCGCCGCGACCTGGTTCGCGGCGCGCCGGCCGCGCGCCGGCCCGCGAGAGTCAGCTTCGTAAGCGTCAGCGGCGACGAACGGCGACCAGTTGCACGCTGTAGCCCTTGACCAGCGGGAGCGTCAGTTCGAGGCGTCCGCGCGCGGTCCGAGCCGCGGTGCAGGAGGCTGGCACGCCCTGGCGGACCAGGCACGCCCATACCGCCACGGGCCCGGTCCCCTGTGCCGCCACGTTCAGCGCGAGCGTCCGGGCGGTAACCCTGACGACGTGGGCAACGACGAGTGCCCCGCCGCCCAGGGCGCGCACCACCGTGACGTGACCGCTGGCACGGGCGAGGGTCGCCGCACCGGCGGTGGGTGAGCTCACCGGCCCGATCATCCGGGTCGACCACACCGTCGCCCCGTTGGACAGACGCACCTGGGCTCGGATGTAGTAACCCTGGTCGGCTGTGCCGAGCCGGTAGGCATTCGACCCGGGGGTGGAAGCCGGCGCACAACGCTGGGCGCAGCGGAAGAACTGCACGCTCCGTACGGTGCCGGTCCCGGCGTCGAGCGAGACTTTCACCTGGCTGCCGACCGCGGCGCGCCCGCTCACGCTGGCGCCGCCGGCGGAGCCGGAGCTCGGGGGCCCCGCCGGGGCCGGGGAGATCGAGGGGCTGGCAGGCGGCGCCGCGGGGATGCTGGGGGCCGCCGGGCTGGGCGTTGGTGCCAGCGGGCTGACTGTGCCCGTCGCATTCGAGAAGGCCTGCGCGGATCCGCCGGTGCTGGTCTCGGTGACCGCCACTCTGACCTCCGTCTGGGCGTCGCTCGCCGTCAGCGTGTAGCTGGCCCCGGTGGAGCCGGGAATGTCCTGCCAGTCGTACCCGTACCGCTGCCACTGATAGCTGATCGTCCCGGTCGGGCCCCACAGGCCGGGCTGGGCAGTGAGCGTCTGTCCCTGGGCGGGAGTGCCGCTGATGCTCGGCGCGGTCAGGTTGACCGGGAGCGGCGCGCCGACCGGTCCCGCCGCGGCAGAGGTCGCGGTCGTGGGGCCGATCCCGTCGGTCTCGGTCACCTCGACCCGCAGGAACTGGCCGACGTCACCGTTGGTCGGTGTGTACTGGGCCGAGGTCGCGCCTCCGATGTCGGCGAAGCTGCCGTTCGATGTCCCCGCCTCCTGCCACTGATAGGCGACCGTGCCGACCGGACCCCACGTGCCGAGGTTCGCCGTGGCGGGCGAGCCCTGGCGGACGGGCCCGCCCACGCTGGGCAGGACATCGTTGACCGGTGCGCTGGAGGCCTCGATGGTGCCGGCCGGCAGCGTGACGATCCAGATGCCGTCGCTGTTGGTGACGGTGAGCACGGCCTCCAACTCCTCGCCGATCAGCGAGGCGTCGGGAGAGTAGGTGGCGGCCGTGGCTCCGGCGATGTCGGTGAACGTGCTCGAGCCGGCGGCCGCGTGCTGCCACTGATAGGTCATCGTGCCGCTCGGATTCCAGGTGCCGGGCGTCAGCGTGAGCGTCTGACCCGACTGCGGCGTGCCCTGGACGCTCGGCGCCGTGCGCTCGACCGGTGGGTTGCCGGACGGGGTCGTGAACGTGTAGTCGTATCCGTACGTGGTCGCCACACCGTTGGTGGCGACGAGCCGATAGTGGTATTTCGTCTGCGCGGCGAGGTTCGTCAGCACGCCCTGCGCGGACAGCGGCGCGGTGCCGGCGCCGCGGTCCACGGAGGCGGTCCGGTGGCCGTAGCTCGTGGTGGTCCCGTACTCCCAGTAGTAGGTCGTGTCGAGTCCGTTCGGGTAGATCGCGCCGCTGACGTTGGCGTCCCCCGGCAGCACGGTCGTGGCGGATGTGGCGCCAAACCCGGGCCCGCCGGTCGTGACGTCGCCGGAGATCGAGCCGTTGCCGGTCGGCCCGTCGTAGCCCGTGCCCGCCGTGCAGATGTAGGCGATGCTGAGAGCACAGCTGCCGTTCGTGCCCGACGCGACGTCGTTGAGCAGCCCGCTGTCGGAGTAGGCCCACGCCGGGGTGGTGCCGGCCACGCCGGTGACCGCCTCGTAGGCGGCGGTGAGCGGCGTGGCCAGGCTGGTGCCGCCCATCAGCAGCAAGCCGCCGTTGCCGCTGTCGTACACGATCAGGCCGGTGCTGGGGTCGGCGTCGGCCGCCAGGTCGGAATAGGAGCGCCCGGTGCAGCCGCTGTCGGTCTGGTAGGCGGGCTTGGCCTGGTTCGTATCGCAGCCCGAGCCGCCACCCCAGTTCTTCCCGCCGGAGCCGGGCGCGAGCGTCCACGCGGACTCGCCGAACCCGCGCAGGCTCTGGCCGGCGGTCAGCGTGGTGCCGCCCACCGCGGTGACGCCCGCGTCCGCCGCCGGGTAGTTGTTGCACTGCAGACTCGGAGGGCTCGACCGGCAACCGTTGTCGATGCCGCCGGCGTAGCCGTGGTCGCCGGTGGCGGCCAGCGATGAGACGCCGGAGAATGCCCACGGTCCGATGCCCGGATCGCCGGAACCCTCGCCGGTGAAGCTCATCGAAATCTGATTGGCGTGCAGGTTGTCCGCGGTCTGCGCCGCGGCCTGCATGTCGCCCAACCCGTTCGATGTTGCCTCGACCAACAGGATATGGCAGTTGGGACACAGAGCCGAGACGGCATCGAGGTCGAGCGACTCCTCTTCCTCCCAGCCCAGGTCGTGTGACGGCAGCGGCGAGCTCTGGCCGGTCTCGTTCACCTTTCTGAAGCAGCCGTTCGCCGTCGTGCACTGGCCCAGGCCATAGCGGCTGCGGTACGTCGCCAGGTCCGACTCGGCGTTCGGGTCGTCGTAGGCGTCCACGATCGCCACGGTGTCGCCGGCGCCTGCCTCGGCGGACAGGTAGGTCAGGTCGTAGGCCTGCTGGAGGAACTGCGGCGTGTTCGCCACCGGCGCCGCCTGACCGGCGGGCCCGGTGGCCGGGACGGCGGCGCCGGCGAGGCCAAGCTGCGCTCGCGTGCCGTGCCCTGGTTCGCGGGGGTGGAGCGCCCGGTGCGTGCTCTTGAGCACGAGCACCTGGGCGTCGCACGTGGCATGCCCGGGGGTGGCGGCGGTGCAGGAGTTCTGCGCGGTGACCTGCGACGGGTCGACCCCAGCCTGCTGGCGCAGCGTCTGTGTGATCGCGCTCGCGCTCGCCGGCTCGGTGCGCCTACCCGCGAGCTGGAGCGGGTTGCTGACCGAGAAGGCGGATGCCGCCGCAGCCGTCGGCGAGGCCGACAGGCAAACCGTCAGCGCGCAGAGAAGCAGCGCGAGTGGCGTCAGCCGCGGTACCGGCATGCTCACTCTTAGTCAGCATCGCGGGCCCGCAGCATCATCACGCGGACGCCAGGCGGACAACTGTTCGACCGGACACCACCACATTTGGCCTACCCCGGTGCCGCATGGCATAAGCAAGGCCCGGTCGCGACCCCGTTCCTGTACGCGCGAGGACGCTTTCAGCAGTTGCCGTCGGCGTCGCACGCCTCGCCGCCGGCGATCACCGGCGCCGGGGCGCGGCGGGCCCAGCCCTCGCGCAGCAGTTCCAGCAGTGCCTCGGGCGGATGGGCGCCGGAGACGCCGAAAGAGCGGTCGACGACGAACGTCGGCACCGCGCTGATCCCGAAGCCGTGCGCGGTGCGCTCGTCCGCGCGGACCTCTTCGGCGAACCGATCGCTCGCGAGCATCTGACGAACCGAATCCTCGTCGATGCCGACCTCGCCGGCCAGGCGCGCGAGCGTGTCGGGGTCACTCATCAGCTCGCCCTCGCCGAAGTAGGCGCGCAGCAGGCGCTCCTTCATGGCGTCCTGAACGCCGTGCTCGGCGGCGAGGTGGACCAGGCGGTGGGCGTCGAACGTCGAGCCGGACCGCGCGAGGTCGAACCGGAAGTCGAGGCCTTCGCCGGCCGCCGTCTCGGTCATCTGGCGCTCCATCTCGCGCGCCCGGTCGACGGTGATCCCGTACTTCTCGGCCAGGCGGGCGGCGCGCTCGCCCTCGCGCTCGTCGGGTGCGGCGGGATCGAGCTCGAAGCTACGCCAGGTCACCCGCACTTCGTCGCGGTGCTCGAACTGAGTGAGCGCGGCCTCGAACCGGCGCTTCCCGATGTAGCACCAGGGGCAGGCGATGTCGGACCAGATCTCGATCTCCATCAGTTCCAGGGTAGCTCGCCGCGCTGCTCCCAATAGGTCTCCGGGTCCTCGGTGAGGCCTTCCAGCGAGTCCGGCCGGGCCTGCAGCGCGGACAGGTTGCTCCTGAGCTGCTCGACGGTCGCGGCCCCGCTCAGCACGACATCGACCCAGGGCTGCGCCAGCGCCACGGCGAGCGCCAACGCGTCGGGGGTGCAACCGGCTGCGCGCGCCGCGGCGGCGAGCTCCGGCACCGCACCGCGATCCGTCAGTCGACCGTTGGCCAGCGCCTCCTTGACGATCACGCCCCAGCCGGCCTCGTGCGCGGCGGCCAGCGCCGGGCCCGCGGAGCGCTCGAGCAGGTTCCACGTCGCCTGAACCGAATCGAACCCGCCGACCTCGAGCGCGCGCTCGATCGTCTCGGCCTGGTGCGGGCCGCTCGTGGTCAGGCCGATGAGAACGCCGGTGGAGCGCAGCCGCCCGAGCTCGTCGAGCAGCTCGCGATCGTCCAGGACGCCGCTGTCGAGCGTTGCGGAGTGGATCTGGTAGAGGCGCAGGTGATCGCCCAGAAGCTCCCGGGTCTCGGCCAGCTGGCGACGGAAGGTCGTCGCGCTCAGGTCCTTGACCTCGTGCACGTCGACGTCGATCCGCCAATCCGCGGTGTAGGTGTAGCCCCATTTCGAGCCCACCGTGACCTCGTCGCGTCCCAGTCCGCGCTGCTGGAGCCAGCTGGCCAGGAACGCCTCGGCCTTTCCGTAAGAGCGGGCGGCGTCGAAGTAGCGAACGCCGCCGGCGTATGCCGCGTCGAGCACGGCGTGCGCGCGTCGCTCGAGCCCCGCCACGTCGGACTCGCCCTCCACGTCCAAGGCATGGCCGAGGTTGATGTACGCGGGTCGGCCGAGCGCGGCGAGACCGAGGCCGATCCGGGTCACCCGCAGGCCGGTGTTCCCCAGCGTCGTGATCACGAAAGCAGCTCCGGGAGCGATCGCATGTCGTCGAACACCGTAGTCCGCGGGCCGGCCAGCGCCTCCGCCGGCGTCACACCGCCGGCATAGCCAAGCACCTCCATGCCCGCGGCGCGCGCCGCCTGCACCCCGTAGCGACTGTCCTCGACGACCACGCAGCCAGCCGGGTCGACGCCCATCTGCCGGGCGGCGTGCAGGAACAGGTCCGGCGCCGGCTTGCCGTTTGCCACCTCGGTGGCGCTGAAGATGCGACCCGCGAAACGCTCGTAGAGCCCGGTGAGCTCGAGCTTGAAGCGAAGCCGCTCGGGCGGGCTGCTCGAGGCGACGCACATCGGGAGGCTGATCAGCTCGAGCGCCTCGCGGATGCCGTCGACCGGCTCGAGCTCGGTCTCGAAGGCCCGCCGCAGACGACGCTCGCCGTGCTCCTCCCAGCCGTCCGGGGGCGGGTGTCCGAGCTGCTCCTCGACCGCCTGAACCAGCAACTCGGGCGAGCGACCGACGAACCGCTCGATCACCTCCTGCTCGGACACCGTCATCCCCACCTCGGCGAACATCTCGACGTCGATCCGAATCGAGATCGGCTCCGAGTCGACGAGCACGCCGTCGCAATCGAAGATCACGAGCTCGGTCATCTCACGATCACCTCGGCGCCGCGATCCGGCACCAGGACCAGCATGCTGCGTCGGTTGCGCTCGGCCTCGGCCTGCGCCGGTGCAAGCGTCAGTCCGGCCGCCGCGCGCAGCACCTCGCGCATCTCCATCTCGGCGAACGGGGCGCCCGCGCAGCGCCGCACCCCGCCGCCGAACGGGATCCACGACATCGGATTGGGCGTCGGTTGCTCGCCCAGCCAGCGCTCCGGCCGGAACTCGCTCGCCCCCGGCCAGAGGTCGGAGCGCCGGCAGGCCAGCCACAGGCACGCGGCCACCTGCACTCCGGCCGGAACGATGTGCCCCGCGATCTCGGCCGGTTCGAGCAGCAGCCGCGGCGCGATGGTCAGCGCCGGCCGGGCCCGGAGGACCTCCTTGACCACGGCGTCGAGGTAGGCGGGATCGCCCTCGCGCAGCCGCGCGTGGACCGCGGGGTGACGAGCCAGCCGCTCGAACGCCCAGGCCAGCGAAGCCGCCGAGCTGTCGTGGCCGCCGACCAGGAGCGCCACCAGCTCGTCGCGCAGGTGTCGGTCGCTGGGCGGATTGCCCTGCTCGTCGCGCTGGGCGAGCAGCACGCTGAGCATCGAGCCGTCGGGCTCTGCCTCGGCCCGCCGGCGCGCCAGCAGCTCGAACAGCGCGGCGTCAAAGCGCTCGACCGCGACGCGGAAGCGCCCCCACGGGCTGCGCGGCCCCAGGTCCTTGCGCACCACGGCCATCGCGAGCACCCACGGCAGAGAGCGCACGGTGGCCAGCGCGCCGTCGATCACCGCGCGCAGACCCGACACCTCGGCGTCGTCGCGGGCGCCGAACACGACGCGCAGGATGATCTCGAGCGTCAGCTCCCGCATCCGCTCGAGCGCGAGCACGCGTCCGCTCCAGGTCGCGAGCTCGGTTCGCGCGAGCTCGGCGATCATCGGCGCGAACGCGCGCATCCGCTCGCCGTGGAAGGGTCCCTGCAAGAGGCGCCGCTCGCGCAGGTGCTCCTCGCCGTCTAGGAGCAGGATCGAATGCGACCCGGCGAACGGGCGCAGGAACTCCCAGCTCTGACCCGCCGGCGCGATCGACGGGTCCAGGCCGAACACCGCGCGCACCGCGTCCGGGCTCGAGAACAGGACCATCGGCTCTTCGGTCCAGTAGGTGCGGATCGTGGCCGGATCGCCGAACTGTGCGTGAACGCGCTCCAGGAACGCGCCGGGGCGGGTCATCCAGGCGATCGTCTGCCAGACGGCCGGCGCGCGCGGTCCGGGCGGCAAATCAGCGCGAGGCGACTCCACGGCGGCCGGATTACGGGGCAACCGCCCGCCGAACGCGCCAGATGTGCTCCATCGGCCACCGGCGCGCCCAGTCCAGGTCGGTGGCGTCGCGGTAGCTGCTGCGCGCACCGGCCGGCGGTCGCGGCTCGATCAGCGACTCGACAGCAAACCCGCTCGAGACGAACAGCTCGATCCATTCTCCGTAGCGAAGCTGGAAGTCGGTCGGCTCGCCCGGTTCCTCGCGCCGGTGCAGGTCCCAGTACTCGGTGACCAACTGGCGCCCGGGATGATCGGCACCCGGCGGCCAGGCCAGGTCGACGATCGGCGTTATCGCCGAGAAGGCCAGCAGGCCGCCCGGGCGCAGGATCCGGGCAGCTTCGGGCACGGTGAGGTGCGGATCGCAGAACGTCATCGCGCCGTAGTCACAGAACACGATGTCGAACGACGCGGCCCCGAACGGTGTCGCTTCGGCGTTGCCGTGGATCAGCGGAAACTCGATCCCGGCCTCGGCCATGAGCCGGCGGGCGTGCTCGAGCTGGCGCTCGGAGAAATCGAGGCCGGTGACCCGTGCGCCGAGGCCGTGAAGCGCGATCGACCACTGGGCCGCCCCGCAGCCCAGCTCTAGCACGTCCTTGTCGCGAACGTCGCCCAGAACCCGAAGCTCCTCTTCGGGCAACTGCCACAGCCCCCAGGCCAGGCCGCCCGACTTGGCCAGCTGCTCGGCGTGCGTCGCCTGATACTCGTCCGAGCGCCGATTCCATATCTCGCGGTTGTGCAGAGCGTGCTCGGTATCGGGCGGTCCGGCCATCACGAGAGAGTGTCCCAGACGCCTCCCGCCGCGGCCCGGGCGGCTCAGCCGGAGCGCGCGGTCAACGTGTAGAGAAGGGTGGCCAGGAACACCACGCCGACGATCAGCAGCTTGGTTAGCAGCTCGAGCGAGACCGGACCGTCCTTGTCCACCACGACCTCGATCACGACCGGCGCCGCGGCATCCACGCCCTCCGAGATGACGACGGACTGAACTCGCGGTTGTCCCGCCGGGTCCGGCGAGTCCCGCTCGAGCTGCTCGATCACGCATGTCACGGTAGGTCCGGCGGAACGCCCCGGCAACCGACCTAAGGTGTAGGCGTTCACACTGCGGCTACGCCGCGTTCAGCTCGATCCCGAGCGCGGCGCGCAGACCGCGCGCGCCGCTGGGCGTGACCGTGATCAGACGGCTGTCGGGCTGGCGCCCGATCCACCGCCGGCGGATGAGCGCACCGGCGAGGACGTCGCCCAGGGCGCCGGCCAGATGCGGGGCCCGCTCGGTCGAGTCGAGGCACTCGAAGGCCAGCCGCTGGCGGCCCGGCGCCAGCGACTCGATGTCCACCCCGAGCGCAGAGAACGTCACGCCGGCGGCGGGACCAAGCTCGACCATCCCGTCCGCCCGTCCGCGCACCGCGTCGTGCTCGCGCAACCCACGGTAGATCGCTACGCCGATCTCGCCGCCGAGGTGGTCGTAGCAGGTCCGGGAGGGCACGCGGGGCGCCGAGGCCTCGCCGGGTGCGCCGTCGAGCACGCGTCCGGTGATGCTGTCGAGCAGCGGGAGGAGCTGCTGGAGACCGGGATCGGCCAGTTCGTAGACGGCCTGGCGTCCGGTGCGCCGCACCGAGACCAGGCCGGCGTGGCGCAGCCGCCGCAGATGGTTGGAGAGCTGGGGCAGGGGGACCGCGAGCTCGGCGGCCAGGCGGCTGACGGTGGCCGGACCGCCATGACCAAGCCGATCCACCACGCGCAACCGCAGCGGATCCGCCAGCTCCCTGAGCAGCGCGACCCGCGGATCTCCGCGACCTTCATGCATAGTTTTCAGAATCATGAATAGTCATTGTATATTTCAGGGTACGCTGAAGTGTAGTGGTAGCGCAGGGTCCATTGCGCCGGCTGGCCGCCGGCACGCTGATCTCGGCCATCGGCAACGGCGCCTGGTACACGAGTTGGGCGATCTTCCTCACGCGCTGGATCGGGCTCTCGCCGGCGGAGGTGGGGCTGGGGATGACGCTGGCCGGCGCGGGCGGGGTGGCGGCGGCCACCCCGGTGGGCTGGATCTCCGACCGGGTGGGCGCGCGCGAGATGTTCGCCGGCCTGCTCGCCCTCCAGGGGCTCGGCGCGCTCGCGTACGTTCTCGTGCACGGGATGGCGAGCTTCCTGATCGTGGCCGGCCTGGCCCAGGCCGCGGGCAGCGGCACCGGTGGCCCGCGGAACGCACTCGTGCTCGGCCTGAGCGACCGCGAGGCGCGCCTCGAGGCGCTCGGCCAGCTGCGCGCGATCAGCCACATCGGCTGGGCGCTCGGGGCGATCGTCGGCGGCGCGGTGATCAGCATCGCCACGCAGCCGGCCTACCTCGCGCTCCTCGCGCTGAACGGCGGCACCTACCTCGTCTACGCGCTGCTCGTGCTCACCGTCCCCCGCGTCGCCACGCCGGTCGTGGAGAAGACGCGCGCGGGGCTACGCGTCGTCAGGGACGGGCCGTACATGTCGCTGGCCGGTCTGATGGGCGTGCTCGCGCTGTGCTGGGCGATGCTCTCGAGCGGGCTGCCGCTGTGGGTGACGCTCCACACCCACGCGCCGCGCGCGATCTCCGCCGTCGTAGTGCTGATCAGCTCGCTGGGCATCGCGGCCTTTCAGGTCCGTGTGAGCCGCGGGATCACGGCGCCGCGGGCCGCCGCCACCGGCACGCTCCTGTCGGGCTGCGCGCTGGCCTGCTCGTGCCTGCTCTTCGCGCTCACCGCCGGCGGGAGTGGCCTGCTGGTGATCGCGCTGATGGTGGCCGCCGCGGCGCTCCATCTGGCGGGCGAGTTGCTGTTCGTGGCGGCCTCGTGGGGCCTGTCCGTGCCGCTGATGCCGCCGGACGCGCCCGGCGAGTATCAGGGGGTGTTCGCCACCGGCGAGGCCGTCGCGCTGATGGCCGCGCCGGCACTCATGACCACGCTGATCGCGGGCTGGGGTCAGCCGGGCTGGGTCGCTCTGGCCTTCATCTTCCTGCTGCCCGGCGTGGCCGCCATCCCGGTGACCCGCTGGGCGCTTCGCACCCGCACGGCCTGACCGAGAGACCCGGGCGGCACTTACGCCGCCCGGGTCTCGATCGGGTCCGTCCGTCGGGGGAGTGGTCAGGCGGCCACGAGCACCGCCTCCGGCTCGGGCCTGGGCTCGACCTCGTGCTTGAAGCGGGGCAGCCACTCGAGCCAGCTCGGCAGGTACCAGTTGCGGTCGCCGAGCAGCTTCATCGCCGCCGGGAGCAGGACCGCGCGAACGATCGTCGCGTCGATCAGGACAGCGGCGGCGAGGCCGACGCCCATCTCCTTCATGTCGATGATCGGCAGCGTGGCGAACACCAGGAACGCTCCGACCATGACGAACGCGGCGCTGCTGACCGTGCCGGCCGTTGTCGTGATCCCGCGCGAGATGGCGTCCTCGGTGCTCATCCCCCGGTCGTAGGCCTCACGGATCCGGCTGAGGATGAACACGTGGTAGTCCATGGAGAGCCCGAACAGCAGCACGAACATGAACATCGGCAGCCACGGCGAGATACCGCCGTAGGACTTGAAGCCGAGCAGGTGCTGGCCCCAGCCCCACTGGAAGGTGGCCACGACCACGCCGTAGGCGGCGGCGACCGACAGCAGGTTGAGCACGACCGCCTTGGCCGCGATCACGATCGAGCGGAACGACACCAGCAGGATCAGGAACGCGAACGTGAGCACGAAGCCGAACACGATCGGGATCGAGCCCTTCATCATCTGGTTCCAGTCGTATGACCCGGCCGTCTCGCCGGTGACCGCGTACGTCGCCCCCGGCACATGACCGACCGTTTCCGGCAGCAGCTGGTTACGCAGCGTCAGCAGCGCAGCCGTCGACTTCCCGTCCGTGCCACTGCCCGGCAGCGGGATCGAGACCTGAGCCGCCGTGTGTGACCGGTTCGTGTCGACGTGGACTGCTCCGTAGCCGACTCTGCTCGCGGCAGCCCGCGTCTTGAGCTGGCCGATCGCGGTGCGGAACGCCGGTGAGCTCGTGTCGGTCTTCACCGCGACGACCGCGGGGCTCGAATCACCCGGGTAGGCCGATTGGATCCGGTCCAGCGTCTCGACCGTCGGTGCGTTCCGGGGCAGCGACTGCAGGCCCGACTGCGCGGTGTGGAGCTGGAGCGTCGGGACCGCCAGCGCCGCCAGCAAACCCGCCGCTAGCACCGCCGCCACCGCCGGGCGCCTGAGCACGGGGGCGAGCAGCGCCGACCAGGCCCGGTTCTCGCCGGCCGGGCGCCGCAGCCGCCCGAGCAGCGGGATCCGTCCCTTCTCGACGCGATCGCCGAGCTTCGAGAGCACGGCGGGCAGCACGGTCAGCGACCCGATCATGGCGACCGCGACGACGATCATCGTGGCGATCGAGAACGACTCGAACGTCTTGTCGCCCGAGAACAGCATCCCGGCCATCGCGATCATCACGGTCGCGCCCGAGATCAGCACCGAGCGTCCCGAGGTCGCCGCTGCCGCCTGGAGCGCCGCGCGCTCACCGCGGCCGGCGGCCCGCTCTTCGCGCTCGCGCCGGAGATAGAACAGGGAGTAGTCGACGCCGACGGCAAGCCCGACGAGCGTGACCACCGCGCTCACGTTCGGATCCATTGGGGTGAGGTGGCTGACGATGGCCACGAGTCCGATCGTCGCGATGACCGACTGGAGGGCGAGCATCAGCGGCACGAATGCCGCCAGCAGGGACCCGAACACGAGCACGAGGATCAGGAGCGTGAGCGGGATCGAGCGAGTGCCGGCCTGGCCGAGCTGTTGGTTGAACATCTTGTTCAGCGCCTTGTCCGAGCTGGCCGCGCCGGCCTCGCCGATGTAGAAGTGCGGGTGGGTCTTCGCCACCGATGCGACGGCGCTGGTGAGCGGGTCGATTCGGTTCTCGGCAGCCTTCTGCGTTCCGTTCATGTCCCACTGGACGACTACGGTGTGGCCGCCGTCCGCGATCTGGTCACGGTTGGCTGATGCGAGCGGGGAGCGGAAGTTGTGGAATCGGCTCTGATACGGGGAGACCGCGCCCTGGACGTCGCGAACGACCGCCCGGAATGCGGGGTCGGAGACCGTGAGCCTGTCGTTCTGTATCAACACGAACTCGGTCAGTCCGCCGGACTGGGTGAAGCCGGCCTGCTTGAGGATCTGGTCGGCGCGATGCGCCTGGCCGACGTTGTTGTTCTGCTGGTCGATCGTCTTCTGCCCCATGGCCGTGCCGATCACGACCGCGGAGATGACGAACGCCAACCAGCCGAAGATCGCGAGCTTGCGATGGCTCGCGCTCCATCGCCCCATGCGGGCGGCGATGTTTCGGGAGGGATGCGGGACGGACATTGCTTACCTTTCGGTTCTGCCTGGGAGGCATGTTTCGATGGGTCCAGCTTCGCTCCGACGGGCCGTCCCAGCTATGGAGGAGCCTGGCGTCTGGGGGGTGGGGATAACCGCACTACTTCCCCCCCGGTAGCCCGGTATGGGATCGTTGGGGGGTTAACCGAACCCCCAACGCGGCGTTCGCCCTCCATAGTGGGCGGATGCCCCAGACCGTGCTGATCATCGACGACCACGCCGCCTTCCGCCAGGCCGCGCGCGCCCTGCTCGAGTTCGACGGCTACGAGATCGTCGGCGAGGCCGCCGACGCGGCGTCGGGGCTGCGCGAGTGTCGCGGGCGCAAGCCGGACATCGTCCTGCTCGACGTGGGATTGCCGGATGCGAGCGGCCTGGAACTGGCGGCGCGCCTCCAGGACGAGCCCGAGCCGCCGGCGGTGGTGCTCGTCTCGAGCCGCGACGAGGCCGATCTGGGGCCGCTGGTCGAGCGCAGCGGCGCGCGCGGCTTCATCCCCAAGGCGGAGCTTTCCGCGCAGGCGCTCGAGCGCCTCGTCCGGTGAAGCGCCGTCGCTCCATCCTGGCCGGGCTGGCCATCGGCGCCACGGCCGGACTGGGCGGGGCGGTGGCCGTAGTGCTCACGAGCGATCACGAGCCGCACAAGGCCCTCCTTGCGGTCGGCGGCGGGATCGTCTCCGCCGGCTTCCTCGGCACGGGATTGCTCGCCTGGTGGCGGCGGCCGTACAACCGCACCGGCCTGCTGATGTACGCGGTCGGCGTCACGTTCCTGCTCGCGGCGCTGAAGGAGGCCAACCCGCCGGCGCTGTTCGATCTCGGTCTGCTCGTACAGGCGCTGTACGTCGCCCTCCTCGTCCACCTGGTGGTCGCGTTCCCGAGCGGACAACTCGCCGGCCGGGGCGAGAGGAGGCTGGTCGTCGCGTTCTACGGCGCGATCGCCCTGCTGTCGGTGGTGCCGGTGCTGTTCCGGCCGACCAAGCCGCCGCAGCCACGCGACGTGTTCCTGGTGACCGACACTCGGGCCGTGGTGAGCGCGGCCAACGCCCTCGGCGTCCTCGTGGGTGTGGCGGCCCTGGCCGGGATCGTCGTGCTGCTCGTCCGCCGCTGGCGCGGCGCAACCCGGCCGCAGCGACGGATCATCGCTCCGGTGCTGTGGACTGGAGCGGCGCTCGCGGCCTCGCTCGCCCTGTCGGTGCTGGTGGGACTGGCCGGGGCACCGCGCATCGTGACCGGCATCGTCGGCGGTTTCGCGTCGCTCGCTGTGGTGGCCGTCCCGTTTGCCCTCTTGGCCGGGTTGCTCCGCAGCCGCCTGACCCGAGCCGACATCGTGGGTGAGCTGGTCGACCGGCTGCAGTCCCCCGGGTCGGATATCCGTGGCGCGATCGCGCACGCTCTGGGCGACCCTTCAATCGAGCTGCTCTATTGGCGCACGCAGACCGGCGAGTACGTGACCGCCGACGGACAGCCTGCCCGGCTGCCTGAGAGCGGCGAGGGCCGCGCGGTGGCTCAGATCGACAGCGAGGGACGGCGGATCGCCGCGATGGTGTTCGATGCCTCGCTGTCCGAGGAGCCCGAGCTCGTGGCCGCCGTCTCCTCGGCTGCCGGCCTCGCCCTGGACAACGCGCGCCTGCAGGCCGAGCTCCGCGCTCGCATCACCGAGCTCGAGGAGTCGCGGGCGCGCGTGCTCGACGCCGAGCTGGGGGAGCGCCGCCGCCTCGAGCGCGACCTGCACGACGGCGCGCAGCAGCGCTTCGTGTCGCTCTCGCTCACGCTCGCCCTGCTCGACCGCGGACTGAGCGACCCGGCGCAGCGCGAGCTGCTCGCCACCGGGCGCGAGCAACTCGACGTCGGGCTGACCGAGCTGCGGGAGCTCGCCCGCGGGATCCACCCCGCCGTGCTGACCGAACGCGGTCTGGCGCCGGCCATCGACGCGCTCGCCGCAAGGGCGCCGCTCGAAGTGCAAGTGCTCGAGGTGCCCGCCGAGCGCCTCCCGGCCCAGGTCGAGGCGGCCGCCTACTTCATCGTGTCCGAATCGCTGACCAACGCGATCAAGCACGCGCACGCCGGGGCCGCCACGGTGCGCATCGGCCGCGCCAACGGCAGCGCGGTCATCGAGGTGACCGACGACGGCATCGGGGGCGCCGATCCGGCCCGTGGCTCGGGGCTGCGTGGCATGGTCGACCGTCTCGCCGCGCTCGACGGCGGGCTCGCCGTGGACAGCCCGGCCGGCGGAGGCACCCACATCGAGGCGAGGATCCCGTGCGTGTAGTGCTCGGCGAGGACAGCCTCCTGCTGCGCGAAGGCCTCGCCCGCCTGCTCGAGCAGAGCGGGCACGAGGTCGTCGGCCAGGCCGGCGACGGCGAGAACCTGCTGCGCAAGGTCGGTGCCCACAAACCCGACCTGGCGATCGTCGACGTGCGGATGCCCCCGAGCCACACCGACGAAGGGATCCGAGCCGCCCTGACCATCCGCGAGCGCAGCCCCGCGGTCGCGGTGCTCGTGCTGTCCGAGTACGTCGAGACGACCTACGCGCTCGAGCTGTTCGCCGACGGCACCGACGGCCTCGGCTACCTGCTCAAGCACCGCGTGTCAGATCTCGACCAGTTCCTCGACGCGGTCGATCGCGTCGCGCGGGGCGGCTCGGTGCTCGACCCCGAGGTGGTCAAGCACCTGCTCGGCCGCCACCGGGTCGGCGATCCGCTCGGCCGCCTCACGCCGCGCGAGACCGAGGTGCTCGGCCTGATGGCCGAGGGACGGTCGAACCTCGCGATCGCCGAGCAGCTCGTGATCACCGAGCGCGCGGTCGAGAAGCACGTCACGAGCATCTTCTCCAAGCTCGACCTGCCCGCCACGGCCGAGGACCACCGGCGCGTGCTGGCCGTGCTCAAGTACCTCCAGGCGCCGGCTCCCGCGCGCTGAGGACGCGCACGTCGTGCGGCGCCGCGCGGAGTCCGACGAGAGAGCCCTCGGCGATCGGCGCGTGCCCGTTGGAGCTGACATGCACGGTGAAGCGGGCCAGGCGGACCACGAGCGAACCCCGCTCGGGGTGAACGCTCAGCACGGTGTCGATCAGCGGGCTGGCCTGCGGGTCGGTCAGCTCGAGCGCCCACGGATGGATGGCGACCTGTACGTCGCCTTCTGCCGTGGTCGTGCTGCGCAGCTCGCCGCCGCCGCTCAGCCTCACGATCGACCCGAAGCGAGCCGGCGTGGCCGTGCCCGGGACGATGTTGGCCCCGGTCAGCGCGGCTACCAGAACGTTGCGCGGCTCGGCCAGGAGGTCGGCGGCGGTACCGAGCTGGACGACCTTGCCCCGGTCGAGCACGCCGATGCGCTGGGCCAGGACCGCCGCGTCATCGAATGCGTGGGTGACCAGCAGCGTGGGCAGCCTGAGGTTGGTCAGGGCATCGCCCAGTTCGTCGCGGACGTGCTGACGCGTGATCGCGTCCAGCGCGCCGAACGGCTCGTCGAGGAGCAGGACACGGGGCTCGCGGGCCAACGCGCGAGCGAGCGCTACGCGTTGGCGCTCGCCGCCCGAGAGCTGGGCGGGAAGCACGCCGGCTAGGTGCGCGATACCGAGGCGCTCGAGCAGGTCAGGGCGCTCGTGCCGGCTGGCGAACGACACGTTGCCGGCCACGGTGAGGTGAGGAAACAGCCCGTAGTCCTGGGGCAGGTAGCCAACGCGCCGACGCTCCGGGCTGACGTTGACGCGTCGCTCGACGTCGAACCAAACCTCGTCACCGAGGGTGATGCGGCCGGCCTGGGGCCGGTCCAGACCAGCCACCGTCCGCAGCAGGGACGTCTTCCCCGATCCAGATGGTCCGACGAGCGCAAGCGTCTCGGCGCCCAGCCTCAGGTCGACACGAAGATCGAACGATCGGCGGGGGAGGGTGATGTCGACGACGAAAAGATCCACGAACGCACGAGCAGCTTGGCCGCGATGAGGATCGCAGCGCTCAGGATTATCAGCAGCACGCCGATCGCGACGGCCTGATCGAGGTCGGCATCAAACAGCGAGTACACGGCCAGCGACAGCGTCTGCGTAGTTCCCTGGAAGCTCCCGGCGAATAGGATCGTGGCGCCGAACTCGCCCAGCCCGCGGGCGAAGGCGACTGCGGCCGCTGCGCCAAGGCCGCCCCGCGCCAGCGGGATCGCCACGCGCACCATACGGCGGACCGGGCCGGCGCCCAGCGTCCCGGCCACGTCGAGCAGCGTCGAGTCGACCGCCTCGAAGGCAGCGATGGCGCCTCGCAGGTAGAAAGGGCTGGCCACGAACAGGATCGCGATTACGACGGCAGCGGGGGTGAAGGCGAGGTGGATTCCGAGTGCACTCAGCGTGTGTCCGAGCAGTCCCAGCCGGCCGAAGGCCACGAGCAGCGCGATCCCCGCTACCGCCGGCGGCATCACCAAAGGAATCTCGACCACCGTGACCGCCAGGTCCCGGCCGGGGAAGCGCCTCCTCGCCAGTATGTACGCGAACGGCGTCCCCAATCCGATCATCACGGCAAAGGCGATCGCATTGGTCTTCAGCGAGACCAGGATCGCGTCGGTCGCCACCTTGGTCGCGAAGCCGTCCACGAGCTTGTCGAGGGGTTGGTAGCTGATGAGGGCGACGATCGGCAGAAGCAGGAAGGCCAGGACAACGGCGACCAGCAGCGTGGCTCCAACCGCCACCGCGGCGCGTGCGAGCACTGGGAGGGGCACGCCGGCGCGATCCTGCCGCGCGCCGCCGGCGGCGACGCTCACGGCGCGCCGAACCCCGCCGCCCGGAGCTTCGCCTGGCCGGCCGGGGACATAATCGACGCCACGAACGCCCTGGCGGCGGCGGGGTGGGGAGCGGACTTGACGACGGCAATGAAATCCTTGGCTCCGGGCTTGGCCTGGGCGGGGAGCCGGATAACGGCCACCTTGCCCTGCGCCGCATCGGCATCGGTGATGTACACGAACCCCGCGTCAGCTTGGCCGAGCGCGACGTCGGCCACCGTCTGGGTCACGTCGCTCGTCTGGCTGACCACGTTCTTCATCGCCGCGCCGGTGATGTCCAGGTTCTTGAACGCCGTCCGGGCGTAGTCGCCGCAGGGCACGCTCGCGTCGCAGATAACGAGCTTCACCCCCGGGCGGGTGATGTCGCTCACCGACTTGATGTGCGCCGGGTTGTCCTTGGGCACGATCAGCACGAGTGTGTTGGTGGCGAACTGGACCGGCTTGTCCACCAGGCCCTTGGCGAGCAGGGCGGCCGGCTGCTTGGGACTGGCCGCGGCGAATACGTCTGCCGGGGCGCCCTGCTCGATGTCGGTCTCGAGCGCGCCGGAGCCGCCGAAGGTGTATTTGGCGTCGGGCGCGATCTCCGGGAAGACCTTGGTGAGCGAGGCGGCGGCGAGGACGGTCGGCCGCCCGCCGGCGGCGTTGCTCGAGGTGGTGCTCGACCCGGCGCCCGGGGACCCCGACGACGTGTCCGAGCTCGAGCTGCCGCTTCCACAGGCGCCCAGCGCCACCGCCAGTCCGATCGTCAGTACGGCTGCAAATGCTCGCCGGCTCCGAGCTGCCCTCAACACCACACCCTCCTCACCACACGCTCCTCATCGACATCGTGCCAGGATCATGGCAGCATACTGGGATCATGGCACCGAGCGCGACCTCATCCCGGCTGCGCGAGCGCCGCCTCGAGTGTGGCCTGACGCAGGCCCAGCTGGCGGCTCGGGCCGGGGTCAGCCGCCAGCTTGTGGCCGCCGTCGAGGCCGGACACAACGCGCCGGCGGTGGACGCCGCACTGGGTCTGGCTCGGGCGCTGGCCACCACGGTCGAGGAGTTGTTCTCCGGTGCTTCGGACACGATCGTGCCGGCGCTCGGGACCAAGCTTCCCGAAGGCGCAGCGGTCAAGGTGGGTCGGGTGGGAGATCGGCTGGTGGCCGCCGAGCTGGCCGACCATGGCGTCGCCGGTGCGGGTTGGGCCAAGCCGGACGGCACGATCCGCGCGGGCCGGCTGCGGCTGTTCGCCGACGCCAGTCCGCGTGGTCTCGTCCTGGCCGGTTGTGACCCGGCGCTCGGTGTCGCCGAGGCCATGCTCGAGGGACTCGGGCCATCGAGTCTGCTCGCGCTATCGGCTGCCACCGGGACCGGGCTCGCCGCGCTGGCCCGGGGTGGCATCCACGCCTCCGTCGTGCATGGTCCGCACGGAGAGCTGCCCGACCCGCCGGTGCCGGTGGTTCGCCTCCATCTCGCGCGCTGGCAGGTGGGCCTCGGGCTGGGCGGGCGGGTGAAGCACCGCTCGCTCGAGGCGGTGCTCGTCGGCAAGGCGCTAATCGCCCAGCGCGATCCGGCCGCTGCCAGTCAACAGGCGCTCGAGCGGGCCGCTGCGAGGGCCGGCACCGGCACGCCGCCTCGCGGGCCTCTGGCCGGCGGGCACATCGAGGCGGCACGGATCGCGGCAACCCTCGGCTGCGCGGCAGTCACCACGGAGGCGGCAGCCGGCGCCTTCGGCCTGCGCTTCCTCCCGCTCGAGGAACACGTCGTGCAGATCTGGCTGGCGAGACGGTGGCGCGATCATCCCGGCGTCGAGGCCCTGGGCAACCTGTTGGCCGGCGGTGCCTTCACCGAGCGGGTCGCGGGGTTCGGCGGCTACGACCTGACCGGGTGCGGCAGTCCCATCACTGCTCGCGACGCCCGTGGCTGATCGTCCCGGAGGCGCTTCCGCCTGCGGCCCCAGCTCCGGCCGGCGGCTCTCGGAGATGGGTTAGGCTGGCCCGCATGGTGGCCGAGGGGGTGAGGTTCATGACGGTCGAGGCGCGGCCGACCGCGGTGGTGGCGCGGACGACCACGTGGGCGGAGTTCCCGAAGCTCTGGGGGCCGCTGCTCGGTCAGGTCTATGAGTTTGTTCGGGCCCGGCCTGAGCTTGGCACCGGCGAGGGTGATGAGCTGTGGCAGAACGTCATGCTCTACAAGGACCAGCGGCCCGATGTCGAGGTCGGAGTCCTCGTGTCGGGGCCGTTCCAGGCTGAAGGCTCGGTGATCCCGTCAGCGCTCCCCGCCGGAGAGGTCGCGACCGCGACCCACCGCGGCGATTACGCAAGGCTGGGGGTCACCCACGAAGCAGTGCGCGAGTATGCCGCGGCCCATGGACGCGAGCTCGCCGGCCCGTGCTGGGAGATCTACGGCCATGCGCCGCCGGACCCGAGCGAGGCCGAGACCGAAGTGTTCTGGCTGCTTCGCTAACTCCCTGACCGGCGGTTGCCGGGGAGCTTGTCGGCTACGCGGCCGATCGGCTCGAGCGACGCCTGCAGCCCCTTGACGTTGACGTCGAGGGTGTCGATCGACCCGAGCAGGCGGTCCATCAGCGTGGCCAGCCGCTCGAGCCCGGTGCCGATCGTCTCCATCACCTCGGGCAGCGCCGACAGGTGCTGCTGGACCTCGACCAGCACCGGCATCGACTCCTCGATGTGGGCCATGCGGGCGTCCATCGGCGGCAGGACGTCGGTCGCCTCCCGGACCCGCGCCAGCTCGCGGCAGGGAATCGATTCCAAACGGAGCCACGGCCGACCTACTACCCGGTCGCTCGGCGTCAGACGCGCCTGTGACGCGTACCCACCCCTGGTAGCGTCGCGATGTGCAGGAAGCGGACCTCCGCGCGCGCTTTCGCCAGGGCGATCCCGACGCCGTGCGGTCGGTCTACCGCTCCCACGGCCGTCTGGTCTACGCGGTCGCCTACAAGGTGCTCGGGGACCGCGGCCTGGCCGAGGAGGCGGTCCAGCAGACATTCGTGAAGGCGTGGCGGGCGGCGCAGAGCTTCGACGAGAGCCGTGAGCTCGGCCCCTGGCTGGCGGCGATCGCCCGCCGGGTGGCGATCGACCTCTATCGCCGCGAGTCGCTTCGCTCCACCGCGCCGATCGAATCCGTGCCGCCCGGCGATCCGGCGCTGGTCGCCAGCCCCCAATCGGCTGAATCCGCCTACGACGTGTGGGAGGTTCGCCAGGCGGTGGCACAGCTCCCGCCCGACGAGCAGGAGGTGGTCCGCCTCCAGCATCTCGACGGGTTCACCCACGTTCAGATCGCGGAGCGGATCGGGGTGGCGGTGGGAACGGTGAAGTCGCGGTCGTTCCGCGCGCACAAGCGGCTGGCCACGATGCTCGGGCACTTACGAGAATGAACCGAATCAGGGTGAACTACCGTATGAGGCAGATAGAGGCAAAGCCGTGAGCACCCCCGACGACGACCGGATCTCGTACCTCTCGGGCGAGCCCGTGGACGCGCTCACGCCGCACGAGCGCGCGGAGCTCGACGAGCTGCGCACGCTGCTCGAGTCGCCCGCCACGTGGGAGGAGCCCGATCCGGGGCTCGAGGACCGCGTGGTCGCCGCGATCGCGGCGGAGGCCGAGCACGCGACCACCGCCGAGACCGCGACCGCCGCCGAGACCGCGACCGCCGCCGAGACCGCTCCTGAGAAGCCCAAGTCGCGGATCTGGTCGCGCTGGCGGGCGCGCCGCCCGGCGCTCGCCTTCGGCGGCCTGGCCACGGCCGCTGCCGCGATCGCGGTGGCGATCGTCATCGCGCTCGGGTCGGGCGGGCCGCAGCCGCTCCAGTTCGCGATGGTCGTCACCGGTACGCCGCTCGCCCCGGGTGCGCACGGCTCCGCCACGCTGACCAAGACCGAATCCGGGTGGCGGATCGAGCTGTCCGCGACCGGGCTGCCCCATCTGGCGGGTGGCCGCTATTACCAGGCCTGGCTGAAGAACGCGGCGGGCATCCTCGTCCCGGTCGGCACGTTCAACGACGCCGAGCACGTGACGCTGTGGTCGGGCGCCCCGGTGACCCAGTTCCGCGCCTTCAGCGTCACCGAGCAGGTGGCCAACGGCAACCCGGCTTCCTCGGGGCGTCGGGTGCTCGTCGGCGTGGCGCACCCCATTCACTGAAGCATCACCACTCGCCCGCGAACCGTTTCGGGCTGCCGCCCGTAACACCGGTTCGAGTACCCAACCTCGAACCAAGGAGAACCCATGGGGATCAAACGGGGGCAACCCCGGCGGGCGCGCATCGCGCTCGCAGCAACGGTGGTCGCGCTTGCGACCGCCGGCTCCGCGGCGGCGTTTCAGGCGCTGCCGCCGGGCGGCCAGGTGAACAGTGACGTGGCGGCCGGGATCAACCCGGCGGTCAGCGTGAGCGGTGAGGATCCAACCAACGCCGACGTGGTCGGCGGCGCACTCGTCGCGGGCAAGCCCGCCGTGCCGTGGGCGCTGTTCCGCCAGCAGGAGGCGACGGGAGCCGACCAGATCTTCTCGCGCTCGTTTGCCGGCGGCGCGTGGACCACGCGCGGCAACGGCACGGTCGGCGGGCGGTCGAGCGCGGCCCCGAAGTTCGCTGGGTCGCTCAACTTCGACCAGGGCCAGGATGGCGAGGCGCCCTCGATCGACTTCGCGGGTGCCGGGCGCACCGTGCCGTGGGCCACCTGGTACGAGAACACGACCGGCACCGGGTTCGGCGCCAACAACGTGTTCGCCAGTCGCTTCGACAACACGGGCGACGCGAACCAGGGCAAGTGGATCTTCGCCGGCCAGAGCCGCGGCAACGGCGGAAGCGGTCCGAACGTCCCGTCGCTCAACATCCACACCGATCAGAGCGCGGAGAACCCGTCGGTGGCGGGTGGATCCGCGGTCGACCCGACCAAGCCCGGTCCATGGGTGACCTGGCAGGAGACGACGACCTCGCCGGTCAACGGCAAGGACCAGATCTTCGTCTCGAAGCCGCTCGGGCCCGGCATGGCGAACTGCAACGGCGTGACACCCGCGGGTGTGGCTGACGGCAGCGGCAACGTTCCGGCCATCGGCGGGTTCTGCTTCCAGCAGGTCGGCCTCGGGCGCGTTGGCCCGGGCGGCGCTGACCCGAGCCTGAACGTCGACGTCACGCGCAACGGCATCGAGCCCGACATCGCGTTCACGGGCGCCAACGACAGCGTGCCGTGGGTGGTGTGGTACGAGAAGGACGCGAGCGCGGCCGGCCTGGCGAACAACGAGATGGTGTTCGCGGCCAAGGCCGAGGCCGACAGCACGGCGGGTGCCGGCGGCTTTCACTGGCACGTGATCGGCAACGCCGGCAACGGCATCCTCAACGCGGGCAACAGCTGCGCCGCGTCCCTGGGCGCCGAGCAGGCCTGCTCGCTGAACAGCGATCCGGCGAAGGACGCCGAGGATCCGCGCGTGGCGGCCGGAACGATGAACCCGGCCAACGCGACCGCTCCCTGGGTGACCTGGGACGAGACGGTCGGCGGCGTGCATCAGGTGTTCGTCTCGCGGTTCGTCGCGACGCCGACGCCGCACTTCCAGATCGTCAACGGCGGTGCCCCGATCTCGACGCCCGGCGTCGAGTCGACCCGTCCGGACATCACGTTCTCGGGCAACACTCCGTACGTGACCTGGCGTGAACAGACGAGCACCGGCACGAAGGCGTTCGCCGGGCATTTCGTGAACGCGGCCAACCCCGCGTTCGTGCTGGATGAGTCGGACGTCCCGCTCACGCCGACGGCCCAGGCGGATGTGCGCGAGCCGATCTCCTCGTCGTGCATCGCCACCCCGTTCAACATGGACGGGCAGGCGTGCCAGGGCGGCGCGATCGGAACGCCGTTCTTCCTGTTCACCAACGGGACCAGCCCGCGTGGGCTGTTCGCCGACGCCTACCAGCCCGGCGTGCCGGTGACCGGCGCGGCGAGCGCGATCACCACGACTGCGGCCACGCTGGGCGGCAGCGTGAACCCGCAGGGCGCGGCGGTCAAGGTGTCCTTCCAGTTCGGCACCACGACCGCCTACGGACAGAGCACGGCGGCGCAGACGCTGCCGGTGGGCAACGCTCCGGCCGCCTTCACGGCGCAGCTGACCGGGCTGCCGGCCGGGACCGTGATCCACTACCGCGCGGTCGCGCAGTCTGACTTCGGCACCTTCACGGGCGCCGACCAGACGCTGACCACGAGCAGCCCGACCCCGCCGCCGCCGCCCGCGCCCGGGATCGGCAGCGTCTCGGTGGGTCACGCGCAGGCCCAGGGCCAGGCGGTCGCGGTCAGGATCACGTGCTCCGGCGCGCCCTGCACCCTGACGCTCAAGCTGACCGCGCGCGGCCTGCACCACAGGCTCCTCGGCGTCGGCAGCGCCAGCGTCACGCTCGCAGCCGGCCAGACCGAGGTCGTGCGGATCGGACTCAACCAGACCGGCCGGCATCTGCTCGCCGTCCGGCATGTGTTGAAGGTCACGCTGCGCGCGATCCAGTCGCTCGATGGCGGTCACACCGCGAGCATCAGCACCCAGGCCGTAATCCTCAAGATCCACGGCCACAAGCACCACTAACGCAGCAGGTCATCGGGGCCCCGTCCTCCTGCCGGAGGGCGGGGCCTCGTATATTGACGGCGCAACCATGGCCAAGGCTCGGGTGGTGACTCCGGAGTTCACCCCGCAGGAGGCGGAAGCGCTGCTCACCTGCGTGCGCGAGTACATCGCGATCCTGCTCGAACGCGGACGGCTCGGCGACGCGATGCTGTCCTCCGCGGCGTCCCGTCTCTACGAGGCGATGCTCGAGGCGGGCGTCACTCCGCCGAAGCTCGAGTAGACAGCCGGGCGACCGCCTCGAGCAGGCGCGCGCACGCGTCGCCCACGCCGAACCGCCCCGCCAGCGAGCGCAGGGCCGTCTCGTCGGCTGGGTAGGCGTCCCGCCGGCCGGGTGGCAGGTCGATCGCGAGGTCGGCCACGGGCGTGACGACGTCCATCGCGTTCTCGAGATACGCACGGTCCGCCTCGCTCAACTGCCGGTCGCGCAGCACGCCGGCGATGCTGCCGTGGCGGCGGATCATGCTCGCCGCCGTGACCGCCCCCACGCCCCTGAGCCCGGGCAGGCCGTCCGAAGGATCGCCGCGCAGGATCGCGAAGTCGGCGTAGCGCCGCCCGGGGATGCCGTAGCGGCGGGTCACCTCGGCCTCGTCGATCACAGCCAGGCCCCGTTTCTCCGGATACAGCACCCGCACGCGGGAATCCTCCACGAGCGCGAACAGGTCGCGGTCTCCGCTGGCGATCTCGACCGTCCCGCTCGCGAGCCGGCACCATGTGGCGATCACGTCCTCGGCCTCGTGCTCGGCGACGCCGACCATGTCGATCCCGATCGCGGCGAGGATCGCCTGGATAATCGGCACCTGCGGCTCGAGCGCCGGCGGGATCGGCTCGGACACCCGGTGCGACTTGTAGGTGGGGATTCGCTCCACTCGCCAGCCAGGCCGCCATGCCGCGTCGTCGGCCACCGCGACCTGTCTCGGCCGCCGCTGCACGATCAATCGGGCGAGCCGCTCGAGGAACGGCCCCACCGCGTTCGCATCCTTGCGGTGCGCATCCGGGGCGGCCCGCAGCGCCCCGTAGTACGCGCGGAAGATCAGGCTGGATCCGTCGATCAGCAACCAGTCGCACCCCACGCCGAGCATTCTGGCGCGGCCGGGCGGCGATTACCTCTCGCCTAATGCGAGCGAGCCGGCTCCCCGGCTCCGAGCCAGCCGCGCATCATCGCCACGAGCTGATCGACGTCGACCGGCTTGGCGATGTAATCGGACACGCCGGCCGAGAGCGCCTTGTCGCGATCGCCCTTCATCGCCTTCGCCGTCAACGCGATGACCGGCAGGTCCTCGAAGGCGGGCATGGCGCGGATCGCCAGCGCGGTCTCGTAGCCGTCCATCTCCGGCATCATGATGTCGAGCAGCACGAGATCGGTGTTGGGATGCTGCTGGAGGCGCTCGAGGCCCTCCCGCCCGTCCTCGGCGTAAACGACCTTGATTCCGTGCTGCTCGAGGATCGAGGTCAGCGCGAAGCCGCTGCGGATGTCGTCGTCCACCACCAGCACCTTCTTGCCGTGCAATGGCGCGTCCCCGGTATGCAACCGATCGATCAGGCTCCGCATCGAGCTGGGCAGGGTTCCCTGCGCCCGGTGCAGGAACAGGCTCGCCCGGTCGGCGAGTAGTTCGGGCGAGTCGACCACGGCGATCACGGCGGCCTTGGCGACGGCATCGAGTCGCGCCCGCTGGACCCTGCTGAGCTCGCTCGGCACGTACGCGATCAGGGGGACGTCGCGGACGACCTCCTCGGTGACCAGGTCTCGCAGCGTGGCGAACGGGTCGACGTCGCGCCTGTCCAGAGCCATCACGCCGAGGTCGAAGTCACCCGAGCGCAACGCCCCGGCGGCCTCGCCCGGATCGACGCGGACCACCTCGACCTCGTCGATCGACCGTAGGACCGCGGCCAGCGGTTCGAAGCCCGCGACGGGGGCGAGGAGCGCGACGCGCCGGGAGCGCGTGCCGGTCAGGACGTCCACGCGCGACAGGGCCTCGTCGAGTTCGCGCGCGTCGATCGTCCGCTCCACGAACGCGGCCGCGCCGAGGCGCAGTGCCGGAAGTCGCGCCGCCAGGCCGCCGATCGCCACCACCGGGAGATGACGCGTGTCGGAGTGCCTCTTGAGCTCGGCCAGGCCCGACTCGACCCGCTTGGCGTCGCCCGCCAGGAGCACCGCCTTGGGCCGGTGCTCGCGGACGAGCTCGACGGCCGCGGCGGTTTCCGCCGCCACGATCGCCTTCTCGCCGCGCGAGTGCACGATCTCGACGGTGGCGATGGCGCGTTCGGCGTTGGCGTCGACGACCAGGATCGGGTGCTCGCCGGGGTGCACGTCCGCGCGGTCATCGGGCGGCGCCGGCTCGGCGCCCCGCTTGGCCGGCTGGGCGCGCAGCGGGGCGGCGGGCAGTTCGACAGGATGGTCGGCCGCCTGCCGCGTCGCGGGCACGATCAACGAGAACCGGCTGCCCAGCCCGAGCACGGAGTCCACCTGAATCTCCCCGCCGAGCAGACGCGCGATCTCGCGCGAGATCGACAGCCCCAGGCCGGTTCCGCCGTACTTGCGCGAGGTGGTCCCGTCGGCCTGCTGGAACGCTTCGAAGATCAGGTTGAGCTTGTCGTCGGGAATGCCGACGCCGGTGTCGGTGACCGAGAACTCGATCACCCGCTCGGCGCTGCGCAGAGCGTCATTGCGCAGTTCGGTCCCGGTGGCCGGGTAGCCGATCGACAGGCGCACGCCACCCTCGTGGGTGAACTTGAACGCGTTCGAGAGGAGGTTCTTGAGCACCTGTCCGAGCCGCTGGTGGTCTGAGACGATCGCCACCGGCAACGCCGGATCCACCTCGACCGCGAACGACAGGCCCTTCTCGTTGGCAACGTGGCGGAAGGAACGCTCGACGTCCGCGCACACGTCCGACAGCGAGACCGCGGCAAGCTCGAGCTCCATCCGCCCGGCCTCGACCTTGGACAGGTCGAGGATGTCGTTGATCAACGCCAGCAGGTCGTTGCCCGCCGAGTGGATCGTGCGGGCGAACTCGATCTCGCGGTCGGTCAGCACCCCGACCCCGTCCTCGTTCTCGGCCAGCAGCCGGGACAGCAGCAGCATCGAGTTCAGCGGCGTGCGCAGCTCGTGCGAAACGTTGGCCAGGAACTCCGACTTGTACTTGGAGGACAGCGCGAGCTGGGCGGCCTTCTCCTCCAGGCCGCGGCGCGCCAGCTCGATCTCCTCGTTCTTGAGCTCGATGTCGCGGTTCTGCTGGGCCAGCAGCCGTGCCTTCTCGTGCAGTTCCTCGTTGGTCTGGCGCAGCTGTTCGGACTGCTCCTGGAGCTCGTCGGTCAGGCTCTGGGACTGCGCGAGCAGCGTCGCGGTACGGCGGTAGGCGCCGGTCAGCGCCAGCGAGTACTCGAGGCGCTGCTCGCGCTCGCGTGCGAGCAGACCCATCAGGCCGACCAGCGGCAGGGCAAGGAGCACCAGGCCCGCGCGCGTGGCGGCCGATGCCGCGACCAGCAGCCCGACGCACGACAGGCAGGCGTCGGTGATGTACAGCCACAGCATCGGCAGCTGACCGGAAGGACGAACCCGCTCGGCGAACCAGGTACGACCGAAGCCGGCGGCGGCGTCGAACGCGACCTGCGCCGCGAACGCGAGCACGAACACCGGCCAGTTCCCCCACGAGAAGACCTGCGCGTCGAACAGGACCAGCACGAGCGCCGGCCCCAGCGCGTAGAAGCTGTCTCCCACGGCAGCCAGTAGTCGCGTCGGCCCGAGGTGCCCCCGGACGACGCTCGGCAGCCGCTCGAGCACCGAGCACCCGGCCACGATCAGCGGCACGTACGGCGTCGGCAGCACGAACAGCATCGGCACGAAAACGAGCTGCGTCGGCGCCGTCCAGGCGCTGCCGACCGGGTACCGCACGCGCCGGGCGATGACGTACGTCACCACCAGCACCACGAAGGCCGAGAGGGAGAACCCGCGCGCCGAGGGCTGGGTGGCCGCCAACGCCCCGGCGGCCGCGACGAACAATGCGGCCCCGGCCGCTTCGGTGATCAGCAGGCGGTGCGCCTCGCCGCGGTCGGCGTGACGTTCGCGTCCCAGGAGCAGCAGGCTCTCGGCGCCCGGATTCTCATATGAGTCGATCAGCATGGTCCCCGTCCCGGTCCGAGGTACTGGCCCGCCGATCAGCTGCGATTCCAGGGATCGACGAACACATCGTCCACGCGCACGTCACCCAGAAGGGTCGTGAGGCGGATCGACACCTGGGCGCTGCCGTCGGAGGTCAGCGCGGCGATCGCAGAGAGCGTGAGCGCCTGCAGCGACGGCGACCAGCCACCGGTCGCGGTGGCGACCCCGGCAGGAAGCGTGACGCCGTTATACACGACGCTGACGGCAACAAGGCCGACGCCCGAGGTGAAGAAGCGGATCGTCGGATACGCGGCATCCACGCAGGTCGCGGGCGACTCCGCCGAGGCGCCGGCCGGAAGCGACAGCGACTGGGTGCCGAGCGTGCCGGTGGCGGCGAACGGCTCGCTGCCGGGCACCAGCGCGGCGCGGCCGCTCAGCGTCCAGCTTGGGCTCTCGAAGTCGCCCCCAGGGGCGAGCTCGTAAGAGGCGGAATCAAGCCATGGCGCGAACGGCTGGCTCAGCGGCGCGAGGCTGCACGCGTCCAGGTTGATGAGGTCGGCCTGGGCGCTCGCGACGGGAAGGACAACTGCGGCGGTCACCGCGAGCGCGGCGGTCGTCGAGACGGCGCCAATCAGGCGTCGGATTGAGCTGTTCACTGATGCTCCTAATGAACTCGGCGTGGACGTCCGGATACAGCGACGCCGACCTGGCCGACCTTCGTTAGTCGGCACGACCCCGCCACTCGCGTCTCGGGCATTCACGAAGTGCTGTCCCCCAACCAAAGCTGTTCGGCTCACAACGCTACTCCGCGCCGGCGATGGACACGCCGGTTCGGCAGGATCTATGCAGGATTCGACGCAGGAGGAGCTGTGCCGTGGCCCCCATACCCCGGCAGCACGGCCCTCTACGTGCTGTGTGAATGACGATACACCCTGCATCGCGCGCGGTCACGGCGCTCGACAAGTGTTCGAGCCGGGTGTCCAGCGTGGCGTCCAGGCCGGTGAGGGGAACAATCTGCGTGTGAGCGACACGAGTGCGGTGCGGCTGTCGGTGATGGGCGACGGGGCCGATGGGTCGCTGCGTGAGTCCATGCGCGACCAGGCGGAGCGGCTCGGGCTGCGCGGCTGGGTCCGTCGCATGGAGGAAGGCACGCTCACGGCGCACGTCGAGGGCTCGCGATCGGTCATCGACGAGCTGATCGCGTGGCTGGGCTCGCGGCCGGACGTGGAGCGTGTCGAGGAGCGGGGCGTCCGGGTCGAGGGGCACGAGCAGTTCGCGATCCGGGGGATTCCCGCCGGTGCGTTCGTGGTCCAGGAGCACCAGGCGACCGCTCATCACTACGACGTGCGCCTGGAGGTCGACGGGGTCATGCGCTCGTGGGCGGTGCCCAAGGGGCCGTCGATGGACCCGGCGGTCAAGCGCCTGGCGGTCGAGGTGGAGGATCACTCGCTTGCGCACAACGAGTTCGAAGGCGCGGCCGGCCGCGGCGCGGTCGTCATCTGGGACCGCGGCACCTACGAGCAGGGAGGGCGGGTGCCGTGGCCCGAGGCGCTCGAGCGCGGCCACGCCGTGTTCGTCCTGCATGGCGAGAAGCTTCGCGGCGGCTTCGCCCTGCAGCGAACCGGTCGCGGCGCCAAGCCGCAGTGGCTGCTCGTCAAGCGCCGTGACGAGCACGCCCGGCCCGGATCGGACATCGCGGCCGAGCGGCCCGAGTCGGTGGCCAGCGGCGTGACGCTGGACGAGTTGCTCGATCGCCCGTCGGGCTAGCTGTCGGCTGGCACCCGGTAGACCGCGCCCTCGTCCGGCGAGGAGACCCAGATCGCGCCGCCGGCCGATACGACGTCGGCGTTGGCATCGCCGATGAACGCGTCCGACAGCTTCACGTTGTGCGCCAGCGCGCCGGTGTGCGGATCGAGCTCACCTGTCGACGGTCCGTCATCGCTCGTCACGCGCAGGACGGAGCCCGTGTTGGTGACGGCGTCGGCGGCGTTGTAGGCGGTGCGTCGCACGACTCGGTGTGAGCCCGGATCGATCTCGGCGATCGCGCCGTCGTTGGTACAGCCGACCCAGATCCGCCCCGCCGCGTACGCGATGCCCTGGGGTCCCACGCACGCCTGGATGCGCGCCACAACCCGGCGGGTGCGCGGATTGACCTCGGCCACTTCGTTCTCGCCGAACACCGAGACCCACAGGAACCCACCGCCCGCGGTCACCTGGCGGGGCTGCTCGCCGACGGATACTCGGCTCCCCGGGCGGGAAGCCCCGGGCGCCAGTCGGACCAGTTCGCCACTCTGCTGGGAGACGATCCACAGGTCGGGGCCAAAGGCGACGATTCCCTCGGGTTGGGGCCCGACATGAATCGTGGCCACCCGCCTGAGCCCTGACGGGGAGACCTGGCTCACCGTGCCGGCGCGGAAATCCGTCGACCAGATGCTGTCCCGGAAGGCGACGATCCGCAGTGGCGTGCGGCCCACCGCGACCTGACCCGTGACGCGGCCTGACGCCGGCTCCACACTCCGGCAGAGCGCCCTCTCGGTACCGGACATGCCCGGAATCTAAACGAGCTCGGACGTCGCGCGCTGTCTATCGTGAGCCAGCGTGTCGACGCTCGTGCTGTCGGACCTTCACCTGGGGTCGCGTCTCCGGCACGACGTGCTCACGCAGCCGGGGCCGCTGCATGCGCTGCTCGAGGCGCTCGCGGACGTCGAGCGGCTCGTGCTGCTCGGCGACGTCGTCGAGCTGCTCGAGAAGCGGGCCGTGAGCGCGATGGATGTCGCCGAGCCGATCCTGCGCCGGATCGGCGCGGCGCTGGGGGCCGACCGGGAGGTGATCTTCGTGCCCGGCAACCACGATCGGGCCCTGGTTGGCGCCTGGATCCGGGGCGCCGGGACCGACCTCGCGGTTGACAGCGCCGTGCCGCCCAACGCCACGCCGGGGCTGGCCCGTGTCGTGTCCTGGCTGGCGCCGGCGCGCGTCCGGGTTCACTACCCGGGCGTGTGGCTGGCGCCCGGGGTGTGGGCGACGCACGGGCATTACCTTGACCGCCACCTATTGCCGGAATCCGCATTCGGCGTGACGCGCGGGCTGCTCGGACGTGTCCCCCGACCGGGCGCGGTGCCGATCGACTACGAGCGGGCGGGAGGGCCATCGCTCACCCGGCTCGAAGCGCTCATCATCCGGGCGCTGCCGCGCCCGCTCGCCGCGGTCGCCGAGGACCTCGCCGAGCTGATCAGGGCGTCGACGATGCCGCTGGCCCCTCGCTGGCTGCTGCACCCGGGCATGGCCCGCCTCACTGCGACGGTCCTCGGGGCGCAGATGCGCACGGCCAGCCTGCCCGCCCTGTCTCACGCCGTCGGGCGCCTCGGCGTCGATGCCGACTGGGTGCTGTTCGGGCACGTGCATCGTCTCGGGCCGCTCCCCGGCGACCTCGAGACGCGCTGGCGCGGACCGCAGGGTCGGCCCCGTCTGCTCAACACCGGCTCCTGGGTATACGAGCCGCTGCTCGTTCACAACGCCACCGCGCCGCACCCGTACTGGCCGGGCGGAGCGGTGATCCTGGAGGCGAACCGGCCGCCTCGCGCCGTTGGCCTGCTCGACGCCGTCCCCGCCGGCGCGATGCACTGAGCGCGACTCAGGCGTGAACGGGGCTGCGCCGGCTTGCGACGATCGCGGCGAGCAGCGCTCGATCCGTGTCGGCCAGCCCGACGAACTGCATGCCGATGTGCGTGGGGGTTCTGCGCGCGACCTCGGCATCGCACCGAATCGGCGTCGGCTCGACGCCGATGTACAGCTCCAGCCGGTAGCGCGTCTCGAAATCGAGGCCCGGATGCCGTTCGACCCGCATCCCGCTGATGCTGAGATCGGCGAGGGGGGTCTCGACGTACTCGCGATCGCCGACCGCAGCGGTGAAGAACAGGCGGGCTTGCGCGCCGATCTCGACCCGCTCGGCCGACCGCCGTTCTGGCAGCTGTACGCCGTCGATGACCACGAACAGCAGTCGCGTCTGCTCGTTCGCGTCGGGGGCGGCGATGCCCTTGAGCGCGACCCGGCCGCCGGCGTGGTCGAACACCAGGTACCCGGGCAGCGCCGGCGCGGTGTTTCCGGGCAGCACCGGATCGCCGTCCGCGCTTTCCAGGGTCGCCACTGATCCCTCCACCAACTGGACACGGCAGGGGACGACGACCGCGTCTTCGCCGTCGAGATGGACCTCTATCAGCTGTTGGTGCTTGAGTCTTCTCATGGCTCGGGCTCGCGATCGGGGAGCGAACGTTTTGCCAGCACGCACGTCCGGTTTCCTCCGAACTCTCCCGTGATCGACGCGTTCGGCCGTCCTCTTTAGCCCATCACGCAAAGTCGCATGCGAGGCTTGGCGGCACCCGTGTCGGACTGTCAGCTTGCCGACACCACGTTGTCGCCGAACGCGGGTCGTTGTAGGGTCGGGTCGTGAGGCTCCGAGGCGCCATCCCGCTGATTGCCGGCGCGGCGTTGGCGCTGGCCCCAGCGGTCTCTGCCGGTGGCCAGGCGACGCATGGGTGTCCCACCTTCACCGGGCCAGGCGACAGCCTGGTTCACAGCAGGAACTTCCGGGTGGCCAATGTCACCTGCGCCGTGGGCAAGCGAGTCGTCGAGACGTGCTCGAACAACGGCAGGCCATGCCGGATCGCGGGAGCCACCTGGCATTGCCATGGCCAAAGAATTCCCGGCGAGCAGCACTGCACGTCCGGGCGGAAGGTCGCCGAGATCTACTGGCTGGACTGACCGCCGCGGCCCGGGGCCCGGTTCACGCGGCGTGTCGATCGCGGTGACGGCGCTGGCGCTCGCGTAGGCCGCAGGGGCGTTCGGCGTGCCAGCGTTGCGTCGCCGAGCGTGTCGTGTCGTAGAACACCAGGGCGCACTCCCGGCGCGCGCACCGGCGAAGGCGCGCCGGCTCGAGCTCGCTGAGCTCGCGCATCGCCCGGTGCAGGAGTGCGGCGGCGGCGGAGGCCCGCTTCGGGCGCAGCGTGGTGCGCAGCCGGCCGTCTGGCTCTCGCTCGAGCGCGTGGATCGCCGGCTCTCGCGCGGCCAGGACGTTCAGCGCGTGAAGTGGAGGGGACGAGCCGTCGATCAGCGCGTCGACGACCGCGGCCACTGCCCGCTGCAGCGCGTGCACAGCGGGCAGTTCCCGCGCATCGACCCCTCCATCGAGGAAGGGCGCCAACAGCTTCGTCGTGCTCTCGGCATCTGCGAGCGCGTCGTCCCGCACCGCCTCGCGCGCGTGGGTCGGACGTCTGACCGCCCGCGCGTTGGCCAGCGCGACGACGAGCGCGGCGTCGGTCAAATCGGGGCGCCGACCGTGCGGCGGCGCGGTTGGCTGACCAGTCGGTCGACGCGCTTCGCGTTCGGATGCGACACGTAGCTCATCGCCCCATCCGCGGCCGCGCGACTCTCCCACTCGACCACGACGAACAGATGGCCGGGCTCGTCGAGATCCTGGATCAACTCGTGCCCGACGTAGCCGTCGAACGACACCATGTCGCGCCAGATCGCCTTCGTGGCCCGGACTCCTTCCTGGGCGCTCTCGGCCGGAAAGCGTGATTCCCAGATCGAGTAGACGCTCATCGGGGGGGTTCCTCCTAACGGTCTAATTTATCTACGACCGTTACATACTATCGCTTCCTGCCCCGGCATCACGATCGCTAGGCTTGCGCGGTGCCGGACGCCGCGCGGTTGTCTCCGCTTCGTCGTGGGCGCGCGAAGATTTGCGCGGTCGCCTCGGGTACGCCCGTGGCGGTCGTGGTGGCGGTGCTCGCGGCGGCGGTGGTCGCGGCGATCCTGCCCGCGCCGGCATCCGGGGCCGAACGCGGCCGCGCGCCGAAGGCTCCCGCGGTCAGCGGCACGGTGTACGTCGAATCGAACTCGGCGGCGCCGGAGTCGAACGAGATCCTCGCGTTCCGCTACCGCAACGGCGTGCTCAGCCCGCGCGGCATCCGGCGGTACCCGACCGGCGGGAGCGGCTCGCACGATCTGAGCAATTCCGGGGTGCTCGATGCCGATCAGGAGGTCATCGTCAACTCGACGCGGACGCTGCTGTTCGCCGTGAACTCGAGTTCGGACACGATCGCGGTCTTTCACATCCGGGCCGACGGGGGCCTCGTGCCGGTCGCGGGATCGCCGTTTCCCTCGGACGGAAGCGCGCCCTCGAGCCTGGGTCTGGCCGGCCGCACCCTGATCGTGGCCAACAAGGCGCAGGATGGCGTCCGCGACCTGAGCCGCGTGCGACCCAGCTACACGACGTTTCACGTCCGTGCGGACGGGTCGCTCAGCCGGCCGATCTCTTCGATCGAGGTGCCCGCCGGCTCCTCACCGCTCCAGGCCTACGTCACGCCTGATCACAAGGTCCTCATCTCGAGCGAGGAGACCGGCGTGTTCAGGGCGTTCCGAATCGGTCCCGGCGGCCGGTTGACCCAGGGGCGCGGATCGCCGCTGCGGCTGCCCCGGGCGGTGTTCCCCGGCGGCCGCCGGGTGCCGAACGTGTGGCCGGCCGGGCTGGTCTCGCATCCCCGGCGCAAGATCCTCTACGCGCAGCTCGCGAACCTGTCCGAAACGGTCGTCTACCGCTGGGATGACCAGGCCCGGCTGACCTTCGTGCGGGTCCTTCCCAACCCGCACTCGTTCTTGCCATGCTGGACCCACGTCAACGCCCAGGGCACGCGGATGTACTCGGGCAACGCGGGTAGCGACAACCTGACCGTGTTCGACATCGCGCGCGACCCGACCAACCCGCACGAGATCCAGGCGGTTTCGCTCAACGCCCCCGGCAATCCGTGGAACTTCCAGATCGATCCAGCCGGACGGGTGATCTTCCTCCTGGACATGCGCGCGGTTCGACAGATCCCTCCCGGCCGCGGTAATCAGCTGCACGCGCTGAGGATCGCCCCGGACGGCCGCCTGACCGAGGAACGCTCGTCGCCGGTGAAGATTCCGGTGCCGGTCGGTACCAATCCGATCGGCCTCGCGATCGTTCCCGCCGACCGAGGATGAGACGGCGGCGATGGCGTTGCATCTCTTCGCCGGTGTGCGCGTACGGGACTTCGACGCGGCACGACGGTGGTACGAGCAGCTACTCGGGTGAGCCGACGTTCTTCCCGCATGCCACCGAGGCGGTGTGGACGCTCGCCGAAGACCGATCGATCTACGTCGTAGAGCACGCCGATGGCGCCGGCCATTCCGTCGTCACGGTCTTCCTCGACGAGCTCGACGCGCACGTGGCCGCGATCGCCGCCCGCGGCCTGGAGCCGGACGCGCGCGAGACCTACGCGAACGGCGTACGCAAAGTGGTCTACCGGGACCCCGACGGCAACGAGGTGGGGTTCGGCGGCTCCTGATCGCTGAACGCCGTGAAGCTCGACCGGTCGTTCATCGCCCGCCTGCCCGCTGCCTGACCTATCCCACCGACAGCGTCGCGAGGACGTCGTTGCAGCCGCCCCGCAGGACAGACCGGTCGGGACCGGTCTGGGGCCAGCGGCAATTGACGAACACGACGTTCGCGGCAGACGAGAACACGATCACGCTCTTGCCGTCCGTGTGCGCCGGGTCGGATCCCACCCCGCGCAGGTCCCAGCTCAGCGCGAGGTGCCCGCCGACCTCCCCGGCCACGGGCCGACCGATGACCCGCGCGATCAAGGTTCCGCGCAAAGCGCGATCAAGACGCGGAATTGCCGCCCGGAGCGCCGCCCGGTCGTGAATGCCGGAGCCGTATGCCCCCTGTGCGATCGCGACACCATCGTCCGATCGGTGGCCTGTGAGCACGACCGACGTCGAGAACGCGGCGCCGGTCGTGTTGACCCCGCCGACGTCGGTGCCTCCCCTGACGAAACCGGGCGGGACTCGGTAGGCATAGAGGGAATCCACCGGGGCGACCTCGGGGCCCTGCCCACGCGCCACGACGGGTGGACCCAAGGCGTCCAGCCGCCAGGTGCGTCCCTGGCGCGCGAGCGTGACTCCGATCGGGTACCCGTTGGCGCCCACCACCGTCGCGTGGGTGTCATGGCCGGTCATCACGATGTTCTGCACGGTGACCCGGCGTTCCGCCTCGGGAAGCCGCGCGCGCAGGCGCTGGTGTGCTCGGCACTCCGGCCCTGGCGAGGTTCCGGACCGCGCGGCGTCGGCTGCGAACGCCGTCGACACATAGCGGGGCGTCATGGCGCTCGCGCACTGCGCGGCCTCCGGATGCGCGAACACAGCCGTCACCAGCCTCGTGATCGCCGCAGCGTCATGCGGGTCGGCCGGTACGGTCAGTTGCCGAGACGCGCCGGTCAGGAAACGGGCGCCGGGAGCCGATGCCGAGGCCGCGGTCGACGACGTCGTCCGGGCGGTCGATGACCGGCTCGACTGCCCGCCGTCGTCGGCGCGACTGCCGCAGGCGCCGAGCAGGCAAGCCGCCGCCAGGGTCGCCACGAGCGTCCTGGAGCGCCCCGACTTGCCGTTGAGGGTGGGCACGAGAGAGATTCGCATTGCACCGACATCAGACGTCTGATGTCAATCGGACCTTCCCGCGAACCCTCCCGAGCGCCGTGGCTGCGGCCAGAGAGTCCTCAAGAGGGAGCCGGTACGGTTCCTCTGTGGCTGGCCCCCCGTCAAACGGAACACCGGCACGCGCGAGGTGCGGCACGCGCTCGGTCTGTCCGCGGCTCAGCGCCCTGAGGGCGGCGAGCGTCGCTCACTCTCGCGGCTGGTCGACGAGGCTGCCGAGCAGATCACCCGGCTCGCGGCTCCGGATGCGTTCACCGCTTGCGCAACGGACTAGTCCAGCTTGGCTTCTATCAAGCCGGCGACGTGATCGGCGGGTTCGAGTCCTGGAACGAGCACGGCCTGCCCGTCGCGCGGGCCGGGCGCCGACCCGCCACGGTCGGCGGCCTACCCGGGTCGGGTCCTCCGCAGTAGGTCTCGCGGACGCCCTCGGACGCTCGGTCAGTGCAGCAGGCTCGCCACCGACCGCGCGAGACCTGGGTCACCGGCCTCGACCACAAGCGCATAGCAGCCCGAGAACGTGACGGCCGTGGTGATCGGATTCTCCGTGAACGAGATGAGACTGCGGCCGTCTGGAAGGGTGCTTCGGGTGGCCGCCTGGGGGTCGGCTCCGACCTGGAGCTCCAGACCGTGAACGAAGTCGTCGCGATTGCCGTCGTAGCCCGCGCCGGCCGCGCTGATCACGAGTGCGACCGGGTGCTCGCTCCGAGCCAGGTTCCTCGCGCTCAGCCACCACCGCCGGCACCGTCCAGACCCGCGATCCGCGGTGAAGTCCGCGGATCCACACGAGGCGAGACGTCGGCGTACGGCGACCATCGTCGGGGCGAGATTGTCGCCCGGCCCGCTCTGCGCATGCGTCAGTTCCCCGCCGGTCACAATCTCCACAGGGAGCGGTATCTAGCTGATGATGGGACTTGTCCGAGATCGCGCTCGGTGGAGCGATGCGCAGTTGCTGGCCGCAATCGCGCGCTGTGACGATCGGGCGTTCAGCGCGTTCTACCGGCGGCACCTGGGCATGGTCGTCGGCTGGTATGCGCCTCGCACGGATCCAGAGCTGGCTGCTGATCTGACCGCCGAGGTCTTCGCCGCCGTGTTGATCGGGGCGGCGCGGTACGAGCCGAGCAATGACTCTGCAGCGGGATGGCTACTTGGGATCGCGCGCAACGTACTGGGCCACAGCGTGCGGCGGGGCCAGGTTGACGCTCGGGCGCGTCGGCGTATCGGCGCGTCACCACTCACCGTTGAGGACGACGACCTCGCTCGCGTCCTGGAGCTCGCCGACGATCGGGCGAGTTCGGTGACGGCCCTGCTCGCCGGCCTGCCGGTGGATGAGCGCATGGCCGTACGCGCGCGGGTGATCGAGGAGCGCGACTACGGTGAGATCGCACGGTCGCTGGGCTGCTCGGAGATGGTCATCCGCAAGCGGGTCAGCCGCGGGCTGGCGCGTCTGAGGGCACGACTGGCGAGCTGATGAGCGGCGACTTCTTTGATCGGCTGGACGCGGAGCTGGCAGGTCTGACGCGCGAGGGCGCGCATCTGACCGTTGGCACCGGCCTCTTCCGTCGGGCGGGCCGACTGGTCAGGCGTGGCGTGGCGTTCGCGCTCGTGGCGGTGTCGTTGGCAGCGGCGCTGGTCAGCGAGTTTCCGGCCTCTGCCAGCGGCCATGCTCTGATGGCGCGGGCTCCGACGGCACAGCGGCTGTGAACCCGCCGAGCGTGGCCGAGCCCACGCGTGACCGCAACAGGATCCGGGGTCTGGTCGAGCTTGCCGTGACGGTCGCGGTGGCCGTCGGCGCGGCGTTCCTGGTTCAGGCGCTCCTGGTCAAGCCCTACCGGATCCCCAGCTCGTCGATGGTGCCGACGCTCCAGCTGGGCCAGCGGATCCTGGTCAACCGGCTCGCGACCCATCCTGGTGTCGGCGACATCGTGGTATTTCACCCGCCCTCCGGTGCCGACAACGACGTTGGGCCGCAGTGCGGCGACCCGCGACAGGGCCCGGGGCGCGCCCAGCCCTGCGCCCGCCCGACCCAGCGAGCCTCGAGTCAGACCTTCGTCAAGCGCGTGGTCGGCCTGCCCGGCGACACGCTCGAGATCAGCCACGGCGACGTCTATCGCAACGGCGTCAAGGAAACCGGGGCCTACCTACAGGCCTGCACCGACGCCTCGAGCTGCACGTTCTCGCAGACGATCACCGTCCCCAAGGGCGACTACTACATGATGGGTGACAATCGCGGCGACTCCGACGACAGTCGCTACTGGGGACCCGTACCGCAGTCCTCGATCATCGGGACCGCGTTCGTGACCTACTGGCCCCCCAGTCGCATCGGCACGCTGTAGCTCGTCCTACCAGAACGCTCCCAGAGACCCCGTCAAACGCGGACGGCGCGCCATACTGCTCGTCATGGCGCGCGCTGGGCCGGATGATCATCGGCGGCCATTCGGCGACCTCGGCGCGCGCGTGGATGTCACCGTCGTTCCGGGCCCGCGCGGTCCCACCCTGCGAGAGCGAGTCGCGCCCAGGGGGAACCGGCGGGCGATCGGGTTCCTGGCCGCGGCCGCGCTGGCAGCCGGTGCACTGGTGGCGGGCATCTCGCTGACCGGCCGTGGTGGGACGACTCGTCTCCTCCCGACCACGGCGCTCCCAACCACGGTCCTGCCGAACACCGTGCTCTACCCCACCTACCTGACCCCCAGAGGCCCGGCGGCCGCCCCGCCGGCGGCCGCCCCGCCGGCGGCCGCCTATCCGCTTCGGTGCCTGAGCCTGCTGATCGCGCTCCACGACCCCAGCCTGATGAACGGCGCCTTCGACCGGAAACTGTCGTGTGGCCGTGCGCGCGGTCCGTACACACTGGTCGCCATTGGTCTTCGGCAGTCGGGTGCGAAACGCAGGGCGTCTCAAAGCCCGCGATCGCGTCGGGGCTGAGCGCCTGCCACGTACCTAACCCGGCCGCGGCCGGAACGCACGCGTCCCGGCCGCAATCGGGGCTGTGGTCTCAGCGGACGCGGTAGCTGAGGCCGTCGAGCGAGATGTTGGTCTTGGCGTCGTTGGCCATTCCGGCAATCCCGGCTGGGTTGTCGATCGTGCCGTTGGCATTGAGCGTGATCGCGAAGTACTCGGGATCCGTGGTCAGCATGTTGGAGAGGTTCCCGGGCACGACGAAGCCGATCGCGCTCGGCGGCGGCGGACAGGCTGCGGGGAGCGTCGCGATTCCCGACGCGGTGGCCCCCGAGGTTGCCGAATGCAGCGCCCCCTGAAGGTGGACGATGCCCTCACGGTCCAGGTAGCAGCTTGCCTCCGGCTGACCGTCCGTCGGCGGGCTCGTGTACCCCAGGCCCAGCGTCAACGAGCTTGCCGCCGGCAGCGTCACCTTGACCGTCGGGGCTGGATACGAGCCGGTCAGATCGCCGCCCGCAGGGCCGATCGGCGGCCCGGGATCATTCGCGGCCGGGACCACGCCTGGCGCGAGGGCGCTCGCGCCGAGCGAGCCGGCCTTGACGGCGGCGGCGGTGACTGCTCCGCGGCCGAGCTTGGCACCCGTCACCGCCCCGTTCTTGATCTTCGACGACGTAACTGCGCCGTTCGCAATGTTCCGCGACCTAACGCTGTTCTTCCCCAGCGTGACCGCGGCGTACGACGTGCCGCCTAGCGCGATCATGAGCGCGAGCGTCGCGATCACGTTCGAGTAGCTCAGCGCGGCCCGAACCCGTGAGCCCATGTTCGATCCTCTCTGTTGGATTGGTCTCAGCGCCGCGAACTCAAACAGACCTGTCGCCCACCGGGCAACCTGCCGAAGCCGCTCGAGGATGGGAGGACCCAGACCTCGGGACGAGATCAGGACGGCGCCGCGCCAGTCTCGGGCCGCCGGCCACGCCTACCAGCCGGAAGCCGAGAGAAGCCTCTGGATCCGGTGGGTCGGCAGGTAAAGGGCGAAGAATGCGAGTCGGCTGACGCCCCAGAGCATGAGCGTCGTGCTGCCGCCGACCACGATCACCGCGCGCTCCGCGCTGCCCTCATAGCGCGCGACGGCTCTGTGCAGGTTCGCGAGACGGACCATCCACAGGCCCACGGCCTCGGTCCACCACAGGCCAACCTTGAAGAGGATGTACAGCACGCGCAGACGGGCTCGAGCGATCCGCGCTGGCATGCCGGGGGGTTACCCGGTCGCGGACCGGTCACACATCGCTTTCGGTCAGAGTGGCCAGGAGCAGCGCGTGGCTCAGGACAATGCCTTGGCCTTGATCGCTGCGAATTCGGCCGGGCTGATCGTGCCATCGTCGAGCAACTTCTTCGCCTTCTCGATCTCGCTGGCGGCGCCGCCGGAGCCGGCGGTCGCGCGGACGTACTGGTCGAACTGTGCTTGCGCGGAAGCGGCCTCCCGGTTGCGACGATCCGCCATGCCGGCATGGTTGATGATCAGGTAGATCAGGACACCGAGCCACGGAAGCAGAACGATCAACACGGTCCAGCCGGCCTTGCCCCAGCCAGATAGGTCGTGCCGGCGGAAGATGTCGATCAGCACGGTGATCGCGATCCAGATGAAGATCACCCAGGCGAAGAAGATCAGCATGTCCCAGAGGATGTTGAGGAATGGGTAGGAGCTTGCGATCAGTTCCATCTCGTCTCCGATCTGTGGCGGGCGGTTACCGGGGAGAACACTTAGGGCGAGGCGACGCGAGGGCATCACCCGACACGGGTGATGGCGGCGGATGAAGCCCGTCCGACTGGCGGCTACCGGAGGTGGGCTCCCGGGTCACGGCGGGCCAAGACGACCTCTGTGTCGCCCGGCCAGTCCCAGAAGAGCCCCTCCGGCGAGCGCTCGGCGAGCAGCGCTCGCACGTCCCGCGCGAACGCCTCGCCCCGGTCGGGGAAGAGATGCGGCGCCGATGACGAGAGCGAGAAGTAACCCGACAGGACGCTCCCGCTGTCGCGCACGAGATCCGGAACGCCGGGAACGGACAGCACCCGTGGAGCGCCGAAGCGCGTACGGACCAGGACGTCCTGGAAGCGGTGCTCCCTGGGGGCACGGACGCCTTGCCCGGCGCGGCGCGTCGATCCGAGGTGTCGGGATACCAACGCCGTGATCTCCGCATGGGGAATCGGCGGCGGCCCTGGGCTCAGCGGTCGGGGTCGTCCGGCCACCGTGTGCGCGATCAGCGCAAGACAGCCGCCGGGCTCGAGCATGTCGTAGACGGCTTCGGCGACGCGTTCCTCGTCGGTCCAGTGGAACGACTGCCCGAACGTGACCAACCGGTACGGTCCGGGCGCCGCCGCGGGGAGGTCCTCGGCCAGCGCCTGAACCCATCGGATATTGGCGAGGGCCCTCCCCTCCGCTACCCGGCGACCCTCGGCCAGCATGTCGGCGTCAGGGTCGAGCCCGACGACCTCGTCGAACAGCGGGGCGAGGCGGACGGTGAGGATCCCCGGCCCGCATCCGGCGTCGAGCAGCCGGCCTTGCCCGTTCAGACCGGCCTCCTCGGCGAGAACCGGCTCGAGTTGCGGCGAGTACGGCGGACGCCCGAACCGATAATGCTCGGCCGCACCCTGATAGATGGTTGCGTCGTACGGCACCGCCCCCCCAGCATGCCGAAGTCGGCTGCCGAGATATCCGGCTCGTCCACGCGCCGGCACCTCCCTGGCGACAACAACGAGGACTAACTTCGACTGCGCTTAACGCGCGCGTCACCGGCTGCACGAAGATGCGTTCAGGCGGGTTGCCACAACTCGATCCGATTGCCCTCAGGATCGGTGACCCAGCCGAAACGACCGACACCCTCCATCTCCTGTGCCTCTCCAGCGACGTCCGCTCCCTTGGCGCGCAGTTGCGCGAGCATCGCATCCAGGTCGCGGACCCGAAAGTTGAGCATGGTTTGCTGGGCGCGGGACGCGAAGTAGTCGGTCTCGGTTTCGAACGTCGCGAACACCGTCGGCCCGGCCTCCTGACGCCACAAGCCGTTCTCATCGATGTCCAGGCCGAGGGAGTCGCGATACCACGCGCTCAGGGCCGCCGGGTCAGCAGCCCGCATGAAGTACCCACCGATTCCAAGCACCCGTTCCATGACGGTAGCTTGCCAGAGATTCAGTAGGACCCGCGCGTCATCCGCGCCGGGCACCTGGGCGCAGCACATCGACAAACGTCAGGTCCCTGCGGCGCTGGAGGAGAAGGTCGCGCGGTAGATCCTCCTGCCCTCTCACCCGCGGTCGGAGGCCGGAATCGGCTCAGCGAGTGCGGCGCGCCCCGGAGACGCCTGGAACGGGTCGGCGAAGTACTGGGTCTCATGCGTCACGAGACCGTCGGTGAACTCCATGACGCTGACCGAGTACGTAGGCACGCGGTCATAGCTGATTATGCACTCGCTCACCCAAAGCTCGCCACCGCCCAGGATCCGGCGGATGGTGAAGTGGCGCTCGGCGGGGTGACCGCCGCGCTGAGCTTGGATCCTTGACCGGCCCCGGAAGCGCTCGCCGGACTGGGGGTAGTCCAGGATCGCGTCCGCGGCGTAGATCGCGTGCTCAGCGTCGAGGTCTCCACTTTCGGAAGCCTCCCAGTGACGCTGGATCCGGGCCTCCATATCGACATCACGGCCAGTGCTGTTCATCGTCACCCCTAGAACGTCTGCGAATTGTCGCCAGGTCGAACGCAGATGCTAACCACGGGGTTCCGTCCGCCTCCGGTCGGGTCAAGTCGACTGATGCCCGCTTCCGCGCGAAGCACGAAAGCCGGCGGCGGAAGTCCTTCCGGTGCGCTTGACTCTCCAGTAGGTGGAGGCCGCACGCTGTTGGGCATGACGATCGGACAGCTCGCCGCGCGCACCGGCTTGCCGGTACGGACGCTGCGCTTCTACGCCGACGCGGGCGTGCTCCCGGAGGCGGGGCGCAGCGAATCGGGCTACCGGCTCTTTGACGCGGGCGCCGTCGCGCAGGCCCGGCTCGTGCGCACCCTGCGCGAGCTCGGCGTGGGGCTGGACGATGTCAAGCGCGTGCTGGCCGCGGAGGCGTCGTTACAGGACGTCGCTGCGGCCCATGCGCGCGCGCTCGACGCCCAGATCCGCGTGCTGCGGCTGCAGCGCGCGGTGCTGCGCGCCGTGGCCCGATCCACCGAACCAGAGGAGCTGGAGCGCATGACCGACCTGACCAAACTGACCGCCGGCGAGCGCCGCCGCATCCTCGAGGATTACCTCGACGCCGTCTTCGGCTGTGAGCCCAGTCCAACCGTTGACCGCCTGCGCATGGGCGCGCCGGAGCTGGATGATGACCCGACCGTCGAGCAGGTCGCCGCTTGGGTCGAGCTCGTCGAGTTGCTGCGCGACCCGGACTACATCGAGGCGAGCCGCCGGATGGTGGAGCCGGCCCGCATTGAGGCCGCTGAGCCCGACGGCGTCCAGCTGTCGGTTCAGGCGGTCGGGACCGGGCCGCGCTCGCCGAGCGGATCGAGGCTTTCACCGACCGCCGTGTCTTGCGCTACTGGACGCTGGTCGGCATCGTCAACGGGTGGGAGCGCCCGCTGCTGACGGAGGACACCGTGGAGGCGTGGGATTGGTAGGTGCAAGCGCTGCGCGCCCACACGTAGCACCGGGGCAACGGCCGCAGCCTTGGATGGCCTTCGCGTCCCGACGTGACTGCTCCGGATTCGCGATAAGGAGCAGACGGCCACGCGCAACTCAAAGGTTGCGCTAATCTCCTCCTCATGTCCACACTGATCTTCGTACACGGCGCGTGCGTTCGCGACGCCGCGTGGTGGTGGAACAAGATGACCAAGCCGCTCGCCGCGCGAGGGATCACCACGTTCGCCGTCCCCCTTCCGAGCTGCGGCGAGGCAGGTGCAACGCTGGGAGATCTCTACGACGATGTCGCAGCCTGTCGCGAGGCGATCCGATCGGTCGACGGCCCGGTCGTGCTCTGCGGCCACTCTTACGGGGGAATGATCATCACCGAAGCCGGCGCCGACGAGCGGGTGATCGAGCTGATCTACGTGACCTCGGTGATGCCCGACGCCGGCCAGTCACAGGCCGAGCTCATCGGCGCTGAACCGGCGCCGTGGCTGCAGCCGGGTGAGGACGGCACGGTCGGGGTCGACCCCGACATGATTCGACGGTTCTTCCTCCAGGACTGCGACGAGTCAACGACCGATGAGGCGGTCGCCCGCCTCGCGCGCCAGTCGCTGGTGCCGTTCACGCAGCCACCACGCCAGATCGCTTGGCGCCAGAAGACGACGACCTATTTCGTTTGCACCGAGGACCTTGCGACTCCAGCACAAACGCAGCGCCAACGCGTGAGAAGGGATGCTCGCGCCGTCGACTTCGCGGCCGGGCATCACCCGTTCCTCTCGAGACCCGAGGCGTTCGCACACAGCATCGCCACCGAGATCGGAGCCTTTGCGTCGACATGCTCGTGACCGACCGAGTACCTGATGTCTCGTCGCGCACGCAGCACACCTCAGAAGCGATGTCGGGTTTGGGTGAAGCCGCCCTTGGTGAAGGCAAGAACTTTGGTTGGGCGGACGGCAAACACGAGCGCGGTCCCGAGGCCGTGTCGAAAGCCATCCTGACCGACCTCGTATTGCCATCGCCCGTCCCACTTCTGCGCCCAGGCTGCGGCGAGGCGCTCGAGTTGCTGTGAGTCGGTGACGCGGACTGCGTCGCCCTCGAGAACCACGTCGAGACCGGTTTGCCAGTCGTTGGTCCCGGTGGTCAGCGCGACGCGCGGGTTGCCGGCGAGGTTGTGCGCCTTCTGCTCGTCGGGGCCTGTTGAGAAGTGCAGCGCATCGTCGAGCCAGACCGCGACGAGCGGAGTGACGTGCGGCCGGCCGTCTGGTCGGACGGTCGAGATCCAGAAGATCTCGGCGCGCTTGATCGCCGCAAGCGTGTCCTCCCAACTGGTGGGCTTTGCTCCGGGCTCGCTAAAGCGGGTGTCGAGCTCGGTGCGGGGTGTCGTCATCACTGGCTTCTCCTCGGGATTGGGCGTGTTCGAGTCGGCTGAGCGCGCTGGTTCGCGCCGGTCGCGTTCCGCGCGTTTCCCGGTCATGTCGGAGAGGACGCTCGGGCATCGGTATGGGTCATGGCCGATCAGGCGTGGCCGAAGCGAACGTTCGGGAGCAGCTTGTTGAGCGATCTGGGCAGGTACCACGCCCACTTTCCGAGCAGTCGCAGCATCACCGGCAAGATGACGAGCCGGACGAGCGCGGTGTCGAGCAGCACGGCAACGCCGAGGATCACGCCCATCTCCTTCGGCGCCAATGGGCCGCTCAGGGCGAATGTGAAGAAGACCGCGACCATCACCGCGCCGGCGGCGAAGATCACGCGTCCCGCATCGGCCATACCACCGACCATTGCCTCGTTCGCATCGCCCGAGCGGTCCCAGTGCTCCTTTGCCGAGGAGAGCAGGAACACCGTGTAGTCCATGGAGATCGCGAAGATCATCGCGAAGAAGAACACCGGTCCCCAGGCATCAAGGAAGCCCTGCGGCTCGAATCCGAGCAGCGAGTGCCCGGTGCCGTCCTGGAAGATCCACTTGGCGACTCCGAAGGCGGCCCCGGTTGCCAGGAGGTTGGTGAGGACTCCGAGCGCCGCGATCAGCGGGGCCTGCAGCGCGGCCAGCAGCAAGAGGAAGCTGAGGCCGAGCACGACGCCGATCACCAGGGGCGTCTTGGCCGACAGCGCGGCTTCGAGGTCGCGGTTCTCCGCCGCGGGACCGCCGACGAGCGCCGCCTGCGGCAGCGCCGCGCGGAGACGGTCGATCGTCTGACCCGTGGCCTTGGCGGATGGGTCCGTCGCCGGGATCGCCTGCACGAGGGCCATGCCGCGTGCGCCCGTCAGCGGTGGCATCACGCGCGCCACTCCGGGATCGCGTCGGGCTGCCGCTGCAACCTGCGCCGCCTCGGACTTCGGAGCAACGATCTGGAGCGGACCCGTCGAGCCGGGCCCGAAAGCCTTCTGGACCGCCTGGTAGCCGACCCGGGCGCTGTCGCTCGAAGGGATGACCTTGATCGTGGGCATCCCTGTCTTGAGCGAGGTCACCGGCACCGCAAGCGCGGCGAGCAGCACGATCGCCGCGAGCCCGTAGGGCAGGGGTCGACGCCGGAGGCGCTCACCCCAGGCCGCCGAGCGCGGCGAGCGGTGCTCTCCCGAGCGGACCCACTGGAGCGCGAACCTGTCAAGCCGCGGTCCGAGCTTCGCAAGCACGGCCGGCAGGAGCGTCAGCGTCGCGGCCAGCACGAAGACGACCGAAAGCATGATGCCGAGGCTCGTCGACCGGAATGCCGGACTCGGCACGAGCATCACGGCGCTCAGCGAGACCAGCACGGTCAGGCCCGAGAAGAGGACCGCCTTTCCGGCGGTGTCCATTGTCGCTGCCGTCGCCTCCGGGGCGGAGAGCCTCGAGCCGAAGAAGGCCCTGCGGAAGCGGTAGACGACGAACAGCGCGTAATCGATTCCGAGCGCCAGCGCAAACATCAGCGCGAAGTTCATCGCCCAGATCGAGATGTCGGCGATCTGGGTGCCGATCCAGAGCGAGCCGGCCGCGGCGACCAATCCCACGATCGTCAGCATCAATGGCAGCCCAGCGGCCACCAGCGAGCCGAACGCGAGCACGAGGATGACCAGCGTGACCGGCCATGAGAGCAGCTCGGACTTCAACATCGCCGACTTGTTCGCGTCGTTGAAGCCGGACCACATACCGGCCGCCCCGGTGAGGTCGACCCGCACCCCGTCGGACCCGAGCTTTGCCAGCGGGCGCTTGAGCTCGTCGGCCGCGCGCACCATCGCGTTCGCGTCGCGCGCCGCACCCGCCCGGATCACGGCGGTGTGGCGGTCGGGCGAGATCAACATGCCCGACCGCGGCGGCTCCACGGCCGCCACCGCCGGATCGCTCTTCAGCTTCGCCTCCACCCCTCGCAACGCTCGCCGGAACGCGGGATCGGAGACGGTCTTTCCCGGGGCGTGGACCACGACCGTCAGGGCGTAGCTCCCAAGCCCGTTGAAGCTCCGGTCAATCAGCTGGCGCGCCTGAACCGACTCGGAGCCGGTCGCCTCCCAACCAGCTCCAGACAGCGCCTTCTCCACCCGCGGCGCGAAGACGCCGAGACCCACCGCGACCAGGACCCATGCTGCGACGACGGCCCTGAAGTGCGTCGCCGTCCAACGGCCGAGCCTGCCGATGGGTCCCACCTCCCGCCCACCGCCGCTGGGGGGAACGTGTCTCGAGTTCGTCTGGGTCGGGCTCATGGCTGGGCTTCCTCCGGGAGTGGCGGTAGTTAGCACGACCGGTCGGTCGCAATGGGAGAATACGACCGGTCGTGCTAACTTGTCAAGGGATGACACCGAACACCCCCAACTCGCCCGCCGCCCCGTCGCCCCGCCGCTCGCGGTCGGACGGCGAGCGCACCCGTGCGGCGATCCTGCACGAGGCGGCCAGGCTGGCGACCGTGGATGGCCTCGACGGGCTCTCGCTCGCACACCTCGCGGACGCGGTCGGCATGAGCAAGAGCGGCCTATTCGCGCACTTCCGCTCCAAGGAAGAACTGCAGCTGGCCACGGTCGAAGCGGCCAGCGCGATCTTCGACGAGGAGGTGATCGAGCCCGCGGGCGTGGCGCGGTCCGGTGTGGCCCGGCTGAGGGCCTACGTTGAGCGGTTCCTCGGCCACGTCGAGGAGGGCGTCTTCCCCGGGGGCTGCTTCTTCGTCTCCGCCGTCAGCGAGCTCGACTCCCATCCGGGCCCCGTCCGCGACGGCGCGATGGCGTTCAGCCAGCGCTGGCTCGGGCTCCTTGCCGAGGAGGTGAAGGCCGGGCAGACGGCCGGAGAGCTCGATCCCGGCGCCGACCCGCCGCAGATCGCCTTCGAGCTCAATGCCTACATGGTCCTCGGCAACATGCAGTTCGTCGCCACCGCCGATCCGTCGGCTCTCGATCGCGTCCGGCGCGCCGTCGACGACCGCCTGGCCGCGCTCGCCCCACACGGGGACCGCCGGTAGATGCTCGAAGCGGTGCCTTCGCGCAAGGCCCTCACCCGACCTGATACTTGATGTGAGTCACCCCCGGTGCGTCGACGGCGCGGATCTGCGTGAGCTTCAACGAGCCGGGCTCGAGCCCCTCAAAAAGTCGCTCACCGGCGCCGAGCACTACCGGGGCGATCGAGAGGTCGATCTCATCGACGAGACCCGCGGCCAGGTACTGGTTGCTGACGGACGCGCCGCCAGCAAGCCAGACATCCTCGCCCTGGGCGGCGTCTTTGGCCCGTGCCAGCGCCGACTCGATGCCGTCGGTCACGAACTCGAAAATGGTGCCGCCCTGCATCTGGAGCGGCTCGCGAGGATGGTGGGTGAGGACGAACACCGGGTGGTGGTAGGGCGGGTCCTCGCCCCACCAGCCTCGCCACGAGTCATCCGGCCACCGGCCGCGGACCGGGCCGAACATGTTCCGGCCCATGATCGTGGCGCCGACGTTCGCCCATCGCTCCTGGACCACTGCAGAGCTGGCGTTTGTCTCGCCGCCCTCTCCGCCATGCATGTCGCGGAATTCCCTGAGCGGAAACACCCACTCGTGCAACTCCATCCCGCCGACGCCCAGCGGATTCTCCTCGTCTTGGTCTGGCCCGGCGACGTATCCGTCGAGCGACATCGTGATGTGCAGTCTGAGCTTGGCCATCTGCCTCCTCGGGATCTCTGGAATTCTCGTTTAAAGACCGGCGAGAGGTCGACAGATCATCGGCCGCCGGTTCTCTCAAGCCCCGATCGGAACCGGCGAGGCTTTCTGCCGAACCCGGCATCGCGCGGACGATGCATCCGTCGTGGTTCGCGGTGTCAGCCGACGCTGCCAGGTGATCGCAGGTCGTGTGGGGCGAATCCGAGCTCGTGATCGGGGTGCTCGGCGAGATCGATCGTTTCGCGGATCCACCGTGCCTCGGTGTTGGCCATACCTCGCCAGAGTCGAGCTGCGTTACGAGTCTGCGGTGGCGCGTCCCGCGGCGTGCCGGGTGCTCTGCCCTCGAGCGTGGCGAGCCGGCCGCGCAACGCGGTGACGTAGCTGTCCTTGGTGACGAATGCAGTCAGCGTGATCGCGACGTGGAAAGCGAGTGGGTGTGCTGGATCCACGGTCTCGATTGCGCTGCGCCAGAGCGCGTCAAACTCGCGCCGCCCCGACTCGGTGGTGCGATATGCCGTCGTGTTCGTCCTGATCCCGGTGGGGTCGCTGAGCTGCTCGAGGTGTCCGTGCTTGCTGAGGGTCCCGAGTGCCGAGTAGATGGAGGCGACGCTCATACCGCCCCAAACGTCGATCCCCTGCGCGAGCAGATGCTTGCGGATGGCGTACCCAGTGGCCGGCTCGAGGTGCCAGACCGTGGCGAGCACGATCAGTCGGGTGTCGATCGCAGGCACAGGTTGTGCGCTGCCCGCTCTCGGGGTTAGTCCGCTTCCGGTGCGTCGTAGGGGCGGGTGAGGACTTCGAGCCCGTGACCGGCCGGGTCCTGGAAGTAGAACCCCCGGCCACCGTGGTTGGTGTTGATCTGCTGTGGTCGCGAAGGGTTCGGATCGGCCGTGTAGGGGATCCCGAGCGCTTGGATGCGAGCGAGGATCTGGTCGAAGCGGTGCTCGTCGACCAGGAAGGCGTAGTGCTGCATCTGGATCTCCTGGACCGGCGGCTCGGCGAACTGGATGGTTACGCCCTCGTCGAGCTGCACCTGAGGGCTCAGCGCGCCGACTCCCACCACCACGGGCCGTTCACTTGACGCCGCCCTGCGGAGCGTGTGTGATTGACCCAGTGCCCGATGAATTCATCCGTCAGTGGGGTGACCCCACGCTCTATGAACGCGCCAATCCGATCACGGTGTTCGACGACCTGTTGCGCGCGAGAGCCGCGCGCCTCTGTCGAACACTGGAGGCCGCAGACGGCGCGGGATTGGCGGCTACCCAGGTCGGGTGGCTGCGACGCGCGTTCGCCTTTCGCCTGAGCCCCGAGCACGCGGCCAACGTCATCGTGAACCCACGCGTGGTCTGGTCTTCCGAGCACGTCGCGACGTTCCTCGAGGGCTGCCTCAGTTTCAACGCGGTCCCGGTACAAGTGCGACGTCCCGTCGCCGTCCGCGTCGCGGGCTATGACGTCCACGGCAAGGCAGTCGAATTTGACTGCGAGGGTTTCTCCGCCTCGCTGATGCAGCACGAGATTGACCACCTCGACGGAATCCTGACTCTGCATCGTGCTGATCGGGCCGAGCGGCGCCGCGCGATCACCGCGCTTCTCACGAGCGCCTCCACGGACGCGCTCCGAGCCGCCTGAGCGGTCGGTCCGGCTTTCACCCGAGCAGCGGTCGTGCTTGCCCTGTCAGCCTATGGCGAGACGATCAGGCCGCCCCGTTCTGCGTCGCCCTCTCGACAAAGGCAAGCCGCGAACAGGCCACCGGCCGGGCGAAGGCGATCTACTACGCGGCTGGTGAGACCTCGACCGCGATCTGCTCCATCGCCTTCCGCGACGGCAAGGCTCTCCGCGCGCTCCGCGGCTGACAAGCCCAGCAACAGCCTCAAGCCAGGAGGGCCTCGCACGCTCGTGCTGGTCTTGGTCACGCATTCGCGTGGCTCGGGATCAGGGCGAGCTCGACGGCGCGTTCGGCGTGTAGCCGGGTGGTGTCGAAGATGGGGACCGGCGAGTCGGCGACGCCGACGAGCAGGTCGATCTCGGTGCAGCCGAGGAGGATGCCCTCGGCGCCGCGGTCGGCCAGGTCGCGCATGATGCGCCGGTATTCCGCTCGTGATCGGTCATTGACGATGCCCCGGCAGAGCTCGTCGTAGATCACGCTGTGGACGAGGCGCCGGTCGGGCGGATCGGGAATGAGTACGGCGAGACCGTGCTTGTCGCGCAGGCGGCCGGTGTAGAAGTCCTGCTCCATCGTGTATCCGGTGGCCAGCAGGCCGACCGTCGACAGCCCCTGTGCCCGGACGGCGTGGGCGGTGGTGTCGGCGATGTGCACGAAGGGGATTTCGATGGCGGCGACGATCGCGGCGGCGACCTTGTGCATCGTGTTGGTGCACAACACGAGCAGCTCGGCGCCGGCGGCCTGGAGCGCGGCTGCCTCGCGCGCGAGCCGTTCACCGGCCCGCTGCCACTCGCCGGCTCGTTGTAGTCCCTCGATCTCTGCGAAGTCGACCGAGCGCAGCAGGCAGTCCGCCGAATGAAGGCCGCCGAGTCGGTCGCGGGTGGCCTGGTTGATGTACCGGTAGTACTCGGCCGAGGACTCCCAGCTCATTCCGCCCAGTAGTCCGATGCGCTTCATCTCGTCGCTCCCGTCGCTGAGTTCACACCCTCGCCGTGGCCCCAGCTGACACTAGCGCCGGCCCGGCGACGTGGGAAGTTGGTTGCTGCCGGGAGGTCTCTGAGCGTGCGGCGTTGAACCGCCGCAGGCGCAGCGCGTTCGTGACGACCGAGACGCTGGAGAAGGCCATCGCGGCTGAGGCCCGCCCGATGCGCGCTCCAGCAACCCGACACCGCGGTCCGGCCTGGCGGTGAGCAGGTGAGCTTGGGCGAGCACGAGCGCTGCGTATGCCACGTGGTGGCTGGGCTTCCCATCGTCGCCCACGTCGAGGGCCTCCTGCGCGGCGGACATTCCGCGCTCGATCTCGCCGATCGCGAGCGCGGACTTGTGAGAGCCCGTACAGGCTCCAACAGATCGCCTGTGCGTTACCCGACAGCCGGGCCGCTTCGACGTTTCCCTCGAGCGGATCAAGCGCTGGCTGCAGGTACCCGCGGAACATCCAGGTTTGGCACGCTTATCGAACTACTGCGATGCGGTGCGAGTTGAATTGGTTACTCGCGGTTCGGCTAGAAGCGCGTGGTGTAAGGACGTGAGCCTGGATGCCACCGACCACGGCGATGCGTGGTTGCGAGACGCGAGGCGGGGGCTGCCGGGTTTGACTATGGGAATGGTCCGGACGTCCTATCGGCGTTACGCCAGTCCCCGGGTCGCCGCTCACCTTGATTTTTTGGGGGGCGTGCAACCGGGCAGCCGGCAGGCCCGGATCGGGCCTGCGCCGTGGGCCGATCACCAGGTCTTGACGCGTTCGCTCGGTCGCTCGCGCTGGATCCGTAGGTGCATGTTGAGTACGGCGCAGCCGTTGGTCATGCATCGCACCGGGTTTAGATCGGCCTCGACGATCTCTGGCGCTTCGCGTAACAGCAGCGCGAAGCGCAGCACGAGCTCCCGGAGCGCGGTTCGGTCGAGCGCTGGCAGGCCGCGCGAGCCGTCGAGTTGGCTAGTGAGCGCCTCGGAGGCGTCGACCAGCTCGTACGCGTCGAGGTCGGTGACCGGGGGCAGGCGGAAAGCGGAGGTGCCCGCGAGCCCGCCGTGCCGGCCGCCGAGCCCGACCGCCATCACCCGCCCGAACTCTGGATCGATGACCGTGCCGACGAGCGCGTCAACGCCCGGTGGCATCAGGCGCTGTAGAACCGCTCCGATGAATGGACGCCCGGCCTGCCGCACCCGACGCTCGAGCTCTTCCCAGCCGGCTCGGATTGCTGCTTGGCCGTGCAGGCCGAGCAGCACTGCGTCGATCTCACCGGCGTAGGCCGGCGGCGGAAGATCGGCCTTCAGCGCGATCGGCCCGCCGACCTGCTCGGCAGCGGCGAGCGCGTCGTCGATCGTCTGGCACTGATAGGAGGGCACGACAGTCAGGCCATGCGTCGCGAGCAGCGCCTCCGCCTCGGCGCCCGCCAGCCACGCTCCCTCGCGCCCGCGATCCAGCAGCGATTCGATCAGCCTCCGGGCTGCCGCTGGATCGAGATCGTCGTACCGGGGAGGCTCTCCGACCGGCCGCGAGAGCCATTCGCGGCGCTCCGCCGCGCGCGCCAAGACGTCCGCGCAGTATTCCGGGAAGCGGTAGTTCGGCACGGCAATGCTGCGGCCGGTGGGCAGCTCACCCTCGGCGCTCACGACGCACGCCACCACGGGCTTGCCCTGCCCGGCCGCGGAGATCGAGATCGCCTCGAGGATTCCATCGGGATCGCCGCCGAGCGGATCGACGTAGGACACCATCAGCGCGTCCACTCCGGTGTCTTGGAGGATTCCGCGCACGCCACTCACGTAGTCCTGATAGCCGGCGCGAATGCGCATCACGAGTGGGTTTCGGACCGGTCCTTTGGCGTGCGCGACGAGCAATCCTCGGGTCGAGCAGGCATCGGCCGCGAGCGTCGCCATCCCCGCCGAGTTGGTCACGATCCCGATCTGACGCCCGGCCGGAAGTGGCTGCCGGTCGAAGAACTCGGCGGCGTTGAACAGCTCCTCCCCGGTTCGGAACCGCTGCACGCCGCCGTGATGAAGCAGCGCGTCCACCGCCGCGTGCCCGCGCAAGGCGATGCTTGTGTGCGAACGCGCCCCGTTGCGCCTTGTGTCGGGGCGACGATTTCCCTTGATCGCGAGAATCGGCTTGCGCTGCGCGACCCGCCGCGCGATCCGCGCGAACCGCTCAGGGTTGCCGAACGTCTCGACGTACAGCACGACCACGGCCGTGCGCGGGTCCTCCTCCCACAGCTCGAGCAGGTCGTTGGTCGAGACGTCCACACGGCGGCCAAGCGACAGGAAGCTCGAGATCCCAAGCCGTCGAGCCGCGGAATGTCCGAGCAGCGAGATCCCGATAGCTCCCGACTCCGAGCAGATCGCGAGCCGCCCGGCCGGCACGTGGAAACCCGCGAACGTCGCGTTCAGGCTCACCCCCGGGTCGGTGTTCAGCACCCCCAGGCAGTTCGGTCCGACCAACCGCATACCCGCGTCACGCACTACCTCCAGCAGCTGCTGCTCCCGCTGACCCGCCTGATCGCCCTCATCCGCGATCTCGCCCCTGAGTACGACCAGCGCCTTGGAACCCTTCGCCGCCGCCTCGCGCGCGACCTCCACTATCTCCTCCGCCGGGACAGCGATCACGACCAGCTCCGGCACCTCCCCGAGCCCAGTGATGCTCGGCGCGGCGCGACTTGACCGGATCACGCCCCCCGCCGCGTCGATCGCTGTGACCACCCCCCGGAAATGACCGTCGATCACGTTCGACAGCACCGCGCCGCCGGGGTCCTCAGGGGCATCTCTCGCGCCCACGATCGCGACCGAGCCCGGCGCGAGCACCGATCGCAGCGACGCGACCGCGCCTCGATGATCGCGCTCGTCGATTCGCTCACTCGCACTCGCCGTCGGCGTGATGTCGAGCACGACCATGACCTCGCCCCCAGCGCCCTCGCGCCGAACCGCGAACCCGGCCCCCTGAAAGACGCCCATAGCCGCGGTGTTATCGGCCAGCACCTCGGCGTAAAACCGGCGGATCCCCCGCTCCGCGGCGACCGCCGCGAGCTGCTCGAGGAGCCGGGTCGCGGTCCAGCGACGCCTGAAATCGTCGGCTACCGCAAACGAAACCTCGGCGGCACCCGGCTCGCGCAGACAATCGTAGCTCGCGACCGCGACCACCCGCTCACCGTGCCGGCAGATCAAGGCGAACCGGTCAACCCCGCCAGCCTCGACCACATGACGGGCCGGAAACTCCGTGCGCACCACCCCGTGAAAGCGCATGTACCGGCTCTCCGGTGAGAGCCGATCATAGAACGCCTTCACATCCTCATAGTCCCCGGGGCCCGGCGCGACCAGCCGCAAACTCGACCCATCTCCCAGAATCACGTCACGGACCAGGAGCTCCGTCGTCACCGTCGGGGACCGATCGGGGAGCGGGTCAGGACTCACCGGCGCCGACGTCCGATCCCAAGCTCATGTACGCGCAACTCGCCAGTCCCGTATCCGCCGATCAGGGCCGGCTCCATGACAGTGGCCTCCAGGCGATGGTCGCGCAGACCCCCGCCACGGATAGCCGACCGCCGATACGTTACCGACCCCGTCGATCCGATCACGACCCATCACCAACCCCCAGGTCTCGAGCTGCCCTCGGGTACGGCGCCTGAAATCGAGATTATCCCGGCCGGCCTCTTGCCGGCTCTTCTCTGACCCGCCGTCGCCACCGACGTTTTCCGGCGGCCCTCTCGAGCGCGATGCTCCGCCTCCCCCGACCCTCGAAGCCCATCGGCGGCTCGTAGAGGGGACTGTAGGGAGTGCGAGTCCGGGTTGCCGGCGCGCCGGCGCGGAGAAAGCTGAGCGTCACCTGACGTTGCCGAAGCGCGTTGGCGTGTCGGAGCGTTCACCCGAGGCGCAAAGGGAAAGGCCAGGCCGTCAGTGCGGCCAGACAACTCCCAGAACCAGGAAATGGCCAGCACGCGTGGCGTGTTGACGGTCGCGGTGCGGTCGGCGGACACCGGCGATGATCGTGCTTTGGTCACGCGCGCGTCGCAGCTGAGCATGGTGCTGGCGGCGTTAGCGCAGGAGCTTGCCAGCGCCGCAGCCGGCTGTGAACGGCGACCGCGGCGACGCGCTCGGGTGGCCGTCTTCGAGACCCCGAGCCGCGCACCCGGAAGGGGGCGAACGTCAAACGCGTCCAGATGACGACGCGCCCGAACCAGCAGCGCTCGATCCGGGAGCGCTGGATCCTGGTGACCACGACGATCTAACCGGCCTGTGGAACCGCCGGCGCTTCGAGGACGAGCTCGATTGCACACCACAAGACGGTGAGCGACGAGCACTTCTGTGCATCGACGTAGACGGATACCGCGAGGTGATCCAGCGCCACGGTCCGCACGCCGCGAAGGGAGTGATCCAGAGCATCTCCTACGCACTCGCGCAGCGCCTACGACCGCACGAGACGCTGGCCCGGACCGGCGGAGACGAGTTCGCCGCGGTACTCCCCGCCATGGCGCCCCACCTCCTCCGGAGCTTGGCCGACGACCTCTGCACGGCGGTGCGCGAGCAGTCACACACCGTCGGTTCCAGTCGCGTGCGCGCCACCGTCAGCATCGGGGGCACATTCCTCGACCCGGGCACGCCGACGCAGAACGACGCGCTGGCCGCCGCCCACACTGCCCTCCATGAGGCGAAGGTCGCAGGCGGTGACCGCGCCAGTCGGTAGCGTTGCGGAGGATGACGCGGCCGCTCACTTCTGCGTCCAGTCGGGTAGTGGGTCGAGCTGCCATAGGTTTGCCGGGTGCTGGTCGATCCAGCGCCGCGCGTCGGTTTGGCCGAGCTCGATCAGCTCTTCGGCGAACTCGCCGGCGAAGAACACGTAGCTCAAGAGCTCGCCGTGCATGGCGTCGGCACCCCCGTCGAGGATCTTTCCGAGCAGCCACAGATCGCGCGCACCCGGGTTCCAGGGGCGCCGGTAGTGCTTGCGGTAGACGCGTCTGGCAATCTCGCCGATCGCCGATGGGTCCTCGGGAGCGATGAAGATGTACGGCACGGGCTGGACCGGCTCCTCTAGGTCGCCGGGCTGCTGCTGGGGTGCAGCGAGCCCGGCGCCGGAATGCCGCTCCTCAGCAGCACCCCGGGCAGCGATCAATGCGTTCCTGTTGGCTAGTGTCCGGATGTCCTGGGCAAGCGGGTCGCCCAACGCGGCGTGCAGCAGGTGCGCGGCCCCGACGTAGAAGTCGGGCTGGTGGTCGGGCGGTGCGGTCCGGCTCGGGGCGACCGAATTGAGCGCGATCACGATCACGCGCTCGGCCCCCAGCCATAGCGCCGGCTTGATCGGCGTGTTCAGGCGCGGGCCACCGTCGAAGTACCAGCCAGCCGCTTGCTCGGGCTCGCTCACGCGCACGGCCGGGAACAGCGCCGGGATCGCAGAGGACGCCAGCACGTGATCTGCGTTCAGCTTGGGGGTCGCGACATACTCGATCCCGCGCAACGGGTCGTCGCGGTGTCGCGGCGTCCCGCCCTGATGAAAGACGACCGACCTGTTGCTGTGAGCGGGGGTCGCGACTACCCCAAGCGCCAACTGCTGCTCACGGATGTTCCCGCCCAGCTGGTCAAAGTCCACCAGCCTTCCAAGCGTCGGCCTCAGCGGTTCGGGGTGCAGTATCGACGGGGCGTGCAGGCTGCTCACGGGCAGGAACTCGCCGACGTAGCGCGCGAACCGAGCCGCCCCGCCAAGCGCCATCAGCGGCGCGAACACGTCCCCGAATCGCAGCTCCCGCCAAAAGCTCAGCCCGTCTTCGATCGCCTCTTCAACAGGACGATGCCAATTTGCCGCCAGGTACGCCGAGATCAGCGCCCCCGCGCTCGTCCCGACGATCACCTTCACCTGATCCTTAAGCTCGCGCAACAGCACCGACAACGCCCCGGATGCGTAGGCCCCACGCGCCCCGCCGCCACCCAACACCAAACCCGCGCCGCCCCCGCCATTACTCTCAACGCTCACGGCCGAACCCTACCTGGGTCGCCGCAACCCAGGCAGCTCCAACGTCACCGTTGCAACCCGCGACAACCTAACGGAGAGCTATCGGGCTCTCGTCGGGGTCTTCGGTGAGAGCTCGAATGCCTGCGCGGCGCGGGTCAGGACGACGGTTTCGCCGGCGGGGTTCAGTGCGCTGATCGGTGGGTCGGCGCTGGCGTGAACGGTTTCTGGGTGGATTTGAACGTGCACGCGGCTGCCGCGGAATCGCACCCGGAGGTCGAGTGTCTCCCATCCGGGCGCGAGCATGGGGTCGATCGCGAGCGCGTTGCCGGCGGGTCGCAGGCCGGCGTAGCCGTAGGCGAGGGCGCGCCAGACGGTGCCCATCCCGGCCAGGTGCACCCCGTCGCGGGTCGTGTGCCCGATGTCGTCGATGTCGAGGCGGGCGGTGATGCGGAGCATCTCAAGCGCGGCCTCGGGCTGACCGGCACGCGCGAACAACGCGGCGTGCACGCCCGGTGAGAGGGTGCTCCCGTGCGCGGTCCGCGGATCGTAGTGCTTGAGGTTTGGCTCAAGCGAGCCGGTCGCGACCTCGTCGGGTACGAGGTAGTGCAGCATCAGCACGTCGGCCTGCTTGACGACCTGGGCGTTCCGGGTGCGCTCGTGACCGAGCAGCACGTCGGCAGCGACGGGCCGTGGCGCCAGGTCGGGGATCACGAGCGGCTCGAGTTGGTGAAAGCCCTCGAACTGCTCGTAGATACCAGTCAGGGGGTCATAGCCGTCGACGAGCGCGTCAGCCCGCTCCAGCCAGCGGTGGCGCTCGGTCTTGTCGGCCACTCGGGCGCTCATGGCCGCGGCGCGCCGGAGGTTCCAGCGAGCCATGACGTTGGTGTAGGCGTTGTCGTCGACGAGCGGGTGGTACTCGTCGGGGCCCATCACGCCCCGGATGTGACCGCTGCCATCGGCGTCGAGCTCGATCCGCGAGGCCCACCAGCGCGCCGTCTCGACGAGCAACTCGAGCCCTGGCCCGGCGGCGAACGCTTGGTCGCCGGTCCAGTCGATGTAGTGGGCGGCGGCCCATGCCACGTCGGCGACGATGTGTTCTTCCTGGATGCCGCAGTAGACGGGGTCGACTTCGCCGCGGCCGTTAGTGACCGAGGCAGGGGTCACATCCTCGCCAGAGGCCGCGGACTCCCACGGGAACCGCGCCCCGGCGCGGCCTTGAGCCCGTGCCGCCCGGAGCGCCACCGGCAGCCGCCGTACGCGGTACTCGAGCATCGCCCGGGCGGCACCCGGATGCGTCGCAGCCAGGAACGGGAGCACGTGGACATCGCTGTCCCAGAAGACATGGCCGTGGTAACCAGCGCCGGTCAGCCCGCGCGCTCCGACCGCCGCCTCGCCTTCATCGGCGACCGATGCGATCAGATGAAACAACGCGAGGCGGACCGCGAGCTGCAGTTCGCGGTCACCATCGATGCGGACGTCGGCGTCCTCCCACCGCGCTGCCCACGCACGGCGGTGATCGCTGAGCATGGTGTCGAACCCGAGTTCCCGCGCTTCATCGACCCGAGCTAGCCCTGCGCGTTCGTCAGCGCGCCCAGCCGGCGCGCCTTCGTAACAGGCAAGCCGATCGAGGACCCAGTCCGCGCCCGCGCCGCGGAGTCGCTGGTCGCGAAACCGTTCGTAGCTGGCCGCGACGATCGAACCCGGTGAGCCGGCAACGCGCATCCACACGCAGCGATCTTTCTCGCCGCGCTCATGCTCAACGTCCGGCGGCGGCTGCATCCCGTGCCCGACCAGCGGCGTGGCGCCGCGACCGCGGACGCGCATGACGGTCGTTGCCGGCCGGGCCAGACTGGAGAGCAGCAGCGCCTGAAGCCGCGCGTCACCCGCGAGGAGCTCCTGAGACAGCGTCCCGGTGTGCAGATCGAGAACCCGGCGAGTGGACAGCTCGGGCGCGCCGGCGAGCTCGAGCGTGTTCCACCTCGGCCCCGCGAGGAGCTGAGTCTCGGGACCCTGACCGGAGTAAACGCCTGAAAGCAACACGCTCGGGCCCTCGGCGGGATCGCTGACGAGCAGGCTGCCGCGCGTCCCGAGCCGCCCGTCGCCAAGCGTCAGTAGCGACTCGTGAACGCGCTCGAGCCGCGGCTCGGTCTCATCGACCGGGAGCGTCCACTCGGGATCGGCGCTGACCACCGGCAGCTCGCCATTGTCCCGGCGCGCGATCTGGTCCTCGAGCACACGCGCAAACATCTCGTGGCCGCCGCCAAATCTCACAACGGTGGTTGGAACACCGCCGAGCCGGACCCCCACCGACAAGAGCGATTCAAAACCGTCGCCTAAGACCAACACCTGGCCCGGGCCGATGCCCATTCGCCACAGCTCGCGGATGATCCACCGGGCCGAGTCCGAAGCGTCGGTCAAGCCGATCTCCAGATGCTCGGCGCCGGCGCTGACCCGCGGGTCGGCAAGGCCTGCGTCCGCGGTGGCGGCGCTCGCGATCTCCACCGCCCCGGTGAGTTCCGCGACGCCGGCGGCCGCCAGGCGGTCCTCGACGGCAACGGTCAGCTCTCCGGCGCGCTGGCGCGGCGGGTCGGTGCACTTGGGCTCGGCAATGAGATCGATCCGACGACGGTTCAGCCGCTCGGGCGCGATCAGAGCTTTGAGGCCGCGCGCCGAGAGGCGCTCGACGGTGAGCTCTGCCGCACGCGACAAAGCGGCCTCCTCCTCACGGGATGCGGTGCGACGCTTGACAAGTTGTGGGCCGTCTCGATCGACGCGGTACACCTCCGAGCCGCGGTTGAGTGCCAGCACGAGACCTCCGCGGCTTCCGGGCCGTGCCCCTAGCTCACCGTCGACGGTCTCGACGCCCGCCTCGCTGACGATCGCGAGTTCGATCCCGGCCTCGCACGCGTCCTCGACGCGGCGACGCAGTCGGGTGGCTGCCGCGGGGCGGTCGGGTGCCGGGATACCGTCCCAATCGAACACGATCGCCTCAAAGCGCCGCGCGAGCCGGGCCGCGATCGCGGAATTGACGCTCGGTGCGCTCATGAGGGGACCGGCGAGCGGGTGGGCTCGGCTGCGGGGGTGCGCTGCATGTCGGCGACCTTTCAAGAGCGCGAGTCGCCGCGGCGATGTCGACTGCTCTAGTTGGACGGGCTTCCCGTTGCTCGGACGAAACTGTCCGTGAGGTCGCCGCTCGGATGGCTGGGCCGACCGGAAATCCGCGCGATGTAACTTCGCACAAGCGTGAAACGGCCTACGCACACAAGTCTAGTCCCCTTCTGCACGCACTCCCGCTCACGACTTGCCGCGAAGTCTTGTTCGCGATCAACGAACCGCCGAGAGCCAGATCGACCCCGCGCGCCCAGGAAGCGGCCCTGGTCACCTGCTAAACTGAACGGAACGATCGTGCGCGATTTTGTAGGCGATCGTGCGCTCGCTCGTGTCTTTCTGACCTCTCTGCCCGCGACCGCTCTCCCCGAGAGGCTCGTGAGGGACTGTCAGTGGATAACGTGAGCGCAGCACTTGTACCTAGGTTGCGGCCGCCTCTGTTGCGCGACCAGTCCTCAGTCTCAGCGCCGCGGCTCTTGGTTGCCCCCGCGCCTGCTCGTCGGTCCACAGCACCGCTCCGCATCGCAATGCTTGCTCCGCCGTGGATATCTGTGCCCCCGCCCGGCTACGGGGGAGTTGAGTCGGTAGTCAGCGCGCTCACCGAGGCTCTCGTCCGGCGAGGGCACGCGGTGACGCTCTTCTGCGCTCCGGGCTCTGTCTCAAGCGCGAAGGTCGTGACTCTTCTGGCCAAGTCCCACGCCGACGAGATCGAGCGGTCACTGCATGAGGCCGACCACGTCGCGCGGGCGTTCAACAAGATCGACTTCGCCGCGGGCGAGGACCGGTTTGACGTCGTTCACGACCACTGCGGGTTCACGGCGCTCGCGATGGCGGACCGCATCGACACGCCGTTGGTGCACACGCTGCACGGTCAGTTCACGGCCAGCACGGCGGAGTTCTACGCCCACCACGGCCATAAGGCGACGCTGGTGGGCATCAGCCGTGCGCAGCTGTGCTCGGCCCCGCCCGGCCTGGGCCCCGTTCGCTCGGTCCCGAACCCAATCGACATGCGGGCTTGGCCGCTACACGAGCAAAAGGACGACTACCTGCTCTGGATCGGACGGATGACGCCCGAGAAGGGACCCCACCGCGCGATCGCCGCCGCCCACGCCGCGGACGTGCCGCTCGTCCTGGCGGGCGTCATCCAACCCGGCCAGCAAGCGTTCTTTGACCGAGAAGTCGCCCCCCACATCGACGGCGACCGGGTCCGCTTCGTGGGCGAGGTCGGGGGATCGGTCAAGCGCTCACTGTTCGCGCGTGCCCGCGGGCTGCTGATGCCGATTCGATGGGATGAACCGTTCGGAATGGTGATGATCGAGGCGCTCGCCTGCGGGACACCGGTAATCGCGTTTCCCGAGGGCGCGGCTCGAGAGCTAGTCATCGACGGCAAGACGGGTTTCCTTGTCGACGACGAGCGCGAGATGGCCGCCGCAGTCGGCCGGCTACCCAGCATCGCGCCACGCGACTGCCGAGCCTGGGTTGCCGAGCACTGCGACGTCGACGCCGTCGCCGCCGCTTACGAGCGCACGTATCGCTCCGTAGCACACCCGCTCGGCGCAGCGCACCCGCTCTGGGCGAGCGTATCGCCCGCGATGGCCAGCGCACCCTGAGCCAGCCGAAGGTCGGCACCATCGGACCGGCTCTCGACATGCCCTCCATCGGGCTCATGTCGTCATCGTCACGCGGACGTTGCCCTGCTGCTCGAGCAGTGAGAACCCGGTGCTTGGTCCCGTCTGGCGAAACGCGAGGCTCACCTCCGAGCCGCCGACGCGAATGCCTCGAATCTCAACGGCCCCGAGCCAGTCCGGTAAACGTGGGCGGTCAACCGTGAGGCGGTCGTTCGGTGCGTGCGCGGAGATCCCCAGCATCGCCTGGAGCAGCATGAACGGCGCGGTCGCCGCCCATGCCTGCGGGATACACGCGACGGGATAGGCGACGATCGCGCTCGATCCCTCGCGTTGAAAGCCGCAGAACAGCTCGGGTAGACGGAAGTCGCGCGCGCCTGAAGCGACGTCGAACAGCCCACCGGCGATCCGGTTTGTCGCGGCGTCGAACCCGTAGCGCTTCAGCCCGGCCGCCGCGATCGCGTTGTCGTGCGGCCAGACGGAGCCGTTGTGGTAGCTCATCGGGTTATACGCCGGCGAGCTGCCCGACAGGGTCCTGATCCCCCAACCGGAGAACATGTCCGCCGCCATCAACCGCTCCGCGACCAGCCCCGCCTTGTCATCATCCACGATCCCGCAATACAGACAATGCGCCGGATTTGACGTAACACTGCGGACCTGCGCCTTTCGCCCGTCGAGAGCGAGCACGAAGAACCCCTCGTCTGGATCCCAGAACGCCTCGTTGAACGCCGCCCGCAGCGCACCGGCTTCGGAGCGCAACTGGTCGGCCCGCGGCGAGTCGCCGAGTGCCTCGTAGACGTCGGCGATCCGCAGCTTCGCCTCGTACACATAGCCCTGGACCTCGACGAGCGCGATCGGGCCCTCCGCGATCGCCCCGTCGGCGTGCACGATGCAGTCGTGCGAGTCCTTCCAGCCATGGTTGATGAGACCCGCCGGACCACGCCGCTCGTACTCCACGAACCCGTCGCCGTCGCGATCGCCCCACACATCGATCCATCCGAGCGCGGCGTCGAGCGCCGGTCGCAGTTGACGCATCGTGTCGAGGTCGAGCGTCCAGCGGTAGTAGCCGCCCGCGACCATCAGAAACAGCGGCGTTGCGTCGACCGTGCCGTAGTAGGGCGTGTGCGGGATGTGTCCGGTGCGGGCGAGCTCGCCAGTGCGCAGCTCGTGCAGGATCTTGCCCGGCTCGGCATCGCGCCAGCCCTCGTCGGCCTGAGCCTGCAGCCCCGCGAGCACCAGTAGCGTGCCCCGCGCGACCTCGGGGTTGATCATCAGCGACTCGCACGAGCAGAGCAGCGAGTCGCGACCGAATGGCGCGACATACCACGGGATGCCGGCCGCCGGCAGCTGATCGGCCCCGACCGGCATCATCAATGCGTGCAGATCACGCACGGAGGCATCGATCAGACGGTCGAACAGCTCGTTGTCGGTGGCGACCTGCGCGCACGCGCCAACCCATCCCGCGCGGGCAGACTCGAGCGCGGCGGCCGCCCGCGCGGCTGTCGGCTCCGCCTCTCCGCCTCCGACGCTGGTCGGTGTGACCGTGATCCACAGCGAGATCGACTCACGCACGTCGAGCCGCACGTTCCATGCCACGTGCACGCGCCCGCCGTCGATCCTGACGCTGGCCGGCGAGGGCTCGAGCTCGACGAGCGTCTCGCGATGCTCGCTGTCCGCTGCCAGATATCCGAACCGCACACGATCCTCGTCGTGGAACGGCTCCAGCACGCGACCCTCCGTCTCCCGACCCACGCCACGGACCTCGAACACGTCGGCAAAATCCGCAGCCAGCGAGACCTCGGCCGTCGTCACGACCGGCTCGGCGCCGAAGTTGCGCACCCGCACCCGGTAGAACAGGCGATCCGCGATCAACACCGTGCGCCGCACGTTCAGCGTCTCCTGCGCCACCAGGACACCGCCCGCGGAGCGCAGCACCGGGTTGGTGGCGTTGATCACCGCGTAATGGCCCGATTCCATCACCGAAGAAAGCAGCACCGGCCGCGATCCACCCACGGTCAGGCGCAGCTCGGATAGATGTCGAGTGTCCCCGATGTAGAGACCCTCCCCCGACGCGCGCGCAGGACGGATGTCCCCGTCGCGCCGCGCGCACACGAACATGGCTCCGGACTTCAGCGCGAGCAGCTCCTCACGCGCCTCCGCGAGCACATCGGGAGCACCCTCGAGCTCGCGCAACGGCGCCGCCGCGTGTCCATCGCCATCGGTGCGGGCCGGAGCTGGCCCGGCGCGGACCTCGGGTTCACCCTCCGATGTCATCAGAACCGCAGTACGAACAGGATGTGCCGCCCGTCGTCGGGAGTCCTGACGCGGAACAGGCTCGTATTGTCCGTCTTGATGATCTCCGCCCGCCCACGCTCGTACTCGGCTCCCGAGCTGCGGTCGTCCGTGTAATCGCGCGCCAAGAAGAACACGGTGGGCCCACCGTCGACCTCGTACTCGCTGATCCCGAGCGCATCCACTACGACGATCGTAGCCCTCCGGCCTGCTGCTCTCGCTGAATGTGCAAGCGCGCCGCGGGTTCCGCGGGATCGCTGGCCCAATCACAGGCGAAGCGGCGTCGGCGTGGTGGCCGCCGGTAGCTCATTCGCCCAGAAAACGACCGAGCGGCCAGAGCGGAAGTCTCGAGGCGCCGGGATAAACCGGCATGGAGAA